>NZ_CP177172.1:3402500-4010000 GCF_053502645.1 Sphingomonas degradans
ACCTCTAACTTACAAAGCCGCCTACGTGCGCTTTACGCCCAGTAATTCCGAATAACGCTAGCCCCCTCCGTATTACCGCGGCTGCTGGCACGGAGTTAGCCGGGGCTTATTCTCCCGGTACTGTCATTATCATCCCGGGTAAAAGAGCTTTACAACCCTAAGGCCTTCATCACTCACGCGGCATTGCTGGATCAGGCTTTCGCCCATTGTCCAATATTCCCCACTGCTGCCTCCCGTAGGAGTCTGGGCCGTGTCTCAGTCCCAGTGTGGCTGATCATCCTCTCAGACCAGCTAAGGATCGTCGCCTTGGTGCGCTTTTACCACACCAACTAGCTAATCCTACGCGGGCTCATCCTTGGGCAATAAATCTTTGGTCCGAAGACATTATCCGGTATTAGCAGTAATTTCTCACTGTTATTCCGAACCCAAGGGCAGATTCCCACGCGTTACGCACCCGTGCGCCACTAAGGCCGAAGCCTTCGTTCGACTTGCATGTGTTAGGCATGCCGCCAGCGTTCATTCTGAGCCATGATCAAACTCTCAAGTTTATGTCCAATCCAACCGAGGTGGAATTCCCCAGCCAAACCAGCATCTCAAGGAGCCGCTCTGCACAAAATCAATTACGTATGGAAACGTGAAAGACATGTAAGAGCAGCTTAGCTTTAACCGATATCCCAAACGCCTTGAGGCCGTTGAGAACCGGAGCCGCCGCCCACATGTCCCTTCATCTAAATCACAATGTCAAAGAGCGCAAAACGCCGACGCCTTCCCTTTCCCCTTTTTCTCGGGGCGGGCCTGCGCCTGCTTTTCGGTGACCGCGTTGGCGTCCCGTGTGGGCCACCGCTGCGGTGAAGTGGCTTCTATGCGGGGCTTTTGATTCGGTCAACAGCGTTTTGGAACTTTCTGTCTTTTTTTCGAAACAGACCCCGAAAACGGCGGAAAACCGTGCTTTACGCGATCTCAATGGATGCCCGGCATTGTGGGTTAGTGACCGAATCAAGCCCAATCCCCCCGAATCAGTCGTCCGAATCGTTGCGGAACCAGGTCCGCAGCGCGGTAATCTGGCGTTCGGGCACCCAGATCCTGGGCCAGATGCTCACCTGGGCGTCGACGTTCGTCGTCATCCGCGTGCTGAGCCCTTCGGACTATGGCCTGTTCGCCATGACGCAGGTGGTGCTCGTCCTGCTGAACATGCTCAACGGCTATGGGCTGGCGAGCGCCCTGATTCAGCGCGGCGACGCCAGCCGGCACGCGCAACGCCAACTGTTCGGGATGCTGATCCTCCTCAACCTGGGTCTCGGTGCCGCGCAGTTTGCCTGCGCGCCGTTCGCCGCAGCCTATTACCGGCAGCCCATGGTCGCCGACCTGCTGCGCGTGCAGGCGCTGCTGTACCTCGCGACGCCGTTCATTGCCCTGCCCTATGCACTGCTCGCACGCGCGATGGATTTCCGGCGGCAGGCACAGGTGAACTTCGCCTCGGGCATTGCCGGCGCGGTCACTGCGCTGGCCGGGGCTTTCCTGGGATGGGGCGTGTGGGCGCTGGTCGCCGCGCCGATCGCGCTGTTCGGCGTGCGCGCCATCGGCATGACCTGGGCCGCGCGATCGCTGATGTGGCCGAGCTTCGACTTTCGCGGCGCCGGCGACATCGCGCGCTATGGCGGGGTGATGGCCACGGGGCAGATCTTCTGGTTCCTGCAGAGCCAGGCGGATGTGTTCATCGCGGGCCGGCTGTTCGATCCGCACACACTGGGCATCTACACGACCAGCCTGTTCCTCACCCAGATCTTCGTATCCAAGTTCGTGCCGCCGCTGAACGAAGTCGCCTTCTCCGCCTATGCGAAGCTCAAGGACGATCCGGCGGCGGTGGCGGCGGCGTTCGTCAGTTCGGTGCGGCTGATCATGGTCGCGGCCCTCCCCTTTTATTTCGGGCTGGCGGTGACGGCCTATCCGCTGGTCGAAGTCGTGCTGGGCCCCAAATGGCGCGAGGCCGCGCCGGTGGTGCAATGGCTGGCCCTCGCGATGCCGATGATGACGCTGCAGGTGCTGTATGCGCCGGCGAGCGACGCGCGCGGGCGCCCGGGGATCAGCGCGTGGAACGGCGCAACCGGCGCGCTGCTGTTGCCGGTCGCCTTTGGCGTCGGCGTCCATTGGGGATTGCCGGGGCTGATCGCAGCATGGTTCGTCGCCTATCCGGTCTATCTCGCGATTTCGACCTGGCGCACGCTGCCGGTGATCGGCGTGCGGCTGCGCACGCTTGCCGAAGCCCTCGCACCGCCGCTGGTGGCGGCGAGCGTTATGGCGGGCGCAGTCATGTTGGCGGACCAGGTGCTGCCGCCGCTGCCGCCCGTCGTTCGGCTCGCGATTCTCGTCGCCACGGGCGCGCTCACTTATGCCGGGTGGCTGATGGTGTTCGCACGCCCGATGGTGGCCGCGATCGTCGCGATGGTGCGCAACCGGGCGGGTTAGACCGCCTGGATATAGCTGCGCATCGCCTCCGCCTCAGCCTCGATCCGCTCGATCCGATACTTCACCAGATCGCCGATCGACACGAAGCCGACACAGCGGCCGTCCTGCACCACGGGCAGGTGGCGGATGCGCCGCCGCGTCATCAGCGCCAGCGCGCCGAGCACGCTTTCGTCGGGAGTGACGGTGATCGCAGGCGCCGTCATCACCTGTGCCACCGACAAGTCGAGCGCCGCGGGACCGTGACTCTTCAGACAATAGACTACGTCGCGTTCGGAAAAGACGCCCGCGATCGCGTCGCCTTCCATTACCGGAACCGCCCCGATCCGTCGTTCCGCCAGTAACGCCACGGCATCGGCCACGGTGCGATCGCCAAAGATCGAAACCACCTCTCCGCCCTTGCCGCCCAGGATTGCCGCGATGGTCATCGCCCGTCTCCTCTTCTGTGGGTCTAGGCGGTTGAGTCTCCCACGATTCGCCTGCAAAGGAAAGCGATGGATGGGCCGCGCCACAGCCTGGATGACCCCGACTACGCCGCCTTTGCGTGGGGCCGGTTTCGCCGCATCCTGTGGTGGATGAGCGGAGTCGCGATGCTGGCCGCGTTGCTGGCGGAAGGCGCGCTCTACTGGTCGATGGGTGAGCTGTACCTCGTCACTGCGATCGCCACTTTCCTTGGCGTTTTCCTCACGGTGATGCTGGCCGCCGCGCTGATGGGGCTGATGTTCCTCAGCTCGGGATCGGGGCGCGATGCCGAGGTCGAGGATCTGCTGAAGGACGAAGTGGATCTCGACTAACGGTCGACCTTCAGCACGAACGTAAGCCGCGCGCTGCCATTGGCCGGGACGGTAGCGCGCCAGGTCTTGATGCCCTTGCGCTCGACCAGCTTCGCGCTGGTCTTGGCCAGCACATAGGGGATGGGCAGCTCGAAGACCTCGGGCGTCGACCGGGCGTTGGTCACTTCCACGGCATAGGGATGGCGGCGCGTCGAACGGGGCAGCGCGGTGACGGTGTAGCGGACATCGGTGCTGGTGCCCGTTTCGAGTTCGACTTCCTCCCCGATCGCGCGATCCGTCAGGGCGCTCTCGCCGACCAGCAGCGATTCGCCGCGCCCCTCCTCGAAGATCGCGACGCCGCCGGCGGGGAGCGGCAGGCCCAGCCCCTGCCCCTCGCGATTCTCGGTGCGCAGCACGCGCGCGGCCTCGACGCTCTCGGGCTCGTCGTCGAGCTCGGTGGGCTCGAACGCGCCCTTGTAGATGCGCGCGAAGGTGACGCGGGGGCGGTCGATCATCGCCACCTGTTTGGTGCTGCGCGCGGCGACGGTGACGGGTTCGGGAATGCGATAGAGTTTGAGGTCGCCCAGATCCTCCTGCTGCGCGACCATGACGGGGGCGGGCGCCATCATTCCCATTCGCGAGCCGGTGACGACGATGTCCTCCGCCCGCGCCAGCACGATCGGCAAGACGGGCGCAGGCGGTGCCGGCGGCGCGGGCGGCTCGCCCGGCGTGCTCGTCGTATCCATCGGCCAGCATTGCAGGTGCAGTTCCGGCAGCAGCCCCTGCGGCAGGCGCGCCGCCGCCTCCTTGTTCGGCGCGCCGGCAACCGCGCTGGTGTGCGCCTGATCGAACCCCTGCCCGCCCGCATTGACCAGCGTGAGCCAGGCGAACAGGCTGAAGCTCTCGCCATCCTCGGCCACGCGCGCGACATAGTGCGCCGACCAGTCGAACCCCTGCGCCAGATAGGAAAGCTGGACGGTCACGGTCGTCGCCGCCGCGCTGTTGGTCGTGACCGACAGCGTCGGCTTGGCGGAGAGATCGGCGGGAATGCCGGGATAGACCGGCGCCTGGGGCAGCCCCGAACAGCCCAGCGCCTCCACCCCCTCGTCGGTGGTCAGCACCACGCCGCCGCCGGGGCCGGACTGGATCACGGCCTCGCCCTCGCGGACCTTCCCCGTCGCGCGATCGGTGCGGCGGATAGTCACGCGGCGCTTGAGATACGCGTCGATCAGTGCGGCGGGCGAGAGCAGCCGCGCGTCGCGATTCTTCTCGCCCACGCCGCGCGGCAGCCCGGTGACGATCGCGGTTTCGGGCATCATCCCTTCGGACACGCCGACGAAGCGGATGACCGATTCGCCCGCCGGCAGCCGGATCGTGCGGACCTCGGTGATCAGCGCATAGCCGTCGGGCCATTGCCCGTATCGCCGCCGTCTTTCGGCATTGGCCTCGGTGGCGCGATACACCGTTACCGATACCGAATCCGGCGCGGGCGATTCGACCAGCCCCTGCGCGCTCGCGGACGACGCGGCGAACACCAGGCCGAGAAGGGAGGCGATGCGGCGCATCGGATCAGTAGCGGGTATCGAACACTATTGTCACCGATGCCTTGCCATTGGCGGGCACCGGCACTTTCCACTCCATGCGTTCGGCCGAGACGCGGGTTCCCGTCAGGCTCTGTTCGGTGATGCGCGCATCGCCCCACAGCCCGTTCTGGGCGAGGTCCACGGTCACTTCGGCGGGGCGGGCATTGGTGAAGTCGTAGCGCATCGTGGTCTGCCAGCGCGTCGACGACAGCCGCTTGCGCTCGACCACGGTTGCCGTGCCCTTCACGTCGAACGCGTCGCCCGTGCGGATCGCCATCGCCGATCCCATCGGGGCTGCATCGACTCGGCTCTCGCCGATGAACTGCGGGTCGCCGCGCGCGTCGCGCATGTACACGCGGATCGTGCCGGACGGCAGCTGGTCGCCCAGCCCGCCTTCGCGCGACGTCGAGAATTTGAGCACGGTCGATGCGCTGCGCGGATCGGATTGCGTGCCCAGCCAGCCATTGCTCCACTCATACGCCTTGCGCGCCGCAGCGCCCTTCACGTCGAGGAAGCTGACCTGCTTCTGCTGGGCATTGGCGATCGTGGTGCGGGCGGCGAGCGGATAGAGATAATAATCGCCCAGCCGTTCGCGCGTGCCGCTTTCGGTGCCGGCCTGCTCGATCGTGGCATCACTGAAATCCACTCTCGGTGTCCGGGGACCGGCCGTCCTGCCGGCCACCAGCAGCACATCGGCGTTGCGGAAATCGGTGCCGGTGCTGTTGGTGAGCGTCACCCAGCCCTGCATGTCGATGGTGCCCTTCGCCTCATCGAACAGCGTCACATAGTCGCTGGTCCAGCCAAGGCCGGGGGTCAGATAGGTCAGCGTCGCGGGCACGCGCCCGGCGCGGGCGACCTGGAGCGTGACCGACAGCGTCGGGCGCGCGCGCAGATTCTCCGGCACCTTGTCGAAGATCACGCGCACCGGCAGCCCGTCGTCGCGCAGCACTTCGATCCGGCTGCCGATCTGGAGGACGATGCCGCCATTGGCCGCCAGCACCCGCGCCTGTTCGCGCGTCTCGGCGCCCGTCGCGGGATTGGTGCGCACAATCGTGACGACCGAACCGACCGCCTTTTCCATCAGCTTGCGCGGCGTCAGCAGGTCATAGTCGAAATTCTGTTCGACAATGCCGATGCCGGGGCCGGACAGCGTGACGGTCTCCGAGCGGATCTGCGCCGATACGTCGGGAAATTCCTGGCGGGTGCGACCGGCGCTCAGGTCGAGCTGGCGCACGTCCTGCACCAGCGACTGGCCGTTCTGGTAGATGGTGACCGCGACATCGCCCTGCGCAGTCTGATCGGGCGCCGGCACCGCGGCGGTCTGGGCGTGGGCGGCGACCGGCAGGGCCGCGATCCATAGAGCCGTCCAACGCAAAGCATCCTCCCCCAATGACCTTGGGAGAGGATGCTAGCAGCTTGATATTACAAAGCTAGGTCCAAATGACCCGCGTGAATTTCAGGCCGTGACCTCGGCGTCGTCGCTCTTGGCAACGCGGCGGCGGCGCGGCTTCTTCGGCGCGTCATCGCCCTCCGCATCGGCAGTGGCTTCGACACCGAATGCCGGTGGAAGGATCGCGACGTCGATACCGGCGGACGCTTCGGCCTCGACCGGGGCTTCGGCGCGACGGGTGCGCGTGCGGGCGCGCGGACGGGGCGCTTCCTGCGCATCGACGGGGACCGAAGCCTCTGCCTCGGCGGCCGGGGCGCTGGTGTGCGCGGCGCCGTTGGTGTCGCCATTGACGTAGCCGTTGCGGCGCGGCTCGCGGTCCTGGCGCGGCTCGCGCGCTTCGCGGTCCTGACGGGGCTCACGATCCTGACGCGGTTCGCGATCCTGTCGGGGCTCCCGATCCTGGCGGGGCTCGCGATCCTGGCGCGGCTCACGACCCTCGCGCGGCTCACGGCGCGACTGTTCGCGCGGTTCGCGGGCTTCGCGCTGCTGCTGGCGCGGCTCTTCGCGCTGCTGCGACTGGTCGTCGTTGCGGTTGCCGTCGGCTTCGAAATCGAAGTCGTCGTCGTCGCTGTCAATGTCGTTGCTGGGGCGACGGCCCTGGTTCTGGTTCGGATTCTGTTCTTCGAAGCGCGAGCGGGTTTCGCTCAGCACGCGGAAGTAATGATCGGCGAACTGGAGGTAATATTCGGCGTTGACCCGATCCCCCTGCATCTGCGCGTCGCGGGCGAGGTTCTTGTACTTCTCGAGCAACTGGGCGGCATTGCCGCGTGCACGATTGTCGATCCGGTTTCCGTTGCCCTGCTGGCCCGGGTTTCCGCCCTGGCGCTGCTGCTGGCCGCCACGGCCGCGACGGCGGCCGTTTGCCTGACGATTGTTCATCAAGGTCTCTGTGTCCTGTCTTACCTAGGCCGTCCGTCGATTCATCGAGGGTCCCGGATGCGAGTTACATTTGCGGGGCGCGCCGACCGGCGCATCCCGTCTGCCATAGGCCACCGGACTGCAGTGGCGCACATGACCTGGAGTGGACCGAAGCCCTTTATTTCAACAACTTGGTTGAAGGTGCCTTGCCCCGGTGCCGTTCTTAGCCCGAGCCGCACCAATCTCCAAGCGGAATATGTGGTGCCGGCCCCTGCATTCAAGTCAGAAACACCGCGCGGGGACGCCCCCCCAAGTCCTTATAGACGGTTGGCGCCAGCCCCTGTTCCAAAGCAAGTGCAGAAACCGCCTCGCCCTGGGTCCAGCCGATCTCGAGCACTGCGCAGCCCCCTTCCGCCAGCACTCCGCGCAGTTGCGGGACGATCCGGCGATAGTCGTCGAGCCCGTCGGCGCCCGCGAACAGCGCGCTTGCCGGCTCATGGTCGCGCACTTCGGCGGGCAGGTCTTCGCCTGTCCCGATATAGGGCGGGTTGGCGAGGATCAGATCGAAACGCTCGGCAATATCCGCCGCCCAATCGCCCAGCCGGAAGTCGGCGCGCGCCGCCATCCCCAGCCGATCGGCATTGGCGCGCGCATAGCCGAGCGCGGCGTCCGACGCGTCGATGCCGAGGCCGCTCGCCTGCGGCCACTGGTCGAGCGCGGCGAGCAGCAACGTGCCCGGCCCGGTGCCGAGATCGAGGATGCGCGCCGGCGACCGCGCCCCGAAATGCGCGACCGCCGCCTCGATCAGCGTCTCGCTGTCCGCACGCGGCACCAGCGCGCCGGGGCCGACGGCCAGGTCGATCGTCCAGAAAGCGCGGGTGCCGGTGATATAGGCGATCGGCTCATGGGCGAGACGCCGGTCGAGCAGCGCGGCGAAACCCGCGGGCTCGGGCGCGTCGAGATGGCGGAGCAGCAGGTCGTTGCGCGTGATGCCCAGCGCGTGCGCCATCAGCAGCTCGGCGTCGAGGCGAGGGGTGTCGGACGTGGGGGCGAGCGCAGTGGTGGCGGCGACAAGGGCTGCGCGCACTCCCCCTACCGCTTGCGGGAGGGGGTTGGGGGGCAGGCCCTCGCTCACGACAGGCGACACCCGATCTGGAGGCCGGGGGCCCTCCCCCTGCCCCCTCCCGCATGCGGGAGGGGATTTGCCGCAGAGGAAGCCGCTTGTGGCGCTCCCCCTCCACCCCGCACTTCGCGCGCGGTCCCCCTCCCCGTTCCGGGGAGGATCTCACCCATCCAGCTGCGCAAGCCGGTCGGCCTCGTCCTGCGAGATCAGCGCGCCGATCAGCTCGTCCATTTCACCCTCCAGAATTTCCGGCAGACGGTGGAGGGTCAGGTTGATGCGGTGATCGGTCACCCGGCCCTGCGGGAAATTATAGGTGCGGATGCGCTCCGACCGGTCGCCCGATCCGACCATCGACTGGCGCGCGCCGGCACGCTCGGCATGGAGCCGCTCGCGTTCCATTTCGTACAGCCGCGTGCGCAGGACCTTGAGCGCCTTGGCCTTGTTCTTGTGCTGCGACTTCTCGTCCTGCTGGATCACGGTCAGGCCGGTCGGGATATGGACGATCCGCACCGCGCTGTCGGTGGTGTTGACCGACTGGCCGCCGGGGCCGGACGAGCGATAGATGTCGATGCGCAGGTCCTTGTCGTCGATCTTCACATCGACTTCCTCGGCCTCGGGCAGCACGGCGACGGTCGCCGCAGAGGTGTGGATGCGCCCGCCCGCCTCGGTCGCGGGGACGCGCTGGACGCGGTGCGCGCCGCTTTCGAACTTGAGCCGGGCAAACACGCCCGCGCCGGTGACACTGGCGATCACTTCCTTGTATCCGCCGGCATCCGATGCGCTGGCGGAGATCAGCTCGACGCGCCAGCCCATGCGATCGGCATAGCGCTGGTACATGCGGAACAGGTCGCCCGCGAACAGCGCGGCTTCGTCGCCGCCCACGCCCGCGCGGATTTCGAGCATCGCCGCGCGCTCATCGGCGGCGTCGCGGGGGAGCAGCGCAAGCGCAAGGCTGCGCTCGGCCTGGGGCAGCCGGTCGCGGATCGCCTGCATCTCGTCACGCGCCATGTCGCGGATTTCGGGGTCGCCGTCCTCCTCCATCAGCGTCAGCGTCTCGACCTCGGCGCGCAGCCGCCGCACTTCGCCCGCCGCCGCCGCGACCGGCTCCAGCTCGGCATATTCCTTCGACACCTGGACGAAGCGCTCGCCGGGCAAGTCGCCGGTCGCCATCAACGCCTGCAACTCGTCGCGCCGCGCCTCGATGGCGGCGATGCGGTCTGCGGGAATGGAGGTCATCGCGCGCCCCTGTTCCCGTTGCGTGTCGCGCGGGCGGAGGCTGGCGCCCGCCCCTCACCGTCACCCCGGGCTTGACCCGGGGCCCAGCTGTTCATCGCGGGCCGGCCGAAGAAGCGGGGCCCCGGCGCAAGGCCGGGGTGACGAGGATTTGGGCGCGCACTGCAATTTGCGGAGGTGGAGGTCATGCGGCGCCTTGCGTCGGCCGAAGAATAGCGTCCGCCTTGTAACCGTCATCTGCCGTCTCGATGCGCTCAATATCGAACCGCGCGCTCAGAGCCTCATACGCACGCGCCACGATTGCCGCATCTATTGGACCATTCGGCGCGCTTAACCGCACAACAAACTCGTCGGGATGGTCCAGTCGAACAACAACATGGAGCGTCGCCGCAGCAGATACCTTTCGAGCAATCTCGTATCGCCGTTTCAGCTTGCCCGCGAATGCAATATGCGTTTCTACGCCGCCGCCACGCAGCGCTGCCGCCACCGCGATGGCTGCGTCTCTATCACCGTCATCGTTTGGGATGACCGAAAGCAGCGGGGACTCCGTGGATCGCTCATCCAGCAGGAGCATCGCCAGCCGCTCGACGCCCGCCGCCCAGCCCACGCCCGCCGTCTCCGGCCCGCCCAGGCTGCCGATCAGCCCGTCATAGCGCCCGCCCGCGAGCACGGTACCCTGCGCGCCCAGCCGGTCGGTGACGAACTCAAACGCCGTGTGGCGGTAGTAATCCAGCCCGCGCACCAGCCGCGCGTTGCGGGTCCACTTGACCCCCGCCGCGTCGAGCCCGTCGGTCACGCTCTTGAAGAACGCCGCCGCCTCGTCGGTCAGATAGGCGTCGATGTCCGGCGCGCTGTCGGCGATCGGGCGGTCGCGCGGGTCCTTGGAATCGAGGATGCGTAGGGGATTCTTGTCCAGCCGGGTCTGGCTGTCCTCGCTCAACTCCGCCCGGTGCGCCTCGAAATGCGCGACCAGCGCGGTGCGCCAGGCGTCGCGCGTCGCGGCATCGCCCAGCGTGTTGAGCTGAAGCGTCACGCCATCGGCGATGCCCAGTTCGTGGAGCAGCTGGTCGGCCAGCACGAGCAGTTCGACGTCCGCCGCCGGTTCGGGCGCGCCGATGATCTCGGCGTCGATCTGGTGGAACTGGCGGAAGCGGCCCTTTTGCGGGCGCTCGTACCGGAACACCGGGCCCGAGGTCGCCAGCTTGAGCGGGGCATATTGCTGCCACCCCTCGGTGATGTACGCCCGCGCGATGCCGGCGGTGAATTCGGGGCGCAGCGTGATCGAATCGCCGCCGCGATCCTCGAACGTGTACATCTCCTTCGAGACGACGTCGCTGGTCTCGCCCATCGATCGGGCAAAGACGTTGGTCGCCTCGAAGATCGGAATCTCGAGTCGCTGGAAGCAATAGAGCCGCCGGACACGATCGAATGCGTCGAGAACGGTCGCAAAGCGCCGCTGCTCGTCGCCGAAAATGTCCTGGGTGCCCCGGATGCGCTTGGGGGTTTCTATACGTGCCATTTCGGCGGGGTTTCTAGGCCGATCGTCGCGGTTTCGCCACTCCCTTTCCAGCCGGGCGCCACCGCGTTGCCGCGCTGCGACAATTCTGCGACATTTCTTGTGTGGAACGCCTGCAACCGTGCGCCTATGAGCGGGTTCTCGACTGAACAGCACCTGTTCGCAGGCGCGCCGTAGCGGGTAGACCCATTGCCTCACTCCCCATCGACTTCCCCCTTCCGCGCCGGATTGTTGCTGGCGACCGCCGGCCTGGCGCTGGCATCCTGTGGCAGCGGCACGCAGGGCGCTGCGCAAAAGGGGGCCGCCGCGCGCGGCCCGGCACAGGTCGGCTATGTCGTCGTCCAGGCATCGCAGGTGCCGGTTTCCGCCGAGCTTTCGGGCCGGGTGACGGCCTATCAGACGTCCGAAGTGCGGCCGCAGGTGGCGGGCATCCTGCAAAAGCGGCTGTTCAAGGAAGGCACGATCGTCCGCGCGGGGCAGACGCTCTACCAGATCGACCCCAGCCTGTATCAGGCGCAGGTGGCACAGGCCTCCGCCAACCTGCAAAGCGCGCGCGCCAATGCCGATGCGATGCGCGTCAAGGCCGAGCGCTATCGCCCGCTGGCCGATATGCAGGCGGTGAGCCAGCAGGATTATACCGACGCCGCCGCCCAGGCGCGCCAGGCGACCGCCGCCGTGGCACAGAACAACGCGGCGCTGCAGACCGCACAGATCAACCTGCGCTTCACGCGCGTCCCCGCGCCGATCACGGGCCGCATCGGCCGATCGCTGGTGACCGAAGGCGCGCTGGTGACGACGAACCAGACCGATCCGCTGGCTGTGATCCAGCGGCTGGACCCGATCTTCGTCGATATCCAGCAATCGAGCGCCGAGATGCTGGCGCTGCGCAAGGCGATGGCCAAGGGCGGCGTCGTGCCCGCCAGCGCGGCGGTGCGGCTGAAGCTGGAGGACGGCAGCGAATTCGCCCGTTCAGGCGTCGTCGAATTCTCCGAAGTGATGGTGAACGCCAGCACCGGCACGGTCACGCTGCGCGCACGGTTCGATAATCCGGAAGGCGTGCTGCTGCCCGGCATGTTCGTGCGGGCGCTGTTCAACCAGGCGATCGACACCCAGGCGATCCTGGTGCCGCAGGCCGCGCTGTCGCGCGATCCGCGCGGCAACGCCACCGTCTATATCGTCGGGCCAGGCAACCGCGCCGTCGCCCGCACCGTGATCGCCGATCGCACCGCGGGCGCCAACTGGGTGGTGACTCAGGGGCTGGCGCCGGGGGACAAGGTGATCGTTCAGGGGCTGGCCAATGTCCGCCCCGACGCCGAAATCCGCCCCGTGCCCGCCACGACGCCACAGAATATCAAGGCGCCGGCCAAGGACGCCAAGGGCGCCGCCCCCGGCGCGCCCCAGAGCAAGGGCGGCTGATCGCTGATGTCGCGGATTTTCATCGATCGGCCGATCTTCGCATGGGTGCTCGCGATCATCGTGATGCTGATGGGATTGGGGGCGATCTATTCGCTGCCGATCGCGCAGTATCCCGACGTCGCCCCGCCCCAGGTCAACGTCCGCGCCAGCTATCCCGGCGCGTCGGCGGAGACCGTGCAGAACAGCGTCACCCAGGTGATCGAGCAACAGCTGACCGGGATCGACGGGCTGCTGTATTTCAGCTCCTCGTCCAGCTCGCGCGGGTCGGTGACGATCTCCGCCACGTTCGAAAAGGGCACCGATCCCGACATCGCCCAGGTCCAGGTGCAGAACCAGGTCCAGCAGGCGCTGTCGCGGCTGCCGCAACAGGTGCAGCAACAAGGCCTGCGCGTCACCAAGTCGAACCCCGACTTCCTGCTGCTCGTCGGCGTCTATGACGAGACCGACCGCAGCACCAACCAGGACGTGTCGGACTGGCTGGCGTCCAACCTTCAGGACCAGCTGGCGCGAGTCGAGGGCGTGGGCGACACCAATGTGTTCGGATCGGCCTATGCGATGCGGATCTGGCTGAACCCGGATCGGCTGGCGAGCTATGCGCTGATGCCGAGCGACGTCATCACCGCGATCCAGAACCAGAACACCGAAGTTGCCGCCGGCGAAATCGGCGGACAGCCGCAGCCCAATACCCAGATGCTCAACGCGACCGTGACCGCACAGTCGCGGCTCCAGACCCCCGAACAGTTCCGCAAGATCATCCTCAAGACGCAGACCAGCGGCGCCGCCGTGCGCCTGTCCGACGTCGCGCGGATCGAGCTGGGGGCCGAGAGCTACAACGCAGTCAGCCGCGTCAACGGCCATCCGGGCGCGGGCATCGCGATTTCGCTGGCGCCGGGCGCCGACGCGCTCAAGACCGCCGAGCTCGTCAAGGCGCAGGTCGAGAAGATCTCGCGCACCTTCCCCGCCGGCTTCAAATACGCCTATGCCAACGACACGACGGCGTTCATCAAGCTGTCGATCGACGAAGTCGTCAAGACGCTGATCGAAGCGATCATCCTGGTGGTGATCGTGATGTTCGTGTTCCTGCAAAGCTGGCGCGCGACGCTGATCCCCACGATCGCGGTGCCGGTGGTGCTGCTGGGTACGTTCGGCGTGTTCTATGCGCTGGGGTTCAGCATCAACACGCTGACGCTGTTCGGGCTGGTGCTGGCGATCGGCCTGCTGGTCGACGACGCGATCGTCGTGGTCGAGAATGTCGAGCGCCTGCTCGAAGAGAACCCCGACATGACCCCGCGCGAGGCGACCATCAAATCGATGGACGAAATCCAGGTCGCGCTGGTCGCGATCGCGCTGGTCCTGTCGGCGGTGTTCCTGCCGATGGCGTTCTTCGGCGGATCGACGGGGGTGATCTATCGCCAGTTCTCGGTGACGATCGTGTCGGCGATGGTGCTGTCGGTGCTGGTCGCGCTGATCCTGAGCCCGGCGCTGACTGCGACGCTGCTCAAGCAGAAGCATGCGCAGGAACCCGGCTGGGTCGAGCGCCGCTTCCCCCGCGTCGGCCATTTCTTCACCCGCGCCAAGGACGGGTTCAACAACGGCTTCAACAAAGGCGTCGAGCGCTATACCGCGTCGGTGCTGACGGTGGTGAACCGCAAATGGCTGTTCCTGCTGTTGTACGCGGGCGTCGTCGCGTTGCTGGTGGTGATGTTCACGCGCCTGCCCACCGGCTTCCTGCCGACCGAGGACCAGGGAGCGGCGCAGCTCCAGTTCCGCCTGCCCGCCGGCGCGACGCAAGGCCGCACGATGGAAGTGCAGCAGGCGCTGGAACGCTATTTCCGCGAGAACGAGGCCAAGAATGTCGGCACGATGTTCACCGTCACCGGCGGCGGCGGCGGTGGCGGGGCGAGCGGGCAGAACACGGGCCAGGGATTCCTGAACTTCACCGACTGGAGCCAGCGCAAGGGCAAGGAAAACAGCGCCGACGCGATCGTCGCGCGTGCCTCCGCCGCGTTCCGCAATTTCCGCGACGCACAGGTCTTCGCGCTGGTCCCCGGCGCGATCCGGGGGCTGGGCCAGTCCAACGGCTTCACGATGGAACTCCAGAACGCCGGCGGCATGTCGCGCGAGCAATTCACCGCCGCGCGCGACAAGCTGCTCGCCGCCGCGAACCAGGACCCGCTGCTCGCATCGGTCCGCCTGTCGGACCTGCCCGATGTCGCGACGCTCAAGGTCGATGTCGATAACGAAAAGCTCGCCGCGCTTGGGCTGAGCCAGACCGACGTGAACAACACGCTCGCCACCGCATGGGGTGGGCGTTACGTCAACGACTTCATCGATCGCGGCCGCGTGAAGCGTGTCTATGTCCAGGGCGATGCGCAGTACCGGGCCGCGCCGAGCAATATCGACGAGTGGTTCGTGCGATCGAACACCGGCGAGATGGCCCCCTTCTCGTCCTTCGCCCAGACCAGCTGGGCGACCGCGCCGACTACGCTGTCGCGGTTCCAGGGCATTCCCGCCTTCGAGTTCCAGGGCCAGCCGGCGCCGGGCACCAGCTCGGGCGAGGCGATGAACCGGATGGAACAGCTGGCGGCGCAGATTCCGGGCACCAGCGTCGCCTGGGCCGGGCTGTCCTATCAGGAGCGATTGTCCTCTGGGCAGGCGCCGTTGCTGTACGGCATCTCGCTGATCGTCGTGTTCCTGTGTCTGGCCGCGCTGTACGAAAGCTGGTCGATCCCGGTCGCGGTGCTGCTGGTCATTCCGCTGGGGCTTGTCGGCGCGATCTTTGCCGTCACGCTGCGCGGACTGCAGAACGACGTGTACCTCCAGATCGGGCTGCTGACGACCATGGGGCTGGCCGCGAAGAACGCGATCCTGATGATCGAGTTCGCCGAGCGCGCCGAAAAGGAAGGCAAGCGCGTCATCGACGCCGCGCTGGAAGCCGCCCGTCTGCGCCTGCGCCCGATCCTGATGACCAGCCTGGCGTTCATCTTCGGCGTGCTGCCGCTGGCGATTTCGACCGGCGCGGGCGCGAACAGCCGCATCGCAATCGGCACCGCCGTGATCGGCGGCATGCTGACCGCGACGATCCTGGCGATCTTCTACATCCCGCTGTTCTTCGTGCTGGTGCGGCGCGGCGTGCGTGACGGGTTGAAGGCGATCCGCGGGCGCCTCCACCCCCAGAACCCGGAGCGCGCGGCATGAAGCGGCTGGCAATCCTGATGCTCGGCACGGCGCTGGCCGGATGTTCGATGGAGCCGAAATATGTCCAGCCGGCGGCCCCGGTGCCGCCGTCCTGGCCCAGCGGCGATGCCTATCCGGTGCAGGGCGATGCCGCACTGCCCACGGTGACCTATCGCGACATTTTCCGCGACGCGCGGCTCCAGACGCTGATCGGTCAGGCGCTCGCCAATAATCGCGACCTCCAGGTCGCGGCTGCCAATATCCGCGCCGCGCGCGCGCAATATCGCGTCCAGCGCGCCGATCGCTTTCCCGACGTGGCGACGAGCGTCGGCGCGACCGAATCGGGCGGGCAGCGCAGCGGGACCAGCGGCGGCAGCACGGCGGCGCGCAGCAGCTTCACGGCGGACATCGGCATCACCGGATTCGAGCTGGACCTGTTCGGGCGCGTCGCATCGCTGACCCGCGCCGAGCAGAACCGCTATTTCGCCAGCGAAGCGGGTGCGCGGGCGACGCGGCTGACTCTGATCGGTGACATTGCCGATGCCTGGCTGACCTATGCCGCCGACGCCAGCCTGCTGGCCGTCGCGCAGCAGACAGCCGCGAATGCCGAACAGAGCGTGCGGCTGACCAAGGCGCGGCTGGACGGCGGGATCGCCCCGCGCACCGACCTGCGCCAGGCCGAACAGGTGCTGGAGACCGCGCGCGCCGACATCGCCCAGCAACGCACCGCGCTGGCGCAGGACATCAACGCGCTCCAGCTGTTGCTGGGCACGCCGGTGGACACGGCACTGCTCCCCGCCACGCTGGACGAGGCCACGCCGCAGATCGCCGAACTGCCCGCCGGAATCGATTCGGGCATCCTGCTGCGGCGGCCCGACGTGGTGCAGGCCGAATATACGCTGCGCGCGGCCAATGCGCAGATCGGCGCGGCGCGCGCCGCGCTGTTCCCCCGCATCTCGCTGACCGGCGCGCTCGGGCTGGCGAGCAACGCGCTGACGGGCCTGTTCAGCGGCAACGGCTTCAACTGGTCGGGCGGCGGCAGCGCAAGCTATTCGATCTTCAGTGCCGGCGGCGCGCGGGCGGGCGTGGACCTGAGCGAAGCACAGCGCGACGCGGCGCTGGCGACCTATGAAAAGGCAATCCAGACGGCCTTCCGCGAAGTGTCCGACGCACTCGCGCGGCGCGGCACGATCGGCGAGCAGCTACGCGCGAGCCGCGCGCAGGCCGACGCCGCCGCCGACACCTATCGCCTCGCCGAAGCGCGCTATCGCGGCGGGATCGACACGTTCCTCGGCAGCCTCGACGCGCAGCGATCGCTGTACTCGGCGCAGCGGAACCTGTTGTCGACGCAGCTGGTGCGGGCGAGCAATCTGGTGACGCTGTACCGCACGCTGGGCGGCGATTCGCTGATCGAGGCAACGGCGAACGGGCCGGTGGGGCAGACACCGGCGCAGTAAAGCCGATCCGGTTCCCCTGCGCACGCAGGGGCCCAGAGTCGCAAGGCGATATACTATCCAACCCTGGGCCCCCGTTTGCGCGGGGGAACATGGGGGCGAGGATGCAGCACGGGCCTTGCAGCGGCATCGGACGTCGAGTGGCATGCGCTGAAGTAAACGACAGCCGCCGGCCCCGTGGGGCAGGCATAGAGCGCTGTAAAACCGCGCCCTTCGTTCCCCTGCGCAAGCAGGGGCCCAGAGTCGCCAAGCGATACACTATCCGCCCTGGGCCCCCGCTTTCGCGGGGGAACACCGGGGACCATGCAGCGCGCGCTATGCGGCGCAGTAAAACCGCGTCCTTCCTGTTCCCCTGCGTACGCAGGGGCCCAGAGTCGCAAAGCGATATACTATCCAACCCTGGGCCCCCGTTTTCGCGGGGGAACATGGGGGCGAGGATGCAGCACGGGCCTTGCAGCGGCATCGGACGTCGAGTGGCGATGCGTTAAAGGAAACGACAGCCGCCGGCCCCTTCGGGCAGGCATAGAGCACAGTAAAACCGCGCCCTTCGTTCCCCTGCGCAAGCAGGGGCCCAGAGTCGCCAAGCGATATACTATCCAACCCTGGGCCCCCGCTTTCGCGGGGGAACACCGGGGAGCATGCAGCACGGGAACGTGGGAGGCCGCTTACCCTAGCGCGGCGATGAAGGCGCGGGCGTTGGCGCCGACCTGTTCGGCGGTCATGCCGGGCTTGAACAGCGCCGAGCCCAGGCCGAAGCCGGCGGCGCCTGCGGCCTGCCACGGCGCCATCGTGTCGGGCGTGATGCCGCCGACCGGGAGCACGCGCACGTCGCGGGGGAGCACGGCACGCATCGCCTTGAGCACCACGGGGCTCGCCGCCTCGGCCGGGAACAGCTTGAGCGCAGAGGCGCCGGCGTCCAGCGCGGCAAAGGCTTCGGTCGGGGTCGCGATGCCGGGCAGCGAGACCATCCCCGCCGCCGCGCTCGCCGCGATCACCTCCAGATTGGCGTTGGGCGAAATGACCATGGTGCCCCCCGCCGCCTGCACCGCCGCGACATCGGCGACGCGCAGCACGGTGCCCGCGCCGATCACTGCGCGCCCGGCAAAGCGCCGCGCCAGCCGCGCCACGCTGTCCAGCGGATCGGGCGAGTTCAGCGGCACTTCGATCAGCGTGAAGCCGGCATCGACCAGCGCATCGCCGATCGCCTCGACCGTATCGGGCGTGACGCCGCGCAGGATGGCGACGAGCGGGCACCGGGCAAAGCCGGCGTCGAATGCGGTCAGGTCTGTCATGCGATGTGCTTTCCGATTTCCAAAATGCCCGCGACGAAGGCCGCGTGGCTGTCCACCAATTGGGTGCGCTTGCCGTGCGATTCCACTGCCGCTGCGTACAACGCGCCGAGCGCGGGATCGGCGAGGATGTGGATGCAATCATGCCCCGTGCGGGCGATGCGCGCCGCGACATCGGCGCCGATCAGCAGCCCGCTGCAATAAGAGGGCGCGTCCGAATCGTCGCGGCGGCCCAGCATCTTCGCGGCGCGGATGCCGAACAGCGACGCGGCGAGATCGCCCCGCGCGCCCTCCGCCACGCCTTCCAGAAACGCCGCGCCGGGCGTGACCTCGCCGCCCAGCTGCGCCGCCAGCAACCCGTGGCTACGCAGCAGCGCGAACAACTCGCCGGTCATGGCGGTGGTGAAATCGGCGACGCGCCCGTCCGCCATCTCGGCCCATTTGCAATGGGTGCCCGGCTGGGCGAGCAGCGAATCGGGCGGCACCAGCCCGGCGGCGACCGCGCCCAGCAGCTGGACTTCCTCGCCGCGCATCACGTCGGCGCGACCCTGCGCCAGCGTGGAGATACCCGGCACGATCGCCGTGCGCGCGTCGATCCACAAAAGCCCCCCGGCGATCTCGGCGACGCCCGCCGGGGCCGCGACATAGGGCACCGCCTGCCAGCCGATATTGGAACCGACCATGCCGGCCAGCAGCATCGGCAGATCGCCGAATGCCGCGCGGATCGCTGCTGCCTCTGCGGCGAAATCGCTGACGGCGGTGACGCCCTTGGCATCGCGCTCGGTCGCGACGACGCGGCCGTCCTCGATCCGGAAAATCCGCCGGTTGGTCGTGCCCCAGTCGATGGCAAGAAAGCGCGGGCCAAACATCATCGCATCCTCTCGTCGCACCCGGATCGATGCCGGCGCCGCTCATTTATCTTATTTATTCCCCTTGTCCAGCGGCGCCACTGCGGTACGCTGCACAGGGGCAAAGCGAGCCGCGGACCTCCGCGCAAGCATCGCGGCGAGAGTGGGAGTACCGGATGTCGATCAATTATCCCCGGCTGGACAGCGAAGATGCCAGGCCGTCGCTGGGCCGCAACCTGACCTATGGCATGCTGGACAGCCTGGGGCGCGCCATCGTGACGGGCCATTACGAGCACCAGCCCTTTCCCACCGAAGCCGAGCTTGCCAAGCAGCACGGCGTCAGCCGATCGGTCACGCGCGAGGCGGTGAAGATGCTGACCGCCAAGGGCCTGCTAAGCGCGCGACCGCGCCAGGGCACGGTGATCCGCCCGGCGGCGGCGTGGAACCTGTTCGACACCGACGTGCTGCGCTGGCTGCTCGAGCGCAAATTCTCGGTCGAGCTGCTCCGGCAGTTCAACCAGCTGCGCGTCGCGATCGAGCCCGAAGCGGCGGCGCTGGCCGCGCGATTCGCAAACCCCGCCGCGCTGCGCGAGATCACCGCCGGGCTCGCGCGCATGGAGGAAGCCGAGCGCGGCCTGGAAGACCCGCTGGAAGCGGACATCGCCTTTCACGTCGCGATCCTGCGGGCGTCGGGCAACCCGTTCTACGCCCAGTTCCGCGACGTGGTCTCCACTGCGCTGCGCACGTCGATCCGCTTCACCAACCGAATCAAGGGGCGCAGCGCGAGCGTGGCCGACCATGAGGCAGTGCATGATGCGATCGCGGTCCACGATCCGGATGCCGCACGCGCGGCGATGCGTGCGCTGATCGGCGACGTTCTCGAGCTGATCGACCAATCCGCGCACGAAGCCGCCGACGCGTGAGAGACCGTTTGAAAATTCGCGAAAGAGCGAATTTCAAGGCGGCACCAGCGCATTTTCAAACAAGCTCTGACCGCGCCGCGCGCTGCGCTTGCGCCCGGCCTTTGTCGGAGTAAATAGCGCCCGCAGCCCTGCGGGGCGCCATCGTATAACGGATCGGAACAAGATGACGGAGTGGAACGGGAAGGCGATCAGGCTGGGCCTGGTCGGGATCGGCAAGATCGCGCGCGACCAGCATTTGCCGGCGCTTGCCGGCGACGCGCGCTTTGCACTGGTGGCGACTGCGAGCCGGCATGCGCATATCGACGGAGTGCCGGCACATAGCGATATTCAGGCGCTGATCGCCGGTGGCCATGCGCTGGACGCGGTCTCGCTCTGCACCCCGCCCGAGGGGCGCTATGCCCAGGCAGTGGCCGCGATCGATGCGGGGCTGCACGTCATGCTCGAAAAGCCCCCTGCCGCCGCACTTTCCGAAATCACCGCGCTCGCGGCGCGGGCGCAGGCGCGCGGCGTCACGCTGTTCACCACCTGGCATTCGCGTGAGGCGGCGGGCGTCGCCCCGGCGAAGGCGTGGCTGGCCGACAAACAGATTCAGGCGGTGCGCATCACCTGGCGCGAGGACATCCGCCGCTGGCATCCGGGGCAGGAATGGATCCTGGCCGCCGGCGGGTTCGGCGTGTTCGATCCCGGCATCAACGCGCTGTCGATCGCGACGGCCATCCTGCCCGACGCACTGATCGTCGAATCGGCATGGATGGACGTGCCCGAGGGCCGCGCCTCGCCACTCGCCGCCGGGCTGACCATGCGCTGCGGCACTGCCCCCGCCACCGCCGACTTCAATTTCCTCCAGACC
Source organism: Sphingomonas degradans (assembly GCF_053502645.1). NCBI lineage: Bacteria > Pseudomonadati > Pseudomonadota > Alphaproteobacteria > Sphingomonadales > Sphingomonadaceae > Sphingomonas > Sphingomonas degradans. The sequence continues at coordinate 3,423,457 of NZ_CP177172.1, forward strand.
GGCCCGCAGACCTGGGACATCGAGATCGACACCGATGCCGGCACGATGCGCCTGTCGATGGGCGGCAGCATCCTGCAACTGCCGGGCGAACCCGAACGCAAGGCGCCGGACCGCGAATATGCCGGGCTCTATGCCCGCTTCGCCGAACTGGTCGCGGCCGGGCAGAGCGAAGTCGATGTCCGCCCGCTCCAGATCGTCGCGGACGCATTCCTGCTCGGCGAACGACGTATCAACGAGCCCTTTGCGTTTTAGGGCGTTTTAGGGCGTTGACCCGTGCCGGGTGCTTGTGGCACTCGGCCCGTGGCTCGCGGGTATAGCACAATGGTAGTGCAGCAGCCTTCCAAGCTGAATACACGGGTTCGATTCCCGTTACCCGCTCCAGCCCCTCCTTCCCGCGCTGCATAAGACAAGGCTTTCCGGCGCGGCGATCCTGCGCCAGACTATGCCCGCAGGCTTGGGGGAGTGGGGCCATGATAAGGTTGGTGACGCCGGAGGATTTCGAGCCCTGGGTGGGACGAAAGATACGGGTGAACACCGCCCCGCGCCCGGTGGAGATCGTCCTGGCACGCCTCCGCCGGATGCCGCCCATCGTCGGCACCGATTTCCGCGCGCCGTTCGAATTGCTGTTCGAATCGCATTGGAACGTCGTGCTGGTCGACGATTCGTACGAATGCGACTGCGGGCGCGGCGGTCCTTATCGAATCCACCTCACCCAGATCGTGCCCAAGGACAGGACGCGGCGGTATCAGGCGCTCTTCACCTGAACCGCCGCGCGGTTACGACGCTCGCTTCAATCATTCCCGTGGCGGATAGAAACCCGTGGTCGCGATGATCGTCGTCACCGCAAGGAAGGGCGGCATTGTCGAGACCGGCGACCCCGCACCGGTGAGCGCGACGTCCACGGTACCCGCGATGCCCGATATGCTGCCCGTCACGCCCGCGAGCGATACCTGGGTTCCCTGCGCATTCGCCTTGTCCGCCGGAACATAGAAGGTGGGCGAGACATCCTCGTCCGCAGCGCTCCCCAGATAGGATCCGGCTGCCGGCTCTGCGGTCTGGTCGTCTTCGAGCCCAGCGATCGCAGTCAGCGCACCGGTGAACTTGGGGCTCCCCGTTGAAGCGAAGGTGGCCGTGTGCGTATGGGGTGGCAACTGCGACACCGTAAGCGTCGTCTGTTCCTGTCCGCCGTGATCGCCCAGGCTGCGGGAAGTCAGGGAAGGCGCCGATCCGGTGCCGATGAGCGCGCGCCCCCGGGCATCGGGCACGCAGAAGCTGGTCCTCCCGTCGCCGCCGAAATTCGTTCCAAGCAACGTGAACAACGCTTGATTCTGCGCGATAGGTATCGAAGCACCGTTGCAGTTCAGCCAGCCCGACGGAGCATAGCTGAAACCAACCTGGATGATCTGACCAAAGAACGGCTCCATAAACCCCTCCCTGCAATCGACTCGATTTCCGTAACTACCACAATCTATTATGCAACGCGATTCTCATTCGAGCAATTGCGCGGCCTACCCCGCCCGCAGACTGAATCGTTTGTTTTCGACAACGTCTTTGCTCTGCGTCGCGATGGTGCGCCGGTGCCGAAGCGCCGGCCTTTGCCAGCACCGCGTTATCCGGCTACGGGAACGCGCGACCCTTGCATGACAGACACTTCCCCCCCCTTTGCGCTCTACGTCCATTGGCCGTTCTGCGTGTCGAAATGCCCCTATTGCGACTTCAACAGCCATGTCCGCGAGACCGTGGACCAGGAAGCGTGGCGCGCCGGGCTGCTCGCCGATCTGGCGCATGAGGCGGCGGCGCTGCCGGGGCGGCGGCTGGGGTCGATCTTTTTCGGTGGTGGCACGCCTTCGCTGATGCCGCCCGCGACCGTCTCCGCGCTGATCGATGCGGCCGGGCAGCACTGGACCTTTACCGACGACATCGAGATCACGCTGGAGGCGAATCCCTCATCGGTAGAGGCGGCGCGCTTTGCCGATCTGGCGGCGGCTGGGGTGAACCGCGTGTCGCTGGGGCTCCAGGCGCTGGACGACGAGGCGCTGCGCTTTCTCGGCCGCGCGCACGGCGTGGACGAGGGGCTGGGCGCGCTGGCCACCGCACAGCGGGCGTTCGCGCGGGTGAGCTTCGACCTGATCTATGCCCGCCCCGACCAGAGCCTGGCCGATTGGGAAGCCGAGCTGCGCCGCGCGATCGGCTTCGGCACCGAGCATCTCTCGCTGTACCAGCTCACGATCGAAGCGGGCACGCGCTTTGCCACGCTGTTCGAAAAGGGCGAGCTGGCCGCCTATGATCCCGACGCCGCTGCCGACCTGTTCGAAGCGACGCGCGCGATCACCGCGGCGGCGGGGATGCCCGCCTATGAGATATCGAACCACGCCCGCGCAGGCGCGCAGAGCCGGCACAACCTGACCTATTGGCGCTATGGCGATTATGCGGGGATTGGCCCCGGCGCGCATGGCCGGCGCGACGGCCTGGCGACGCTGCGCCACAAAAAGCCGGAGAACTGGATGGCCGCGCTGGCGCGCAACGGCCACGGCGCGCAGAGCGAGACCCCGCTGGCGCCCCGCGAGCGCGGGGTCGAGGCGCTGCTGATGGGGCTGCGGCTAGGCGAGGGCGTGGACCTGACGCGGGTGGATGCCGTGTCGGGCGGCACCGCGCCGCTGGACATGCGCGCGGTCGCGACGATGGAGACGCAGGGGCTGGTGGTGCGCGAGGGCACAAGGCTGCGCGTGCGCGAGGCAGGAATGCCGGTGCTTGAGGCGATATTGCGCGAGATCGTGGCCGCCTGACGCCCCTGGCCGCGCGCGCCGCCCCTTGTGCGGCGGCAGCCACGCCACCATCTGCCGCAGTCCCGGCAGCGCATCGCCCCCTCCCCCCGCGCGACGCTGCCGGCCCCACGGAGATTCCCGACATGAAAATTCTGATGGTCCTCACATCGCACGACCAGCTGGGCGATACCGGCCGCAAGACCGGCTTCTGGCTCGAGGAACTCGCCGCGCCCTATTATGTGTTCAAGGATGCAGGCGCGCAGATCACTCTCGCCTCGCCCAAGGGCGGCCAGCCGCCGCTCGATCCGGTGAGCAATGCGCCCGACAGCCAGACCGACGACACCCGCCGGTTCGAAGCCGATGCCGAGGCGACGGCGCAGCTGGCCAGCACGGTGCGGCTCGATAGCGTGACGCCTGCGGACTATGACGCGGTCTTCTATCCCGGCGGCCACGGTCCGCTATGGGATCTGGCCGAGGACAAGGGCTCGATCGCGCTGATCGAGGGCTTTCTGGCGGCGAACAAGCCGGCCGCCCTCGTCTGCCACGCGCCGGGCGCGCTGCGCCACGTCAAGAACCCCGACGGCACGCCGCTGGTCCAGGGCAAGCGCGTCACCGGCTTCACCGACAGCGAGGAAGAAGCGGTCGGACTGACCCAAGTCGTCCCCTTCCTGGTCGAAGCCGAACTGCGCGCGCTGGGCGGCAGCTTCGAGCGGACCGGCGACTGGGGCGTGCATGTGGTGCAGGACGGCCTGCTGATTACGGGGCAGAACCCGGCTTCGTCCGGACCGGCGGCGGACAAGCTGCTGGAAGCGCTGCGCGGTTGAAGGTGTAGGAGGGCGCTCAAGGGAGCGCCTTCCTGTGCCTAAGCGTGAAGCTACGCGCTTCTGAGCGGAATTCCGAACTAGCGGGCGCTAGACGCTCGCCCCCTTCTGGGCGGACTGGACCGCGCAATTTTCCGACACCGCACGACTTTGGCATTTTCCATGTGCCGCCTACACCTTTTGGCGAGCGCATTTCCAATAGGGCAGGCTTTTTGTGATCCGCCTACCTTTTCGCAGCGTAAGCACCGGTCACTATGAGCTTCACGCCTGGCGTTTGCGGGTCGTCGATCGAAGCGTCAAAGCCGCCAACAAGCTCTTCGCCAGCCGGTCCGGTTAAAAAGGCCTGCGAATGCGCACCGGAAATTGAACCAAGAAAGTAGTCCGGTTCCGGGCGAGGGTATGGCGACTCGTCAAATTTGAGAACACCGAGATCGAATGAAACACCTGATTTGTCGTCTCTGGCAGACACGTGAATTTCGGATGTGTAGCGATTGGTGACGAAGTCTATTTTGAACTGCACGGTCCCCGTCAGTTCGTAAACATGCGAGCTGCCGGTCGCACTGGCCTGCCCGAGCAACAACCCGCTGTAATTTCTCGAACCGAGGTTCGTCAGCTTCGTGACCCGGTCATAGATAAGACCATAGACGATCGGGCTCGCACCTGTTTTCAGAATGTTATCTGCCGGGTCTTGGTAGGCAGCCGATATGAATGCGAGGCTTGAGTAAACTAGCGGCAGACTCATATTATTCGCGCCCAGGTTCAGCTCCTTGAGCGCGTAGGAAACCCCGTCTGCTTGCTGACGATATATCGAGAACGTCTGATTTGAAGCTGCCGCATCGAGGACTAGCGACGGCGGTCCCTTGATCACCGCTTTTGGGATGAGATAGGCTGGAAAAAACACAGTGATCCGGCGATCGCGCGCCGAGTACGAAGCCGGCATGCCCGCGCCAATCGAGAGATTCTCTGTGTAGGTGACCTTCCCGGTAGAGAGGTCGCGGTAATAACCGTTGCTCCCGGTATAGCCCGACAAGGCAGTGTCCGCAGAAAGCGTCAACAAAGTCGGCGCCGCAGCTGGATTGGTTGGCGTCGTCGTCGCAGGCGAGGCAGTCGCCGTAGGAGACGGGGTCACCGCGATCGAGCCAGGACTTGCGCTTGAGCCGGACCCGCCTCCGCCGCAGCCGCCAAGCAGTAGAGCAATAAGCGATGAGGCCAAGAGACTTGGCCCGTGATTAAAGTCCCTCATGCACAAGCTATGCAGCTTTGGCGGGATATTTGGAAGCTCCAGCATGATCCGAGCAGAAACTATTGGATCCAATATCACCTTATTCGATAAATATCGGCCCTATTGTATGGCGAGGAAGAGGGACGGGTTGAACCGACCCTCAATTCCCCGCGAAATTCGCCGGTGCCGGCGATACCGTCGTCACCGTGCCGCCCTTGACCTCCTGCACTTCCAGCGCGCGTTCGGCGATGCCGTCGCGGCCGAAGCGGAACGCGCCGTCGAGACCGGCAAAGCCGTCGCGGTCGGTCAGGCGGCTGGCCGGGAATTCGTCACCCGGGCGCCAGTCGCGGGCGATGCGCACGGTCAGCAGCACCGCGTCATAGCCCAGCGTCGACAGGCGATAGGGCGCGGCGCCGAAGCGCGCGCGGTATTTCACGGCATATTGGCGATAGTAATTGTCCGGCACGCTGGCGAACCATGCGCCGTTGAGCACGGCCTTTGCCCCCAGCCCCGAATCGGTGTTCCACAATTCGGTGCCGAGCAGCCTAGCGCCCTTGCCCGCCGGGGCGCGACGGATCAGCGGCACGGCAGCGACTGCGCTTTCCGCGCTGCCCGCGATCAGGATCGCCTGATAGGGCGAGCGGCTCAGCTTCGCGATCGCGCCGCTGAGCGAGCCGGGGCGGGCGTCATAGCTTTCCAGCGCGAGCACCTTGCCCCCGGCCCCTTCGACCGCGCGGAGGAACGGGGTGGAGGCGCGCTCGCCATAGATGCCCGCCGGGATCAGCCCGACGAAATCGGTGATGCCGCTGCGCGCGGCGTAGTCCACGACGCGCTCGATCGATTGAGCGGGCGAATAGCCGAGCACGAAGGTGCCGCCGCCCGCCGCCGTCACATCGTTGGAAAAGCTGAGGACGGGCACCCGCGCGCGCTTGGCGATCGGCGCGACGTCGCGCGCGTCCTCGGCCAGCAACGGGCCGAGGATCAGGCGATTGCCCTCCGCGATCGCATGTTCCGCCGCCGCCGCCGCGCCGCCGGGCGCGCCGGTGTCATAAGTGGTGATGCGAAGCGCGTCGCTCTTGGTGTCCAGGATGGCGAGCTGAGTCGCGTTCTGGAGCGAGCGGCCGACGCCTGCGTTCGGGCCGCTGAGCGGCACGAGCAGTGCAATGCGATGGCGCTCCACGTCCTGGGGCAATCCGGGCTGGAGCGGCGCCGCCGGGCGCGGCACCGGGCGCGCGGCCGGCGCGGGGCGCTCGGACTCGGGAATCACGCGCCCGCCGGCGCACGCGGCCAGCAAAAGCGTTGCGCCAATTGCGGCGGATCGGAGGATGTTTGCCAAACTCCGTTGCGGTTTCACTGCACCGTCTGCCATGACTCTCCCCGATGACCTCAAAATTAGCGCCCGGCCTCTATATCGTGGCCACCCCAATCGGCAATCTCGGTGATCTGAGCCCACGCGCTTCGGAAATACTGCTGAGCGCCGATATTGTTGCGGTCGAAGACTCGCGTGTGACAGCCGGGCTGTTTCGCCATCTGGGGGCAAAGGGGCGGATGACGCCCTATCACGATCACAATGCCGATGCCGTCCGGCCCGGACTGGTGGCGCGGATGGGGAGCGAAGCGGTGGCGCTGGTCTCCGATGCGGGCACGCCGCTGATTTCCGATCCGGGGTTCAAGCTGGTGCGCGATGCGCGGGCGGCGGGGCACAGCGTCACGACGATCCCCGGCCCCTGCGCCGCCGTGGCCGCGCTGACGCTGGCGGGACTGCCGACCGACCGGTTCCTGTTCGTCGGCTTCCTGCCGTCCAAGATGCAGGCGCGCGCCGAAGCGATTGCCGAAGTTGCCGCGATCCGCGCGACGCTGATCTTCTACGAATCGGGGCCGCGCCTGTCCGCCGCGCTGGGCGCGCTGGCCGAGGGGCTGGGCGACCGCGAGGCGGCGGTTGCGCGCGAAATCACCAAGAAATTCGAGGAATGCGTCACCGGCAGCCTGCGCGAGCTTTCGGCGCGCTATGCCGACGCGCCGCCCAAGGGCGAGATCGTCGTCATCGTTGCCCCGCCGGGCGAGGCCCCGCCCGCCAGCGCCGAGGATGGCGACGCCGCGCTGGCCGAGGCGCTGACGCGGCTGCCCCCGGCCAAGGCGGCGGGCGAAGTGGCGAAGAAGCTCGGGCTGGACCGCAAGGCGCTCTATGCGCGGGCGATGGCAATGAAGGCGTGAAAGCTCAGGCGAAGGCGGCGTTGAGCGCCTGCATTTCGTCCGCGCCGGTCAGTTCGGACAATTGGCGCAGATAGGATTCGGCGATCGCACGCCGGCGCTGCATCGCTTCTTCGGTCAACGCACGGCGCGCGGCGGAGAGTTCCTGCGCGGCGCGGCGGCGATAATAACGTTCGTTCGATTCCATCGTCTGCCCCAGCCCCCTGGTAGCATGAAAAAAACCGTCTCGTCCGAGTCGGTTGCGCCATGTTAGGCAAAGTTATCCACAGGCACGAGTCAGCGTATATGCGTAGCACAACCGATCGCCGCATTGCGGAAACGCGTGGTCGCGAAGGCGAGCAGCGGGCGGCGTCGTGGCTGTCGGACAACGGGTGGGAGATCCTCGACCAGCGCGTCCGCACCCCTGCCGGCGAAGTCGATCTGGTCGTGCGGCGCGGCACGCTGGTCGCCTTTGTCGAGGTCAAGACCCGCGCGACGGCGCAGGCGCTGGACCATGCGATCGACGAGCGGCGGCTGGCGCGCGTCGCGGCGGCGGCGGAATATCTGATGTCGCGCTATGCCGGGCCGGGCGACGACATCCGCGTCGACGTTATCCTCATTGCCCCCCGCACCCCGCCTCGCCATATCGAGAACGCCTGGATGGGGTGACTTATTCAACTAAGTCACCTAAAGGCGATTCTCAGGAGGCCTCATGTCGCTCACCGTTGCCGTTCAGATGGACCCGCTCGACCAGATCAATATCGCGGGCGATTCGAGCTTTGCGCTGATGCTGTCGGCGCAGGCGCGCGGGCACCGGCTGTTCCATTATGCGGCAGAAGACCTGAACTATGCCGATGGCCGCGTGTGGACGCGCGCGCATCCGGTGACGGTTCAGCGCGTGGTCGGCAACCATTTCGAATTCGGCGACGCAGTGAAGCTCGACCTGGGTGAAGAGGCCGATGTGGTGCTGATGCGCCAGGACCCGCCGTTCGACCTGGGCTATATCACCGCGACGCACCTGCTCGAGCGGATTGCGGACCGGACGCTGGTGGTCAACGACCCCGCCAGCGTGCGCAACGCCCCGGAAAAGGTCTTCGTCCTCGACTACGCCCAGTTCATGCCGCCGACGCTGGTGACGCGCAGCCTGGAGGAAGCGCGGCTGTTCCTGGCGCAGCATGGCGAGATCGTGGTCAAGCCGCTGCACGGCAATGGCGGCAAAGCGATCTTCAAGGTGGGCAGCGACGGGGCGAACCTGTCGGCGCTGATCGAAGTGTTCAACACCGCGTATCGCGAACCGCACATGATCCAGGCGTTCCTCCCCTCGGTCGCGCAGGGGGACAAGCGGATCGTTCTGATCGACGGCGAAGTCGCCGGCGCGATCAACCGGATTCCCGGCGAAGGCGAAATCCGATCGAACCTGGCGGTCGGTGGGTCGGCGGCCAAGACCGAGCTGACCGCGCGCGAGGCGGAAATCTGCGCCGTGCTCGGGCCCGAGCTGAAGAAGCGCGGGCTCCTTTTCGTGGGTATCGACGTTATTGGCGGCGAATGGCTGACGGAGATCAACGTGACCTCGCCGACCGGAATCGTCGCGATCGACAAGTTCAACGGCACCGATACTGCGGCCCGCATCTGGGACGCGATCGAAGCCCGCATCGCCGCGCGCGGCTGATCGGACGGGCATGACCGACTGGCTCGACTGGGGGTATTGGGGCGTTTTCCTGCTGATGGTGCTGGAGAATGTGATTCCCCCGGTGCCGTCCGAAGTCATCATGGGTGTCGCCGGGATCAAGGTGGCCCAGGGCGAGATGCATTTCTGGCTGCTGGTGCTGGTCGGCACGCTGGGCTGCGTCGTCGGCAATCTGTTCTGGTGGGAAGTGAGCCGGCGGCTGGGCTATCACCGGTTCAAGCCGTTCGTCGATCGCTGGGGCCGCTGGCTGACGCTGGAATGGGAAGACGTCGAGAAGCTGCGCCGCTATTTCGATCGCTGGGGCGGCGTCACGGTGCTGGTGTTCCGGTTCATGCCGCTGGGGCGCACCGTCATTTCGATCCCCGCCGGGCTGATGCACATGCCGTTCTGGCGTTTCACGCTCTACACCGCGCTGGGCAGTGCGCTGTGGAACTTCATCCTAGTCGCGGTCGGCTATTATCTCGGCACCACGTTCGACGCGATCGAGCATTGGATCGCGCCGGTGGTGGTGGTGTTCGTCGTCGTCGCGCTGATCGGCTATGGCTGGCGCGTCCTGACGTGGAAGCCGCGCAGCAAGCGCTAACCCCGCCCGTCGAGCACCGTTTCCATCGCGACGAAGGTGGAGGTGCTGGCGACATGGGGGAGCCCGGAAATCTTCTCGCCCAGCACATAGCGATAGCGGCGGATGTCCGACGTGCGCACCTTGAGCAGATAGTCGAAGCTGCTCGCGATCATGTGGCATTCCTCGACTTCGGGGATTTTCCGCACGGCAGCGTTGAACGCCTTGAGCGCAGCCTCGCGCGTGTCGGACAGTTTTACTTCGGTAAAGGCGACATGGTCGAGCCCCAGCTTGACCGGGTCGATCATCGCGCGGAAGCCGAGGATATAGCCTTCGTCGATCAGCCGCCGCAGCCGGACCTGCGCCGGAGTCTTGGACAGCCCGACCTTTGCCGCCAGATCGGTGACCGTCATGCGGCCGTCCTCGGCCAGCGCATCGAGGATCGCGCGATCGAAACGGTCGATTTGCCCAGTTTCCGCCTTCATGCTGCACACTCCGTCTGCCTGACGGTCGATATATAGGCGATCCTGCCCAAAGCCAGCGCGCGATTGGACGGATCGCCGCGCAGTTTGATGGTAGGATGGCAGCATCCAGCATTTTGTAAGGCCCGCCCGTGTCCGCCCCCTTCGCCGATTTCGCACCCCCGATCCGCCCCGCAGACCCGGCACGCGCCGCGATCACCGCCGCCGCCCGCCTGCCGGAGCCGGTGTGCGTGCCGCCGCTGGTGGAGGCCGCCACCCTGCCCCCCGAATTGCGCGCACAGGTTGCCGCGACCGCCCGCACGCTGATCGAAGGGCTGCGCAGCGGGCGTCCGCCTGCGGGCGTGCAGGCGCTGGTGCAGGAATATGCGCTGAGCAGCCAGGAAGGCGTCGCGCTGATGTGCCTTGCCGAGGCGCTGCTGCGCATTCCCGACACCGCGACGCGCGACGCGCTGATCCGCGACAAGCTGGGCGGCGGCGACTGGGCCGCGCATCTGGGCGGCGGGCGTTCGCTGTTCGTCAATGCCGCGACCTGGGGGCTGGTCGTCACCGGCAAGCTGGCCGACAGCGCCGATGACGCCGGGCTGTCCGCCGCGCTGACACGGATGCTTGCGCGGGTCGGCGCGCCGGTGATCCGCCGGGGCGTGGACCTGGCGATGCGGATGATGGGCGAGCAGTTCGTCACCGGCCAGACCATCGACGAGGCGCTGCGCCGCGCCCAGCCGCTGGAGGCGCGCGGGTTCGGCTATTCGTACGACATGCTGGGCGAAGCGGCGGCGACCGCGAAGGACGCGCAGCGCTATTATGACGATTATGCCCGCGCGATCGACGCGATCGGCGCGGCGTCGGCCGGGCGCGGCGTCTATGCGGGGCCGGGCATCTCGATCAAGCTGTCGGCGCTCCACCCGCGCTACAGCCGTGCACAGGCCGGGCGGGTGATGGGCGAGCTGTTGCCCCGCGTCCGCGCGCTCGCGGCGCAGGCGCGCGGATATGGCATCGGCTTCAACATCGATGCGGAAGAAGCCGACCGGCTCGAACTCTCGCTCGACCTGCTGCAATCCCTCGCCGAAGACCCGGCGCTGGGCGACTGGGACGGGCTGGGCTTCGTCGTCCAGGCCTATGGCAAGCGGTGCCCGCTGGTGCTCGACTGGATCATCGCGCTGGCGCGGCGCACCGGGCGGCGGATCATGGTGCGGCTGGTCAAGGGCGCCTATTGGGATGCCGAGATCAAGCGCGCGCAGGTGGACGGGCTGAGCGACTATCCCGTGTTCACGCGCAAGGTTTACACGGACGTGTCGTACATCGCCAACGCGCGGAAACTGCTGGGCGCGCGCGACGCCGTGTTCCCGCAATTCGCAACGCATAATGCGCAGACGCTGGCCACGATCTACACGCTCGCCGGGCCCGACTTCAAAATCGGCGACTATGAGTTCCAGTGCCTGCACGGCATGGGCGAGCCGCTGTACGATCAGGTGGTGGGCGCCGACCGGCTGGACCGCCCGTGCCGCATCTATGCGCCGGTGGGCACGACCGAGACGCTGCTCGCCTATCTGGTGCGCCGCCTGCTGGAAAATGGCGCCAACTCGTCGTTCGTCAATCGCATCGCCGACCCGGATGTGCCCGTCGAGGCACTCATCGCCGATCCCGCCGAGCAGGTACGGGCGATGGCCGAACCGGGCGCGCCGCACGACGCGATTCCCCTGCCCGCCCGCATCCTGGGCACGCGGCGCAATTCCGCCGGGCTCGATCTGGCGAGCGACGCCGCGCTGTCGGCGCTGACCCCCGCGCTGGCCGAAAGCGCCAGCACCGAATGGCGCGCCGGCACGCATGGCCTGGCGCGCCCGGTGCTCAACCCCGCCGACCACCGCGACTGTGTGGGCTTTGTCTACGACGCCGACCCGGCAGAGGCGCAGGCGGCAGTGATGCGCGCGCTGGAGGCAGCGCCGGGCTGGGCCGCCACGCCGGTGGCCGCGCGGGCTGCCGCGCTGGAGGCGGCGGCGGATGCGCTGGAGGCGCGGATGCCGGTGCTGATCGGGCTGCTGATTCGTGAGGCGGGCAAGTCCGCCGCCAATGCCATCGCCGAAGTGCGCGAGGCCGTGGATTTCCTGCGCTATTACGCGGCACAGGCACCCGCGCTCGGCGGGGCCACCCCGCTCGGGCCGATCGTCTGCATCAGCCCGTGGAATTTCCCGCTGGCGATCTTCACCGGCCAGGTGGCCGCCGCCCTTGCCGCCGGCAACACCGTCCTCGCCAAGCCGGCGGAGGAAACCCCGCTGATCGCGGCGGAGGCGGTTCGCATCCTCCACGCCGCCGGCATTCCGCAGGGCGTGCTCCAGCTGGTGCCGGGCGACGGCCGCATCGGCGCGGCGCTAGTCGCCGCCCCCGAGACGGCAGGCGTGATGTTCACCGGATCGACCGAAGTCGCCCGGCTGATCCAGGGCCAGCTTGCCGCGCGCACCTCGCCCGAGGGCCAGCCGATCCCGCTGATCGCCGAGACCGGCGGGCAGAATGCGATGATCGTCGATTCCTCGGCGCTGACCGAACAGGTGGTGGCCGATGTGCTCGCCTCCGCCTTCGACAGCGCGGGCCAGCGCTGTTCGGCGCTGCGGCTGCTGTGCCTGCAGGACGAAATCGCCGACCGCACGCTGGAGATGCTGCGCGGCGCCGTGGGCGAGCTGGTGGTCGGATCGCCCGCGCGGCTTGCCGTGGATGTCGGCCCGGTCATCACCGAAGAGGCACGCGGCAATATCCTGCGTCACGTCGATGCGATGCGCGCTGCCGGCCACCGCGTCGAACAGGCCGCGCTGGGCGAAGCGACCGCGCACGGAACCTTCGTGCCGCCGACGATCATCGAAATCGATTCGATCGCCGACCTTAGCCACGAAGTGTTCGGGCCGGTGCTCCACGTGATCCGCTTTGCCAGCACCGATCTCGATACGCTGGTCGACGCGATCAACGCCACTGGCTATGGCCTGACCTTCGGGCTCCACACCCGGCTGGACGCGACGATCGAGCGGGTGACGCGCCGGGTGCGGGCGGGCAATCTCTACGTCAATCGCAACGTCATCGGCGCCGTGGTGGGCGTGCAGCCCTTTGGCGGGCGCGGCCTGTCGGGCACGGGCCCCAAGGCGGGCGGGCCGCTGTACCTGACGCGGCTGGTGTCGCAGGCAGCACCGACGGACGTGCCGGGAAAGGCGCCCCGCGACGCCGGCGCGCTGGCGCTGCTGGAATGGGCGCACGGCCATGCCCCGGAAGAGGCCGAGGCCCTTCGCGCCGTGGTGGCGCAGGCGCGGACCGGGCTGTCGGTCGAGCTGCCGGGGCCGGTGGGGGAGCGCAACCTCTATGCGCTGCACCCCCGAGGCCGCATCGCGCTGGTCGCGCGCAGTCCACAGGGGTTGCGGGTGCAGTTCGCCTCGGTGCTGGCGACCGGCAACGATGCAGTGATCGCGACCTCGCTTGCGCGGCCGGAATGGCTGGCAGGGCTGGGCGAGGCGGCGGCGTCCCGCATCGTCTGGGCGGATACTGCGCTGGAGGCGCCCGATCTCGCGGCGGTGCTGGTCGAAGGCGACGCCGGTGACACGCTGACCGTCGCGCAGTTGCTGGCGCAGCGTGAAGGTGCGATCATCCCGTTCCAGACCCGCACGCGCGAAGCGCTGGCAGCGGGCGATTGCTATGTGCTCGAGTGGCTGCTCGAGGAAGTGTCGACGTCGATCAACACGACGGCGGCGGGCGGCAATGCGACGTTGATGGCAGTGGCTTGAGGGCGAGCCCTGTCTCCCGCGAAAGCGGGAGTCCAGGCACACAGGCGAATCGCTCTGGGCCCTGGGCCCCTGCTTTCGCAGGGGAACTGAGCGCCTAGATCTCGACCTGGCTGCCCAGTTCGATCACGCGGTTGGTGGGCAGCTTGAAGAACTCCATCGCGCTTTCGGCGTTGCGCACCATCCACGCGAACAGCTTTTCGCGCCAGATCGCCATGCCGGGGCGGCTGGAGGCGATCAGCGTCTGGCGCGCTAGGAAATAGCTGGTTTCCATCGGCTTGAACGGGCCGCCTGCGCCGTCGATCCGGGCAAGGTCGCCCGGCACGTCGACTTCGTCCATGAATCCGTGGCGCAGTACGATGCGGTAGAAGCCCGATCCCAGATCGGTCACTTCGGCGCGCTTTTCCTGCGGGAAATGGGGCACGCCCTCGATCGCGACGGTCAGCACCACGACGCGCTCGTGCAGCACGCGGTTGTGCTTCAGGTTATGGAGCAGCGACGGCGGGATGCCGTCGGCGGTGGAGGCGAGGAACACCGACGTGCCCTGCACCCGCTGCGCCGCCAGCCCAGCCGAGCGGATGAAAAGGTCGAACGGCATCGCGCTTTCCTGCAACCGCGCCCGCACCAGCCGCCGCCCCTTCGCCCAGGTCGTCAGCAGCGTGAACGCCACCGCCGCGACCAGCAGCGGGAACCAGCCGCCATCGGGGATCTTGGTCGCGTTCGATGCGAAGTACAGCCCGTCGACCAGCAGGAAGGTGCCCGTGACCAGCACCGACACGACCGGCGGCCATTTCCACACCGTGGCGGTCAGCACGCCCAGCATGCACGCCGTGATCAGCATCGTGCCCGTGACGGCGATGCCATAGGCGGCGGCAAGGTTGCTCGATGTCTTGAAGCCCAGCACCAGCAGGATGACGAGGAACAGCAGCGCCCAGTTGACCAGCGGGATATAGATCTGGCCCGCCGCCTTGGCGCTGGTGTGGAGGATGCGCAGCCGGGGCAGGAAGCCGAGCTGGACCGCCTGTTGCGAGACCGAGAAGGCGCCCGAAATCACGGCCTGGCTCGCGATGACGGTCGCCATCGTCGCAAGGATGACCAGCGGCAGCCGCGCCCAGTCGGGCGCCATCAGGAAGAACGGATTCTCCACTGCGGAGGGCGTAGTGAGCAGCAGCGCCGACTGGCCCAGATAGTTGAGCATCAGGCACGGGAACGCGGCGTACAGCCACGAGATCGAAATCGCCTTGCGCCCGAAATGGCCCATATCGGCGTACAGCGCCTCGGCGCCGGTGACCGCGAGGACGACCGATCCCAGCGCCAGGAACGCCAGCTTCGGATCGAGCAGGAAGAACTGCACGGCATAATGCGGGCTGAGCGCCCACAGAATTTCCGGCGCGCGGGCGATACCCATCACGCCGAGCACCGCCAGCACAAGGAAATAGACCACCATCACCGGCCCAAACATCTTGCCCATCGCCGCCGTGCCATGGGACTGGATCGCGAACAGCGCGATCAGGATGACGATCGCGATCGGCAGCACCAGCGGCGCCAGTCCGGATTGCACCACCGTCAGCCCCTCGACCGCCGACAGCACCGACACCGCCGGCGTGATGATCGCGTCGCCATAGAACAGCGCCGTGGCGATGACGCCCAGCGATGCGATCGCCGCGCTCCACCGGTTCTGTCCCAGCTTGCGCCCGATCAGCGCCAGCAGCGCCAGGCTGCCGCCCTCGCCCTTGTTGTCGGCGCGCAGGATGATGAAGACATATTTGATCGTGACGACCAGCATCATCGTCCAGAAGATCAGCGACAGCACGCCGAAGATATGCGGCCGGTCCACCGCCAGCGGATGGTGGCCGATAAAGCTCTCCTTCAGCGCATAGAGCGGCGAGGTGCCGATATCGCCGAACACCACCCCGATCGCGCCCAGCGCGAGGGTAGGCAGCTTTTCCTGATGTGCGTGCGAGTCCTGAGAGTCGTCCATCGGCAGCAGCTAGTCACGCCCGCGCGCGGACGCCACAAACTTTATGGCTTCTTTATGCGGCGCCCAATCTTCCCCGTGGAACCTTAACGGCCCCCCGCACCACATCGCGCCCATCGATTTTAGTTACGGAGTGCGACCGGTGCGCATGTTTTGGCGCCGTCTGGAGACGGGCACCCATGGCTGGCGGGAAGAAATCGCGGTGCGCGCGGCGGGCGCGGTGCTGCTGAGCCTCTGCGTCGCTGCCGCAATGTGGCTGCACCGGGCGGTGACGCACCCGCCCGGCCATGCCGCGACGCTCATCGAATTTGCCGCCGCCGCTCTCGCCACTGCCTGTCTCGGGCTGGGCGGCGCCTTTCTGGTCGAGGGGCCCGGGCTGTTCCGCCTGATCCCCATCCCCGGCCGCCACTGGAGCTGATGAAGGAAACCCTGTCCCATGAACGACTTGATCTGGCTGGGGGTGCTTGGCGGGCTGTTCCTGCTCACCCTCGCCTATGTCCGCCTGTGCGACGAAGCCTGAGGAGCATCCGATGACGCTGTCCCTCGCCCTGGCCGGGCTCACTGCCCTTGGCCTCCTCCTCTATCTCGTGGCCGTGCTCGTCTGGCCCGAGCGTTTTTGAAAGATCCGGCACCATGACCCTCCAAGGCTGGACCCTGATCCTGGTCTTCGTCGCCCTCACTATCGCGCTGGCAAAGCCGATGGGGATGTGGCTGTTCGCCCTGTACGAAGGGCGCCGCACACCGCTGCACACCGTGCTCGGCCCGGTCGAGCGCGGCTTCTACAAACTGGCCGGGATCGATCCGGACAAGGAACAGGGCTGGCGCGCCTATGCCGTGCACATGCTGCTGTTCCAGCTCGTGCTGCTGCTGTTCACCTATGCGATCCTGCGCCTGCAGGACGTGTTGCCGATGAACCCGCGCGCGCTGGCCGGCATCGGCGCCGACGGTGCGTTCAACACCGCCGTCAGCTTCACCACCAACACCAACTGGCAATGGTATTCGGGCGAAGTCGCGCTGTCGAACCTCAGCCAGATGCTGGGCCTGACCATCCATAATTTCCTGAGCGCGGCCACCGGCATCGCCATCGCCTTTGCACTGTTCCGCGGCTTTGCCCGGCGCAGCGCGGGAACGATCGGCAATTTCTGGGCCGATTGCACGCGCGTCACGCTGTACCTGCTGCTGCCGATCTGCATCGTCTATGCGCTGTTCCTGATCGCCAGCGGCGTGCCGCAGACCTTTGCCACGTCGATCGACACGACCACGCTGGAAGGCGCGCGCCAGACGCTGATCCTGGGCCCCGTCGCCAGCCAGGAAGCGATCAAGATGCTGGGCACCAACGGCGGCGGCTTCTTCAACGCCAATTCCGCGCATCCGTTCGAAAACCCGACCGCGCTGACCAACCTGATCCAGATGCTGTCGATCTTCGCGATCGGCGTCGGCCTCACCTGGACCTTCGGCAAGGCCGTCGGCAACACGCGCCAGGGCTGGGCGATCCTGGCGGCGATGATGGTGCTGTTCGTCGCGGGCGTCGGCATCGTCTATTGGCAGGAAGCATCGGGCAACCCGATCCTGCACCATCTGGGCGTTGCCGGCGGCAATATGGAGGGCAAGGAAGTCCGCTTCGGCACGGCCGCCAGCGCGCTCTTCTCGGTCATCACCACCGCCGCGTCGTGCGGCGCCGTGAATGCGATGCACGACAGCTTCACCCCGCTGGGCGGGATGATCCCGCTGTTCAACATGCAGCTGGGCGAAATCGTCGTCGGCGGCGTCGGCGCGGGCATCTATGGCTTCCTGCTGTTCGCGCTGCTCAGCGTGTTCGTCGCGGGGCTGATGGTCGGCCGCACGCCCGAATATGTCGGCAAGAAGATCGAGAGCCGCGAAGTGAAGCTGGCGGTGCTGGCGATCGCGGTGCTGCCGCTGTGCATCCTGGGGTTCACCGCGCTCGCCTCTGTCCTGCCCGCAGGGCTTGCCGGTCCGCTGAACAAGGGGCCGCACGGCTTTACCGAGATCCTGTACGCGCACGCCTCCGCCACCGGCAATAACGGCTCGGCCTTTGCGGGGCTGACCGCCGGCACGCCGTTCTACAACGCGCTGCTGGGTGTCGCGATGTGGATCGGGCGGTTCTTCATGATCGTCCCCGTGCTCGCCATCGCCGGCAGCCTGGCGGCGAAGCGGCACACCCCGGAAAGCGCCGGCTCGTTCCCGACCACCGGCCTGCTGTGGGTGGGGCTGCTGTGCGGCATCATCCTGGTCGTCGGTGGCCTCACCTTCCTGCCCAGCCTCGCGCTCGGACCCATCGCCGATCACCTCGCGATGATCCGCGGCCAGCTTTTCTGAAGGGCATCCCGTCATGACTACACCTTCCTCGATGTTCTCGGCCAAGCTGGTCGTGCCGGCGATCGGCGATGCCTTTCGCAAGCTGAAACCAGCCGAGCTGGTGAAGAACCCCGTGTTGTTCACCACCGCCGTGGTCGCGCTGCTGCTCACCGTGCTGCTCGTCATCGGCACCGATGCGCTCTCGTTCGGTTTCCAGATCCAGCTGATCGGCTGGCTGTGGCTGACCGTGCTGTTCGGCACCTTTGCCGAGGCGCTGGCCGAGGGGCGTGGCCGCGCCCAGGCCGCTTCGCTGCGCGCCGCCAAGTCCGAGCTGATGGCCAAGAAGCTCGATGCGCGCCGCAACCATAGCGTAGTCGCGGCCACCACGCTCCAGCGCGGCGACCTGGTGCTGGTGGAAACCGGCGACCTGATCCCCGCCGACGGCGAAGTGATCGAGGGTGTCGCCTCGGTCAACGAAGCCGCGATCACCGGCGAAAGCGCGCCCGTGATCCGCGAGGCGGGCGGCGATCGTTCGGCCGTGACGGCGGGCACGCGCGTCATTTCCGACCGGATCGTGGTGCGCGTGACGCAAGATCCCGGCCAGGGATTCCTAGACCGGATGATTGCGCTGGTCGAAGGGGCCAAGCGCCAGAAGACCCCGAACGAAATCGCGCTGACCATCCTGCTGGTCGGGCTGACGATCATCTTCCTGATCGCCGTCGCCACCATTCCGGGCTTTGCCAGCTATGCGGGGGGCAGCATCCCCGTGGCCGTGCTGGCCGCACTGCTCATCACGCTGATCCCGACGACGATCGCCGCGCTGCTTTCGGCCATCGGCATCGCGGGCATGGATCGGCTGGTCCGCTTCAACGTGCTCGCCAAGTCGGGCCGCGCGGTGGAGGCCGCCGGGGACATCGACGTGCTGCTGCTCGACAAGACCGGCACGATCACGATCGGCGATCGTCAGGCGAGCGCGTTCCACCCCGTGGGCGGGGTCAGCACCGAAGCGCTGGCCGAAGCCGCGCTGATGGCGAGCCTGGCCGACGAAACCCCCGAAGGCCGTTCGGTCGTGGTGCTGGCACGCGAAAAGTTCGGCATCGCCACCCAGGCGCTGCCCGAGGGTGCCGAGATCATCCCCTTCACCGCGCAGACGCGGCTGTCGGGGGTGAAGATCGGCAGCGTGCTGCTCCAGAAGGGCGCCGTCGACGCCGTGCTGCGCGCCAATCCGGGCGCGGGCACCACCGTGGCCGCCACCGAACTGCGCAAGAGCAGCGACGAGATCGCCCGGTCCGGCCAGACCCCGTTGGCCGTGGCGCAGGACGGCCGCCTGCTGGGCGTGATCGCACTGAAGGACGTCATCAAGGCGGGGGTACGCGAACGCTTCGCCGAGCTGCGCCGGATGGGCATCCGCACGGTGATGATCACTGGCGACAACCCGCTGACCGCCGCATCGATCGCCGCAGAAGCAGGAGTCGACGACTTCCTCGCCGAAGCCACGCCCGAGGACAAGCTGGCGCTGATCCGCAAGGAGCAGCAAGGCGGCCGGCTGGTGGCGATGTGCGGCGACGGCACCAACGATGCGCCCGCGCTGGCGCAGGCCGATGTCGGCGTCGCGATGAACACCGGCACCCAGGCCGCGCGTGAGGCCGGCAACATGGTCGACCTGGACAGCGATCCGACCAAGCTGATCGAGATCGTGGGGCTGGGCAAGCAGCTGCTGATGACGCGCGGGGCGCTGACCACCTTTTCGGTCGCGAACGACGTGGCGAAGTATTTCGCGATCATCCCGGCGATGTTCCTGGCGCTGTATC
Source organism: Sphingomonas degradans (assembly GCF_053502645.1). Classification (NCBI taxonomy): domain Bacteria; kingdom Pseudomonadati; phylum Pseudomonadota; class Alphaproteobacteria; order Sphingomonadales; family Sphingomonadaceae; genus Sphingomonas; species Sphingomonas degradans. Next base: position 3,443,043 of record NZ_CP177172.1, read on the forward strand.
CCGGCCTGTCGGTGCTCAACGTGATGGGGCTGGGTTCGCCCAACAGCGCGATCCTATCGGCGATCATCTTCAACGCGGTCATCATCCCGCTGCTGGTGCCGCTGGCGCTCAAGGGCGTGAAGTATCGCCCGATGGCGGCGGGCCCGCTGCTGGCGCGCAATCTGGCCGTCTATGGGCTGGGCGGGCTGATCGCGCCGTTCGTCGGGATCAAGCTGATCGACCTTGCCGTGACGGGGCTCCACCTCGCCTGAACGTCTCCCCTCCCCCCACGCGTGGGGGGAGGGAAAGAAGGATATGACAATGCTCAAGGAATTCACCACCGCCCTGCGCCCCGCGATCGTGCTGACGATCCTGTTCGCGGTCCTGCTCGGCCTCGCCTATCCCGCCGCGCTGACCGGCATCGGCCAGCTCGCCTTTCCCGCACAGGCCAATGGCAGCCTGGTGCGCGCGAACGGCCAGGTCATCGGGTCCGAACTGATCGGGCAGGCCTTTGCCAGCCCGCGCTATTTCCATGGCCGTCCCTCCGCCGCGGGCAAGGGCTATGACGCGACCGCCTCTTCGGGCTCGAACCTCGGCCCCACGTCGCAGGTCCTGGCCGATCGCGTGAAGGCCGATGTCGCAGCGCTTCCCCATTCACCAGCGACTCCGGTCCCTGCCGATCTGGTGACGACCTCCGCCTCGGGGCTCGACCCCCATATCAGCCCCGAGGCGGCCTTTTCCCAGGTCGAGCGCGTCGCCGCCGAACGCCGCATCCCTGTCGCCACGCTGCGCGCGCTGGTCGAGCGCCAGACCGAACAGCCGCTGCTCGGCTTTCTGGGCGAGCCGCGCGTAAATGTCCTCGCGCTCAATCGCGCACTCGACAGCCTGCCCGGACAAGCGGCACAAGCCGCCGAGTGAGCGACGACCGACCCGATCCCGACGCCCTTCTGCGCGCCGCCGCGCAGGAGGCCCATGGCCGCCTGAAGGTGTTCCTCGGCGCAGCGCCGGGCGTCGGCAAGACCTATGAGATGCTGAGCGAAGGCGCGGCGCGGCGCCGGGCAGGAATCGACGTCGTGATCGGCGTGGTCGAAACCCATGGCCGCGCCGAGACCAGCGCCAAGGTGGAGGGGTTCGAAATCGTCCCCGGCCGCCGCGTCGAGCATCTGGGCCACACGCTGGTCGAGATGGATATCGACGCGATCCTGGCGCGCGCCCCCGCGCTCGTGCTGGTCGACGAACTGGCCCACACCAACGCCCCCGGCAGCCGCCACGACAAGCGCTACCAGGATGTCGAGGAGCTGCTGGCGGCGGGGATCGACGTCTATTCGACCGTCAACATCCAGCATCTCGAAAGCCTGAACGACGTCGTCGCTTCGTTCACCAAGGTGCGGGTGCGCGAGACGCTGCCCGATCGCGTGCTGGAAAATGCCGAGATCGAAGTCGTCGACATTCCTCCCGACGAGCTGATCGAGCGGCTGAAGGAGGGCAAGGTCTATGTCCCCGACGAGGCCACCCGCGCGCTGGGGCATTTCTTTTCCAAGTCGAACCTGTCGGCGCTGCGCGAACTGGCGCTGCGTCGCGCGGCGCAGGCAGTCGATGCGCAGATGCTCGATTATCTGCGCAGCCACGCGCTGGCGGGCACCTGGGCCGGGGGCGAGCGGGTCGTCGTCGCGGTCAGCGAACTGCCCGGCGCGCCCGAACTGGTGCGCGCGGCCAAGCGCGTCGCCGACGCACTGCGCGCGCCCTGGACGGCGGTGCATATCGAGACGCCGCGCGCGAGCCGCTTTACCGATGCCGAAAATGCGCGGCTGGCCGCGACGCTGCACCTGGCCAGCCAGTTGGGCGCGCAGGTCGCCTCGGTCCCCGCCGAGTCCGTGGCCGAGGGCCTGAAGCGCTTCACGATCGAGGCGCGCTCGACCCAGCTGATCGTGGGCAAATCGGCGCGGTCGCGCTGGTTCGAGCTACGCCACGGCTCGGTGGTCGACCGGCTGGTGCGCGAGACGCCGGGCGTCGCCGTCCACGTCCTGCCGATGGCACAGGAGCAGGCGGCGCGCGGGCGCCGCGTCGCGCGCGCCGGGCATGGCTGGGGCAAGGCGTCGGGCTATGCCGTGTCGCTGGGGCTGACCGCGCTGGTCACGCTGCTGGGGGCGAGCATCTTCGCCTCGGCCAGCATCACCAATGTCGGGCTGTTGTACCTGTTGCCGGTGATGGTGGCGGCGACGCGCTATGGGCTGCGCACGGGCATCGTCACCGGGTTGGTCTCGTCGCTGGCGTATAATTTCTTCTTCATCCCGCCGACGCGCACCTTCACGATCCAGGACCCGCAGAACATCCTGACCGTGCTGGTGCTGCTGGGCGTGGCCGCCGTGAGCAGCCAGCTGGCGGCGCGGGTGCGCGAACAGGCGGTGCTGGCGCAGCGCAGCGCGGCGCAGAACAGCGCGCTCGCGGGCTTTTCGGGGCTGTTGACCGGCATGAGCAGCCGCGACGCGCTCGGCACGCTATTGTGCGCGGAGGTCGCGCGGTTGCTGGACGTGCACACGCTGTTGCTGCTGCCGGGCGACGATGGGCTCGCGCTGGTCGCCGCCGATCCGCCGCACGAGCGGCTGGAAGCGATCGAGCAGGCGGCGGCGCGCTGGGCCTATGAGAACAACCAGCCCGCCGGGCGCGGATCGGACACGCTCACCGCCAGCGAATGGCTGTTCCACCCGCTGGCGGCGGGGGGCAAGGTGCTGGGCGTGTTCGGGCTGGCACGGCCCGATGCCGGCGCACCGGTGCGCTCGGACCAGTTGCCGCTGCTGCTCAGCCTGATCGACCAGGCGGGGCTCGCGCTGGAGCGGATCGCGCTGGAGGCCGAAATGGCGACGATCACCCAGCTGAAGGAGCGCGACCGGCTGCGCGCCGCACTGCTCTCGTCCGTCAGCCACGATCTGCGCACCCCGCTGACGACCGTGCTGGGGATGCTGGCGGAGATGCGCCCCGCGTCCGACGAACAGGCGGACCAGCTTGCCGCCGCGCGGACCGAGGCGGAGCGGCTGCACCGGTTCGTCGCCAACCTGCTCGATATGGTGCGGATCGAAGGCGGCGCGCTGCGCCAGGCGATCGAGCCCGTCGATCTGGCCGAGGCGGTGTCGGCGGCGGTCCACGACCTGCGCCGCGCGCTGGACGGGCACGCAATCGAGATGCGCGTCGCCCCCGATCTGCCGCTGGTGCTGGTCGATCCCCAGCTGTTCCACCACTGCCTCATCAACCTGCTGGAGAATGCCGCCAAATATGGCGATGCCGGCGCCCCCATCGTGGTGGCCGCACGGCGCCAGCGCGAGGGGCTGTCGCTCGACATTCTCGACGAAGGCCCCGGATTGCCACCGGGCGAGGAAACGCGGATCTTCGAGACGTTCACCCGGCTGGAAGGGTCGGACCGCAAGGGCGGCACCGGGCTGGGCCTTGCCATCGTCAAGGGGTTTGCCGAAGCGATGGGCCTCAGCGTATCGGCGTCGAACCGCATCGACCGCGCGGGTGCGTGCTTCGCGATCCACTTTCCCGAATCCAGGCTGCGCAAGGGACAGGCCGGCGAATGAGCAATGCGATCAAGGTGCTGGTGGTCGACGACGAGGCGGCGATCCGCCGGCTGCTGGGCGCCGGGCTGGCGCGCGCCGGCTATCGCGTGTTCGAGGCGGGCACTGCGCGCGAGGCGATGACCGCGCTCCAGATCGACAAGCCCGACGCGGTGCTGCTCGACCTGGGGCTGCCCGATCGCGACGGGCTGGAGCTGGTGCCGCTGGTCAAGGCGACGGGCGCGGCGGTGCTGGTCATTTCGGCGCGCGATGCGACCGACCAGAAGGTGACCGCACTCGACCTGGGCGCCGACGATTACGTGACCAAGCCATTCGATACCGAGGAAGTGCTGGCCCGCATCCGCACCGCACTGCGCCATCGCCTGTCCGCCGAAGCGGAGGATGCGGTGGTGCGGATCGGCGATGTGGAGATCGATCTTGCCGCGCGGCTGGTGCGCCGGCTGGGCGCGGAAGTGCACCTGACCCCCAAGGAATTCGGCTTCCTCGCCGAACTCGCCAAGCACCCGGGGCGGGTGGTGACGCATGCGCAGCTGCTTAAGGCCGTGTGGGGGCCGGGCCATGAAGGCGATGTCGAGTATCTGCGCGTCGCCGCGCGCGGCGTCCGCCGCAAGCTGGAAGAGGATGCCGCGCAATCCTCGATCCGCAACGAGCCGGGCGTAGGCTACCGGCTGATGGCGTAAGGCGCCTGATGGCGCAAGAGGGTGTCACCCGGGCAAAGGGGGGGGCATGCCCGGGTGACGGGGCCTCAGTCGGTGCCGCCGCGCTTCGCGTCGCGGGCAGCACGATCGGCGACGGCCAGCTGGGCCTGCGCGTCGCAACGCACGATGGCCGGGGCCGATCCGATCTTTCCGGCGGGCACATGGACCTGCTGCACCGAGCAGCCGGCCTTGAGTGCGTCGCTCACCTGTTGCGGGCCATGGGCCCGATCCTGCGCGATCGCCGGGGTTGCGGCGATGGCGAGTGCACCGATCAATACGAACTTCAGCATCCTGAACTCTCCTCGCAGGTTCTTCACGAGTGCCGGAGTTAGGGTGCCAAGCTTGCTGCCCCTTGGCGCGGCCATGACAAAGTGTTGCTTGCGCGTTGACCCTCCCCGCCCGCATGCCTACCTCCCTGTCCGTAATGTACCTTGCCGAGCCCCAAACCGTGCTGCCCACGATTGTACTGGTCGAGGATGATCCGCCCTTGCGGACGCTGACCACGCGCGCGCTGCAGGAAAATGGCTATACGGTACGCCCGGCCTGTTCGGCGCCCGAAATGTGGCTGGCGCTCGACCAGGGGCCCGTCGATCTGGTGCTGCTCGACATCATGCTGCCGGGCACCAGCGGCATCGACCTGTGCCGCGCGATCCGCCAGAAAAGCGAAGTGCCGATCATCTTCCTCTCGGCCAAGGGCAGCGAGACCGATCGGGTCGTCGGCCTGGAACTGGGCGCGGACGATTATATCGCCAAGCCGTTCAGCACGCGCGAGCTGATCGCACGCGTGCGCGCGGTGCTGCGCCGGGGCGGCGTGGAACGCCAGCCGTCGCAGCGCCCCAGCGGGCTGCTCAAGTTCGATGGCTGGACGATCAACCTGCCGCGCCGCGAATTGCTGTCCCCCACCGGCGGTGTCGTCGACCTGACGGGCGCCGAGTTCGACCTGCTCGTCACGCTGTGCGACCATAGCGGCCGCGTCATCGCGCGTGAGCGGCTGATCGAATTGTCGCGCACGCGGCTGGGCGACAGTTCGGATCGCAGCATCGACGTGCTGGTCAGCCGCCTGCGCCGCAAGCTTTCGGGCACCGGCGTCGATGCGCCGATCGTCACCGTGCGCGGCGTCGGCTATATGCTGAACGCGCCGGTCACGCGCGATTGAAGCCCTGGCTCCACGCCCCGGCCGGGCTGGTCGGGCGCATCTTCGCGATCCTGCTGCTCGCGTTGACGCTGGAGTTCGGCGTCTCGACGCTGCTCTACGAACGCGCGAGCCACTTCTCGCTCCAGGACGACGAGGCGCGGCGGCTGGCCGAGCATCTGGTCATCGCGCGCAAGCTGGTCGAGGAGCGCCCCGCGATCGAGCGCCCGGCGATGGCGCACGAACTGACCACCAATCGCTATGAGATTCGCTGGGCGCCGCATCTGCTGCCCCCGCCCCGCCTCGCCCCCTCGCTCGACCGGATGTACCACCAGATCGTGGGATGGGAGCCGGGGCTGGCCGATGCCGACCTGCGGCTGAACCTGGCCTCGCCGGGCCGCGACGCGGTGACGACCGGGGGGCTCAGGCTGTCGGATGGCAGCTGGCTGTACTTCACGACACAGGAGTCGGTCCACCAGCCCAATCTCGTGATCGAGCGCGTATTGCTGGCGATGATTCCGGCGGCGGCGCTGATCCTGATCGGCGGCCTGATGGTGCGCCAGACGCTGTTGCCGCTCCGCCGGCTGGCGCAGGCGACCGACAATGTCGGCAGCGGCAGCGAAGAGGAAGTCCCCGAAGGGGGGTCGAGCGAAGTCCGCCGCGTGATCCGCGCGTTCAACCGGATGCGCGCCCGCATCCACCGGCTGATCGCCGATCGCACCCAGGCGCTGGCGGCGGTGGGGCATGATCTGCGCACCCCGCTGGCCCGGCTGCGGCTGCGCGCCGACGGCATTCCCGACGATGCGCTGCGCGACGCGGTGGAGGCGGATGTCGCCGAGATGGAAGCGATGATCGCGTCGCTGCTCGCTTATCTGGGCGGCGAGAGCGAGAGCGAGAAGCTGGTCGTGATCGATCTGGCCGTGCTGTGCGCCTCGCTGTGCGACGAGATCGCCGATCGCGGGCGTGACGGCAACTATCGCGGCCCCGCGCATCTCGAAATGGCAGTGCGCCCCTCCGCGATGAAACGCGCGCTGGTCAACCTGGTCGAGAACGCCCTCCATCATGGCGACACGGTAACGATCACGCTGACCCGCCACGCGGATCAGGTGCGGATCGCGGTCGAGGACGACGGCCCCGGCATCCCCGAGGACCAGCTGGCGCAAGTGCTCGAACCCTTTGTCCGGCTGGACACGGCGCGGTCGCGCGACACGATCGGACTCGGACTGGGACTGGCGATCGTCGTGCGCGCGGTGGCCGAGCATCGCGGCACACTGACGCTGACCAATCGGGCCGAGGGCGGGCTTCGCGCCGAGATCTGCCTGCCAGTGCCGCCAAGCAACCTTTCGTAACGTAGCCGCTGCACTGCGGCAAAGCGGAGCACTTACGTACTGTTCCTAATCCCGCATCGTGCGGGTCTTGGAAGGAGCAGTTTCGTGAACGAGCTAATCGGCCGAGTATTCAGTTTCGAGAAGCAGGTTTTTCCGGACCAGAGCGCTCTTTACGCCAAGCTGGCGGCACACGGGCAAAGCCCGAAGGCGCTGATGATTTCCTGCGCGGACTCGCGCGTGGTGCCCGAGCATATCATGCAGGCGGCACCCGGCGACCTGTTCGTATGCCGCAATGCGGGCAATATCGTGCCCCCCTTCGCCACCCAGAATGGCGGCGTTTCGTCGACGGTGGAATATGCCGTCGCGGCGCTGGGCGTGCGTGACATCATCATCTGCGGTCACTCCGACTGCGGTGCGATGAAGGCGCTGATGAACCCGGAAATGCTGAACGGCATGCCCAACGTCGCCGCCTGGCTGCGCCACAGCCACGCCGCCGAATGCGTCGTGCGCCAGGGCTATCCGGAAATGGAGAACGGCGAAGCGGTGCGCACCGCCAGCATGGAGAATGTGGTCGCCCAGCTCGCGCACCTGCGCACGCACCCGTCGGTCGCCGCCGGGATCGCGCGCGGCCAGATCGCGCTGCACGGCTGGTTCTTTGATATCGGCGCGGGCGCGATGCTGGCGCTGGACGGCAATACCGGCCGTTTCGTGCAGATCCGTGAAGACCAGCCCCTGCCCGTGGCACTCGCCGCCGGCCAGCGGATTGCGTCGGACGTCACCTATGCGGAGGCAGCGGAGTGAAACTCCCGTCGATGAACGTCGTCGGACGCGATTTCACGGCGTCTATCGTCGTGTTCCTGGTCGCGATGCCCCTGTGTATGGGCATCGCGATCGCGTCCGGCGTGCCCCCGGAAAAGGGGCTTATCACCGGCATCATCGGCGGCATCGTCGTAGGTGCGCTTGCGGGTTCGCCGCTCCAGGTCAGCGGCCCCGCCGCCGGCCTGGCGGTGATCGTCTATGAACTGGTGCGCGACCAGGGCCTGTCGGCGCTGGGTCCCATCCTGATCCTTGCCGGTGCGATCCAGGTCGTATCGGGCATTTTCCGCCTGGGCGGCTGGTTCCGCGCGATTTCGCCGGCCGTCGTCCATGGCATGCTGGCCGGCATCGGCGTGCTGATCGTCGTCGGCCAGTTCCACGTCATGTTCGACCAGAAGCCGCTGCCCAGCGGCCTCCAGAACCTGATGGCGATGCCGGGCCGCCTGTTCGGCCTGTCCCCCGACATCGCGGCGGCCGAGCTGGCGATCATCATTGCGCTGGTCACGATCGGCGTCATGATCGGCTGGGAGAAATTCCGTCCCAAGGCGCTGCGGCTCGTCCCCGGCGCGCTGCTGGGCGTCGTCGCGGCGACGCTGATCGCGTTCACGCTGGGGCTCGACGTTTCGCGGGTTACCGTTCCGGCGAACATCGCCGGCGCGATCGCGCTGCCCGATTCGGGCTTTGCCGCACGCTTCCTCGACCCCGCCGTGATCGGCGCGGCGCTTGCCATTGCGTTCATCGCCAGCGCAGAGACGCTGCTTTCGGCGGCGGCGGTGGATCGGATGCACGACGGCGTGCGCACCGACTATAACAAGGAACTGCGCGCGCAGGGCATCGGCAACCTGCTCTGCGGTGTTGCCGGCGCGCTGCCGATGACCGGCGTGATCGTGCGCAGCTCGGCCAACGTCCAGGCGGGCGCCACGACCCGGCTGTCCACCATCCTGCACGGCATCTGGATTCTTGGCATGGTCGCGGCGCTGCCGTTCGTCCTTGCCGAAATCCCGATGGCGGCGCTGGGCGCGGTGCTGGTCGTCACCGGCTATCGTCTGGTGAACCTGAAGCACGCCAAGCACCTGTTCCGCGATTACGGCGCGCTGCCCGTGGCGATCTGGGCGATCACGCTGGTGCTGGTGGTGACGCAGGACCTGTTGACCGGCGTGCTGGTCGGCATCGGCCTGTCGCTGCTGGAGCTGATCCCCAACCTGCGCCATCTGCGCCTGAAGGTGTTCCGTGACCAGGATGGCGACCGCGAAACCGTTCGCCTGACCGGTGGGGCGACGTTCCTGACGCTGCCGCGCCTGTCGGACACGCTGGATTCGGTGCCGAGCGGTGCCCCGGTGCGCCTTGACGTCGCGGGTCTTTCGGCAATGGACCACACCTGCTCCGAGCTGATGAAGGACTGGCTGGCACGCCGCCGCGCCGCCGGCGGCGATGTCGAGCTGCACGGCGCGTCGGGCAAGACCGCCGGGCTCGCCATGGCGCATTAGGCGCCTGAGTCTCGACCCAACCGTCGGGCCCGTCTCCACCCCCTGGAGGCGGGCCCGATGCTTTCATGCAACAGCCCCGCCGATACGGCGCCGGCAACAGTTCGTCACGCTTCAGCAAGAAACCAGCAGCGCGCCAGGCATAGTAAAAAGGCATCCGGATCGATCCTGCCCCCGTGTCGCAAGACATGCAGAGAGGCTGTGGCGACCGGGTGCAGGCAGGGACCACCCAACCGTTACACAAGGGGGTTCCATGACGTTCCGTTCTATCGCCGCAGCTACGGCCACCGCCGCTTGCCTCGCCATCGCCGCACCGGCCTTTGCCCAGGATACCAGCCCGCCGCCGCCCGTCACCGTCAGCGGATCGGTCGCGCTCGTCTCCGACTATCGCTTCCGCGGGGTATCGCAGTCCGATGAGGAAATCGCGGTCCAGGGCGGCATTACCATCAGCCATGAAAGCGGCGCCTATGTCGCGGCCTGGGGATCGAACCTGGCCGGGTGGGGCACGTTCGGCGGATCGAACACCGAACTCGACCTGGTCGCCGGCTACAAGCTGCCGCTGGGCGAAGGATCGGCGCTCGACGTCGGGCTGACCTGGTACATGTATCCCGGCGGTGCCGACAAAACCGACTTCGCCGAATTCTATGCCAAGGCATCGACCACGCTCGGCCCCGTGACGGCGCTGGCGGGCGTCGCCTATGCCCCCAAGCAGGAAGCGCTCGGCAATTTCTCGAACACGCCGTACAGCCGGGGGCAGAGCGAGGATAATTTCTACGTCTGGGGCGATCTGTCCACGGGCATTCCGGGCTCGCCGATCACCGCCAAGGCGCATCTGGGCTATTCGGACGGCAATCCGGGGCTGGGCCCGAACGGCACCAGCGTCGCGCCGACCGGCAAGTATCTGGACTATCTGGTCGGCGCCGATGTCGCCGTCGGGCCGCTGGTGCTCGGCATCGCCTATGTCGGCACCGACATCACCCGCGCCGATTCGCGCTACCTGCTGCCCAATTTCTCGTCGACCAAGGATGGATCGTCGATCGCATCGGGCAAGGTCGTGTTCTCGGTCTCCGCCGCCTTCTGACCGCGAGCGGCGCCGGCCCGCTCTCCCATTCGGCCATCCAAGCAATATTCTATGGGTGGCCGGGTGGGGGCGCGGGTCCAGCCTGCGCATTGGGTCGCACGCGAAGGCGCGAAGCGCTTTAGAATATATTTCGCGCAGAGGCGCGGAGGACGCAGAGGGGGTGCGCCCGTGGCAGCGTATCTCCGCCATCGCGGCTTCATCGCGTGTTGCTCGGATGCGATTTCTGCGCTTTGCGCGGGGGGCGAGGCTCTCTGCGCTCTCTGCGCCTCTGCGCGAAAAAATCTTCGCGCCTTCGCGCCTTCGCGTGAACCAAATAGCGCTTCGCGCTAAACCGCTCTCCCCCGCCGCGCCGGAGAGATTCCCCTCAGGCGTCGGCCCAGCGGCGCAGCAGGTTGTGATAGACATGGGTGAGTTCGATCACCTGCGCATTCCCCTGCCCCAGATTGCCCGCCAGCGCCTGGATCGACTGGTCCAGCTCGAACAGGATGCGGCGTTCGCCATCGTCGCGGACCATCGACTGGAGCCAGAAGAAGCTGGCCACCCGCGCGCCGCGCGTGACCGGCTCGACGCGGTGGAGGCTGGACGAGGGATAGAGCACGGCATGGCCGGCGGGCAGCTTCACCCCCTCGGTCCCGAACAGCCCCTCGATCTTCAGTTCGCCGCCGTCATAGGCCTCGGGCGATTCGAGGAAAACCGTCATCGACAGGTCGGAACGGATGCGGAAATCGCTGCCGCGCTTGATGCGGATCGCGTTGTCGACATGGTTGCCAAAGGCCTGCCCGCCCGCGTAGCGATTGAACAGCGGCGGAAACACCTTGAGCGGCAGCGCGGCGGCGACGAACAGCGGCGAGGCTGCCAGCGCATCCAGGATGATCGCCCCGGCTTCGGCATGCGCCGGCGTGCCCTCCGGCAGTTGTTCGTTGCGCTTGGCCAGTGCCGACTGGACGCCCGAGGTGACATTGCCGTCCACCCATTCCGCTGCGTCGATGATGGCACGGATGCGCGCGACCTGATCGGCGCTCAGCAGGTCGGGAATAGTAATCAGCATCACAGCGCCTCGTGCAGCAGGGGCCAGGGCGACGCCTTCAGGAACGCGCGCGCCTTGGCAAGAAAGGCCGGGGTGGCAGTTTCGGCACAGCGCACGATCCAGCCGCGCGCCGCGTCGAACCGGCCCGCCTCGGCCAGCATGCGCGCATGGTTGAACATGCCCCGGAAGTCGCCGCCCTCGGCCGCGATCCCATAGCATTCGGCGGCACGCGCACGGTCGGGCGCCACTACCCAGCCATCCTCGTGGAAGCTGCCGATATAGTTGGTCGCCTTGGCCGCGGCATCGCCACCCTGCGCCGCGGCGTTCTCGAACCAGCCGAGCGCCGCCGCCTTGTCCTCGGTCAAGCCTTCGCCCAGCGTCAGGGCGGTGGCATAATTGTACATGCCCCAGTCGAGCCCGCGCGTCGCAGCGATGCGGAAGCATTCGGCAGCGCGCACCTTGTCCACGCGCACGCCCCAGCCAAGGTCATAGCAGCGCCCGACCATGTTGAGCGCCATCAGATGCCCCTGCCCCGCCGCCTTGTTGAACCAGCCGAACGCCGCGCCGGGTTCGCCCGCGTCGAGCAGCATCTGGCCATAGACCGCCTGCGCCTCGGCCACGCCCGCCTCGGCACCTTCGCGAATCAGCGCCGCCCGCGCTTCCGGCGAACCGGAAAGGCGGGCGGCGAGCTCCTGGGGGGAGAGGGATTGAAACCCGGTCAGAACTTGAACCCGAGCGTCGCAAAGGCCGAGCGGCCCGGCGCGATCGTGGCGTAGTGCGAGGCATAGGCCTGGGTGTAATACACCTTGTCGGTCAGGTTCTGCACATTGACGCTCAGCTGGATATTGTCGCTGACCTTGTAGCCCAGCCGCGCGTCGAAGCGCCAATATTCGGGGATCGAGCGCAGGATCACCTTGGTCGCCGGCGTAAACGTCGTCACTCCCGCTGCATTCTGGGTGTAGCTACGGTTGTCCTGATACCCGCCGAACACCCGGCTGGTGTAGAACGCGCCGCCGCCGATGCTCAGCCGGCGGGTGGGCTTCAGGTCGGCCCACAGCGTGAAGCTGTCCTTCGCCGTCTGGGTCGCCTGGCGCCCGGTGTTGACCGAGGGGACAGCGAGCGTCTTTGCAGGCTGGATCACGGTAGTGACACCACCGGTGGTCTGCGTGATCGCAGCGGCGGTCAGAATGGTCATGCCGCCATCGACGATCTTGGGGTCCAGATGGGTATAGCCGCCGAACACGGTCAGCCATTCGGTGACCTTGCCGTTGAAGGTCAGCTCGACACCCCGGATACGGCGCTTGCCGACGAACTCCACCGTGTTGCCCGGGCCCGTCACGCGGGCATTGTCGGTGTCGGTCTGGAAGGCGGCGATGCCGAGGGCGAGCTGTTCGTTGAACAGGCTGGCCTTGGCGCCGACCTCGTACGACTTGGTCTTTTCCACCTTCAGGCTGTCGAGCAGGTCGGCGGCGGCGATCGTGGTGCCCAGGCCGTTGGCTTCCTGCCCTTCGCCCAACAGGCTGTTGGGCGGCGTCGCGGCAGTGGCGTAGCTGGCGTAGAGGCTGGTATTCGCGGTCGGCTTGAAGATCAGGCCCGCCTGCCAGTTGAACAGTTCGTCCGTGCGCGACAGCGAGAAGGCCGTGGTCGGGTTGGCGCTCGCCGCCTGGCCCGGCGTCACCTTCGACTTGAAGCGATCGAAGCGCCCGCCGAGGTTGAGCATCAGCTGCGGCAGCAGCGTGATCGAATCAAAGCCATAGACCGAAACCGTGCTGGCATCGTTCTGGGTCTCGCTCAGCGGCGCGCCCTTGACGATGGGAGTCGCCACGGTCGAGGTGTCGCTGGCATAGTTGACCCAGGGCGCGTCATAGTTGGGCGTGAACAGGCTGGTGCAGTAATAGCGCGCGATCGTCGCGGTGTTGCAACGCGGGCTGACCGTCGATCCGTTTGCGGAGACATAGGCCCCGCGTCGCGCCTTCTCCCAGCTCACTTCCGCGCCGACCGCGAAGCTATGCTTGATCCCGCCGGTTTCAAAGGTGCCGTACAGGTCGGTCTGGTTGGTCAGCGTTTCCGAATAGCCATAGCGGGTGTTGCCGCGCACCCAGACATAACCGCCGGTCAGCACGTCGCCGCGCGTGCCTGCCGTGCCCGTCGTCGGGTTGGTCGCGGCGGTGCCATAGACATTGCCCTGGCTGTCGTCCGGCAGGGTGAAGATGTAATTCTGTTCGTTGAAGCCGTAGCGGGCAGTGTTGCGCAGCGTGATGCCACCGAAATCATGCTCGAAGCGCAGCGTCGCCTGATGCGTCTTGGCATCGCGGAAATCGCGGTTGGTGAGACCATAGAAATTCGAGCGCGAAACATGGCCCTTGGTGCCAGCGATCGTGGTGACGTCGCCCATTGCCGGCTCGCTCAGGATCTCGCCAGTGCCGGGGGCATTGGCCAGCGTGTAGAGGAACGGGATGCCGCTGTCGGGAAGCTCATGGCTTTCCAGATAGTAGTAGGCGGCGGTCAGCCGGGTGTCGGTGCCCAGGCCGAGGGTGATCGACGGCGCCACGCCCCAGCGGCGCGACCAGATCGCGTCGCGACCCGCCACGTCCTGATCGTGCACCATCGCCGCGACGCGCACGCCGATGAAGTCGGTCAGCTTCTGGTTCACGTCCAGCGTCAGCCGCTTGTAATCAGCGGTGCCCAGGCTGGCGTTCACGGCGACGAAATTGTTCGTGACGGGCAGCTTGGAGACGATGTTGATCGATCCGCCCGCGCTGCCGCGCCCGCCCAGCGTCGAATCGGAGCCGCGCACCACCTGGACCTGTTCGGTGGCAAAGACTTCGCGGGTCTGCGCGCCGATGTCGCGCACGCCATCGACAAAGGTGCTGCCCTGGCTGTCGAAACCGCGGATGAAGGGACGGTCGCCGATCGGGTTGCCGCCTTCCGCCGCGCCAAAGGTGATGCCGGGGACGGTGCGCAGCGCATCGGCGAGCGTGGCCGAGCCGGTTTCCTCGATCACCGAAGCGGGGAGCACGACTACCGAGCGCGGCGTATTGACCACCTTCGCCGTCGCCTTGGGGCCTTCCAACTCCTGGCGGGCGCCGGTGACGAGGATCTGTTCGCGGTCCTGGGCGTCGTTGTCCGCTGCATCGGTCGCCTTGGCGCCGTGATCCGGGTCCGGCTCGGCTGCGTGCGCGGGGGCGCTGGCGATGAAGCCGACGCAGGCGAGCGCAAGAAAGGCCGGCGACGCGGCAGGTGCGGAACGCTTCACGAAATAAATCCCCCTTGACGGTATCTTTGCGGGGTCAGCTATTGCGAAGCGTTCTCAGAGTCAACGCTATTGCGAAGAGTTATCAGACTTGTCGCAAATTTGTCGCAACAAGCCAGGTGCGAATCGCGCTCGCCAGATTGGGCGGATCGTCGGACTGGATGCGGGCATGATCGATCGCCGCGACCAGCGCGTTGAGCGGCAGCGCGCGCGACGCCGCCTGCGCCTCCAGCGCGTCCCAGAAGAGCGGCTCCAGGCTGATCGAGGTCTGGTGCCCCGCGATCGTCACCGATCGCTTCACGGGCCCGCGAAACCCGCCCGGCGGCGGATCGATCGTCATTCGGTGTCGAACAGCGCCGCGAGCTGCTCGACCATCGTGCCGGCCAGCTGCTCGGCATCCATGATCGTCACGGCGCGCTGGTAATAGCGCGTCACGTCATGCCCGATGCCGATCGCCGCCAGCTCGACCGGCGAGCGCGACTCGATCCAGCCGATCACCTGGCGCAAATGGCGCTCCAGATACGATCCCGAATTCACCGACAGCGTCGAATCGTCCACCGGCGCACCGTCGGAGATCACCATCAGGATCTTGCGGTCCTCGGGCCGCGCGATCAGCCGGTTGTGCGCCCACAGCAGCGCCTCGCCGTCGATATTCTCCTTGAGCAGCCCTTCGCGCATCATCAGGCCCAGCGAGCGCTTGGCGCGACGCCACGGCTCGTCGGCCTGTTTGTAGACGATGTGGCGGATGTCGTTGAGACGGCCCGGCTGGGGCGGGCGCCCGTCGGCCAGCCATTTCTCGCGGCTCTGCCCGCCCTTCCACGCGCGCGTGGTAAAGCCCAGTATCTCGGTCTTGACCCCCACCCGCTCCAGCGTGCGGGCAAGGATGTCCGCGCTGATCGCCGCGATCGAAATCGGCCGCCCGCGCATCGACCCCGAATTGTCGATCAGCAGCGTGACGACGGTGTCCTTGAACTCGGTATCGCGCTCGGACTTGTAGCTGAGCGACAGCATCGGATTGACGATCACGCGCGCCAGCCGGGCGGCGTCGAGGATGCCTTCCTCCTGGTCGAAATCCCAGCTGCGGTTCTGCTGCGCCATCAGCCGGCGCTGAAGCCGGTTGGCGAGCTTGGTCACGGCGCCCTGCAGATGCACGAGCTGCTGGTCGAGATAGGCGCGCAGCCGGTCCAGCTCCTCGGCATCGCACAGGTCGAGCGCGGAGACTTCCTCGTCAAACTGGCGCGTGAACGGCTTGTATTCGAATTGCGGCGGCAGGTCGCTCCACGGGCGGTTGGGGCGCGTGGGGAGCATCCCTTCCTCGCCATCGTCGCCCGGCTCGCCGTCGCCATCGTCCATCGCCTCGGAGTCCTGCTGGTCTCCTTCCTCGGTCTGGTCGGACTCGCGCTGTTCGCCGCGCGCCTCGGCCTGGCCTTCGCCCTGGCCGGCTTCGGCATCGCCTTCGTCGTCGCTGGGCTGGTCCTGGTCGTCGGTGCCTTCCTCGTCGTCGCCGCCGTCCTGGTCCTCGCTTTCCTCGGGCACCCGGTCGCCCTCGACGAGTTCCAGGTCCTGGAGCAGCTTGGTCGCGAGTGCGGCAAAGGCGCGCTGGTCGTCGATCGCGAGGCCCAGCGCGTCCAGATCGCCGCCGCCGCGTTCCTCGATCCAGTCGCGGACCAGCGCCATGCCCATCGCCGCCGATGCCGGCGCCGCGCGCCCGGTCAGCCGCTCGCGCACAAGCAGCCCGACGGCAGTGGACAGCGGCACTTCGTCGCGATTGCGCGCGCGGGCGATCGGGTCGGAGCGCAGCTTCAGGTTGAGCGACGCCTCAAGATTGTCCGCGATGCCGGCATAGCCGCGCGACCCCAGCGCCTCGACTCGCGCGGTCTCCACGGCGTCGAACACCGCGCGCGCCACCGCCTCCTGCGGCGCGGTGCGCTGGTGGAACTTCACGTCATGGTGCCGCAGCCGCAGCGCGAAGCCATCGGCAAAGCCGCGCGCCTCGCCCACCTGCTCCACCGGCACGCCGCGCGCGGGCATCGGCACCTTGATGCTCTTGCCATCCTGGCGCGGCGCATCGGAGGTGAAGCTCAGCTCCAGCTCCGCCTCGCCCGACAGCGCCCGTGCGGTGCCGCCCAGGACGTTGCGCAGCCGTTCCAGCGGCGTGTCGGCGGCCATCGCTCGCTTACGCCTTCCCCACCACGCTCTCGGGCAGGTCCTTGCCGAAGACGCGCTGGTAATATTCGGCGACCTGCGCGCGTTCGGCCTCGTCGCACTTGTTGAGGAACGACAGGCGGAACGCGAAGCCGACATCGCCGAAGATCAGCGTGTTCTGGGCCCAGGTGATGACGGTGCGCGGGCTCATCACGGTGGAGATGTCGCCGTTGATGAAGCCCCGGCGCGTCAGATCGGCGACGCGGACCATGTTCTCCACGGTCTCGCGCCCGCCCGGCTTGTCATATTCGCCGGACTTGGCGAGCACGATGTTCGCCTCGACCGCCGCCGGCAGATAGTTGAGCGTGACGACGATGTTCCAGCGGTCCATCTGGCCCTGGTTGATCTGCTGCGTGCCGTGATAGAGCCCGCTGGTGTCGCCCAGGCCCACCGTGTTGGCCGTCGCGAACAGGCGGAACCACGGGCTCGGGCGGATCACGCGGTTCTGGTCGAGCAGCGTCAGCTTGCCCTCGGTCTCCAGCACGCGCTGGATCACGAACATCACGTCCGGGCGGCCCGCGTCATATTCGTCGAACACCAGCGCCGTCGGCGTCTGGAGCGCCCAGGGGAGCAGGCCTTCGCGGAACTCGGTGATCTGCTGGCCATCCTTCAGCACGATCGCGTCGCGCCCGATCAGGTCGATACGGCTGATATGCGCGTCCAGGTTGATGCGGATGCACGGCCAGTTGAGCCGCGCCGCGACCTGTTCGATATGCGTCGACTTGCCGGTGCCGTGATAGCCCTGGACCATCACGCGGCGGTTGTGGGCAAAGCCCGCCAGGATCGCCAGCGTGGTGTCGGGATCGAACACATAGGCGGGATCGAGATCGGGCACGCGCTCGTCCGCGATGCTGAAGGCGGGGCATTCCATGTCCGAATCGATTCCGAACAGGTCGCGCACCTTCACCATCTTGTCGGGGGCGTCGAGGATCGTGGTTTCCCGGCTATCGGGCTGGGTGTTGGGAATATCTGCCATGGTCTCGGTCCTAGTGTCGCACCGGACCTAGTGGCTTGCGTGCCGCACCGCAACGTCGATGTCCGGCGGCCGCGCTATCCCCCGACCTTGGGCGGCAGCAGGAACAACCCGGCAAAGGCGGCGGCGCGTTCGGTATCACCCTCCACGGCAAAGCGCCCCTCGGCCAGCGCCATCGCCAGCGGCATCGATCCGAACAGCACCGGCAGGAAGTCATTGGGCGCGCCGACGAACACCGCCTCCGCCCCTTCCAGGCTGCCGCGCGTGATCGCCAGCGCGCCGTCGGCGACCTCGGTCAGATAGCTTTCCTCGCCCAGCCGGAAGCCGATCCGGCCGGCCCATCCCGCGGCCTTTTCCGGGAGCAGCATCATCCGCAGCGCCAGCATCAGCGACACGCGCGAAAAGGGCATGCTGGGATCGTGCCGGGGCGAACGCAGCGCCCAGCGGCCCAGCGCCATCACCACCGGCTCCGCCTCTCGCCCCCAATCGGTGAGCGCATAGACCTGGACATTGGCGGGCGGCGGCAGCGTTTCGCGCATGACGATGCCGTCGGCCTCCAGCCCGGCCAGCCGCTGGGTCAGCACATTTGCGCTGATCCCCGCCAGCCCCTTTCGGATTTCGCCGAACCGGCGCGGCCCGAGCAGCAATTCGCGCACGATCAGCAACGCCCAGCGCTCGCCGACGAACTCGAGCGCGAGCGCAGTGCCGCAGGCATCGTCGTACCAACGCTTTGTATCCTTGCGACCTTTAGTTATATTTTCTAACTTCATGGTTGCTTTTTATAACCTGTGTGGGCACGAATCAATGGCCGCGCGAATCGCGAGTGGAAAAGGGGAGAGTGCCAGTGCCACAGATGATCTTCGTAAACCTGCCGGTTGCGGACGTGGCGCGCGCCACTGCCTTTTATGAAGCGATCGGCTGCACGATCGACCCGCGTTTCAGCGGACCCACCGCCAGCGCGATGGTGCTGTCCGACACGATCAGCTTCATGCTGCTCCACCTCGACTTCTTCCAGACGTTCACGCCGCGCACGGTCGCCGACGCGCATCAGGTCAGCGAAGTGCTGCTGTGCCTGTCGCGCGACAGCCGCGAGGCGGTGGACAGCATCGTGGAACAGGCCGGTGCCGCCGGCGGCACCCGCGATGTGCGCCCGGCGCAAGACATGGGGTTCATGTACAGCCGCAGCTTCGCCGATCCCGACGGCCATGTCTTCGAACCGATGTTCATGGACGAAGCGGCCGCCGCCAGGGCGTTCGCCCCCGAACTCGCATCGGCGTGAAGAGCGCACCGCGAACGCCAAGGCGACCCCTGAATACAGGAGAGCAAGACCATGGTTCAGGACCCCGATAGCGACATTGAGATCGTCACCTTCGAATGGGTGCCGGATTTCGCGCGCGGCTATGTGCGCGACTACCGCGTCCGCTGGGCGCTGGAGGAAGCGGGCATCGCCTATCGCACCGATCCGATCAGCGCCGTCCACCGCCCCGCCAGCCATTTCGCCGAACAGCCGTTCGGCCAGGTGCCGGCCTATCGCGAGGGCGCGGTGCGGATGTTCGAATCGGGCGCGATCGTGCTCCACATCGCCGAACGCTCCGACGCACTGCTCCCCCGCGATCCCGTCGCACGGGCACGCGCCCAATGCTGGATGTTCGCCGCGCTCAACAGCGTCGAGCCGCAGCTGATGGAGCTGACCAATGTCGACCTGTTCGCGAAAGGCGAGGAATGGGCGAGGCTGCGCCGCCCCAGCCTGGTCAAGGCGATCGCCAAGCGGCTGGGGCAGCTGGCAGCGGCGCTGGGCGACCGCGACTATCTGGAAGGCAGCTTCACGGCCGGCGATCTGCTGATGGCGTCAGCGCTGCGCGCGCTCGACCATACCGACCTGCTCGACGAACACCCCGCGCTTGCTGCCTATCAGCGGCGCTGCACCGCCCGCCCCGGCTTCGTCGCGGCGATCGATGCGCAACTGGGCGAGCTGAAGACAGCCATGCCCGAACCCGCCTGAGGAGAGAGACGATGTATATCGACGGTTATGTGCTGCCCGTGCCGAAGGGCAAGAAAGATGCCTATGTCGCCATGGCGCAGAAAGTCGCGCCGATGTTCCAGGAATTCGGGGCGCTGCGCGTGGTCGAGACCTGGGGGGAAGACATTCCCCGCGGCCACACCACCGACTTCTATCGCGCGGTGCAGGCCACCGACGACGAAGGCATCGTCTTCTCGTGGGTCGTCTGGCCCGACAAGGCCACGCGCGACGCCGGCTGGGGCAAGATGATGACCGACGAGCGGATGCAGCCCGATGGCGAGATCCCGTTCGACGGCAAGCGCATGTTCTGGGGCGGGTTCGAGCCGATTCTCGACGTCGGGCAGGCGTGATCGCCACGCAAAAGGAGGACGCAATGACCAATCCGCATGGCAGTTTCCTGTGGTACGAACTGATGACCCGCGACGCGGGCGCCGCCAAGGCATTTTATGACGCGGTGGTCGGCTGGCGCATCGCGGCGCAGGCGGCGCCCGGCCCGATCGATTACCGGATGATCGAGGCACACGACGGTCAGGCCGGCGGCGTGCTCCAGCTCGACGCGGCGATGCTCGCGGCAGGGGCGACGCCGGCGTGGTTCGCCTATTTCACTGTGGACGACGTCGATGCGTCGGTCGCGGCGATCGTGGCCGAGGGCGGCACGGTGATGGTGCCCGCATGGGACGCGCCGGGCGTCGGCCGCATCGCGATGGTCACCGATCCGCAGGGCATCCCCTTCTACGTGATGCGCGGCGCGACCGAGGGCGCCACCAGCACCGCCTACCAGCGCCATGGCCTCGGCCATGTCGGCTGGAACGAGCTGCTGACGCCGGACGCCGACGCGGCGCTCGGCTTTTACCATCGCCAGTTCGGCCTGACCCATATGGGCGGGATGCCGATGGGCGCGATGGGCGAATACAGCTTTATCGGGCCTGAGGGCGGCGAGGCAGTGGGTGCGATCATGCGCGCCCCGCCGGGCGCGCGTCCGGGCTGGGGATTCTACTTCCGCGTCGCGGATGTCGATGCCGCCAAGGACCGCGTCGTCCAGGCGGGGGGCACCGTGACCAACGGCCCGATGGACGTGCCCGGCGGCGAGCGCGTGTTGCAGGCGCTCGACCCGGAGGGGGCGGCGTTCGGCCTGGTCAGCGGCCCGGCGGCCGATGCTTGAGCTCTATGGCCACCCCTTCTCGTCCTACACCTGGAAAGTGCTGATCGCGCTGTACGAGAATGCGACGCCCTTCGCCTTTCGCTCGGTGGATCGCGCGTTCCCGGAGCACGGCGCGGCGCTTGCCCGGCTGTGGCCGCCGGCCACCTTCCCGCTACTGGTCGATGGCGGCGTGCCGGTGATGGAGTCGAGCGTGATCATCGAGCATCTCCAGCGCCACCATCCAGGCCCGACGCCGCTGCTGCCCGACGGCGACGCCGCGCTGGAGGTGCGGATGATGGACCGCATCTTCGACAATCACGTGATGGCGAACATGCAGCGGGTCGTCAGCGATGCGCTGCGCCCGGCCGAACGCCGCGATCCCGTGGCCGTGGAACAGGCAAAAGCGGCGCTCGACACGATCTATGGCTGGCTGGAGGCATGGATGGCGGCGCGGCAATGGGCCGCCGCCGACGCCTTCACCCTGGCCGACTGCGCCGCCGCGCCCGCGCTGTTCTATGCCGACTGGGTCCATCCGATCCCGGAGGCCCATGCGGCGCTGCGCGCCTATCGCGCCCGGCTGCTCGCCCGACCCTCGGTCGCGCGGGCCGTGGACGAGGCGCGCCCCTATCGCCACTATTTCCCACTCGGCGCGCCCGATCGGGACTGAGGAGCACACAATGAACGATACCCCTTCGCTGGAACTGTCGATCGAGAAGCTGATCGATGCCCCCGTCAGCGCCGTGTGGTCGGCCTGGACCGACCATCTCGAACAATGGTGGTGCCCCAAGCCCTGGACCACCGAACTGATCGCCTTCGAGCTGCGCGCCGGCGGCCGCAGCGCGATGATCATGCGCGGCCCCGATGGCGAGGAAAACCGGCTGGAAGGCGTGTTCCTGGAGGTGATACCGGAGCGCCGCGTCGTTACCACCGACGCGTTCACTGCGGGATGGGTGCCGCAGGAGGCGTTCATGGTCGGCATCTGGGAATTCGAGCCCGAAGGCGAACGCACCCGCTACCGCGCCTCGGCACGCCACTGGTCCGAGGAAACCAAGGCGCAGCATGAAGTCATGGGCTTCGAGGCCGGCTGGATGGCGGTGGCGGTGCAGCTGGAAGCGGTGGCGCAGCGCATCGCCGCCGATCAGGCGAAGGCGGGTGAGCCCTTGAGCTGCTGATAGGCGGCGATCACCTTTTGCAGCGCGCCTTCGTGGCTGCGGTCGCCGCCGTTGCGATCGGGGTGATAGCGGCGGACCAGCTCGGAATAGCGTTTGCGCAGCGCCGTGCGATCGGCATCGACGTCCAGCGCCAGCGTGCGCAGCGCGTCGCGGTCCATGCCCGACAGCGGCTTGCCGTCCTTGCGCCCCGCCTGCTCCGCCATCCGGCTGCGGAAGCGGGCGCCGATGGCGTCGAGCGGATCGGAGAAATCGGCCCAGCGCGGCGGGCGATCCGCGCCGCCGGTGGCGTTGAACGCCCGCGTCTCGCGCTCCCAGCCGGCATAGGGCCGCTGCGCGTCGTGGATTTCGTCGGGGCTCATGCCGCTGAAGAAATTATACCCCGCGTTGAATGCGCGGACATGGTCGAGGCACAGCCAGCGGAACGGCGGCGGGCCATCGCCGGTGCCCACTGCCCCCTCCAGCGGCGGCGCGCGGAACTCGCCCGGCTCGGTGCAGCCCGGATGCGCGCACAGCCTGCCCTGCGCTTCCACACGGCCGTGGAAGCGGGCGCTGGGGCGATCTTTGCGGGGGTGGTTGGCAGGCACGCGACTCTCTCGGCAAAACGGCTTATATAGGCGGCATGACACGCTCTGCCACTGCCCCGCTTGCCGACATCATCACGGCCCGCCTCACCGCCGCGCTCGCCCCCACGCATCTCGCCGTCAGCAACGACAGCGCGCAGCATCGCGGCCATCTGGGCGACGATGGCACCGGCGAATCGCATTTCAGCGTGACCGTGGAGAGCCCCGCCTTCGCCGGGCTGAACCGCGTCGCGCGCCAGCGGCTGGTCAACCAGGCGCTCGCCGACCTGCTGGAAAGCCGCATCCACGCGCTGGCGATCAAGGCGCGCGCGCCCGGCGAATGAGCACGCCCCGCACCGCACGCCCGGCGGCGCGCATCCTGTTGCTGGACGGGCAGGACCGCGTCCTGCTGTTCCGCTTCGATCCCGACGACCGGCCACCCTTCTGGTGCACGCCCGGCGGCGCACTCGATCCGGGCGAAGGCTATGCGGCGGCGGCGCGGCGCGAATTGATCGAGGAAACAGGCATCGACGCCGAACCCGGCCCCGAAGTCGCGCGGCGCTTCGTCCAGTTCATAACGATCGAGGGCGTGCCGGTGGACGCCGACGAGCGCTATTTCCTGGTGCGCACCGATGCCGAGGCGATCGATACCGCGCGCCACACCGCGCTGGAACAGCGGGTCATGCGCAGCTGGCGCTGGTTCACGCGCGCGGAGATCGCCGCGCACCCCGAGCCGATCTTTCCCGAAGATCTGTGGGCGATGATCGACGCGGCGCAAGGGCAGCCGCAGGAAACGCTGGGTTCCGCGCCCTAAACCCTAGTCTGACTGGGCGAACCGCGCCGGACGCGCTACCCCGGTGCGATCAACGGAGGCACCGATGCGCGAAGACCTGATCATCAACACGATCGAACCGACCAGCCATGATCTGGGCGGGTTCAAGGTGCACCGGACGCTGCCGTCGCGGCCGCGCACCATGGTCGGCCCGTTCATCTTCTTCGACCAGATGGGCCCGGCCCATCTCGACGTCGGCACCGGCATCGACGTGCGCCCGCACCCGCACATCAATCTGGCGACCGTGACC
Organism: Sphingomonas degradans; assembly: GCF_053502645.1. Classification (NCBI taxonomy): domain Bacteria; kingdom Pseudomonadati; phylum Pseudomonadota; class Alphaproteobacteria; order Sphingomonadales; family Sphingomonadaceae; genus Sphingomonas; species Sphingomonas degradans. Next base: position 3,466,566 of record NZ_CP177172.1, read on the forward strand.
TATCTCTATGCCGGCGCGATCGACCATCGCGATTCGCTGGGCACCTTCGCTACGATCGAGCCCGGCGCGGTCAACCTGATGACTGCGGGGCACGGCATCGTCCATTCCGAACGCTCGCCCTCTGCCGAGCGCGAAAAGGGGCCCGAGCTGTCGGGCATCCAGACCTGGCTCGCGCTGCCCGAGAAGGACGAGGAGCGCGACCCCGCGTTCGAGCATGTCGCCGCCGCCGAGCTGCCCATAATCCGCGCAGGCGGCGCGACGGCGCGCGTCATCATGGGCGAGCTGTGGGGCGCCTCCGCCCCCACCACCAGCTATGCCCAGACGATCTACGCCGATATCGCGCTGGAGCCGGGGGCGAGCATCCCCATCGACCCAAGCGCCGATGAGCGCGCGCTGTATGTCTCGATGGGCGAGGCGAGCCTGGACGGGATGCCGCTGATCCCGATGACGCTCTATGTCCTGCGCCCCGGCACGCACGCGACGCTGCGCTCCGAACGCGGCGCTCGCGTGATGCTGTGCGGCGGCGAGGCGTTCACGACGCCGCGCCACGTCTGGTGGAATTTCGTCTCCTCCAGCCGCGACCGGATCAACCAGGCGAAGGAAGATTGGAAAGCCGGTAGTTTCCCGAAGGTGCCGGGCGACGACAAGGAGTTCATCCCCATTCCGGAAGTGCCCAAGACGGTCAGCTATCCGTAACGCGAAACAGGGGGCGTCCCGCCCCTTGCGGGAGCCTTTTGGCGGGAGCATTGTTCCCCAACGACGCGGATCACCCGTCAGGGCCGGGTGAATCTGCGCGACACAGGGGAGAATGCCATGTTCGATCTGCAACGGATCGCCCTGCCGACCGGCGTTGCGCTGGACGTCGCGGTGGCGGGCGACCGCGCCAATCCACCGATCATCCTGCTGCACGGTTTCCCGGAATCGCACCGCACCTGGCGCCACCAGATCCCGGCGCTGGCAAAGGACTATTTCGTGATCGCCCCCGACCAGCGCGGCTATGCCCGCTCGTCCAAGCCCGAGGGGGTCGCGAACTACGCACCCGAGAAACCGGTGGCCGACCTGCTGGCGCTGGCCGATCATTTCGGAATCGACCGCTTCACGCTGGTGGGGCATGACTGGGGCGGCGCGATCGCGTGGATGGCGGCGTTGCAGAATCCCAAGCGCATTGCCCGGCTGGTCATCATCAACGCGCCGCACCCGCAGATCTTCCAGCGCAAGCTGTTCGACGACCCGGCCCAGCGCGCGGCGAGCCAGTATATCCGCTATTTCCGCGAAACCGATTTCGACCGCAACGTCACGCCCGAGGCGCTGGAGCGATTCTTCGACTCGCTGTTCGTCAAGCATCTCGCCGCGGCGGTGCCCGATGCGGAAAAGGCGCTCTACCTCGAACAATGGTCACAGCCCGGCGCGATGACGGCGATGCTCAACTGGTATCGCGCGACCGGCATGATCGTGCCCGCGATGGACGAGAGCCCCGATCGCCCCAGCTGGATCGACGGCCCCTTCCCGCTCCAGCCGCAACCGACGCTGGTGATATGGGGCATGGCGGACACCGGGCTGCTGCCGTGCCTGTTCGACGGGCTGGAGCGGCTGATCCCCGATTACTCGCTGGTCCAGATCGACGATGGCGGCCATTTCATCCCGTGGCAAAAGCCCGAACAGGTCAACGCCGCGCTGCTGCACTGGCTGGATCGGCACCCGGTCCAGACGCTGTTTCAGTCAAGCTGAAACAGGGCAGCACCGCCCGCTCCCCCCCACCCGGGTGGCCGGGGGGCGGGGCAGGCTGGCACCGATCAAACGACTCTAGCGCGCGGGCGCGGGCTCCACGACGAACTTGCCCTCGCGCCGGGGATCATAGCCGCCGTCGATCCGGCCATCGCGGACGATCACGCCGTGCAGCCCCGAATCCTCGCCCTGCCCCGGCCGCAGCGTGATCCCGCGCTCCGTCAGGCCGCGCAGGACCATCGGCGGGAACTTGGTCACTTCGCCGTTGAAGCTGCCGCCGCGCGCGACGAGGTTGGGCAGCGCCAGCGCGTCCTGCATCGGCAGCTTCCAGTCGACCGCGCCGACCAGCGCCTTGCCGACATAGGCGAGGATCGCATTCCCCCCGGCGGACCCGAGCGCCCCGGCAAAGCGGCCCTGGTCGTCGATCAGCACCAGCGGCGTCATCGACGAACGCGGGCGCTTGCCCGGCGCGACGGCGTTGACCGACAGCCGCCCTGCCGCATCGCGCGGCGCCAGCGCGAAATCGGTCATCTGGTTGTTGAGGAAGAACCCGTCGACCATCCGCCCCGATCCGAAGATCGATTCGACCGTAGTGGTCATCGACACGACATTCCCCGCCGCATCGCCGACGATGAAGTGCGAGGTGCCCGCCGGCTCGGCGGTCGTATCCCGCGCCGCGACCACGGCCCCGGCGGGCGTGCCCGCCACCGGCGCCGGCCCGGCGCTCGCGCCGATCAGCTTCGCCCGCGCCGCGATATAATCGGGCGCCAGCAGTCCGGCGACCGGCACCTGCACGAACGCCGGATCGCCAACATAGCGGTCGCGATCGGCGTACATGATCCGGCTCGCCTCGGCGAAGAGGAACCACGCCTGCGGGTCCTCCGCCCCCCGCGCGGCGATGTCGGTGCGCTCCAGCAGCGCCATCAGCTCCAGCAGCCCGACGCCGCTCGACGGCGGCGGCGGGGTGCAGACCTTGTACACGCGATACCGCCCGCACAGCGCCGCGCGCTTGACGGGGCGATAGGCGGCCAGGTCCGCCAGGGTCATCGCGCCGCCCAGCGGCGCCGCCTGCGTCCGCGCCACGATCCGCCGCGCAGTCTCGCCGCTATAGAGCGCGTCCGGGCCCTGCGCGGCCAGCCGCCGCACGAACGCCGCATAGGCCGGGTTACGCAGCACGTCGCCCGTCGTCATCCGCGTGCCATCGGGCTTCGAGAAATAGGCGATCACATCGGGCGCACTGTTCTCGGGAAAGCGCCCGCCGAGGAAGCGGCCGAGGCGCGGCGAAATCGCAAACCCCTCGCGCGCGGTCCGCTCGGCATCGCCGAACAGCGTGCGCCACGCCAGCTTGCCATGATCGCGATGCGCGACGCTCAGCATCCGCACCGCACCCGGCACGCCAGTCGCCCGCCCGCTCAGCACGGCGTCGCCAAAGGGCAGCGGCTTGCCGTCGGCGCCCAGGAACATCCCCTCGGATGCGCCCGCCGGCGCAGTCTCGCGCCCGTCATAGACCGTCACGTCGCGCGCGGCGGCATCGTAATAGGTCAGGAACGCGCCCCCGCCCACGCCGGAGCTTTGCGGCTCGACCAGCGACAGCATCGCCTGCACCGCGATCGCTGCGTCCACCGCGCTCCCGCCGCGCCGCAGCACCGCCATCCCCGCATCGGTCGCGCGCGGATTGGCCGACACGACGAAGATCTGCGCCGGGGCTTGCGCCGCCACCTGCGCCGCCGGGCGCACACCCGGTGCCGCACAGGATGCCAGCATCAGCGCCGCCAGCGCCGCCATGGTCTTGTGGATCTTTGTCATCGACGTCCCCGAGCGCGAGAGGCGTGCTGCGCTGTCTTCTCGCTTGTGCTTCAACCCGTTGTGCGCAGCAACATTGTGCCTCGGTAGCGCACTTCACGGGAACAGGTCCACGTTCCCTGCGTCGACACGCCGCCGGTGGCGCAGTATGAACAGCCCCCCGGCAAGGATGCCCCCGTGAAAAAGGGCACGACCGGAGAGAGGGACACCACGCAATGCGCCGCCAGCTCGAACGTTTCGACAATCTCGTGCAGATGTTTTTCGTGCGCGCCGCCGAGAGAGGCGACGCCCCGTTCCTGTGGCACAAGAGCGGCGGCAAATGGCACGCGACCAGCTGGGCACAGGCCGCGCATCAGGTCGCCAGCCTCGCCACCGCGCTCCAGGCGCTGGGGCTGAAGCGCGGCGATCGCGTGATGCTGGTATGCGAGAACCGCCCCGAATTCTGCATCACCGACCTCGCGATCATGGCGGCGGGCTGCGTCACCGTGCCCACCTACACCACCAATACCGAACGCGATCACCAGCATATCATCGAAAATTCGGGCGCCTGCGCGATCGTGGTGTCGAACGCCAAGCTCGCGCGCACCGTGCTGCCCGCCGCGATCCGCGCATCGTCCGCGCGGATGGTCATCGGCATCGACGACGTCCATGCCGCGCAGCAGGGCAGCCTGGAGTTCCACGACTGGGCCACGCTGATCGCCCGGCACGATACCCCCGCCGCCGTCATGGCCGAACGCGCCACCTTCGCGCGCGAAGAGCTGGCCTGCATCATCTATACCAGCGGTACCGGCGGCTCCCCGCGCGGCGTGATGCAGCATCACGGCGCGATCCTGCACAATGTCGCGGGCTGCTGCACGATCATTTCGGAGGATTTCGGCTGGGGCGACGAAGTGTTCCTGTCGTTCCTGCCGCTCAGCCACGCCTATGAACATACCGGCGGCCAGCACTTCCCCATCGGGCTCGGCGCGCAGATCTATTATTCCGAGGGGCTCGAAAAGCTCGCCTCGAACATCGAAGAGGTCCGTCCGACGATCATGGTCGTCGTGCCGCGCCTGTTCGAAGTGCTGCGCACCCGCATCACCAAACAGGTCGAGAAACAGGGCCGCTTCGCCGGCTATCTGCTCGATCGCGCGGTCACGCTGGGCGGCAAGAAGGCGAGCGGCACCGCGTCGCTGCTCGACAAGCCGATGGACCTGTTCCTAGGCGCCACGCTCAAGCCCAAGCTGGCGAAGCGCTTCGGCGGGCGGATCAAGGCGATGGTATCGGGCGGCGCGCCGCTCAATCCCGAAGTCGGCATCTTCTTCCAGTCGCTCGGCATCACTTTCCTCCAGGGCTATGGCCAGACCGAGGCGGCGCCGGTCATCTCGTGCAACCGCCCGAGCGCGGGGCTCAAGATGGACACGGTCGGCCCGCCGCTCCCCGACGTCGAGGTCCGCATCGCAGAGGACGGCGAGATCCTGGTGCGCGGCGAGCTGGTGATGCACGGCTATTGGCGCAACGAGGAAGAGACGGCGCGCGTCCTCAAGGACGGGTGGCTCCACACCGGCGACATCGGCCTGATCGACGCCAAGGGCCGCATCAAGATCACCGATCGCAAGAAGGACATCATCGTCAACGACAAGGGCGAAAACGTCGCCCCGCAAAAGGTGGAGGGGATGCTGACGCTCCAGCCCGAAATCCTCCAGACGATGATCGCCGGCGACAAGAAGCCGTACATGACCGCCGTGATCGTCCCCGACCCCGAATGGACCCAGGAATGGTGCGCCCGCTCGGGCGAACGCTGCGACTTCCGTTCGCTAAGCCACGACCCCGACTACAAGGCCGCCGTCGCCGCCGCGGTCGAGCGGGTGAACCGCGAGTTGTCGGTAACGGAGCGCGTCCGCAAATTCATCCTGGCGGACGGCCCCTTCACGATCGAGAACGAACAGCTGACGCCAAGCCTGAAGATCCGCCGGCACGTGCTCCGCCAAGTGTACGGGGAGCGGCTGGACGCGCTGTATTGAGGGGGCGGGCATGGCGTAGCGTCATTCCTCCCCCGGAGGGGGAGGGGGACCAGCCGCAGGCTGGTGGAGGGGTAGTCGCCGCATGCTGCACGGCCCGAAGAAAACCCAACGGCTTGCCGCAGCGCTTCGCCGCACGATGAGCCTGCCGGAAGTGCTGCTGTGGCAGGAGCTACGAAAGCGGCCCGAGGGCTTGAAATTCCGGCGCCAACATCCGGCACGACCCTATGTCCTAGACTTTTTCTGTCCGGCTTCAAGATTGGCAATCGAAATCGACGGTGAGGCACATGCGCGAGGTGATCGGCCAGAGCGCGATACTGCTCGGGACGCCTGGCTCACTGCGCAGGGCGTACGGGTACTACGAATCGCGGCCGTGGAGATTCTGTCGAACCCCGAAGGGACGGTCAAACACATCACCCGGATCGCCCGCGGAGACTACCCCTCCACCGGCTACGCCGGTCCCCCTCCCCCTCCGGGGGAGGATTGAAGAAGTCCCCTCACCCCAACACCCGCCGGTAAAACCCCAGCGTCAGCGACATCGCCTCCAGGAACAGCGCGGGGTCATAGCGGGGGCCCTCGTCGCGCAGGAAGGCGTGCTGGGCGTTCATCTCATGCCAGGCATAGGACACGCCCGTTTCCTCCAGCCGCGCGCGGATCGCTTCGCGGCCGGCAAAGGGGATGTGCGGGTCCTGCCGACCCCAGACGAACAGCATCTGCGCCTTAAGATCGGCCATCCGCGCCATGCTGTCGTCGCTGCGCCCCTCGCCCAGCGTGCCCGAATGGATGTCGGTGGGGTAGAAGCACGCCGCAGCCGCCACGCGCGGGTCGAGCGCGGCGCGGTAGGCCAGATGCCCGCCCAGACAAACCCCGAACGTCCCCAGCCGCCCGTTGCACGCCGGGTGCGCGGCCAGCGCGGTCAGCCCCGCCGCCGCGTCGGCGTCATAGGCCGCGACCGGCTTGGTGACTTTCAGCGCGTTGCCGCGATCGGTGCCGGCGGGATCATAGGCCAGCACCGTCCCGGCGGGCTCGTACTCGTGATAGACCTCGGGCACCGCGACGACATAGCCATTGCCCGCGATCATCGCCGCCAGCCGCCGAATGGGCGCGGTCACCTGATAGATTTCGGAGAACAGCAACACGCCGGGAAACCGCCCCTCGATCGCGGGCCGAAACAGATGCATCCGCATCGCGCCCCCGCCGGGCACGTCCACATCCAGGGTCTCGTCGCTGCGCAGGATCATCCGGGGTTCCTAAAAGGGCTGGGGGAATATCCGCCCTTAGCGTCCTGTCCGGGCGGGAGGATAGCCCCGCCAATCGCCCCAGCGTCGCCCCGGGCTCGGCCCGAGGCCCAGCGTCTTCTCCTCCACCGCCCGCCGCAGACAGCGGGACCCCGGCTCAAGGCCGGGGCGACAAAGGGAGGGGACACTCTCACCCCGTGGCCCAACCCCAAACCGCCCGCGACTGCTCCCACCCCCACGTCACCCCGGGCTTGACCCGGGGCCCAGCTTCTTCCGCCAACCGGTCGCGAACAGGGAGCAGCTGGGCCCCGGGTCAAGCCCGGGGTGACAGGGATGGTGGCGACGCCTCGCGCCAACCAACTGCTGCGGAGCAAGACGGCGCGGCGCGGCGCGGCGCAGCCCCCTTCTTCTCTGCGCCCTCTGCGCCTCCGCGCGAACCAAAAACGGCCCGCCACACAGCGACATCGCAAGAGGCACGGGCCCTCCCCTAGCCCCTCCCGCACGCGGAAGGGGGACTATTTCGCCTTTTCCGGCACGATCGCCAGCCCAACATACCGCGTCACCCCGGGCTCGACCCGGGGCCCCGCTTCTTCGGCCAAACGCTCGCGGACGGAAAGGCAGCGGGGCCCCGGGTCAAGCCCGGGGTGACAGAGGTCTGGCGCCGCCTCGCGCCAATACCTGCTGCGGAAGGAGGATAACTGGCGCCGGGGCGGGCCCTCTTCCTTCTTCTCTGCGCCTCTGCGCCTCCGCGCGAACCAACAAAGCGCGCCAAACAACGACACCGCGCGGGGCTGGCACGGGCCCTCCCCTAACCCCTCCCGCACGCGGGAGGGGGATCGACGCCCCTTACTTCGCCGCCTTTTCCGGCACGATCGCCAGTGTCCAGTCCTTGTCCGGGCGCAGATACTTCGCGGCCAGCGCCTGCAGCTCCGCCGGCGTGACCTGTGCGTAATCGCGTGCCAGCGTCTCCACCGATGCCAGGATCGCGGGGTCGAAGCTGCCGCCTTCCACCAGCCGCATCCAGAACATGTTGCCGCTCGACTGTCGGATGATCATCTGTTTCAGCGGGGTCAGCGCGCGGGTCAGTTCGTCCGCGTCGATCGGCTTCGCGACCAGATCGGCGGCGATCCCGCGCGAAAGCTGGAAGAAGAAGCCGGTCTTGTCGGGCGGCACCAGGCCCAGCGCGATCAGCTTGCCGCCGCTGCTCATGCCGGTCGGCCACTGGCTGGCGACGTTGGGCGAATAGCTCACGCCCGCCTGGCTGCGCAGCTGGTCGATCATCCGGTCGCGGAACACCGCCGCCAGCACGTCGAGCCTGCGGCTCTCGCCAATGCCTGCGGTGCCGCCGCCGGTCGGCCAGGCGATCACTGCCGCCGCCTGGTCTTCCTTGCCGGTGTGGGTGCGCACGACCGGCTTGTCGACATGCGCCGGGAACGGCGCCTCGGGCGTCAGCTTGGCCGCCACCGCACGCGGCTTGAGCGCGCCGAACGTCTCGCCCACGGCCTTCACCGTCGCGTCGGCGTCCATGTCGCCGAACACCTCGACTTCGATCGGCCCGGTCGCGAGCAGCGGCTCCCACAGCTTGCGGAATGCCGCCGGCGTGATCGCCTCGATCGTCTCGCGCGCAGGGATGCCATAGCGGGCGTCGCCCGAATGGAGCAGCTTTTCCAGGTCGCGCGACAGCACGCCGTCGGGCGCGGCAGACAGCCCGGCATAGCCCGACAGCATCCCCACCTTGGCGCGCAGCACCGGATTGGGGTCCCATGCCGGCGCCGCCAGCTTGGTCGCGAACAGCTTGAGCTGGTCGGCCAGATCGGCCTTGTTGGTCTGGCCCGCGAGCTTGAAGGCATTGTCGTCGATGCCGAAGTTCAGCCCGATCTGGCGATTGCCGGTCAGCGCGTCCAGTTCCTCCTGGCCAAGCTTGCCGACACCACCCGCCATCAGCGCCATCTCGCCCGCCCAGGCCGCCGAAGGCGTGGAGGGCAGCGCGTTCAGGCCACGCCCGAAGCGGACGTTGACATAGACCTTGCCGACTTCCGACGCATCGGGCCGCATCAACAGCGTCACGCCATTGGCATAGACGACCTTCTCGATCTCCGCCGCCGGCACCGCCACGGTGCGGCTCGCCACCTTGCCCGGCGCGCCCAGTTTGGGGAGCTGGGCAAAGGTGACGTTGCCGACGCTGCGGCGCTTGCCGCTGGCGGCGACATCGGCCTGGAGCGCGGCGGTCACCTTGGCCACCACCTGCGGATCGGGGGTGCGGGTGTTGACCAGCGCGCGCGTCGCCGTGCCCTGGAACACGCGCTTCGACGCTTCCTGCACCGTCGCGGGGGTGAACATCCGGGCAGTCACTGCGCCCTTGAAGATGTCGTAGCTCCCCTGGGGCGTGGTCACCGTCTCGTTGATGTCCACCGCCTGGATCAGATCGTCGGCCAGGCTCATTCCCGATTCGACCGGCGCGGTGGCGATCCGCTGCTTCATCTGCGCTTCGATCTCGGCGAGTTCGCGGTCGATCTCGGCCTGGGTCGGCGGCGCGGCCTGCGCGTCGGCGATCACCCCGCGCACGTCGCGCAGCGCGGCCTCCCAATCGTCACCCGTGGGCAGAATCTGTACGGTCGTCACATTGGCCGATCGCGCCACGTCGCTCAGGTCGGCGCCGGCGGCCAGGAACGATCCGCCGCTGCGCGCCCGCGTCTCCAGCCGGCGGCTGATGATGCGGATCGCGACCAGATCGACCATGCGCTTCTGGTTGAAGATCACCGTATCGGCATAGACCGTCCAGGGGCGCACGATCGTCATCATCACCAGCGGCTGGAGCGCCGGTTCGACCAGGCTGGCGGCGGCGGGATGATCGGGCGAGGGCTTGCCGAAATCGGGGTTGGCGGGCGCCGGGCCCGTCCCCTTCCAGTCGGAGAAATATTTGGCGACCATCGCCTCCATCTGCGCCGGATCGACATCGCCGATGACGATCACGGTCGCGCGCTCGGGGCGATACCAGCGGTCGTGGAACGCCTGCACGCTCTCCGGCGTCGCGGCCAGCAGCGTCTCGGTCGTGCCGATCGGCTCGCGCTGCGCCACCGGCTGCCCGGCAAACATCAGGTCGAGCATCGCATCCTGCAACCGCACCTGCGGCCCCGGCTGCTCGCGCTGTTCGGCCATCACCACCGGGCGCTCGGCGGTCAGCGCCTGCTGCGTGATCGCCGGGCCGGTCATCATGCCGGCCAGGATCTTGAAGCTCTCGTCCAGCCCGGTCGGCGTCGCCATCGGCAGGTCGAGCTTGTACACGGTCTGGGTAAAGGTCGTGCTGGCGTTGCTGTCCGACCCGAAGGTCACGCCCAGCCGCTGCCAGATGCGCTTCGATTCGCCATCGGGCACGTGCACCGATCCGCGGAACGACAGGTGCTCCAGCAAGTGCGCATAGCCGCGCTCGCTGTCCTTCTCCATCAGCGAACCCGCGTCGATCCGCACCCGTACCGACACCTGCCCCGGCGGCACGCCGTTCTTGCGCACCGCATAGCGCACGCCGTTCGGCAGGCGCCCGAACTTCCATTCGTCGTCATGGACAAGGTCGCTGCCCTTGTAGAGCCACGGATCGTCCGCCGTCTGCACCGGCCGTGCGGCGGGGGTGGTGGCGGTAGCGGCGGTCTGGGCCTGAACCGGCAGCGCCGATGCGAGGGGTGCGAGCGCGAGCGAGGCGAGGAGCGGTAACCGCAAGGTACGAAGCATGAGTCCCCATCTAATGGCGATCGCACCGGCTTGCCAGCGCGCACCTTTCGCCGCGATGTACGAAATACGCCGATCCTGGTTCCCCGACGGCTGGTGGCGGCGCGATCGGCTTGAAACCGCACTGCCGCTGCCCGACATAAGGGACATGGAAACCACCACCGCCGCGCGGCAAAAGGCCTGGGGCGAATTTCGCCGGATGCTCCTCATCATCGGTATCGCCGGGGTGGTGATGGTCGCGGGCGCGCTATGGTATCTCTCGCTGTTCGGCCCGCTCTATCTGTCGATGATCCTCGCCACGGTCGGCGGCGTGTTCGTCTCGACCCTGCTCGGCTGCGGCCTGTTCGCCGCCGCCTTCTTCAGCGACAAGAGCGGCCACGACCGCGAGGTCTCCGAGACGACCACGCGCGACGCGCCCAAGGACTGACGCCGGCAACCTTGCGTTTCCGAGAGCGGCGCTTGATCCCGGGCCGCCAAGCGCCCACATCGCGGCCATGTTGATCGAGACCGAACCCACGCCGAACCCCGCGACGCTCAAATTCCTTCCGGGTCGCACCGTGATGGATGCCGGCACCCGCGATTTCGCCTCGCCCGAAGATGCGGAGGCGTCGCCGCTGGCGGACGCGCTGTTCGGGCTCGGCGACGTGACCGGCGTGTTCTTCGGCCGCGACTTCATTTCGGTCACCGCCGCCCCCGGCGTCGAATGGCCGATGCTCAAGCCCGACGTGCTGGGCATCCTGCTCGATCATTTCTCGGCCAACATGCCGCTGTTCCGCGCAGGCTCTGCCGCCGGCATCGCCGTCCCGCCCGAGGGCGCCGAGTTCGGCGACAATCCCGAGGATGCCGACATCGTCGCGCAGATCCGCGAGCTGATCGAAACCCGCATCCGCCCGGCGGTCGCCAATGATGGCGGCGACATCGTCTATCGCGGGTTCGACGCGGGCAAGGTCTATCTCCAGATGCAGGGCGCGTGCGCCGGCTGCCCCTCGTCCACCGCGACGCTCAAGAACGGGATCGAGCAGCTGCTCAAGCATTACGTTCCCGAAGTCACCGAAGTCCGCGCGATCTAACCCCGCGCACCCACCCCGAAAGGACCGACCGCATGGCCCACCCCCTGGATGATGCAGGGCTGGATACGATCTTCCGTACCGCCCGCAGCTACAACGGCTATACCGACCAGCCGATCACCGATGCCGATATCCGCGCCATCTATGATCTGCTCAAGATGGGGCCGACCTCGGTCAACCAGCAGTCGGCACGGTTCGTGTGGGTGACCAGCCAGGCGGCGAAGGACAAGCTCGCCGACCTGTCGAGCGGCAGCAACGCGGAAAAGATCCGCAAGGCGCCGGCAACCGTCATCATCGCCACCGATCTGGATTTCCACGAGCAGCTCCCCTGGCTGTTCCCGCATGCGCCCGCGAAGGACTGGTTCGCCGATCCCGCCGCGCGCGAAGTCCATGCGTTCCGCAATTCCTCGCTCCAGGGCGCCTATTTCATCATCGCGGCGCGCGCATTGGGTTTCGATACCGGCCCGATGTCGGGTTTCGACAATGCAAAGGTTGACGAAGCGTTCTTCAGCGACCAGCCCCGCGTGAAGTCCAACTTCATATCGACACTGGGCCATGGTGACCCCTCCACAATCTTTGGCCGGCTCCCCCGGCCCGAATTCGAACAGTTCAACCGCGTCGTCTGAGGCGCTGTCGACGCTCGTCATCGAAACCGCGACGGCGGCGTGCTCGGTCGCGCTGCTCGTCGACGGTGCGGTCGTCGCCCGCGCGCATGACGTCGTGGGCCGCGGCCATGCCGAGCGGCTGATCCCGATGATCGCCGGGCTTCCCGGCAACGGGCGCGCGCCCCGCATCCTGGTGGATGTGGGGCCCGGCAGCTTCACCGGCGTCCGCGTCGGGCTTGCCGCCGCGCGCGGGCTGGCGATCGGATGGGGGGCGGAAGTCCACGGCTATTCGTCGCTCGCCCTGCTCGCCGCCGCCGCCTTTGCCGCCGATCCCGCGCTGTCCGACCTCGCCGTCGTGCTCGAAGGCGGACATGGCGAAGTGTTCGTCCAGGCCTTCACGGCGCACCCCTTTGCCGCCACCGAACCACTGCGCTCGCTGGCGCCGGCAGAGGCCATCGCCGCGATCGCCGGCCGCCCGGCGTTCGGCAGCGGGGTGCGCCGCCTGACGGCATTCGACTCCGGCTTTGCCGGCGCCGAAGCGCTGCCCGACGCCGCCGATGCGCGCCTGCTCGCCCCTGCCTTCACCACGCTTCCCCCGCGCCCCATTTATGGCCGCGCGCCCGATGCGAAGACGCTGGCCGAGCGGGGCCTCGCATGAGCAGCACGCTCAACCTCACCGAATTGCGCGAAGGCGGCGTGCACGACGTCCCCGCCGTGACGCGCATCATGCAGGCCGCGTTCGATCCGCAGTTCGGCGAAGCCTGGACCAGCGCCCAGTGCCTGGGGATGCTCTCGCTGCCCGGCGTGTGGCTCGTCGTCGCCAGCCTGGACGGAGTCGATTCGGGTTTCGCCCTGTCGCGCTCCACGGGGGAAGAGGCCGAATTGCTGCTGCTCGCCACCCTGCCCGCCGCGCGGCGCCGGGGTGTTGCCGGCGCCTTGCTGCGCGCGTTCGCCGCCGAGGCCGAGGCGCGCGGCGCGCACCAGTTGCATCTGGAGGTACGGGCGGGAAACGATGCCGTGCGGCTATACCGCCGCGAAGGTTTCGAGAAGGTCGGCGAACGTCGCGACTACTATAGGGGAAAGACGGGCCAAATGTTTGATGCCCAGACCTTTGCCCGGAAACTGGCTTGAATTTTTCACAGACCTGCGATCTGCTATCTTGCGCTCCATCCAAAATGGTCCGATAGGGCTTCGCAGGCGACAGCCTATAGTCGCCCTTATACTTGGGTCGAAAGGAATATCATGAACGCTTCTTCGGACATTCAGGAAACGCTGATCACGCTCACCGCCGATATTGTCGCTGCCCATGTCAGCAACAACAGCGTCGCGGTTTCGGATCTCCCGGTGCTCATCCAGAACGTGCATGGCGCACTGACTGGACTTGGCGGCGCCCCGGTCGAGCCCGAAGTGAAGCAGGAGCCGGCCGTTTCCGTCCGCGCGTCGGTGAAGCCCGATTTTATCGTTTGCCTTGAAGACGGTAAGAAGCTCAAGATGCTGAAGCGCCACCTGATGACGCACTATCAGATGACCCCGGAACAGTATCGCGCCAAGTGGAACCTGCCGGCCGACTATCCGATGGTCGCCCCGAACTATGCCGAGCAGCGCCGCACGCTCGCCAAGAAGATCGGCCTGGGCACCAAGCGCCGCACGCGCTGATCCCCGGCCCCCGGCTTCGCGCCGGGACCGCGAACGACGAAGGGCCGGGGGTATCCCCCGGCCCTTTGCTTTTGCCCGCCCTTTCGCACGGCACGTTCCCGAATGGGGACAAGACGCCTTCCCCCCGCGCCCCATTGCCGTTACATCAGCCCGATGCCTCGCAAGATTGATCTAGAACAGCTCTGCCACGACAAAGGGCTCCGCATCACCGAACAGCGCAAGGTGATCGCGCGCGTGCTGTCCGACGCCGAAGATCATCCCGACGTCGAGAAAGTCTATGAACGCGCCTCGGCAATCGATCCGGGGATTTCGATCGCCACGGTGTATCGCACCGTGCGCCTGTTCGAAGAGGCCGGGATTCTCGACCGCCACGATTTCGGCGACGGCCGCGCCCGCTACGAACCCGCGCCAGAGGCGCATCACGATCACCTGATCGACGTCGAATCGGGCAAGGTCATCGAATTCGTCGACCCCGAACTCGAGCTGCTGCAAAAGCAGATCGCCGAGCGGCTGGGCTTCCGCCTCGTCGATCACCGCATGGAGCTCTATGGCGTCGCGCTCGACCGCAAGAGCTGAGGCCGCCGAGGGCGTCCGCACCGAACTGAACGGCATCGAACAGGCGCGGCTGTGGTCGCGCGTGGCGATGCTGGCGGGCGCGGTCGCGCTGTTCGTGCCGCTCCATTACCTGTTCCGCCTCTTCCGCCTGCCCTCGCCCTGGCCGCGCCATTTCCTGGGCACTGCCGCGCGGATCGCCGGCGCCCGCGTCCGCACCGTCGGCACCCCGCTCAAGCGCGACGTGTTCTATGTCTCCAATCATCTGAGCTGGATCGACATCCTCGCGCTGGGCGGCGCCAGCGGCACGGCGTTCGTGGCGAAGGCAGAGATCGGCGCCTCGCCCGTGGTCGGCTGGCTCGCAGGGCTCAACCGCACCGTCTATGTCAAGCGGGAGAACCGGCTGGGCGTCGCCGACCAGATCAACCAGCTGCGCGACGCGCTGGCCGACAACTGGGCGATCACGGTCTTTCCCGAAGGGACCACCACCGATGGCCAGTCGCTGCTGCCGTTCAAGACGCCGATGCTGCGCGTGCTCGAACCCCCGCCGCCGGGCGTGATGGTTCAGCCGGTGATGCTCGACTATGGACCTGCGGGCGAGGATATCGGCTGGATCGGCCAGGAAAGCGGCATCAACAATGCCCGCCGCGTGCTGTCGCGCCCCGGCAGCTTCGCGCTGCGCGTCCATTTCCTCGAACCCTTCGTTCCCGCCGACTTCCCCGGCCGCAAGGCAATCGCCGCCGAGAGCCGCCGCCGCATCGAAACCGCGCTGGTCGCGGCGCTCGGCCACCCCCTGCGCCCCTTCCGCTTCGCCGAGGAAGCGATCGGGTATAAGGTGCGCCAGCCGGACTGAGGGGCTCAGCGCATGCCCCCCCCTGTCATGCTGAACTTGTTTCAGCATCCAACCCGCCGCGCGCCTTGCACTCTATGGCGTCCCCGCAATCGCCGCGCAGGTTTCGAAATACACCAGCCGTTGCACCGCATAGCGCGACACGAATCCGCCGGTTATCGCATTGCGATGCTGGTACAGCCGCCCGGCCAGATCCGACGTAACCCCGATGTACAGCGTCCCGCGCGGTTGGCTCGCCAGAATGTACACCCAGGGGGTACGCTCTCTCATGGCCGTCAAATTGCCGCGCGTTGGATGCTGAAACAAGTTCAGCATGACAGTTGTTTTCGCTATAGCGCCCCCACATGAAACCAACCCCCAAAACCTATCACATCAAGTCGTTCGGCTGCCAGATGAACGTCTATGACGGCGAGCGCATGGCCGAGCTGATGGCCGCGCAGGGCCTGACTGCCGCCGTCGATGCGGGCGACGCCGATCTGGTCGTGCTCAACACCTGCCACATCCGCGAACGCGCGACCGAAAAGGTCTATTCGGACATCGGGCGCCTGCGCAAACACGGCAAGGACCCGATGATCGCAGTCGCCGGCTGCGTCGCGCAGGCGGAGGGGGACGAAATCGTCCGCCGCGCCAAGGTGGACGTGGTGGTCGGCCCGCAAGCCTATCACAACCTGCCCCAGCTGGTCGCCGATGCGGCGGCGGGCAAGGCCGCGCTCGATACCGACATGCCGGCGATGAGCAAGTTCGCCGCGCTGCCCCGCCGGCGCAAGGTCGGCCCCTCGGCCTTCCTGACCGTGCAGGAAGGGTGCGACAAATTCTGCACCTATTGCGTCGTCCCCTACACCCGCGGCGCCGAAGTCAGCCGCCCGTTCGACGCGATCGTCGACGAGGCAAAGGCGCTGGTCGATGCCGGCGCGCGCGAGATCACGCTGCTGGGGCAAAACGTCAATGCGTGGGACGATGCCGCCGGCACCGGGCTCCACGGGCTGATCGCCGCGCTCGACCGGATCGGGGGGCTGGCCCGCATCCGCTATACCACCAGCCACCCCAACGACATGCGCGACGGGCTGATCCGCGCGCATGCCGAGGTGGAAAAGCTGATGCCGTTCCTGCACTTGCCGGTCCAGGCGGGCAGCGACCGCGTGCTCAAGGCAATGAACCGCAGCCACACGCGCGATTCCTATCTCCGCATCCTCGATCGCGTCCGCGCCGCGCGCCCCGATATCGCGCTGTCAGGCGACTTCATCGTCGGCTTTCCGGGCGAAACCGATGCCGAGTTCGAAGATACGCTGAGCCTGGTCGACGCGGTCGGCTATGCCCAGTGCTTCAGCTTCAAATACAGTCCCCGCCCGGGGACACCCGCCGCCGACATGGCCGATCAGGTCCCCGAAGCGGTGATGGACGAACGGCTCCAACGGCTCCAGGCCGCGCTCAACCGGCACCAGGCAGCGTTCAACGCGACCACGCTGGGCCGCAATTGCCAGGTGCTGATCGAGCGCACGGGCAAGCTGCCCGGCCAGATGCTCGGCAAGTCGCCATGGCTGCAATCGGTCCACCTGATGACCGATGCCAAGATCGGCGACCTGGTCGACGTGGAAATCGTCCGCGCCGACCCCAATTCGCTCGCCGGGGTCGAGCGGGTGCAGGCGGCGGCGTAAGAAACCGTTTGAAAATTCGCGAAAGAGCGAATTTCAAGGCGGTGCCGGCCCGCTCCCCCACCCGGCCACCCATAGAATACACTGCCGTTGGGTGGCCGGGTGGGGGAGCGGGCCGGCACCGCGAAATGCGCTACGGCGCATTTTCAAACAGACTCTACCGCCCGCGCGGGTTCAGCGCGCCAGATAGCCGCCATCGACCGGGTAATAGGCCCCGGTCAGGAACGATGCGCTGTCGCCCAGCAGGAAATTGGTGAGTGCCGCCACTTCCTCGGGCCGCCCCAGCCGGCCGATCGGGTGCAGCGCGATCAGCCCGGCGCGGGCCTCGTCGGTCATGCTGCTTTCGATCAGAGGCGTCTGGATGAAGCCCGGCCCGACGGCGTTCACGCGGATGCCCTGCTGCGCGTAATCCAGCGCGGCGGTCTTGGTCATGCCGACCAGCGCGTGCTTGGCAGTGACATAGGCGACCGACCCGGCCCAGCCGACCGCGCCCAGGATCGACGCCATGTTGACGATCGATCCGCCGCCGTTCTTCAGCATCGCCGGGATCTGGTAGCGCATGCCATAGAACACGCCGTTCAGGTTGACGTCGATCACGCGCCGCCAGTCGTCGGGATCGACGTCGGCGATCGGCGCGCTCGCGCCCGCAATGCCCGCATTGTTCACGGCAAGGTCGAGCCGGCCAAAGCCTTCGACGGTGAAGTCGACCATCGCCTTGACCTGTTCGGGGTTGCCGACATCGACCTTGAACGCCCGCGCGTCGCCGCCCAGTTCGGTCGCCAGCGCCTCGGCACCGTCCAGGTTGAAATCGGCGATCACCACGCGGGCGCCGCGCGCCGCCAGATCGCGCACGATCGCTTCGCCGATCCCCGATGCGCCGCCGGTGACGATCGCGACCTTGCCTGAGAAATCCTGTGTCATTGCA
Organism: Sphingomonas degradans; assembly: GCF_053502645.1. Lineage (NCBI taxonomy): Bacteria > Pseudomonadati > Pseudomonadota > Alphaproteobacteria > Sphingomonadales > Sphingomonadaceae > Sphingomonas > Sphingomonas degradans. The sequence continues at coordinate 3,484,362 of NZ_CP177172.1, forward strand.
TCATGCTCCAAACGTCATTCGGTCCGCCCTGTCGGCACCCCCAACGCGCGAATCAGCCGATCGGATGCCGCGCCGCCACTGCGTAAAACCCGCATGGCGCCGCCCGGTCCGGCCGGTAGAATGCGCCAGCCGGATAGTGCGCGCAGGCGCAGAATTCGCTGTCCTACACCGCGCGCCTCTGCCATCCTCTGCCGCATTCCATGCGCCACGCCAGCACCCGCCCCGGAACCACCCGCCCCGCGTCCGGTTACGCCTTTCCAGGCCATGCCCCGGCACGGGCGACAGCCTGCACATGCCCCCGAGGAACCCTAAACTTCCTCAACATATTTATGGGGCCAGCCCCCCAGATGCCTGAACTTCGTCAACATCGCCCCAGCCCCGAAAGGACCGCATGAGCCGCAAGCCCGTTCCCGCCCAGTCCGGTGACCGTTCCCGGGCAGAGGTCAATTTCGACAAGCCGCAATTGCTGCCCCAGCTGTTCGGCGAATATGACAGCAATCTGCTCGCGCTCGAGGAGCGGCTGGGCGTCTATATCCACGCGCGCGGCCAGCGGGTGCTCATCGAGGGGTCGGCAGAGGCCGTCGCCCATGCCCGCGAAGTGCTCCAGGAACTCCATGCCCGCGTCATTCGCGGCGAAGAGATCGACACCGGGCTGATCGAGGCAGTGATCGCGATGTCGAGCGAGCCGCCGCTCACCGGCATCATCCGGGCGGAAGCGCCCGCGACCGGCAATGGCGGCGCGCCGGGCATCATGATCCGCACGCGCAAGAAGACGATCGTTCCCCGATCGGTGACGCAGACGCATTACATGCGCGAACTCGTGTCGAACGACATGATCTTCGCGCTCGGGCCGGCGGGCACGGGCAAGACCTATCTGGCGGTCGCGCAGGCGGTGGCCCAGCTCATCACCGGCAGCGTCCAGCGGCTGATCCTGTCGCGCCCTGCGGTGGAGGCGGGCGAGCGGCTCGGCTTCCTGCCCGGCGACATGAAGGAGAAGGTCGATCCCTATCTCCGCCCGATCTATGACGCGCTCTACGATTGCCTGCCCGCCGAACAGGTCGAGCGCCGCATCGCCAGCGGCGAGATCGAGATCGCCCCGATCGCCTTCATGCGCGGCCGTACGCTGGCCGACGCCTTCGTGATTCTGGACGAGGCACAGAACACCACGCCGGCGCAGATGAAGATGTTCCTCACCCGCTTCGGCCAGAACAGCCGGATGGTGATCTGTGGCGATCCGAACCAGACCGACCTGCCCGGCGGCCCGCCCGCCTCGGGGCTCAACGACGCGGTGCACAAGCTGGAGGGAATCGAAGGCATCTCGATCGTGCGCTTCGGCGTGGGCGACGTGGTGCGCCACCCGATCGTCGGGCGGATCGTCAATGCCTATGAAGGCGGCGGTTCTTGAAGCGCGGGATATCCTTGCTATCTTGAAGGATATACCGGAGCGTTTCGATGGCGTCGCTGTACATCAAGGACCAGGAAGCCAACGCGCTGGCGGAGCGGCTCGCCGCCGAGCGCGGGCTTACCAAGACGGCGGCGGTCAAGCTGGCACTGCGCCATGAGCTGGAACGCAGCGCCGGCGCGGCGCCGGCCCCGGATCGCCGCCCGTTGCGCGAACGCATGGTCGATTTTTGGGAGCGGCATCCGCTGCCCGACACGCTTGGGCCTCCGGCGGACAAGGCTTTCTTTGATTCGCTCTCGGACGAGCCATGACCTGGTTCGTCGATGCCTCCGCGATCGTCGCGCTTGTCGGGCGCGAAGACGATTGGCAGCACTTTGCCGATCGGCTCGACCAGGATTCCGACCGCCTCTGGTCGCCCGTCTGCCAGTGGGAAAGCGCAGTCGCACTGGCGCGGCGGCTCGGAACCTCGCCCGTGAAGGCGAGGGAGATCGTTGCCGATTTCGCCGATACCAATCGCTTCGATCTGGTGCCGATCGGTGCGCGGGAGTCCGCGTTGGCGCTTGATTCCTGGCACCGGTTCGGCAAACGCTCCGGCCACCCCGCCGCGCTGAACATGGGCGATTGCTTCGCCTATGCCTGTACCAAGGCCCATGGCGCAAAGCTGCTCTACAAGGGCGATGATTTCTCTCATACGGACCTCGCCTGATGCTTGACGTTGCCGGCCTCCCCGAATCGCCCTGGCCCGAATCCCCCGCAGCGGGCGGCGACTGGGACAGCTTTGCCGCGCGCGCGGCGGAGATCGCGATCCGCCAGACGCCCTATGCCGAATGGCTCGACTGGCCGGTCGCGATCGAAGTCGCCGTGCGCTTCACTTCCGACGACGAGGTCCAGACGCTCAATCGGCAATATCGCGACAAGGACAAGCCCACCAACGTGCTGTCCTTCCCCATGATTCAGCCCGATCTGCTGGAGGCGGTGTCGCAGAACAGCGACGATGGCGAAGTGCTGCTTGGCGATATCGTGCTGGCGCACGGCGTCTGCGCGGCGGAAGCGATCGAGCGCGATGTTTCGGTGGAGGATCACGCCACGCACCTGATTGTCCACGGGATGCTGCATCTGCTAGGCTATGACCATATGGGGGACGCCGAGGCCGAGGCGATGGAAGAAATGGAGCGCGTCGCGCTCCACCAGCTCGGCCTGCATGATCCGTACCCCGTGCGCGAGGACTGAACACTATCATGGCCGACGGCCCCAGTAGCACCGCCACAGGCGACTCTACGAACGAGAACGGTGGAATATGGCGGGGAATCCGCACCCTGCTGTTCGGCGACGATCACGGCGAAACGCTGCGCGACCGGCTTGAGGACGCGATCGACGAGCATGAGGAAAGCAAGGGTCGCGGCCCCGCCGGCGACCTTGCCCCGATCGAGCGCCAGATGCTGCGCAACCTGCTCCATTTCGGCGAGCGCGATGCCGGCGACGTCGGCGTGCCGCGCGCGGATATCGTCGCGGTGGACGAAGCGACCAGCTTCGCCGATCTCGTCGCGCTGTTTGCCGAAGCCGGGCACAGCCGCCTGCCGGTGTACCGCGACGAACTCGATACGCTGATCGGGATGGTCCATATCAAGGACGTGTTCAACATCCTCGCCGCCGGCGCGCCGCACCCGCCGAGCATCGCCGGGCTGATCCGACAGCCGCTCTATGTGCCCCAGTCGATGGGCGCGCTCGACCTGCTGGCCCAGATGCGCGGCTCGCGCACCCATCTGGCGATGGTGCTCGACGAATATTCGGGGACCGAGGGGCTGATCACGATCGAGGATCTGATCGAGGAAATCGTCGGCGAGATCGAGGACGAGCATGACGAGGCCCCGGCCGCGATGCTGGTGCCGATCGACGGCGGCGGCTGGGAAGCCGATGCCCGTGCCGAGCTGGAGGACGTCGCCGAACTGGTCGATCCCCGGCTGGGCGAAGTCGAGGAAGATATCGACACGCTGGGCGGGCTTGCCTTCGTGCTTGCCGGCCATGTTCCTGCGCCCGGCGAATGCCTGGACCACCCCAGCGGCTGGAAACTGGAAGTCGTCGAAGGCGATTCGCGCAAGGTCACGCGCCTGCGCCTGCACCCGCCGGCAAAGCACGCCGAGCCCGAGGAATAATCATGTTGAAGCGCATTCTGATCGTCCTCGGGATTCTGGCAGTTGCCGCCATCGGCGTGGTGCTGTGGATGGGCAAGCCCGACCAGGCGCGGCTGAGCGAACAGGCCGTCACCGGCGCGATTCCCCAGCTGGGCAGCACCCGGCCGCAGGATATTCCGACGGTGGGCATCGCCAAGCCGGTCGGCTGGGCCGCGGGCGAGAAGCCGACGGCGGCGGCGGGGCTCCAGGTCGCGGCATTCGCCGACAAGCTGGAACATCCGCGCTGGCTGTACCGCCTGCCCAATGGCGACGTGCTGGTCGCGGAGACCAATTCGCCGCCGCGTTCGGGCGGCGGGATCACCGGCTGGATCATGGGGCTGTTGCTGGGTCAGGCGGGCGCCGACGTCCCTTCGCCCAACCGCATCACGCTGCTGCGCGACACCAATGGCGATGGCGTGGCGGACCAGCGCTCGGTGCTGCTGGCCGGGCTCAATTCGCCGACCGGCATGGCACTGGTCGGCCCGTGGCTGTACGTTGCCAACACCGATGCGCTGGTGCGCTATCCCTTCACGCCGGGCCAGACGCAGATCACGGCCAAGCCCGAGAAGATCCTCGACCTGATGGGCGGCGGCAATCACTGGGCGCGCAACGTCGTCGCCGCGCCCGACGGCAAGAGCCTGTTCGTGAGCGTCGGATCGTCGTCGAACATCGCCGAAAACGGGCTGGCGGCGGAAGGCGCGATCTATGAGGGCGGCGATGCCAGCAAGGGCGCCCGCGCGGTCATCCTCCAGGTGAACCCGGAAACGAAGTCCAGCCGCGTCTATGCCTGGGGCCTGCGCAATCCCAACGGCATGGCGTTCGAACCGCGCAGCGGCGCACTGTGGACGGTGGTGAACGAACGCGACATGCTCGGCTCGGACATGCCGCCCGACTACCTGACCCAGGTGGATTTCGGCGCCTTTTATGGCTGGCCGTGGAATTACTGGGGCGGGTATGAGGACAAGCGCATCTCGCCGGGCCGCCCAGACCTGCGCGAATATACCAAGCGCCCCGATTTCGCGCTGGGCGCGCACGTCGCCCCGCTGGGCCTTGCCTTTGCCGCCGACGCGAAGCTGGGCAGCAACTGGGCCAACGGCGCGTTCATCGGCCTGCACGGATCGTGGAACCGCCAGCCGCTGTCGGGGTACAAGGTCGTCTATGTCCCCTTCGGCACCAACGGCTTCCCGGCCAAGGGCGCCAAGCCGGTCGACCTGCTGACCGGGTTCCTGGGTGCCGATGGCAAGACGACGCATGGCCGGCCGGTCGGCGTCATCACCGATGCCACCGGCGCGCTGCTGGTAGCCGACGATGTCGGCAACCGCATCTGGCGGGTGAGCGCCCCGGCGGGCGCGGCCCCCACCGCCGCGAAATAACTATTCGAGGAGCTTCGGCGCCTCGCGCGCCAGCTTCTCGCGGATCTTCGCGGCGAACAGCGCCAGCATCGGCGGCAGGTCGACCACGGCATGGACGTGTTCCTCGAACACCTCCAGCCGGCTGGCGACCTTCTGCCCCATCGCGCTGACGGTGAAGTGGAGCACGTCGCCGTCCCAGGACTGCTCTACATGGCCGCCACCGGGGAACATCTCGGCCAGCTTGCCGACCCCGCCGGCCAGCCGCGCACGAACGGCCTCCCGGCCCAGCTTGTGCGGAATATCGAGCGTGATCGGATCAGCCATCAGCGGGCAAACACCATTGCATCGTCTCCAAACGCCTTGAACTCCAGCGCGTTGCCGCTGGGGTCGCGAAAAAACATCGTGGCCTGTTCGCCCACCTGCCCCTTGAAGCGGACATGCGGGGCGATGCCGAACGGCACTCCCGCCGCCGCCACCCGCGCCGCCAGCGCTTCCCAGTCGGGCATCGTCAGCACCACGCCGAAATGCGGCACCGGCACGTCATGGCCATCGACGGGATTGCTGACGGCCACGGCGCGCGCGCCGGGATCGAGATGCGCGACGATCTGATGCCCGAACAGGTCGAAATCCACCCACTGCGCCGCCGATCGCCCCTCCGGGCAGCCGAGCACGCCGCCGTAGAAGCCACGCGCCGCCGCAAGGTCGTGGACCGGGAACGCGAGGTGAAAGGGACGAAGCGCCATGGCGCCTCCTAACAAATCCTCCCCACGGTTGGGAGGATTTGTTAGGGCCGATCCCATGCTTCGTCGTCCCTTGCTGATCGCGCTCGCCGCGGGCCTGTTGTCCGCCACTGGTTTCGCCCCGCTCGGCTGGTGGCCGGTCACGCTGCTGTGTTTCGCGGTGCTGCTGGCACTCACGCATCAGGCGCCGACGCTGCGCGCGGCGCTGCTGCGCGGATGGGTGTTCGGCGTCGGCCATTTCACCGTGGGCAACAACTGGATCCAGCACGCCTTCGACTATCAGGACAAGATGCCGCCGGTGCTCGGCTATTTCGCGGTGATGCTGCTGGCGCTGTACCTGGCGATCTATCCCGCGCTGGCGATGGGGCTGGCGTGGCGGTTCGCCCGCAGCGTGCGCCACCGCGCCGGGTGGGTCGAGCCCGATCTGGGCTATGTCCTCGCCGCCGCCGCCGCCTGGATCGCGGCGGAGTGGCTGCGCGGCACGTTGTTCACCGGCTATCCGTGGAACCCGCTGGGCGTGATCTGGGTGCCGACCCCGCTCTCCGGGCTTGCCGCCTGGACCGGCACCTATGCGCTGTCGGGCATCACGCTGGCGATCGCCGGGCTGGTCTTCCTCGCCGCCCAGCGTCAGTACCGCCCGCTACTGATCGGCGTGCCGGTGCTCGCCGTCGCCGCGCTGCTCACCGCCGATTTCCCGCGTGCCCCCGATACGGCGGAAGCGAGCCGCCCGCATGTCCGCGTGGTCCAGCCCAATATCGGCCAGGATAACGTCGCCGCGCCCGACTATCCCGAACGCACCCTCGCCAAGCTGCTCGAATGGAGCGGCAAGCCGGGCGCCGTGCCCCGGCTGGTGGTCTGGCCCGAGGGGATGGTGAACTACTATATCGAGGACGGCTATCCCGATCCGCGCTTCTATGGCCGCGGCGATCCACGCTGGGTCCGCGCCCGCATCGCCGCCGTGCTGGGGCCGCAGGATACCGCACTGGTCGGCGGCACCGCGCTGTTGTTCGATTCCCGTGGCCAGCTGAGCGGCGCGGGCAATTCGGTGTGGACGGTCAATCCGGCGGGCATGCTCGGGGAGCGATACGACAAGGCGCATCTGGTGCCGTACGGCGAATATCTGCCGATGCGCACGCTGCTCGAACCGCTGGGCTTGGCCCGGCTGGTGATGGGCGATGTCGATTTCGTCCCCGGCCCCGGCCCCCGCGCGCTGACCGTGCCCGGTTTCGGCAATGCCGGCATCCAGGTGTGCTACGAGATCATCTTTTCCGGCCAGGTCGTCGATCGGGCGCACCGGCCCGATTTCCTGTTCAACCCGTCGAACGACGCCTGGTTCGGCCGCTGGGGCCCGCCGCAGCATCTGGCGCAGGCGCAGTTGCGCGCGATCGAGGAGGGGCTTCCGATCCTGCGCGCCACGCCGACGGGGATTTCCGCCGTGATCGATGCGCACGGGCGTGTGCTGGAATCAGTTCCGGCGGGCCAGGAGGGCGCGATCGAACTGCGCCTGCCCCGCCCGCTGCCGCCCACGCTGTTCGCACGCCTCGGCAACGCGCTGGCGCTGATCGCGGTCGGACTACTGTGTTTCTTCGCGATTGCGCTCCGTCGCTTCGGTCGCTAGGGGCAAGACATAAGGAAAGCTTTATATGGCATGGCAACGGCCTGCTTCCTTCCCTATTGCTTAGAGGAAAACCATGCGTTCCAATTATCTCTTCACGTCCGAGTCGGTCTCTGAGGGCCATCCCGACAAGGTTGCCGACCAGATTTCGGACGCGATCGTCGACCTGTTCCTGTCCAAGGACCCGGAAGCGCGCATCGCCTGCGAGACGCTGACCACCACCCAGCTCGTCGTGCTGGCCGGCGAAATCCGCGGCAAGGGCATCATGGACGAAGCCGGCAACTGGGCGCCCGGCGTCCGGGAAGAGGTCGAGAAGGCCGTCCGCGATACCGTGCGCGAGATCGGCTACGAGCAGGACGGCTTCCACTGGGAGACGCTGCGCTTCGAGAATAATCTCCACCCCCAGTCGGCGCATATCGCCCAGGGCGTGGATGCCAGCGGCAACAAGGACGAAGGCGCCGGCGACCAGGGCATCATGTTCGGCTATGCCGCCGACGACACGCCCGAGCTGATGCCGGCGACGCTGTACTACAGCCACCGCATCCTCGCGCGCATGGCAGAGGATCGCCACTCGGGCGCCGCGCCGTTCCTCGAGCCGGATGCCAAGAGCCAGGTCACGCTGCGCTACGAAGGCAGCAAGCCCGTGGCCTGCACCGCGATCGTCGTCTCGACCCAGCATGGCAAGGGCTATGACCAGGGCGAGAAGGAAGCCGAACTCCACGCCTATGTGAAGAAGGTCGTTGCCGACATTCTTCCGGCCGAGCTGCTTTCGGACGAGACCGTCTATCACATCAACCCGACCGGCAGCTTCGAAATCGGCGGCCCCGATGGCGACGCAGGCCTGACCGGGCGCAAGATCATCGTCGACACCTATGGCGGCGCAGCCCCGCATGGCGGCGGCGCCTTCTCGGGCAAGGACCCGACCAAGGTCGATCGCTCGGCGGCGTACATCACGCGCTATCTGGCGAAGAACATCGTCGCAGCCGGTCTGGCCCAGCGCGTGACGATCCAGCTCGCCTATGCGATCGGCGTGTCCCAGCCGCTGTCGCTCTATGTCGACACGCACGGCACCGGCACCGTCGGCGACGACAAGATCGAACAGGCGATCATGGGCATCGAAAAGCTGGGCGGCCTTACCCCGCGCGGCATCCGCACCCATCTTGGCCTCAACAAGCCGATCTACAAGAAGACCGCGGCCTATGGCCATTTCGGCCGCACCCCTGAGGGCGATTTCTTCCCCTGGGAAAAGACCGACCTGGTCGATGACCTGAAGGCCGCGCTGGCGTAACGCGCGCAGACTTCGACGAAAGCGGGCCGGGGGAGCAATTCCCCGGCCCTTTTTCTTGCTTGCACTTGCTCATGCCCGGACTAGCCTGCCCGCAGAAACGGGGAGAGGGCGAAATGCGGAACTTTGTTGTCCTGGCGGCGGGGTTGGCGCTCGCAATCGCGGGGGCGCCGTCCGCCACCGCGCAGCACACGCTGGGCGTGCCGGCGACGGCGGGGTGGAAGCATGCCGAGACCGGCCTGATCCTGCGCGCGTCGCTGGCCGGGCTCGCCCGAACCGAGCTGGGCGACAACAGCCAGTCGGAACTGGACGTCTATGCCACGTTCGGCGATATCAAAGACGTTGTCGTGACCGTGTATCTGTTCCGCCCGGCGCTGCACAGCGTGCCGATATGGTTCGACCGCGCGGAAACGCAGATCCTGCAGCGCGGCACTTATGGCGACCCTAGGCCGACCGGCGCGCCGCAGGCATTCTCGCGGTCGGCTGGCGCTTCGGCAGATAGCCTGCGCCGAATCTATGTGCCGTCCAAGCCGCCGTACAGCAGCACCGGGCTGGCAATCCTCCCGATGGGCGAGTGGCTGGTCGCGCTTCGCATCAGTGCAACCGCGCTGACGCCCGATGCCCTCCAGGCGCGGCTGGATTCGGTCATAGGCGCGATCGGCTGGCCCGCCGGAGTGGCACTCGCGCCGGCGGCGGTCCCGATTGCCGCATGCGCGCTGCCCCCGCTCGCCTTCGCGAAGCGCGCCAAACTCAAGAAACCGGACATGACCGATGCGCTGATGGGCGCAGTGCTCGCCAGCATGGCCAGCGAAAAGGCGGAGGAGGCGCAGACGGCGGAAACCCCGATGTCCGCCGAGCCGACCTCCTGGTGCCGCGAAGGCGCTGCCAACAAGGAATTCAGCGTCTATCGCAGCGATGAGCGCACCAGCCGCTACCTGCTCGCCATCGCCGACGCGGGGCGGACGATCGACGTCACGCCCGGATTTCCGCTGGACGGCAAGGAGCCGGCAATCAGCCTGTACCTCCACGACCTGGATCGCACGCTGGTGTATCCATCGTTCAATGGCCTGCCCCGTCCCGAACAGGCATGGGAGGCGATCCAGAAGAACGCGCCGGTTTCGTCGAGCGCGCGCGGCGGGAAGGACCTGACTATCCAGGTTAAGTGACTCGGTTCACACGACTCCGGTCTCGCTCGTCCTATTATGACAAGACGAGGGAGGTTGTATCGGAGCTAGAGTATGACGGTTGCGGCATGTAGTCCTGAAGCGGCGCCACCAAATGCGTGGTCGACGCGGACGCTGACCATGGCGTTTCAGCCAGTCGTTAACACCGACACCGGGCGCATCATTGCCTATGAGGCGCTGTTTCGCGGGCCGGAGGGTGAAAGCGTCGCCGAGTACGCAACCGGACTTACGCCCGAAATGCTGCCGACCTTCGACCTGCGATGCCGGATCGCGGCGATCGAGCAGGCGCTGGAGGCCGGGATCATCGAGCGACAGGCGCGGCTCGCGGTAAAGGTCATGCCGACCTTCATCGAAGATCCGGAAGCCGATGCCGAACGGATGCTGCGGATCGTGCGCCGACTGGGATTTCCGCACCGCCAGCTCGTGCTGGAGTTCAGCGAGCGCGACGATCTGGAAAGCGCCAAGATGACAGCGTTGGTGCAAGCCTATCAGAAGCGCGGCTTTCGCGCCGCGTTCGACGATTTCGGCGCGGCGGACAATGGCCTGGCGCTACTTTCGCACTTCACGCCCGACACGATCAAGCTGGCGCCCGAGCTGGTCCATCGCCTGTGCAGCAGCTGGTCCCGCCGGCTTGTCGTGGAAAAGGTGGCACAGGTCGCCAATGCCGGCGGCATGTTGCTGATTGCCGAAGGCGTGGAGACGCGCGGGGAATTCGATCGGCTGCGCGCGCTGGGCGTGCCGATCATGCAGGGCGACCTGATCGCCGGCGCCCAGGTGGGGCGGCTTCCCCTGCCGACGCCGATCCATCCCGGCGGCTGAGCGCACCGCATTCCAAAATGAAAGAGGCCGCCGAGCCCCGCCAAGGGCCCGGCGACCTCCGACATGGTCAGCGGCCGGAAGCTCCAGCCCGGGAGACCATGCGGGCCGCTTCGCTGCAAGCCGGCGAATGTTGACTGGAGGAGGATACCTCCCATTCGCCTCTACGGACGGAGGGCTTCCGTCCGTGCCTGCTGCTTAGCGGCGCGTCTCCCGAACGAACTGAACCGACCCCATTGCTGAACCATGAGACATCGGATCACCTCCTTTCGCTAGTTGAAGAGCCTTTGTGCCGATCGGCACGCCATGGTTGTGAATCAAGCCGAGTCGCAGAACAAGTCTTGTTTTACACACGCGATGGTGCGATTCATCAAGGTCTTGGCGCTGCTTTGCGGCGCGTCGCGCTACCCCCGGCAATCCTCGGTCACGCGCAGGATTTCGGCCCATGCGGGTACCACCAGCGTCGGCAACCCGCCCCCTTCGATCACGAAGCGCCCGCGACTATAGCCCATGGCGTCCAGCACGCTATCGCGCGCAGGCAATTCGGTGGCGAGCGTGCCAGCGGCGCCTCCCGTCGGCATCAGCGTCAATGGGCGCAGCAGGCTGGTCGTGCGCACCGTCACGTCGGCCTTGCTGGCCACGCCCGCGCCGCGCCGCGACAACGTTATGCGCCGCCCTGCCAGATCGCACCGCAGGCTAAGTTCGGCCTCTGCGGCGCCACGTCCGAACAGCGCGATGCTACCCCGCGCATCGCGCCGATAGGTCCAGCCTCCCGGCGTCAGCGGCCAGTCCCGCCAATCCGCCGACAGCTTGGGCGCAGGCGGCGGCGGGGCCGGCGTCGGCGTGGGCACCGGAACGGGAGGGGCGGGGCGCGGCGCTTCGGGAATGGCGGCACAGCCTGCCACGGCGAACAGGGTCGCCGCAGCGAGCCAGGGGTACATTTTCGAACGCATGCCGTATCTTATGGGGGAAGTACCCCGACGGCTCAACCCGGCGGGCAGTGGCCCCGCCGCCCGGATCAGGCGGCGCGGCGCGCCTGGACGCGGCGTGCTTCGGGGAACAGCACCGTTTCCTCGCGTGCAATCCGCTCGGCAAGCCGCGCCACGATCGCTTCGCTTTCGACGCGGAACAGGGGCCATTCGCTGGCGATGCGCCCTACCGACCATTCGGCGATATAGCGGGCGAACTCGGTCGCCAGCCGCCCATATTCTTCGCGAAACCGCCACGCGACGCTGATCGCAGCGGCGTCGCCCGAGCTTATCAGCCAGTCATAGACCGCCAGATCCTCTCGCGAGCAATGGTCGCTCAATGCCTGCACCATGCGCCAGCGGATGGCCGCGATCGACGCCGCATCGGGCGCAGCGCCGGAAACGATGCCGAGCAGCTGTGCAGCCTGCGCCTCGAGCGCGCGATGTTCCGCACAGAATTCCGCCACCAACGCCATAGTCGGCACCTCGTCATCGTCACCAAAGCACGCGCGCGGGTCGACCGTCATTAAGTATATTTCCCGATCGCAGCCGTTGTGGATGTATCACCGTGCCGAGGCTGTATGTCAAAGATGCGACAGTTCGGGAATTTCCCTCGCGAATCAACGCCCGCCCGGACCACCCATCCGCGTCTTGGTCTGTTTGCCATATCGGGTCTTTCGTGTGCCGGGCTTGCCTTCGTTCGACCGCCCCATGACCGGCGCCTTGCGCTCGTCGGCGGGAAGGCCGAGTTCTTCGGCCTCCAATGCGCGAATCTCGTCCCGCAGCCGGCCCGCTTCCTCGAACTCCAGATTCGCAGCGGCGTCGCGCATCTTCTTTTCCAGCGACTCGATATAGGCACGCAGATTGTGGCCCACCATGTGCGGGCGGTCGGCATCGATCTCGACGGTGACCTGATCCTTCGACGCGACATGCGCGATGATGTCGCCGATGTTGCGCTTGATCGTCGCCGGCGTGATGCCGTGCTCGGTGTTATACGCTTCCTGCTTCTCGCGGCGGCGGCCCGTCTCGGCCAGCGCGCGTTCCATGCTGCCGGTCACGCGATCGGCGTACAGGATCACGCGCCCCTCGACGTTGCGCGCGGCGCGGCCGATCGTCTGGATCAGCGAGGTTTCCGACCGCAGGAACCCTTCCTTGTCCGCATCCAGAATGGCCACCAGCCCGCATTCGGGGATGTCCAATCCCTCGCGCAGCAGGTTGATGCCGATCAGCACGTCGTACACGCCCAGCCGCAGGTCGCGGATCAGCTCGATGCGCTCCAGCGTCTCGGTGTCGGAATGCATGTAGCGGACCTTGACCCCCGCCTCGTGCATATATTCGGTCAGGTCCTCGGCCATCCGCTTGGTCAGCGTGGTGACCAGCGTGCGATAGCCCATCGCCGTCGTCTTCATGCATTCCTGGATCAGGTCCTGTACCTGTTCCTCGACCGGCTTGATCTCCACCGGCGGGTCGATCAGCCCGGTCGGGCGGATCACCTGCTCGACAAAGACGCCGCCGGTCTGCTCCATTTCCCAATTGCCCGGCGTGGCCGAGACATAGGTGGTCTGGGGCCGCATCGCGTCCCATTCGTTGAAACGCAGCGGTCGGTTGTCGATCGCCGAAGGCAGGCGGAAGCCATATTCGGCCAGCGTGATCTTGCGCTTGTGGTCGCCGCGCGACATGCCGTTGATCTGGCCGATCGTCTGGTGGCTCTCATCGACGAACAGCAGCGCGTTTTCCGGCAGATACTCGAACAGCGTGGGCGGCGGCTCGCCCGGCATGCGCCCGGTGAGAAAGCGGCTGTAATTCTCGATCCCCGCGCAGCTGCCGGTCGCCGCGATCATCTCCAGGTCGAAGTTCGTGCGCTGCTCCAGCCGCTGGTGCTCGAGCAGCTTGCCCTCGGCCTCCAGCTCCTTCAGCCGCTCGGTCAGCTCGTGGCGAATGCCCTCCATCGCCTGTTTCAGTGTGGGTCCCGGCGTCACATAGTGCGAGTTCGCATAGACGCGGACATAATCCAGGTTCGCGACCTTGCTGCCGGTCAGCGGATCGAACTCGGTAATTTCCTCGATGTCGTCGCCGAAGAAACTGATCCGCCAGGCGGTGTCCTCATAGTGCGACGGGAAAATCTCCAGGCTGTCGCCGCGCACGCGGAACGCACCGCGCGTGAACGCCGCGTCGTTGCGCTTGTATTGCAGCGCCACCAGCTTGCGGATCACTTCGCGCTGGTCGACCACCTGCCCTTTCTTGAGGTCGAAGATCATCGCCGAATAGGTTTCGACCGATCCGATGCCGTACAGGCACGAAACCGACGCGACGATGATGACATCGTCGCGCTCCAGAAGCGATCGTGTCGCCGAATGCCGCATCCGATCGATCGCCTCGTTTACCGAGCTTTCCTTCTCGATATACGTATCCGATCGCGGCACATAGGCCTCGGGCTGGTAATAGTCGTAATAGCTGACGAAATATTCGACGGCGTTCTCGGGAAAAAAGCTCTTGAACTCGCCATAAAGCTGGGCGGCGAGGATCTTGTTCGGCGCCAGGATCAGCGCCGGGCGCTGCAACTCCTCGATCACCTTGGCCATTGTATAGGTCTTGCCTGAGCCCGTGACGCCCAGCAGCACCTGGTCCCGCTCGCCCGCCGCCGCCTGCGCGACGAGTTCGGGGATCGCATAGCGCTGGTCGCCCGAGGGCTCATATTCGCTCACCAGCTTGAAACGCTTGCCCCCCTCGACCTTTTCGGGCCGCTGGGGGCGATGCGGGACAAAACTCTGCCCGGTGTCGGGCTCGTTCAGGTTGGTGCGGATCTGGATGGCCATCGGCGCGAATATGGGGTGCCGGCGCGTCCGCCGCAATCGCGGACGGCGGCATCCAGAGCGTTGCAAATGCGCGCCATTCGCCGCACAGGGCGGGCTGCCACCCTGTTCGGGAACTCTATCGCGATGCGCACCACGATGCTTCTCTCCGCCACGGCCCTGCTTCTAGCCGGATGCCAGTCCGCCGCGGAGAAACAGGCCGCAGAGACGGGTGAGATCCATGTCACCGACGTCGATACCGATCAGGTCTCGCGGCTGATTAAGGCGGCGCGCGCCAAGACGGCGGTACAGCCGGGGCAATGGCGCCAGCAGATCCGCATCCTTTCCGCCGACATCGACGCCGACACGCCCGAGGCGCAGAAGGCCCAGCAGGACGCGATCCAGCGCCAGTCGCAGGATACCACCGCGTGCCGCACCGAAAAGGACCTCAAGCCGCTCGACCTGGAAAAGCTCGAAAAGGTCGCCGGCACCTGCCGCTTCGCGCGCTACGATCTGGCAAAGGGCCGCATCAACGCCGACCTGACCTGCAAGAAGGAAGGGTCCCTCGCCACGCGCATCCTTGCCGCGGGCACCAGCACGCCGACCGGATTCGACATCCTGCTGGAGCAGCAGAGCGGCACCAAGGGCGCGCCCGGCTTTGTCGCGTTCAAGGTGCAGGCAAAGGGCACTCGCCTTGGCGCCTGCCCGGCGTAACCGGTGGGTTAAACCTGCCGCCGATAGGCGATCCGCCACATGACGATGCCGATCAGTGCGGCGACCACCGCCACCAGCGCGCTCGATGCGACGGCGCTGGCCCAGCGGAACATCCAGGTGCGGCTGTCGAGCGCAGGCATTTCGGCCAGCCCGAAGCCATAGGTCTGCGCCCCGACGAAGATCGCCATCGCCGTGAATGCCCCCACGCCCGCAGCGTGGCGGGCGCGGCGCATCCCCGCGACGTGCAGCACCAGCCATAGCGGCGCGGCAACCGCAGTGATCGCTATGCCCCCGAACAACGCGCCCACCATCGCGCCCACCGCCAGCGTAGCGAAATCCTGCCGTCCGCCGATCGCCAGCAAAAGGCCCGCGAGCACGCCCACGATTCCGCTGCCCGCCGCCAGCGCCCATCCGGCACGGTCGAGCGTCGCTTCATACCGGCGTGGTGCGCGCAGCGCGCGATCGTGCATCTGGCCTGGGCCCCCTTCCCCGCGCGCAGCTTTAGCGCCGCCGCCGGGCTCGCTTCAAGCATCGCGTGCGGAACCCCCGCACCGGAAACGGGACGCGCGCGCCTAGCGCAGCGCGTCGTATCGCCCCGCACGCCCGCACGCCGCAATGCCCGCCATGTCGGGCGCCGGGGCGGCTGCAGCGTCGGCCGTGGCGGCAATCTCTACCGGCGCCCCGATCGGCACCGCGGCAAAGCGCGCCGGATCGGTGCGGGCACAGCGCAGCATCGTCTCCAACAGGCGCGGCGGCGTGTCATAGCCTTCGTCGGAAAGGCGGAAGGTGCCCCAGTGGATCGGGATGGTCCGGGGCCGCCCCAGTTCCTGCCACACCCGGATCGCGTCGGGCGGACCGATGTGATTGCCGTTCGCCATCTGGCCGGGATTGAAGCGGAACGCGCCGATCGGCAGCGCCGCCAGCCGGATCGGCCCCAGCGCGCGCGCCTCTGCCGGCCAGCGCAGGTCACCCGCGCCCGTATCGCCTGCAAAGAAGAAATTGCCGCCCGGCAGCGTCACGACGAAGCTGGACCACAGCGCCCGGTTGCGATCGGCGAACGTTCGGCTACCCCAATGATGGTTGCGCGTCACCACCACGTCGATGCCCGGCCGCACCGCCACCCGCTGTCCCCAGTCGAGAGCGCGGGCGGGCACGCCGGCGCCAGCGATCACGCGGTCGTTCCCCAGCGACGTGACGATCAGCGACCGGTCGCGGGCCCACAACCGGCGCAGCGTCGCCAGGTCCATGTGATCATAATGGTCATGGCTCACCAGCACGAGGTCGATCCGGGGCAGATCCTCGAACCGGATGCCCGGCGCCGCCACCCGCTGCGGGCCCACGCCCAGCGGCCCCGCGCGGTTGCTCCACACCGGATCGGTCAGTATGTTCAGCCCCTGGGTCTGCACCAGCAGCGTCGCGTGCCCCACCCAGGTCGCGCGCATCGCCGCGCCTTCGACGCGCGGCACCACCGGCATCCGGTGGACGGCGACATGCTCTGGCCAGGCCGGTCGATCCGACGGCATCACGAACCGATTCCACAGGAAGGTGAAGCGGTTCGTACCCGGCGGCAGGATATCGTCGCCATCCGGGTTGAAGAAGCGCGCGCCGTCATAATGGCCAGTCACCGGTCCTTCGTAATAGACCCGGTCCAGGAACGGTGGCGCCACCGTCACCAGCAGGCACAGCGCCACGACCAGCCACAAAAGGATCGCAAGACCCCAACGAATCCCGCGTTTCAGCATACCCATCCTTGCCATGTCGGCGCGCGCGGCGCTGCGATCAAGCTTGATCCGGTGGGGGCGCCTCCCCTAACCCGGCGGCATGACCGCCGATCTCCCCCTGACCGCCGAAGCCGCTGCCGCCGAACTCGCCCGGCTCGCCGCCGAGATCGCGCACCATAATGCGCGCTATCACACCGACGATGCGCCCGAGATCAGCGACGCCGATTTCGACGCGCTGGTCCGCCGCAATGCCGCGATCGAGGCGGCGTTCCCGGCGCTGGTCCGTCCCGATTCGCCCTCGCAGCATGTCGGCGCCGCGCCGGCGGGGCATCTGGCCAAGGTGCCCCATGCCCGCCCGATGCTCAGCCTGGAAAACGGGTTCGCCGACACCGATGTGGTCGAGTTCCTTGCCCGCGTGCGACGCTTCCTGGCGCTGGGCGAGAGCGAGCCCGTGGCGCTGACGGCGGAGCCCAAGATCGACGGGCTCTCCTGTTCGCTGCGCTATGTCGATCGCGTGCTGGTGCTCGCCGCCACGCGCGGCGACGGGCAGGTCGGCGAGAATGTCACCGCCAACGTCGCCACCATAGCCGACATCCCCCAGACGCTCCCGCCCGAGGCCCCCGCGCTGTTCGAAGTGCGCGGCGAAGTCTATATGGCGAAGGACGATTTCCTCGCGCTCAATGCCCGGTTGGCCGCCGAGGCCGCCGACCCCGCCACGGCGCGCCAGTTCGCCAATCCGCGCAACGCCGCCGCCGGATCGCTGCGACAAAAGGACCCGGAGGTCACCCGCAGCCGCCCCTTGCGCTTCCTCGCGCATGGCTGGGGCGAGTCGGAGACGCTGCCCGCCGACAGCCAGTTCGGCGTGATGCAGGCGCTGGCCCGCTGGGGATTTCCGGTATCGCCGCTGCTGATCGAATGCCCGCAGGTCGAGGCCGCGCTGGACCAGTATCGCGCGATCGAGGCGCAGCGCGCCGACCTGCCGTTCGACATCGACGGCGTGGTGTACAAGGTCGACCGGCTCGACTGGCAGGCGCGGCTGGGCTTTGTCGGGCGCGCGCCGCGCTGGGGGCTGGCGCACAAATTCCCCGCCGAACGCGCGCAGACCACGCTGGAGCGGATCGACATCCAGGTCGGCCGCACCGGCAAGCTCACTCCCGTCGCGCGGCTGGAACCGGTCAGCGTGGGCGGTGTCGTCGTCACCAACGCCACGCTACACAATGCCGACGAGATCGAGCGGCTGGGCGTACGCCCCGGCGACCGCGTGGTGCTCCAGCGCGCCGGCGACGTGATCCCCCAGATCGTCGAGAATTTGACGCGCGACGAGCCGCGCGCGCCCTATGTCTTCGAACAACGCTGCCCCATCTGCCACTCCGAAGCGGTGCGTGAGGAAGGCGAAGTCGATTATCGCTGCACCGGCGGGCTGATCTGCCCGGCGCAGCGGCTGGAGCGGCTGCGGCACTTCGTCAGCCGGGGCGCGCTCGACATCGAGGGGCTGGGCGAGAAGACGCTGCAGGAGTTCCTGGAACTGGGCTGGATCGCCGAGCCCGCCGACATCTTCCGCCTGGCGGCGCACCGCGACGACCTGCTCGGTCGCGAGGGGTGGAAGGACAAGTCGGTCGACAATCTGCTCGCCGCAGTGGAGGCGAAGCGCGCGCCCGATCCGGTGCGGCTGTTATTCGGCCTCGGCATCCGCCATGTCGGCGCCGTCACTGCGCGCGACCTGCTCAAACGCTATGCCAAGCTCGACGCGGTGCAGGCGCTGGCGGACGAACTCATCGCGCTGCGCGATGCGACCCTGCCGGTGCTGGGCGAGCTTCCGCCGAAGTTCCAGGCCCGGCTCGACAAGGCGATCGCCGAGCATATCGGCGTCGAGAATGTCGGCGCGGCGGTGGGCCATGCGCTGGCCGACTTCTTCCACGAACCGCACAATCGCGCAGCATGGGACGATCTGCTGGCCCAGGTCACGCCGCCCGCCTTCGTCCAGGAAACCCGCGCGTCGGACGTCAGCGGCAAGACGCTGGTGTTCACCGGCAGCCTCGAGTCGCTGAGCCGCGACGAGGCAAAGGCGCAGGCCGAGTTGCTCGGCGCGCGCGTCGCGGGGTCGGTTTCGGCCAAGACTGACCTGGTGATCGCCGGCCCGGGCGCGGGCTCCAAGCTGAAAAAGGCTGCGGAACTGGGGATTCCCGTCATTTCCGAGGCCGACTGGAACGCGATCTACGCCGCAGCACAGTGATGCTTTTTTGCAACGCAACAAAGCTGAATCGCAGGTGAACAGGGGGTCTGCCGCAAGGGCGGATTGACTGTCATCGCTTCGACATAAATGACGAGCAAGGGCGGCGGCGACGGTGAACCGCACCGCATGATTACGTGCACGAAAAAAGCACACCGTAAGGGGACTACAATGCGCACCAAACTTTTTGCAGGCGTGGCTTTTGCCGCGCTTATCCTACCCGCGAGCGCCTATGCGCAGTCGTCGGGCACGATCGATGCTGAAGAAAGCACCGAGATCGTCGTCACCGGCGCGCGCGCCGACAATGGCGTCAACGGCATCGTCGTTCCGGACACCTCGAAGTCGCGCGGCGTGCTGACCTCGGAATTCATCAACCGCCAGGCTCCCGGCCAGTCGATCAACGAAACGATCAACCAGCTTCCGGGCGTCAGCTTCCAGAACAACGATCCGTTCGGCTCGTCGGGCGGCTCGCTCAGCATCCGCGGTTTCGATTCGACCCGCATCAGCCAGACCTTTGACGGCGTTCCGCTGAACGACTCGGGCGGCTATGCGATCTATGGCAACCAGCAGCTCGACCCCGAGCTGATCGAACAGGTCAATGTCAACTTCGGCTCGACCGACGTCGACAGCCCGACCGCATCGGCCACCGGTTCGACCGTCAACTATCGCTCGATCGTCCCGACCAAGGATTTCGGCGTCAAGCTGTCCGGCTCGGCAGGCGATTTCGACTTCTTCCGCATCTTCGGCCTGGTCAACACCGGCGAGTTCGGCCCGTTCGGCACCCGCGCCTGGTTCTCGGCCAGCACCGCGCGCAACCGCTCGCCGGCCAACCCGGATTCGCAGATCGAGAAGCAGCAGTATAACGCCCGCATCTATCAGTCGCTGGGCAACAACGGCGACTTCATCAGCCTCGCCGGCCACTACAACGAGAACCGCAACAACTTCCAGGGTTCGGTGCCGCTGCGTACCGACACCGCCGCCGTCACCGGCAGCCGCGTGGTTGGTCCCAACTCGTCGAACCGCTTCCCGCTGACGCGCGATGAGGCGCACTACACCGTCGCACCGTGCCAGACCAACCAGGTCTCGGGCCCGGGCGCGCAGGCGGCCAACAGCTGCGGTTCGATCTTCGACGAGCGTTTCAATCCTTCGAACACCGGCAACATCCGCGGCGCGTCGCGCTTCACGCTGGCCGACGGCCTCGTCCTCTCGGTCGATCCGAGCTTCCAGTACGTGAAGGCCAATGGCGGCGGCACCGTGGTGGCGCAGGAAGCGCGCCGCGACGTCTTCCCGTCGGGCGGCGCTGCCAACTGCAACACCACCGCGAACAGCGCTACGGTGAACTGCCAGACCGGCTATATCGGCGGCGTTCCCTATTTCGGTCGCGACCTGAACGGCGACGGTGACCTGCTCGACACGGTCCGCCTGCTGGCGCCCAGCCAGACGCAGACGCAGCGCATCGGCGTGATCTCGTCGCTCCGCTACGAAATCACCCCCGACCAGAGCATCCGCCTCGCCTACACCTATGACCGTGCGCGCCACCGTCAGACGGGTGAGACCGGCTATCTTCAGCTCAACGGCAAGCCGTTCGACGTGTTCCCGGTCAACGATCCGGTCGCCGACGCAAACGGCCGCGTGCTCCAGAAGCGCGATCGCCTGTCGTTCGCGATCCTGCATCAGGTCGCAGCCGAATATCGCGGCGCGTTCTTCGACAACACGTTCCGCGTGAACGCCGGCATCCGTGCCCCGTTCTTCCGTCGCAACCTGACCAACTATTGCGCCACGTCCAGCGCATCGGGCTTTGTCGAGTGCTTCGGCAGCGACACCACCGGTCTGGCCGCATGGCTCGCCGGCACCCCGACCCAGACGGTCGGCGCCAGCGTGGCAGCGGCACAGGGCGCGACCTGCACCGGCACGCCGGCGGTCTGCACCTTCCCGACCCAGGGGCCGCAGCAGCGTATCTTCAACTACAAGAAGATCCTGCCCAACTTCGGCTATACCTGGTCGGTGACGGACAAGGTCGACGTGTTCGGCAATTACTCGACCGGCATCCAGGTTCCGGGCACGGACAACCTGTACAATTCCTTCTACTTCGTCCGCACGACCGACAAGGCGAACCCGAAGCCGGAAACCACGGACAATTTCGACCTCGGCGTGCGCTATCGCTCGTCGCAGCTCCAGGTCCAGCTCTCGGCATGGTACACCAACTACAAGAACCGCCTGGCATCGTCCTACGATCCCGAGCTGGACAAGTCGGTCTATCGCAACCTGGGCCGCGTGAAGAAGTACGGCTTCGACGGCACGATCGCCTATTCGCCGGTGCGCCAGCTCAGCGTCTATGCCTTTGGTTCGTATCTCCACTCGGAGATTCAGGACAATGTGGAGGTGTTCCGCACCACGGCAGCCGGCACGCTGGGCCCTATCGGCACGGTCGTGTATGCCCCGACCAAGGGCAAGCGTGAGTCGAACGCTCCGGTCTACACCTTCGGCGGCGGCGCGACGGTCGATCTCGACTATGTCTCGCTGGGCATGAACGTGAAGCGCACCGGTCCGCGCTACCTGTACGACACCAACGAGCCGGCACGTCAGATCGTGAATGGCACGACCTATCAGGTCTATAGCGCGAAGGCCCCGGCCTACACGCTGATGAACGTCGATGCGCGCGTGCCGCTGGGCTGGGCCGGTCTGAACGACCAGACCTATTTCCAGCTCAACGTGCTCAACGTGTTCAACAAGCTGTGGGTGGGCAGCATCAACAGCGGCAACGGCGCGCTGAACCAGGGCCCGACCTACAACGCGACCGGCACTGCGATCACCTCCTATGGCAGCGTGCCGAACAGCCAGATCGGCTATCCGCGCACGTTCATGGGAACGCTGGTCGTCGGCTTCTAAGCCTTCGCACCAAGCACCTAGACGAAGCCGCCGCCCCAGCGATGGGGCGGCGGTTTTCGTTTGTGCCAGGGAACCTACGCCCTCTTTGCCCGCTATAGCCGCCAGTGGTAGAGGACCCGGGTGGCAAGAGCAGTAGATCCCGTAAAGCGGCTGATGCCGCGCACCATCAAGGACCCGGGGCTGCTGTCGCGCCCCTTTTTCGAGGACAAGGCGCGCGCCTTCTGGATCCTCCAGGCGGCGGGGTGGAGCGGTTATCTGCTGCTGCGCACCGTATCGAGCATCTCGAACGAGATTTCGGTCGAGCGGATCATCGCCGCGATCATCGAATCGATCGTCGGCTATTGCCTGACGCTGCTGCTTTCCACCCTGTATGGCGTTTACCGCCGGCTGCCGCGGATCAGCGGCGTACTGCTGACGCTCGGCACGCTGGCGATCGCGACGGTGATCTACGCCGTGCTCGACGCCTTCACCGTCTCGTTCGTCAAGAACGCCCAGCCGGGGATCGACGTGCCGCTGGTGCTGGCGGCGCTGTTCCTCAACTTCACCGTGCTGGCGGGCTGGTCGGCGCTGTATTTCGGCATCAATTTCTACCTGATCGTCGAGCAGCAGATCGATCAGATGCGCGCGCTGGAAAGCCAGGCCAGCCATGCCCAGCTGGCGATGCTGCGCTACCAGCTCAATCCGCATTTCCTGTTCAACACGCTCAATTCGATCTCGACGCTGGTGCTGCTCAAGCAGACCGAGCGCGCGAACGTGATGCTGAGCCGGCTGTCGTCGTTCCTGCGCTATACGCTGGCGAACGAACCGACCGCGCACGTCACGCTGGCGCAGGAGGTCGAGACGCTCCAGCTGTATCTCGAAATCGAGAAGATGCGATTCGAGGAGCGGCTGCGCCCGCATTTCGACATCGATCCGCGCTGTTCCAAGGCGCGGCTGCCGTCGCTGCTGCTCCAGCCGCTGGTCGAAAACGCCATCAAATATGCGGTCACCCCCCAGGAAGAGGGCGCCGATATCACCGTTTCGGCTCGGCTCACCGGAGAACGGGTGCAGATCGCCGTATCGGACACCGGCCCGGGATTGATCGAAATGAAGCCGAGGCCGACTCTTTCAACCGGCGTGGGGCTCGCCAATATCAGAGAGCGGCTGGCGCAGGCCTTTGGGCCTGACCACCGTTTTGAGACGCGCGCGAACCCGGGGCAGGGGTTCAGCGTTGAGATCGAAATCCCGTTCCAACTCGAGGAACCCAACCGAGAGGCCGCATGACAATCCGAACCATCCTCGTCGACGACGAACCCCTGGCGATCCAGGGACTGGAACTCCGGCTCCAGGAGCACGAGGATGTCGAAATCATCGACAAATGCTCCAACGGCCGCGAGGCCATCCGTGCCATCAAGACCCACAAGCCCGACCTCGTGTTTCTCGACATCCAGATGCCCGGTTTCGACGGCTTTTCCGTCGTTCAGGGGCTGATGGAAGTCGAACCGCCGCTGTTCGTCTTCGTGACCGCCTATTCCGACCACGCCATCCGTGCCTTCGAAGCGCAGGCGATGGATTATCTTATGAAGCCGGTCGAACCTGCCCGGCTGGCCGACACGCTCGACCGCGTCCGCCAGCGCCTCGCCGAAAAGCGGGGGGTCGAGGAAGTCGAGAAGCTGAAGGAAGTGCTCGCCGAAGTGGCGCCCGACGCCGCAGAGGAAATGGCGGGCGCCGATGCCGGCGAAATGGCGTCCAACCGCTTTGAAAAGCTCATCAACATCAAGGATCGCGGACAGATCTTCCGCGTCGATGTCGACACGATCGAGCGGATCGATGCGGCGGGCGATTACATGTGCATCTATACCGGCGACAACACGCTGATCCTGCGCGAGACGATGAAGGACCTGGAAAAGCGGCTCGATCCGCGCCGGTTCCAGCGCGTGCATCGCTCGACGATCGTCAACCTCGACCTCGTCAAACAGGTCAAGCCGCACACCAATGGCGAGTGTTTCCTGGTGCTCAATTCGGGCGCGCAGGTGAAGGTGTCGCGGTCCTATCGCGACGTGGTGGCGCGGTTCGTCCACTGATCGCGTCGGCGGCGGGCAGGTGGGATGCTTGCCCGCCTGTCGCTGGCAAGAAGATAGGGGTTCGCGCAGGGGCGCAGAGAAGGTTGTCGCACGCGAAGGCGCGAAGCGCGAAAAGGCGGCTGCGCCTCAAGGCGAAAACGCAGCGGGTCCAACCTCTTCGCGCCTTCGCGTGAAACCCCTTCTTCTCTGCGCCTCCGCGCCTCTGCGCGAACCTCTGCCTTTTTCTTTTGCCGACCCGCTCAGCCGAGGCTGCCGCTATCCTCGTCGCGATATTTGATCTGGAGATAGCGCCCGCGCGTCGCCAGCAGGTCCAGATCGCCCTGTGCGAGCTGGCTGGTCATGCCGGCGATTTCGTCGTCGATCACCTGTAGGCCCTGCGCCAGCTGCTGGTCCGGCGTCAGACCGTTGCGCTCCACCCGGCGCAGCGGCTCGGGCACGCGGGCATAGCCCTTGATAAGTTCGGGCAGCTGCTCGCCCACCAGCTTGCGCACTTCGGTCGCGGCGGGCGAACGCTCATCCAGCGCGGCGAGCTGCGGCGCCAGTATCTCCAGCTTCACCCCGATCGAATCGACCAGCCCGCGCACCGGCGACGGCAATGCCAGCCGCTGCCCCTCCAGCCAGCGCTCGGTCGTCAGCGGCAATGCCTTGAGCGGCACCTGCTGGAGTTGCTCCACGCTCGGCGCGGCGGTGAGCGGGAAGATCGCGAAGCCCAGCGTCGTGACCGCCAGCAACAACATCACGAACAACGCGCCGAACATGCCGATCCCGCTGGGCAGCAGGAATCCGGCGATCAGGGCGGCGACGAGGATCGCCGCGTCGGCGGCGGCGATCCGCCCCAGCCGACGCAGGATCTCGCCCTCGCGCTGGCGGCGCGCCCGTTTGGACACCGCGCCATAGCGTTCGCGCGTCCGCTCAAGGAACGCATCGGCCTGGGCGATGTGGCGATCGACGTCGGTGGGCATCGCGGGTTACATCGCCTCCAGCTTGAAGCCGTCGGTCGGCCCGGCAATCCGGTTCTGCGCCGCGCCTTCGGCCCGGGCGATATAGCCCTTGGACTTCTCGACTTCGCTGGACAGCGTGTTGACCGTGGTCTTCATGCTGTCGAGCGCCTTCAGCTTGAAGGTGTCGATCGCGTCCATCGTGTCGTAGATATTCTGGAACGCGCGCTGGAGCGTCTCGACCGGAATCGTCGAATTGGCGGCCTGTTCGTGGATCGCCGCCGACTGGCTCTTGAGCAGCTGGCTGGTCGAATCGATCAGCCCCGCCGTGGTGCTGTTGAGCGCAGTGATCTGGTCGAGCACCAGCTTCTGGTTGGTCAGCGCCTGCGCGACCGTCACGGCCGTGCGCAGCGCCGATACGGTGGTCGTGGACGCGCGATCGACGCCCTTCACCAGCTCGACATTGTTCTTCTTGACTAGGTCGAGCGCCAGATAGCCCTGCACCGTCACCGCCATCTGGGTCAGCAGGTCCTGGGTCCGCTGGCGGACATAGAACAGCGCGGTCTCGCGGATCGCCTTGGCCTTGGCGGGATCCGTGTGATCCAGATCGTTGGCCTTGTCCTCCAGCCGCGTGTCCATCGCCTTGGACAGGAAGATCATCTGTTCCAGCCGGCCCATCGCCGCCCACAGATTCGCGCGCTCGGTGTCGATCGCGGCATTGTCCATCAACAGCTCGTCCTTGCCATTGGCCAGGCTCTTGAGGATCGCGTTGATGTGCGTCTGCGACGACTGGTATTTCTGGAAATATTTCTTGAAGCCGCCCGATCCGAACAGCCGGTCGATAAAGCCGCCCTTGCCGCCGACCAGCTTGCCGTTCTTGCTGGGATCGAGGTCCTCTACCTGGCGGCGCAGCGCGAGCAGATCGGCGCCGACGCCGGTGTCCGATCCCATCGCCCGAATCGGGCGATCGAGGAAGCGATTGGACTGGCCCGCCGCCTCGCGGATTTCCTTTTGCCCCATCGCCGCGATCGCATCGACGCGCTTGCCGAATTCGGGGGAGTTCACGTCCTGTGCGACCAGATCGTCGACGAAGCTGTCGACGCGCACTTCCAGCTCGGAGCGCTTCTTGTCGTCGACGGGGACCAGACCGGCGGCCTTTTCCGGCGCCACGACCGCCACGGGATCGGGCGGCGTCAGGACCAGATCCTTGTCGGCCGTCACGGTCTCAATTGCAGTCGCCATCCATCGTCTCCAGCTTTGTGACCCCTAGATTGAGGCCTTGGCGCCGCCGGTTCAAGGCGAATAGCGGCGCCATCGCGTGTGTATTGCCGATATAGCACGCAATGGCATGATGCCAAGCAGATCGCCCATGCGCATTGGACACGCGAAAGCGCGCCCTTCCCGCAACGCACAAATTGCGCTATGGGCGCCGGCGAAACCGCGCTCCCGCGACAATCAGGATACCGCATGAACCTCCGCAACGTGGCGATCATCGCACACGTCGACCATGGCAAGACCACGCTCGTCGACCAGCTTTTCCGTCAATCCGGCACTTTCCGCGACAACCAGCGCATCGAAGAACGTGCGATGGATTCGAACGATCTCGAAAAGGAGCGCGGGATCACGATTCTCGCCAAGTGCACTTCGGTGGACTGGGAAGGCACGCGGATCAACATCGTCGATACGCCCGGCCACGCCGATTTCGGCGGCGAAGTCGAGCGCATCCTGTCGATGGTCGACGGCGTGATCCTGCTGGTCGACTCGTCCGAAGGCGCGATGCCGCAGACCAAGTTCGTGACCGGCAAGGCGCTGGCGCTGGGCCTGAAGCCGATCGTCGTCGTCAACAAGGTCGACCGCCCGGACGAGCGCATCCAGGAAGTGCTGGACGAAGTGTTCGACCTGTTCGTCAGCCTGGAAGCGAGCGACGAACAGCTCGATTTCCCGGTGCTCTACGCCTCGGGCCGCAACGGCTATGCCAATGACGACGCGTCGCTGCGCGAAGGCACGCTGGCGCCGCTGTTCAACAAGATCGTCAGCCACGTCCCCGCCCCGTCGGCCGACCCGGACGGCCCGTTCAAGTTCCTGGTCACGCTGCTCGACCGCGACAACTTCCTCGGCCGCATCCTGACCGGTCTGGTCTTCTCGGGCTCGGTCAAGACCAACCAGGCGATCCACGCGCTGGATAACGACGGCAACGTCGTCGAGACCGGCCGTGCGTCGAAGATCATGACCTTCCGCGGCCTGGAGCGCGTGCCGACCGACGAAGCGAACGCCGGCGACATCATCAGCCTGGCCGGCCTGACCGTCGCGACCGTGGCCAACACGATCGCCGACGTCACCGTCACCGAGCCGCTGCACGCACAGGCAATCGATCCGCCCACGCTGTCGATGCGCTTCGCCGTCAACGATTCGCCGATGGCGGGCCGCGAGGGCACCAAGGTGACGAGCCGCATGATCCGCGACCGTCTGCTCCGCGAAGCCGAATCGAACGTCGCGATCAAGGTGACCGAGGCCGACGACAAGGACAGCTTCGAAGTCGCAGGCCGCGGCGAGCTTCAGCTCGGCGTGCTGATCGAGACGATGCGCCGCGAAGGCTTCGAGCTGGGCATCAGCCGCCCGCGCGTGCTGTTCCGCGAGGAAGACGGCCAGAAGACCGAGCCGTACGAAACCGTCATCATCGACGTGGACGAGGAATATTCGGGCACGGTCGTCGAGAAGATGAACCTGCGCAAGGCCGAGATGACCGACATGCGCCCCTCGGGCGGCGGCAAGACCCGCATCACTTTCAGCGCGCCGTCGCGCGGGATGATCGGCTATCACGGCGAGTTCCTGTCCGACACGCGCGGCACCGGCATCATGAACCGGCTGTTCGAGAAGTACGGCCCCCACAAGGGCAAGATCGAAGGCCGCAAGAACGGCGTGCTGATCTCCAACGGTTCGGGCGAAGCCAACAGCTACGCGCTGGGCCCGCTGGAAGAGCGCGGCATCCTGTTCGTCGGCCATGGCGAGGCGCTGTACGAGGGCATGATCGTCGGCGAGAACGCCAAGACGGACGACCTTGAAGTCAACCCGATGAAGGCGAAGGCGCTCACCAACTTCCGCGCTTCGGGCGGCAAGGACGACGCCATCCGCCTGACTCCGCCGAAGAAGATGACGCTGGAACAGGCCATCGCCTATATCGACGACGACGAAATGGTCGAAGTCACGCCCAAGTCGATCCGCCTGCGCAAGCGCCACCTGGATCCGCACGAGCGCAAGAAGGCGAGCCGGGCCAAGGCCGCGGCATAAGCCGGCACGAACTATTGAGACGCGAAAGGCGCCGGGGGAAACCCCGGCGCTTTTTTGTTCGGGAGGGCACGGATCGAGACGCTTGCACTCCGCCCGACGCCGCGCTAACACTGAACCATATGGTTCAGTGTTCGAGTCCCGCCCTAGACCTTTCCTTTGCCGCGCTGTCGGATTCGACCCGGCGCGGGATCATCATCCAGCTTGGGCGGGGGGAGGCATCGATCACCAGCCTGGCTGACCGTTTTCAGATGACGCTGACCGGCATGAAGAAGCACGTCCAGGTGCTCGAGCGCGCGGGGTTGGTCGTCACGCAGAAGGTCGGGCGAGTTCGGACCTGCGCGCTCGGAACGCGCGGCCTTGAGGCGGAGGCCGAGTGGATCGAGGTCCATCGCAAGCTGTTCGAGGCCCGCTTCGAGGCACTGGACGACATCATTCGCGAACTGAAAGAGGAGGATGGCCATGACGCAGCAAATTGACGGCGACAACAGCGTGCAGAACCGGACGTCGGTCGAGCGCCGAGGTGACCGCGAACTCATCGTGACGCGCATGTTCGATGCACCGCCGGCCATCGTGTACAAGGCGTGGAGCCAGCCCGAGCTGTTCCGCCGCTGGTGGATGCCCAAATCGGCGACCGGCGTGGCACTCGTGGCGTGCGACATGGACGTGCGCACCGGCGGGAAATACCGGCTGGAATTCAGCGCCGGCGGTGCCGACACCATGGCCTTTTACGGCAAGTATCTGGACGTGGTGCCGAACGAACGCATCGTGTGGACCAACGACGAGGGCGAAGAAGGCGCAGTGACGACCGTGACGTTCGAGGACCGCGACGGGCAGACGCTGGTGCAGTTCCACGAACGCTATCCCTCCAGCGCGGCGCTGGAGGAAGCGCTGCAGGGTTCGGCAGCGGCGCTGCCCGAGCAGCTCGACCAGCTCGGCGACCTGCTTTCCGCCATCGGCGCATAGCGGCGGACGGGCCGCGCGGCGTTATCCCGCCGCGCGGTTCCACGGCATCCGCTGGAGCAGCAGCCCCAGCCCGCACCAGCCGCTGAACCCGGCAAAGGCCAGCATCGCGCCGAACAGTCCGGCGACGTAGAAGCCGGGGCCGAACCCCGACAGGCCAGCCAGCGTAAAGCCCGCGACCAGCAGCCCGACGATCATCTGCACCTGCCGAAAGATCGATACGCCGCCGGGCGCCGTGCCCGTTACCGGCAGGCCGGCGGCGCGCCATCCCTCTATCCCGCCCTCCAGGTTGCGGATCTCGCCCGCAAAGCCCGGTGCGGCGAGGGCACAGGCCTGGCCGCCGCGCCCGCCCTTCTGGCATTGGAAGATCAGCGTGCGATCCGCCGGCAGGCGCGCCTCCGCGAGCAGCGCGGCAAGCTGCCCCAGCGGCATCGACGCGGCGTAGGCGATGTGCGCGGCGCGGAACTCGTCGGGCTCGCGCACGTCGATCAGCATTGCCTGGCCCGAGGCGAGCAGGCGCTGGGCCTCGGCGGGAGTCACGGTGGGCTGTGTCACTGGCTTTGGTCCTTGCAGAAATGATCGTGGAGCACGGCCATCAGGTCCCGTGCGGCGGGGTGGTGAATCGAATAGAACAGCGTGCGATGCGCGCGGCGGACCGCGACGATGCCCTCGTCGCGCAGCTTGCCCAGATGCTGCGACATCGACGTGGGGGCGATGCCGGTGGCGGCGATCAGATCGGCCACGCAACGCTCGCCCTCCGCCAGCTGGCACAGGATCAGCAGCCGGTGCGGGCTGGCCAGCCCCGACAGGAACGCCGCGACCCCCGCCGCCCGGGGCGCCATCGCCGCGCTTAAGGACATATCCTCGGTTTGCATTTTCATTTCATCTCTATATCAATTCATATATTGACGAATCAATAGGGAGTTTTCCGATGGCCAAGGACTACCGCGCACTCACTGCCGACATCAGCGCCTACAGCGCGCAGCTGCGCAAGCTGGCGCCCGAGGCGATGCAGGGCTTTCACGGACTGGCCAAGGCGGCCGGGGCGGACGGCGCGATCGATGCGAAGACCAAGGAGCTGATCGCGCTGGCGATCGGGGTCACCCAGCGGTGCGACGGCTGCATCGGCTTTCACGCCAAGGCGCTGGTCGGCATGGGCGCGACGCGCGAGGAAGTCGGCGAAGTGATGGCGATGTGCGTGTACATGGGCGGCGGCCCCGCGCTGATGTACGCCGCCGACGCGCTGCGCGCCTATGACCAGTTCGCCGCGCCGGCCGCATAGGCTACGCGACAGCTTCCCTCCGCGTCCCGGCCATGGTCTATTGCGCCCACGACGACATGAAGGGCCTGCGATGCTGATGGCTGCACTGCTGCTGATCGCCCCGCTGGCGCAGGAAGTCCCGAGCGCGGCGGGGACGATGGACGCGCCGGAAAAGGCGGCGGACGGCACCCAGCGCTGGTCGATCCTGGCGGACCCGTGCGCGGCATCGCGCGGCGGGCCCGACACGATCGTGGTATGCGGCAAGGGCGTGGAGGCGCCGCGCCTGCCGCTGCCGGACGAGCGCGGGCCGCCCGACCGGCCGATGCCCGGCAACCCCAACGCAAGCGGCGCCGGCGCGCTGGCAGTGACCCAGACGCCCTGTGCGGCGCGCGTCGGCGGGTGTCAGGTCGGGCTCGACATCTTTGGCGCGGCGACGTCCGCCGTGCGGCTGGTGGGCAAGGCGATCGACCCCGGCAGTTGTTGCGAAGAGCCCGGCGAATCGACCAATTTCGTCAAGCTGCTGGGCGATGCGGGCAAGGGCGTGGGACGCGCGTTTCGCAAGAAGCCCGACCGGTCCAACCGCGTGCCGATCGACCTCAGCGATCCGGTGCCGGCATCCCGCCCATCTCCAGCAGCACCGCCCATTCCTCCGGCCGCACCGGCGTCACCGACAGGCGCGACTGGCGCAGCATCTCCAGCGCCTGGAGCCGCGCCTCTGCCTTGATCGCGGCCAGCGGCACGGGGCGCACCAGCTTCTCGACGGGCGCCACGGCTACGCTGGCCCATTTGCCGTCGTCGCCGTCCGGCTGCCACGCACGCGTGATTTCCATCACGCCGACCGCCGCCTTTTCGGTGTTGGAATGGTAGAAGAGCGCGCGGTCGCCGGGCTGCATCTCTTTCAGGAAATTGCGCGCGGTATAGTTGCGCACGCCATTCCATTCGGTGCCGCCGTCGCGGATCAGATCATCCCACGAATAAGCATCGGGTTCGGAGCGGAGGAGCCAGTAAGCCATGGCTGCTCCGTTAACCGCCTAAACCGCGGCTGAACACCCGATTCCGAACCGGTTCAGCCGCCGCGCGTTATTCCCGCAATCACAGCGTCGCGACTCGGTGGTGTCACCGGCCCCACGACGCCAGTGTCGAGGAGAAAGATCATGGCCAATCTTGTGAAGAAGGCAGTGCTCGGCGCCGTGATGGGCGCCGGGGTGTTGACGGCAATGGCGCCCGCTGCAGACGCGCAGCGCTATCGCCACCATTATCGCGACCGCGACGATACCGGCGTGGCGATCGTCGCGGGCGTCGCCGGGCTGGCGCTGGGCGCCGCGCTCGCGAACGATCGCCGCTATGACTATGACCGCCGCTATTACCGCGAACGCGGCTATTATCCGCGCGACGGCTATTATTACCGCCAGCATTACCGGCGCTATCGCGGCTATGAAGTATGCGACGTCCGCCGGACTTGGGACCCCTATGAGGGCCGCCCAGTGCTGGTGCGCTATTGCCGCTGATAGCATAGGCAGACCCCCCGCCCCGCCACCCCGCCCGACAACCAACGATGCCATCGGGCTATGGTGGTCGGACGGGGGCGCGCACGGGCATCATCGCGCCCTTATACTTTGAGTTAGCTCGCATCGCCTCGCCTACGCGTTAGGGTGCGGACCATGGAAACCGAATCGCCCCGCATCGATCCAGCCGACCCCTATCTGCGGTCGGCGCAGACCTTTCCGATCCTGTCGGACGAAATGGCGGAGCGCGTAGCGGGCTTTGGCGAAGCCGAGACGCTCGACGACGGCGCGGTGCTGTTCCGGCGCGGCGACACCAGCGTCGATTTCTTCCTGTGCGTGGCGGGCGCGATCGAGATCGTCGATACCGATGCCGCCGGCACCGAGCGGGTCGTGCACCTGCACCAGCCCAGGCAGTTCACCGGCGAGCTGGACCTGTTCAACGACCGAAAGGTGCTGGTCACCGGCCGCGCATCGGGCGAGACGCGCGTCGTGCGCGTCCACCGAGCGGCATTCCGGCGGATGATGACCGCGGAGCCCGACATTGGCGAGATCGTGATGCGCGCCTTCATCCTGCGCCGCATGGGGATGCTGCTGCACGGCGAGGGCGGCGTGGCGCTGGTCGGCGCGGCGCACGCGGCGGACATGGCGCGGATCGAGACGTTCCTGACGCGCAACGCCCTGCCTCATCGCCGCATCGATACTGAGACTGATCCCGACGCCGCCGGATTCCTGGAGTGTTTCGCGCTCACCGAGCGCGACTTGCCAGTGGTGATCGCCGAGGGGCGCGCGATGCGCAACCCGAGCAACGCCCAGCTGGCCGACGCGCTGGGGCTGGCGACGGCGATCGACCCGGACCATGTCCACGACGTGGTGGTGGTAGGCGCCGGCCCCGCCGGGCTGGCGGCAGCGGTCTATGCCGCGTCCGAAGGGCTCGACACGATCGTGATCGAGGCGGTCGCGCCGGGCGGTCAGGCGGGCACCAGTTCCAAGATCGAGAATTACCTGGGCTTTCCCACCGGCATCTCGGGCCAGGCACTGGCGGGCCGTGCGCAGGTGCAGGCGCAGAAATTCGGCGCGCGGCTGCTGATTTCGCGCGGTGCTGCGGGGATCGACTGTTCGGTGCATCCCTATCGCGTCCATCTGGACGATGGCCGCTCGCTCCAGGGGCGTTCGGTCGTGGTCGCGACAGGCGCGCGCTACCGCAAGCTCGATCTGCCGCGCTATGCCGAACTGGAGGGCAATGGCATCTATTACGCCGCCACCGCGATGGAGGCGGGGCTGTGCGCGGGGCAGGAAGTCGTCGTGGTCGGCGGCGGCAATTCGGCGGGACAGGCGGCGATCTATCTCGCGCGCAGCGTGGGGCACGTCCACATGCTGGTGCGCGGCGAGGGGCTGGCGGCGACGATGTCGAGCTATCTGATCGACCGGATCGAGGCGTCGGACAAGATCACTCTCCACCCCTTTACCGAAGTGACCGAACTGGAGGGCGACGCGCATCTCAGGGCACTGACCTGGACCGATCGGCAAACCGGCGGAACCGAGCGCCACGATGTCGGCGCGCTGTTCGTGATGATCGGCGCGGTCCCCAATACCGACTGGCTGGACGACTGCCTCGACCTCGATCCGGCCGGATTCGTGCGCACCGGATCGGGCGAGACATTCTTCTGCTCGTCCAAGCCCGGCATCTTCGCAGTGGGCGATGTCCGCTCCGGATCGGTCAAGCGCGTCGCATCGGGGGTGGGCGAAGGATCGGTCGTGGTGTCGGCGATACACCGTTATCTTGAAAGCATCGCGCAATAGCGGCAAAGGGCGGGCATGAGCGATACTCCTCCGGACCGCCTGTCGGTCAACCAGAACAGCCCCTATTTCCAGCGCGAGCTGCTCGAACGCGGCATCGGCATCCGCTTCAAGGGCGTGCAGCGCCGCGACGTGGAGGAATATTGCATCTCCGAAGGCTGGATCCGCGCGTGCCTGGGCAACAAGGTGGACCGCAAGGGCAACCCGCTGACGATCAAGCTGACCGGCCCGGTCGAGGCATGGTTCGAGAGCCCGGCCAAGGGCGAAGGCGCGGCGGACGCGGAAGCATAAGGCCGGTTCGCTAGGAGCCCCGAGCAAGGAGCGCCCCGCTTGGGACTCTGGCCCCCCGCTTTCGCGGGGGAACAGCTATGGTTTCAATGTACTCCTGCGAAAGCAGGAGCCCAGGGTTACGGGCGGTGCGCTTGGGGCTCTGGGCCCCCGCGTTCGCGGGGGAACTGAAGTACAGCGATCCGAATCACCGCTTCACCCCCGCCCGCGCCCGCTCCGCCAGCCGCTCCACGGCTGCTGCATGGATGCCGGGCGTGGTGGCCAGGACGCCGAATGCCTCGCCGTCCGGCGTGTTGAAGCGCAGCGGATCGCCGAATGCGTCGGTTACTGCCGCCCCCGCCTCGCGCGCGATCAGCACGGCGGCGGCGATGTCCCATTCATTGCCCCAGCGGATCGTGGCGAGCAGATCCGCCTCGCCCGCCGCGACCATCGCGATGCGCAGCGCGATCGAATTGGGCTTGGGCACGGTCACCAGATCCTGGTCGACGCGCGGCAACTGGTCTGCGGGCACGCGCGCGCCGGCAAGCTGGGTCCGCTCCGCCACCTGCAGCCGTTCGCCGTTGCGCCACGCGCCCTTGCCCGCCTGCGCCGTCCACACTTCGCCGCGCGCGGGCGCATCGAGCACGCCGATCACCGGCTGGCCCCGCTCGACCAGCGCGACCGACACGGCCCAGCCGGGGCGATTGCGCAGATAATCGCGCGTGCCGTCGATCGGATCGACCACCCATAGCCGCTCGCCCGCCAGCCGCGCGGCATTGTCGATCGTCTCTTCCGACAGCCAGCCCGCGTCGGGCAGCAGCGCCGACAGCCGGTCGCGCAGCATCCCGTCGACTTCCAGGTCGACCGCGCACACCGGATTGCCCGGCGCCTTTTCCCAGCGGCGGAAATCGGTTTCCCACAACCGCATCGCCAGTCGCCCGGCGTCCGCCGCGATATGCGCGATTTCGGCGGCGAGATCAGTCACCGGCGATGGTCATCCCGTCGATCCGCAGCGTCGGCGCGTTGATGCCATAGCGGAATTCCAGATCGTTCGCGGGCGTCAGCGCGAGGAACATGTCCTTCAGATTGCCCGCGATCGTGATCTCGGACACGGCGCGCGTGATCTCGCCCTTTTCGATCAGGAAGCCCGCCGCGCCCCGGCTGTAATCGCCGGTGACGCTGTTGACGCCCTGCCCGATCAATTCGGTCACCAGTACGCCGCGCTCGATCTCGCCGATCAGCGTTTCGGGCGGGATATGCCCGGCGGCCATATAGACATTGCTGGGCGCGACACCGGGCGCGCCGCCGACCCCGCGCGAGGCATGGCCGGTCGGCTCCAGCGCCAGTTGCCGCGCCGCCGCGCTGTCGAGCAGCCAGGTCTCGAGCATTCCCGCCTCGACCAGCGTCATCGGCGCGACCGGCAGCCCCTCGCCATCGAAGGGGCGCGAGCGCAGCCCGCGCGGGCGGTGCGGATCGTCGAGGATCGTCACGCCCTTTGCGAATACCTGCTTGCCCAGCGCATCGAGCAGGAAGCTGGTCTTGCGCGTGATCGCCGCGCCGCTGATCGCGCCCAGAAAATGGCCGATCAGGCTGGTCGCGACGCGCGGATCGAACACGACCGGCATCGGCCCGCTGGCAAGGCGCACCGGATCGAGCCGCGCCACTGCCCGTTCGCCCGCGCGGCGGCCAATCGCCTCGGGCGATTCCAGCATCGCGGCGTGGCGGGCGCTGTGGTGGGCATAATCGCGCTGCATCGCGCCGCCGCTGCCCGCGAGCACGCTGGCGGACAGGCCGTGATTGGTCTGGGCATAGGCGCTGGTGAAGCCATGGCTGGTCGCCAGCGCCAAGATCGACCGGCTGGCGCCCGCGCTGCCGCCTTCGCTGTTGGTGACGCCGGGCACCGCGCGCGCCGCATCCTCGGCGGCCAGCGCCAGCGCCTTGAGCGCCTGGGGCTCCACCTCGGCGCGGTCGTCCAGGTCGAGCAGCGGCGGCGCGCCGTGCATCAGCCGGTCCTGCGGTGCGAGGCCGGCCCAGCGGTCCTCCGGCGCCTCGCGCGCCATCGCGATCGCGCGTTCGACCAGCGTGTCGAGCGCGGCGGAACTCAGATCGGTCGTCGAGACACTGGCCGAGCGGCGGCCGACGAACACGCGCAGCCCCAGTTCCTCGCTTTCGGAACGCTCGACATCCTCCAGCGCGCCCATCCGCACCGATACCGACAGCGATCGGTCGGCGGCGAAGACCGCGTCGGAGGCATCGGCCCCGGCTTCGCGCGCGCGAGCAACGATGTCATGGACGCGGGCACAGGCTTGTTCGGTGTTCAGCATCCTCAGGACTTAGGAAGCCCGGGCGCCTACGTCAAAGCGTCTGGCCCACGACAAGGCAGGCCGCAAACATAAGGATGCCCGCATCGCGGTTCGACCGGAAGCGGTGGAGCGCGTTGGCGCCGTCGGCGGGCACCAGCGTCGCGACCTGCCAGAACAGGTGCAGCGCGAGCGGCAGCAGCGCCGCCAGCGCCAGCGGATCGGGCCGCATCTGCCAGATCGACAGCCCCCACAGCGCCAGCGCACCGGCATAGAACAGCGCGACTCCGGGCCGCACCCGCGCGCCCATCCGCCGGGCGGAGGAGCGCACG
The DNA here is from genome assembly GCF_053502645.1 of Sphingomonas degradans. Classification (NCBI taxonomy): domain Bacteria; kingdom Pseudomonadati; phylum Pseudomonadota; class Alphaproteobacteria; order Sphingomonadales; family Sphingomonadaceae; genus Sphingomonas; species Sphingomonas degradans. Next base: position 3,520,952 of record NZ_CP177172.1, read on the forward strand.
CCGACCATCGCGTCATCCTCCACATCCTGCAGCGCGTAGATCGTGTCATAGCCGATCACCCACAGGATCGACCCGGCATAGAGCAGCAGCCCCGGCGCCCAGCGCATGTCCGGCGCCTCGGCCCAGCCGACCAGCGCGGCCCAGGAAAAGACGAGGCCCAGCCACGCCTGCGGCCACCAGGTTATTCGCTTCATGAAGGGATAGGCCGCGACCAGCGCGAGGCTGGCCACCGCCACGCCCGCCGCAAAGGGCCGCAGCTGGAGCAGCACGACCAGCCCCACCGCCGCCAGCACGCCCAGCCAGGCCCATGCCGCCTTGAGCGACACGGCGCCGCTGGCCAGCGGGCGGCTGGCGGTGCGCGCGACCTGGCGGTCGAGATCGCGGTCGACGATGTCGTTGTACACGCACCCCGCGCCGCGCATCGCGATGCTGCCGAGCAGGAACCACAGCACCAGATCCCAGCGCGCCACCGCCTGCCCCGACAGCGCGATTGCCCAGGCGCCGGGCCAGAACAGCAGCCACCAGCCGATCGGGCGATCGAACCGGGCAAGCAGCGCGAAGGGCCGCGCGGCGGCGGGCAACGCGCCGACCAGCCCGCGATGTTCGGTATCGGGAACGCTGTTCTGAATCTCTGCCATGGCGCCGCTCCTTCGCCCGGCGAGGGCAAAGATCAAGGGGGGCCTGGTGAAACATATTGGCATAATCGCGAGACGAAGCGGTCGCATGCCGCCTCCGATGCATGGAAGCGGAGGGAAGATGCGCACGTTTTTACTCGGAGCCCTGATCGCCACCGGTTCGGTGGGCACCGTCGCGGCGCAATCCGCTCCGCCCGAAGGCCCGCCGCCTGCGGGATGGCCGGGCGGGCCCGGCGGCCCAGGGGGCCCGCGCGCGCGCCTGTTCATCAGCCCGATGGGCGAGCCGTTCCGGCAGGTGCCCGGCGGCCCCGCCCCACAGGACGTGTGGTTCGACGGCGCGGATACCAACCATGATGGCGTGCTGACCGAAGACGAGATGGTCGCCGACGCCGCGCGCTTCTTCGCGCTGCTCGACGAGCGGCATGACGGCGAAATCGACCCCGACGACATCGAACGGTACGAAACCGTGCTCGTCCCCGAAATCCGCACCGGCGGCATGGGGATGGGCATGGGCGGCAGGGGCGCCGGCGGCGGACGCGGACGGCGCGGGGGCGGCGGCCCTCCGGGTGGTGGCGGGCCCGACGGCGGCGGTCCCGGTGGCGGCGACAGCGGCAGCGCGCCGCGCTCAGTGCAGATGAAGCAGGGCGCCGCCCGCTTCGGCTATCTCGACTATCCCGAACCGATCACGGTCGCGGACCGCAACCTCAATCGCGGCGTCGACACGGTCGAGTTCCGCAAGGCGGCCGAGATCCGGTTCGCGGCGCTGGATACCAACCATGACGGCAAGATCGAGAAAGGCGAGCTGCCGCGCCTCTCGGGCGGCTTTGGCGGGCGCGGTCCCCGGCGTGGCGACGGCCCGGCGGACGGGCGGCAGGACATTCCCGACGCGCCTTGACCAACAGCGTGGATTCGCCCGCGCCGCGCGGCTAGGGGATAGGCCATGCCCGCAACCCCCGCCTGGCCGCCCGACTCCACGCCCCGCCTGTTCGTCGATGCCCCGCTTGCCCCCGGCGAGCGCCGCATCGACGGGCCGCAGGCGCATTACCTCGTCTCCGTCATGCGGCTGAAGCCCGAGGAGGCAGTCAAGCTGTGCGACGATGTCACCGGCGAGTGGCTGGGCATCGCCCGCCATGTCGGCAAGCGTGACCTGATCGTCGAAGTGACCGAATGCCTGCGCCCGCGCGAGCCGGTGCCCGACCTGTGGCTGTGCGCCGCGCCGATCAAGAAGGGGCGGATCGACTGGGTCGCGGAAAAGGCGTGCGAGCTGGGCGTCGACCGGCTGGTGCCGGTGCTGACCCGGCGCACCATCGTCGACCGGCTCAATCTGGAGCGGCTGCGCGCCCATATGGTCGAGGCGGCGGAACAGTGCGGGCGCACTGCGCTGCCCCAATTGGTCGAACCGGTGAAGCTGCCTGCGCTGCTGCGCGACTGGCCGGCCGGGCGTGCGCTGTTCTTCGCCGACGAAACCGGCGGCGTGCCGGCGGCGGAGGCGATGCGCGCCCGCCCCGGCCCCGCGGCGATCCTTATCGGGCCTGAAGGCGGCTTCGATCCCACCGAGCGCGACGCGATTCGCGCCCATCCTCAGGCAGTTGGCATCGCGCTGGGCCCGCGCATCCTGCGCGCGGAAACCGCCGCCGCCGCCGCCGTGGCGGTGTGGATGGCCGCTGCCGGGGATTGGTGACCGAACGGTATAGATTGCCTCTGGCGCAGCCCCGCGCCCCCCGCTAAAGGCGCGAAATGAGCACGAAGACCGACACGAACCACAACGCGCCGGTCATCGAGGATCGCGCCCAGCTGATCGAGTATTTCGCACGCGGCGAAAAGCCGGCGGAGCGCTGGCGGATCGGCACCGAGCACGAGAAATTCGTCTATTGGAAGACGCCCGATCGTCGTGCGCCGTCCTATGAGGAACCGGGCGGCATCCACGCGCTGCTGATCGGCCTGACCCAGTTCGGGTGGAAGCCGATCTATGAGGGCGAGAACATCATCGCGCTGTCGGGCCCCGACGGCGCGATCAGCCTGGAGCCCGCCGGCCAGTTCGAGCTGTCGGGCGCGCCGCTGGAGAATCTGCACCAGACCTGCGCCGAAACCGGCCGCCACCTGCAACAGGTGAAGACCGTGGGCGACACGCTGGGCATCGGTTTCCTGGGCCTGGGCATGTGGCCGGACAAGACCCGTGCCGAACTGCCGATCATGCCCAAGGGCCGCTACGACATCATGCTGCGCCACATGCCGCGCGTGGGCAGCATGGGGCTCGACATGATGCTGCGCACCTGCACGATCCAGGTGAACCTGGATTATGCCAGCGAAGCCGACATGGCGAAGAAGTTCCGCGTCGGTCTGGCGCTGCAGCCGCTGGCGACCGCGCTATTCGCCAACTCGCCCTTCACCGAGGGCAAGCCCAACGGGTTCCTGTCGTATCGCAGCCATATCTGGTCGGATACCGATCCGGCGCGCACCGGCATGCTGCCCTTCGTGTTCGAGGACGGCTTCGGCTACGAGCGCTATGCAGACTATGCACTCGATGTGCCGATGTACTTCGTCTACCGCGACGGGAAATATATCGACGCGGCGGGCCTCAGCTTCCGCGACTTCCTGAAGGGCGAGCTGTCGGTCCTGCCCGGCGAGCTGCCGACGATGGACGACTGGGCCGACCATCTCTCCACTGCCTTCCCCGAAGTGCGGATGAAGCAGTTCCTCGAGATGCGCGGCGCCGATGGCGGGCGCTGGGGCCGCATCTGCGCGCTGCCCGCGCTGTGGGTGGGCCTGCTCTACGATTCAGGCGCGCTCGATGCCGCCTGGGATCTGGTGAAGGGCTGGTCGATGGAAGGCCGCGAGGCGTTGCGCAGCGCGGTGCCCAAGCTCGCGCTCGACGCCCCACTGCCCGGCGGCGGCAAGCTGGCGGATATTGCCGGCGAAGTGCTCGATATTGCCGGCGCGGGGCTTCAGGCGCGCGCGCGGCTGAACGCCTCGGGCGACAATGAAAGCGGCTTCCTCGACCCGCTGCGCGAGATCGTCCGCACTGGCAAGGTGCCGGCGCAGCTGCTGCTCGATCGCTTCCATGGCGACTGGGCCGGCGACATCAGCCGTGTGTACGAAGAGGCGAAGTTCTAGCCGCGCCATGGCGGTTGCGGCTTGCGTGCCGTGCGGCTGCCGTGGAAATGCCGCGCTCGGGTGATCGGGCGGAGCGCAGGATGGTTTTCAACGTAAGTCGCCGCACGCTTTTGGGTGGGGCCGGGCTCGCATTGCTGGCACGGACGGCCCGGATCGAGGCCGGTGGCACCGCCGGGAACCCCGACCAGCTGTGGTTCGACACGCCCGCCGCCGAATGGCTCGACGCACTGCCGATCGGCAACGGCCGGCTCGGCGCGATGGTGCGGGGCGGCGTTGCGCGGGAAATCGTGTCACTGAACGAGGATAGCTTGTGGTCCGGGCAGCCTGGCCCGGCCCCGGCGCCGCTCTCCCCCGCCCTGCTGGCAGAGATGCGCGCCGCCGTGTTCGCGGGCGACTACCACGCCGCCGACCGGCTGTCGCACGCAATGCAGGGGCCGTTCAGCGACAGTTTCCTGCCGCTGGCCGACCTGACGCTGGACACGGGCCATGACGCAGCGGTCGACGACTATCGCCGCGCGCTCGACATCGACAGCGCCATCGCCAGCGTCACCTATGCGAGCGGCGGCACGCGCTTTCGCCGCGAGATGTTCGTGTCGCACCCGGCGCAGCTTGTGATCGTCCGGCTGACGGCGGATCGCCCCGGCGCGCTGGCGTGCACGATCGGATTGCGCACGGCGCTGCGGGGATCGGCGCGGGCGGCAGGGCGGCGAATCGCCCTGACCGGCAAGGCGCCAACGGTGTGCGCGCCCGAATACCGCCAGGTACCCGATCCGGTGGTCTATGCCGACGCGCCGGGGCGCGGCATGGGGTTCGCCGCCGTGCTCGACGTGCATACCAACGGCAGCATCACGCCCGATGCCGACGGGCTGCGCATCGCCGGGGCGGACAGCATCGAACTGCGCATCGCCGCCGCCACCGGGTTCCGCGGGTTCGACCGGACGCCCGACCGCCCCCTTTCCGCGATCGAGGCGGAGGCGCAGGCGACGCTCGAGCACGCAAAGGGCCGCAGCTTCGCCGCGCATCGCGACGCGCATGTCCGCGATCATCGCGCGCTGTATCGCCGCGCCGCGCTGACGCTCGGCGCCGGGCCCGATGCCGTGCCGACCGACCGCCGCCGCACCGCCAATGCAGCCGCGCCCGATCCGGCGTTGGTGGCGATGCTTTTCAATTTCGGTCGCTACCTGCTGATCGCATCGTCGCGGCCGGGCACCCAGCCGGCGACGTTGCAGGGCATCTGGAACGATCGCGTACGCCCGCCCTGGAGCTCGAACTACACGACCAACATCAACCTGGAGATGAACTACTGGCACGCCGAGACGTGCAACCTCGCCGAATGCCACCTGCCGCTGATCGACCATATCGAACGGCTGGCGGAAACGGGCGCGCGGACCGCGCGCGACTATTACGCGATGCCGGGATGGTGCCTGCACCACAACACAGACATCTGGGCGATGACCAACCCGGTCGGTGCGGGCGAAGGCGACCCCAATTGGGCGAACTGGCCGATGGGCGCACCGTGGCTGGCCCAGCATCTGTGGGAACATTACGCGTTCAGTGGCGACCTGCGCTATCTGCGCACGCGCGGCTATCCGCTGATGCGCGGGGCGGCGGCGTTCTGTGCGGCATGGCTGGTCCGCGACCCGAAGCGCGGCACGCTGACGACCGCGCCGTCGATCTCGCCCGAAAACCTGTTCCTCGCCCCCGATGGCAAGCCTGCGGCGATCAGCGCGGGGTGCACGATGGACCTGGCGCTGATCCGCGAACTGTTTGCGAACTGTATCGCGGCGGCGGGGCTGCTGGGCACCGACGCGGCCTTTGCCGCGCAGCTGCAGGGCATGCTGGCGGCGCTAGAGCCCTATCGCGTGGGGCGGCATGGCCAGTTGCAGGAATGGTCGCAGGATTTCGACGAACAGGACCCCGGCCATCGCCACATCTCGCACCTCTATCCGCTCTATCCGGGGGCCGAATTCACGCCGGAGCGGACACCGCGATGGGCCGATGCGGTGCGCGCGTCGATGGACCGGCGCGAGGCGCATGGCGGCGCGGCGACCGGATGGAGCCGAGCCTGGGCGACGGCAATCTGGGCACGGCTGGGCGATGGCGCGCGGGCCGGACGATCGATCGACCTGTTCGTGCGCGACAGCCTGGTCGGCAACCTGCTCGATACCCATCCGGCGCCGGGGCACGCGGTGTTCCAGATCGACGGCAATTTCGGCATCACCGCCGCGATCGCCGAGATGCTGATGCAGAGCCATGACGGCACCATCGCGATCCTGCCCGCGCTGCCGCCCGGCTGCACCACCGGCGCCGTGACCGGGCTGCGCGCACGCGGCGGCGCGACGGTGGACATCACGTGGAGCGCGGCCGACGTGCAGGCGCGCCTTGCCGGCGCGCCGGCCCGCCTGTTGCTGCGCGTGCCCGCGGATTGCCGGGTGGCGACGCTGACCGGGGCACGGATCGACACGGCGGAGGGCCGCACGCTGGCGCTGCGCACCGACGGGCGATCACGGGTGGCGCTGGTGCTGGCGCGCGCTACTGCGCGATAGGCGCCGCGCTCACGGCTCGCACGGCCTGCCGCCCGCGTCGAACACCGCATCGTCGCTGACGATCCGCCCGTCCCGCACGCGCAGCATCGCCTGGACGGGCAGCGACAGCCCGCCCGTGCGGCTGGTCGCAGTGAAGCGAACGGCAACGGTATCGCCCTCGACCACCATCGTCTCGACCGAATCGTGGATGTCGGGAAAGGCGGCGAACAGCGCGCCATAGCTGCGCGCGACATCCGCGCCGGTCCGGGGCGTGCAGTAATCGGGCGAGCTCAGCCGCGCATCGGGCGCGTAGAGCCGTGCCAGCGCGACGGCGTCGTGCCGGTTGAAGGCGTCGAACATCGCCAGCACCGTGTCGCGCGGCGAGCGATCGGGCGCGGCGGCCAGCGCCAGGGCAAGCGCGAGCATCATGGCCGTTCCTCCGGCGCCAGCAGCACCAGCACATCGGTGCGCAGTTCGGCTTCCGGCGTCTCGTCGGGATCGTCCAGCGCATGGTGGATCAGCGGGAAATCGCCCGGCATCCGGCCCGATGCGACCAGCCACGCGATCAGCCGCTGGTTCACCGGCTCCAGCGCGTCATGGCTGCCGACATGGCGCAGCACCGCATGCTCGCCCCCCGGCAGCGAGACGATGCGTAGCGGAGGTTCGGGGATACCAGGATCGGCCAGTGCAAGCGCGGCGTCATAGCGCTGGCGCGCCTCCGGCACGCTTTCGGGATCGTCGAGCAACAGGCCGTAAATCCCCTGGAGCCCATCGAGCTTGCCCGCGCCCGCTGCCCAGTCCCACAGCTGCCCGTACAGCGCATTGAGTTCGCGATAGCCCCCGCCTTCGCGGCGCAGCGCGACCAGCTCGCCCGGCGCGCGCAGCTCGATGCGGATGTCCGCATCGGGCGGCGGGGTGACGTTGACGGGCGCGGCCCCGGTGGCGACGAAAGCGCTGGGCGACATGCCGGTCACGCGGCGGAACGCGCGGGCAAAGCTTTGCGGCGTGCCATAGCCACTCTCCATCGCCACGCCGGTCACTGACTCGCCTCCCGCCGCCAGCCGAACCTGCGCCGCCGCGATCCGCAGCCGGGCGATGCTGTCCCCCACTGTCTCGCCGGTCAGCGCACGCCAGATCCGGTGAAAGTGATAGGCAGAGATGCCCGCCGCCGCCGCCAGCGCATGAAGGTCGGGCGGCGCATCCAGCCGCTCTGCCAGCAGCGCCAGCGCGCGCTCCATCCGCGCTTCCCAGGGATCGTCGTGCAAATCGGTCATGCGCACCTCCGCGCACATCCATAGCGGCATCGCCGGCGCGCGCGGTCCCGATCTTGCGGAAATGCGAGCGCGCTGTCAGCCCGTGCGAAACAGCCGCGCAAAGGCGCGCGGCACCGCGCCGTTGCGCGCCATCCAGCCGCTATAGTCGCGATAGGCGGGGTCCGCGCCCAGATGCCGCTCCTCGGTCCGCGCGCGCCAGTAATAGACGCCGCTGACGCAGGCCATCACGGCGGTGTTGCGGATCGCGTCGCTCCAGCCGGTGTTCGCCAGGAAGGGCATGGTCGACAGCCACCAGAACAGGTTCTTCGACAGATAGGCCGGGTGGCGGCTCCAGGCATAGGGGCCGTGGGTCAGGATGCCGCGATGCGTCAGGTTGGAAAAGCGCAACCCGAATGCGATCGTCGCCCAGGCATAGATGCCGGTCAGCACGACCAGCACCGTGCCCAGCCCCGCGAGCAGCCAGTCATGCCCCGCCAGCCAGTGCGTCCAGTCGGCGCTGCCCGGATGATAATCGAGCGGGCCGCCATCGCCCATCAGCAGGAACGGCGGGTAACAGATCAGCGCCGCCGTCCATCCCGCCGCATAGGGGGTCGCGGTGCGGATATGCGAATCGAGCGGGCGCAGCGTGAGGATGTAGCCCGCCGTCGCGAACGCCACGTCGATGACGAACATGAAGGTGATGCAATATCCCGCCAGCGCCACCGGATCGCGCAGTGCGGCGCGCGGATCGGTGGTGACGAAATCGCCGAAGCCCGGCGGCACGATCGACAACATGAAGGCGAGGAAGAACGCCTTCACCGCCCAGCTGCGCAGATGGTTGTAAATCGCCTCGCGGTCCACGCCCTCCACGCCCATCAGCCACGCGCCGAGCGACCAGGCGCCGTCGCGCGGCTCGACCAATCGCCGGTCGAGCCACAGCACATAGGGGATGGAAAGCAGGAACAGCGCCGGCGCCGCCATCTCGAAACACCACATGGCGAACGGATAATTGGCGTAGCGGGTGTTCCACCAGAAGCGCCCGAGCGCATAGATCGCGGCAATCCCGCCCCAGGTGAGCCACAGCCCGGTCAGCTTGGTCACCGAAATGTCCAGCGTCTCGCGCCACGGGCGGACCACTGCCCAGTCGATGCCGGTCGTGGGATTGCGGTGCACCTTGTCCACCAGCAGCGACCACGCCACCATCGGCAGCGCGCAGGCGGCGACATTGACCAGCGCCGCATAGGGCCCGTTCAGGTGGAGCAGGTGCGCGGTGACGATCCATGCCACCATTCCCGCCAGCCCGGCCAGCCCGACGCCCATGCTCACCGCCGAAGGCGGGCGGGGATCGGCCGTCGCGCGGCGCGCCATCGCGGGATCGTGATACATGCCCCCTCGTCTAGCGCGGAATGGTTAGCGCGCAGTGAAGCGTGGCATCGCCCCTTTACCAGCGGCATTTGCGGGGCTTATGTGTGCGCTCCTCCCTCAGACCAAGGCTTTCCTACACATGGTCCGTGCGCTTTCGTTCGCTGCTCTGCTCCTTGCCACCACGGTGCCGGTCGCGGCCCAGAACTCGGCGCCGCAGCCGGTGCCGATCGTCAACACGATCCCCGATACGCGCGACATCGACTATCCGGGCACGCTCCAGCTGGAGATCGACGCGACCGATACGCAGCGCGGCATTTTCCGCGTGAAGGAGACGATTCCCGTCGCGAAGAGCGGGCACATGGTCCTGCTCTACCCAAAATGGCTGCCCGGCAAGCATGGTCCGCGCGGCGAGATCGAGAAGCTGGCCGGCCTGCAGATCCGCGCCAATGGCAAGCGCGTGCCGTGGACCCGCGATCCGGTGGACGTGTTCGCCTTCCACATCGAAGTGCCGGCGGGCGCGAAGAAGCTCGACCTGGAGTTTCAGTTCCTGTCGGCGACCGAGCCGGACCAGGGCCGCATCGTGATGACCCCGGCGATGCTCAGCCTCCAGTTCAATTCGATGAGCCTGTATCCGGCGGGCTATTTCACGCGCCGAATCCCGGTGCAGGCACGGGTGAAATATCCCGAGGGCTGGTCGGCAGCCGGGGCGGTGCCGTCACGCGCCGAAGGCGGCGTGGTCACCTATCAGAAGACCGATTACGACACGCTGGTCGATTCGCCGGTCCTGGCGGGCCGCTATTACCGCGCCTTCCCGCTCTCGCCGCGCGTCACCCTCGACGTGTTCGCCGAGAACCCCGAAGAGCTGGAGGCCAAGCCAGAGCAGATCGAGGCGCACAAGCGCCTGGTCGACCAGACCGTGCAAGTCATGGGCAGCCAGCCCTATGACCAGTATCATTTCCTCCTGTCGATCAGCACCGAGCTGGGCGGGATCGGGCTGGAGCATCACCGCAGCACCGAAATCAGCGCGCGCCCCGGCTATTTCCTGAAATGGGACGACGCACCCAACAGCCGCAACGTCGTGCCGCACGAATATACCCATAGCTGGGACGGCAAGTATCGCCGCGGCGCCGATCTGTGGACGCCCGATTTCCGCATGCCGATGCGCGACGGGCTGCTGTGGGTATATGAGGGGCAGACGCAGTTCTGGGGCTATGTGTTCGGCGCGCGCTCGGGTCTGGTGCCCAAGGACGTGACGCTGGAGGCCTATGCCAACATCATCGCCAGCCTCGACAACCGCCCCGGCCGCGAATGGCGCCCGATGGGCGACACCACCCACGATCCGATCATCACTGCGCGCGCGCCCAAGGGCTGGGTCAGCGAACAGCGTTCGGAGGATTATTACAACGAAGGCCTGCTGGTCTGGATGGAAGTCGATTCGATCCTACGCGAGGCATCGGGCGGGACCAAGTCGATCGACGATTTCGCCCGCGCTTTCTTCCATGGCCGCGACGGCGATTACGGCGTCGTCCCCTATACGTTCGACGATGTCGTGCGCACGCTCAACACGATCCAGCCCTATGACTGGCGCACCCTGCTCAACCAGCGCGTCAACGACGTGTCGCAGCGCGCGCCGCTGGGCGGGTTCGAGCGCAACGGCTACAAGCTGGTCTATACCGACCAGCCGAACAAGGCGACGCCCAAGAGCAGCACCGACCTGGTCTACTCCCTCGGCCTGGGCCTGGGCGGGAGCGGAATCACCAGCGTCGCGTGGAACAGCCCGGCATTCGAGGCGGGGCTGACGCTGGCAGACGAGATCGTCGCAGTGAACGGGCGCGGCTTCACCAACGACCGGCTGGTCGATGCGGTCAAGGCGGCAAAGGGCGCCAAGGACCCCATTCGCCTGCTGCTCAAGCGGGGCGATCGCTTCCGCGAAGTCGCCATCGACTATCATGGCGGGCTTCGCTATCCGCACCTCGTGAAAACCGGCACGGGAGAGGCCGGTCTCGACAAGCTGCTCCAGCCGCGCTGAGACGCGGCGGAGCGACCAACGACAAGGTTAGACCATGCGCATCGATATGATTCCTGTCGGCGACGACGTGCCGAACAGCCTGAACGTGATCATCGAAGTCCCGACCGGCGGCGAGCCGGTGAAGTATGAGTTCGACAAGGCGAGCGGCGCGCTGTTCGTCGATCGTATCCTGCACACGCCGATGCGCTATCCGGCGAACTATGGCTTCGTGCCGCACACGCTGTCGCCCGATGGTGATCCGCTGGACGCGCTGGTGATCTCGCGCTCGCCGTTCATTCCGGGCTGCGTCGTGCGCGCGCGGCCGATCGGCGTGCTCAAGCTGGAAGACGAAGCCGGCGGCGACGAGAAGCTGGTGTGCGTCCCCGTCGATACCACCTTCCCCTATTACACCGATGTGGGCGAGCGCGGCGACCTGCCGTCGATCGTGCTCCAGCAGATCGAGCACTTCTTCAAGCACTACAAGGACCTCGAATCCGAGAAGTGGGTGCGCATCGGCGAGTGGGGCGACGCCGCCGAAGCCAAGAAGATCGTTCTGGAAGCGATCGAGGCCGCAAAGAAGGCCAAGGCAGCCTGATCCGGATGCCAGCCTGGCGCGCGACCACGCTCGCCGGGCTGGCGACCCTGATCCTGTCGGCGGCATTCGCCCGCATTCCGGGCCTTGCCGCGTGCGGGCGTTGGGGCGGGAGCGATCCCGCCCTCGCCTTCCAACTGGCCCGTAGCGCCGCCGAACGCGCCGCGCTGTTCGGCGCCGAACCCTGTACCAGCCAGCTGATCGCCGCGCAGCGCGACGCGCTGTGGCTGGACCTGTTCGCCTTCATCCCCGCCTATGCCGCGTTTCTGACGCTGGGCGCCTGGGCGCTGCGCGACTCGGGCCGCAGCCTCGCGAGGGCGGCGATCGGGTGCGTTGCGCTGGCCGCCGCGCTCGACCTTGGCGAGGGCGTGCTGCTGTTCCGTATTCTCGCGTCGCTGCCCGGTGATGCCGGCGCGCCAGCCGCCTTGTTCTGGATCGTCCGGGCGAAGTTCGCGCTGCTCAGCCTGGGCGTGATCCTGATTGCCGCGCTGGCGTGGCGCCAGGGGCCGCTGGCCAAGGCGGCGGCGGGCGCGATGCTCGCGGGTGGCCTCGTGTCGCTGGTGTGGCTGGTGCGCGATCCGCTGAACCCGCTGATGACCAAGGGGCACGCCGCCGCCTGGATCGCGCTGCTGGCACTGGCCGCGCTGCACAGTTTCACCGAACGCACCAGGGAAGCGACCGCATGAGCGCCACCCGCCGCAAATGGCATATCGGGCATGTAGTCGCGCCGCCGCGATTCCTGACCTTCCTCTTCACCACCGCGATCGCCGGATGGTTCACGCTCCCCGCGCTCGGCTGGCGCTATGGGATCATGGTGGCGTTCGACGTGGGCGCGACGGTGTTCCTGCTCGCGTGCCTGCCGCTGCTGCGCCACGAATCGGATCGGATGCGCCAGTCCGCCTCGCAGAACGATGCCAACCGCGTCGTGCTGCTGATGATGACGGTGGCGGTATCGTTCGTGATCCTGATCGCCATCGCCAGCGAATTGATGGACGCCAAGAAATCGCCCGACATCGGCACGCTGGCGATGATCGTCGGCACGCTGGCGCTGACCTGGACCTTCAGCAACACGGTCTATGCGCTGCACTACGCGCATCTCTTTTATCAGGCGGGCGACGATGGCGATGCGGGCGGGCTGGAATTCCCCAAGACGCCCGAGCCCGATTACTGGGACTTCGTCTATTTCGCCTTCTGCCTCGGCATGACCTTCCAGACCAGCGACGTGACGATCACCCAGGTGCGCGTGCGGCGCCCGGTGACGCTGCACTGCCTGGCGGCGTTCGTATTCAACCTTGGCGTGATCGCCTTTTCGATCAACGTGCTGGGCGGGGGCGGATAACGCCGGTCAATCGACCACGTGGCCGTCCTGGGCGCTGATCCGCGACAGCGTCCCGCCATCGCGCCACACCAGCTGCAGGCCATGTTCGATTTCCCAGTCGCACCGGCACTGCAGCGCCACGTAGAGCGACGGCTCCCCAGCGCTGGTGTCGCGGACCACGGACAGGCCCTCAGGCACGACATGGCGCCAGATCGCGTCGGGATCGGTTATCGCGAGCATCGCCTGTTCGGGGTCATCCTCGGACAGGTAGATCGCGTTCAGATACTCGTGGCAATTGGCGAGGACGCCGGGCGCGGCGGCCGCACGATCGTCTTCGCCCAGCGCGAGGAAGCGCGCCATCGCCGCGTCGATCGCCTGCGCGTCGCCCGGGCCGATGTCGGTCAGTTCGACGGGCAAGGGATCGGACGGCAGAAAGGCGATGCGGATCCGATCTGCGAACCAGACATCGGCATAGCCGTCGACGGGCGAGACCGTGCCGAGCGACTCCGTCTCGAACGCAGCGGAGGGCTGAACCGGGGCCGGCGGCGCATAGCTATCGGTCAGCGAGGCGAAGATCGCCTCGCGCTCTGCCTCGCCGCGCACTTCGAATTCGGAGAGGCGCCGGTGCAGTTCCTGCACGTTCGTACGCGTCGTGCCGATATCGCTGTCGATCTCGATCGTGATGACGGGGCGCGGGTCGGGCACAACGCGGATCGCGCGATAGTCCCGGGCGATCGGCACGCGGAACCAGAATTCGGCGGACCAGTCGGCGAAACGCAGCATCATGCTGTAGCCCTGCCCTTCTTCGGGCGCGGCGTTGAGCGAGGGATGCGCGCGCAGCAGCGCCACGACGACCGAATGCCGCCCGTCGAACGCCGCAAGCGGATGATCGGTAAGGAACGCGGTCTGCACGCGATTCGGCGCGGCGAGCAGGGCGCGAAGATCGGGGAGCTTGTCGGTCATGCGGACGCTACTTCCTGGAAACAGACGGGATTTCCCGTACCACGCCACCGCAGGCGGGTGGAGCCAGCCAGGCGCGGCTGATCCCGCCCCGCGCGCTATTTGTCCCGCCGGGAACGGCGCGCGCGCCGGGGTGCCCGCGCGCCCGCGGCGGCGGCAAGGGCCGCCCAGTGCCGCATCGCATCGGCATCATCATGGACCGCCGAGGGCGCACGGCGATAGTTCATCACCTTTGTGGTGCCGGCCGCATCGTAGCGGAAGCGCTCGCATCCCGCCGCATCCCAGTCCGCGTCCGAGATCGCATCCGCCTTCAACCACAGATCGTCGAAGGCCACGATCGCGAAGACCGTGCCGTCGAGGTACAGCGTGGCACCCCCCATCATCGCGCGGCTGGTCACGGTGCCGACGGGCTCCAGCGCTTCGCACACCCATGCGACCAGCCCCGGATCGGCGGCCATCAGTGGCTGCCCACCAGCTTCAATCCGGCGATGCACCCCACCAGTCCCACGATCAGCAGCAGCCGCACCGGGCTCACCGGCTCGCCGAACCAGACCATGCCGACGATCACCGTGCCCAGCGCGCCGATCCCGCCCCACACGGCATAGGCGGTGCCCATCGGAATGCTGCGCGACGCATATTCCAGCAGCCCCATCGAGAGTCCGACCGACACAAGGAACCCCGCCGTCCAGCCCAGATGGCGAAAGCCGTCGACGAAGCGCAGGCAGGTGGTGAACCCCACTTCGAAAAATCCGCCCAGGATCAGCAGCGCCCAGGCCATCTCAGCGCCCCGCCAGCCGGACGAGCGCGTCGCCGCTGACACGCTGCACCGTCCATTCCTCCATCGCCGTCGCCCCCATCGCCCGGTAAAATTCGATCGCGGGCGTGTTCCAGTCAAGCACCGACCACTCAAACCGGCCATATCCGCGATCGACCGCGATCCCCGCCAGATGCTGCAACAGCGCCTTGCCCACGCCGCGTCCGCGCGCTTCGGGGGTCACGTACAGATCCTCGAGATACAGGCCGGGCAGCCCGGTCCAGGTCGAGAAGTTGCGGAAGAACAGCGCGAAGCCGGCGGCGGCGCCATCGACCTCGGCGATCACTGCCTCGGCCACTGCCCCCTCGCCGAACAGCGCTGCGTGGAGCATCGGCGCGGTGGCGACCACGGCATCGGGCTCGCGCTCGAACGCGGCGAGTTCGCGGACGAACGCCAGGATCTGCTCGACATCGTCGGGACGGGCGAAACGGAGTGTGGTCATGCGGCAGCCTCTGTCTGCGGGGCGGGCGCCACGCGGCCACGGATCGCGACCAGGCACCCCAGGATGATGAGCAGCGCGCCGCCGACCGTCCATGCCGAAACACGCTCGTCGAACACGAAATAGCCGAGCAGCGCCGCCCAGACGAAGGCGGTATATTCCACCGGCGCCAGCACCTGCGCCTCGGCATGGGCATAGGCCCAGGCGAGCAGCACGGCGGACACCGATCCCACTGCCGCCGCCCCGAAAATCCACGGCAACAGCGCAAGATCGGGCAGCGCCGACAGCCAGGGCGCGGCGGGGAGCAGCAGCAGCGCGAGCACGACGCTGGTGAACAGCGCGACTTCGATCGGGTCGGCGATCTGCGCCTGTTGCCGCAACAGGATCAGGCTGCCGGCATAGAGGATCGATGCGGCGAACACCGCGATCGAACCCAGCACGACATCGGTGGAGGCGTTCGCCTGTGCCTGTCCCGCCGCGATCGCCAGCACGCCCAGGCTGGCGACCACCGATCCGCCGACCGCCGCGCGGCGGATGCGCTCGCCCAGGAACGCGGCGGCAAGGAACATCGCGATCAGCGGCGCGAGAAAGGTCAGCGCGATCCCCTGCGCCATCGTCACCCGCGCCAGCCCCCAGAAGAACAGCACGACGGACGTGCCCGCCAGCGTGCCCCGCGCAACATGCAGCCGCAGCGCCGCCCGGCTGGGCCAGCGCATCCGCCGCGCGATGAAGATCGGCCCGAGCAGCACGATCGCCCCGAACGACCGCCACAACACCGCGCTGTACGCTCCGTGGGCGATCGACAGGTTCTTCATCACGGCGTCCATCACCGAATAATTGGCGATCCCGACGGCAGCGACGGCAAGGGCAAGGGCGGGCGAGCGGCGCATGCCGTGGCGGTAGCGGGATGGCACGCGAATGGCGAGGGCAACCCGGGTCGCACCGCGCGGCGGCGGCGCTGTCGGGGCAAAATGTTGAGGAAGTTTAGGGTTGTCCGGGGCAGCGACGCGACGCCAACGCGACAGCCACGCGCCAGTGACGCGCCACCCTGTGATTACTGGCTGCCCCCCCCTGAACGCCGGGATGACGGCCTAGTGTCGCTCGGGGGGCTGCTATTGATGCAGTTTGGTAACGCGCCGCGCGGCGAGCGCCCGGTCCAGCATTGCGAGCAGGAGGCCCAGGGCCAGCAGGAGCGCGGCGCTTCCCAGCAAGGGCGGGAGCGCATTGCCCTGTGCCGCCAGCGTGCCCAGCCGCAGCGCCGGCACCAGCAGCGCCACCACCACGCCGCGCCGCAGCCAGCGTGCCGCCCAGCCACCAAAGCCGCGCCCGCCGCCGAGCCACAGCGCTGCTGCCCGCGCCACGAACAGCGCCGTCGCCAGCACGCCCGCATCGACCAGCGCGCCGGCCGCGTTGGCGGGGATCACTCGGCGGCTTGCGCCGGGGCTGCGGTGGCCGCTTCGATTTCGGCGGCCTTGGCTTCGACCAGCTTGACGATGTGGTCGAGCATGTCGGCATCCTCGACCGTGTGGTCGGTCAGGCCCGACAGATACACCATGTGCTTGCCGTTGCCCCCGCCGGTCAGGCCGATATCGGTCTCGCGCGCTTCGCCGGGGCCGTTGACGACGCAGCCGAGCACCGACAGCGACAGCGGCGTGCGGATGTGCTGGAGCCGTTCCTCCAGCGCCTGGACGGTGCGGATCACGTCGAAGCCCTGCCGCGCGCAGCTGGGGCAGGAGACGACGCGCACGCCCCGATTGCGGATGCCGAGCGACTTGAGGATCTCGAACCCGACGCGCACTTCCTCTTCGGGCTCGGCCGAGAGGCTGACGCGGATCGTGTCGCCGATGCCGAACCAGAGCAGCGAGCCGATGCCGATCGCGGACTTGACCGTCCCGCCGACGAAGCCGCCCGCCTCGGTAATGCCCAGGTGCAGCGGGCAATCGACTGCGTCGGCGAGCTGCTGGTATGCGGCGACCGCGAGGAACACGTCGCTCGCCTTCACCGCGACCTTGAATTGGTGGAAGTCGCGGTCCTGGAGCAGCTTGATATGGTCGAGCGCGGATTCGACCAGCGCCTCGGGGCACGGCTCGCCGTATTTTTCGAGCAGGTCCTTTTCGAGGCTGCCGGCATTCACGCCGATGCGGATCGCGCAGCCATTGGCCTTGGCGGCGTTGACCACTTCGTTCACGCGATCGGCCGAGCCGATATTGCCCGGATTGATCCGCAGACAGGCGGCGCCGGCATCGGCGGCTTCGAGCGCCCGTTTATAGTGGAAATGGATGTCCGCGACGATCGGCACACGCGATGCGCACACGATCTGCTTGAGCGCGGCGGTGCTCTCGACGTCGGGGCAGGATACGCGGATGATGTCCGCCCCCGCCTCTTCGCAGCGACGGATCTGGTCGATCGTCGCCTTCACGTCGGAGGTTGCGGTGTTGGTCATCGTCTGCACCGTCACCGGGGCATCACCGCCCACGGGCACGTTGCCCACCATGATCTGACGGCTCTGCCGCCGGACGATATCGCGCCAGGGTCGTAGGGACATGGGGGGCATATACGCGCGCCGGCGCCCGGGTGCTAGGGCCAACGCGGTTTACGCATCGCTAAGGCCCGGCGTGCCATAGCGATGCGACACACGACAGCCGAAAGCACCCCGCCGCTTGCCATCCGAGGCGTCGCCTCTGCCCCCCATCGCGACAGGCCGGCGCCATTTCGGGCTCGACTGGCTGCGGATCGCCGCGTTCGCGCTGCTGATCCTGTACCATATCGCGATGGTCTTCGCGCCATGGGACTGGGTGATCCACACGCCGCACCGCTATGCCGCGCTGATTCCGCCGATGGCGCTGCTGACGCCGTGGCGGCTGCCGCTGCTGTTCGCGGTATCGGGTTATGCGTCGCGGATGCTGTTCCGGCGATCGGGAAGCGCGGGCGCCTTTGCCGCCTCGCGGGCGACGCGGCTGCTGGTGCCGCTGGCGTTCGGGATGACGGTGCTGGTGCCGCTGGAGATGTGGGTGCGAGTGATGGAGACGGGCTATCCGCACGGCTATCTCCACTTCTGGGCGCGCGATTACTGGCGCTGGGGCGATTTCTATGGCCGCGAGTTCCCAAGCTGGGAGCATTTGTGGTTCGTCGCCTATCTCGCCGCGTACAGCCTGTTGCTGGCGGCAGCGGCGGCGTGGCGCGAGCCGCAGTTGCTGGCGGGGCTGGCGCGCGCGGCGGCATGGCTGTCGCAGGGGTGGCGGCTGCTCTGGTTCCCGATCCTGGGGCTGGCGGCGCTGCGCCTCGCGCTGTTGTTCGTCGCGCCCGAGCGGCAGGGGCTGTTGCGCGATTGGGGCGGGCATGCCGAATATGTGCCGATGTTCCTGTTCGGCTTTGCGCTGGCCGGGGCACCGGGGCTGTGGTCCGCGATCCACCGGGCATGGCGCCCGGCGCTGGGCATCGCCGCGCTGACCGGCGCCGTGGTGGTGGCGATCGAGCTGGCCTATCCGGGCACGCGCATCCCCCCGCACGCCGTGATGGCGCTGGACCGCGCGTGCCGCGTGGCGATGGCATGGGCGATGGTGCTGGTGCTGTTCCACGTCGCCGAGACTTTCTGGAACCACGACCATCGCTGGCGCCGGCCGCTGGCGGAGGCGGTGTTCCCCTTCTACATCGTCCACCACCCGGCGATCGTGCTGATCGCGTGGTTTTCGCTGCCGCTGGGGCTGCCGCCGCTGGCCGAGTTCGCGCTGTTGCTGGGCGGAACCGGCGCAGTGTGCGCTGTGACCTATCTGGTCGGGCGACGAATCGGCTGGCTGCGCCCGCTGATCGGGCTGGGGCCGCGTGCCCGGCAGGGGGCTCCGGTGGCTGGCGGCGCGCCTGCGATCTGCTAAAGGCGCGCCGATCTCTTACTACGGGCCGATGCGCCCCGATCCTGTTCGAAAGGCCGCTCTCGATGCCGAGTCCCACCCCCACCGCCCCGGCATGGACGCTGGCGATCCATGGCGGCGCCGGCAGCATGCAGCGCGGCGCGATGCCGCCCGAGCAGGAAGCCGGGTTCCGCGCCGGGCTGGACGCCGCGCTCGACGCCGGGCAGGCGGTGCTGGCGGCGGGCGGCAGCGCGCTCGACGCGGTGCAGGCGGCGGTAGAGGCGCTGGAGGACGACTCGCATTTCAATGCCGGGCGCGGCGCGGTGTTCACCTGGGACGCGACCAACGAACTCGACGCGGCGATCATGGACGGCAGCAATCGCGACGCCGGCGCGGTTGCCGCCGTCAGCACCACGCGCCACCCCGTCGCCGCTGCCCGCGCGGTGATGGCGCACAGCCCGCATGTGCTGCTGGCCGGTGCCGGGGCGGACCAGTTCGCGCGCGAACAGGGGCTGGAACAGGTCGACAACAGCTGGTTCGCCACCGAGGAGCGGCGCGGCCAGCTCGACAAGATGAAGGCCAATGCCGGGCTTGGCTGGTTCGACGTGGACATGAAATACGGCACCGTCGGCGCCGTCGCGCTGGACAGCCACGGCCATGTCGCCGCCGCGACCTCGACCGGCGGGCTGACGGGCAAGCGCTGGGGCCGGATCGGCGATACCCCGCTGATCGGCGCGGGCACCTATGCCGACGATCGCGCCTGTGCCGTATCGGCGACCGGCGCGGGCGAGTTCTTCATCCGCGAGGGCGTGGCGCACGAGATCTGCGCGCGCGTGCGCTTCCTGGGCGAGAGCCTGCAGGACGCCGCCGACACGGTGATGGCGGAGACGCGCGCGCTGGGCGGCGTGGGCGGCGTGATCGTTACCGGCCCGGGCGGCGATATTGCCTGGAGCTTTACCACCCCCGGCATGTATCGTGGCCGGGCATCCGCCACCGGCGACCGCGTGGTCGCGATCCATGGGGACGAATTGTGAAGCGTATCCTGATCCTGCTCGCCGCGCTGGTCGGCCTTGCCAGCCCCGCCCACGCCTATTGGGAATATGGGCATGAGACCGTGGCGGCGATCGCCTATCGCAACGTCACCCCCGATGTGCGGCGCGAGATCGACCGGCTGCTGGCGCAATCGGCGCTGCTGGAGACCCCGACCTGCCCCGCGCGGACGATCGAGCAGGCGAGCGTATGGGCCGACTGTGTCAAGACGCTGGGGCCGCGCTTCAGCTATGCCTATAACTGGCACTATCAGAACGTGAATGTGTGCAAGCCGTTCGACCTGAAGCCCGCTTGCCCCGACGGCAATTGCGTGTCGGCGCAGATCGAGCGCGACGTGAAGCTGCTGAAGGACCGCAAGGTGCCGGTGCGCGAGCGGGTGATGGCGCTGGTGTTCCTCATCCATTTCGTCGGCGACCTGCACCAGCCGCTCCATGCCGGCGACCGGGGCGACCTGGGCGGCAATCGCGTGAAGGCGGCCTACGGCATTTATTCGACCGACCGGCTGAACCTGCACAGCATCTGGGACGGGCTGCTGGCCGAACGCGCGATCTCGACCCCGCCCTCGCTGGTGCGCGCCTATAGCGCCGCCGAGCGCGAGGCCGTGGTCGGCGGCAGCGTGGAGGACTGGAGCCGCGACAGCTGGCAGGCGGCGCACGACTTCGTCTACGCGAGCGCGCTGGGCGATCCGTGCGGTCCGGTCCCGGCAAAGGTGACGCTCAGCGAGGCGACGATCGAGAAGCTCGTCGCCCCTGCACGCGCAGAGCTGATGAAGGGCGGGCTGCGGCTGGCCCGGCTGCTCAACGAGTCGCTGGGCTGACGCTCACGCGTCCCCTCCCCAGCGCCAGCGCCATTCGCCGTCGGTCTTTGCCCAGCAGAGCCAGAGGAAGCCCGCGATCAGCGGCACGAACAGGATCACGAAGCCCGGTCGGCCGTGGCTCGCGACGTTCCCCAGCAGCGCCGATACGCCGACGAACAGCGCGACCGCCAGCCAGCCCTGCCACGTCGCCGGGGTCGCCCCCAGCCCGAAGCGTCTGGGGCGGAACCAGGTGCCGGGGCGCGTCATGCCAGCACCATCGCGGCAAGGCCGACGGCGAGGGCGGCGAGCGAGGCCGCGATCAGGAACGGGAGATGCTTGCGCGGTGCGAAGAGTGCAATGAACATGACGGTCTCCTTCTTCTACAGAAAATGGATGGGCACGCGGACGGTCAGGATTCGCCCTCCGTGGGGCGGGGCGGGCGGCCGCGCTTTGCCCGCACCGGGTCGTCCAGTTTCACCCCGCGCCGCGCCAAGGCCTCGCGCAGCAGGCATTCCACCTGCGCGTTGACGCTGCGCAGGTCGGTGGCGGCGCTGCGTTCGATCGCCGCGTGCAGCGCGGGATCGAGGCGCAGCGGAAACGCCTTTTTGGGGGGTACGCTCACAAACCGGGCCTTATTGGTACAGCGATCCGGCGTTGACGATCGGCTGGGTATCGCGCTCGCCGCACAGCACGACCATCAGGTTGGACACCATGGCGGCGCGGCGTTCGTCGTCGAGTTCGACGACATTCTTGGCGGACAATTGCGCCAGCGCCATCTCGACCATGCCGACCGCCCCTTCGACCAGCGTGGTGCGCGCGGCGACCACCGCCTGGGCCTGTTGCCGCCGCAGCATCGCGCCGGCAATCTCCTGCGCATAGGCCAGATGCGTGAAGCCGCATTCGTCGACGGTGATCCCCGCCACCACCAGCCGCGCGATCAGTTCGGCGCGCAATTCGCTGCCCACCTGTTCGTGGTTGCCGCGCAGCGTCACTTCCTGATGCTCGAAATCGTCATAGGGATAGCGCGAGCCGATGGTGCGCACCGCCGCCTCGATCTGGACGTTCACGAACGCCTTGTAATCGTCGACGTCGAACAGCGCCTGGGCGGTGTCGGTGACACGCCACACGACCTGCGCCGCCATCTCGATCGGGTTGCCGCGCAGGTCGTTGACCTTGATCCGCTCCGAAATCATGTTGTTGGCGCGGACCGACACCTTCTTCTTGATGAGCCACGGCCAGGACCAGCGCAGCCCGGCGTTGCGATCGGTGCCGCGATAGTCGCCGAACAGCGTGATGACGGCGGCCTGGTTGGGCTGGAGCAGATAGAAGCCCGCCGACACGAACACGGCGACGCAGGTCGCCACCATGATCCACCCCACCACCAGCAGGTCCGGCAGGCGATCGATCTGGCTGACGCCCACGCCAACCGCCACCAGCGCGGCGAGCACCAGCAGCAACAGCGCATAGCCGTTCGCCGTCACGGCACTCCGCTCGCTGGTCTGGCGTAGTGCCGGCGCCATGGTCCGAACGTCCGTCATCGCAATCTCCCCGTTAAATTATGATATCATTTTTATATCGAACCGGGCCGAGTCGCAAGCGGAATCGGAAAAAGGCCGCCGGGTCGCCCCGACGGCCTTTCGTGGTTGCGATCGATCCGGCCGCAGCCGGAAAGGATCAGCTGATGACGATCGTCACCGCGCGGCGGTTCTGCGCCCAGGCGGCCTCGTCGGAGCCCAGCGCGATCGGGCGTTCCTTGCCATAGCTGATCGTCGTGATCCGCGAGGCCGAGACGCCGCGTGCGGCCAGATAGTTCTTCGCGGCATTGGCGCGACGATCGCCCAGGCCGAGGTTGTACTCGCGGGTGCCGCGCTCGTCGCAATGCCCCTCGATCGTGATGCGCGCATTCGGATGCGCCGCCAGCCAGGTCGCCTGACTGTCGAGGATCGCGCGCGCTTCGGGATCGATGTCGTACTGGTCGAGGCCGAAATGCACGGTGTCGCTGGTCACTTCGCGCTTGAACTGCTCGTTCAGCGGCGTCGAGCCATACTGGTCGTTGTCGCCACCAGTGACGGGTGCGACATTATCGACCGGGGGTGCGGGCGGCAGTTCGGGCGGGCGCTTCTTCGCGCAACCCGCAGTCGCCACGAGCGCTACCGCGAGAACCAGGCTGGTCGTGATCTTGGCCATCATGTGTCTCCTCAAAAAATCATCGCCCGCCCTGTCGCGAGCATTACGCATACGTACCGAAATGGTTTCAGCCCCGATCAGGGCCGGATCGGGCCCCAGTGCGGATCGGAACCATCCAGCGGGGTCGGGATCTTGCGCGACGTCGCGCCGGTCAGGTCCACCGCCCACAGATCGGGCCGGCCCGACCCTTGCGCCGAGCGGAAGAACATCAGCACGCGGCCATTGGGCGACCAGGTCGGCCCTTCGTCGCCCCAGCTGTTGGTCAGCAACCGCTCGCCGTTGCCCGACGGGGACATGACACCGATGCGGAAGCCGCCGCCGATCCGCGTGAACGCGATCAGGTCGCCGCGCGGGCTCCACACCGGCGTCGCATAGCGCCCGCCGCCAAAGCTGATCCGCCGCTGGTTGCTGCCATCGGCGTTCATCACATAGAGCTGCTGGGTGCCGCCGCGATCGCTTTCGAACACGATTTTGGAGCCGTCGGGCGAATAGCTGCCGCCGGTGTCGATGCCCGGCGCATTGGTCAGCCGCTGCGGCTCGCCGCCGCTGGAGACGACGCGATAGATGTCGGTGTTGCCGCCGACCGCCATCGAAAACAGCACGAAGCGGCCATCGGGCGAAAAGCGCGGGGCGAAGTTCAGATTGACGTTCGATACCAGCAGCTTGTTGCTGCGCGCCGCCATGTCATAGACATAGATCGACGGGCGGCGGTCCTGATAGCTCATATAGACGATGGCGTTCTGCTTGGGGCTCATCCGGGGCGTGAGCACGATATTCTGGCCATTGGTGAGGAAGCGGTGGTTGGCCCCGTCCTGGTCCATGATGGCCAGCTGCTTGCGGCGCTTACCCTTGGGTCCCTGTTCGGCGACATAGACGACCTGGCTGTCGAAATAGGGGCCCTCGCCGGTCAGCCGGGTGTAGATCGCATCGGCGCATTTGTGCGCGGCCCGGCGCCAGTCGGCGGGCGTGACGACGAAGCCCTGGCGGACGAGTTCGGTCTGCAACGCTACGTCATACAGATAGCACCCCACCGTGAGGCTGCCGTTGCCATTGGCGCGGACATAGCCCTGGACCAGCGCTTGCGCAGAAAGGCCGCTCCACTTCGCATATTGTGGAGCATTTACCTCTGCGTACCCGATCACGGGCGCGGCGTTGGGGCCTAAAATCTTGAACAGTCCCGTATTCCGAAGATCGTCGTCGATCACTTGCGCCAGCTTGCGCCCGAGCTCGTCGGTCGGCCCTGCCGCCGTTGCTACCGCCTGAGCGGTGGGCATCGGCGGTATCACCAACACCATGTCCTGCGCCGCCTGATTGGTGACATCGACGCGCAGCACGGACTCCTGACCCGCGTCCTGCTGCTGCGGAGGCTCAAGTTGCGCGGCAGGAACCTGGGCCTGCGTGTCCTGGGCGTGTGCAACCGTGCTCGTGCCGATCGCGAGACCGATCGCCAGCGCGAGATAGCTGGTCTTCATCTTACAACCCCTCGTACAAAGTCGGCGCAATGGTTTTCCATGCGTCGTAGAATTGCGGCGGCAGCTTGAAAGGAGCTGCCAATTTTACCGCGCGAATCGCACGCTCGCGATGCACCGCAGCCTGGGCCCGGTTGCTGGCGTTTACACCCGTTTGGGACACACGCGGTTCGCCGATGATCGATCCATCCCGGCCCAATTGCACCTGCACCGTGGTACGCAACTGATCCGTATCCGCGCCGCTAGGCGGGGACCAATGCGCTTTGACCTGCCGTTGTACCTCGGCCTGAAGGGCGCTGCGAACCTGCGGACCGACGGTGGCCGCCGGCGGAGTGGTAGACTTGCTGTCCGTCTTCGCGCTCGACCGGCCGAGGTCGAGCTTGTCCAGGTTGCCGGTCGGCTTGACCGGGCGGCGCGTGGCCGGGCGGTTCGACGCGGCAGCCGATGCGGCGGGCTTGGCCGGCTGTGCCGGCGCAGGCTTCGCGGCGGCGGTCGCCGGTTTGGGCTGCGGCGGCGCGGGCTTGGGCTTCGCGGCGGGTGCGGGTGCCGGCTTGGGCGGCGCAGGGCGCGGCGGCGCGGGCTGCGGCTTGGCCGGGGCCGGTTGCGGCTTGGGCGCGGGATCGGGCACCACCACCGGCTCGGGCGGGGCGCTGTCGGGTTCGACCGGCGCTTCGACCGGGGATTTCTTGGTCGCCTCCGCCTCGCTACTCGGCACGGGGGCCGCGCTTTCCAGCGCGACATCCTCGGCCAGCGAAATCTCGATCGCCTGCGGGCGCTGTTTGCCCGTGTCCGGCGGGGTCAGAAAGCTGATCGACAGCAGCCCGAACAGGACCACATGCCCGATCGCCGCAATCGCCAGACCGCCGGATTCCGCCTTGCTCAGCACCTTATTGGGCGCTCGCTTCGGTCAGCAGCGAGACGCGGTTCAGCCCGGCGCGGTTCAGCTCGCCCATGACGCGCATGACCTTGCCATAGCCCAGCCCCTTGTCGGCGCGCAGGAAGATCTGGGGCGGCTTGCCATCGGCGCCAAGGCGCACCGACAGCGGCTGGAGCGCGGCGGCCAGCGCATCGTCGGCGACGGGGGCGTCGTCGATGAACACCTGTCCCGCATTGTCGATCGCGATCTGGACCGGCTTCTGTTCCTGGTCCAGCGCCTTGGCGCGGCTTTCGGGCAGGTCCACGGGCACGCCCGCCGTCATCAGCGGCGCGGTGACCATGAAGATGATGAGCAGCACCAGCATCACGTCGACCAGCGGCGTGACGTTGATCTCGGCCATCGGCGCGCGGCGTCCGCGCCCCTTTCCGGAGGGGAGGTGCATGGCCATGGGCTAGATCCTCCCCGTTCCGGGGAGGGGGACCAGCCGCAGGCTGGTGGAGGGGGTGCGCCTCTTGGCCACCCCCTCGCGGCAAGCCCCCTCCACCACGCCGCTTCGCGTCGCGGTCCCCCTCCCCGTGCCGGGGAGGATTGAAGGCATGGCGCCCGTCACGCTTCCATCTCCAGCCGGCGGCTGAGGGTGGCGTGGAAACCGTCGGCGAAGCGGTTCAGCCGGGCCTCGACGCGGTTCACGGCGTGGCTGTAGCGGTTGTACGCGATCACCGCCGGGATGGCGGCGAACAGGCCGATGGCGGTGGCGAACAGCGCCTCGGCAATGCCCGGCGCGACCACCGCGAGCGACGTGCTCTGCTGCTGCGCGATGCCGGTGAAGCTGCGCATGATGCCCCAGACGGTGCCGAACAGGCCGACGAAAGGCGCGACCGAACCCACGGTGGCAAGGAAGTTCAGCCGATCGGCCAGCCGGTCGATTTCCTGCGCAACGGTGGCGCCCATCGCGGTGGCAAGGCGTTCGCGCGTACCTTCGCGGTCGATCGTCTTGCCGGCGGTCGAGCGGCGCCATTCGGTAACGCCCGCCGCAAAGATGCGCGCGATCGGCAGGTCGCGGCCCGCCACGCGGCGATGGAATTCGTCGATATCGTCGGCCTCGCGATACTCGGCCTCGAACTTGTCGCTCGCCTTGCGCAGCCCCTTCACCTTGAAGCCGAAGCTGAAGATGATGGTCCAGGTCCACAGGCTGGCGAGCAGCAGCCCCAGCATCACGCCCTTCACGACGATATCGGCCTGGAGGAACAGATGGACCGGGGACATGGTCGCAGCGGTGGTGATCGAATCCATGAGGTCTTCAGCTTCCCTTCCACACAAGCGGTTCGAACGCGGCGAGCCATGCCGCCGGCTGGCGCCGGGGCCGGCCGGTCGGGCTGACGAACGCCACCTCGACTGATGCCTCGACCAGTAATTTCGTTCCGCACATGACTCGTTGATGAATATCGACTGCCGGCGCGCGCAATTGGGTCAGCCGGCTGACCACGACCAGCGCATCGCCCAGCCGGGCGGGCGCCCGGTACTGGAGGTTCAGCCCGCGCACCGCATAGGCGCCCTCGCCCGCTTCGAACACGCTGCGCTGGTCGATCCCGGCGGCGATCAGCATGTCCGATCGCGCGCGCTCCATGAAGCGCAGGTAATTGGCGTGATAGACCACGCCCGTCAGATCGGTGTCCTCGAAATAGACGCGCAGGTCGAAATGATGCTCCACCCCCTCGAGGCGACCGAGCGGGGGCAAGGATGCGGGGGTGGTGTCCATTGCGAGGGCTCCTACCCCAGCGCACCGCCCAGCGGAACCCCGACCGGGCCGGCCGCGCCGCACGCGGCACGGCCCGTCCCGCTAATCGAACAGCCCGTCCTGCGCGCCGGGCGGCGGATTGAGGCCCAGATGCTTCCACCCCGCCGCGTTGAGGCAGCGGCCCCGCGCGGTCCGCGCGATCATCCCGATCTGGATCAGATAGGGCTCGATCACTTCCTCCACCGTGTCGCGCGGCTCGGACAGGCCGGCGGCCAGCGTCTCGACCCCCACCGGCCCGCCGCGATAGATGTCGGCGATCATCATCAGATAGCGGCGATCCATCGCGTCGAGCCCCATCGCATCGACTTCCAGCCGATTGAGCGCGGCATCGGCGGCGCGGGCATGGACCACGGGCTCGCCCAGCACATTGGCGAAGTCGCGCACCCGGCGCAGCAGCCGCCCGGCGATGCGCGGAGTGCCGCGCGAGCGCCGTGCGATTTCGTGTGCGCCATCGGGGGCGATCGCCAGGTCGAGCAGCCCGGCGGCGCGGGTCACCACCCGCTCCAGCTCGTCCACGGTATAGAATTGCAACCGCACCGGGATGCCGAAGCGGTCGCGCAGCGGCGTGGTGAGCAGCCCCTGTCGCGTGGTCGCGCCGACCAGCGTGAAGCGCGGCAGATCGATCCGCACGCTGCGCGCCGACGGCCCCTCGCCGATCATCAGGTCGAGCGCGCGATCCTCCATCGCGGGATAAAGCACTTCCTCGACCGCCGGGTTCAGCCGGTGAATCTCGTCGATGAACAGCACGTCGCCATCCTCGAGATTGGTGAGCAGCGCCGCGAGGTCGCCCGACTTGGCGATGACCGGGCCGGAGGTGGCCCGAAAGCCGACGCCCAGTTCGCGCGCAACGATCTGCGCCAGCGTGGTCTTGCCGAGGCCGGGGGGGCCGAAGAACAGGACATGGTCGAGCGCCTCGCCCCGCGCCTTTGCCGCCTGGATGAACACGCGCAGGTTTTCGCGCGCGGCACGCTGGCCGACGAAATCGTCGAGCGACTTGGGGCGCAGCGCCGCGTCGACATCCTCGGGCTTGCGCGCGGCGCTCAGGATACGATCGTCGTCGCTCATCCGAGCAGTCCGCTCAGCACGGCGGGGTGGAAGCCCCAGCCAAGGAACCCGCACAACGCCATGAACAGCCCGAACGCGCCGAACCCCCAGGCGGCGAGGAGCAGGGGCGCGCTTTCGACCAGCGCCGCGACCGCCGCGATCGAAATGGCCGTGGAAAGTGCGGCGTCGCTGGCGTCGAACTGGTCGTCATGGACATTGAGCGCGTCATACTGGTCCGACTGCGCCTTTGCCTGCGCGGACAGGCGCGGCGCCTCTGCCTTGTACTTGGCGATGTCGCGATCGAGCTGGGCGAGCGCGGGGGCGGCGCGCGCGGGATCGGCGGCGAGCACCGCAATCTGGGTGCGCGTGCCCTCTGCCACATGCTGCTTGGTCTTGGTCGCCTGATATTCGTTCCACGCATCGACCGACGCGGCCTGCGCCTGCTGCATCGCCTGGACGATATTGCCGTCCTTGATGCCCGACACGCCCATCACCACCGACAGCACGACCACGGTGATCGCGACGCGCCGGTTGAGCGACTTGTCCTTGGCCTCGGCACTGACTTCGATTTCCATGTCTTCCGTCCGCTTGCGGCGCCACGTGCGCCGAGGGTTTAGGGGTGAAGGCCCGTCACTTCGCCGCCTTGCGCAGGGCGAGGCGGACCAGTGCGTCGAGCGTGGCGCCGGGGGCCAGTTCGTCGGCCGCCGCGCCCACGGCGGCGCTGGCCTCGGCCGGTTTGAAGCCCAGGTTCATCAGCGCGGAGACCGCGTCCGACGCCGCGCTGCCCGCCGGGACCGGCGCGCCGGTGCCGCCCAGCGCGATGCCGCCGGCCTTGTCCTTCAATTCGTTGACGATGCGCTGCGCCAGTTTCGGCCCGACGCCGTTGGCCCGCGCGATCATCGCCGCGTCGGCGCGGGCGACGGCGGTGCGCAGTTCGTCGGGCGCGAGGATCGAGAGGATCGCCAGCGCGACCTTTGCCCCCACGCCCTGCACGCTGGTGAGCAGCTTGAACCAGTCGCGCTCATCGGCGCTGGCAAAGCCCATCAGCCGGATCGAATCCTCCGACACCAGCATCTCGGTATGGATCGTGACAGTGCCCTCGACCGGCCCCAGCTTTTCCAGCGTCTTGGCCGAGGCGCCGACGAGATAGCCGACCCCGCCGACGTCGATCACGGCATAGTCGGCGCCGCTGGCGGACAGCCGCCCCCGCAGGTGCGCGATCACTGCGCGCGCCGCCGCAAATATGTTGAGGAAGTTGAGGCTCTGCGCATGGGTAGACCGATCGGCGGGCGGGCGGGTGGAACCCCTGGGTACATAACCAGAACGGGGGCCGTAGGAAAGGCGAAAATCCGCGCCGCCCGCTGGCACAGGCGCGAAGAACCGCCCATTTGGGCAGGCGCGCCCCGTGGAGACCGCCGATGCCCGATCCGATCGACCTGTTCCTCGCCACCGGCGTTTCGCCCGCATTGCGCGCGTCGCTGGAGACTCGGTTTCGCGTCCACGACGCGCCACCGCCGCGCCACACACGCGCCATCGTCGGCGGGGGCACCGTACAGGTCGACGCGGCGCTGCTCGACGCGCTGCCGCTGCTCGAAATCGTGGCGATTCACGGCGTGGGGCATGACCGCGTGGACCTGGACGCGGTGCGGGCGCAGGGGGTGCGAGTGACGACGACGCCCGATGTCCTGACCGACGATGTCGCGGACCTGGCGATCGGACTGATGCTGGCAGTGCAGCGGCGGATCGCGGCGAACGACCGGGTGGTGCGCGACGGCGGGTGGAGCGTGCCGTTGGGCCATCGGGCGAGCGGACGGCGGATCGGGATTTTCGGGCTGGGCGCGATCGGCGGGGCCATCGCGCGGCGGGCGGCGCCCTTTGCGGCGGAGCTGCTCTATGCGGCGCGGCACGAACGCGCGGGGCTGCCCTGGCGATTCGTACCCGACATCGCGACGCTGGCGGCGGAGAGCGACGTGCTGATCCTGGCCGCACCGGGCGGGGCCGAGACGGCGGGCATCGTGGATGCCGCCGTGCTCGACGCGCTGGGGCCGCAGGGCGTGCTGGTCAATATCGCGCGGGGCAGCCTGGTCGATCAGGACGCGCTGATCGCGGCGCTGGGCGACGGGCGGATCGCCGGTGCCGGGCTCGACGTGTTCGCCGACGAGCCGCAGGTGCCCGAAGCGCTGCGCACGCTGGAGACCGTCGTGCTCGCCCCGCACCAGGGCAGCGCGACGCAGGAGGGGCGCGCGGCGATGGCGGCGCTGGTGCTGGCCAATCTGGAGGCGCATTTCGCAGGCGAACCGCTGGTGACGCCGCTGATGTGACGGCGCTTGCAACGCCGGGCGGCCATCCCCAGCTTCGCCCGGCAGGTTCGGGGGAGTCGGGATGATTCAGGGCGCGCTGTTGATGCTGTGGCTGGCGCTGTTGGTGGCAGGCGACACGCCGGCGGGACGAACGCTCCGGCGGATAATGGTCGAAGCCCCCGCCCGCCTGCTCCTCAAATGGTCGCGCGTGGGCAAGGTAGCGACGGTCGCGATCGTCACCCTCACTGCGCTTGCCGCGTGGCTGCTCGACGAAGAAGGCCGCATGATCGTGACGATGATGGCGCCCGAGGCGATCGCCTGGTTCTCGATGTTCGAAGTCAGCCTGTGGGTGGAGGCGGTGGTGACGCTTGCCGCCACGGCTTCGCTGTTGCGGGTGCGCGGCAGCATGACGTGGGTGGCAATGCGGCTGTTGCCGGCGCGGCGTGCCCGCCCGCGTGCCGCCGCGACGCGCCGGCCCCGGCGGGCGCCCGCCAACGACAGCGAGGAAGCGCCGGGGCGCCTGCGCGCCGCCTGACCCCTCAGCGCAGGCCGGTGCGCGCGCTCGCCATGTGATGGGCGTGGCAGATCGCCACCGCCAGCGCGTCACCGGCATCGGGACCGTCGATCTTCACGCCGGGCAGGAGCCGCGCGACCATCGCGTGGACCTGCGCCTTTTCCGCGTTGCCGACACCGACCACGGCCTTTTTGACGAGGCGCGCGGCATATTCGCCGACGTCGAGCCCGGTACGCGCGGCTGCGCAGATCACGACGCCGCGCGCCTGGCCGAGCTTGAGCGTCGATTGCGGGTTGGCATTGACGAACACTTCCTCGACCGCGGCCGCATCGGGATGGTGATCGGCGATCAGCGCGGCCAGCATCGCATCGAGATGCGCGAGCCGTCGTGGCAGCGTGGCGGCGCTGTCGGTCTTGAGCTTGCCATTGGCGATGTGGGACAGCCGGTTTCCCTCCGCCCGGATCAGCCCCCAGCCGGTGGTGCCCAGTCCGGGATCGAGGCCGAGGATGATCATCGGAAATGTTCGCGAAGGCAGATTGTTTGGGGCCGCTGCGCGGCCGAGGCGCGGAGGCGCAGAGAGAGAGAATTCTTCTGCGGCGTCAGCCGCCTTGTGAAATGCCGGGAGCCGGGAGAGCGACCGCAGCGGAGGGCCGCTGGCGCGGCAGAGCATAAATCTCCGCGCCTCCGCGCCTCGGCCGCGCAGCGGCCCCCAAAAATCTCTGTCCTTCCCGTCGTCACGCGCCAGCGCGATCCGGGATCAACCCAGCTTCTCCATCACGTCGTCGGCGACTTCGTAATTGCCCCAGACGGTCTGGACATCGTCATCGTCGTCGAGCGCGTCGAGCAGCTTGAACAGCGTGCCGGCATCGGCCTCGCTCACGGCGACCATGGTCTGCGGGCGCCAGGCGAGCTTCGCGCCCTCGGCTTCGCCCAGCACGGGCTCCAGCGCCTTGGCGACTTCGTGGAGGTCGCCCTGTGCGGTCCAGATCTCGTGGCCGTCCTCGGAACTGGTCACATCCTCGGCACCCGCCTCCAATGCGGCCTCGAACACCTTTTCGGCGTCGCCGGCGCTGGCGGCATAGTTGATGAGGCCCATCCGGTCGAACGCATGGCTGACCGAACCCGGCGCGCCGAGATTGCCGCCATTCTTGCTGATCGCGGTGCGCACGTTGGTGACGGTGCGGTTGCGATTGTCGGTCAGCGTCTCGACGATCAGCGAAACCCCGCCGGGGCCGAACGCCTCGTAGCGGATTTCCTCGTAATTCTCGGCATCGCCCTTGCTCGCCTTGTCGATCGAGCGCTGGATATTGTCCTTGGGCATCGACTGCGCCTTGGCGGCGTTGACCGCCGCGCGCAGGCGCGGGTTCATGTCGGGATCGGGCAAGCCCATCTTGGCCGCGACGGTGATTTCGCGGCTGAGCTTGGAAAACATGCCCGAGCGCTTCTTATCCTGCGCGCCCTTGCGGTGCATGATGTTCTTGAACTTGGAATGGCCTGCCATTGCGCTCTCTTGGAAATATGTGCCGCGTCTCTAGGCCAGCAGGGGCGGGTTTCGCAATGGCGGAGGGATATCGGCAGAAGAAGGAAGAGGTTCGCGCAGAGGCGCGGAGGGCGCAGAGACAGGAGCGTAGCGGTGTCAGCCGCGATAGCGACCGGCACGCGCGGGGTTGGCGGAAACGCACTGCGGCTTCGCCGCCGTCTTCTTCCCTGCGCCTTGCGCGCCTCTGCGCGAACAAACCTTGCGCGCCGGCAGCGCACCGAATCCGAAGCGGGTCGCCCCGCCCCGGATAGCAGGTCAGACCAGGCCCAGCGCCTGCTTGTACGTCTCGAGGAGCATTTCGGCTTCGTCGCGGTGATGCTTTTCCATCTTCCGCAGGCGGACGATGGAGCGCATCGTCTTGACGTCGAAACCGGTGGACTTCGCCTCGGCATAGACATCCTTGATGTCGTCGGCGATGCCCTTCTTCTCTTCCTCGAGCCGCTCGATGCGCTCGATGAAGAGGCGCAGCTGTTCGGCGGAAATCGAGTCGGACATTATGGGCTCCTGATGGTGAAGAAGCGGGGGCGATAGAGAAGCGGTGCCCGCACCTCAAGCCCTCGTTACGCCAGGGGCCAGTGTACGGGCTGGTATCAGCGCCCCGGTTCGGTCATCGACGGCGGATCGCTGGCGGGGAAGCTCTCTTCCAGCGCCTCGTCGAGTTCGGCGTTACGCGCCATGCTCGCTTCCATCCGCGCAAGCTGCTCGGGCGTGGCCTCGCCCTGGTATTTCGCCTTCCACTCGGCAAAGGGCATGCCATAGATCAGCGTACGGGCGTCGTCGCGCGACAGGGTGCCGTCGGCTTGCGCCACCCAATCGGCCAGGCAGTTGCGGCAAAACCCCGCCAGCCCCATCAGATCGATGTTCTCCGCGTCATGGCGCTGTCGCAAATGGCGGACAAGCTGGCGAAATGCCTTTGCCGCAACCGCGTCATCCAGCATATCTATATCAGTCACAATGCGCCTCCGGAGTTGATCCTTCGCCATTTGGGGCTAGAGGCAGCAAGGCACAAGCCGAGGATAAGACAACGATGACAAAGGCAATCAGCCCCCGCTCGCGCAAGGTGCGCGTTCTCGCGACGCTCGGCCCCGCAAGCAACACCGCCGAGATGATCGAGCGGCTGTTCGATGCCGGCGCCGACGCGTTCCGCATCAACATGAGCCATGGCGACCAGGCATCCAAGGTGCCGGTGTTCCAGGCGATCCGCGACATGGAAAAGCGCACCGGGCGCCCCAGCACGATCCTGGCCGACCTTCAGGGGCCCAAGCTGCGCGTCGGCAAGTTTGCCGAGGGCAAGATCATGCTGCGCACGGGGCATGAATTCATCCTCGACCGCGATCCCACGCCGGGCGACGAAACCCGCGTCGAGCTGCCCCACCGCGAGATTTTCGAGGCGGCGCACGCCGATGCCCGGCTGCTGCTCGACGACGGCAAGCTGGTGCTGCGCGTCATCAGCGCGACGCCCGAGCGGCTGACCACCGTGGTCGAAGTCGGCGGCGCGCTGTCGAACAACAAGGGGCTGAACGTCCCCGACATGGTGCTGCCGATGGCGGCGCTGACCGAAAAGGACCGCAGCGACCTGGCCTTTGCAGTCGAACAGGGCGCCGACTGGATCGCGCTCAGCTTCGTCCAGCGCCCCGAGGATCTGATGGAAGCCCGCCGGCTGATCGGGGGCAAGTCCGCGCTGCTCGCCAAGATCGAGAAGCCGTCGGCCATCGCGCGGCTCGACGAGATCATGGAGCAGTGCGACGGCGTGATGGTCGCGCGTGGCGATCTGGGCGTCGAGCTGCCGCCGCAGACCGTGCCGCCGCTCCAGAAGCGCATCGTCGAGACCGCGCGCCGGCTGGGCCGCCCGGTGATCGTGGCGACGCAGATGCTCGAATCGATGATCGAGAGCCCGTCGCCGACGCGCGCCGAAGTGTCCGACGTCGCCACCGCCGTCTATGACGGGGCCGACGCGATCATGCTGTCGGCGGAAAGCGCCGCCGGCAAATGGCCGGTCGAATCGGTCACGATGATGGATTCGATCGCCGACGCCGTCGAACGCGACCCCGCGCATGGCGAGCGGGTGCACTTCACCGTCACCCGGCCCGACCCCACCACGGCGGACGCGCTGGCCGAGGCGGCAAAGAACATCGCGATCACGGTCTCGGCCTCGGCCATCGTGTGCTTCACGGCATCGGGATCGACGGCGCGCCGAATCGCCCGCGAGCGCCCGACCGTGCCGATCATGGTGCTCACGCCCCGCCTGGAAACGGCGCGGCGGCTGGGGCTGTTGTGGGGCGCGCACGCGGTTCGCACCCGCGACGTCGCCTCGTTCGAGGAAATGGTCGCCAAGGCCAAGCGCATGGTGCTGCGCCACGGCATGGCGGCGGCGGGCGACCGCGTCGTCGTGTGTGCGGGCGTACCGTTCGGGACGCCGGGCTCGACCAACGTGCTGCACGTCGTCACCATCGTCGGCGACGAACTGGCCAGCTATCAGGGCGCCGAGAGCGAGTAATCGCTTCGGCCCTTCTCAGGGCACAGGCGGCGCCGCGCGGGATCCCGTGCGGCGCCGCTTTGCGTTTGGGGGATGCAGACATCGGGCGCAACCGCGCGCCCGCAGCGACTAGACCGCGAAGCCCAGTCCGCGCAGCGACACCCGGAAAGCGTCCGAATCGGTGAAGGGGATGGCGTGGATGCCCAGCGCGGCGGCGGCATCGACATTGGCGGCGTTGTCGTCGACGAACACCGCATCCTGCGGCGCCAGGCCGAATCGGTCGAGCGCGAGGCGATAGATTGCCGGATCGGGCTTGGTCAGCCGTTCGTCGCCCGAGACCACGATGTCGCGGAATCGGCGGAACAGCGCGTCTTCGCGCGCGCGAAAATCGGGCCAGAACTCGCCCGAGAAATTGGTGATCGCGTACAGGGGCACAGCCGCCGAATCGAGTTGCTCGACCAGCTCCACCATTCCCGGCAACGGGAACGGCACTTGCTCGCTGAACCGCGGCCCCCAGAGCGCGATCATTTCCGCATATTCGGGGTAAAGCGCCGCCAACTCCGCCGATGTCTCGGCAAAGGGACGCCCCGCGTCATGCTGGAAATGCCACGCCTTGGTTGCGACGGAGCCTAGAAACGCGTCGAGCGCCTGATCGTCCTGGATCAGACGCCCGTACAAGTATCGCGGATTCCAGTCGTACAGCACGTTGCCGACATCGAAGATGACGGCATTCGGCTGACGCATGGATCAGCCCTGGCGGGCTTTGAACCGACGATTCGTCTTGTTAATCACGTAGATCCGGCCACGGCGGCGGATCACGCGGTTGTCGCGGTGCCGCCCCTTGAGCGACTTCAATGAATTCACGATCTTCATGACCGATTCGCTTCTCGAATTATCTGGATGCCGGAAAAGAGGCGCCCGCCTATAAGGCTGCGGCGACCAAGTCAAGGCATTGTGGCCTATGGCAAGCGAGTCCACAAGCAATAGGGAACAGAGTCCGCCGGACTCGGGTTTCATCGGCACGCGGGGCCGTTCCGCCCGCGAAACAGGAGCTTTGCCCCGTGACCACGCCGTTCCGCCTCGCCCCCCTGCTGCTCGCAACCGGCGCCGCCGCGCTGCTGGCCGGGTGCACCACCGGCAATCGCGCCGGCCCGATCGACGTCACCCGCTATCATCTCGGCCAGCCGATGGAACGCACCACCGTGGCGATCGAGCCGATGTCGGGCGCGACGCAGATCAGCCCCGAATACCAGACCTATGCCGACGCAGTGAAGGCCGAGCTGGAGCGGCTCGGCTATGTCGCGTCGCGCAGTGACATGCCGGCGGGCTATATCGCCGCCGTATCGTTCGTCCGCGTGCCACAGGGCAGCTTCAAGGAGCCGCCGCCCGTGTCGATCGGGCTGGGCGGCGGCAGCTTCGGCGGCGGGCGGCGCGGTGGCGGCGTCGGGCTGGGCGGCGGTGTCAGCTTCGGCATCGGCGGCAAGACGCGCGAAATCTATGGCACCGAATTGTGGGTCCAGCTGCGCCGGCGCGCCGACAACAGCACGATCTGGGAAGGCCGCGCCCGCACCCAGGCAGTGGGCGGGACCGAGGGCAGCCAGCCGATCGATACCGCCGCGCGGCTTGCCCGTGCGCTGTTCAAGGACTTCCCCGGAGAGTCCGGGATCACTATCACGGTGAAATGAGCATTCACATCAACGCCGCATTCGATGGCGGCAACATTCGTCTGGCCGCCATCGACGGCGATCGTGTCGACCTGGAAATCGTCAAGGACCATGCGTCCGATTTCTACCAATGGTTCCACTTCCGCGTGGCGGGGGCGAAGGGGCGCACGCTGACCTTTCGCATCCTGAACGCCGCCGGTTCGGCCTATGCGTTCGGCTGGCCCGGCTATTCCCCGCGCTGGAGCACCGATCGCGAGACGTGGCGCACCACCCCCGCGACGTACACCGACGGCGTGCTGGAATTCACCCGCACGATCGACAGCGACATCGTGTGGTTCGCCTATTTCGCGCCCTATTCGATGGAGCGGCACCACGAC
Organism: Sphingomonas degradans; assembly: GCF_053502645.1. NCBI lineage: Bacteria > Pseudomonadati > Pseudomonadota > Alphaproteobacteria > Sphingomonadales > Sphingomonadaceae > Sphingomonas > Sphingomonas degradans. The sequence continues at coordinate 3,557,915 of NZ_CP177172.1, forward strand.
CTGGTATCGCGCATCGCCGAGATGCCGGGCGTCACGCATCGCGAACTGGGCGTCACGCTCGACGGGCAGCCGATCGATTGCCTGACGCTGGGCACCGGCGAGAAGCAGGTGTGGCTGTATGCCCGCCAGCATCCGGGCGAGACGATGGCCGAATGGTGGATCGAAGGCGCGCTGGAGAAGCTGACCGACGCGGGCGACGCCACCACCACGGCGCTGCGCGAAAAGGCGACGTTCCACATCGTCCCCAACATGAACCCGGACGGGTCGCGCCGGGGGCACCTGCGAACCAATGCGGCGGGCGTGAACCTGAACCGCGAATGGCACCACCCGACGCCCGAGCGCAGCCCCGAAGTGCTGGCCGTGCGCAATGCGATGGACGCAACCGGCGTCGCCTTCGCGATCGACGTGCATGGCGACGAGGCGATCCCGGCGAACTTCCTTGCCGGGTTCGAGGGGATTCCGAGCTGGACCGACGCGCTGGGCGAGAAATTCTACACCTTTGGCCGCCGACTGGCGGAGGCGACGCCCGATTTCCAGCTCGACCTGGGTTACGAGAAGTCGGCGCCGGGACAGGCCAATCTGGCGATGTCGACCAACCAGCTCGCCGAGCGATTCGGCGCGGTATCGATGACGCTGGAGATGCCGTTCAAGGACCATGACGCGAACGCCGACCCCGACTTCGCGTGGAGCCCGGCGCGGTGCAAGACGCTGGCGCATGCGTGCCTCGACACGCTGGCGGGGATGATCGACGCGATCTGAGCGCCCGACACCCGGCGGACCCGAATCGCGCCACCCGCGTTCCTTTGACAGGGCGCTCCTTTTTGGGGCGCCCGCAGGAACGCGATGAAGGGAACGCAGTGAAACGCCGCGTGCAGCAACGGATCGGGCCTCGGCTGTTTGCCGGATGGCTCGGCCTGCTCACGGTTCTCACCTGCGCGCTGGTGCCGCTGGGGCCGGTTTCGGCGCGCGTGGCCGGATCGGCGTTCGACCCCACCACCGCCACCGTCGTGCTATACCCGCGCGCCGCGCGCGTGGCGGGCGATCCAAGCCGCGTGCAGCCGGACCGACAAAAGCAGCGCCCCAGCCTCGTCGCACGCTGGGGCCAGCATCAGGCAGCGGACTCTGCCATGGCTGGCCCGGTTCGCACCACCGCCGCGGTGGCGCGCCCACGCGGCGAGGCTCCGGCGCCGGTCCGGCGTCTGCTCGGCCCCGATCCGCGCGCACCGCCCCCCGCCTGACCCCCTGCCCGTTCCGGCCGCCGCAGCGGCCATCCCCTTCGCAGGAGTCAGAAATGCAGCATGAAAATCGCAAGAAGCGGCCACCCTGGTGGTTCGCCACCGCCCTCTGGACGGCCATCGCCGCTACCTCGGGGATACTCGCACTGGCGGTGGGTGCCGCCGTCGAATAGGTATCCGGGGACGTGCCCTGCGCGTCCCCTTCGCCCTCAGCCGAACACTTCCTCCAGGAAATCTACCATGGCCCGCCAGCTCCGCCGATCCGCGCGCGGTTCATAGGCGATGCCGGGGGTGGTGCCGCCGGTGCGTGCCGCATCGGTAAAGGCGTGGCCGGCATGGCCATAGGCATGGAGCTGCCAGTCGGCGCCCGCCTGCGTCAGCTCCTGCGCCAGCGCGAGCGTGGCATCGGGCGGGGCGATCGGGTCTTCCCAGCCGTGGCAGACGAGCAGCTTGGCGGCGATCGGCGAGACGCTGGGATAATCGGGCCGGTCATAGACGCCGTGGAACGACACCGCGCCCAGGATCGGCAGCCCGGCGCGCGCCATGTCGAGCGCGCATTTGCCGCCGAAGCAATAGCCGATCGCGGCGGACCGCGTCGGATCGGCCTGGGGCAGCGCGTGCAGCACCCCCAGCGATGCCTCCAGCCGGGCGCGCAGCAGCGCGCGGTCGGCGTTGAGTGCGTCCATATATTCGCTCACCTGCGGCGATTCGAGCGTCTTGCGCTTGCCCTGCCCGAACAGGTCGGCGACCAGCGCGACATAGCCAAGGCCGGCCAGGGCATCGGCCTTCTGGTTGTCGGCTTCCTTCTGGCCGAGGATGTTGGGCAGCACGAGCACCGCCGGGCGCGGCCCCGCCACGGCATCGTCCCACGCCGCCACGCCCTCGAACGGACCGCCCGGTCCGTCATACACCAGCGTCTGCCGAACGATTGCCATGCCGTACCTCCCTTGTCCGCTACGCCGCAGCCGCTAAGGACCTGCTCCAATCGTTGCAAGGAGCCCCGCGATGCCAAAGCTCGTCCTCATCCGCCACGGCCAGTCGGCCTGGAACCTCGAAAACCGCTTCACCGGATGGTGGGACGTCGATCTGACCGAACTCGGCGTCAAGGAAGCCTGGGCCGCCGGCGAGCTGATGCGCGACAAGGGCCTCGATTTCGACATGACCTTCACCAGCTTCCAGAGCCGCGCGATCAAGACGCTCAACATCGCGCTCGAGGCGATGGGCCGCCTCTGGCTGCCGACCGAGAAGGACTGGCGGCTGAACGAGCGCCATTATGGCGGGCTGACCGGGCTCAACAAGGCGGAGACCGCCGCGCTGCACGGCGACGACCAGGTCAAGATCTGGCGCCGCAGCTTCGACGTGCCGCCGCCACTGCCGGAAGAGGGCTCGCCCTGGGATCTGGCCAAGGACGCGCGCTACAAGGGCATCCCCATCCCGCAGACCGAAAGCCTGAAGGACACGATCGCCCGCGTCCTCCCCTATTGGGAAGCGCGGATCGTGCCCGAGATCAAGGCGGGGAAGCGCGTGCTGATCTCCGCGCACGGCAATTCGCTGCGTGCGCTGGTGAAGCACCTGTCGAACATCCCCGACGACGAAATCACAGAGCTGGAAATCCCGACCGGCCAGCCGATCGTGTACGAACTGGACGACGCGCTGGTCGCGACCGACCGCTATTATCTGAACGAACGGTAAGGCGATGGCGCTGCCCAGCCCAGAGGCGCTGATCCGGCTGGGCTGGGCGGCCACGGCGGGGTCGGTGGTGATGTACTTCGCCTATGTCGACCAGATCCTGCGCAACCTGCACGGCGAAAAGGGATCGCTGATCCAGCCGGCGGCGGCCACGGCGTGCTGCACGTTGTGGCTGCTGTACGGCGCACTGCGCGAGAAGCGCGACTGGCCGATCATCATGGCCAATATCCCCGGCATCGTGCTGGGCGCGGCGACGGTGCTGACGGCATTGTGACGGCGGGGTGCGCGGGCGGGCAGGAACGGGTTGCCCTGCCCCGCCGCCGCCACTAACAAGCGCGCTTCCTGAACGCGGGGCAGGCATGGCGGACGCAGCACCTTTAGTCGGTATCATCATGGGCAGCACTTCCGATTGGGAGACGATGCACCATGCCGCGCGCATCCTGGACGAACTGGGCGTGCCGCACGAGACGCGCGTCGTATCGGCGCATCGCACGCCGCAGCGGTTGTATGACTATGCGACGGCGGCGGCGGATCGCGGGCTGAAGGTGGTGATCGCGGGCGCGGGCGGCGCGGCGCATTTGCCCGGCATGGCGGCGGCGATGACGCATCTGCCGGTGCTGGGCGTGCCGGTGGAATCCAAGGCGCTGAAGGGCATGGACAGCCTGCTCTCGATCGCCCAGATGCCCGGCGGCATCCCGGTGGGGACGCTGGCGATCGGCAAGGCCGGGGCGATCAACGCCGGGTTGCTCGCCGCCGCGATCCTCGCCACGTCCGACGCCGCGCTGTCGCAGCGGCTCCAGGCATGGCGCGCGGCCCAGACCGAGAGCGTCGCGGACTCCCCCGAATGAGCGCGCTTCCCCCCGGATCGACCATCGGCATCCTGGGCGGCGGCCAGCTGGGCCGGATGCTCGCAGTGGCGGCGGCGCAGCTCGGCTATCGCACCCACATCCTGGCCCCCGACGAAGAGAGCGTCGCGGCGCAGACCGCGTCGAGCTATACCCGCGCCGATTATCACAGCCGCATCGTGCTGGACGAGCTGGCCGCGCAGTGCGACGTCGTCACCTATGAGTTCGAGAATATCGCGATCGGCCCCGTCGAGCATCTGGCGGGCAAGGTGCCGGTGCGCCCCGGCGCACAGAGCCTGTCGATCGCGCAGGACCGGGCGCGCGAAAAGGCATTCGTAGCCGCGCTGGGCGGGCGCACCGCGCCGTGGGCGCCGGTGTCCACCGCCGAAGAGATGCAGGCCGCGATCGACACGATCGGCGCGCCGGCGATCCTCAAGACGCTGCGGCTCGGCTATGACGGCAAGGGGCAGGTGCGCATCCGCGACGCCGCCGACGCCGCCGCCGCCTGGGCCGAGATCGGCGAGCGCCCCGCGATCCTGGAGGGGTTCGTGGAGTTCACCCACGAATTCTCGATCATCACCGTCCGGGGACTGGACGGCACGCTGACCAGCTATCCGCCGCCCTGGAACGAGCACAAGGACGGCATCCTCGATCGCTCCACCCTGCCCGCCCCCGCCGAGATCGCGCGGCATTGGGCGGAGGCGGCGACGCTGGCGGGCCGTGTGGCCGAGGCGCTGGACCATGTCGGCGTGCTGACGCTGGAATTCTTCGCGACGCCGGACGGCCCCGTGTTCAACGAAATGGCGCCGCGCGTGCACAATTCGGGGCATTGGAGCATCGAAGGCGCCGAATGCTCGCAGTTCGAGAACCATATCCGCGCGATCTGCGGCCTGCCGCTGGGATCGACCGCGCTGACCGGCGTGCAGGTGGAGATGGAAAACCTGATCGGCGACGACGCCGATCGCTGGGCGGACTATCTCGCCGAGCCGGGCGCGCATCTGCACCTGTACGGCAAGGGCGCTGCGCGCCCCGGGCGCAAGATGGGGCATGTCACGCGGGTGAAGCGAGGCTGAGGGGCGCGCGAGCGCGCGGATGCAGAGCCGCGCGCGTATCGCCTGTGATCCTGGGCTCCTGCTTTCGCAGGAGTACGGTCTGCGCTTGTTGCTGGGAAGCGGGAACCACGCTGGACCGGCGCGCTCGGTTGTGGCGCCTTGCCGTCGACAATACCCAGTTCCCCCGCGAACGCGGGGGTCCAGAATCCCGAGCGCTCCGCACGTAACTCTGGGCCCCTGCTTTCGCAGGAGAACAGTGGGAGCTTCCGGCGCGCTCGATTGTGGCGTCTTGCCATCGACAATACCCAGTTCCCCCGCGAACGCGGGGGTCCAGGACCCCAAGCGCTCCGCCTGCTTTCGCAGGATAACGGCACCGGACAGAAAAAAGGGCCCGCCTCCTTCCGGAAGCGAGCCCCTTTATCGTTCGGCCTGTCCGGCGATCAGGCGCGCGTGCCGCTCATCGGGAAGCTGCCAAAGGCGCCTGCGGTCACGGTGCCGTTGATCGTGTCGCCGTCCACCGTGGCTTCGCCGGTCAGCGTCATCGGCATCGGCACGGTGATGTCGAGCGACCAGGTGAGCGTGTCGCCGTTGATCTTGCCGTCCTTGATCTCGGTCGTGCCCATCGCGCCCGAATAGGTGCCGGTGAAGGTGTCGCCCGCGCTGGCGATCGTCAGCGTCGCCTGCTGGTCGCCCATCGGCGACTTGGTCACGGTGTTCCAGTTGCCATCCACGTTCGCCATGTTCTTCTCTCCTGCTATTTCGTCGGCGCGGGGCGCGCCAGCGCCGCTGCCGGCACCACCTCGACAGGCAGGCCGATGCTGTCAAGCTGCGGCCGGACCTTCGCGGCGTCGCCCACCACAACCCATATGAAGCGGTTCGGGTCCAAAGCCCCGCGTGCCGCAGCGTCAAGTTCGGCCACGGTCATGCTGCGATATTTTTGCGCGATCGTGTCGTAATAATCGTCCGGACGCTTGCGCAGGTCGTTCTGCTGCATCGCGCTGAGCACCGCGCCCGACGTCTCGAACCGCCCCGCCATGCCGCGCACCGCGCCGTTGACGGTGCGGACCAGTTCGTCCTGGGTCACGCCTTCGGTCGTCAGGAACGCAGTCACGTCGCTGCGCAGCGCCTGGATCGACTCGCCGGTCTTGTCGGCCTGTACCGGCGCGCTGATGACATAGGGCACGGCATATTCGAGCCAGTTGAACCCGCCGCGCACGCCGTACGACCAGTGCTTCTTCTCGCGCAGGTCCATGTTGATCCGCGACAGGAAATCGCCGCCGAGCACGTCGTTGGCGGTGAGCGCGGGGAGCAGCTCCGCCTTGGGATCCAGCGGCGTCATCTGCCCCGCCAGGATCACCGATTGCGGCGAATTGGGGCGATCGACCAGCAGGATGCGCGGCGATGCCTGGACCGGCGCGGCGCCGAACGCCTTGACGCCCGCCGGACCTTCACCACGCCAGCCGCCGAAGCGCGCCTCCAGCGCCGCGCGCACTTCGGCGAGCGGGCGATCGCTGACGATGAAGATCTTCGCCTTGTCCGGGCGGAACCAGGCGCGGTGGAACGCGACCAGATCGTCGCGGGTCAGCGCCTTCACCACCTCCGGGTCGCCGCCGCCCGCCGCCAGCTTGCCATAGGGACTGGCCGCGCCATACAGCAGCGGCGGCAGCGCGCGCGAACCCAGACCCTCAGCGCTGGTCAGTTCGGACGCAATGCCGGTCAACAGGCTGGCGCGCAGCCGTTCGACCTCTGCCGGGGCGAAGGCCGGGTGCAAGACGATATCGGCGAACAGATCGAGCGCGCCCGCCAGATTGGGGCTGGGCACGCCCAGCGTCAGATAGCTGCGATCGGTGGCGCTGCCCCCGCCGATATTGGCGCCCAGCCGCTCGCGGGTCTCCGCGATGGCGTTGGAATCGCGCGTCGTCGTGCCCTCGTCGATCAGCGACATCATCAGATTCTGCGTGCCAAGCTTGCCGTCCGGGTCCGCCGCGACGCCCGCGTCGAAGCTGATGACCACGCGCGTCGCCGGCACTGCGGTCTGGCGCGCATAGATCAGCTCGATGCCGTTCGACAGCTTCGCCCGTTCGACCGGCGGGAATTTGATATCCTTGATCGGGGCGACATCGGGCATGTCGCCGCGCGTGCCCTTCACTGCCGCCGGCGCCGGCGCCGCTGCCTTGGGCGCGGCGGCGGGAACGGCCTTTGCCTCCTGATACGCCTCGCGCTCGCCGGGCTCGACGATCACGGTCAGCGCCGGACGCCGGAGCCATTTGTTGGCCGCCGCCGTCACCTGCGCCGGGGTGACGCGCGCCTGGCGCTCCAGCTCCTTCTTGTAAAAGGCCGGATCGCCCGAATAGAGTTCGCCCGAGGCCAGCGCGACTGCCTTGCCCCCAAAGCCGCCCACCGATTCGAGGCCCGCGATCCGTTCGGACACGCTGGTCGTCGCCACGCGCAGGACTTCATCGGCCGTCGGGCCCTTGGCGAGCAGTTCGGCCATGACTTCGTCCAGCCGCTTGCCGACCAGCGCCGGATCGACGCCCGGCTTCACGGTGGCGCGAATGCTGAACATGCCGAGCTGCGCCATCGAATCGAGCCCCGCCGACACGCTGACGGCGATCTTTTCCTTGCGGACCAGCGCATTGTCGAGCCGCGAGCTGGCGAGCCCGCCCAGCACGCTGCCGAACACGTCGAGCGGCACGGCATCGGGATCGTTCATGCCCGGCACCGCCCAGGTGCGCGTGATGAGCGTCGCGGCGACGCGATCCTTCATCACCACGGTCTTCGCCTCGGGCAGCGTCGGCACAGTCACTGCCGGCAGCACGCTTTTCGGCCCGGCGGGAATCGCGCCGAAATATTTCTCGACCAGCGGACGCGCCGTTTTGGCATCGATGTCCCCCGCCAGCACCAGCACCGCATTGTTCGGGCCATAATGACTGCGGAACCAGTTCTTCACATCGTCGAGGCTGGCGGCGTCGAGATCCTCCATCGAGCCGATGACGTTGTGGCCATAGGGCGTCCCCGCCAGCAGCCCCTCGATAATCTTGTAATAGAGCAGGCCATAGGGGCGGTTGTCACCCTGGCGCTTTTCGTTCTGGACGACACCGCGCTGCTCGTCGAGCGTGTCCTGCCCGATCGCGCCGAGCAGCCAGCCCATCCGGTCGCTTTCCAGGAACAGCGCCCGGTCGAGCGCCGGGCGCGGCACGGTTTCGAAATAATTGGTGCGGTCGAAGCTGGTGGTGCCGTTGAAATCGGTGGCGCCGACCTGCTTGAGCGGCTCGAAGAAATCGCCGGGGGCGTTTTCCGATCCGTTGAACATCAGATGCTCGAACAGGTGCGCGAAGCCGGTCTTGCCCTTGGGCTCATGCTTCGACCCGACATCGTACCAGGTGGAGACCGCGACGATCGGCGCCTTGCGGTCGGTATGGACGATGACGCGCAGGCCGTTGGCGAGCGTGAACTGTTCGTACGGAATATCGACGCGCTTCACCAGTTCGGCGACGGGCACGGGCTTGGCGGTGGCCGCGGCGGCGGGAGCCTGTTGCGCAGCGGCGGGAAGCATCGTGACAGGTGCGAGCGCGCAGGTGGCGGCGCTGCACAGCAGGAAAAGGGACTTCATCGGATTCCGGGACCCCGCAAATGGTTACGCGCGATACCATAGCGCCGGCCCTGCCCCCCGCAAGCGCCAACCGGTCCGCTTGCGAAGCGGCCGATTTCGGTTAGCCTGCGCGGCTCCTTCCCGTCGATTTTGCCGAGGTTCGATGCGCCTGCCCACCCTGTTCCGCGCCGCCATGTTGTATGTGTCGATACTCGCCCCGCTGCCCGCGCTGGCGCAGGCGGCGGACCCGGCCCCGGCCCCGGCGAGCGCGGAACGCATCCGGGCCGATGTCACCTATCTGGCCGACGACGCACTCGAAGGACGGTTCAGCGGGACCAAGGGGTATCTGACGGCCGCCGCCTATGTCGCGGAGCGGTTCGTCGCGCTGGGGCTCAAGCCGGGCGGGACCGACTATCCGTGGTTCCAGCTCGTGCCGATGCAGGTCCAGGTCGGCAGGGTCGCGCGCCATTTCAAGGCGCCCAATGTGCTGGGCATTCTGCCCGGGTCAGACCCGGTGCTGCGCAACGAATATGTCGTTCTGAGCGCGCATCTCGACCATATCGGCACCGACGCGCGACCGGGCCGTGACAAGGTGTTCAACGGCGCGATGGACAATGCCGCCGGGGTCGCGACCATGCTGGAGGCCGCGCGCATATTGGCGACCGCGCCGGTGGCGCCCAAGCGATCGATCCTGTTCGTCGCGCTGGCCGGCGAGGAACTGGGGCTGGTCGGCTCCTCCTATCTGGCGCGCAATCCAGTGGTGGGCACGGGCAAGGTGGTGGCCGACGTCAACCTCGACATGCCGATCCTGCTCTATGATTTCCAGGACGTCGTCGCATTCGGCGCCGAGCATTCGACGCTGGGCCCGATCGTCGCGCACGCCGCCGGCCAGATGGGCGTGACGCTGTCGCCCGATCCGATGCCCGAGGAGCAGCTGTTCGTCCGATCCGACCATTACAGCTTCGTCAAGGCGGGGGTACCGTCGGTCTTCCTCGTCACGGGATTCAAGAATGGCGGGGAAAAGGCATTCCGCGGCTTCCTGCGCACGCATTACCACCAGGTCAGCGACCAGATCGACTTGCCCTTCGACTGGAAGGCGGGGGCCAAATTCGCCGAGCTGAACGCCCGCATCGCCCGCGAAATCGCCGACGGCGAACAGCCGCCGCGCTGGTACGAGGGCAACCAATATGGCGACCGCTATGCGAAGGGGGCACCCAGGGCGCCGAGGCCGGCGGCGGGAAGCTGAACCGGATCGGAGCCGATTGGCCTGCGCGCGCGCAAGCGAAACGGGCATAAGGCGGCGCTACACCGTACAGGACCCCCGCCCATGGCCGAGCATGCCGACGTGCAGCGCAAAACCCTGCCTCGACAAGCGGCCCAGCGGCATGCGCGCGCGCCCTTATCCGCGCTGCCCGCCACCCCCGCGCTCCAGCGCGCGGCACGGCAACTTTCCGGCGGGAAGGGCGTCGCGCAGCGCAGCGTGCTCCATAAATATGATTACGACGGCAACATCGTTTTTTATTCCGATCTGGAGAAGGGGAAGCGCAACTATGCGACCCGCGAGGAAGCGGCGACGAAAGACGCAGCGCTGGCTGCAGACCCCAAGAATATCCGTCATGCGCTATACCGGAGCAATGGCGACCTCCGCCGCGCGAACACCCCCTATTCCTATGCCGATTCCGTATCGGTGACGGCGGCGCCCGACACAACCCGGCAAGGGCCGCACAGCCTGAGCTTTTCCTCCACCGAATACCGGCTCCAGAACCGCCTGGCGAAAGGCCAGCACGACGAAGTGGCGGCGCAGATTCTTGCCCCGGACGCGTTCGAGACCCTGCTCGCTGAAATGGGCCCGTCGATCCACATCACGGGAAAGGCCGCAGATCGGATGAAGCTCGATTATCGCAGTCTGCACGGAGAATTTTCGGACATGATGGCGGACGACGCAGCACCGAAAACGGCCAATAGCGCGTTTCATCTGGTCGCGCGCAAGCTGATGCAGATGCACCCCGCCACCACCTATGGGATCAACGTGAAATCCAAGGGCAATGCCGAGCGGCGCAAATCGCGCTTTGGACTGAAGGCGATGGACAAGGGTGCGCTGGACCATACCGACCGTAACCAGCTCGAGACCTTCTACAACCTGCGCCAAAACCTTTTCCACAGTAGCGACGACGAGACCGACGGCGAGGATTTCGCCCCGTTCGAGTATACCGCGATCACCCCGGCGAAGAACGTCCTGGGGGGTATCGTCCACCCCAAGCCCTCTCATGACGACGAGAAGGACGCGGAAGCGATCGTCAAGAAAATCAAGGTCGAGAGCGTCGCCGACGATGGCGGTGGTACCTATGATGGCGATGACAAGGAGAAAGCGTGATGCCGCTGCCCTGCGACGCGGACGTCCGACGCCGGGCGGATCGCCATGGGTGAGCAATGCTTCGCCACCGCGCGCTCCAGCGCGCAGAGGATGCCGGCGCAGCGCTGCCCCGCCGGGACGCTCCCGCCCAGCCCCGCGCTGCGTACAACGGCCGAGCTTCTGGGCGCGATGCCGCCCGCGCAGCGCGCGGCAGCCCCCAACCGCACCGGCCTTCCCGATCAACTGAAAGCCGGGATCGAGGGCCTCTCCGGCATGGCGATGGACGATGTCCGCGTGCATCGCAACTCCAGCCGCCCGGCCCAGCTCAACGCCCATGCCTATGCCCAGGGCACCGACATCCACCTCGCCCCGGGGCAGGACCATCATCTGCCGCACGAGGCATGGCATGTCGTCCAGCAGAAACAGGGCCGCGTACAGGCGACGATGCAGCTGGCGGCGGGGACGCCGGTGAACGACGATGTGGGGTTGGAACACGAGGCGGATGTGATGGGGGCGCGGGCTATCGCGGCAGGCAACTTTGCCCCGGATCCGCCTACTGGGCGCGCGGCGGATCTGTCAGGCGCGCTTGCGGTTGCCCAACGCGCCATCGTGCCGGACTGGACTAGCATCAAATCGGTGACGGCAAGCAAGGCAACGCAAGTCGGGGTTTTTTTCGTGACCGGTGCCGATGGGAGGGAATTGGTCGTCAAGTTCGAGAACGCAGCCGCCAATGAAGCCTTCGCCTCGGAGTTCATCCGCCGGATGAGTGGCGGCGTGCTGGCCCCAGAGGCGACGATCGTCGATACGGGTGGCAAAGAGGCCGAAGCGCTGCGCACCAGCCTTGCTGGCGCCGAACCTGGAACCGACGGATACAAGTTGCTCCAGAAGCTGGAAGCTTTCACCGGGCCGCATTTCATCGTGATGGAAAAGTCGCAGGGATCTTCGCTGCATGATAGCGACAACCCCGACCCCGCGGCGTTCCAAGACCCCCGTCTTATCCGATCGATCGGGGAACTCGCGGCCTATGACCTCGCGCTGGCCAATTATGACCGAACGCTAATTGGGCTCAACCTTGGCAACCTTCTCCACCAACCCGCCAGCGGGGCCCAGGGTCCAAGGATTACAGGCATCGATCAAATCGCCCGTGAACACGAAAGTATGCCTGGAGAGCTGTTTCTCAAAGAGGCAATCAATGCCGTTCTGTGGGATGGAGCCGCTACCAAATGGGCACGCGAGAAAGCGAAATTGATAGAGGACCTGTATGGGGTTCAGATTAACGAGAATGATTTAGACACCGGGTTCATGGCGGGTATGCTGGCTATTGGCGAACGCATGCACGAACTCCTCCCCCTAATGGATACGCAGATTGCAGTCACCGCAGGAGCGAGTGCTCAGCAGACTGTCCAGCGCCTCGACGTCTATCAAAAATTAATAAAGATTGCGCAAGCGGAGTTGGCCACTAACGTCGCTTCACGCAATAAAGAAATCGAAGGCCGCATCCCCGGCGTAAAAACGAAAGGGGTCACGGAGGGCGACAAAAAATGCTTTCTGACTACCGCCTGCGTTACAGCTCGCAGCCTGGGTGACGACTGCGAAGAATTACAGACCCTTCGATCCTTTCGGGACGGGTTTATGCGAAACACACCGGACGGACCCGCCCAGATCGAAGAATATTATCGCATTGCGCCCCATATTGTCGAGGCAATCGACGCCGATCCGCAACGCGCCGCGATTTACGATGATCTGTACGAGCGCCTAGTGCGGGCATCCATTGCACTGATCAACGGCGGGCAGCATGCTGACGCGCTGGCGCATTATCGCGACGTCGTACTTTCTTTGAAGCAGCGCTTCGTTCCATCGTTGGCCTGAGCATCGCCAACAGGCCTACACGCCTTATACCTCCGCCCCGTCCTCGGCACTCGTTTCCTCACCGCCACCGCAAGAAGCGCCGCTTCGCAGCGCCCACCGTTATGCCAGCGCGGTTTGCGTAAAATCCGCACGGTCATAAGACAAACGATGTGCGAGACTCACCCTTGTGTTGCCCATTTGCAACACTACATTCGCCCCTGATACATCCAAGGGGCCACCATGAACCTCGAAAAATTCACTGACCGCGCCAAGGGCTTCCTGCAATCGGCGCAGACCGTCGCGATCCGCATGAGCCATCAGCGGATCGGGCCCGAGCATCTGCTCAAGGCGCTGCTCGAGGATGAGCAGGGCATGGCCTCTGGCCTGATCGCCGCCGCCGGGGGCGATGCGAAGCGCGCGCTGGGCGAGACCGATGCGGCGCTGGCAAAGGTGCCGGCGGTGTCGGGCAGCGGTGCGCAGCAGACGCCGGGGATCGACAATGATCTGGTCCGCGTGCTCGACCAGGCCGAACAGGTCGCGCAAAAGGCCGGGGACAGTTTCGTCACGGTCGAGCGGATGCTGCTGGCGCTCACCCTTGCCTCGACGACGACTGCCGGCAAGGCGCTGGCGGCGGCGGGGCTGACCGCACCCGCGCTCAACGCCGCGATCGACAAGCTGCGCGGCGGGCGCACGGCCGACACGGCGGGTGCCGAGGATCGCTATGACGCGCTCAAGAAATTCGCCCGCGACCTCACGCAGGCGGCGCGCGACGGCAAGCTCGATCCCGTGATCGGCCGCGACGAGGAAATCCGCCGCACGATCCAGATCCTGGCGCGCCGGACCAAGAACAATCCCGTGCTGATCGGCGAGCCCGGCGTCGGCAAGACCGCGATCGCCGAAGGCCTCGCGCTGCGCATCGTCAATGGCGACGTGCCCGACGGGATCAAGGACCGCACGCTGATGGCGCTCGACATGGGCAGCCTGATCGCGGGCGCGAAATATCGCGGCGAATTCGAAGAGCGGCTGAAGGGCGTGCTCGACGAGGTCAAGGCCGGCGAAGGCCAGATCATCCTGTTCATCGACGAGATGCACCAGCTGATCGGCGCGGGCAAAGGCGAAGGCGCGATGGACGCCGGCAATCTGCTCAAGCCGGCGCTGGCACGCGGCGAGCTGCACTGCATCGGCGCGACCACGCTCGACGAATATCGCAAGTATGTCGAGAAGGACGCGGCGCTCCAGCGGCGGTTCCAGCCGGTGTTCGTCGGCGAGCCCACGGTCGAGGATACGATTTCGATCCTGCGCGGGCTCAAGGAGAAGTACGAGCTGCACCACGGCGTGCGGATCACCGACGCGGCGCTGGTCAGCGCGGCGACGCTGTCCAATCGCTACATCACCGATCGCTTCCTGCCCGACAAGGCGATCGACCTGATGGACGAGGCCGCAAGCCGCATCCGCATGGAAGTGGAGAGCAAGCCCGAGGAAATCGAGAATCTCGACCGGCGCATCATCCAGCTCAAGATCGAGCGCGAGGCGCTGCGCAAGGAAACCGATGCCGCGTCGAAGGACCGGCTGGCGACGCTGGAAGGTGACCTCGCCAATCTGGAGCAGCAATCGGCCGAGCTGACCACGCGCTGGCAGGCGGAGAAGGACAAGATCGCCTCCGAAGCGGTGCTCAAGTCGAAGCTGGAGGCCGCGCGCACCGAGCTGGAACAGGCGCAGCGCGCCGGCGACCTGGCGAAGATGAGCGAGCTTTCCTACGGCACCATCCCCGCGCTGACCAAGCAACTGGCCGAGGCCGAGGGCGCGACCAAGGGCGCGATGCTGCGCGAAGAAGTGACGGCGGACGACATCGCCGCAGTGGTCGCGCGGTGGACCGGCATCCCGATGGAGCGGATGCTGGAGGGCGAGCGCGAGAAGCTGCTCCATATGGAGGAACAGCTCGCCAAGCGCGTGATCGGACAGGCGGATGCGGTCAAGGCCGTGTCGACCGCGGTGCGGCGCTCACGTGCCGGATTGCAGGACCCGAACCGGCCGCTGGGCAGCTTCCTGTTCCTCGGGCCGACGGGCGTGGGCAAGACCGAGCTGACCAAGGCGCTGGCCGAGTTCCTGTTCGACGATCCCAATGCGATGGTGCGCATCGACATGAGCGAATTCATGGAGAAGCACTCGGTCGCGCGGCTGATCGGCGCGCCTCCGGGTTATGTGGGTTATGAGGAGGGCGGCGTTCTAACCGAATCGGTTCGCCGGCGGCCCTATCAGGTGGTGCTCTTCGACGAAGTCGAGAAGGCGCATGGCGATGTGTTCAACATCCTGCTCCAGGTGCTGGACGACGGGCGTCTGACCGATGGACAGGGGCGCACGGTCGATTTTTCGAACACGATCATCATCCTGACCTCCAACCTGGGCAGCCAGTATCTCACCAACCTGGCCGATGGGCAGAAAGTGGAGGATGTCGAGCCGCAGGTGATGGAAATCGTCCGCGCGCATTTCCGCCCGGAGTTCCTGAATCGGCTGGACGAGATCATCCTGTTCCACCGGCTGGCGGCGGACCATATGGCGCCGATCGTCGACATCCAGGTTGGGCGCGTGGGCAAGCTGCTCAAGGACCGCAAGATCCGCATCGAGCTGAGCGATGCGGCACGGGCCTGGCTGGGTCGGGTGGGCTATGATCCGGTGTACGGCGCCCGGCCGCTGAAACGCGCGGTCCAGCGCTATCTGCAGGACCCGCTGGCCGACCTGATCCTGCGCGGCGACGTGAAGGACGGTTCGGTGGTGAAGGTGGACGAAGGCGACGGGGCGCTGGTGCTTAGCGTGGCGTAGCCGACGCGTTCAGTAGGTGAAAAGGGGCGGCCGCCGGGCATCCGGCGCGCCGCCTTTTTCTGTGCGGTGTACTCCGGCGGACAAAAAAAGGGCGGCTCCTCGCGGAGCCGCCCACAGATTTGGGTCTCAGGTTCGAAGGATCAGAAGCGAACCTTCGCACCCGCACGGAACTGACGACCGATCATGCCCGAGTACGCCCATGCCGGGTTGTACTGATAGCCGCCATAGGTCGTCGCATCGAGCGGAGCATTCGCGCCGAACACGTTCAGAACGTTGAAGTACAGCGTGAACTGATCGCTCACGTCAACGCTCGCGCTCATGTCGACGTTGATGAAGTGCTTCACGCGGCACTGCACCGGCGTCACGCCATCGGAGTAGGTGTGCGAGTTGAAGTCGACAGTGTCGCCGTTCGCATCCACCGCGGAGGCGCCGCACAGGAAGGCAGTGCCCGAACCCGACGAATCTTCCGCAGTCGTGCTGTAGCCCGACGTGTAGTACGCCGTGGCAGAGAGCGACGCCGAGCCGAAGTCCAGCGTGTTCTGCCAGCTGCCACGCCACTTCGGCGTGCCCGAACCCGACGTGATCTGGAAGTTACCCAGCGTACCGGCATAGGTCTGCGTGCCACCACCGGGGAACGACTGCTTGTATTCGATCACATAGGTCGCGTCGACCGAGCTGGTCAGACGGATACCGTCGGAAATCGGAATACGTGCAGTGCCGGTGAAGTCCAGACCCGAGGTCTGCTGGGTCGGACCGTTGACGTAGGAGTAGATCACGAAGCCGGCGCGCGGCTGCGCGTTCGGATTGACGGCAATGTCCGGAAGGCTGGGCACGTCAGGAATGACCTGGAAGCCGGCCGGAATCGCCTGCCCTGCATAATAGGCTGCCAGAGCCGGCGTGTAATCGTCGCCGGTAATGACGTCGGTCTTGCGAATGTTGTAATAATCCGCCGTGAACGACAGCCAGTTGGTCGGCTCGAAGACCGCACCGGCAGTGAAGTTGCGCGACTTTTCGGGCTTGAGGCCGGGTGCGCCCTTCTGGCTCAGGCCGATGCTGTAGCCGTTGCAGTACGACGTGCCGCCCAGCGGGTTGTTGACACGGCAGATCGCGGCAGCGTTGGTCGTCACGAATCCGGTGGTCGGCGACGAGCCGGTTTCCGCGAAGCTGGCGATACGGAAGCCGCGCGAATAGGCGCCGCGGAACGTCAGTTCGGGGATCGGGCTGAACTTCGCCGAAATCTTCGGAGAGAAGTTGTTCTCGCCCGTCGAATAATCGTCGTACCGCCCGGAGCCGATGATCTCGAGTTCCTTGAACACCGGAGCGCTCAGTTCGAAATAGGCCGACTTGGCGTTGCGGTGGCCCGCCGAGCTGAACCCGTTGACGCGGATATACTGCTGCGTCGGCTGGTTCAGGACACCGGGATTGAGGCTGGGCGCATTGACGCGTTCATCGCGGAATGCCCCACCGACCGCCAGCTGCAGCGGACCGCCGGGAAGCTCGACCAGCGACTTCGCGAGGTAGCCCTGGACCTGGTACAGTTCCGAATAGGCCAGGTTGTTGATTTCCGGCGCGATGTAATCGCGGACCGCCTGGGTGTTGGCGTCCGGGTTGATCCAGTTGTACGAACCGTCGTTGACTGCGTTCAGGAAGTTCTGAACATAGATACGGCCGCCAACCTTACGGTGCAGATTGACCCGCATACCGGTCGCATCAACCGCGAACTGCCAGTTGTCGCCGAAAGAGCCCGAAATACCGAGCGCGCCGCGATAGGCCTGGTTAAAGGTCTCGTTGCTTTCCCGGATATCCGACAGACGACCGATGATCGCCGCACGCTGGCCAGCGGCAGCGAACGGGTTGTTCGGGTTCAGTCGGCCATTGGCCGCGGTGCAGGTCTGCACCGTCGTCTGCGGGCAGACATAGACGGGCAGCGAGATCAACTGACCGTACAGACCGCCGGCGCCCTGCGTCGCCGGCGTGCTCGCCGTGGTGTAACGCTGAAGCAGCGGACCAGGCGTGGTCGTGCCGCGATAGATCGTCTGGAGACCGCTATATGCCACGCGGCTCTGTTCATAGTTGAACATCGCATAGGCTTCGATCGTGTCGCTCAGCTTCACGGTGGCGCGTGCCGAACCGCCCAGGCGCTCGATCGACGGCGTGATCAGGCTGTAGCGATTGACCGCATCTTCCTGACACACGACGCCATTGGCCGGCGCAGTCGCGCCGCCGTTGCCGCCGGTGTTGGTGAGCTGCGCACCGGTAAGCGTATAGGGCGTCAACGAGCCGCAGCCTGCCGCCGGGTTGGTCAGCTGCTGGTAACGGGTGCCGGCGATCGCCGCGCCCGTCGTCGCGCTCGCAGGACGCGCGTAGTTGATGAGCGTTCCGGTCGACATGCCCAGATAGGTGCCGTCGGCCTGAATGCCGTTCAGCACGCTGTTGGTATCGCACGTGCGCGAGCCATCGACGAGGCTGGTGCCGCAACGCTTGCTCAGGTCCGCCGTATTGTACGGATAGCCGCGATCACGATTGTAGATTGCGTCGCTCTTCACGTAGTGGCCGCTGGCGTAGACGTTGAAGCCCTGCTCGTCGAGGTTGCCGAAGCCCGCAGTCAGTTCGAGGCGCTGGTTGGCACCGTCACCCTTTTCGGTGATGCCCGCTTCTGCGCGCGCGCTGATGCCGGTGAACGACTTCTTGGTGATGATGTTGATAACGCCGGCGACGGCGTCTGCGCCATAGGTCGACGAAGCGCCGTCCTTCAGGACTTCGACACGCTCGACGATGGCGTCCGGAATGGTGTTCAGGTCGACGAAGTTACGCGAACCGTCATCCGCCAGCGGATAATAGGCAGCGCGCAGGCCGTCGAACAGCACCAGCGTGGACGAGGTCGTCAGGCCGCGCAGCGATGCAGCCGATGCGCCGCCCGCGAATGCACCGTTCGCCGAGAACGAGTTCATCAGCGTGCCGCCGTTGTTGGCGGACAACGTCTGCAGTGCTTCCTGCACCGTGTTGACGCCGCGCTTGTCGAGATCGTCCGCAGTCAGCGTGGTGACCGGAGACGCGCCTTCTACGTTGGGATTGCGACGGAACAGAGAGCCCGTGACCACGATGTCCTGCCCAGTACCCTCGTCCTGTGCAGCCGTCGTAGTAGCCGGCGTCTCCTGCGCCATTGCGGGCGCGGCGAACAGCGCGCCGGCGCCGATAAGCGCGAGCGCGGACAATGCCGTGCTGCCGCGCAAAGTAACTTGCGTCTTCTTCATGATTTTCCCTCGCTTTGCCCGGCCGTTGCCGCAGTGCGGTTATTGGCCGGGATGTCTCCCCGCTACATCGCGGCAATTGCCGAAGCACTTGCCGGACGAAGCTTGGTGCGATGGTGCAGGCGCCCCCTACCCCTGTAAAGCGTACATTCAGGTTCAAGCCCCTGCTTTCAGGCGACCTGTATCAAATATGCCACAGACGCACGCGGAATGTTGCGCGCGCGCCCCGTAAACTGTTCATTTATGTTGCAACGCGCAACCGAGTGCCCGCTTAATCGGCAACCGGCATCGGTCCTGCGACCAGCAACGGGTCGATCCGGGCATCGCGCCACTTCATGCCCCAGTGCAGATGCGGGCCGGTGGCGCGGCCCGTGCGCCCGACCGTGCCGATCGGCTGGCCGCGCTTGACCTGGGCGCCGACCTTCACGTCGATTCGGGCGAGATGCATGAACGCGCTGTTGAGGCCCATGCCGTGGTCGATCATCAGCAGGTTGCCCTCGAGCGTGAAGGGCGTCGCCGTCGCCAGCGTGACCACGCCGTCCGCCGGGGCCAGCACCACCGTGCCCACCGGCCGGGCGATGTCGATGCCCGAATGATAGGCGCCGGGCTCGCCCGAATAGATGCGCTGCGAGCCGAACAGCGTCGAGATGCGCCCGGTGACGGGCCACAGGAACGCCTGTCGCCAGCCCTGCGAATCGCTCTGCATCGCGCGCGCGGCCTGGATCTGGGCGAGTTCGGCGGGGCGCAGGCGCTGGAACTCGGGCTGGGGCAGCGGATATTTGGGCAGCGTGTTGAGCCGCGAAATGTCCCAGCTGCGCGGCGGGATGGTCAACTGGCGCCGCACCTCGCTGCCATTGCCAAGCCTTGCCACCAGCGTCGCGGTCGGGGCGGCATCGCGATCGAACCCGATCAGGAACTTGCCGTCACGCGCCAGCGGCACGGCGACGCCGTTCAACGTCAGCAACGTGGTGCCGCGCGGCGCAGTGCCGATCGCGATGCCGCCCTGGATCAGCTGTCCGTCGAACGCGAAGGACGCGGCCTGCGGGCCCTGCGCCCCCGGCGCGATCCCGTTCGCCGCCATCGGCACCATCGCGGTGCCCAGCAGCGCCATCACCCCCGCCAGCACCAGCCCCCGACGCCGGCTCACAACACCCCCATCGCGCGGGCGGCCGACGCGGCGCTGTCATAGGGTTCCTGCCGGTCGACGCTCCAATAGCGCAGCACCTCGAGCGGGACGCGCGCGCCGCTGACCGCGCAGACGACATGGTCGCCGGGCGACAACACGCTGAAGCCCCCCGCGCGATACCGGAGCCGCGCGACTCTCGCGGAGTTGGACATCAGCATCGGCGGCAACCTCTCTGTGGGAAACGGGGCGTCAGAGCAGGCTGGGCTGCTCCGGCTTTTCGGCAGCATAGGTTTTGGCGCCGGGGCGCTCAACCCGCGCGTCGACGGCACCGTCCCGGAAATGGAGCGTCACGGCCTGCGCCGAGCGCGCCTCCGCCGCCGTGCCGACCACCTTGTGCGTGCCGCGCGCCTCGACCCAGGCATAGCCCTTTTCCAGCGGGCGATTGGGGTGGAGCAGCTCCAGATGCCGCCCCAGTGCCTCCAGCCGCTGCGCCGTTGCGGCAAGCCGCTGGTCGAGCATCGCCGGGCGCAATGCCGCGCCGCCACGGGTCAGCAGTGCGCGCGCATCGCCGACCCGCCGGTCCACGGCGCGATCCAGCGGCACCGCCGCGAGCCGCTGGCGCGCCACTGCCAGCCGCTGGTCGAGCATCGCGGGGCGCAGCGCGCCCGTGCTGCGATCGAGCACGCCGCGCGCCGCCGTCACCCGGCGTTCGAGCGCGCGATCGAGCCGGGCACCCAGATCGTCCATCCGCTGGCGCTGCGGCCCCAAAAGCGCGTCGCGCTTGGGCAGCACCCGCACCAGCGCCGCCAGCTGCTCGCCCGCGCGTTCGTGATAGCGCCGCACGCAGCGTTCGGTGCGATGCGCGAGCGTCTGGACGGTATAGGCGACATCGGCGAGCACCGGCACCGCGATCTCGGCGGCGGCGGTGGGGGTGGGCGCGCGCAGGTCGGCGGCGAAATCGGCGAGCGTGGTATCGGTTTCGTGGCCGACGGCGGAGATCAGCGGAATGCGGCACTCGGCGATCGCGCGGACCACGGCTTCTTCGTTGAAGGACCAGAGATCCTCGATCGAGCCGCCGCCGCGCGCGACGATCAGCAGGTCGGGGCGCGGCGTCGCGCCGCCCTCGGCCGGAATCGCATCGAAGCCCCGGATCGCGCGCGCAATCTCGCCCGCCGCGCCGTCGCCCTGCACCTTGACCGGCCAGACCAGCACATGGCTGGGGAAGCGATCGGCCAGCCGGTGGAGAATGTCACGAATGACGGCGCCGGTGGGCGACGTGACCACGCCGATCGTGCGCGGCATATAGGGCAGCCGCTGCTTGCGCTCGGCGGCGAACAGCCCCTCGGCGGCCAGCTTGGCCTTGAGCCGCTCGAACAGCGCCATCAGCGCGCCTTCGCCCGCCAGCTCCATCCGTTCGATCACGATCTGGTATTTGGAGCGGCCGGGATAAGTCGTCAGCTTGCCGGTGGCGATCACTTCGATCCCGTCCTGCGGCTGGAACGGCAGCGCCGAGGCGGCGCCGCGCCAGATCACGCCGTCGATCACAGCATCGGCATCCTTGAGCGCCAGATAGGCATGGCCCGACGCCGCGCGCTTCCATCCCGAAATCTCGCCGCGCAGCCGGACATGGCCGAACTCGCCCTCGACCATGCGCTTCAGCCGCTGCGACAATTCGCCGACGCCCATCGGCGCCGCGTTGTCCC
The DNA here is from genome assembly GCF_053502645.1 of Sphingomonas degradans. NCBI lineage: Bacteria > Pseudomonadati > Pseudomonadota > Alphaproteobacteria > Sphingomonadales > Sphingomonadaceae > Sphingomonas > Sphingomonas degradans. Next base: position 3,579,429 of record NZ_CP177172.1, read on the forward strand.
CGGGCACCGCCTCGGCTACGAGCCGCCCCATTGGCGTATCAATATCGGGAAAGGGGTCGGCCATGAACGTCCTGTTGCTTGGGTCGGGGGGCCGCGAACATGCGCTCGCGTGGAAGCTGGCACAATCGCCGCGGCTCACGCGGCTCTATGCCGCACCGGGGAATCCGGGGATAGCCCGGCATGCTCAGATTGCCGATATTGCGGTCACCGATCACGCCGCAGTGATCGGCTTCTGTGCGCAGAACGCCGTGGACTTCGTCGTGGTGGGGCCGGAGGCACCGCTGGTCGACGGGCTGGGCGATTCGCTGCGCGCCGCCGGCATCGCCGTGTTCGGGCCGAACCGCGCGCCGGCGCAGCTTGAGGGGTCAAAGGGCTTTACCAAGGACCTGTGCGCCCGCGCGCGCATCCCGACCGCCGGCTATGTCCGCGTCGATTCGCTCGACGCTGCGCGCACCGCGATCGAGCCGTTCGGGCTGCCGGTGGTCATCAAGGCCGATGGCCTCGCGGCGGGCAAGGGCGTGACGGTCGCCTTCACCCCCGACGAAGCCGACGCGGCGCTCGCCGCGATCTTCGCCGATGCGGGCGCCAGCGCCGTGATCGAGGAATTCCTGGATGGCGAGGAGGTCAGCCTGTTCGTCCTCACCGACGGCACCACACTGGTGCCCTTCGGATCGGCGCAGGATCACAAGCGCGTGGGCGATGGCGATACCGGGCCCAACACCGGCGGGATGGGCGCGTACAGCCCGGCACGCGTGCTGACCCCGGCGCTGGAGCGCGAGGCGATCGAGACGATCGTGCGCCCGACAGTGGAAGCGTTGACGGCAGAGGGGATGCCCTATTCGGGCGTGCTCTATGCCGGGCTGATGCTGACCAAGCAGGGGCCGAAGCTAATCGAATACAATGCCCGGTTCGGCGATCCCGAATGCCAGGTGCTGATGGCGCGGCTGGAGAGCGACCTGCTCGAAATCCTGCTGGCGACTGCCAACGGCACGCTGGACACGCTGGCGGCGCTGACATTCTCGGCGGACACGGCATTGACCGTGGTGATGGCGGCGCAGGGCTATCCCGGAACGCCGCGCACCGGCGGCGCGATCGGTGGCATCGACGCGGCGGAAGCGACCGGCGCGCAGGTGTTCCAGGCGGGCACGCGGATGGACGGCGACGCGCTGGTCGCCAGCGGCGGGCGGGTGCTGGCAGTGACGGCGACCGGCGCCAATGTGTCGGCCGCGCAGGCGGCGGCCTATGCGGCGGTCCATGCGATCGATTTCCCCACCGGCTTTTGCCGCAGCGACATCGGCTGGCGCGAAATCGCGCGCGAGGGATAGGGGTGCTGTACGTCCCCGTCCCCGGCACGCTATGCAGCATGCCATTGTCGTAATCGCAGGACTTGGAGAAGGCGCGGCGTATGAACGATCAGGGGACGATGACGAGCACGATCATCGATGGCGGACCGGCATGGCTGACGCTGTCGTTCGTGCTGATCGCGGCGGGGATGGCGTTCGCGCTGTTCATCCTGGCGTGGGGCACGATGCTGGCCAAGCGCCGCTCGCAGGCGCGTGCCGAGCTGGAGGCGCGCGGCGAAGTGGCGGTGGAGGAATCGGGGCGCCCGCTCGAGCAGCCTGCGGTGCCGGTTGCCCCGTCGCCGGCAGCAGCCGAGGGAGTAACCGAGGCCCCTGCCCCCGCTCCGCTCGCGGATGAACCGATCGCCGCCGCCGCCCCGCTCGATGCCTCTCCGGCCGCGCTGGCGGCGTCCGACCCCGCGCCTGTCGCAGCGCCCGAGCCGGCGGCGGACGCCGGCGACGACCTGACGCGGCTCAAGGGCGTCGGCCCCCGGCTTGCCGAGCGGCTCAACGCGCTGGGGATCACGCGCTTCGCACAGCTCGCCGCGCTGGCACCAGAGGATGCCGCCGCGCTCGACGCGCAGCTCGGCAATTTCCAGGGCCGGCTCCAGCGCGATCGCTGGATCGAACAGGCGGGCTTCCTCGCGAGCGGCGATGTCGCGGGCTATGAGGCGGTGTTCGGCAAGCTGTGACGTTCGACATCCGCCCGGACGACCTGTCCAGCGCCCAGACCCGCGCGCTGCTCGCGCTCCATCTGGCGGGGATGCACGCCAATTCGCCCGCCGACAGCGTGTTCGCGCTGGATCTCAGCGGCTTGCAGAAGCCCGAGGTCACGGTGTGGTCCGCCTGGCAAGGGGATCGGGTGGCGGCGATCGGCGCGCTCAAGATGCTGGGCGACGGCGCCGCCGAAGTGAAATCGATGCGCACGCACCCCGATTTCGTGCGCAGGGGCGCGGCGGCGGCGATCCTGGAGACGATCATCGCCACCGCCACTGCGCGCGGCGTGACGCGACTGAGCCTGGAAACCGGGCGCGGGCCTGCGTTCGAGCCGGCGCTGGCGCTGTATCGCCGCCGGGGCTTTATCGACGGGCCGGCCTTTGCCGACTATCCGCCCGGAACGTTCAGCCAGTTCCTGCACCTTGATTTAAGGTAGACGGCGCCGGCCCGCTCCCCCACCCGGCCACCCATAGAATACCCTGCCGTTGGGAGTGTGAGGTCGGTCATGCCCCCGGCATGACCTGAACAGCGCGGGGCGCTGTTCACCTCACGCTGGTGGGGGAGCGGGCCGGCACCGCGAAATGCGCCACAGCGCATTTCCAAGCAGGCGTTTACCCGTCCTGGCTGACCAGCAGCTTGTCGATCTTGCGGCCGTCCATGTCGACGATCTCGAAACGCCAGCCCTGCTGGGCAAAGGTCTCGCCTTCATCCGGCAGGTGCTTGAGCACTGCCAGCGCCAGCCCCGCCACAGTCGCGTAATCGCGGTCTTCGGGCAGGTCGATGCCCAGCCGGTCGGCCAGCGCATCGGCGGGCATCTGGCCCGAGACGAGCAGCGACCCGTCCTCGCGCTCCACCACGTTCGGGCTCTCGCCCGGCTCGGCATCCGACGCGAAATCGCCGGCGATCGCCGCCAGCAGATTGGCGGGCGTCACGATGCCTTCGAAATGGCCATATTCGTCATGGACGAGACCCATCGGCACTTCGGCCCGGCGCAGCGCGCCCAGCGCGTCCATCGCATCGACCTGGTCCGGCAGGATCGGCGCGGTGCGCATCAGCGTGCGCAGGTTGAGCGGCTCGCCCCGGAACAGCGCGGCGACGATATCGCGCGCCTGCACCACGCCGACGACCGCATCAACGGAACCCTCCGCCACCGGCAGCCGGGTGTGCGGGGTGGCGAGCAGTGCGTCGCGGATGCCGTCGCCGTCCAGGTCGATGTCGAGCCAGTCGACATCGGTGCGCGGCGTCATCACTTCGCGCACCGGACGATCCGCCAGCCGCACCACGCCCGAGATGATCGAGCGTTCATGCTCCTCGATCACGCCCGACTTGCTGGCCTCTGCGACGATCAGGTGCAGCTCCTCGGCAGTGACGCGATTCTCCGATTCGCGGTTCATCCGCAGCAGGCGGAACACCAGCCCGCTGGTCGAATCGAGCAGCCAGACGAACGGCGCGGTGATGCGTGACAGCCACAGCATCGGCAGCGCCATGATCGCCGCGATCGGCTCGGGCGAGCGCAGCGCGAACTGCTTGGGCACCAGCTCGCCGGCGACGAGCGTGGCAAAGGTGGTCACCGCCAGCACCAGCATCAGCGCCAGCGTGGTCGCGAATTCGGGGCTCAGCCCCAGCGGCTGGAGCCGCTGTGCCACCGGCTCGCCCAGGCTGGCGCCCGAATAGGCGCCCGAGACGATGCCGATCAGCGTGATGCCGATCTGGACGGTGGACAGGAACTTGCCGGGGTCCTGCGCCAGCCGCAGCGCGGTGACGGCACCGCGGCTGCCATTTTTCGCCAGCGCCTCCAGCCGCGCCGGGCGCGACGAGACGATGGCCAGTTCCGACATAGAAAATATGCCGTTTACGGCGATCAGCACGAGGATGATCGCGACGTCGATCCAGGGGAAGGGGGCGTCCATGATGTGATGCCCTCCATACAGGCACTACGCCCCGCTTAACAACCATGCGTTCACCAATCGGTTGCGCAGGTGGAACAAGAGGTTGTGGACGGGGGTTTCCGCCAGTCATAGGGACATCGAACAAGGAGGAACCCATGGGTATCGCCCGCAAGGCTTTGACCATCGCGGCGCTTGGCGCCACCATGCTGACCAGCGCGTGCATCACCGATCCGGTTACCGGCGAACAGCGCGTGTCGCGCACCGCCATCGGCGGCGGCGTGGGTGCGCTGGGCGGCTATCTGCTCGGCGATCTGGTGGGCGGCCGCAACGATCGCACCGCAAAGATCCTGGGCGCGGGCATCGGCGGGATCGCCGGGGTGGGCATCGGTTCGTATATCGACCGACAGGAGCAGGAACTGCGCCGCCGCACTGCGGGCACCGACGTCCAGGTCATCCGCCAGGGCGACGAGCTGGTGCTGCGCATGCCATCGAACGTGACCTTTGCGACCGATCAGTCGGCGGTACAGCCGCAGTTCCGCCCGACGCTGGACCAGGTCGCCGACGTGCTGCGCCAGTATAACCAGACCTATGTCGACGTGTACGGCCACACCGATTCGGTGGGGTCGGACAGCTATAATTACGGCCTGTCGCAACGCCGGGCGACGGCGGTGGCCGATTACCTGCAATCGCGCGGCGTGCAGGCCGCAAGGCTCGGCACGCGGGGCTTTGGCGAGACCCAGCCGATCGCCAGCAACGACACCGAAGAAGGGCGGGCCGCTAACCGGCGCGTCGAAATCAAGATCGTGCCCGTCCAGGCATGATCGCGATCGGGGGCGGGGCATTCGCCCGCGCCTCCGCGCCACTCCCGCCCGACGGCATCTTGCGCGTTATTCGTTCCAGCTCCGGTTGCGATTAGCCTCGTCCAACAAGATGCCCCGGCGCGGGAGTGGCGGAATTTCCTAGCTCCGCCGCGCGCGGAAGAAGTCGCGCAGCAGCGCCCCCGCCTCGCCCTCGCCGATGCCGGCATAGAGTTCGGGGCGATGATGGCAGGTCGGCTGCGCGAAGAAGCGCGGGCCATGCTCGACAGCACCGCCCTTCGGATCGCTGGCGCCGTAATAGAGCCGGGCGATGCGGGCATGGGCGATGGCGCCCGCGCACATCGCACAGGGCTCCAGCGTCACCCACAGGTCGCATTCCTCCAGCCGATCGCTCCCCAGCACCTGCGCGGCGGCGCGAATCGCCAGCATCTCGGCATGGGCGGTGGGATCGTGGAGCGTGCGCGGCGCATTGGCTGCCGTCGCGATCACCGCGCCGCGATGCACCACCACGGCGCCCACGGGCACTTCGCCGGCTTGCGCTGCCTGCGCCGCAGCATCCAGCGCCGCGCGCATCGGTTCGGGGAGCGGGAACATCGTTGCCGCTCTAGCGCCGCCTGACGTGCGCGTCACGCGGTCGCCGGCGTCCCCGGCTCAGCGCGCAGCACGCTCCACAGGGCAAAGGCCATGCCGGGCACGAAGCCGAACACGGTCAGCCCACAGGCGATTCCGAAGTCGCGCCCCGGCCCGCGCGCCAGATACACGCCCAGCGGCGGCAACAGGACCGCCGCCGCGACATGGCCGGGCCGCGCGCGCATCAGCGCGCCGCCGGAGTCGGCGATGCGCCCGGCGCCTGCTTCACTTCCAGCGTGGGGACGCTGACGGTGGCGTCCTTCATCTGGACCGTGGGCACTTCGACGGTCTTGTTGGTAGTGCCGATCGCGATGCTGCCGGTTTCCGCCTTGAACTTGGGCAGTTGCCCGCCCTGCGCGTTGAACGAAATCCGGGGGATGGTCGCGCCCTGCTGCTGCTCGATCGAGAGCATGCCGACCGACATCAGTCCCACGACGACAAGGGCGACAAGCCCGATCAGCACGAGAAGTCCACGCATCGTCTTCATCTCCCGGAGTGCATTGCCAAATTGAAACGAGTGCGTAATTAACGCTTCATCCTCCGCCAAGTTGCGTGGGCACGAGCGGTTTAACAGGCGAATCGGTTGACGCGCCGCCCCATAGCGGGTATCGGCGCGGCCTTTCCGGCTCTAGGCCAAAATCAGGATTAACAGCGATGTCGCGCATTTGCGAGCTGACCGGCAAGGGCCGGCAGGTGGGCCACAATGTTTCCCACGCCAATAACAAGACCAAGCGTACGTTCCTGCCCAACCTGCAGAACGTGACGTTGATGTCGGATACGCTGGGCAAGAGCGTGCGTCTGCGCGTGTCGACCCACGGCCTGCGTTCGGTCGAGCATGTCGGCGGCCTGGACAACTGGCTGCTCAAGACCAGCGACGACGATCTGTCGCTGCGTGCACGCCGCCTGAAGCGCGAAGTGCGCAAGGCAGCGACCAGCACCGCCGAAGCCGCCTAACGCCTGCCCTCCGGCTCGTCCGTCAGGTCGAGCCGGAATTTGAGCAGCAGCGACTGCTCCCAGGCCTCGAGGTTGTCGTCCGATGCGATCCACAGGATCGTGTCGGCGCCTTCGCGTGCGAGCGCCATCGCTTCGAAATTGTCGTGCACCAGCGGCGCCTCGAACGTCGCCAGCTCGCGTCCGCGCACCACGCCGCCTGCTGCCAATCCGCGCAGGTCGATCAGCGTCAGCTTCGCCGTGAACAGGCTCGGAATCGCGAACCGACGGTTAAGCACCAGCATCCGGCCATCGTCCAGTTCGACAAGGTCGGTCGGGTTGTACCCAGCCGGCGGCACATAGGCGAAGGGCACCGGCTTTGCCTTGCTCGTCGTCGGATCGCCGGCGAATCGCAGCCCAATCCGCGCCTGCGGACGGCCCTTGGGCCGCGACGTCTCGCTGATGACGATGAAGTGGCCGTTGCGCAGCCGCGCCATCGATTCGGGCCCGCCCGCCTCCGACCAATCGGCCATTGCGGGTGGCGCGACGCTTGCCTCTACGCGCGAGAACGCCGCGTCGTAGCGATAGATGGCGTTGTACTTCTCGAACCCCACCCAGACGGTGCCGGTCGCGGGATCGCGCGTCATCGATTCGGCGTCGCGGTCCGCCTTGACCCAGCCCGTGCCCGGCCCGCCAGGGAGATCGCCGAACACGGCGTCGCGCACCTGCCAGTCCGGTCCCATGCGAAAGCTCACGAGGTTGCCCATGTCGCTGAGCAGCGTGAATCGATCACCGACCAGCCGCATCGACGAAAAGCCGCCAAAGGCCGGGTCCGGGCTCGTCAGCACGACCCCGCCGAGATAGGTGAGCGCGCCCACGCGGCGCTCGGCCGGATCACGGGGATTTAGCGGAACGGGCCGCGCTGTGATTCGCGCATCGGCGCCCAGCACCGGACGAATCATCAGCGTCGCGGAATCGACATTGCACCCCAGCAGGAACGCGACGGCAAGAAGGGGAAGGCGCATCGCCGCCTCATAGCGGCTTCGCAGGCGGGGGCCAGCCCGGCGCGCCACCAAGCTGAACGTCAGATAACCACGCCGTTCAGACAGCGCTCAAGGGAACCAGGCTAGAACAGGATTGTTGTCACCGTAACGATCCCTTCCCGTCGCGTATCGAAGGGGTCGCCGCGATGCAGATTCCCTCGCGTAGCGTATCGAGGGTCGGGGGCTGGTCCTGTGGACCGGCCCCCGTTCGCATCAGTACATATGCTGTCCGCCGTTGATCGACAGCGTCGATCCGGTGACGAAGCCCGCTTCCTCGGAGCACAGGAACGCCACGCCGCGCGCGATCTCGCTTGCCTGGCCCAGCCGCCCGACCGGGATCTTGGCGACGATCTTTTCCAGCACCTCGGGCGGCACCGCCGCGACCATATCGGTATCGATATAGCCCGGCGCGATCGCGTTCACGGTCACACCGGCACGCGCGCCTTCCTGCGCCAGCGCCTTGGTGAAGCCGTGGATGCCCGATTTCGCGGCGGCATAGTTCACCTGGCCATATTGCCCGGCCTGGCCGTTGATCGAGCCGATATTGACGATCCGGCCCCATTTGCGATTGCGCATCCCCGGGAAGGTCGCATGCGCCATGTTGAAGCAGCCGCCCAGGTTGATGCGGATGACGTCTTCCCACATCTCGCGATCCATTTTCAGGATCGTACCGTCGCGCGTGACGCCGGCATTGTTCACCACGACATCGACCGGGCCGAGATCCGCCTCGACCTGTGCCACCCCCGCCGCGCAGGCATCGAAATCGCCGACGTCCCACTTGTACGCCTTGATCCCCGTTCGCTCGGTGAAGGCCCGCGCCTTCTCGTCATTGCCGGCATAGTTGGCGGCGACGGTCATTCCTGCATCCTGCAGGGCCAGGCTGATTGCCTCGCCGATCCCGCGAGTTCCGCCGGTCACGATTGCTACGCGCGCCATGTCACATCCTCTCTTCGATTGTCCGTCAGCCTAGGCAGCGTCGACCCAGCCCGCAAGTTCGCGCGCCAGTATTGACCGCAACATCTCGATACCGGTGTCGCTAGCGTTGAGACAAGGCAGATAGGCAAATTCTTTACCGCCCGCCGCGACGAAACTCTCGCGACCGCGGATCGAGAGTTCCTCCAGCGTCTCCAGGCAGTCGGCCGAAAAGCCGGGGGCGAGAATGGCGATGCGCGTGATCCCCTGTCCCGGCAGCGCCTCCAGCGTGGTGTCGGTCGCGGGCTCAAGCCATTTGGCGCGGCCGAAGCGCGACTGGAAGGTCACGATCAGCTTGCGCCCCAGCGCCTCGCCCAGCAGCCGCGCGGTCTTCTGGCACTGGCAGTGATAGGGGTCGCCTAGTTCCAGCGTACGCTGCGGCATGCCGTGGAAGCTGGCGATGATCGCGTCGGGCACGAAATCGAGGCCGGCAAGCGACGCCTCGACCGACGCCTTGAGCGCGGCGATGTAGCGCGGATCGTCGTGATAGGGCGGCAGCGTGCGGATCGCCGGCTGCCAGCGCATCGCGGCCAGCGTCGCAAAGGCGGCGTCGTTTGCGGTCGCCGTCGTTGCTGCGCAATATTGCGGGTAGAGCGGGGCGAGCAGGATGCGCTGGCACCCCATCTCCTTCATCGCCTTCAGCCGCTCGCCCAGCGCGGGATTGCCATAGCGCATCGCATAATCGACCACCACGTCGGGGCCGAACGCGCCCTGCAGCGCGCGCATCTGCGCCTTGGTGATCGCGGCCAGCGGCGAGCCGTCCTCGCTCCATACCTGTTGATAGGCATGGGCCGACTTGGCCGGACGGGTGCGCAGGATGATGCCGCGCAGGATCGGCTGCCACAGCAAGGGCGGGATTTCCACGACGCGGCGGTCGGACAGGAACTCGCCCAGGTAGCGCTTCACCGACGGGGCATCGGGCGCATCGGGGGTGCCCAGATTGGTAAGCAGCACGCCAATGCGCGGGCGCGGGACGGGCGGATGATTCGCGGGGAGGGTCATTCGATGTCCGATAGCAAAGGAAGGCGGCGGAAGCGCACGCCGGTTGCGGCTTGCAGGGCATTGGCGATGGCGGGGGCGACGGGGGGCACCGCCAGCTCGCTGACGCCGCCGGGGTCAGCCGTGCTGCGCAGCAATTCCACGGTCACGTCGGGCACGTCGGCGAGCGTGGGAAGCGACAATTCGCGCAGCTCGCGCACATCGGCCACATTCTCGGTAAAGCCGGTCGAGCAGCCCAGCGCGGCGGCCATGCCGAAGATCAGACCGCCTTCGATCTGCTGGGTCACCAGATCGGGGTTCACCAGCCGCCCGCAATCCACTGCCGCAACCAGCCGGTCGACCTTCACGCGCCGGTCCGCCGTCAGATGCGCCTCCGCCAGCACGGCGATGTGCGATCCCCGGAAACTGTGGCAGGCAATGCCCTGGCCGCTGCCGGGCTGGCCGCCCTGCCACCCGCCGAGCTGCGCCACGGTCTGGAGGCAACGCGCCAGCCGGGGCTCGCTCCCCAGCATCGCCATGCGGAAGGTCAGCGCGTCCTGTTCGGCGACGTGCGCGAGTTCGTCGACGAAGCTCTCGGTAAAGAAGCAGCTCGCGCCGTGCGCGCCGCCGCGCCAATAGCCGGTGGGGACGCCGATGTCGGCCGGGTGGTGGTCCACCGCATAGTTGGGAATCGCGTAGAAGGGCGTCGCGCCCTCCACCGCCACCGCCTCGCCCGATCCGGCCAGCGCCAGCCCGAGCCCCGCCAGCATATCCCCCGGCATCAGCCGCTCCGCCAGCTCGCGCCCCGTCTCCGGCGCGGCGATCTTGGCGAGCCAGCCAGTCACGCGGCCCTGGTCGTTGAGCTTGGCGGTCATCCGCGCCGCCGCCGGGGGGCGGAAGCGATCGCGCCGCATATCCTCACCGCGCGGCCAGGTGAGCTGGACCGGGCGCCCCAGCCGCTGCGCCAGCAGCGCCGCCTGTGCCGCGACGTCATGCTCCAGCTTCGCGCCGAACGATCCGCCCGCCATCGTCGCATGGAGCGTCACGCGCCCCTCGCCGATGCCGATCGCGCGCGCCGCCGCCGCGCGCGCCAGCCCCGGCGCCTGGGTCGGCAGCCACAGCGTCAGCCGCCCGTCCTTGTACGACGCGGTGCACGTCATCGGCTCCAGCGTCGCGTGCAGCGTCAGGTCGACGCCATAGTTCGCCGAGACCACGCGCGCGCCCCGGAAATCCGCCGCGAGATTGCCCGCCTGCGTGATCCGCGCGCCGCGCTGGTCGAACGCGGCCTGCAGCGCCGCCTCGATCGAATCGTCGTTCACCACCGGATCGGGCGTGGTGAAGCGCGGGCGCATCGCATCGAGCGCGCGGTCCGCCGCCCACCAGTTGTTCGCCACCGCCGCGACCCAGCGCTCGGTCGTCACCACCGCGAGCATTCCCGGCACCTTGTCCGCCGCCGCGCGATTGAGCTTCGCGAGCGTGGTATCGCCGGTCGGCCCCTGCCGGATCGAGGCATAGACCATGTCGGGCAGGCGGATGTCTGCGGCATAGGTGACGCTGCCATCGGTCTTGGCCGGCACGTCGATCCGGGGCAGCGGCTTGCCGGTCAGCCGGTTGGCCGATCCAGCGCGTAGCGGCACATCGCCGGGTACGCTTTCGCGCGCCGCCGCTTCCGCCAGCGCGCCGAAGCCGAGCTTTTGCGCGCCGAGCACCACCTGCCCCTCCGCCGTGTCGCACGCGCGCCAGTCCGCCCCCCAGCGCCGCGCCGCCGCCTTGCACAACAGCGCGCGCGCAGCCGCCCCGGCATGGCGCAGATCGGCCTCGAAATTGCGGACGGAGGTGGAGGCACCGGTAAGCATCAGCCCGGCGCGGACCACATGGGCCCGCTCCACCGCATCGGGCAGCGGGCCGAGCGCCGTGCCGAACAGCGCCTGTGCCCCCAGCAGATTGGCATAGAGCGGATTGAGCGGCGCGGGCTCGACTCCCACCATCGTCCATTCGGCGCCAAGCTCGTCCGCGATAATCTGGGCAAAGGCCGTGAACACCCCCTGCCCCTCCTCGCACTGCGGCACCGCGACCGCGACATGCCCGTCGCTACCGATCTTGAGCCACGCGCCGAACAGGCTCTCCCCCGGCGCGGCGGTGAGATTGGGCAGATAGGTGCGCGGCCACAGCCCCCAGGCCACCAGCAACCCGGCGCCCACCCCGCCACCGATCAACAGCGTGCGCCGATCGGGTCTGCCAAGCGTGCCGAGATTTGCCATGGGCGTGCTGTATCGCGTGGGGGCGGGGGGCGCCAGCGGGTTGGGGGCATACCTCACGCGCGCGATGGGTCTGGCAGAGCGCACCAAAAATCGCCCCCTAGGTCGGCCCGGCACAGTCTGCGCGAAGAAAGGTCAAAATCGAGCAATCAGAATTATAAATTCTCTCATATAAAAACAATGACCATTAAACAAAATTTAGATCAACATAACACACATACATAACAAATATATCAATTGAATAATGAATAACTTGGAGGTGCCACAGCCTCGGCAAACTCAATAATTTTGTGATTTATTTGCCCACCAATTTCAGCGTCAACCACGTCAAAAGGAAGAGAGCTTATTTCTTTCATTGATTCCGCATAAGCAACCCTAAGCGAATTTCCCGCATCCACCGCTGGCGGATCGACTGCTAATAGGACGGATCCGTGCCTAATTTTCCCCCGATCCAGAAGATACGCAAGCCGTCGCTTCCACATCGCGCCGTGATCAAACACAGCCAAGGGAGTCTTTTGTGAAAAAACCATGGGCTGAATAGCATTCAGATCACCATTTCTATGCGCCAACGGAAACGTCACCGGGACAACATCATCCACCACACGAATCGCGCGAAAACCTCTGATGCCGCTAGCTACCAGCTGATGCCGAATATCTCTGATGAGATCCAAATCATGAGCCTCTTGACGCTGCCGTTCGATTAGACGGGTAAAAAGGCCATCGACGACATCGCCAATGTGTTCCTTGGAAAGCAACGTCCGGACTTCACTGAAAACTATGGAAGATTCATGCCTGCGTGTCAGATGGGAAAACGCCCTGCCAGGATCCCAATTCATCCAGAACCCATCACCCGCAGCAAGAGACGCTAATTCTAGACGCAAATGCTCAATAGCCGCGCCATAGGCGCGATATGCGTCCTCACCAAAGAACTCACGAAGGCGTCGGAATTTTGCACGTGCAAGCCGAAATTGAAGGATTTTGTTTTGGCTATCCAGCGCGATGATGCCAATGTTTGCAAATTCGCCCAAGTCAGCAAAAGGCAAAAACCTGATGATGGAATATTGGTAGATCGCACTCATCCGAGTTCAGCCCAAAATTCAGGTGTATCGCACCTATCTAACATAGCGGCGGCGGCCAACGTAAACCCCGGACGGTCCTCTACCCATTCATGGGGTAATTCATTCACCAACGCATTAAACGCGAGACGTGCTATTTGCATTTTCTGTAAAAGCCTTGGTATGAAACCACTGCTCCTGCCAATCGCCTGCCAGCTCCGCCTTCCCGCGTGCACAGCGAGTTCAGCTGCGTTATAGGTGGTGCTGAAGGCCAAATTATGATCGAACGCAACGAGTTTTTTGTCGGTCAGGTCATACAGTAGATTGGGGTTACCGTCTTCGTCGCCCAGCGATCGATCACCGTTGGCGATCCAGTGATCGAACGCATAGAGCGTCGCAAGAAATTCCGGGCTTTGCCTGTCGCGGATCGTGGGAGTCAACGGTTCGCAAGCGTTCCGCCAATGCGAAGCGAAACCTGTCCCTATGCCCAAGTAGCGAGAAACCTCGGGGTCGGTGGCAGTCTCAATAAGCACTGCTGGGATCTCAGCGATTACAAAATCGGGAATTGGCAAACCCATCGCTTGGCCGAGCGATGCCGCACAAACTTCCGATAGCAGACCCTCGGGTAACGCGCCACGGCCTTTTACTGCATAAATTTGATCATCTTCAAGCCTGCATTGGTAAGGCTGCGTTTGCCCGCTTTTTATGGGCCGGATTATCTCCACCACCTGTAGCCGATCTCGGACACCCATTAGCCAATAAGTCCCATTCGTTCATCGCGGCATCCAAACGTGGAGTCAGAGAAGGCCTCGGGGCTGAAAACGGATGGTTTTCATACCATTTCCCGGTCTCGAAGCATACCTCGCAAGCACCAACTCGAATGGTTCACTCGAAGCGAGCTATTTAGGCTACTCCGGCTTGTTTCATGGTGGCAACATATTCACCCGACGCAAATGGGAAAGGCTACGAGCGAGACGGTCGATTTCATGAGTGGGCCGTCGGCTCCATGCCCCTTCTCAATCTAATGAGCCGTCAAATATCCGGATCTCGCTGATCCACGCGCCCTCCCCGCCCCCTTCCCCCCTTGGGTTTGCCGTGCGGCTGCTCTATCGCGGGGGGACATCATTCGCCGGGGACCGTTCGACGTGCTTACCTCCATCCTCGCCGCCGCCGGCGACTATGTTCATTTCAAGGATCTGGGGCTGAACCCGGTCGCCCTCGATCTGGGGTTTTTCCAGATCAAATGGTATTCGCTGGCCTATATCGCCGGCATCCTGATCGGATGGTGGTATCTGCTCAAGCTGCTGGCGCAGCCGGGCGCACCGATGGCGCGGCGGCATGCGGACGATCTGGTTTTCTATGCCACGCTGGGGATCATTCTGGGCGGGCGGATCGGCTATGTGCTGTTCTACGCGCCCCGGATGATTACCGAGACGCCGCTCCAGGTCTTCAAGCTGTGGGACGGCGGCATGTCGTTCCATGGCGGGGGGATCGGGATGACGATCGCGATCATCCTGCTGGCGCGGACATACAAGCTGAACTGGCTGCGCATCTTCGATTATGTGCTGTGCGTCGCGCCGTTCGGGCTGTTTTTCGGGCGGCTGGCGAATTTCGTGAACGGCGAATTGTGGGGCAAGCCGACGGACGTCGCCTGGGCGATCGTGTTCCGCAACACCGTCGCCTATGGCCCCGAGCCGGCGCGGCATCCCAGCCAGCTGTACGAGGCGGGGCTGGAGGGCATCCTGCTGTTCGCGGTCATGTGGTTCTGTTTCTGGCGCACCGATGCGCGGTATCAGCCGGGCAAGCTGGCGGGCATTTTCCTGCTCGGCTACGGGCTGTGCCGCTTCTTCGTCGAGCTGTTCCGCGAGCCCGATGCGCAGCTGGTGTGGCTGGTGCAGATGACCGGGCTGCACATGGGCCAGTGGCTGTGCATTCCGATGATCCTCGGCGGCCTGTATCTGATCGCCACCGCCAAGGGACGCCGCCACCGCGTCGAGCCGATCGTCGGCGAGAGCGTCGCGTAAGCTGCCGACGATGACCGACGCCGAAACCCCCGCGCTGCTGCCCGAGCGGCTGGCCCGTGCGATCACGCTGGCGGGGCCGATCCCGCTGTCGCAGTTCATGGGCGCCGCCAACGCGCACTATTACGGCACGCGCGATCCGCTGGGCGCGCGCGGCGACTTCACCACTGCGCCCGAGATCAGCCAGATGTTCGGCGAGTTGATCGGGCTGTGGATCGCCGATCTGTGGGACCGCGCCGGGCGGCCCGATGCGCGCTATGTCGAGTTCGGCCCCGGTCGCGGCACGCTGGCCGCCGATGCGCTGCGCGCGATGGGCAAGGCCGGGCTGGCCCCGCCGGTGGACTTTGTCGAGACGAGCCCCGTGCTGCGCGCCGCGCAGGCCGAGCGGGTGCCGCATGCCGAATGGCACCTCGACTTGGTCGGGCTGCCCGAGGACGCGCCGCTGCTGGTGGTGGCGAACGAGTTTTTCGACGCGCTGCCGATCCGCCAGCTGATCGCCACGCCAGCGGGCTGGCGCGAGCGGCTGGTGGCGTGCCAGGACACGCTGTTCCTGCCGATCGCGGGCGACCGCAGCTTCGACATGATCGTCCCCAAGCCGCTGCGCGATGCCGAGCCGGGCGCGATCCTGGAGACCTCGCCCGCGAGCGTGGCGATCCTGCGCAACCTCGCGGCGCGGCTGCTGGTCCAGGGCGGGGCGGCGCTGGTGATCGATTATGGCTATCAGGGGCCGGCGATCGGCGACACGCTCCAGGCGGTGCGCGGCCATGCCTATGCCAATCCGTTCGACGCGCCGGGCGAGGCCGATCTGACCGCGCATGTCGACTTCGCGACGCTGGCCGAGGCGGCAGAGGCCGAAGGGCTGGTGGTGCACGGGCCGGTGACGCAAGGGGCGTTCCTGCGCGCGCTGGGGATCGACGCGCGGACACAGGCACTGGCGCAGGCCGCGCCCGACCGCGCCGATGCGCTCGCCGCCGACCGCGACCGGCTGGTCACCGACGCGGCGATGGGGGACCTGTTCAAGGTGATCGCCTTCACTGCGCCCGGCTGGCCGGTGCCCGCCGGGTTCGCGCCATGATCTGCCGCGACGCCACGGCGGCGGACCTGCCCGCGATCGACGCGCTGTTCCGCGAGAGCTTCGTCGCGACCTTCGGCCATCTGTACCGCGATCCCGATCTGGCGAGCTTCCTCGACCAGTTCACGCCCGAAGCCTGGGCGGCGGAATTTGCGGGCAATGGCTATGCGTTCCGCGTCGTCGAGGATGCGGCGGGGCTGATGGGCTATGCCAAGATCAGCGGGCTCCAGCTGCCGGCGGAAACGCAGGCACCGGCGACCGAGCTGCGCCAGCTCTACCTGGCCGAGCGCGCCAAGGGCAGCGGCGCGGCGGGTGCGCTGATGGACTGGGCGATCGCCAGCGCGCGGGCGCGGGGGAGCGCGGAACTGTGGCTGTCGGTCTATGTCGACAATGCCCGCGCCAAGCGATTCTATGCCCGGTACGGCTTCGAGGATCGCGGCGCCTATGCCTTCATGGTGGGCGCGCACGAGGATGAGGACCGATTGATGCGGCTGACATTGTGAGCGCTGTCGAGGTCATCCGCGCACAGGCGCTGGACGGGGTGGCGCATGGCTTTCTGGGGCGGCGCGGGGGTGCCTCTACGGGGGTGCATGCCGGGCTGAACGTCGGCACCGGATCGAGCGACGACCCGGCGGTGATCGCCGAGAACCGGCGGCGCGCGGCGGACGCGATCCTGCCCGGCGCGCGGCTGGCGACGGTGTTCCAGGTCCATTCGGCCGACGCCGTCACCGTGATCGCGCCGTTCGAGGAACGGCTGCGCCCACGCGCCGATGCGCTGGTCACCAACCAGCCGGGGCTGTTGCTGGGCATCCTCACCGCCGATTGCGCGCCGGTGCTGTTCGCCGACCGCGAGGCCGGCGTGGTCGCCGCCGCGCATGCCGGGTGGAAGGGCGCGATCGGCGGCGTGACCGATTCGACGCTGGTGGCGATGGAGACGCTGGGCGCGCGGCGCGATCGCATCGCTGCCGCGATCGGCCCGTGCATCGCGCGCGCCAGCTATGAAGTCGACACCGGCTTCTTCCGCCGCTTTGCCGAAGCGGACCCGGCGAACGAGCGCTTCTTCGCCGATGGCCGGCCCGAACATTTCCAGTTCGACCTGGAAGCCTATGTCGCGCACCGGCTGGCGGCGGCGGGCGTGCGCACGGTCGAGATGCTGGGGCGCGACACCTATGCCGATGCCGATCGCTTCTACAGCTATCGCCGCGCCACCCATCGCGGCGAGCCCGATTATGGGCGGCAGATCAGCATCATCGGGATTGCGGGCTGAGCGCTTCACTTACGCAATACGTCACCGGTGTTCCGCCGCGCACTTCGTCAGAATTTCTCTCGTTGCCGCCACGCACGTACTTGGTATGATCGGCCATGAGGCGCGCAATAGCATTGGCATTGGTTCTTTTCGCGATGCCGGCGCGTGCCCAGACCGTCGCTTCTCTTCGGATACACGCAGACGCCAGCACGTATTTCGCGAACGTGGATACAGATCCATCGGTCGGCTACCGCCTGGCGATCGCGTGCATTGATGCGTGCTCAAGCTCTGCCGCATATCGTGAAGATATAGGCGATGTGCCGATGGGCCTGTTCGTGCGCGATCAGGACGGCCTCCTCTTTTCGCTCTGGGCTGGCGGTTCGGCCTACCGCGTCCGCATCTGGCGGATCACCGACGCGGGCATACGGCAGGTTGCAGAGCTATCCAGCCGAGGCCGCCCCGAGTTTTTGGATGATCCGCAGGGGCGCCCGATCATTCACACATTCGACGCCGAGAGCGGAACGGGGCCGCGTTCGGTGATTCGCTGGACCTATGACGGCAAAGCGTTTGTCCGTAGCCGCTGAGATTTTCGTTTTTGTACCGGTTAGTGACCCGTACCCGACCGAGGGCTTCCGCCCCCTAGCGCGTGTTGGGCGTAATCGATGACTGGTGTACGAAATACTCGCCATAGTCGCCGCGACCTTCAAAATCGCTTGGCGAGAAGCCGCTCGGCTGCAGTTGCCGCGCGCGGGAAGAAAGTCGGTTAGCGGCAGCAGCCCAATAAGCTTCATCGCCTAAGCCCCACGGGGCTACGGTCGCCATAATGCCAGCGACAAAAAGAAACTCAGCGTCTGACGATGCTTCACCGCCGAAATAGTCGAAGACCTCGTGCCATAGTGCCACGGCGGAAGGATCGTCGGACAAGCCTGTCAGGAACTCTGGCTCAGCCCAATGCCACCATGCCAAAAACAGCAGATACAAGGCCCGCTCTCGGTCCCGATCTCCCCCGGCCCAACCGGCACGCAGCCTTTTATACGCCTCTTCCACCGGCTGATCCCCGCGTCGCAGCACCATTGCTCTAGTAGTGGTGACGGCAGCTTTCCACCACCTGGAAGTCGCGCAGGGAACCCGCGCGGGCGACGGTCGATTGGGAGTCGCTGGTAGCAATTGTGACGCAACTTGTCGGAGTGCAAAGCCCGCGCAATATCGTTACAAGTGATACCAACAACAAATCCCGGAGAGCCCCACATGACCGACGAAACCGAAGCCGAACTGAGCGGCGCCACCCCCCGTCGCCGCCCCAAGGCGAGTGTCGAGACGATCGGCGGACGCAAGCTGCGGCCGAGCACGATGATGATGGGGCATGGCTATGATCCGGTGCTGTCCGAAGGATCGCTCAAGCCGCCGATCTTCCTCACTTCGACCTTCGTCTTCCCCAATGCGGCGGCGGGCAAGCGCCATTTCGAGGGCGTCACCGGCAAGCGGCCGGGCGGCGCCGAGGGGCTGGTCTATTCGCGCTTCAACGGGCCGAATCAGGAAATCCTGGAGGACCGGCTGGCCGTGTGGGAAGAAGCGGAGGACGCGCTCGCCTTTTCCAGCGGCATGTCCGCCATCGCCACCTTGTTCCTGTCGATGGTCAAGCCCGGCGACACGATCGTCCATTCGGGCCCGCTCTATGCGGCGACCGAGACGCTGATCTCACGCATTCTGGGGCGCTTCGGGGTCAACTGGCTCGATTTCCCCGCCGGCGCCACCCGCGAAGAGATCGATGCGGTGCTGACGCAGGCGGCGACGGGCAATGTCGCGCTGATCTACCTCGAAAGCCCGGCCAACCCCACCAACGCGCTGGTCGATGTCGAGGCCGTCGCCGCCAGCCGCGACGCGATCTTCACGGGCGAGAACAAGCCGCCGATCGCGATCGACAACACCTTCCTGGGGCCGCTCTGGGCACAGCCGCTCAAGCAGGGCGCCGACATCGTCGTGTACAGCCTGACCAAATATGCCGGGGGTCATTCGGATCTGGTCGCGGGCGGTGTGCTGGGGACCAAGGCGCACATCAACACGATCCGCATGATGCGCAACACGATCGGCACGATCTGCGACCCCAACACCGCATGGATGCTGCTGCGCTCGCTGGAAACGCTGGAGCTGCGGATGAGCCGCGCGGGCGAGAATGCCGCCAAGGTGTGCGAATTCCTGGCCGCGCATCCCAAGGTGGAGAAGGTCGGCTATCTCGGCTTCCTCGATCGCGGCGAGGACAAGCGCCAGGCCGATATCTATCGCCGCCACTGCACCGGCGCGGGATCGACCTTCTCGCTCTATCTCAAGGGCGGCGAGAAGGAGGCGTTCGCCTTCCTCGATTCACTGCGCATCGCCAAGCTGGCGGTATCGCTGGGCGGGACCGAGACGCTGGCCAGCCACCCGGCGGGGATGACGCACCTGTCGGTGCCCGAGGCGCGCAAGCAGGCGCTGGGGATTACCGACAATCTGGTGCGCATCTCGATCGGCGTCGAGGATGCCGACGACCTGATCGCCGATTTCGAGGAAGCACTGAAGGCGGTGTAAGGGCGAGGCCCGAAAGCGGCACGATGACGTAAGGCCGATTCGCTCCTTACCGTTCACCCTGAGCTTGTCGAAGGGCAGTGAGACTCACCGTACTTCGACAAGCTCAGCACGAACGGGAATTTTCGTCGTGATCATGCTCTAGCGTGCAAAGCCCTTCACCACCTCGGGCTCGATCAGCGCCGCAAGCGCGCGGTGGTCCTGGAGCGAGGGGTGGCCGTTGCAGCCGCTGAGCGCCAGCCCGCCAAAGGGAATCGCCGTCGCGCCCGTCGCGGCGGCGACCTGGCGGACTTCGGCGATGAAGTTGCTCGCGCCCATCAGCACGATCCGCGCCTGGGGCTGGCGCGCCTTGAGCTGCCGGACGAAATCGAGATAGCGGGTGCGATAGGCGCTGCGCAGCGCGGCGTCGTCTGCCCATGCCTCGGCCGCATGGAGCGGGGTGGAGAAATCGTTGGTGCCCAGGTTGACGACGATCACCTGCGGGTGCCAGCCCCGCTCGCGCGGCGCGGCCCCCTCCACGCCCGGAAGCGTGCGGGGATAAAGCAGCGGCAGGCTCTCGCCCGGATGCGTGCCGTTCCAGTTGCGGACGATGCCATAACCCGAATAGGCGATCACCCGGAAATCGGCATCGAGCTTCTTGGCGAGCAGCGGCCCGAACGCCTGCTGGGTATCGGTGCGGTCATGGACCTGTTCGGGCGTGCATTTGGCGTCGGGGGACAGGTTGCCATAACCGACGGTGAAGCTGTCGCCGACATATTCGATCTGGCGCGCGCGGGGCTGGGGGGCGAGCGATACCCCCGTGCGGGTGAAGAAGCCGCGGAAGCGCCCGCCGCCCGACTGGCTCTCGGTCAGCTTCTCCAGCCGCACGACATGGTCGCCGGGGGGCAGATCGCGCACCGTAAGCCGTGCGTCGCCGGGGCGGGTCAGCGTCGCGCGAGGAACCCCATCGACCAGAAGCGTCAGGTGCTCGGTCGGGCTGTCGACCTCCACGGTCACGTCGGTACCGCGAAACCGGCCCTCGAAATAGACGCCGGGCCAGCCGAAAGACTGGTCGATCGTCACACGCCCGCCCACCAGCGGCGCGATCGGCATTTCATCGGGAATCGCGGGGATCGCGGCGAACAGGGCAAGGCTGAGCATATGCCCAGCCTAACCGCGCCGGCGCCGCGCGCCTAGCGCGGATCGACATTCGGGATTCCCAAACGAGCTGATCGCTGATTCATAGGCATCCGTGTTGAGACGCGGAGCAAGTGATGGCGGTGAAGCGGTACGAACTGAACGATGCGCAATGGCAAAGGATCGCATCGCTGTTGCCGGGCAAGGTGGCTGATCCGGGGCGTTCTGGCACGGATAACCGTTTGTTCGTGAACGGATGTTTATGGGTTCTGCGCTCTGGCGCCCATTGGTGCGACCTTCCGGAGCGCTATGGAAAGTGGAAGAGCGTCCATCGCCGCTTCAGCCGGTGGTGCCATGCCGGCGTCTGGGAACGGGTGTTCGATGCGTTGACCGCCGACCGGGACAATCAATATCTGATGATCGACAGCACAATCATCCGCGCCCACCAGCAGGCAGCGACCGGAAAAGGGGGGCGCGCGACCAGGCGCTGAGGCGTTCCCGAGGCGGACTGACTACCAAGGTCCACATGTTGGCCGACACCCTCGGCCGCCCGCTGCGTTTCATCCTCACGCCCGGCCAGACCGGCGACATCACCCAGGCTCCGGCTCTGCTCGATGGGCAAGAGGGCAAAGCCGTGCTCGCTGACAAAGCATATGACAGCAATGCCTTACGTGCCATTATTGCCGGTATGGGCGCCGAGGCCGTCATCCCCTCAAACCGCTGTCGCAAGATCGTCATCCCCCATGACACGATCATCTACAAACAGCGCAACCGCATCGAACGATGCTTCGGCCGCCTCAAGCATTTCCGACGTTTCGCGACACGCTATGAGCGTCGCACCATCCACTTCGCAGGTTTCGTCCATCTCGCCGCTACCATGATCTGGTTACGGTGAATGTCGATCCGCGCTAGCCCCACAGCCGCGCGCGATAGGCGTCGAAACAGCGGGCGCCGCAGCGCAGGCGGATCAGTGCGCCTTCGGCCATGGCGGTGGCGCGGGCGGGGTCTTGCTCGATCGCCGGGCGAATCGCTTCGCGGTTCCAGTCCTCGCTATGCTTGACGTCGAGCACCGCGTGGAGCGTGAAATAGCGCGCTTCCTTGGGGCTGAGCCCGACGCGCTTGAGCCCTTCCGCCACCGCCGCCGAGCGGCCCGGCGCAGTCAGTTCGATCACGCCCAGCGCGCCGACCGAGTGCCAGGCATAGCGGCGATTGGTCGCCATCGCGGTCATCGCGTTGGCGAGGCTGAGGCTTTCCCACACGGTGTTCTCGATCACCGGAGTCACCGCCAGCGTCTCGACCAGCGCATCCAGCATCGGGCCGTGCATGCCCTTGGCCGTGCCATGGCCCATTTCGTCCCAGTAATTGCGCGCGAGTTCGAGCTTGGGGCGCACCGGCAGCTTCACCTGCGTCATCGCGACCAGATCGTCGAACCCCGCTTCGCCGGCGGCTTCCTGTTCGAAGAACCATCGAAGCTGGTCCCGATCGGCCCGTTCGGCGAGCCACGGGAAGAGCGGATCGCCCTGCCCCGGTCCCGTCGCCTTCAGCCCCTCGAACCAGTCGATAAAGCCTTCGACATCGGTGGGCGCGGCGGCGGCCTCGTCGATCACTTCGGCGCGCAATTCCTCAAGGAACGCGCCTTCGAGCCGCTGCATCCGCAGGTCGCGCTCGAACACGCGCTGCCAGTCGGCACTCGGGAAACCGGGCTCGAGCCGTTCGCGGTTCCAGTGGGCAAGCCCGCGTTGAAAACTGTCGGTAAGAAATTGCGATCCAACGTCCTGCGCAAAGTCGCGGGGGCGGGTGGCCATAGTGTCTCTCCTGTTGCCCGCTCAAACCGGCCACAAAGCGCGATGGTTCCAGTACCTTAGGCGGCGTTAACGTGGATCAGCACGAATCCGGATGCGTGGCGCGCATCCTGCCAATACGGGATTGCAACAATTGCAATCGTCGCTCGCCCCCCGCATGAAATGGCGAATAGCTTTCACGGAACGCCCATGACTCGCATCGCCAATCCCGCCCTCGCCGCCAAGATCATGTCCGCCGAAGAGGCTGCCGCGTTTATCGGCGACGGGATGACCGTGGGGATGAGCGGCTTCACGGGCTCCGGCTATCCCAAGGCGGTGCCGACGGCGCTCGCCGCGCGGATGGAGCGCGACCATGCCGAGGGGCGCCCGCTGCGCGTGCAGGTGTGGACCGGCGCGTCGACCGGGCCGGAGCTGGACGGGGCGCTGGCCAAGGCCGACGGCGTCCAGCTGCGCCTGCCCTATAATTCCGATCCCATCGCGCGCGACCGGATCAACCGGGGCGAGATGGAGTATCTCGACATGCATCTGAGCCAGGTCGCACCGGTGGCGTGGGAAGGTTTTCTGGGCGCGCTCGACATCGCGGTGATCGAAATCTCGGGCATCCGGGCCGACGGGTCGCTGATCCCGTCCTCGTCGGTGGGCAACAACAAGACGTGGCTCGATCGTGCCCGCCACGTGATCCTGGAGGTCAATCGCTGGCAGAACCCGGCGCTGGAGGGGATGCACGACATCTATTACGGCACCGCGCTGCCGCCCAGCCGCGTGCCGATCCCGCTGATCCGCCCCGACGACCGCATCGGCCAGCCGCATTTCCGCTGCGATCCCGACAAGGTGATCGCGGTGGTCGAAACCGACGCGCCCGATCGCAACCTGCCCTTCGCCGCGCCCGACGCCAGCGCGCTGGCGATTGCGGGGCATTTGATCGACTTCTTCCAGCACGAAGTGCGCATGGGCCGGCTGCCGCCGTCGCTGCTGCCGCTGCAATCGGGGGTGGGGAACATTGCCAATGCGGTGCTGTCGGGGCTGCTCGATTCGCCCTTTTCGGGGCTGACTGCCTATACCGAAGTGCTGCAGGACGGGATGCTCGACCTGCTGGCGTCGGGCAAGCTGCGCATGGCGTCGTGCACGGCCTTTTCGCTCAGCCCCGATGCCGCCGCGCGGCTCAATGCAGAGATGGCCGACTTCCGCGACCGCATCGTCCTGCGCCCGCAGGAGATCAGCAACCACCCCGAAGTGGTTCGCCGCCTCGGCTGTCTGGCGATGAACGGGATGATCGAGGCCGATCTGTACGGCAACGTAAACTCTACGCACATCATGGGGTCGCGCATCCAGAACGGGATCGGCGGATCGGGCGACTTCGCGCGCAACGCGTACCTGTCGATCTTCATGACGCCTTCGACGGCAAAGGGCGGCGCGATTTCGGCGATCGTGCCGCATGTCAGCCATGTCGACCATATCACGCAGGACGTGCAGGTCATCGTCACCGAGCAGGGACTGGCCGATCTGCGCGGGCTCGCCCCCCGCCGCCGCGCCGAACTGGTGATCGAGAAATGCGCGCATCCCGACTACCGCCCGATGCTGCGCGACTATTACGAGCGCGCGCTGAAGGGCAGCTATGGCCTGCACACCCCCATGCTGCCGGGCGAGGCACTGGCGTGGCACCAGCGGTTTATCGACACGGGATCGATGCGCGTCTGAATCAATATGATGCACTGACGACGGGCCGGTCCGCCGCGCAGCTATAATGGAGCAAGCCGCGCGGCATATCGCGCGGGACCAACCGGATGACCTTGTTTGATACCTGACCTGTCCGCCGCGTCGCTCGACCCGCTGGAGCGGGGGCTCCGCAATCGGATGCTTCTCTCGGCCGTGGCGATCGGGGTCATGCTGACGATGGACCTGCTGGAGCCATTCGTAACGAGCCGAGACGCGAAACTCGCGATCGTCGCCGCGCAAATCGCCAGCGCCATCGTAGCGGTCTCGCTGCTGCTCTTCGGTGGCCCGCATACGCTTCGCGCCCTTCGCGCGCGCCGCGAGGAAGCGGCACGGGCCCATGCCGAGCGCAAACAGATCAACCACCTGTTCCGCATGACCGAGATGCTCCAGAGCGCCAGCGGCTATCCCGATGCCAACGCGGTGCTGTCGTCTACCATCGCCTCGCTGCTCGATGGCTTCGGGGCGGCGCTGTATGTGTTCAACAATTCGCGCGACCGGCTGGAACTGTCGGGTGTGTGGCACTGGCCTACGGATGAAGCGCTACGGCCGATGCTGACCCCATCCCAGTGCTGGGCACTGAAGCGGGGCAAATGGCACCTGAATGCCGACAGCCAGGGCGCGCTGCGCTGCGAACATCATCTGACCGGCATCACGGTGCTGGAGCTGCCGATGACCGCGCATGGCGAGATCCAGGGCATGTTGCAGATCGCGACGGCGCGCCCGAACGCCACGGCGGAGCTGAAGGTCATCCAGCCGCTGGCGGCGGCGATCGCCGATGCGATGTCGCTCGCGGTTTCCAACATCTCGCTGCGCGAAAAGCTGCGGACGCAGGCGCTGCGCGACCCGCTGACCGGATTGTACAACCGGCGCTATATGGAAGATGCGCTGAGCCGCTATGCCAGCCTCGCCGAGCGCAGCGGAACGCACCTGGCGACGATCATGATCGACCTCGACCATTTCAAGAAGCTCAACGACGAATTCGGCCATGCCGTGGGCGACGCCGTGCTGCGCGAGGCGGCGGCGACGATCATGGGCGTGCTTCGCACCTCCGACGTCGCATGCCGCTATGGTGGCGAGGAATTGCTGGTGATCCTGCCCGAATGCGGCATCCACGAAGCGATGGCCAAGGCCGAGGTCATGCGCGAGCGGATCGAGGCGCTGTCCGCCACGCACGATGCGAAGATATCGGCATCGTTCGGGGTCGCCGCGCTACCGGAATGCACCCGGTCGGTCGCCGATCTGCTGGGGATCGCCGACGCGGCGCTGTACCAGGCCAAGGAAACGGGCCGCAACCGCGTCGTCGCCGCACCGGTGCGCGAAGCAGCGGCGCTGCCGGTGCCAAGCGCACCCGCGTCTTAACCGTCGCCGACCCGCTCGATATCGGCGCCGACGCCCTGAAGCTTTTCCTCGAGCCGCTCATAGCCGCGATCGAGGTGATAGACGCGATTGACCTGCGTCTCGCCCTCTGCCGCCAGCCCTGCGAGGATCAGGCTCATCGACGCGCGCAGATCGGTTGCCATCACCGGCGCGCCGACCATGCGATCGACCCCGCGCACCACGGCGGTGCGGCCATGGACTTCGATATTGGCGCCCATCCGGGTGAGTTCGGGGACGTGCATGTAGCGGTTCTCGAAGATCGTCTCGGTCAGCACGCTGGCGCCATCGGCCTTGCACAGCATCGCCATGAACTGCGCCTGCATATCGGTGGCGAAACCCGGGAACGGCGCGGTGGACAGGGTGAGCGGCTGGATGCCGTTGGTCGCGATGATGCGGACCGAATCGCGGCCTTCCTCGACGGTGATCCCCGCCTCGACCAGCGCGTCCAGCGTCGCGCGCATATCGTCGGCATTGGCGCCGACCAGCTCGACGTCGCCGCCGGTGATCGCCGCCGCACAGGCATAGCTGCCCGCTTCGATTCGGTCGGGCATCACGCTGTAGGTCGCGCCGTGCAGCCGCTCGCGCCCCTCGATCTCCAGCCGTTCCGTGCCGATCCCGCCGATCGACGCGCCCATCGCCACCAGCAGGTTGCACAGGTCGACGATCTCGGGCTCGCGCGCCGCATTGTCGAGCACGGTCGTGCCGCGCGCCGTCACCGCCGCCATCAGCACATTCTCGGTCGCGCCGACCGACACCACCGGGAAGCTGTAGCGCCCGCCCGCGAGTCGCCCGCCGGGCGCCGTCGCCTTCACATAGCCGGCGGCCAGTTCGATCTCGGCGCCGATCGCCTCCAGCGCTTTCAGATGCAAGTCGATCGGGCGGTTGCCGATCGCGCAGCCGCCGGGCAGCGACACCGTCGCCTCGCCCGCACGGCCGAGCAGCGGGCCCAGCACCAGAATCGACGCGCGCATTTTGCGCACGATGTCGTACGGCGCGACCGTGGAAGTCAGCCGGCCCGCGCGCACGGTCATTACCCGCCCGAAATCGGTGGGGCGGGTCCCCTCGATCGACGTCGATGCGCCCAGCTCGTTGAGCAGGTGCCCGAAGCTGTCGACATCGGCCAGACGCGGCAGATTCCGTAGCGTCAGCGGCTCATCGGTGAGCAGCGCGCAGGGCATCAGCGTCAGCGCGGCGTTCTTCGCGCCCGATACTGTAATTTTACCAAGGAGGCGGTTGCCGCCGCGAATGAGTATACGGTCCATGACCGAGCTTCTAGCCGCTCGGCGCGCTTGCGCAAGCGCGGCAGACCGAAGCCGGTATTGATCGACTTTAATGCACTGAAGCCACCGCACTGCTTTGCACCATGGGGTGGGGGGAAGCGATAGCGTGTCGGGTAGTTGTTTCGCGGATATTTTGAGCCAGCATTTGGAATTGACCTCTGGCGAGAGGTCGGCTCTCGAAAAACTGGAGGAACGCCAGCGGCACGTACGCCGGGGGGCGGTGCTGCAGCGTGAGAATGAGGAATGCAGCGAGCTGTTCATCCTGCGGCGCGGGCTGATGATGAGCTATGTGCTGCTCGACGACGGCAGCCGCCAGATCCTGCGCTTCCTGTTTCCCGGCGACATGCTGGGCGTGTCGAGCGCCGTCTATCACGAGGCGCCGGAGACGCTGTGCGCGCTGTCCGAATGCGTGGTGTCGCCGTTCGATCGATCGGCGTTGTCCGACATGATGAGCGATCATCCGCGCCTGTCGGCGATGGTGCTGGTCTATTGCCAGATCGAGCGGGTTGCTCTGACCGATCGGCTGGCGGCGCTCGGCCGCACCAGCGCCAAGGCACGCGTCGCCGCGCTGCTGATCGAGCTGCGCAATCGCCTGCGCGCCACCGACAAGAGCATCGCCAGCGTCTTTGCGCTGGGGCTGACGCAGGAAGAGATCGGCGACGCAACCGGACTGACCGCCGTGCACGTCAACCGGATGCTGCGCCAGCTGGAGGAAGAAGGGATGATCGCGCGCGAAGGCGGCCGCGTCACGCTGCGCGACGAACGCGCGCTGGTGCGCGCGGCCAATTATGTGAACCGGTACGAAGGGCTGGACCTGAGCTGGCTGCCGCGTCCGCGCGGGTAACGGTGGCCAGCGGGCGGCGGGTGCCGTTGCCCCTCAGGCCTTTTCCAGCGTGCATTGCAGCGGGTGCTGGTTCTGCCGGGCGAAGTCCATCACCTGCGTCACCTTGGTCTCGGCGACTTCGTAGCTGAACACGCCGCACACGCCCACGCCGCGCTGGTGGACATGGAGCATCACGCGCGTCGCCTCTTCCATGTTCATCCGGAAAAAGCGCTGGAGCACGAGCACGACGAATTCCATCGGCGTGTAATCGTCGTTGAGCATCAGCACGCGATACGGCGTCGGCTTCTTGGTGCGCGTACGGGTGCGCGTCGCCAGCCCGACAGAGGGATCGCGGCCCTCGTCGTCATTGTCGCCGGTATCGGCCATGCGAAATTCGAAACTGTCGGAAATGGCCATCACACCGTGAAAATATGGGTTCCGCGCCGACTAGGCAAGGGCGCGCGAAGGAGCGCCTGCCTGCGTTGCCGCGGAGATACGGAAAAGGGCGCCCGCTTGCACGGGCGCCCTTTTCGTTTTTGCTGGAAGGCAAGCCGCTTACGCGGAGACCTTCACCTTTTCGGCTGCAACCGCGATGCGGTTCGACAGCGGCTGCACGGCATCGCCGGCCAGCTTGAGCATCGCTTCGGTGTTCTTCGACGCTTCGGCGACATAGGAGTCGAACGAGGTGCGGAAGAAATCGCTCTGGAGCTTGAACAGCTCGGTCGGCGACTTGACGGTCGCCAGCGTCTTCATGATCGCCGTGGCGTTCTCGAACGACTTGCGGCTGTATTCGGCAGCGTCCTGACCGAAGGCTTCGAGGCCCTTGGCGGCGATGCGGCTGGATTCGACGACGGCTTCGATATTGCCCTTGGCGAACTCATTGGCTTCTTCGACCAGCTTGGTCGACTTTTCGACCGCAGCCTTGGTGCGCTCGTTGAAGTCGTTGAAAAATGCCTGAGCCTTGGCGGTGTTTGCTTCGATCGTGGTTGCCATGATCCTGGTTTCCTTGCTGACTGTGTCGGCGGCCGTATGCGCGACGGCGGCGGCGACAGGTTCAATCTCCGCGGCTGCCTGCGCGATGGGCGCGGCCGCGGTCTGTGCGGTATCGACTACTTCCTGCGACGCTACCGTCACGGCCGGGACCGGCTCGGGCACCACGGGCGGGACAATCGTCTCGACCACGGGCGCCGGCACGGGCTTCTCAACCTTGGCGGCAACAGCCTCAGCCTTGGGCGCGGCCGGCTTCGTGGCGCGCGCCGCAGGCGTGGGAGCGGCGGGTTTACCCGCGCCGGTCTTCGGTCCCTTGGTGGCCATGTGAATCGGTCCCCTGACTAATTGCTGCGCTGCAACATATAGTGAATTCGGGACAGCCGTGCAAGGCCTTTGTGCGGTGCACAAAACGTCACAATCGGTTGAAATACTGGTATTTATCGGATTTTTACGTAACTTCCCGGAGCATCTTCGAGCGCTTCCAGCGCGCCGGCGCCGGGCACCCGTGCGCCATCGGCGGCGACGCGTTCACCATCCAGCGACTCGATCCAGCCGATCCAGTCGGGCCACCAGCTCCCCTTGGTCTCCACCGCCCCTTCGACGAACGCGGCGAGCGAGCGGGCGGGCGCGGAGTTGGTCCAGTACTGATATTTGCCCGATGCCGGGGGATTCACCACGCCGGCGATATGCCCCGAGCCGGCGAGCACGAACTTGATCGGCCCGCGCAGATATTCGGTGAGCTTCCACACGCTCGCCGCCGGGGCGATATGATCCTCGCGCCCAGCCTGGATGTATGCCGGGGTGTGGATGCGGGTGAGGTCGATCGGCGTCCCCCCGATCGCCAGCGCACCGGGGGCGATCAGCTTGTTGTCGCGATACAGGTCGGTCAGATAGCTGAGGTGCCAGGCCGAGGGCAGATTGGTGACGTCCGAATTCCAGTGGAGCAGATCGAACGGCGCATATTCCTGCCCCATCAGGTAGTTGTTGGTGACATAGTTCCAGATCAGGTCGCGCCCGCGCAGCAAATTGAAGGTGGCGGCCATGAACCGCCCGTCGAGGAACCCCTCCGCGCCCAGGCTGCGGATCAGCGCGAGATTCTCGTCGTCGATGAAGATGCGCAGATCGCCCGCTTCGGTGAAGTCGACCTGTGCGGTGAAGAAGGTCGCGCTCTTCACCCGATCCGCCTGCCCGCGCGCGGCGAGCACCGCCAGCGTCGCCGCCAGCGTCGTCCCCGCGACGCAATAGCCGATCGTATGGACACTTTCGACGCCCAGCAGCTCGCGCACCGTGTTGATCGCGTCGATCTGGCCGCGCTCGACATAATCGTCCCACACCACGTCCTTCATCGTGGCATCGGCCGACTTCCACGAGACGACGAACACGGTCAGCCCCTGCTCCACCGCCCATCGGATGAAGCTCTTTTCCGGGTTCAGGTCGAGGATGTAGAAGCGATTGATCCAGGGCGGGAAGATCAGCAGCGGCGTCTTGTACACGCTCTCGGTCGCCGGGGTGTACTGGATCAGTTCGTACAGCGGCGTGCGCTTGACGACCTTGCCCGGCGTCATCGCCAGGTTGCGGCCCAGCTCGAACGCGCCTTCCGCCGTCTGGGTGAGCTGGCCCTTTTGCAGATCGGCCAGCATGTGCTGGAGCCCCTTGATCAGGTTCTCGCCGCGCGTCTCGACGATCTTTTCGAGCACGAGCGGATTGGTCGCGGGGAAATTGGTCGGGCTGATCGCGTCGATCAGGCCCTGGGTCGCGAAGCGGATCTGCTCCTTTTGCCGGGCATCGACATGTTCGAGCGAATCGACGTTCTTGAGCAGATGGTCGGCGATCACGAAATAGCTCTGGCGCAGGAAATCGAACACCGGCTGCTCGCGCCATTGCGGCGCCTTGAACCTTTTGTCGCGCGCCTGTTCGGGCGTTTCCTGGAACGGCTCGGTCTGGTCGGGATACAGGAAGCGCTGCCACAGCTGCATCGTGTCCGCCCAGAAGCCGGCGGTCGCGCGCAGCGCCGGGGTGGGATCGAGGATCGCGCCAAAGGGCGGTGCCGCCGGCACATGCTCCATCACGTCGATGCCATGTTCCAGCATAAGCTGCTGCGCGCGGCCCAGCACCCAGGTCCAGTGCTGGAGATCCTCCAGGCTGGGCATCGCCACATCGGGGTTCGCGGTCGCGGTATCGGACATGATTTTCCTCTCCAGCCGGGACTTTAACGCACGGTTTGCAACTCGTCATTCCCGCAGCGGCTCTTATCGCGTAGAAACCCGCCCACGGCACAAATCGGTGCCGCGCTCCAATCCTTGAAAGATGAGGAAATGTCCGAAGAGTTCTACCGCATCAAGCGTCTCCCCCCCTATATCATCGCCGAAGTGAACGCGATGCGGGCGGCGGCGCGCGCGGCGGGCGAGGACATTATCGACCTGGGGATGGGCAATCCCGATCTGCCGCCGCCGGACCATGTGATCGAGAAGCTGTGCGAAGTGGCGCGCAAGCCCGACGCGCATGGCTATTCGCAGTCCAAGGGGATTCCGGGGCTGCGCCGCGCACAGGCCAATTATTACGGCCGCCGCTTCGGCGTGGAGATCGACCCCGAGACCGAAGTGGTCGTGACGATGGGATCGAAGGAGGGGCTGGCCAGCCTGGCGACCGCGATCACCGCGCCGGGCGACGTCGTGCTGGCGCCCAACCCCAGCTATCCCATCCACACCTTCGGCTTCATCATCGCCGGCGCCACGATCCGCGCAGTCCCAACGACGCCCGACGAGCATTATTTCGAAAGCCTCGAGCGCGCGATGAATTTCACCGTGCCGCGCCCGAGCGTGCTGGTGGTCAACTATCCGTCGAACCCGACGGCGGAAACCGTCGACCTCGCCTTTTACGAGCGGCTGGTCGCATGGGCGCGCGAGAACAAGGTGTGGATCCTGTCCGACCTCGCCTATTCCGAGCTGTATTTCGACGGCAAGCCGACCGTGTCGATCCTGCAGGTCAAGGGCGCGAAGGACGTGGCGATCGAGTTCACGTCGCTGTCCAAGACCTATTCGATGGCCGGGTGGCGCATGGGCTTTGCCGTGGGCAATCCCAAGCTGATCGCGGCGATGACGCGCGTGAAGTCGTACCTCGATTACGGCGCCTTCACCCCGATCCAGGCGGCGGCGTGCGCAGCGCTGAACGGCCCGCAGGACATCGTCGAGAAGAACCGCCAGCTGTACCACAAGCGCCGCGACGTGCTGGTCGAGAGCTTCGGCCGCGCCGGGTGGGACATCCCCGCCCCGCCCGCCAGCATGTTCGCCTGGGCCCCGCTGCCGCCTGCGCTCGCGCATCTGGGCAGCCTGGAATTTTCCAAGCAGCTGCTGACCGAGGCCAAGGTCGCGGTCGCGCCCGGCGTCGGCTATGGCGAGAATGGCGAAGGGTTCGTGCGCATCGCGATGGTCGAGAACGAACAGCGCCTGCGCCAGGCCGCGCGCAACGTGAAGAAGTATCTCCAGTCGATGGGCGTCAACACGCCCAGCGCCAAGGCGGGGTGAGCGGCGGCGCTTGCTAAAGCGGCCGGGCTCGGGGCATGGCGAGGCCATGTCCCGACCCGGCTTCCGCTTCTCCACCCGCTTCCGCGTCCGCTATTCCGAGATCGACGGGCAGAAGATCGTCTTCAACTCGCGCTACCTCGAATATGCCGATGTCGGCATTACCGAGTTCTGGCGCTGGGCCGACCTGCGCGATCTGGGGCCGGTGTGGACCGAGGCGGAATTCAATGTCGTCCGCGCGGGCGTGGAGTTCAAAGCGGCGCTGCGCTTCGACGATATGGTCGAGGCGTTCGTCCGGGTGGACCGCGTCGGCACGTCGAGCATGACGATGCGCGTCGAGCTGTGCCACGCGGAAACCCGGGCGCTGCACGCCGTGGTCGAACTGGTCAGCGTGCATGTCGATCTGGACGCGCGGCGTTCGGTGCCGATCCCGGATGCGGTGCGGGCGCGGTTGCTGGCGCTGGGGGACGCGGCGGAGGCCTAAGCCAATTTTCGTCACCCCGGGCTTGACCCGGGGCCCAGCTTCTTTTGCGCGGGATAGGGTAGAAAGCGGGCCGCCGGGTCAAGCCCGGGGTGACAAGGTTGGAGCGGCCCCTACTCCGCAGCTTCGTCGCGCGCGACTTCCTCGGGCAGGGCCCAGAGCAGGTCGCCCTTGGTCAGCACGCGGCCGTCATGTGCCTGGACCGAGACCTGCGCGATCGGCCTGCGGTCACGCGCGTCGACCAGGATCGGGCTGGCGGGGACGCAGGTTTCCCAGCGTTCGCCCCATTGCCGCAGCGCGATCATCGCGGGCAGCAGCGCGTGCCCCTTGTCCGTCAGGCGATATTCGACCTTGCGGCGATCCTCGGCACAGGGCTGGCGCACCAGGATGCCGTGGCTGACAAGCCGGGCCAGCCGATTGGCAAGGATGTTGCGGGCGATCCCCAGTTCGGACTGGAATTCCTCGAAATGGAACAGGCCGTTGAACGCGCCGCGCAGGATCAGGAAAGACCAGCGCTCGCCCATCGCCTCCAGCGCAGCCGGGAGGCTGCAATCCGAAGCCAGTTCGCGCAGGGTTGGTCGCAGCCCGTTGCCCATAGACGGCACCCTATCGTAGTTTTTCGGCGAGCGGAACGCCCTAACCTTCTGCAACGCAGCAATAGTTTCTGGTTGCAACTTACCTGCTTGTCAATTAGCTATCGCCGACAGAATCGTCCAACGAAAATCTGTTTCAGGAGCATCACATGACTCGCTTTCCCGCCGTGATCGCTGCAACCGTGCTGGCGTTCGCGCCGCTCCCCGGAATGGCACAGGCCGCGCGCGGCTATTATGCCGCGACCCCCGTTACCGCACCTGCGAAGGCCAGCCTGGTGACCCGCTCGACCATCTGGAAGTGCGGCGAGGGCGTGTGCGTCGCGGCAAAGGCGAACGCGCGCGACAACATCGTGTGCGAACTGGTCGCCCGCGAAGTGGGCGCGCTCTCCGCGTTCCGCGCCAACGGCACCGAATTCGACGCCGATGCGCTGGCGAAGTGCAACGCAAAGGCGCGCTGATAGCTTTTTAGAAATGCGCCGGGGCGCATTTCGCGGTGCCGGCCCGCTCCCCCTCCCGGCCACCCAGCGACAGGATCCTATGGGTGGCCGGGAGGGGGAGCGGGCCGGCACCGCCTTGAAATTCGCTCTTCCGCGAATTTCCAAACGGCCGCTAACACACTAAATCGTTGCATTGGCGCGGCACGGCGCCCCATTTAGGCGCTGTGCTGCGACAATATGAACTAGTGGACCGGGTCCTTTCGTACGACCCCGATGCCGATGAAGCGCTTCTCAACCGCGCCTATGTGTTTTCGGTGAACGCCCATGGCACGCAAAAGCGTGCCTCGGGCGATCCCTATTTCAGCCACCCGATCGAAGTGGCCGGCATCCTGACCGACCTGCACCTCGATGCCGAGACGATCGCGACGGCGATCCTGCACGACACGATCGAGGATACCGTCGCCACCCCCGAAGAGATCGAGCGGCTGTTCGGCGCCAATGTCGCCCGCATGGTCGACGGCGTGACCAAGCTGTCCAAGATCGAGGCGCAGACCGATACCGAGCGCGCGGCGGAGAATCTGCGCAAGTTCCTGCTGGCGATGTCGGACGATATCCGCGTGCTGCTGGTCAAGCTGGCCGACCGGCTGCACAACATGCGGACGCTCCATTTCATCCGCAATCCGGACAAGCGCAAGCGCATCGCCCGCGAGACCCTGGACATCTATGCCCCGCTCGCCGAGCGGATCGGCATGTACGAGTTCATGAAGGAAATGCAGACGCTGGCGTTCCGCGAGCTGGAACCCGAGGCGTATGAATCGATCACCAAGCGGCTCGACGGGCTGAAGATCGAGGGCGAGGACCGGATCGCCAAGATCGCGTCGGGGCTAAAGCTGCTGCTGGCGCGCGGCGGCATCGACGCCGAAGTGACGGGGCGCGAGAAGCACCCCTATTCGATCTGGAAGAAGATGTCCGAGCGGCATGTCAGCCTGGAGCAGCTGTCGGACATCATGGCGTTTCGCGCGATCGTGACGACGGAAGAGGAATGCTATCGCGCGCTGGGATCGATCCACCGCCGCTGGCCGATGGTGCCGGGGCGGTTCAAGGATTACATCTCGACGCCGAAGCGCAACGGATACCGATCACTCCACACCAGTGTGATCCATGCCGAGAACATGCGCATCGAAATCCAGATCCGCACCAAGGACATGCACGCACAGGCCGAATTCGGGCTGGCGGCGCACTGGGCGTACAAGCAGGACGCGGTGCGGCCCGACACGCAGGTCAGCTGGATTCGCGACCTGATCGAGATCCTGGAACATGCCGAGAGCCCCGAAGAGCTGCTCGAGCACACGCGCATGGCGATGTACCAGGATCGCATCTTCGCCTTCACGCCCAAGGGCGAGCTGATCCAGCTGCCCAAGGGGGCGACGCCGGTGGATTTCGCCTATGCGGTCCATTCCAACCTGGGCGACCAGGCAGTGGGCGCCAAGATCAACGGCCGGGTGATGCCGCTGCGCACCGAGATCCAGCAGGGCGACCAAGTGTCGATCCTGCGCTCCAAGGCACAGGAGCCGCAGGCCAACTGGCTGAACTTCGCGATCACGGGCAAGGCGCGCGCGGCGATCCGCCGGCATATCCGCCACAAGGAGCGCGACGAGACGCTGAGCCTGGGGCGCAAGCTGTTCGACAATATCGTCCAGCGGCTGCCCACCCCCGCCGGCCCCGATGCGCTGGCCGATGCGCTCAAGCGGCTCAAGCTGGCGGACGAGGACGCGCTGATGGAGGGCATCGCCCGGCGCCAGCTGACCGACGGACAGGTGATGGAAGCGATCATGCCGGGCTCTGCCGAGGGCACCGATCACGAAATGCCGACGCAGATGCAGGCGATCGACATCAAGGGGCTGACTCCCGGCGTCGCCTTCGTGCTGTCCGAGGATTGCCGCCCGGTGCCGGGCGACCGGATCGTCGGCATCCGCCGCCCCGGCGAGCCGATCGAAGTCCATGCGATCGATTGCGCCAGCCTGGCCGACACCGACGAGGACGACTGGGTCGATCTGACCTGGGGCGACAAGGCCGAGGGCGGCGTCGCGCAGATCGCCGTCACGCTCAAGAACGAACCCGGCGCACTGGGCGCGATCGCCACGCTGATCGGCCAGCACAAGGCCAACATCCTGGGCATCCGCATGGATAACCGCGACACGACCTTCCACACCAACACGATCGACCTGGAAGTCCGCAACGCCGCCCACCTGATGAAGCTGCTCGCGGCCCTGCGCGCGGCGGACGTGGTGAGTTCGGCGGAGCGTGCATAGCCGTAACGAAAAGGCGCATGACGGCGGGCCAGCGGGGCGCTAGAGCATCAACCCATGAAACGGCCTGCACTTTCCGTCGTCATCCCCTGTTACAACGAAGAGGCCTGCCTCGAGATGCTGCACGCGCGCGTCTCGGCGGCGGCCCGCGCGGCAGTGGGGGACAGCTATGAAATCGTCCTGGTCAACGACGGGTCCAAGGACGCGAGCTGGCCGGTGATGCAGCGGCTGAGCGCCGCCGACCCGCGCCTTGTCGCGATCAACCTGTCGCGCAACCATGGCCACCAGCTGGCGCTGACCGCCGGGCTGGACCTGTGCGCGGGCGAACAGATCCTCATCATCGACGCCGATTTGCAGGACCCGCCCGAGCTGTTGACCGACATGCGCGCCGCGATGGTGTCGCAGGGCGCCGACGTGGTCTATGCCGTGCGCCGCAAGCGCGAGGGCGAGAGCATCTTCAAGAAGCTGACCGCCGCCGTCTTCTATCGCGCGCTCGACCGGATCACCGACACGCCGATCCCGCTCGACACCGGCGATTTCCGGCTGATGTCGCGGCGCGCGCTGGATGCGTTCCTGTCGCTGCCCGAACAGGCGCGCTTCATCCGGGGCATGGTCGCATGGATCGGCTTTCGCCAGGTGCCGTTCGTCTATGACCGGCACGAACGCCATGCGGGCGAGAGCAAATATCCGCTGGCCAAGATGATCCGTTTCGCGCTGGACGCGATCACCGGCTTTTCCACTGCGCCGCTGCGCTTCGCCAGCCATGTCGGGCTGCTGCTGACCGCCGCGTCGGTGCTGCTGGTGCTCTACATCGTCGTCGCGTGGCTGATGGGCAATGCGATCCAGGGCTGGACCTCGACCATGCTGGTCGTCGTGGTGCTGGGCGCGGTGCAGATGTTCGTGCTGGGGATGATCGGCGAGTATCTGGGCCGGCTGTACGTCGAATCGAAGCGGCGCCCGCTGTACCTGGTCGCCGATGTCGCGGGACCGGTGCAGGGCCACGCCTCGCTCGGCTATCGCTTCGAGGATTCGGGCGCGGTCAGCGTATCGCCGCAGGCGGTGCGCAGCGAGGCGGCGGAGTAGCGCTTCGGCCAAAAGGCCGTTCCCCCGCGAAAGCGGGGGTCCAGAGCCCCACGCTCTGTCCCCGATGCCCTGGACCCCCGCTTTCGCGGGGGCACATTAACGCTTCGGCGACGCCAGCACGATCAGCGACAGGCCGGGCGGCAGCGGCACGCGACCGAGCAGATGCCGCTCGATACCGAATATCTTCTCGAAGATCGTATTGAGCAGGCGCGGCGGCGGCGAATCGTCGCTGTCGTCCTTGCCGGTCAACTTGCCCGCGACACGCGCGGCGACGGCGGCGGGGAAGAGCAGCGAATTGAACCAGCCGAGCTTGCGATACTCCAGCCCTGCCTTGTCGAGCGCGGCCACCAGCGTCGCCTTGGAATAGCGGCGCTTGTGGTGGTTCACCGTGTCGTGCGCGCTCCACATCCATTGGTGCGCGGGCACGGTGATGAGGATCTTGCCGCCGGGCTTGAGCGCGGTCGCCATCGCCCGAAGCGCTGCGACGTCGTCCTCGACATGCTCGACCACGTCGAGCACCGCGACCAGATCGTAGCTGCCCGGCGCGACCCCGGTCAGTTCGGGCAGCGGCGACGATCCCACCGGCTTGCCCAGCCGTTCGCTGGCAAAGGCGCGGGCCGTCTCGTCGATCTCGATCGCGTCGACGTCGCCGAACTGCGCGAGCATCGGCAGGTTGTGCCCGGTGCCGCAGCCGATTTCGAGGATGCGGGCATCGGCGGGCAGGCCGCCCCAGCGCTCCAGATAGTGCGACAGGATGTCGCGGCGGGCGCGATACCACCAATGGGTGGTGTCGTGCGCAGCCATGCGGTCGTAAACTACGCGATCCATTATCCGAATACCCAGAGGCGGTTGAGAGCGAATGTAACCAGCGGCGTGACAAACAGGATGGGAATCAGCGGCCACCACCACGGCCCCGCCAGCATCGCATCATCGGTTAATATCCACACGAATAGCGTATTCATGCCGAAGCTGACCAGCGACACGACGAAGAACCGCCACGTCGTCTGCGACGCGCGCGCGCCGTGGCCGCGAAAGCTCCATTTGCCATGGATCAGCCAGCCGGATCCCATCGCGACCAGATAGCCACAAATATTGGCGACCTGTTCCGACGTTATCTTGTACGCGGCGAGCGGCGAATAGACAGCGGTGTAGAGCGCAGTGGTGATGCCCCCCGCGATGCCGAACCGTATCAATTGCCCCAGCAGGCCGCTGTCCCGCAGCGACTGGATCCGTCGATGAATTGCCGTCACTTCCGCTTGCCCTCGCGCAAGGCGCCGCCCTAATGCGAAAGGGGGGCGAGAGGAAAGCGATTTTGAAGCTGAGCGGCATGGCGGGCTTTCGCCTCGACAAGGAACTGGACCGGCGCTGGAGCGAGTGGCTGCTCGTATTCTGGGCGTGCACCGTCGCGTGGTTCCTGATCCAGCGGCAGGGCAACATCTATTGGCTGATGCTGGGCGATACCGACGACAACGTCCGGCTGATGCAGGTGCGGGCGCTGTTGGCCGGACAGGGTTGGTACGACCTGCGCCAATATCGCCTCGATCCGGCGATGGGCGGGTTCGACATCCACTGGTCGCGCTTCGTCGATTTGCCGATCGCGGGACTGATCCTGCTGCTCAAGCCGCTGCTGGGCACGGCGGCGGCAGAGAAATGGGCGTGCGGCATCGCGCCGCTG
This sequence comes from Sphingomonas degradans, assembly GCF_053502645.1. Lineage (NCBI taxonomy): Bacteria > Pseudomonadati > Pseudomonadota > Alphaproteobacteria > Sphingomonadales > Sphingomonadaceae > Sphingomonas > Sphingomonas degradans. Next base: position 3,618,163 of record NZ_CP177172.1, read on the forward strand.
CTGCCGCTGGGCATCACCATGACCGGCCTGGCGCTCACCGTACGGCGGTTGATCGCGCCCTATAGCTGGCCGCTGGCGATGGTGTTGTTGCTCGGCTGCGCATCGACGCTGGCGATGTATATGCCGATGCGGATCGACCATCATGGCTGGCAGCTCGCCTGTCTGGCGATGACCGTGGCGGGGCTGGCCGATCCGGCGCGCGCGCGCGGCGGCGCAGTAGTGGGCATCGCCAGCGCATTGTCGCTGACGATCGGGCTGGAGATGCTGCCCTATTGCGCGATGGCAGGGGCGATCCTGGCGCTGCGCTGGGTCTGGGAAGCGGGCGATGCGCCGCGGCTGCGCGCCTATGGGCTGACGCTGGCGGGCGGTTCGGCGCTGGGTTTCGCGCTGTTCGCGTCCAATGCGAACCAGGTGCTGCGCTGCGACGCGCTCACGCCGGTGTGGCTGAGCGTGATGGTGGTTGCCGGCGCCTTGCTGTTCGCGCTGACGCTGGCGCCGCTACGAGCACGCTGGGTGCGGCTGGCGCTGGCGGGCGCGGCGGGGGCGGTAATCGTCGCTGGATTCGTGCTGCTGTTCCCGCAATGCCTGGGCCGGCCCGAACAGGTATCCGACGAGCTGGCCAATACCTGGCTCAACAATGTCCGCGAGGCGCGGCCGATCTTTCGCCAGACGTTCAAGACCGGCTTCACCATGGCGGTGCTGCCGATCATCGGCATCCTGGGCGCCGCCATCGCGACGTGGCGTGCGCGGGGTACCCCGGCGGCAGTGCCCTGGGCGGGCATCGCGCTGTTCGCGGCCTTTGCCGGGGCGATGCTGACCTGGCAGATCCGCGCGGCGCCGGCGGCGCAGATGCTGGCGGTGCCGGGTGCGGCGGCGCTGGTGTGGATCGTCGTGCCCTGGTTCCTGCGGCGCGGCCCGCTGTTCGCCCGCTGGATCGGCGAGGGGCCTGCGCGCATCCTGGGCGTGGCCGTGCGCGTGCTGGGATCGGTGGGCGCATTCCTGCTGCTGTCGGGGCTGTTTGCGGGGCTGGCCCTGCCCTATCTGCCGGGGCAGAAGGGCGCCCGCGCCAGCGGTACGCCGGACAAGGTGGCAAAGGCCAATGCGGCGTGCGCGCGCACTACGTCGCTGCGCCCGCTCAACGCCTTTGCCCCCGCGACGATGTTCACCCATGTCGATCTGGGGCCAAGGCTGATCGTCGTCACGCACCACAATGCGATCGCCGGCCCCTATCACCGCAACGGCGCGGCGATCCTGGACGTGCACCACGCCTTTACCGGCACTGCCGCTGCGTTCCGCCCGATCGCGGCGCGCCACCGGGCGACGTATCTGCTGATATGCCCGGACATGTCGGAATCGACGGTGTACCGCGCGCGCGCGCCGCAGGGATTTTTCGCGCAGCTCTATCGCGGACAGGTGCCGAACTGGCTGGAGCCGATGGCGCTGCCGGCGAATTCGCCCTTCCGGCTGTGGCGGATCCGCTACGACCTGCCCAACGACCCGAAGAACGACCGGGCGCTTACTGCCCCGAAGCCGCCCGCCCGACCATCAGCGAGGCCGTGATCCCGTCGATCACGAACTGAGTCGCCAGCGCGGCGAGCAGCACACCGAGCAGGCGGGACACCACCGCCTCGATCTTGGCGCCGACGACGCGCATGATTGGGCCGGCGGCGAGCAAAGCGGCAAGCGTCAGCGCCAGGATCGACGCCATCGCCGCGAGCACCACGGCGGTGCGCTCGATCCCGTTGTTCTGCGACATGAGCAGCATCGTGGACGCGATCGAACCCGGCCCGGCGATCATCGGCATCGCCATCGGGAAGATCGAGATGTCGGCGGGTTCGGCCGCCTTGACCTTCTCCGCACGCTCTTCACGCCGCTCGGTGCGCTTTTCGAACACCATTTCCAGCGCGATCAGGAACAGCATGATGCCGCCCGCGATCTTGAACGCGTGCAGGCTGATGCCCAGCGCGTGGAGCAGCGCTTCGCCGAACAGCGCGAAGCCGAACAGGATGATCGCGGCGACCACCACCGCGCGCATCGCCATCGCGCGGCGATGCGCCACGCTGGTCCCCGCCGTCAGCCCGGCGAAGATGGGGGCACAACCCGGCGGGTCGATCACCACGAAGAAGGTGACGAACGCCGAGATGAACAGCTCGATCATGCCGCGCCCCCCGCGCCGCGCATCAGACGGCAGCCTCGTCCAGCGCCACGCCCGCACGGCGATGCGCGGCGACCAGCGTGTTGCGCAGCAGGCAGGCGATGGTCATCGGCCCCACCCCGCCCGGCACCGGCGTGATCGCAGCGGCGACCGACGCCGCGCCATCGAAATCGACATCGCCGGTCAGCGCGCCATCGACGCGGTTGATTCCCACGTCGATCACCGTCGCGCCCGGCTTGATCCACTCGCCCTTAACGAAATTGGGGATGCCCACCGCCGCGACGACGATGTCGGCATGGGCCAGATAATGCGGCAGGTTGCGCGTGCGCGAATGCGCGACCGTGACGGTGCAGCTCTGCGCGGTCAGCAGCGCGGCCATCGGCTTGCCGACGATGTTCGAGCGGCCGATCACCACCGCGTCGAGGCCCGACAGGTCACCCAGCTGGTCCTGGAGCAGCATCAGGCACCCCAGCGGCGTGCACGGCACGAAGCCCGGCAACCCGGTGGCAAGCCGCCCGGCATTGACGGGATGGAAGCCGTCGACATCCTTGTCCGGATCGATCCGCAACAGCACCTGCTGTGCATCCAGATGCCGGGGCAAGGGCAGCTGGACGAGGATGCCGTCCACCGCCGGATCGGCATTGAGCTGGTCCACCAGCGCGATCAGATCGGCCTGGCCGACATCGGCGGGCAGGCGATGCTCGAAGCTCGCCATCCCCGCTTCGCGCGTGGCCTTGCCCTTGCTGCGGACATAGACGGCGGACGCCGCATCCTCGCCCACCAGCACCACGGCCAGCCCGGGGACGCGCCCCGTCGCCGCCTGGAATGCGGGAACCTGTTCCGCAATGCGGGCGCGAAGCCCCGCCGCGAATGCCTTACCGTCGATCAATTCTGCGCTCATGCCGCCGCCCCATAAAGGCTGGCGGCGATTCCCGCCAGCGCTGCCGTATCGCCTTCGATGCGCAGCCGCTTGAGGCGCGCGGTTTCGCCCGCGATCAGCGTGACCGCGCGGCGCGGCACGCCAAACGTCTTGGCGACCAGCGGGACCAGCGCGGCATTGGCGGCGCCCTCCACCGGCGGCGCGGCGAGGCGCGCGGCGAAATGATCGGGCGTGCCAGGCGCCAGCGCGTCGCGCGACGCGCGCGGCGTCACCCGGACCGCGATCTCGATCCCGCCGGCCGCTTCACGCCATGCCGGCACAGCGCCTCAATAGCTCGCGCTGACGAGCTGCCCGGCGATCGTGGGAAGCACGATGTTGTTGAGGATATACAGGATCAGCAGCACGATCAGCGGCGTCAGGTCGAGCGCCCCGAAATCGGGGAGCAAGCGCCGGATCGGGCGATAGACCGGCTCGGTCACCACGCGCAGCCCGTTCCACAGTGCCCGGACGAAATCATTGTACGTGTTGATGACGTTGAACGCGAGCAGCCACGACAGGATCGCCTGCACCACGATGACGTAGGTGAAGATCGTCAGCAGGAAGCTGACGATGGTGAGGAGCATGATGAGAAAGGCCAATTGTGTCTCCACGGGCTCTGATGGCGCTGGAATACAGGAAAGGGCGCCAGCGCGACAACCCTGCCCGGCCGATCAGGCGTGAACCAGCGTGCCTGCGCCCCGCCGGGTGAAAATTTCGAGCAGCATCGCATGGGGGACGCGCCCGTCGAGGATCACCGCGGCGTCCACTCCCGCCTCGACCGCCGACACGCAGGTCTCGACCTTGGGAATCATGCCCCCGGATATGGTGCCGTCCGCCTTGAGCGCGGCAATGCCCGCCGGATCGAGATCGGTCATCAGCTCGCCCGACTTGTCGAGCACGCCGGCCACGTCGGTCAGCAGGAAGAAGCGCTGCGCGCCGCACGCCCCGGCGATCGCGCCGGCCATGGTGTCGGCGTTGATGTTGTAGGTATGGCCATCGGCGCCCATCGCGATCGGGGCGACCACGGGGATGAACCCCTGTGCCGCGAGCGATTTGAGGATCGCGGCGTCGACCGCCACCGGCTCACCGACAAAACCCAGGTCGACATGGCGCTCGATCCCCTGGAGCTTGTCGGGCGCGCGGCCTTCGACCTTGCGCGCAGTGACCAGCCCGGCATCCTTGCCGGAAATACCCACCGCCTTGCCGCCCGCTTGGCCGATCCAGCCGACGATTTCCTTGTTGATCGAACCCGCCAGCACCATTTCGGCGATCCGCGCGGTTTCCGCATCGGTGACGCGCAGGCCGCCGACGAACTCGGATTCGACGCCCAGCCGCTTGAGCATCGCGCCGATCTGGGGGCCGCCGCCATGGACGACGATCGGGTTGATGCCGACCGCCTTGAGCAGCACGACATCCTCGGCGAAATCGCGCTGACGCTCCGGGTCGCCCATCGCGTGGCCGCCATATTTCACGACGAACGTGGCGCCGGCATAGCGCTGGAGATAGGGCAGCGCCTCGGTGAGAGTCTCGGCCTTGGCGAGCAGCGCCGGATCGGGTGCGTTGTCGGTCATGTCGCGCATCTAGGCGCGACGCGGCCGTATCGCAATGTCAGCGATACGGACGCCGCCCGTCCAGCGCGCGGCCGATCGCGACGAAGAGGTAGATGAGCGGCGGCACCAGCACCACCGACAGCACCACCTTGGTCAGCATCTGCCCCACCAGCAGCTCGCCGATCGGGAAGACGCCGTAGAAAGCGACGCTGATGAAGATCAGCGTGTCGGTGATCTGGCTAAGCACGCTGGCGATCGCCGCGCGCAGCCACAGCAGCCCGCCACCGCCCGCCTTCAGCGCGCTGAAGATCGTGACGTTCAGGATCTGCGAAATGCCATAGGCGATGATCCCGCCCAGCCAGATGCGCGGCGTGGCGCCCATCATCATCGAGAACGCCTCGATCCGGTGCGGCTCCATGCTGGGCGAGGCCGGCAGGCGCAGCACGAGCAGCGACAGCAGCACCGACGTGACCAGCGGGATGAAGCCGAACACCACCAGCCGCCGCGCCGTGCCCGGACCGTGCAGCTCGGCGACCGCGCTCGACACCGCGACGAGCAGCAGGAACGCGAAGATCCCCGCCTCGACCGCCAGCGGCCCCACGCCGACCAGCGTGCCGATCTGCGACACCGGACCCAGCGACACCTGTTTGTTGCCCAGCACGCCGGCGATGCAGACCATGCCGCCATAGAAGATCGAAAAGACGAAGAGCGAGCGCGTGATCGCGGGGCGGAAATTGTCCATCGCAGGATGCTAACGACATTGCGGGGGTTTTCGCTAGTCCCTTCGGACGCAGCGTGTATTGTCGGCGGCTGCGTTCGCAGTTCCGGGGTCTGGCAGTTGAATCATTTTCCGATCGGCATTTTCGGCGTTCTGGCGATCCTCGCCCTCGCCTTCGTGCTTTCCAGCAACAAGCGGGCGATCCGGCTGCGCGTGGTGGGCTCGGCCTTCGCGCTCCAGGCGGGAATCGCGATACTGGTGCTGCGCACGCAGTGGGGGCAGGCGGCGCTGCACGGCATGTCGAACGGGGTATCCGCGCTGCTCGGCTATGCGGCGGCGGGCACCAGCTTCCTGTTCGGACCGCTGGCCCGGCCCGAGCTGGGCGGACAGAGCTTCGCGATTGCCGCGCTGCCGGTCATCATCTTCTTCGCCGCGCTCGTCTCGATCCTGTACCATCTGGGGGTGATGCAGTTCGTGGTGCGCTGGATCGGCGGCGGCATCGAAAAGGTGGTGGGCACCAGCAAGGTCGAATCGCTGTGCGCCGCCGCGAACATCTTTGTCGGGCAGAGCGAATCGCCGCTGGTCATCCGCCCCTATCTGGCGCGGCTTACCCCGTCGCAGCTGTTCGCGGTGATGAGCGTCGGCATGGCGGGCGTCGCGGGGACGATCCTGGCGGCCTATGCCAGCCTGTTGGGGCCGGCATCGCTGCCCTATCTGCTCGCGGCATCGTTCATGGCGGCACCGGGCGGGCTGCTGATGGCCAAGATCATCATGCCCGACGACCTGACGCCCCCGGCGGGCGAGCTGGCGCTGGGCGACGATCCCGAGGAAGAGCTGATCAAGGTCGCCGAGCACGACCTGGAGGAAGAGCGCGCGGCCAACCTCATCATGGCGGCGGCGATGGGCGCATCGACCGGCGTCAAGATCGCCGTGGCGGTGGGCGCGATGGTGCTGGCGTTCGTCGCGCTGGTGGCACTTGCCAACGGGCTGCTGGGCGGCGCGGGCAATGCGCTGGTCTCGCTCTCGACCAGTTTCGGGCCGGGCGTGCATGGCTGGGCACAGACCTATCTGACCGACCTCAGCTTCCAGAAGATCATCGGCACGATCTTTGCCCCGATCATGTTCCTGCTCGGCATTTCGTGGCACGAGGCGACGGCGGCGGGCGGGCTGTTCGGCACCAAGCTGGTGCTCAACGAATTCGTCGCCTTTATCGACCTGGGCGGCATGACCGACATCGCGCCGCGCACGCGGGCGATCATCACCTTCGCGCTGTGCGGATTCGCCAATTTCAGTTCGATCGCGATCCAGATGGCGGCGACCGGCAGCCTGGCGCCCAACCAGCGCCCGATGATCGCCAAGCTGGGCGTGCGCGCGCTGATCGCGGGCAGCCTGGCCAACCTGATGAGCGCGGCGCTGGCGGGGCTGTTGCTGCCCTGAGCGCGCCGGACGCGCGATTTACCTTTCGTTAACCCCTTCCAATTAGTGAAGATTGGACGGGCGCCGGGTGCGCCTGTCCGCCGGATGGGTCAAAAGTCCCACGGGCGTTTCGGGTGGGAGCGGGTCGCGCTTGCCATCTGTGGGGAGTGGAGACGAACGAGCCTTACCCCCGCAGCGATGCATGCCTCCTCCTAGCAACTAGCCGGAGCGAGTATATGAGTGAGCGTACGCGGACCCGCCACGAACCCGAAGTTGCCGCAGCCCAGGCAGCCGCCGCCCCCGATATCGGCTGGCTGCGCGATTGCCTGGTCGCCGCGTTCCCGGTGCCGGGTGCCGATACGCCCTTGCCCTTTGCGCTGCGCAATGCCGAGGCGTTGCTGGCCGGGCTTCCCGCCGAGCCGCTGCCCGTCGCCGCGCCCACCGCGACCAACGCGCCAAAGGCGCGCCCGCGCCTCGCTGCGGTCGAAACCACCGATCGGCGCGCGGACGACCGCGACACGCTCAGGGTGTTCCGCTCGGCAATCCTGCGCTGGGACGCATTGGAAAGCCTGTGCCTGATCCGCAACCTCTCCCCCGGCGGGATGATGGCCAAGGTACCGGTGGCGCTGCCGCCCGGCAAGCCGGTGACGGTAGAGATGCGATCCGGCCATGTGATCGAGGGCGAAGTCGTCTGGTCGCAGGACAACCGGATCGGCGTGCATTTTGCGACGCGGATCGATGTGCCCGACGTGCTCAACGGCCCGCACTGCGTTGCCAGCCACTGGGTCCAGCGCATGCCGCGAGTCCATGTACCGTGCGGCGCGAGCGTGCTGATCGGCTATGACCGCTCTCCCGCCACGCTGCTGGACGTGTCGCAGGGCGGCGCCAAGGTCGAGGCCGAAGGGCTGCGGCCCGGCCAGCCCGTGACGCTGATGGTGGGCGGCATGGACGCGCGCCCCGGTTGCGTCGTCTGGGCGCGGCGCGGCCGGGCGGGCATCGCCTTCCACGCATCGATCCCGTTCGACACGCTGGCGCATTGGGCAGTGGAGCGCCAGACCGCGCCGATCGCCCCGCACCAGCGCGTTCCCGCGCTGGCCTAGCGCGTGGGCACCGGCTCCGCGCCCGTATAGTCATAGAAGCCGCGCCTGGTCTTGCGGCCATACCAGCCGGCTTCGACATATTTGACCAGCAGCGGCGCGGGGCGGAATTTGGGGTCGCCGGTGCCTTCGAACAGGACGCGGGTGATTTCCAGGCAGGTGTCTAGGCCGATGAAGTCCGCGAGCGTGAACGGCCCCATCGGGTGGTTGAGCCCCAGCTGGCACGCCGCGTCGATATCGGGAATCGTCGCCACCCCCTCGCCCAGCGCGAAGCACGCTTCGTTGAGCATCGGCATCAGCACGCGATTGACGATGAAGCCCGGCGCGTCATTGGCGTGGACGATGCGCTTGCCCAGCGACTGGCCGAACGCCTCGACCGCGGCGACAGTCGCGTCTGAGGTGGCAAGGCCGCGGATCAGCTCGATCAGGCCCATCACCGGCACCGGATTGAAGAAATGCACGCCCATGAAGCGCGCCGGATCGGGCGACGCCTGCGCCAGCCGAGTGATCGGAATCGACGAGGTGTTGCTCGCCAGGATCGCGTCGGCGCCGAGCACCTTGCCGACCGCCTCGAAGATCTGGCGCTTGATCGCCTCGCGCTCGGTCGCAGCCTCGATCACGAGTTCGCACGGGGCCATGGCAGAGACATCGGCCACCGGCTCGATCCGCGCCAGCGCGGCCTCGGCGTCGGCGGCGCTGATCTTCTCCTTGTCCACCGCGCGGGCAAGCTGCTTGGCGATGCCCGCCTTGCCGGTGTCGGCCCGGGTCTGATCGACGTCGGAGAGCAGCACGCGATAGCCCGCCTGGGCCGAGACCTGCGCAATCCCTGCGCCCATCTGTCCCGCACCGATCACGCCTACCGTCTTCATCGCCTGCTCCTGCCGTTGTTGCCTGCTCCGTTACCGCCTGACGGCGCCCACGGCTAGGGCGCGCGGCGCAGCGGCTGGGCTTCGCAGAGGATCAGCGCGAACCAGTCCTTCGGATCGGTCCATTCGGCAACCGGGGTCCAGCCGCCCGCACGCAGCAGCTGGCGGGCGCCATTGGGGCCGTATTTGTGGCTGTTCTCGGTGTGGATCGTCTCGCCCGCCGCCATTGCGAAGGGCCGCCCCTCGACCGTGAAGTTCACGTCGCGCTGCGCCTCCAGATGCATTTCGATCCGCGCCGCACCTTCGTTCCACAGGGCGCGGTGGCGAAAGGCATCGACGGGGATCGTCCCCGCCAGCTCGCGATTGATCCGGTCGAGCAGGTTCAGGTTGAACGCCGCCGTCACGCCATGCGCGTCGTCATAGGCGGGAACCAGGATGTCGGGCGATTTCACGCGGTCCATCCCGATCAGCAGCCGCGCCCCCTCGCCCAGCCATTCGCGCATCGCCCGCAGCAGGTCGACCGCGTGCCACGCATTCATGTTGCCGATGGTCGATCCGGGGAAGAAGCCCAGCTTCGGCAGGCCAGCCACCTGTTCGGGCAGTGGCACCGGGCGCAGGAAATCGGCCTCGACCGGATAGACCGGCAGTCCCGGAAAGGCTTGGGACAGGTCCGCCGCCGACTGGCGCAGGAAATCGCCCGAAATGTCGATCGGCACATAGGCACCGGGGTTGATCGCGCGCAGCACCAGCGGCGTCTTGGTCGACGATCCCGATCCGAATTCGACCACGGCCGCGCCCTGCGCCGAGAGCCCGGCGAGATCGGGGCCGACCTGTTCGAGCAGCGCGGTTTCGGTGCGGGTGGGGTAGTATTCGGGCAGGTCGGTGATCGCCTCGAACAGCTCCGACCCGCGCCGGTCATAGAACCAGCGCGCGGGGATGGCGCGCGGCCGCATCGACAGCCCGGTCAGCACGTCGTGGCGGAAATTGGGATCGGCTAGACTGGACTGGCCGTCCTCGGCTTCCTGCTTGAGCATATCAGAGGTCCTTTGCCAGCCGGACGCCGGTGAATTGCCAGCGCTGATGGGGATAGAAGAAATTGCGATAGGCGGCGCGGACATGGCCGCGCGGCGTGGCGCAGCTGCCGCCGCGCAGCACGAACTGGCCACTCATGAACTTGCCGTTATACTCGCCGACCGCACCCTCGGCGGTGCGAAAGCCGGGATAAGGGCGGTACGCGCTCCCGGTCCATTCCCAGACATCGCCGAAGAACGCGGGTCCGCCCGGCGACGGGCGCGGCTCGACCGGGCCGGCAGTGTCGAGCTGGTTGCCGCCGCTCGAATCATACGCCGCAGCGGCGGCTTCCCACTCGAATTCGGTCGGAAGCCGCGCGCCCGCCCAGCTGGCATAGGCGTCCGCTTCGTACAGGCTGACATGCGTGACGGGTGCTGCGGGATCGACCGGGCGGCGGCCGTCGAGCCCGAAACGGGTCCAGCCCGCACCCTCGCGCCGCCAATACAGCGGCGCCACGATCGCGTTGGCCTGAACCCAGGCCCAGCCATCGGACAGCCAATGGCGCGGATCGGCATAGCCGCCATCGGCGATGAACGCCGCCCATTCGCCGTTGGTGACGGTGCGGTCGGCCAGCGCATGGGGGTGGAGCAGCGCGCGGTGGCGCGGGCCTTCGCAGTCGAACGCAAAGGGCGCGCGGCTCGAAAATGTTGAGGAAGTTGAGGGTTGGTTGAGGCCGATGTCGACCAGGCCCGCCTGCCCTTCGATCCAGCCGATCGGGCCGGGCATCGCCACGGGCACCTTGGGCGCGCCGGGCCAGACGGCGGGCTCCAGCGGATTGACCGAGAAATGATGGAGGATGTCGGTCAGCAGCAGTTCCTGATGCTGCTCCTCATGGTTGCACCCCAGCGCGACCCCCGCCGTCGCCGCCGGGGGCAGATCGGGAAGCGCAGCCAGCAACGCCGTGTCCACCGCCGCGCGCCAATCGCGGATTTCGTCGAGCGACGGGCGCGACAACATGCCGCGCGCGGGCCGGGCATGGCGCGCGCCCTCTGCCTCGTAATAGCTATTGAACAGGAACGGGAAGCGCTCGTCGTGAAGCCGATAGCCGGGCACATGATCGCGCAGGACAAAGGTTTCGAAGAACCAGGTCGTATGCGCCAGATGCCATTTGGCGGGCGAGGCATCGTCCATCGACTGGATCGTCGCATCGGCATCGGAAAGCGTCGCGACCAGCGCGGTGCTGAGCCCGCGCACCCGGGAGAACTGCGCCGCAAGCGGACAGGAAGCCGGTTCTGAATCGCTTTCTGTTCGCATTATGTTCTCCTAACTTGACGGCAGCACGCGCGTCAAGCCATGTTCAACGCATCTATCGCGAGGCTCCCGGAACCCACAGAACGTCCCCGCCCGCATTTAGGTTCACGGCACGCGACGCAACGAACAACAGATCCGACAAGCGATTTAGATAGGTGATCGCGTTCGGACTTAAAGCCACGACTTGCGCGGCGGCGACGGCAGTGCGCTCGGCGCGGCGCACGATCGCGCGGGCAAGGTGGAGCGCGGCGGCAGCGGGATCGCCGGCGGGCAGCACGAAGCTGGTCAGCGGATCCAGCGCGGCGTTGAGGTGATCGATGCGCTCTTCGAGCCAGTCGACCTGCGAGGGCACGATGCGCAAGCCCCCGGCCACTTCCAGCGGCGTGGCGAAATCGGCGCCCAGATCGAACAGGTCGTTCTGGATGCGCGCCAGCATGTCGGACAGCGCGCCGGGGCCGAGCGCCGCGCGCGCCACGCCGATCGCGCTGTTCGCCTCATCGACATCGCCCATCGCGCCCAGCCGGGGATCACCCTTCGACACGCGCGAGCCATCGACCAGCCCGGTGGTGCCATCGTCGCCGGTGCGGGTGTAGATCTTGTTCAGCTTTACCATGGCAGCGCCTTACGCGCTGTGGCGGCGGGGCGAAAGCGGGGTTTGGGTGGGAACGGGTCTTGGGTCGCACCCAAGGGCCCTTTTCAAACCGTCATGCTCAACTTGTTTCAGCATCCAACCCTCCACGGGCGGGGACGCAGCCTGTTGCCCGATGGATGCTAAGTTCAGCATGACGAAAAAAAGAAGGAAAGCCTCCCGAAAGAAGGGAAAGGTCCCCGGCAAGTCGACCCTCCGCCCGCAATCACCCCTTGGACGAAGCGATCATCAGGATCAGGGCGATGATCGCGATCGCCACGCCCTGGAGCAGCACGCGCTGCTGCATCAGCTTGTTCGACTTGAGGGCGCGTTCGCTGGGGCCTTCGCCTTCCAGGTCGGTGGTGGTGGTCCCGGCCATGTTCACCAGCCCGCGAATGAGGACGAAAATCACAGCGGCGACGGCGGCGACGAGCAGGATGGCGAGGAACAACATGGGTGACTCCTTTGCACCATTCTACGCCGGTGCGGCGACGATTCCAACCGGCAGCCGGCCGGACCGCAACTGATCGGCCAGCGCGCGCCCGTCCTGCCCCGCCAGCCGCATCGCCTCCAGGCTGGGCGCGCCGTGGCGCTTGGCAAGGCGGGTGCCATCGGGGCCGAGCAGCAGCGGGTGGTGGCGGTATTCGGGGACGGGCAGGTCGAGCAGCGCCTGGAGCAGGCGGTGGACATGCGTGGCGGCAAACAGGTCCACCCCGCGCACGACATGGGTGATCCCCTGCGCCGCGTCGTCCACCGTCACGGCAAGGTGGTAGCTGGCGGGCGCGTCCTTGCGCGCGAGGACGACGTCGCCATGCGACGCAGGGTCGGCGACGACGGTGCCGGCCAGGGCATCGTGCCACGTCAGTTCCTCCCCGGGACGGGGAGGGGGGCCAGCCGCAGGCTGGTGGAGGGGGAGCGCCACAAGCAGAGTGCCTTGCCGCAGCCCCCCTCCACCACCGCCTTCGGCGGCGGTCCCCCTCCCCGTGCCGGGGAGGATTGCGAGCGCCCGCGTCATGTCCAGCCGCCAGCTGTGCGGGCGGGAAAGATCGGGCGCCGCCAGCCCCCGGCAGGTGCCGGGATACAGCGCGCCGTCCGGCCCGTGCGGCGCGCTGAGGCTCGCGGCGATGTCGGCGCGGGTGCAGAAACAGGGATAGAGCAGCCCCAGCCCGCGCAGCCGGTCGAGCGCCTGCGCGTACAGCGCCAGCCGCTGCGACTGGAACGTAACCGGCCCGTCCCATTCCAGCCCCAGCCATTCCAGGTCGCGCAGGATCGCGTCGACATGCTCGGGGCGGCTGCGGGTGCCGTCGATATCCTCGATCCGCAGGCTGAAGCGCCCGCCGGCGGCGCGGGCGAAATCGTGCGCCTGGACCGCCGACCAGGCATGGCCCAGATGCAGGCGCCCGGTGGGGCTGGGCGCGAAGCGGGTGTGGATAATCATCGAACCGGCCCTTGACCGCGAGTCGCGGCATATGCTGTCATGCTGGCGTCACGCTTTCCCGGCAGGGAGGCTGGCGAACAACCAGGGCGAGGGAGCGTATGTATCATCCCGATGTGATCCGCCATCCAGATAGCTGCCCCGCGCTGGTGCTGAACGCGGATTATACGCCGCTGAGCTATTATCCGCTGAGCGTATGGCCCTGGCAAACGGCGATAAAGGCGCTGTTCCTCGACCGGGTCGATGTCGTTTCCTATTACGAACGCGAAGTCCGAAGTCCCAGCGCGAGGCTGAGGCTACCTTCGGTCATCGCGCTCAAACAATATGTCAAACCGTCCAATTTCCCCGCCTTCACGCGCTTCAATCTGTTCCTTCGCGACAAGTTCACCTGCCAATATTGCGGGTCCCCGCGCGATCTGACCTTCGACCATGTCATTCCCCGCGCCCAGGGCGGGCGCACCACCTGGGAAAATGTCGCCACTGCCTGTGCCCCCTGCAACCTGAAAAAGGGCGGGCGGACGCCGAAACAGGCCGCGATGCCGCTCCATATCGAACCGATCCGCCCCACCAGCTGGCAGCTCCAGGAACATGGCCGCCGCTTTCCCCCGCACCACCTCCACGAAACCTGGCACGACTGGCTCTATTGGGACGTCGAGCTGGAGGCCTGAATCGCCGGGCCGTTGCGCGCCCGACCGTATTATCGTAACAACACACCATGGAGTTGCGCTTTTCCCCGTGCGCCACTGCGTCTAGGAGGCGCTGATGGCGCGCGAACCCGGCAATATGGATGCCCGCTTTCCGCTACGGCGGCAGGCAGAGCCCGAGGCGGGGGAGACGCCCGCGCGCCCGCGCGACATCGGGGCATGGCGCACAACGCCGCCGCCGCTGGCCCGCGGCGACGCGATGCCGCCGCCTGCGCCGATAGAGCCCTCCACCCCACCGCGCGCGCGCTTCTGGCGCCGCGCAGCTGCATCTCCGCCGCCGCCACCACCACCGCCCCCGGGCGATCGCCCGGATGCGGGCGCCGAGCCCTATGCCAGCAACGTGCCCGCGTTGCGCCGGCGCAACTATTGGCAATGGATTTCGCGCGGCATCGCGGCGCTGATCCTGTTGTTCGTAATTGCGGTCGCGTGGCTGGCGATCACCGCGCCGCTGTCCAAGTCGCTCCAGCCGCCCGCCCCGCCATCGATCACGCTGTTGTCGGCCGAAGGCGATCCGATCGCGCGGCGCGGCGCCGTGATCGCGACGCCGGTGGACGCGACCAAGCTGCCCAAGCATGTCCGCGACGCATTCGTCGCGATCGAGGACCGGCGCTTCTACGGCCATTGGGGCGTGGACCCGCGCGGCATCCTGCGCGCCGCGTTCCACAACGCGACGTCGAGCGGCGGATCGCAGGGCGGCAGCACGATCACCCAGCAGCTCGCGAAGAACGCCTTCCTGACGCAGCAGCGCACCGCGACGCGCAAGTTCCAGGAAGTGCTGATCGCCTTCTGGCTGGAGGCATGGCTGTCGAAGGAGGAAATCCTCTCGCGCTACCTGTCCAACGTCTATTTCGGCGACAATGTGTACGGGCTGCGCGCGGCGGCGCAGCATTATTTCAGCCGCGCGCCCGAGGATCTGACGATCAGCCAGGCGACGCTGCTCGCGGGGCTGGTGCAGGCGCCGAGCCGGCTGGCGCCCACCGGCAATCTGAAGGGCGCGCGCGATCGGCAGAAGCTGGTGATCGCGTCGATGGCGGACGCGGGGCTGATTACCGAGGCGGAGGCGGCGCGCATCCGCCCCGCCGTGCTGAAGGTGAGCAGTAGCGAGGAATTGCCCAACGGCACCTATTTCGCCGATTGGGTGCTGCCCCAGGCACGCGACCGCGCCGGCGGCGTCGCGACCGAACAGACGGTGCGGACCACGCTGGAAACACCGATCCAGCAGGCCGCCGAGCGCGCGGTAAAGGCCGCCGGGCTGCGCGGCAGCCAGATCGCGCTGGTCGCGATGCGGCCCGACGGGCGCGTCGTCGCGATGGTGGGCGGGCGCAAATACCGCGAAAGCCCGTTCAATCGCGCCACCCAGGCGCGGCGCCAGCCGGGATCGGCGTTCAAGCTGTTCGTGTACCTCGCGGCGCTGCGCAGCGGGATGACGCCCGACACGATGGTCGACGACGAGCCCGTGACGATCGGCGAATGGTCCCCCACCAACAGCGATGGGCGCTATGCCGGGCGGATCACGCTGCGCCAGGCATTCGCCAAATCGAGCAACGTCGTCGCGGCGCGGCTGACCGCCAAGATCGGCGTGGGCAACGTGATCCGCGCCGCGCGCGATCTGGGCATCTCCACCCCGATCGCCAACGAAGCGTCGATCGCGCTGGGCACGTCGGGGGTATCGCTGCTCGAACTGACCGCCGCCTATGCGGCGATCGCCAATGGCAGCTATCCGGTGCGCCCAGTGGGGCTGAGCAACGACGATTCGGCCGATGACTGGCTGGCGCGACGGCTGGGCGCGGCGACGCGCTTTCCGGGCGGCGAGCTGGACGACCTGCGATCGATGCTGGGCAGCGTGGTGCAATCGGGCACCGGACGCGGCGCGGCGCTGCCCATCCCCACGTTCGGCAAGACCGGCACGACGCAGGACAGCCGCGATGCGCTGTTCGTCGGCTATGCGGGCGATCTGGTGGTGGGCGTGTGGATCGGCAACGACGACAATTCGCCCATCGCCGGGCTGGCGGGCGGCGGGCTGCCCGCACGCGTATGGCGCGACTTCATGGTCCGCGCGCTCAACCTGACCCTGCCCCCGCCCGAGCCGGTGGAAGAGGTCGAGAACGTGAGCGAAGACGCGGTGACGCTGGACGACGTGCTCAACGGCATCGACGGTGCGCTGCGCGGATCGCCGGTGGAAACCGAAGTGCTGGGCCCGCAGGACGACCCCGATGGCGGCTATGGCGACCGCCGCGACGCCCCGCGCAGCAGGGACGACCGCGACCGCACGCGCGAGCCCGGTGGGCGCGGGCAAGGCGGGGGGTTGTTCGAGTAGGCTTGCCGAATCCTCCCCCGCCAAGGCAGGGCTATCGCAGTTGAACTGAAGTCCCCCTCACCCTTCCGCCGCTTCGCGGCTCCCTCCCTCTCCCACAAGGGGAGAGGGAGCATAGCGCCTTCTCTCCCTCTCCCCTTGTGGGAGAGGGAAGGGGCCCGCCGCCGAAGGCGGTGGGAAGGGTGAGGGGGACTACGGCCCATATGCGACAGCCCTGCCCTTGCGGGGAAGGATTATGTTCTTCGCGCCTTCGCGCCTTCGCGTGAACCACAGCCCACCCCACCCCGGTTGACCGCACCCCCCGGCTTCCCGCAAAGCCACGCCATGCGCTTTTTCTCAGACAATGCCGCCCCGGTCTGCCGTCAGGTCCTCTCGGCCATGGCGGATGTGAACGAACTCGACACCGCCTATGATGGCGATCGCTGGTCGAAGTCGCTCGATGCGCAGTTTTCGGCGTTGTTCGAATGCCCGGTGCGCGCGCTGTGGGTGCCGTCGGGCACGGCCGCCAATGCGCTTGCGCTGGCGGCGCTGTGTCCGCCCTATGGCGGGGTGGTGTGCCACCGCGATGCGCATATCCAGAATGACGAGTGCGGCGCGCCCGAATTCTACACGCATGGCGCCAAGCTGATGCTGGCCGAGGGAACGGGCGCCAAGCTGACCCCGGACGGGATCGCCGCCGTCATCGACGCGATCGCCAACGACGTCCACCGGGTCCAGCCGCACGCGATCTCGATCACCAACGCGACCGAGTACGGCCTCGTCTATGCCCCCGACGACGTGGCGGCGATCGGCGCGCTGGCGCGGGCGCGGGGATTGGGGCTGCACATGGACGGGGCGCGCTTTGCCAACGCCGTCGCGCACCTTGGCTGCCACCCCGCCGACGTGACGTGGCGCGCAGGGGTGGACGTGCTGAGCTTCGGCTTCGTCAAGAACGGGGCGATGAGCGCCGAGGCGCTCGTGTTCTTCGACACCGACCTGGCCGAGGCTACGCTGATGCGCCGCAAGCGCGCGGGGCTGCTCCTGTCCAAGGGGCGCTATCTGGCCGCGCAGCTGCTGGCGATGCTGGCCGACGATGTGTGGCTGGCCAATGCCCGCGCGGCGAATGCGGCCGCGCAGGCGCTGGCGCAGGCGGCGGGCGACCGGCTCGTCCATCCGGTGCAGGCGAACGAGCTGTTCCTCAAGGCCAGCCCCGAGGACGCGGCGCGGCTGCGCGCCGCCGGGTTCGACTTTTACGACTGGGCGCCGGGAGAAATCCGGCTGGTCACGTCGTGGAATCACAGCGCACAGGCCGTGCAGCCGCTGGCCGACGCGATCGCCGCGCTGTGACTTTTGCCACCCCGCCTCGCTCGACGCGGCTGTCGGTGTTGCTGCCGTTCGCGCTGGTGACGCTGATCTGGGGATCGACCTGGCTGGTCATCAAGGACCAGATCGCCGTGGTTCCGCCCTCCTGGTCGGTCAGCTATCGATTCGCAGTCGCGGGCGTGGTGATGCTGATCTGGGCCGCGATCCGGGGCGACGGGGTGCGGCTGGGCGGACGCGGCATCGCCTTTGCGCTGACGCTGGGCTGCGCGCAGTTCGTGCTCAACTTCAACTTCGTCTATCGCGCCGAAGGGCACATCACGTCGGGCGTGGTGGCGATCGTCTATGCGCTGTTGCTGGTGCCCAATGCGCTGCTGGCGCGGGTGTTTCTGGGGCAGCGCATGGGGGGCCAATTGCTGCTCGGCTCCGCCGTCGCCATGGCAGGCGTCGCGCTGCTGTTCGTGCACGAGGCGCGGCTGAGCCCGGTCGGCCCGCATGAGGCGATGATCGGCATCGGGCTGGCGCTGGCGGGCGTGCTGTCTGCGTCGGTCGCCAATGTGATGCAGGCGACCCGCGTGGCGCGCGCCTATCCCATGTCGACGGTGCTGGGCTGGGCGATGCTGGGCGGCGCGGCGATCGACGCGGGCTTCGCGTTCGTCACGGTCGGGCCGCCGAGCTTCGAGGCGCGCTGGGGCTATGTCGCGGGGATCGCCTATCTGGGCGTGGTCGGTTCGGCGCTGAGCTTCCCCCTTTATTTCCAGCTGATCCGCACGATCGGGCCGGCCAAGGCGGCCTATACCAGCGTGCTGATCCCGGTGATCGCGATGCTGCTGTCGACGCTGTACGAAGGTTATCGCTGGTCGTCGCTGGCGGTGGGCGGCGCGGCGCTGGCGGGCGTGGGGCTGGTCATCGCGCTGAGGGCGCGCAGGCCCAACCGGTAAGTCGGATAGGCCGGGCGCCAGCCGAGCAGGCGGCGCGCCTTGCCATTCGCGACGCGGCGATTCTCGGCATAAAAGGCGCGCGACTGCGGGCTGAGCTGCGCCGCGTCGAGCGGGATTTCGGGACCGGGCGGCAGGCCAAGCAGCGTCGCGGCATAAGCCAGCACGTCGCTGTGCGGCGCCGGCAGATCGTCGGCGAGGTTATAGGCGCCCGGTGGCCCGTCGAACGCGGCGATCACGCCGCTGACGATGTCGTCGACATGCACCCGGCTGAACACCTGCCCCGGCACAGCCACCCGCACCGCCTGCCCCGCCGCCACTCGCTCCAGCGCCGAGCGACCCGGGCCATAGATGCCGGGCAGCCGGAACACGCGGGCACCGGGCAGCGCGCTCCATGCCGCGTCAGCCGCCAGCCGGGGGCCACGGCGTCCTTTCAGCGGCGCGCCTTCGTCCACCCACGCCCCGCCGCTGTCGCCATAGACGCCGGTGGACGAGAGATAGCCGATCCACGCCCCCGATGCCGCGATGGCAGGGCCGAAAGCGGAGAGCACGGGGTCGCCTGCCTCGGTGGGGGGCACGCTGGACAGGATGTGCGTCGCGTGGGCGATCTCGAACGCCACGCGGTCGGGATCGGCATAGTCGCCCCGCCGCACCGCGACGATCCGGGCACCGCGCGGGCGCAGGGCGTCGGCAATGCGCGAGGCCGTGTAACCGGGACCGAAAATCAGCAACCGCATGGGCGCGGTATAGGGCGCGCACGCGAAAAGGGGAGAGCGGACGTGCCACCCTCCCCCTTCTATCGCGACGCGATCAGGCCTTCACGAAGGCGAGCAGGTCCGGGTTGATGACGTCGGCGTGCGTCGTCAGCATGCCGTGGGGGAAGCCCTTGTAGATCTTGATCTGGCCCTTGGGCAGCAGCTTGATCTGGAGTTCCGCCGCGTCGGTATAGGGGACGATCTGATCGTCATCGCCCTGGAGCACCAGCGTCGGCACCGTCATCGCCTTGAGATCGGCGGTCTGGTCGGTTTCCGAGAACGCCTTGATCCCTTCGTAATGCGCGACGGCGGCGCCCATCATGCCCTGGCGCCACCAATTCTGGATGATGCCCTGCGAAACCGCAGCGCCCGGACGGTTGAAGCCGTAGAACGGACCCGAGGCGACATCGAGATAGAATTGCGCGCGATTGGCGGCCAGCGCCTTGCGAAAGCCGTCGAACACTTCGATCGGCGTGCCGCCGGGATTGGCGGCGGTCTTGAGCATCAGCGGCGGAATCGCGGCAACCAGCACGGCCTTTGCGACGCGGCCCTGGGGAATGCCGAACTTGGCGACATAGCGCGCGACTTCGCCGCCGCCGGTCGAATGGCCGATATGGACCGTGTTCTTCAGGTCGAGATGCTCGGACACGGCCGAGGCATCGGCGGCATAGTGATCCATGTCGTTGCCGGTTGCCGCCTGCGACGACCGGCCATGGCCGCGACGGTCATGCGCGACGACGCGGTAACCGTTCGCGAGGAAGAACAGCATCTGCGCGTCCCAGTCGTCCGACGACAGCGGCCAGCCATGGTGGAACACGATCGGCTGGGCATCCTTGGGACCCCAATCCTTGTAGAAGATCTCGACGCCATCCTTGGTCTTCACAAAACCGCTGCTCATGGGGGGTACTCCGTTGGGGGCTTGGGGGGTGGGCTGCGAATGCACGGCAGCGAACGCCGCCGAGGGAATCAGCGTCGTCGCCGCGACGCCGGCGGCACCCGCGACCAGCGCGCGCCGCGAGACGGCGAGCGCGAAATCGTCAGAGGTCGGGTTCTTGCGCATGGGAAGTCTCCGCGGGGTTGCTGTGTTCCCCCCATGTGGCGCGAAGACCGACTAGACGAAATAATACGAAGGTGTGCGGAACGGGCGCTTCGACCGGCACCCGACCTATACGCAGGTGTATAGCGGGCTATCCCGCCGGCATCATTGCGCGCCGTAGCCGCCGAACTGCACGCCGAAGAAATCGCCCTTGTTCCAGCGCGGGCGCTGATCGCCATCGGCCAGGGCGCGCAACACGGCGGTGTTCACGCGCAGGAACTTGGCGGCGCTAACCCAGTCGAACGGCAAGTCGATCTGGTCCGACGGCTTGTGATAATGGTTCGCTAGGAAATCCTTTTGCGCGGCATCGCCCGCACCGCCGGGGCCGGTATCGACCGACACGGCGGGGATGCCCGCCTTGACGAAGCTGTAGTGATCCGATCGGACGAAGAACATTTCCTCGGGCGCGGGGTCGGGCACAACCTTGAGCCCTTCCGCTGCTGCTGCCGCCGCGACGACCGGGCCGATGCTCGATCGCTCGCCGCCCAGCGCGACCAGATCGGTCAGCGGAAAGGTGAGGATCGGCATGTCGAGATTGAGGTCGGCGACCAGCGACTCGCGCGGCACGACGGGATTGTGCGCGAAATAATCGGAGCCGATCAGCCCCTTTTCCTCCGCCGTCAGCGCGAGGAACAGGATCGAGCGGCGCGGGCGCGTGCCCGATCGCTGGATCGCGCGCGCCGCCTCCAGGATCATCGCCACCCCGGCGGCATTGTCCATCGCGCCGTTATAGATGCGATCGCCCTTCACGGCCTCGCCCAGCCCGACATGATCGAGATGGGCCGAGGCGACCACCACTTGGTCCTTGAGCGCCGGATCGCTGCCCGGCAGCATGCCCAGCACGTTGCGGCTCTGCGCCATGCGCAGCCAGGTGCGGGTGCCGAGCGACAGCGTTGCGGCCAGCGGCCCGGTGGGCAGCGCCGCGCCGCGCCGTTCGGCGGCAAGCACGCTGCGCCAGCGGATCTTCGATCCCGCGAACAGCTTCTCCGCGCCCGCCGACGATACCATCCCCACCACCGGCGCCCCCGGCGCAGGCGCGAACACCTTGCCCTCCGGCGTCGCCCAGGTGCTGCGTTGATAGTTCCAATAGGGGGCAAACGCCTCGAACGGGAATTCGGCATGGCGCGCGGCGGATTCGAGCAGGATCACTGCCTTGGCCCCGCGTTGCTGCGCGAGCAGTGCCTTCTGGTCGTCGTCGCCGAAATGCGCCTCGACTGCGTTGGGCAGCCCGGCGGGGACGCCGGGGAGCAGCGCGACGATCTTGCCGCGCACGTCGAGCCCCTTGTAATCGTCGCGCTTACCCTGCGGATAGACGATGCCGTATCCGGCGAACACTACCTGCCCCTCGGCCGTGAAATCGGGGTTGGAGGGCACGCCGCCGTTGAGGAAATCGACGCCGAAGTCGAACGGCACCGCCTCGGTGCCGCGCGTCAGCGTCCATTTCGCCTTTTCCGAGGGGCGGTAATTGGCGATGGCGACCGGCTGGAACCAGCCGCCGTCCTTGCCCGCAGGGGTCAGCCCCGCGGCCAGCATCTGCGCCGCGACATATTCCGCCGCCACGTCATAATCGCGCGTCCCCGCCTCGCGCCCGCGCAGGGCATCAGAGGCGAGGAACTGGATATGCGCCTTGATCGCCGCCTGCTCGGGCGGAAGCTGTTGCGCGACTGCCGCAGGGGCGGCGAGGAGCAGCAGCGGCAGGAGCAGGCGGCGGAGCATCACTTCTCCATCGGTCCGCCGAACGTGGTGCCGAAGAAATCGCCCTTCTTCCACATCGGCTTCACGTCGGCGTCGGCGATCTCGCGCGCGATGCGATAGTTCACGTCGACGAAACGCACGCCCGATTCCCAGTCGATCGGGCGTACCTGCGCCACTTCGTCCGAAGGCTTGTGGTAGTTATCCGCCAGGAAGCTGTCGGTCGCGGCCTTGCCCTCACCCTTCTCGCCCGGCCACAGGAAGACCGAGGGGATGCCCTGCTGGACGAAGCGATAATGGTCGGATCGGACGAAGAATGCCTCGTCCGGCCGCGGATCGCTGCCCACGCCCACGCCGATCTGCGCGGCGGCGCGCGCCACCGTGTCGCCCAGCGTCGAATGCGCCGCGCCGAACGGCGTCACGTCCTCGAACTTGTAGGTGATGATCGGCATGTCGAGATTAACGTCGGCGACCAGGTTTTCCTTGGGCACCGTGGGGTTGTGCGCGAAGTAATCGGAACCGACGAGGCCCTTTTCCTCCGCCGTCACCGCCAGGAACAGGATCGAGCGGCGCGGCGCCTTGCCCGATGCCTTGAACCGCTTTGCTTCCTCGATCAGCGAGGCGATGCCGACCGCATTGTCCATCGCGCCGTTATAGATGGTGTCGCCCTTCGCATCCGGCTTGCCGACGCCGACATGGTCGAGATGCGCGGAGAGGACGACGACTTCCTTGCCCAGCACCGGATCGCTGCCGGGCAGGATGCCGGCGACGTTATAGCTGGTGATGGGCGTGAGCGCGGTCTTGCTCGCCACGGTCAGCGTCACCGGAAGCACCATCGGCTTGAACGTCGCGGCGTCATTCTCGGCAAGCTTGAGGATGCTGGCCCAGGGCGTCTTCGCCCCTTCGAACAGCTTGGCCGCGCCCACCTGGCTCAGCATACCCATGCCCGGCGCCGCCGCCGTGGGGATGAAACCGGTGCCGTCGGCATGCGCCCAGGTGACGCGCGGACGATCCCAGTTCGCCGCAATCATCTTGAACGGATAGCTGCCGCGCCCGCCGCGCGGCCCCTCCAGCGCGATATAGCCGACCGCGCCGCGCTTCATCGCGATCTCGCCCTTGGTCGCCGCGCTGCTGAAATGCGCGCGCTCTTCCGCCGGGAAGGCGCTGGGGGCACCGCCGAAGAAGACGACGATCTTGCCCTTCACATCGACGCCCTTGTAGTCGTCGCGGCCCAGCCCGACGATGCCATAGCCGACGAACGCAACCGGCGCGGTGCGCGTGAAATTCAGCGTGGCGGGATTGGCGCCGGGGACATAGTCCTCGCCAAAGGTCAGCGCGACGGGTGCCCCGCCCTTGCGCGTGATCGCCATGCTGCCCTTGTCCGCCGCCTTGTAGCTGAGCAGCGGCACTTTTTGCAGATACGATCCCGCATCGCCCCCCGGGCGCAGGCCCTGCGCATAGAATTGCGACGCGACATATTGCGCAGCAATATCATATTCGGGCGACCCCGCGTCGCGCCCGCGCATCGCATCGGATGCCAGGAACATGACATGGCTCTTCATCGCCGCCTGGTCGGCGGGCAGTTCGGCGTTGATGACGGCGTTCTTGTCGGCGCTGCCCACCTGCGCCGCCACCGGCGTCGCGAGCAGCAGGGCAAGGGTAAGCGGCGTGGCAAAACGAAGCATTCGGTATGGACCCCCAGGGAAGGTGCGGGAAACTGGCCTATCGGTAGCATTCCGCAGGCCATAGGCAAGCTGCCACTTTGTAGTGGCGGTCGCACGACTTGCCCTTATATCCCCTGATTATGGCAGATGTTCAGACCGCAACCCAGGCGCCCACCATCACTCGGCGCGAGGACTATCGCGAGCCCGACTGGCGCGTCCCCGCCATCGCGCTCGACTTCGATCTCGATCCGGCGGCGACGCGCGTGCGCGCCACGCTGACCGTAGAGCGCAACGGCGCGCACGATCGCCCGCTGCGGCTGGACGGCGACGGGCTGACCCCGGTTGCGGTGCGGGTGGACGGCGTTGCCGCCGAGGGCTGGTCGATGGACGGCCCGAACCTGGTCATCCCGCTGACGGGCGATGCGCACAGCGTGGAGACCGAGGTCGTGATCGCGCCCGAACGCAATACCCAGCTCCAGGGGCTCTATGCCTCGCAGGGGATGCTGTGCACCCAGTGCGAGGCCGAGGGTTTCCGCCGCATCACGTTTTTCCCCGACCGGCCCGACGTGCTCAGCCGCTATACGGTGCGGATGACGGCGGACAAGGCGCGCTTCCCCGTGCTGCTGGCGAATGGCGATCCGATCGCGCAGGGCGATCTGGACGGCGGGCGCCACTGGGCCGAATGGAACGATCCCTTCCCCAAGCCGAGCTATCTGTTCGCGCTGGTCGCGGGCGATCTGGTCGCCAATCGCGGCAGCTTCACCACCATGTCGGGGCGCGAGGTGCAGCTCGGCATCTGGGTGCGCAGCCCCGATCTGGCCAAGACCGACCATGCGCTCCACGCGCTCAAGCTCAGCATGGCGTGGGACGAGCGCGTCTATGGCCGCGAATATGACCTGGACGTGTTCAACATCGTCGCGGTCGACGATTTCAACTTCGGCGCGATGGAGAACAAGGGGCTGAACGTGTTCAACAGCCGCTACATCCTCGCCGACCCCGACACCGCGACCGATTATGATTACGACGCAATCGCCGCCGTCGTTGCACACGAATATTTCCACAACTGGTCGGGCAACCGCGTGACGTGCCGCGACTGGTTCCAGCTCAGCCTGAAGGAAGGCTTCACGGTCTTTCGCGACCAGAGCTTCTCCGCCGACCAGGGCAGCGCCGCCGTCAAGCGGATCGAGGATGTGCGCGGACTGCGCGCCAGCCAGTTCCCCGAGGATTCGGGCCCGCTGGCGCATCCGGTGCGCCCGGACGAATATATCGAGATTTCGAATTTCTACACGGCGACGATCTACAACAAGGGCGCCGAAGTCATCCGGATGATGCACACCATCCTGGGGCCGGAGAAGTTCCGCGCGGGCACCGACCTGTATTTCGATCGCTTCGACGGGACGGCCGCGACCTGCGAGGATTTCGTCGCGAGCATGGAAGCCGCGAGCGGTGTGGACCTCATCCAGTTCCGCCGGTGGTACAGCCAGGCCGGCACGCCGCGCGTCTCGGCCACGCTGACGCGCGAGGGGGGCCGCGCCCGCCTGACGCTGCGCCAGACGGTGCCGCCGACGCCGGGCCAGCCGGTCAAGGAACCGATGGTGATCCCGCTGCGGCTCAAGCTGTTCGGCGCGATCACGGGCCGGGCGATGTGCGACGAGCAACTGTTCCTGCTCAAGAACGAGACCGCCGAAATGGTGTTCGAGAATCTGAGCGAACAGCCGGTGCTGTCGATCAATCGCGACTTTTCCGCGCCGATCGTGGTGGAGACCAATCGCACCGCCGCCGACCTTGCCTTCCTGTCGGCGCATGACGACGATCCGTTCGCCCGGTACGAGGCGATGCAGCAGCTGATGCTGGACACGCTGGTCGCTGCCGTCGCCAATGGCACGGCGGACCATCAGCCGGTGATCGACGCGGTGCGCAATACGCTGACCGACACCTCGCTCGACCATGCGTTCATCGCGGAGGCCGTGTTGCTTCCGTCCGACAGCTTCATCGGCGACCAGATGGCCGTGGTCGAGCCCGAGGCGATCTTCCGCGCGCGCGAGGCGCTGCGCCGCGATCTGGGCCGCGCGCTGGAGCGCGAATGGCGCGCGCTGTACGAATCGGTGCAGGCCAACCGCTTCGAATATTCGCCGGCGGCCAAGGGTGCGCGGCGGATCAAGACCGTGGCGCTCGGCTATATCGCCGCCAGCGGCGCGGCGGATGCCCCCGACATCGCCTTTGCCCAGTTCCAGAACGCCGACAACATGACCGATCGCCAGGGCGCGCTGACGACGTTGACGGGGGGCAATTCGCCGCTGCGCCAGCAGGCGCTCGACGCCTTCTATGCGCGCTATGCGGGCAACGGACTCGTGCTCGACAAATGGTTCCAGACCCAGGCGCTGTCGCCGCGCGACGACACCGCCGAGATGGTCGAGAAGCTGGTGCACCACCCGGACTTCACGCTGGCCAACCCCAATCGCGCCCGTGCGCTGATCGGCGCGTTCAGCGTCAACCAGCGGGCGTTCCATGACCCCTCGGGGCGCGGCTATCGCTTCGTCGCGGACCAGCTGATCGCGCTCGACAAGCTCAACCCGCAGACCGCCGCGAAGCTGATCCCGCCGCTGGGCCGGTGGAAGCGGTTCGACGCGGGCCGCGCGGCCCGGATGCGCGCCGAGCTGGAGCGGATCGTGGCGACGCCGGGGCTGAGCAAGGACATGTTCGAACAGGCGAGCAAGTCGCTCGACTGATGATCCGGCTGCTCACGGCGGCAGTGCGCGATCAGGCGCGGGTACGCACCGTCGCGGGCGTCGCGGCGCGCTTCGGGCTGGGCGTGCTGCTCGCCCGGCTGGGCTTTGCGGGGGAGGCGGATGCAGCGGACCCGGCGACGGGCGCGCTGCCCCTGCCCCGCCGGGCCCGGCTGGCGCTGGAGGCGCTGGGGCCGACCTATGTGAAGATCGGGCAGATCCTGGCGACGCGCGGCGACCTGTTGCCGCCGGACTGGATCGCCGAGCTGGAACTGCTGCAAAGCGCCGCGCCGACGCTGCCGTTCGAGGCGATCCGCGGCGAAGTCGAGACCGCGCTGGGCATGGCGCCGGAGGAGGCGTTCGCCTGGTTCGACACCCAGCCGCTCGCCGCCGCCTCGATGGCGCAGGTGCACCGCGCGCGGTTGCACGACGGGCGCGAGGTGGTGTTGAAAGTGCGCCGCCCCGGCATCCGCGCGGCGATGGAAGCCGACCTCCGGCTGATCGGCGAACTCGCCGCGCTGGTCGCGAAGAGCAGCGCGGAAGCCCGCCGATTCGAGCCGGTGGCGCTGGCGCGGCAGCTGCGCCAGGCGCTGCTCGAGGAACTGGATTTCACCAGCGAGGGGCGGAACGCCGACCTGCTGCGCGCCGATATGGCCGACGCGGCGCGCGTGGTGATTCCCGAAATCCACTGGGTATGGTCGTCCGAGACGCTGCTGGTGATGGACTATATCGCCGGGGTGAAGCCGGTGTCGGGCGCGGTGCTGCGCGACGCAGGGATAGATCCGGAGGCGATTGCCGAACTGGGCGCCGACACGGTGATCGCGATGGTGCTGGTCAACGGGCGCTTCCACGCCGATCCGCATCCCGGTAATCTTCTGTGCCTGCCCGGTGACCGGCTTGCGCTGCTCGACCTGGGCTCGATCGGGCATATCGGACCGAAGCGGCGCGACGAATTCGTCGGCTTCGTGCTGGCGCTGACCAGCGGCAATGCACGCGCGCTGGCCGATACGCTGGCGCTGTGGAGCGAGGGCCATGCCGTTCCGCGCCGCGCGATCGACCGCGCGGCGGAGGCGATCGTCCAGCGCCACGGCGGGGGCACGCTCGTCCTGTCGGCGATGGTTCCCGATTTCCTGCGACTGCTGCGCGAGGAAGGGCTGGTGCTGCCGCCCGACCTGTTGCTGGTGTTCAAGGCGATGGTGACGCTGGATGGCGTGCTTGCCGCCATCGCGCCGGGGTTCGACCTGTCGGGCGCGATCGGGCGGGCGCAGTTGCGGCTGCTTGCCAATCGCTTCGGCCCGGCGCGGATGGCATCGAGCAGCGGGGCGCTGGCGCTGGCGCTCGCCGAACTGGGCGAGGACGCGCCGCGCCTGCTCCGTGCAGCAGCGGCGCGGCTGGAGGCGCCGGCCACCGACAGCGGCACGGCGCAGGCAATCGCGCGCGCCGGCGGCTGGATCGCGACGGCGCTGCTTGGCGGCGCCGCGCTGGTCGCCGGGGCGATCTGGCTGGGGTAATTTTGGTTCCCCCGCGAAAGGGGGGGCCAGAGCCACGAGCCGATCGCCCGCGACTCTGGGCTCCTGCGTTCGCAGGAGAACCCCGTCCTCGCCTTACGCCATCACATTGCTGCCGCGCCGCACGGTGGCGGTGTGGCCGATGCTCGCGCGGGTGTTGCGTTCGGTGATCGTGTCCATGAATACCCAGTCGTTGCGCGCGGCATTGGGGGTCAGCGTCACAGCCATATAGCCGCGCCGGCTGGTGTCGCACCATTTCAGCTCGGGATTGGCGGCGACCATGGCGCTCGCGACGATCTTCGGATCGACGCCCAGCGCCGATTCATAGCCCGGCGACGTGACGGCGTGCCCGGCGAACTCGACGCCAGCGGGCTTGCCATCCTGCGCCAGATCGAACGCCCAGGCATTGTGGCTGTCGCCGCACAGCACGACCAGGTCGGCGCCCGCCGCCTGTGCCGATTTCAGGAACCGCGCCCGCGCCGCCGGGAATCCGCCCCAATTGTCGAGGTCGGCCGGAACGCCCAGCTTGCTCGCCAGCACGCCCGCCTGGACATAGGCCTTGGTCGCGGCACCGGCATCGGGCTTCAGCCATTCCATCGCCTGGGGCGGGGTGAACTGCTTACCCATGATCGTGCCGAAGCCGACGACCTGCCACTTCTGGCCGCTGCGCACCGAGCGCGCCATGGCATGGCCCAGCCACACTTCCTGCTCGCTGCCCAGCATCGTGCGCGCCGCATCCTGGAGCGGGCCGTCGCGGAATTCGGCCAGCGCCTTTGCCGGATCGCCGGTCTTGAACAACGGGCTCAGCTCGGGCTCGTCGCTGCGGGCGATCAGCCGGCTTTCGGTGCGGTACAGCGTCGCCAGCGTGCCGACGTCATAGCTGCCCCACGGCGTTTCCGACACCGGCATCCATTCCTTGAACGCCTGGAGCGACGCGGCCTTGCGGTCGCTCCATTCGCCTTCATCGGCCTGGTGGTTCTGCGCGCCCATCTCGCGGCTGTTGTTGGCCGATTCGTGATCGTCCATCTGGACCAGCATCGGCTTCATCGCGTGCAGCGCCTGCAGGTCGGGATCGCTGCGATAGCTGGCGTAGCGCAGGCGATAATCGGCGAGGTGGATCATCTCGCCCGCCGGCTCGGGCCAGCGATTCGCCACTGCGCCGCCGGAGGGCGCATAGCCGCCGCGCTTATATTCGTAGAGATAGTCGCCCAGATGGACCCACAGGTCGATATCGTCGCGCGTCGCGGCATGGCCATAGGCATTGAAGAAGCCGAACGGCAGGTTGCTGCACGAAAAAACGCCGATGCCGAAGCGGGAGACGTCGCCGACCGGCAGCGTCTTGGTCCGTCCGACCGGCGAAAAGCTGCCATCGGGCGCGACGAAGCGATAGAAATAACGCGTGTTGGGACGCAGGCCCTGCACCGTGATCTTGGCGGTGAAATCGCGCCACGGGCCGGTGATCTGCTCGCCGCCGGCCAGCACCTTGGCAAAGTCGGCAGTGGCAGAGACTTCGGCGCGCAGCTTCACTGCGTCACCGCCCGCCGGGACATAGCGCGTCCACAACAACATCGTGTCCGGCCCCGGCTCGCCGCTGGCGACCGAATGGGTAAAGCCCTGGGCAAGCGCCTGGGCGAGGGCGAATCCGGGAATGGCGAGCGCGCCAAGCCCCAGAGTGCCGGTGAGAAGCAGTGCGCGACGATCGATTTGCAAGGTCATTGGTTCCTCCGATGGGACGAGCGATGCCCCCCAGTCGTGTCGCCTTCGTGACAGCGGCGCACGGGACCGCTATGGAAGGGCGGTCGCACCCAATAAGGCGGTTTGTACATGCACCTGCTCCGGCGCTCCCACACTCCTGCGGGGAGCACTCGACTTGGCTTCTAAGTCCGCTGTTTTCGACTCCCGAACCGTTCCCCTTGCCTCGTTGCAGGCAGCCATTGCCGCCCTTCCCCGCTGGTCGATCCTGCTGTTCGCCGCCGTCGCGGTGCGCGCGCTGACCTTTGGGAATCCTGTCGTCCATGTCGACGAGGAATTCTATTTCGTAACTGCCCGGATGATGCTCGACGGGGCGCTGCCCTTTGTCGATGTGTGGGATCGCAAGCCGATCGGGCTGTTCCTGCTATACCTGCCCGCCGCCGCGTTCGGCGTGCCAGCCGGCATCTGGGTGTACCAGATGATGGCGCTGGCCAGCGTAGTCGCGACCGCCGGCATGATCCTTAAGCTGGCGCGGCGCGCGGGATGGGAGCGCGGCGGCATGGTCGCGGCGCTGCTGTACATCTTCATGCTCAATTTCGGCGACGGCCAGGGCGGGCAGGCGCCGGTTTTCTATAACCTGCTGACGGCGATCGCGATCTATCTCGCGGTCCCCCGCGCGGGCGATGCGGGCAACGAGACCTATCGATTCCGTCGCGGCGTGGCGGCGATGGCGCTGATCGGGATCGCGCTCCAGATCAAATATTCGGTGCTGTTCGAGGGGCTGTTCCTCGGCCTGTGGCTGATGTGGCGCGAGCATCGGCTGGGCGCGACGCCGATCCACGTGCTGCGGCGCGGCGCCGTATGGGCCGCCGTCGCCGCCGTGCCGACCCTGCTCGCGCTGGTCGCCTATGTCGCGATGGGACATGGCGATGCGTGGCTCTATGCCAATTTCGGCTCGATCCTGGAGCGCCAGAGCGACCCCGCCGCCGTGCTGCTGCGCGCGTTCCTCAAGATCGCACTGATCCTGGGGCTGTTGCTGATCGTCGCGGGGCTTTCGCGCCGCGTGCCGGTGAACCACCAGGCGGAGCATCCGGTGCGGGCGCTGTATTTCGGCTGGCTGATCGCCGCCGTGGTCGGGCTAATCGTGTTCGGATCGTGGTTCAACCATTATGCGCTGCCGGTGATGCTGCCCGCCTGCGTGTGCTGCGCGGGGTATCTGGGCGGGCATCGGCTGGGGCGCACCGTGGTGGCGCCCGCGATGCTGGCGATGTCGCTGTTCGGCGGCGAATATACGGCGTGGAGCGCGCAGTGGCATCGCGGCAATGCCCAGCAGCTCGAAGGGCTGGCGCGCGCGATCGGCACCGGGCCGGGGTGCATGTATGTCTATTCGGGCAATTCGATTCTCTACAGCTATACCGGGCGCTGCCGCGTATCGCCGTGGCTGTTCCCCAGCCATTTGTCGCGCGAGCGGGAGAATGGCGCGCTGGGCGTCGACCAGCTGGCGGAGATCAACCGCATTTTCGACAACCGCCCGGCGATCGTCGTGATGCGCCCCGAATATTTCGGCGAGCGGATGGAAGCGCACCGGCTGGCGGTGAAGCGGCTGGCCGAGGGCGGCTATTCGCTGCGCGGGGAGTACCCGCTGGGCGACCTGATGATCGCGGTCTATGCGGCGCCGGGCGTAGAGGCGCGGGCGGCGCCCGACCGGCGATTGGCCAGCAAGCCCTCGTAATAGGCCATCAGTTCGATCGCATGGTCGCGGTCGCTGCGCACCTTGCCCGCCGCGACGCGGGCGGCGGCGCGCAGCAGCACCGGCTCACGCGCGAACATCCGGCGAATCGCATCGGCGGCGGACAGCGCATCGCGCGCGGCATAGGTTTCGGCAAAGCGCGGATCGGCCAGCTCGGCAAAGCCGCCCTCGTCC
Source organism: Sphingomonas degradans (assembly GCF_053502645.1). Taxonomy (NCBI): domain Bacteria; kingdom Pseudomonadati; phylum Pseudomonadota; class Alphaproteobacteria; order Sphingomonadales; family Sphingomonadaceae; genus Sphingomonas; species Sphingomonas degradans. The sequence goes on from NZ_CP177172.1 coordinate 3,649,581, forward strand.
GGCCCGATCAGCGGCAGGCCCGATGCCAGCGCCTCGGACGCGACCAGCCCGAACGGCTCGGCATCCGACCCGTGGATCAGCGCGTCGCAGCTCGCCATGATTCGCGACAGCCGCACGCGATCATAGACCGGGCGGAAGATCTTGATGTGCGGGCTGCCGGCGATGCGCGCCTCCAGATGCTGGCGCTGCGGACCGTCGCCGATCAGCATCAGCCCCACCGGCAAATCGGTCGCCGCTGCCTCGACCGCGTCGATCACCAGCGGCCAGCGCTTTTCCTTGTGGTGGCGCCCCAGCCCGAGCAACAGATGCCCCTCGGGCGGCAGGCCGAGTTGCGCCAGCATCGCCACGCGCAGTTTCTCGTCGCGCAGATCGGGGGAGAACCAGCTGCGCTCGATCCCGAGCGGCATCGACGCATCCACTGTCATCCCCCGCCGGCGAAAGCGCTTGGCCAGCGCCGGGCCGTTGGTGACGAACGCGTCATAGTGCACCAGGAAACGGTTCATGTAGCGCGTGTACCAGGCGAACGCCTGTTCCACCTGGATCGGGGTCGCCACGCTATCCAGCCAGCGCTGGGGATAGGCGCCGATCTGGTCGCCATGCGCGAAGAACACCTTCAGCGCATCGCCCTTCCACCGGGCGACGGTCCAGCCGGGCAGCCAGGGCGAGCTGCATTCGACGATGTCGGCCTTGAGCTGGTCGAGCAGCGCCCAAACCGGCTCGTCCTTGACGAAGATGCAGTAATTGCGATCGAGCAGCAGCGCGGGTGACTTGACCCAATGGATGCGGCCACCGTCGGGGCGCTCCTCCACTGCGTTTTCCAGCGCGGGGGCGACGACGATCAGTTCATGGCCCAGATCGGCCATGATCCCCATCTTGCGATCCAGATAGGTGCGCACCCCGCCGCCGGTGGGCGAGTAGAACTCGTTGACGTCGACGATGCGCATGCCCGCCTCCCTGGAATCGAATCGCTTGTCGTGTCGCGGAACCGCCGGCCCCGCGACCTCGGTTCAGTCTTGCGGGAACAAACGCTATTCGTCCACGGGTCCGAAGCCGCCCAGCCCGCGCAGATATTGCGCCCGCACGGTGATCTGGCCCCCCTGGGCGGGGATGTTGACCAGTGCCTGGCGCACCTTGGGCCGGTTGCGCCCCAGCCGCTGGTTGCTGGGGAAGCCGGCGCCGTCCTGCCAGAAGTTGAACTTGTTCTTGCCGTCGCGGTCGTGCGTGAACAGCAGCGCCCATTGCCCGGCGCTCGGCGCGCGGATGCACACCGCCACCGGGCCGTTGCCCTGCGGAGTCGGCGCCCAGACGCGGCGCATCTGCTTGCCCTCGGCCTTCAGGTCGCGGTCGTCGCGCAGGAAATCGGTTTCGTTGGGCGGATAGATCTCCAGCTTCAACCGGCCGCTGCGATCCTTGAGGCCGACGACGTTGACGCGAAGCTGGGGGCCCGAACCATAGGCGCACGATCCGTCCACCGGGTCCTGCTCCACCGCCGCCACCGCGCCCGTGACCGGCAGCGTCGCCGCGCCAAGCGTCAGGACCAGGGCAACACGAAGGGGGTTCATTTCTTGTTCCTCGTCATCAGGGCATGGACGCTGAAGCCCGCGATCAGCGTCACATGGGCAAGAAGCGTGAGCGCCGCAATCAGCGCCATCAGCTCCGACAGGGCTTCACCTTGCCCGATAATCATGATCGCGAAATTGGCGAAAAGTAGTTCCTTGTTGGGCACCAGCGGCAGGCGCCATGCCAGCAGCCGCGCCGCCGCCATCAGCAGCCACACGCCCACCGACACCTGCGGCATCGCGAAATGCCAGGCAAAGGCGATCATCGTCGAGCCAAAGACGATGCGCGCGCAATGGATTCCGAACACCCACCACAGCTGCCCGCGCGGGAGCGAGAAGACCCGCTTGGAAAAGATCATGAAGGGTAGCGACATCGCGAAGATCACCGCGACCGAGCCCATCAGCGTGTTGAATTCGGCGGGCTTGAGCAGGTTGATCCCGAACGGCAGCGCCATCGCCACCACTGCGAGCGTCACGGCATTGCCCGCGATCGCCGACAGGATCGTCACGTCCTTCACCGCGCCGAACGGGGCCGCCACCATCTGGGTCCGCTGCCGCGCCCAGGCATAGAAATACGCCTCGCCCGAATAGCCGATCAGCACTTCGTTCGAGATCCGCTTCTTGTGCAGCGCGGCCATGCCAGCGAACGGGATGTTCCACAGCCGGCGGAAGATGATGTAGTCGAACGTCGGCGGCCCAAGATAATAGACCGCGAACACGAGGTAGAAGAGCGGATTGGTCGGCAGCGCGTCGCTGAGCGCGGTCAGCCCCGATCCGAACAGCTCGCGCCCCAGCCCGACGATCATCAGCAGCGTGAGTCCGCCACCCAGGATCATCGGCCAGCGCCGCTTGATTTTCTCCACGGGCTCCAGGCCCGCAAGGTCGGGAGCGCCCGATAAGGGAGCTTCGACAACGCTCGTGTTCACCGAAGCCTCCACTGCCGGGTCTGTCACCGCTTTTGCATCCAACACCGATACGCCAAAGGAATTTCGTAATTTTGCCGCGCATCACCATGCCGGAGAAACCCGGGGCGCGAACGCGAGCGGGGCTGGTTGGCAACAGATTGCGGTTTATTACGGGGGCGATTTGGGCTTAACAAAGGCGTTCCGCAAGACATGGCTTCCTATAGCACGCTTTCCGGCGACACGCCGCATATCCTGACGTTAGCGCAGACGCTGCGCGGCGGCGGGGTCGAGCGGGCGATGCTGCGCATGGTGCGCGGCTGGACCGAGCGGGGGTGCCGGGTGACGATGGTGCTGGGCAGCAGCGAAGGACCGCTCGCCGCCGAAATCCCCGCGGGCGTGGCGCGAATCGAACTGGGCGACGCCGCCTACACGGCGTTGTTCGCTCTGGCCGCGCATGTGAAGGCTACGGCGCCCGACGTGATTTTCTGCCCCGGCAATCACTACAGCGCCGTCGCCGCCGTCGCCCGGCTCAAGCTGGGGCGCGCATGCCCGCCGATCGTTGCCAAGGTGTCCAACGCGCTGGTGCGGCCCGAAATGGGCGGCATCGCGGCCTGGGGCTATCGCCGCTGGCTGCGGATGCACCCGTGGTTCCTCGACCATGTCGTGGCGATGACGCCGGCAATGGCGGCGGAGGCGGTGCGCGAGATGGGCATCGCCGCCGACCGCGTGTCGGTGATCGCCAATCCGCCCGCCGCACCGATTCCCGACGCGGCGCCGATGGCGCTGCCGGAGGGGCGCTATCTGGTCGGCGTCGGTCGGCTGGAGCCGCAGAAGCGCTGGGACCGGCTGCTCGCGGCGCTGCCCGCGCTGGCCGACCGCAGCATCCCGCTGCTGCTGCTGGGCGAGGGCAGCGCGCGGCCCGCGCTGGAGGCGCAGGTAGCGGCGCTGGGACTGGGCGACCGCGTCCGCATGCCGGGCCATGTCGGCGATCCGCTTCCCGCGTTGCGCGGGGCGACGCTGGCGGTGCTGACGTCGGATTACGAGGGCGTGCCGGGCGTGCTGCGCGAAGCGCTGTCGGTGGGCACGCCAGTGGTGTCGACCGAATCGAGCGTCGCGGTGCGCGAGATCGTGTCCGACCCCATGCTCGGCACCGTACTGGCGCGTGACGATGCCGCCGGGCTGGTCGCGGCGATCGACCACTGGCTCCGCCCCGACGCGGTGCGCCCCGCGCCGGTGCTGGCGGGGGGCGACCCGGTCGGGGACTATCTGGCGCTGTTCGCGCGGCTGATTGCTCAGCGCAGCCGGTAGCGGAAGCCCAGCCACAGCGTGCGCGGCGTCGCGCGCTCGACTACGCCGGGGCCGCTGATCCCCGCCTCCACCCGCGCATCCGCCAGATTCTCCGCGCGCGCCTCGACCGCCAGCGCCGCCGTCAGCGGCAGCGCGACCGCCGCGTCGAGCGTGAAGGCATCGGCAAGGCGGCGGGTGTTCTGGTCATCCTCGAACTGCGGCGCGGCGTAGCGCCCGGTCAGCGAGGCATCCACGCCCCCGCCGCTCCACCCCAGCGTGGCCGATGCCTGGTGCTGCGCGGTCTGTGCGGGGCGCAGCCCGTCCAGCGCCGCCGCCTGGCCCGAGGCATGGACGCGCGAATCGGCATAGGCATAGGACGCCGACACCCGCACCGGCCCGGTCGCATAGCGCGCATCCAGCTCCACGCCGCGTGCCTCTACCGCGTCCAGATTCTGCCGCTGGCGATACACGCCCGCCGCCGAGACAAAGCCTACGCCCGCGAACGTGCCCGGCCCCCGCGCGATAGTGACGTTGGCGATGGCGTCGTCCAGCCGGTTCCAATAGCCGGTCGCGCGCAGCACCAGCCCCTCGGCCGCGCGCCAGTCCGCGCCGATCTCCGCACCGATCAGCTTCTCGGGGTCGAGCGCGGCATTGGCGCCGGTCGCGTCGGCGCCAACGCGGAACGGGCGATACAGTTCGTTGAGCGTCGGCAGGCGCCAGCCGCGATAGGCCGCCGTGCGCAGAGTCACTGCGCCCAGGTCCAGCGCGGCCCCGACACGGCCCGTGGCTTCCCACCCGTCGCGGTTGGCGAATCGTGTGTTGGTCAGCGCCGCGCCGCCGGTCAGCGCGCGCTCGACAAGGCTGCCGCCGGTGATGCTCCAGTGATCGAGCCGCCCGCTCAGGTTGAGCGTCAGCGCCCCCGCCTCCAGGCTGGCATCGGCGAACCCGCCGACGGTCGTGCTCTCGCCGCCCGCGACGCGGCGGCGCGTGGGGCTGCCGCTGACATAGGTGTAGAGTTCCTGGGTGCGCCCCGAGACGCGGCGCACGTCGCTGCCCAGCCTTAGCGTCACGCCGCCGCCCACCGGCGGGGCCAGCTCGAACCGGGCGCCGATGCCGGTCGAGGGCACGCTATACTGGTCGAGCGTCGGGGTGACCGTGTCGCGCGCGTCGCTGACGCTGGCGAAGCCGCTGGCGAACTGGCGGGTCTGGAGATAGGCGAGCGCCGACCAGCCCCAGCCGCCGCGCTTGACGATGCGCAGGCTGGCGTCGGCGCCGTCGCTGGCGACGGGCGTGAAATCAACGCCGCGATCGCGCCGGTCAGTAAAGGCCGAGACATTGGCCTGCAACTCGGCGCCGCCGCCCATGTCGACCACGCCGCGCAGCGCGACGCTGGCCTGTTCATAGGCCGCCGGGCGATCCACCCGCCCGCGATCCTCCGCCACGGTCGGCGTGAAGCCGTCGCCGCGCGCATATTGGCCGGCGAGCGTGACGAAGCCGGTGCCTAGCGTCGCCGCGCCCACTGCGCTCGCATCCACGCTCTCGCGGCTGCCATAGCTGCCGCGCAGTTGCAGCGCGCCCAGATCGGCGGGACTGCCGCTGGTCAGGTCGATCGTGCCCGCCAGCGCGCCGGGACCGGCATAGCCGCTGCCGCCGCCGCGCGTGACGCGCACCGATGCCAGCCGATCGGGCAGATAGGCGGGGAACGCCACCCATCCGCCGAACGGATCGGCCTGCGGCACGCCGTCCAGCGTGAGCAGCGCGCGGCTGGACGCATTGCCCCCCAGCCCGCGCAGCGTGATCCCCTGGCTGGTCGGATGCGCCGAGCGCGAATCGGAACGGCGGAACTGGGCGAGCCCCGCGACGTCGCGCAGCGCATCCTCCAGCCGCCCGCTGGCCGTGCCCGCCAGCCGCTCGCGGTCGATCGTAACGACGTCATAGGCCGCCTCGCCCGGCGGCGTATCGAGCCCGCGCCCGGTAACGACGATGTCGTCCGGGCCGTTCTGGGCAAAGGCGGGTCCGGCGGCGATCAGGCCGGCGACGAGAGCAAGGCGTTTCATGCGGGGGAAAACCGATCGGGATGTGCGGCGGCGACGGAGTCGAGTGCGAGCATCGCCGCCTCTGCCGCCAGCAGCTTGGGATAGGCATCGAGCGGGGCCTCGACACGGCGGGCATTGTAGAGCTGGGGGACGAGGAACAGGTCGGCGATGCCGGGCGCGGTGCCGCCGAGGAAGGGGCCGGAGCCTGCCATCGCCTCCAGCGCGGCCAGCCCCTCGGCGATCCAGTGCTGCGACCAGGCGGCGCGCGCGGCATCGTCGGCATTCAGCACGTGCTTGAGATAGCGGGTGATGCGCAGGTTGTTGATCGGGTGCACGTCCGCGCCGATCACCAGCGCCTGCGCCAGCGCGTGGGCGCGCGCCACCGGATCGGTCGGGATCAGCCGGGGCGTGGGATAGGCAGTGTCGAGCCAGTCGATGATCGCCAGGCTCTGCGTCAGCACGGTGCCGTCGTCGAGCACCAGCGCGGGCACCAGCCCCTGCGGATTGCGCGCGCGATGCTCGGGCGAAAGATGCGCGTCCTCAAGCAGCGGCAGCGCGTGCCTGTCAAAGGCCACGCCCTTCAGGTGCAGCGCGATCCGCACGCGATAGGCGGCGGACGACCGGAAATAATCGTAGAGCAGCATCCCATCCCCCTTTGGTGCCCGGCCGCGTTGGCGCGGCTCTGTGGCGGCGTACCGTCCTGCGCCGGCTTATTCCTGCTGCTGCTCCCCCTCGACGGCCTCGCGGCGGAGCGGTCGACGCATCGCCCTGCGCCCTCCCGTTCCCGCCTGCGCGGCACGTTCGGCCTCGCTCTGCAGCGCGGTCTTGATCATCGCGATCATCGGGTCGGCGAGCGCCAGCCCCATCACGCCGAACAGCGTGCTGGCCAGGATCTGGCCCGACAGGGTGAGTGCGGGCGGCATGTCCACGGTCCGCTTTGCCACCAGCGGCAACAGCACATAGCCGTCGAACGTCTGCACCCCGAAATAGATCGCGATCGCCCACAGCCCCTGATCGACCCCGGCGCTGAAGCCCACCGAGACCATCAGCACGCCGCTCATGAACGCGCCGATATTGGGGATGAAGGCCAGCATGCCCGTGATGATGCCAAGCAACAGCGCCATCGGCACGCCCGCGAACCACAGCAGGAGGAAAGTCAGCACCCCTTCGAACAACATTCCCAACAGGCGCCCGGCGAGCAGCACCCGCAGCGTGCGTGCCATCCGGCCCAGCGTGAGCGCGAACTGGTCGCGCCCCTCGATCGGCACCATCCATTGCAGCCCGCGCTCGTACAGCCGCGGCTCGATCGCGATGAACAGCCCGATCGACAGCACCATGAGCGCGCTCGCCCCCGCACCGATCACCGATCCGACCGCAGAGGTCAGCCGCCCGACCGATCCGAGCGCCTGCTGCGCGATGCCGGTCAGGTCGGAGCGGCCGGGCATGATGCCCAGGCTGGAAATCCATGCGACGACGCGGTTGCCCTGCACTTCCAGCGTGGCGCGGAGCTGTTCGGCCTGTTCCGCAATCTGGACGCCGGTGAGGTAGAACACGCCGATGATGAAGGCGAGCACCAGGATCACGACGATCAGCAGCCGCAGCCCGCGCGGGATCGGCAGCACCTTGCCCAACAGCCGCACACCGCCGTCGAGCATCGAGGCGAAGACAAGCCCCGCGAAGATCAGCAGCAGCGGCTGGACCAGCAGGACCACCAGCGCCACCGCGATCGCCAGCCCGAACCACACCGATGCGCGGCGCAGCTCCGAACGCACGACGGGATCGCGCATTTCGTTGGGGCCGGGTTCGTGGACGACCTGGATGCCTTCGGATTCGGGCGTGGTGGCGGTCACTGCGGGTCCTTTTCCGGGTGAAGCGTCGTGCCGGCGCGGCCCGCGCGGAACGAACCGAGCCATGTCAGCGGGTTCAAGGTGGCGCTACCGTCGAGCGAGAAGGTGATGAATTCGGCGCGGCCGCCGATATTCTCCCACGGCACCGGCCCGCCCAGCCCGTTCTCGGCCACCGAAAAACGGCTGTCGGCGCTGTTGTCGCGATTGTCGCCCATCAGGAACACATGGTCCTTGGGCACGGTGATCTCGGGAGACTCGTCGCCGCGGCTCGGCCCCATGTCGATCGTGTCGTACGAACGCCCGCCGGGCAGCGTCTCGCGATAGATCGGCAGGCGGCAGAACAGCTTGCCCTGCACCCGGACGCGGCGACCATAATAATGCTCGGAATCGCACTGGGTATTGGCATCGACGGCGATGTCGCGCGTGCCCATCGCGCGGCGCGGCACCGCGACGCCGTTCAGATAGACCACGCCGTCGTGCACGCCGATCCGGTCGCCCGGCAGGCCGATCACGCGCTTGATATAGTCGATTTCCTTGCCCGGCGGCGTGACGATCACGACGTCGCCGCGCATCGGCAACCGCCCAAACAGCCGCCCCGGCATGAACGGCAGCAAATGGAACGTCGGCGTGACGAAGCTGTACCCATAGGGAAATTTGGTCACGACCAGCCGGTCGCCCACTTCCAGCCCGGGCAGCATCGATTCCGATGGGATGTAAAACGGTTTGGCAATCAGGCTGTGAAAGCCGAGCACCGCCAGCACCAGCCATACGATGCCCCGCGCCTCTGCCCACCAATCGGTGCCGGGGCGGGTATCCTGGCCTTGATCCACTTGGTCCTGCGTCAATGCCAGCTCGTCCACGGCCACGGCCATCAATCGTCCCTCCCGATCGCCACAGCCTCGATAATCACCATGGCGAACGCCCAGGGATGATCGTCGGTCAACGTCAGATGCACCTTCGCGACGTGGCCTTCGGGCGTGATGGCGTCAAGCCTGGCCTTGGCCCCGCCGGTGAGCGCCAGCGTAGGCGCGCCCGACGGCGAATTGACGACACCGATGTCCTTCATGAACACCCCTGCCTTGAACCCGGTTCCGACCGCCTTGGAAAATGCTTCCTTCGCCGCGAAACGCTTGGCCAGCGTCCCCGCCTTGGTGTGCGGGCGCCGCGCCGCCTTGGCGATCTCGACATCGGTAAAGCTGCGCTGCTCGAACCGCGCACCGAACCGGTCGAGCGACTTCTGGATCCGCTCGATATTGCACAGGTCCGATCCGGTGCCGAGGATCACGACGGAAATCCTCCCCGGCACGGGGAGGGGGACCATGCGCAGCATGGTGGAGGGGGCGTGCCACGGAGGAATCGCGCGCGGCGGGCCCCCTCCACCACGCCTGCGGCGCGGTCCCCCTCCCCGTTCCGGGGAGGATCGGCGATCCGCCTCACCGCGCCGAATCCATCAGCGCGCGCATCCGCTGGACCACCGGCGCCAGCCCGTCGAAAATCGCCTCGCCGATCAGGAAATGGCCGATGTTCAGCTCTGCCACCTGCGGGATCGCCGCGATGGGCACGACATTGTCGAAGGTGAGGCCGTGACCGGCATGCGGCTCCAGTCCGGCCTTGGCAGCCAGCGCAGCGGCGTCAGCGATACGGCGCAGCTCCGCCGCGCGCGCATCCTCCGCCAGTTCGCAATAGCGACCGGTATGGAGTTCCACCACCGGCGCGCCCAGGCGCAGCGCCGCGTCGATCTGGCGCTCGTCAGGCTCGATGAACAGCGACACCCGGCACCCCGCGTCCCGCAGCGCCGCGACCATCGGCGCCAGATGGTTGTGCTGCCCCGCCGCGTCGAGCCCGCCCTCGGTCGTGCGCTCCTCGCGCTTTTCGGGGACGATGCACACCGCGTGCGGGCGATGGCGCAGCGCGATCGCCAGCATCTCGTCGGTCGCCGCCATCTCCAGGTTGAGCGGGATGGTCAGCTCGGCGGCGAGGCGTTCGATGTCCGCGTCGGTGATGTGCCGGCGATCCTCGCGCAGATGCGCAGTGATGCCGTCCGCCCCGGCCTCCGCCGCCAGCAGCGCCGCGCGTACCGGATCGGGATAGCCGCTGCCGCGCGCGTTGCGCACGGTGGCGACATGGTCGATGTTGACGCCGAGGCGGAGCCGCCTGTCCTGAGCCTGTCGAAGGATCATGCCAGCGCGCGGCTCCCCGGCTTGATCGCGGGGATCGCCGCCAGTTCGGGGGGCAGCTGGTCCGCCGGATAGGCGGGCACGTCGAGCTTGAGCAGCGAGATCAGCGGCACGCCGATATCCGCCTTGCCGTTCGAACGATCGACGAGGCAGGCCGCGCCCAGCAGTTCGCCCGGATATTGCCGGATCGCGGCGATGCATTCGCGCGACGAAAGCCCGGTGGTGACGATATCCTCGACCATCACGACGCGCGCGCCGGCGGGAATCTCGAAGCTGCGGCGCAGCTGGAATTCGCCATTCTCGCGCTCGACGAACATCGCCAGGCAGCCCAGCGCGCGGGCGGTTTCGTATCCCGGAATGATACCACCGATCGCCGGCGAGACGACGATGTCGACCGGCCCGAACGATTCGCGGATCAGCGCACCCAGCGCGCCGCACACCCGGCCGGTGCGGACCGGATCTTCGAAAATTCGCATCTTCTGCAGAAAGACGGGAGAGCGCAGGCCGGAAGAGAGGATGAAATGCCCCTCGAGCAACGCGCCCGCAGAGCGGAACTCCTCTAGAATCTCGTCACCGGTCAATGCTGCACTCCTCGGGTTTCAGACCGTCGCAACCCTTAGGACCGGCATTGATCCATCGCAACCGCGCTGAAAAAGTGGTTGAGAAGGTCATTCCCGGAGTATACGCCGCGTCCATTGGGGTGTTTCCTTATCTCGCCTACGGCGCTCTCGGGAACAGGGTGATAACAGACGATGCGCATGCTTGGGTTGACTTCGATTGTAATGGCGGCGGGACTGGCATTCGCCGTTCCGGGCCATGCCCAGAATTCCACGACGCCGGAAGCCCCGGCTGCTGCAACCGCTGCACCGGCCGCGCCGGCGCCTGCGGCGGCGGTTCCGGACCCGACGCTTGACGGCGCCGGAAAGCCGCTGACCCACGCCGTGGCCGGTATCGGCCAGCCGACCGCCGAGGCGGCGTGGCTGCAGGATCAGGTGACTCCGACCGGGCGCGAGGCGCACTGGTTCCACAACGCGATCCTGCTGCCGCTGATCACGATCATCTCGCTGTTCGTGCTCGCGCTGCTGATCTACGTCATGATCCGCTATCGCCGCGCGGCCAATCCGAATCCGTCGCGCACCAGCCACAACACGACGATCGAAATCGTCTGGACGCTGGCGCCGGTGCTGATCCTGATCGCGATCGCCGTACCCTCGATCCGGCTGCTCGCCGCGCAGTTCAAGCCCGCGCCGAAGGAAGCCGTGACGCTGAAGGCGATCGGCAACCAGTGGTTCTGGTCCTACGAATATCCCGACAACGGCGTGACGCTGACCGCCAACCTGCTCAAGGAACAGGGTGAGGTCGGTCCCGGCCAGCGCTATCGCACCGATGCCGACGGCCCCCGCCTGCTGGCGACCGACACGCGTGTCGTGCTGCCCTACGGCGTGCCGATCCGCCTCCAGACCACGGCGCAGGACGTGATCCACAGCTGGGCGATTCCCGCATTCTGGATCAAGCTCGACGCCGTGCCCGGCAAGGTCAACGAAACCAGCTTCATCATCGAGAAGCCGGGTGTGTATTTCGGCCAGTGTTCGGAACTGTGCGGTGCGCGCCACGCCTATATGCCGATCGCGGTAGAGGCCGTGAGCCCCGCCGCCTTCGCGCAGTGGATCGCATCGAAGGGCGGCAAGATGCCGAGCGCCGCGCCGGCAGCGGCCCCCGCCCCCGCCGAAGCCAATGCCACGGCAACCGCCAACGCGACCGCCGAACCGGCAGCCACCAACGACGCAGCGGCCGAAAACGTCGCGGCCGACAACAGCACGGGCAATTGAGATGACCGACACCGCTCTCCCGTACGCCGCGCACGACCATGCGCACGACCATCACGATGCCGATCACAAACCGGGCTTCTTCGCCCGCTGGTTCATGTCGACGAACCACAAGGACATCGGCACGCTGTACCTAATCTTCGCGATCTTCGCGGGGATCGTGGGCGGCGGCATCTCGGGCCTGATGCGCGCCGAGCTGATGCATCCGGGCATCCAGTATCTGCCGACCTGGCTGGGCATGCTGCACGGCGGCAGCCCCAGCCTGGACGAAGCACTGCACTTCTGGAACGTGCTCATCACTGCGCACGGCCTCATCATGGTGTTCTTCATGGTGATGCCGGCGATGATCGGCGGGTTCGGCAACTGGTTCGTCCCCATCATGATCGGCGCGCCGGACATGGCCTTCCCGCGCATGAACAACATCTCGTTCTGGCTGACGGTGTCGGGCTTCATCCTGCTGCTGCTCTCGCCCTTTGTCGGCGTCGGTGCCGGCACCGGCTGGACGGTCTATGCCCCGCTCTCCACTTATGGCGAGCCCGGCATGTCCGTGGACTTCGCGATCCTGTCGCTCCACCTCGCGGGCGCGGCGTCGATTCTGGGCGCGATCAATTTCATCACCACGATCTTCAACATGCGCGCGCCGGGCATGACGCTGCACAAGATGCCGCTGTTCGCCTGGTCGGTGCTGATCACCGCGTTCCTGCTGCTGCTGGCACTGCCGGTGCTGGCCGCCGCGATCACGATGCTGTTGACCGATCGTAACTTCGGCACGGCGTTCTACGACCCGGCCTATGGCGGCGACCCGATCCTGTACCAGCATCTGTTCTGGTTCTTCGGCCACCCCGAAGTGTACATCATGATCCTGCCGGGCTTCGGCATCATCAGCCACATCGTCGCGACGTTCAGCCGCAAGCCGGTGTTCGGCTATCTCGGCATGGCCTACGCCATGGTCGCGATCGGCCTGGTCGGGTTCGTCGTGTGGGCGCACCACATGTTCACCACCGGCCTGTCGGTGACGATCAAGATGTACTTCACCGCCGCCACGATGGTCATCGCGGTGCCCACGGGCGTCAAGATCTTCTCGTGGATCGCGACGATGTGGGGCGGATCGATCAGCTTCAAGACCCCGATGGTCTGGGCGATCGGCTTCATCTTCATGTTCACCGTCGGCGGCGTGACCGGCGTGGTGCTCGCGAACGGTGGCGTCGACGATTACATGCAGGATACCTACTACGTCGTCGCGCACTTCCACTATGTGCTGTCGCTCGGCGCGGTGTTCTCGCTCTTCGCCGGCTTCTACTACTGGTTCCCCAAGATGACGGGGAAGATGTACAACGAGTTCCTCGGCCAGCTGCACTTCTGGGTGTTCTTCATCGGCGTGAACGTGATGTTCTTCCCGATGCACTTCCTGGGCCTGCAGGGCATGCCGCGCCGCTATCCCGACTATCCCGATGCCTATGCGCATTGGAACCAGGTCGCGACCGTGGGCTACATGATCATGGCCGGGGCAATGGTGATCTTCTTCGTCAACGTGATCCTCTCGCTGCTCGCGGGCCGCAAGGCCGAGGGCAATCCCTGGGGCGAAGGCGCGACGACGCTGGAATGGACGCTGTCCAGCCCGCCGCCGTTCCACCAGTTCGAAACGCTGCCCAAGATCGACTGATCGGGCACCCAGCCAAAGACGAGGCGCCTCGGAAGGAGACTTCCGGGGCGCCTTTGTTTTTGCCTCAGAAGATGCGGAACCGGCGCCGGCGTGGCGGGGGCGGTGCCGATGGATCGGCGGGGACGCGCTGCACCACCCATTCGTGGTTCTCGACGATCCATGCCGGCACCGCGCGCCCGGCCGAATCGCGCGAGGGGCGAAAGCGGAGGCGTTCGCGGATGAGCCGACAGGTCGCGGCATCGAGCGCAGCATTGCCGCTGGTCCGCGTGACCACGCATTCGGGCACGCGCCCGTCGATCCCCACAAGATACCGCACGCCGACGACGCCCCCGACCCCGGCCTCCGCTGCCGCTTCGGGATAGTCCGAGTCGCGCAGACCGCCGCGAATCCGCCGGGGCGGGGTTTCGTCGCCGCCGCCCCCGCCATCGCCCGCGCCGCCCTGACCACTGCCGCGCCCGTCCCCCATGCCACCCGCCCCGGTGCCGGGCCCGGCCATCTCGGCAGCTCCCGCGCGCGGCGCGGCACCGGGCCCGGCAACCGGCGCGGTGACCAGCGGCGGCGGCTCCAGCGGCGGACGAACCGGCACCGGCGCCACGATTTCGGCAGGCGTCGCGCGCAGATTGGGCGGTGCCGCCCGGCCCGCCGCGCGTGGAGCGGCACGGGCCCGTTCAGGCTCTACCCGCACCGCAGCCACGGGCCGCGGGGGCACATCGAACGTCACAAGCGTCGGCGCATCCCGCACCGGCGCCCGCGCGACGCCAAGCCCCCAGAGCAGCGCCCAGCCAAGCGCCCCGGTCAACACCGCCGCACCCACCCCCGCCCCGACCCGCGTGCGAGGCGATACGCGAAACGAAGGGGACCGGCGGACCATCGCGCCGTAACGCCCCACCCGGCGTCCCGCTCCGGACACCCGGCCCCCGCGATGCCGATTTATTTATTTATGTTGCCATGCAATGCTCCCGTCAGGGCGCGCGGTTCGTTCAGCCGCAACAAGACACAGCACCGATCGGGGCGACGATGTACAAATGGCCGTATAGCAGCTGGGCGAGCGCCGGAATCGACGCGTGGGCGCTCAGCATCGAGGCATCGACCGTCATCGGCCTGCGCGTCGCCAAGATGGCGGGCGGCGGGCCCGATGTCGGCAGCGAGGCGCTGTTGATGGTGTCGGAAAAGATGCAGTCCGCGCTGGAACTCCAGACCGCGCTGATGACCGGGCGGCTGGGCGCCAATCCGCTGACCGGCACGCGCAAGGTGCTGCGCCACTATCGCCGCAAGGTGAAGGCCAACCGCAAGCGGCTGGGCTGAACCCGGGAGTTTCCCAGAAGCGCAGGCGCCATCGCGCCCTTCCCCCCCGCCGTCCGCGCGCCTATACCGGGCGCTGACATGACCAGCGCGATTGCCTCCCCCGCTTTGCCCGCCGACTGGCGCGACTTCCTGGCGCTGACCAAGCCACGGGTGATGACGCTGGTCGTCTTCACCGGGCTGTGCGGGATGCTGGCCGCGCCGGTGCCGATCCACCCGGTGCTGGGGTTCACCGCGATCCTGTGCATCGCGCTCGGCGCGGGTGCGGCAGGCGCGCTCAACCAATGGTATGAATCCGATCTGGATGCCAAGATGCGGCGCACCCAGAAGCGGCCGCTGCCCGATGGGCGGATGGACCGCCAGTCGGCGCTGCATTTCGGCGTGGGGCTGGCGGGGTTCAGCCTGGCGCTGATGTATTTCGCGATCAATCTGGTCGCCACGCTGATCCTTGCGGCGTCGATCCTGTTCTATGTCTTCATCTACACGATCTGGCTGAAGCGCCGGACGCCGCAGAACATCGTCATCGGCGGCGCGGCGGGCGCGTTTCCGCCGTTGATCGGCTGGGCGGCGGCGACGGGCGACGTGGCGCTGCTGCCGGTGCTGCTGTTCCTGCTGATCTTCCTGTGGACCCCGCCGCATTTCTGGGCGCTCGCGCTGTTCGTGAAGACCGATTACGCCAATGCCGGGGTGCCGATGCTGCCCGTCGTCTCAGGCGAGCGCACGACACGGCATCAGATCGGGCTGTACACGCTGCCGATGGTCGCGGTGGCGATCGCGCCCTGGGCGCTGGGGCTGACCGGCGCGATCTATGGCGCGGCGTCGGTGGTGCTCAATGCGCTGTTCCTGTTGCTGGTCGCGCGCGTCACGTTCCGCACCACGGGTGCGGACGATGCGATGCTGCCCGAAAAGCGGCTGTTCAAATATTCGATCCTCTACCTCTTCGTCCTCTTTGGCGCGTTGGTTGCCGACAGGTGGTTTGCATGAAAGACGATTTGAACCTCGACCTGATCCGCGAGCGCCAGCGATCGCGTGCGCGGGTGATGGCGCTGCTGCTCGGCGCGTTCGTCGTGCTGGTGTTCGCCATCTCGATCGTGAAGATCAAGCTGGGGCATCCGGGATGACCCGCAACCTGCGCACGGCACTGCTGGCGGTGATCGGCGTGTGCACGATGACCGGGCTCGGCTTTGCCAGCGTGCCGCTGTACCGCATGTTCTGCGAGGCGACGGGGCTGAACGGCACCACCCAGCGCGGGCTGCGCGCGCCCGGCACGACGGGGCAGAAGATCACGGTCGCGTTCGACAGCAACGTCAGCAACAAGCTCAACTGGAAGTTCGAGCCCGAGCGGCGATCGGACACGATCGACATCGGCGGGCGGGACATGGCATTCTTCACTGCGAAGAACCTGTCGGACAAGCCGGTGACGGGCACCGCGACGTTCAACGTCACCCCGGTCTATGTCGGCAAATATTTCACCAAGATCCAGTGCTTCTGCTTCACCCAGCAAACGTTGCAGCCGGGGGAAACGGTGCGGATGCCGGTGATCTTCTATGTCGATCCCAAGATCCTGGACGATCCCGACGCGCGCGACGTGCAGGAAATCACTCTGTCCTACACCTTCTATCCGACAGAGACCGCCAAGACCGGGACCTGAGCCCCGAATACGGGGAAATCACGACCGTTGCGGTGCGCGGATTCGCATCTTAAAGCAGTGCCAAACAAGCAAATGGGGACGAGGCGATGGCCGGAGCTAAGAACCACCAATATCACATCCTGCCGCCCAGCATCTGGCCGCTGTTCGGTTCGATGGCGGCATTGGTGCTCGCCGCGGGCGGCATCATGTGGATGCACAGCGCACCGAGCGCGAACCTGGTCTTCTTCGCGGGCGTGGCGGGCATCCTCATCACCTTTTTCGGCTGGTGGTCGGACGTCATCAAGGAAGCGCATGCCGGCGATCACACGCCGATCGTCCAGTTGCACCTGCGCTATGGCATGATCCTGTTCATCGCCTCCGAAGTGATGTTCTTCGTCGGCTGGTTCTGGGCCTGGTTCGATTTCTCGCTCTTCCCCTCGACCGTCGAGGCCGTTGGCGGCACCTGGCCGCCCAAGGGCATGGAAGTGCTCGACGCGTGGAAGCTGCCGCTGCTCAACACGCTGATCCTGCTGTGCTCGGGCACCACGATCACCTGGGCGCATCACGGCCTGCTCCACAACGAGCGCGGCGGCGCCAAGACCGGCCTGTGGGGCCTGCTGGGCGTGGGCGAGAACGACACGGTCAAGAAGGGGCTGTGGCTGACCATTATCCTCGGCCTGCTGTTCAGCTCGCTCCAGGCCTATGAGTATATGGAGGCCCCCTTCCCCTTCAAGGCGGCGAGCGAAGGCGGCAGCAGCTATGGCGGCGCGTTCTTCATGGCGACCGGCTTCCACGGCTTCCACGTCATCGTCGGCACGATCTTCCTGATCGTGAACCTGGTGCGCGTGTACAAGGGCGACTTCACCCCGCGCCAGCATTTCGGGTTCGAAGCGGCGGCCTGGTACTGGCATTTCGTCGACGTGGTGTGGCTGTTCCTGTTCGCGTCGATCTATGTCTGGGGTGGCTGGGGCGCGCCCGTCCACGCGGGCTGACGTGACCGAACAACCCAAGGACAATTCGGGGGGAGGCAGCACGGCGCTGCCTCCCCCTGCCTATTCCGGGCTCTATGGATGCTGCCCGCGTTGCGGGGCCAAGACGCTGTTCAAGCGATTCGCGACCTTTGCCGATCGGTGCAGCAACTGCGGGCTGGATTTCACCGCATTCAACGTCGGCGACGGGCCGGTGGTGTTCCTGACCCTGGGCATCGGCGCGCTGGTCACCGCGCTGGCACTGTGGGTCGAATTCACGTTCGAGCCCGGCGTGCTGATCCATGTCCTGTTGTGGGTGCCGATCACGCTGGCGCTGACGGTGGTAATGCTGCGCTTTTCCAAGGGGCTGTTGCTCGCGCTGGAATATCGCAACAAGGCGCGCGAAGGGCGCATCAAGGACGAGGCCTGATGCCGCGCTTTCCGGTGATACCGACGATCGTCGTCGCTCTGGCGATCGCCGCGATGATCGCGCTGGGCGTGTGGCAACTCGATCGCCGCGCGGAAAAGCACGCTGCGCTGGCGCAATTCGCCGCCAATCTGGACAAGCCGGTCCTCGCCTTTCCGGGCACCGCAGCAGGCGACGCCTATCTGTTCCGCCGCGCCACCGCCGCTTGCCCGTCGCCGACCGGCTGGCGCAGCCAGGGCGGGCGATCGGCCAGCGGCACCAATGGCTGGCGCCAGATCGCCACCTGCCGGGCCGAGGCAGGCCAGCCGCCGCTGCTGGTCGACATGGGCGTCTCCCCCGATCCCGGCTTCAAGCCCGCGTGGCAGGGCGGGCCGGTGACCGGCACGATCACCCACGCGCCGAACCACCAGCCGCTGCTCGCCGCGATGTTCGGCAAGGCGGCGCCCAGGACGCTGATGCTGGTCTCCGACACCGCCGCGCCGGGGCTGGCGCCCACCGCCCGCCCCGATGTGTCGAGCGTGCCGAACAACCACCTGGCCTATGCGGTGCAATGGTTCCTGTTCGCCGGGGTGGCGGGGATCATCTATGTGCTGGCGCTACGGCTGCGGGCGCGGCGCGGGCGGGTTGGCTAGCGGGCGGGCCGGCAAGGTGCTTAACTGCGCGCATGAAGCGCCGGACCATCCGCCGTGCAGGGCTCGCGACGCTTGCGGCGGCGGCATTGCTCAGCGGTTGTCATCGGCCCATTTCTGATCCGGCGAGATTGCAGGAACTTGGAGCAGCAGCCGGATCATTGCGCGTGACGCATCCCGCCGATGCCGCACGGCACTATAGCGAAGTACCGAAAAGCGAATGGCCCGCCGCCATCGCGAACCTTCATCCGGAGCGCGTGGTCGTCCACGAATGGGGCGTGGATGTCGTCATCAAATCCTATTTCGACGGAGGATGGGGGTATCACGTCGCCGAACAACGCCGCGATCTACCGATGTTGGACGGATGTTATTCCGAGATAAGCAAGGGCGTGTTTTGGCACGGCCCATGTTAGGTCACCCCACGCCCGCTTACCGCCGGCTCCGCTCGGCCCCATCGTCCAGGCACCTACTCGCCGCTAAACATCCGCTGTCTTGCTGCCCCGCCCCGCGCCCGCTAACGCAGCCGCCATGCGCTATCACAGCACCCGCGGCGACGCGCCCGTTCTGGGCTTTCGTGACGTAACCCTGGCAGGACTTGCCAGCGACGGCGGACTCTATGTCCCCGAACATTGGCCCAGCTTCACGCCCGATCAGATCGCGGCAATGCGCGGGCTCAGCTATGCCGAGACGGCGGTGCAGGTGATGCTCCCGTTCGTCGGCGACGATCTGAGCGAAGCCGAACTGCGCGCGCTGTGCGAGCAGGCCTATGGCCGCTTCGCCCACGCCGCCGTCACGCCGCTGGTCCAGCTCGACGCGCAGCATTGGCTGCTCGAGCTGTTCCACGGCCCGACGCTGGCGTTCAAGGACGTGGCGCTCCAGCTGCTCGGGCTGCTGTTCGAGAAATTCCTGACCGGCAGCGATGCGCCACTCACCATTGTCGGCGCGACCTCGGGCGATACCGGCAGCGCCGCGATCGACGCAGTGGCCGGGCGGCACGGGGTCGACATCTTCATGCTGCACCCCAAGGGCCGCGTGTCCGAAGTCCAGCGCCGCCAGATGACCACGGTGCTCGCCCCCAATGTCCACAACATCGCGATCGAAGGCAGCTTCGACGATGCGCAGGCGCTGGTGAAGGCGATGTTCAACGACGCCGCCTTTGCCGGCCGTTTCCGGCTGAGCGCCGTCAATTCGATCAACTGGGCGCGGCTGATGGCGCAGGTGGTCTATTATTTCTACACCGCCGTCCGGCTGGGCGGGCCCGAGCGGCCGATCGCCTTTTCGGTGCCTACGGGGAATTTCGGCGACGTGTTCGCAGGCTATGTCGCGGCGCGCATGGGGCTGCCCATCGCGAAGCTGATCGTGGCCACCAACGTCAACGACATCCTGCACCGCGCGCTTTCGACCGGCGATTATTCGGCCGGCACGGTCACGCCCACTGCCGCCCCGTCGATGGACATTCAGGTCAGCTCGAATTTCGAGCGACTGCTGGCGGATCTCGCGGGCGCCTCGGTCGCCGAGCAGATGCGCGGGTTCGAGGCGACGCGCGCGATGCGGCTGACCAATGCCCAGCAGCAGGGCGCCGCCGCGCTGTTCGCCAGCGACCGGGTCGAGCCCGACGACATGAACGAGGCGATGCGCTGGGCCTATGCCGAGACCGGCGAAGTGCTGGACCCGCACACCGCCATCGCGCTGGCCGCGGCGCGCCGCGCGGGGATTGCCGCCGACATTCCCGTGGTGACGCTGGCAACCGCGCACCCCGCCAAGTTCGCCGACGCCGTCGAGCGCGCGACCGGCAACCGCCCGCATGTGCCCGCGCGCGTCGGCGACCTGCACGAGCGGCAGGAGCGCTATGACGTGCTGCCCGCCACGTTCGAGGCTGTCACGGCCTATATCGCCGAACGCGCCAAGCCGCGCCCATGAAGCTGGGCATCCTGACCGGCGAGCCCTGGGCCGATTACGGGCTGGTCGACAGCGGCCATGGGCGCAAGCTGGAACGCTATGGCCCGTATCGCTTCATCCGGCCCGAGCCGCAGGCGATGTGGGCGCCCGCGTCCGAAGACTGGGACGCGCATGGCGAATTCGTCCCCGCCCCCGATGACGAAGGCGGCGGGCGCTGGGTGTTCCACAAGCCGACTCCGCGCGAAGGCTGGCCGCTGGCGTGGGAGGAAGTGCGCTTCACCGCGCAGACCACGCCGTTCCGCCACCTGGGCTTCTTTCCCGACATGGCGCCGGTGTGGCGCTGGATGCGCGGGCAGATCGCCGGGATGGACTCGCCCGAATGCATGAACCTGTTCGGCTATACCGGCGTCGGCACGCTGGCGCTGGCGGCGGCGGGCGCGCGGATGACGCATGTCGATGCGTCGAAGAAATCGGTCGCCGAGGGCAAGGCCAATGCCGCGCTGTCGGGGATGGAAGACAAGCCCATCCGCTGGATGATCGACGACGCGATGAAATTCACGGCGCGCGAAGGCCGGCGCGGGCGGCGCTATGACGGGATCATCCTCGATCCGCCCAAATGGGGGCGCGGACCGAACGGCGAAGTGTGGAAGCTGGAGGAAGGGCTGCCGGGGCTGATCGCCGATTGCCGGACGCTGCTGGATGCCGATTCGCGCTTCCTGTTCCTCACGGTCTATGCGGTGCGCATGTCGGCGCTGGCGATCGGGGAGCTGGTGCGCCAGCATTTCGCCGATCTGGGTGGCACGGTCGATTGCGGCGAACTGACCGTGCGCGAGGAAGCGCGCGGACTGATGCTGCCGACTGCCATCTATGCGCGGTGGAGCCGCGATTGAGCGGGCTGTTCGCGTTCCTGGCGACCGCGATCGCCGACAGCGCCGAGGGCCGCCGCCCCGGCGCGCGCCACGCGATGCTGGTCTATGTGACTGCAGCGGATTTCGACGCCGCCCAGCGGCGCGCGGCGGGCGTCGCTATCGGCGCGGGCTGGATGCTGGTGCGACTGGAAAAGGGCTCGCCGCTGGATGCGGGCGCTGCGACAGGCGATCCGGTGCTCGATGCGGCGGCGGCTACCGCTCTCGAGGAAGGCTCGGCGCTGGTCGTCTATGCCGACGAACTACCAGCGGACGCCTGAAGGAAGAGGTTCGCGCAGAGGCGCAGAGGACGCAGAGAAGAAGAAGGGGGTTCCACGCGAAGGCGCGAAGACGCGAAGACGATGGGTCCGCAGGGCACCGCGTTTTCGTTCTGCGGCGTAGCCGCCCGTATCGCGCTTCGCGCCTTCGCGTGCGAAAAACCTTCTCTGCGTCCTCTGCGCCTCTGCGCGAACCCCTCTCTTCTTTTGCCTTTCAGCTCCGTCCCATGCGTATCGCCGCCCCCGCGACGAACGGGCATCCCGCGACCAGCAACAGGCTCACCGCGCCCAGCAGCTTGAACGCCCCCGGCTGGTCGCCGGTCGCGCCTGCGCCGAAGATCAGCAGCGGCACCGCAAAGGGCAGCATCACCAGCCCCGCCAGCGCCCCCGCCCCGCGCAGCCCCGCGACCAAAGCCGCCGTCGCCACGCCCAGCGCCGCCAGCCCCGGCGTGCCGATCGCCAGCGCGATCAGGATCGGCGCCAGCGTCGCGCCAGGTATCTGGAGCAGCCCCGCCGCGACCACGCTGGCCGCCAGCAGCGCGGGCGCGAAGCCCAGCCAGTGGCCCGCGATCTTCGCCGCCGCCACGGTCGAATCCGAAATCCCGCGCGCCGCGAACTGATCGAGCACGCCGCTTTCGGCATCGGGCGCCACCAACCGCTCGACCGGGAGCAGCGCCGCGAGCAGCGCCGCCGCCCAGATCACCCCGCCGCCGACCCGCGCCAGCAACCGCGCATCGGGCCCGATCGCAAAGGGGAACAGGATCGCCACCAGCAGGAAGAACGCGACCGGCATCAACAGCCCGCCCGTGCTCCACGCCCGGCGCAGCTCGCGCCACACGATCGCGCCGAACGCGCTCACGCCCCGACCCCGATCCACGCCGAAAACCGCCCTTCGACAAGCTCAGGGCAAACGGGAGTGGGGGCCGGGTTCACAATGCAATCTCCTGCGCATCGGGCAGTGCCATCGGCAGATGCGTGGCGACCAGCACGATCCCGCCGCCTGCGCGGTGGCGGGCGATCAGCGCCTCCAGCGCCGCGACCGAGGCCGTGTCCAGCCCGTTGGCAGGCTCATCGAGCAGCCACACCGGCGCGCCGCTGGCGACCACGCGGGCGAGCGCGGCGCGGCGGCGCTGGCCGGTGGAGAGCAGCCGCACGGGCACTTGTGCCAGATCGGCCATTCCCACGGCGTCCAATGCGGGGCCGATGTCCGCCGTCCCGTCGATTCGGGCCCAGAAACGCAGCGCCGCCGCGACGCTCAACTCGGGGTCGAGCGCCGCCGCCTCGCTCAGCAACGCGCGGGCGCCCTGGCCCTCCACCTGCCCGGCGGCAGGCGCCAGCAGCCCGGCGGCGATGCGGATCATGCTCGACTTGCCGGTGCCGTTGGGGCCGACCACCAGCGCCGCAGCCCCCGGCGCCAGCGCGAAGCTGAGCCCTTCGAACAACAACCGCCCGCCGCGCACACAGGCCACGTCGCGAAACGCGAGAGCCGCGCTCACTCGGCCGAATCCTCCAGCGCGTGCATATCGTCGTCGGACAGGCCGAAATGATGCCCGACTTCGTGCACCACGACATGGGTGACCAGCGCCTCCAGGCTGACGCCGGTGTGCACCCATTCGTCGAGCAGCGGGCGGCGGTACAAATGGATGCGATCGGGCAGCGCGCCCGAATCGAATGCCGATTTCTCACCCACCGGGCGGCCATGGTACAGCCCGGTCAGGTCGAACGGGTCCTCGATCCCCAGCGCGTCGAGCGTCTCGTCATCGGCGAAATCCTCGACGATCAGCACCACATCGGCCAGATAGGCCGCGAACGGTTCCGGGATGCGCGCCAATGCGGCCCGCGCCAGCGTTTCGATCGTGCCCGCATCGGGCGCATGGGTTGGTGCTTGCCCGCGCATGGCGGAACCCATAGGCCGTGCACATAACAGGCGGCAAGGAGAGTGTGATGGTTGGGCGGTTGACCGAGGGGTTGCGCAACGAATCGCTGGCGGCACTGCCCGACTGGACGTTCGATCCGGCGCGCGACGCGATCACGCGGCGCTTCCTGTTCCGCGATTTCAACGAAGCCTTCGGGTTCATGACGCGCGTGGCGCTGCTCGCCGACAAGGTCGATCACCACCCCGAATGGTCGAACGTGTGGAACCGGGTGGACATCGCGCTGACCACGCATGACGCCGGCGGCCTTTCGACCCGCGACATCCAGATGGCACAGGCTATCGACGCGCTGCTTTAACAGGGGCCGGGGCCGGGGCCGGTGCCGGCCCCGATCTAGCGCAGCCCGCCGCGCATCTGCCGGCGCAGCTTGCCCGGCATCCAGCGCGCGGCAAAGGCCAGCCGCCGTGCCGTCTTGCCGACGATGATGTGCAGCCGGTCGCCGTGCACGGCGTTCCACACGGCCTCCGCCACGGTTTCCACCGGCGTGAACTCCAGCCCGGCATCGCGCACCGAATCGCGCGCGGTGCGATTGCTGCCGCCCACGCTCGAATCGAGCAGCGGCGTGTCGATGAAGCTCGGCATCAGCACGCGCACCTTGATCCCCGCGCCCGCCCATTCGGCATCGAGCGATTCGGAAAGCCCGCGCACGCCGAACTTGACGGCGCAGTACAGCGCCAGCCCCGACGAGCCGTAAATGCCCGCCGCCGAAGACGTGTTGACCAGCGTCGATCCCCAGGTGGTCTTGAGCAGCGGATAGGCGGCCCGCGCGCCGTTGATGACGCCGACCAGGTTGATGCCGACGATCCGGTCGATCTCGTCGTCGGTGGCATCGGCAAAGGGGCCGCCGACCGCGATTCCCGCATTGTTGAACAGCACGTCGAGCCGACCGCCGCTAACTTCGGCGAACGCTTCCAATGCGCTGCGCCACGCATCGCGGTCGCGCACGTCCATCACATGGGCGGTCGCCATGCCGGCGGGCAGCATCGCCTGCGTCGCCGCCAGCGCGCCCGCATTGACGTCCGCCAGCCCGATGCGCCAGCCGCGCGCCGCGAAATAAACCGCAACCGCCTGGCCGATGCCCGATCCGCCGCCGGTGATGAAGATCGCCTTCTCGCTCGCCATTCCCGCTCTCCCCTGCCGTCTTTTTTGACCTTTGCCCCGCCATCCCGCACAGTCTGGCGGGATGGCAGCACCCAGGCATAACGTTACTTTCAGAAATGTCAGCAAACGCTACGCGGCGCTGGCGGCGGTTAACGATGTTTCGCTGGAGATCGCCGGGGGCAGCTTCGTCGCGCTGGTCGGCGCGTCCGGCTCGGGCAAGTCGACGTTGCTCAAGATGGTCAACCGGCTGATCGCGCCCGATTCGGGGGATGTCCTGATCGACGGCGCCCCCGTGGCGGACGCGCCGGTCGCGGGGTTGCGGCGGCAGATCGGCTATGTCTTCCAGAATGTCGGGCTGTTCCCGCACATGACGGTGGGGGAGAATGTCGCGATCGGGCTCCGGCTGGCGGGCGAGCGCGACGCCGGCCCGCGCATTGCCGAGATGCTGCAACTGGTCGAACTGCCACCGGAGGTTGCCGCGCGGATGCCCGATGCGCTGTCGGGCGGGCAGCGCCAGCGGGTCGGCGTGGCGCGCGCGCTGGCCACACGGCCCCGGCTGCTGCTGATGGACGAGCCGTTCGGCGCGCTCGATCCCGTCACGCGCGATGCGCTGGGCAAGGCGATTCGCGGGCTCCACGCCGCCATGGGCCTGACGACGATTCTCGTGACGCACGACATGGCGGAGGCGCTGCTGCTCGCCGATCGCGTGCTGGTGATGGACGCCGGGCGCATCGTTGCCGACGCGAGCCCGCGCGATCTGCTCACCGGGCGAGCCGGGCCGGTCGCCGACGCGCTGGTCGCGGTGCCGCGCGAACAGGCACGGCGGCTGGCGGAGATGGGCGCATGACCGCCGCCTTTGCCCGCGTGCCCGAATTGCTGGCGCAGCATCTGCTGCTCGCCTTTGCCGCGTTGCTGCTGGGGCTGGTGGTCAGCCTGCCGCTGATCGTGCTGTCCGCGCGCAACAGGATCGTCGCGCGCATCGCGCTGGGCATCGCCAGCCTGGTCCAGACGATTCCCGGCCTTGCGCTGCTCGCGCTCTTCTACCCGCTGCTGCTTTGGCTGTCGGCGCTGCTCGGCGGGGGCATCCCGGCGCTGGGCTTCCTGCCCGCGCTGCTGGCGCTGTCGCTCTATGGCGTGCTGCCGATCCTGCGCAACGGCGTGACCGGGCTTGCGGGCATCGACCCGGCGGTGATCGAGGCGGCGGACGGCATGGGGATGACCCGCGCGCAGAAATTGCGGCTGGTAGAGGCGCCGCTGGTCGCCCCCGTGCTGATGGCGGGCATCCGCACGGCGGCGGTGTGGACGATCGGCGCTGCGACCTTGTCCACCACGGTCGGCCAGCCGAGCCTGGGCGACCTGATCTTTGCCGGGCTCCAGACCCAGAACTGGGCGCTGGTGCTGGCCGGGTGCGTCGCGGCGGCGGGGCTGGCGCTGGCGGTCGACGCGCTGCTCGGGCTTGCGGAATTCGGGATCGCGCGCCGGCGGCGCGGGCTGGTGTGGGGCAGCCTGGGCGTGCTTGCGGCGGCGGTGCTCGTCGCGCTCGCCCCCGCCTGGCCGCAGGGCAGGGGCGTGGTGACCGTGGGGGCCAAGGGCTTTTCGGAGCAATATATCCTGGCCCGCGTGATCGGTCATCGGCTGGAGGCGGCGGGATACACCGTGCGCTACCGCGAGGGGCTGGGTTCGGCGGTGGCGTTCAGCGCGCTCGCGGGCGGCGATATCGACGTCTATGTCGATTATTCGGGCACGCTATGGACCAACCGGATGGCGCGCAGCGACGTGCCCCCGCGCGCCGCACTGGTCGCGGGAGTCAGTGACTGGGCGCGGCGCAGCCATGGCGTGACGCTGCTCGGGTCGCTGGGGTTCGAGAATGCCTATGCCTTTGCGATGCGTGGCGACGATGCGCGGCGGCGCGGCATCGCCACGCTGGCCGATCTGGCGCGGCAGGCGCCGGGGATGCGACTCGCCACCGACATCGAGTTTCTGGAGCGCCCCGAATGGCGCGCGGTCCGCGATGCCTATGGCCTGCGCTTCCAGTCGGCCCATCCCTATCAACCCACCTTCATGTACCGCGCGCTGGCGAGCGGGGCGGCGGACGTGATCCCGGCCTTTTCGTCCGACGGGCGGATTGCTGCGCAGCATCTGGCGGTGCTTGCCGATCCCAAGGGCGCGATTCCCGGCTATGACGCAGTGCTGCTGCTGGCCCCTGCGCGCGGCAGGGATGCGAAATTCGTCGCGGCGCTGCGCCCGCTGGTGAATGCGATTTCGGTCGAGCGGATGCGCGAGGCAAATTACATGGTCGACCGCGACGAGGCCAAGCAATCGCCCGACGCCGCCGCCCGCTGGCTGGAGCGTGGACTTCCGCGCTGAACTTCTGATAACGCTGTCGCATAAAGGTTTTGGGAGAACACTGATGGGCATCAAGCTGTTACTGGCGACGACTTTCCTCGTATCGGCGCCGGCGCTCGCGCAGACCGTGCCGACAACGCTGTCCGAAGGGCAGACCGTCGCCACTCCCGCCAAATGGCCCGTCGCGAAGAGTCAGGGGCTCACCGATCCCGCGACCGAGAAGTTCATCGCCGATCTCCTGGCCAGGATGACGATCGAGGAAAAGGTCGGCCAGATGATCCAGGGCGACATCGGCGCGATGAAGCCCGAGGAGCTGCGCCAATATCCGCTCGGATCGATCCTGGCGGGGGGCAATTCGCCGCCGCTGTCGGGCAATGATCGCTCGCCCCAGGCCGATTGGGTGGCAACCGCCCGCGCGTTCCGCGCGGTGGCGATGGAGCCGCGCGCCGGCCACGCCCCGATCCCGCTGCTGTTCGGCATCGACGCGGTGCACGGCAACAACAATGTGATCGGCGCCACGCTGTTCCCGCACAATATCGGGCTGGGCGCTGCCAACGATCCCGACCTGATCCGCCGCATCGGCAAGGCGACGGCGATCGAGACGGCGGCCACCGGCCCCGACTGGGCATTCGGGCCCACTGTCGCGGTGCCGCAGGACGATCGCTGGGGTCGCACCTATGAAGGCTATTCGGAGGACCCCGCGATCGTCCGCCGCCTCGCCGGCCCGATGATCGAGGGTATTCAGGGCAAGCCCGGCACCACGGGCCGTATCCAGCAGGGCTATGTCGCGGCCAGCACCAAGCATTTCCTGGGCGATGGCGGCACGCACAACGGCGTCGACCAGGGCGATACGCAGGTGTCCGAAGACACGCTGATCGGCATCCATTCGGCAGGCTATCCGCCCGCGATCAACGCCGGCACGATGACGGTCATGGCCAGCTATTCCAGCTGGAATGGCCAGAAAATGCACGGCAACAAATCGCTGCTCACCGATGTGCTGAAGGGGAGGATGGGCTTTGAAGGCTTCGTCGTCGGCGACTGGAACGGCCATGGCCAGATCCCGGGCTGCACCAACACCGATTGCCCGATCGCGTTCAACGCCGGGCTCGACATGGCGATGGCGCCCGACAGCTGGAAGGGGCTGTTCGACTCGACCGTGCGCGAGGCAAAGGCCGGCACGATCCCGATGGCGCGGATCGACGATGCCGTGCGCCGCATTCTGCGCGTGAAGGCCAAGCTGGGCCTGTTCGACGCCGCGCGCCCGATCGAGGGGAAGGCCGGCGTGCTCGGCGCGCCCGAACACCGCGCGATCGCGCGCGAAGCGGTGCAGAAATCGCTGGTGCTGCTCAAGAACAACGGCGTGCTGCCGCTCAAGGCATCGGCCAAGGTGCTGGTCACCGGCCCCGGGGCCGATTCGATCGGGATGCAGTCGGGCGGCTGGACGCTGACCTGGCAGGGTGACGGCAACGGCAACGAGCTGTTCCCCAACGGCGAATCGATCTTCGCCGGCATCCAGAAGGCCGTGGCGGCGGGCGGGGGCACCGCCACCCTCTCCACCGACGGCAGCTTCGCCACCAAGCCCGACGTCGCGATCGTCGTATTCGGCGAACAGCCCTATGCCGAAATGCGCGGGGACATCCGCACGCTGGAATTCCAGGCCGGCGACAAGCAGGCGCTGGAGCAGCTTCACGCTCTCAAGAAAGCGGGCATCCCGGTCGTCTCGGTGTTCCTGTCGGGCCGCCCGCTCTGGGTGAACCCCGAACTCAACGCCTCCGACGCCTTTGTCGCGGCATGGCTGCCGGGCAGCGAAGGCGGCGGCATCGCCGACGTGATCGTGGGCGACAAGGCGGGCAAGCCGCGCCGCGACTTTGCCGGCCGCCTGTCGTACAGCTGGCCCAAGACGGCGGGCCAGTTCACGCTGAACAAGGGGCAGCCGGGCTATGACCCGCTCTTCCCGCTCGGCTATGGCCTCAGCTACGCCAAGCCCGGCACGGTCCCGGCGCTGAGCGAAGTCTCCGGCGTCGACGCCGCGATCGGCAACACCAGCACCTTTTTCGCGCGCGGCGCGGTGCCCGCCCCCTTCTCGTTCGCGACCGACAGCCAGATTGCGCGCAAGACGGTGGAGGGCCCGCAGACGCAGGAGGGCGGCCAGCAATTCGCCTGGCCCGCCGGCGCCGCCACGCTGCGGATCGGCGGCGGCAAGCTGAACCTCACCCGCGAAGCCAATGCCGATCTGTCGCTTCAGATCGTCTATCGGCTGGATGCAGCGGCGACCGCGCCGGTCAAGCTGCTGATGGAGGGCGGCACCAACAGCGGCGCGATCGACGCGACCAGCCTGTTCACCGGCCAGACGGGAACGTGGCGCACCGCCAAGGTGCTGCTGAAATGCTATGCCCAGAACGGCGTGGATCTCACCAATGTGGTGGCGCCGTTCGTGGTGCAGGCATCGGGCCCGCTCAGCTTCGCGATTGCCGATGTGCGGATCGTCTCCGATCCCAACGCATCGATCTGTCCGGGCAAATGAGCCGAGCGGACGGAATCGAAACGGTGGAGATTGCGCGCGGGGCCTTCCGCGCGCAGTTCCTCACGCTCGGCGCGGCGCTGCGCATCCTGGAGGTGCCGGCGCTGGACGGCAGCGTCGCAAATGTGGTGCTCGGCTATCGCGACCTAGCTGACTATCTCGGGCCGCCGCGCTTCTACGGGGCGGTCGCAGGGCGCTATGCCAATCGCATCGGCGGCGCGCGCTTCACGCTCGACGGCAGGACCCACAGGATCGCCGCAAACGACGGCCCCAACAGCCTGCATTCGGGGCCGGCAGGCTTCGACCAGCAGCATTGGCGGGTCGAGGCGCACACGCCCGACAGCGTGACCTTCGCGCTTACCAGCCCCGATGGCGCCAACGGCTTTCCCGGCACGCTGCTCGCCCGCGTGTGCTACACGCTGGAGGCGGATGGGCTGGCCATCGCGCTGACCGCCACCACCGATCGCGCGACGGTGTGCAACCTGACGCACCACGCCTATTTCAACCTGGCCGGCGAGGCGAGCGGCACCACGGTGCTCGACCACCAGCTCCGAATCGCGGCGAGCCGCACCACGCCGGTCGATGCCGGCATGATCCCCACTGGCGCGTTGGCGGATGTCGCCGGCACCCCCTTGGACTTCCGCACGCCCCATGCCATCGGCGCGCGCATCGACGCGGACGACGAACAACTCCGGCTGGGCCAGGGGTACGACCATAATTTCGTGCTGGACGGCGCATTCGGCACGATCCGGCAAATCGCAACCCTGTTCGATCCGGGCAGCGGCCGGGTGATGGATGTCGAATCCTGCCAGCCGGGGGTGCAGTTCTACAGCGGCAATCATCTGGCCGGCGGCGCGCCGGGCACCAGCGGCGGCATCTATGCTGCACGCGCCGGGCTGTGTCTGGAGCCGCAGCATTTTCCCGACAGCCCCAATCGCCCGGACTTTCCCAGCACACGGCTGGACCCCGGCGAGACCTATCGCCACGCCATGGCATTCCGCTTCCGCACCGCCCGCACGAACGAAGAGGCCTTCCCCGGCTGATCGCCGGGAAAGGCCTCCTTTCGTTCAGCAATAGCGCCGAGCGATCAGAGCGTCGGCGTGCCGTCCACGCGGCGGGGGATGCCCGCATCGCCTTCGCGCAGTTCCGCCGGCAGCAGCGCCTCGGGCAGGTCCTGATAGCTCACCGGCCGCAGGAAGCGGTCGATCGCCAGCGTGCCGACCGACGTGCTGCGGCCATCCGCCGTCGACGGGAACGGCCCGCCATGCACCATCGCGTCGGTCACTTCGACGCCCGTGGGCCAGCCGTTCGCGAGAATGCGACCGACCAGATTCTCGAGGATCGGCAGCAGCGTTTGCGCGACGTCGGTATCGCCGGCATCGAGGTGCAGCGTCGCGGTCAGCTGGCCTTCGAGCAGGCCGACGACCTGGAGCAGTTCGTCCAGATCGGCACAGCGCACCAGCAGCGAGGTCGCGCCGAACACTTCCTCGGCATGGCTGGGATCGGCGATGAAGTCCGCCCCAGTCATGGTGAACAGCGCGCCCTGGCCACAGGTCGGGCCAGACGGCGCCTGCCCCTCGGCCACCTTGGTGATCGACGGTGCCGAGGCGAGGCGCGCGACGCCGCTCTCATACGCCTTGTGGATGCCGGGGGTCAGCATCGTCTGCGACGGCGCACCCATCATCGCCGCCGACGCCGCCTCGACGAACCGGTCGAGGTCCGGGCCTTCGAGTGCCAGCACGAGACCGGGATTGGTGCAGAACTGGCCCGCACCCATCGTCACCGACGCGACATAGCCCGCACCCAGCGCCTCGGCCCGCGCCTTGAGCGCTTCGGGGAGCAGGAACACGGGATTCACGCTGCTCATCTCGGCATAGACGGGGATCGGCACCGGACGCGCCGCCGCCGCCTTCATCAGCGCAACGCCGCCGCCGCGCGATCCGGTGAAGCCCACGGCCTTGATCCGCGGATCGGTGACCAGCGCCTGGCCCACCGAATTGCCGGGACCGTTGATGAGCGAGAACACGCCTTCGGGCATGCCGGTCTTCGCCGCCGCGCGCGTGATCGCGCCCGCGACCAGTTCGCCGGTGCCGGGGTGCGCCGAATGGCCCTTCACCACCACCGGGCAGCCTGCGGCCAGCGCCGAGGCCGTGTCGCCACCGGCGACCGAGAAAGCGAGCGGGAAGTTGGACGCGCCGAACACCGTCACCGGGCCGACCGGCACCATGCGCAGCCGCAGGTCGGGCTTGGGGGCGGGCTTGCGGTCGGGAATGGCGTGATCGATGCGCGCGCGCAGGAATTCGCCGAGGCGCACTTCCTTCGCGAACAGCCGCATCTGGCCGGCGGTGCGCCCGCGCTCGCCCATCAGGCGCGCCTGGGGCAGGCCGCTTTCGAGCATCGCGCGCTCGATCAGTTCGTCGCCCAGCGCTTCGATCTCGTCGGCGATCGCTTCCAGAAATGCTGCGCGGCGTTCGCGCGGCAGGCTGGAATAGATCGGGAATGCCGCTGCCGCCGCCTTGGTCGCGGTCTCGACATCGTCGGTGGTCGCCAGGCTGAAGCTGGGCTCGACTTCCTGCCCCGTCGCCGCGGCAATGGCCTTGAAGCCGGCACCATCGCGCTTCACGCGCTTCGATGCGATAAACAATTCTCCGGTCAACGCCATTTCAAGCTCCCCGATCGTCAAAAATAGTTAGCGGTAACAGGCGCGCTATCTAAGGCGTGAAGCCGCCCGGTTCAATGCCGCGCAAGTATCAGCAGCACGCCGCGATCAGCCCGCTGCCCCCCGGCTCGCGCGCTTCCATCGTGTCGTTCAGCCCGGTATCGACCAGTTCCGCCATCGCATCATGCGCGGCCTGCGGATCGGCGGCGGCGATGGCTTCGTACACGCGCATATGCCCCGGCAGCGCGTCGTGCGGCGCGGGGCGGCGGTGCTGCTTGAACGCCGTGGTGATCGCGATCGCATCGGCGATCCCGTTCGCCAGCGAGATCACGAAATCATTGTCCGACGCCTCGAGCAGCGCGGAGTGAAACTCATGGTCGCATCGCCGGCCCAGTTCGGTGGCAAAGCCATGCTCGGCCACGCCGTCCAGCCCGGCCTTCATCCGCGCAAGCTGGATATCGGTGCGGCGAATGGCCGCCAGTCGCGCGGCATCCGGCTCGACGATCCGGCGCAGTTCGAACAGGCTGACGATCAGCTTCTCGTCGGGCTCGCCGGCAAACATCCAGGCGAGCACATCGGGGTCGAGCAAGTGCCACGCGCTGCGGCGGCTCACCTGCGTCCCGATCTTGGGCCGCGAATGGACCAGCCCCTTGGCGGACAGGATGCGAATCGCCTCGCGATAGGCGGTGCGCGATACATTGAACTGCAGGCTGGCGGCGATTTCGCCTTCCAGCGTCTCGCCGGGCTGGAGCACGCCGCTCACGATCCGAATGCCCAGGTCGCGCGCCACGGTGCCGTGCAGGCGCAGCGAGCGGGGGCGCGGCGGGCGTATGCGGGTCTTTTTCGGCTTCGCGGGCTCGGCTGCGGTCATCCCATCCCTTTGGGTGAATATGGCGGAGACGGAGGGATTCGAACCCTCGGTACCAGTAATCCCGGTACGGCGGTTTAGCAAACCGCTGGTTTCAGCCACTCACCCACGTCTCCGGAAAGGGCCCGAGCGGAGGCCTATAGCGACGGTATTCGCGGCAATCAACGGGAGAACCGCTCTGACGCAAAATCGAATCGCCCGGTCGCGCCGTTCATTGCAGCGACAGGGCGCGCGGCATAGCGTAGGGCGAGTTTTTCCGGGGGTATGATATGCGTTTGGGCGTTTTGATGCTGTGGGCGGCGGCCGCGACGCTGGGGCTCGGTGCGGCCCCCGCTTCGGCCCAGATGACGACGATCGATCCCAACGCGGGCATCGATTCGGACCTCAACACCCCGCCGGCGCGCGATCCTGCGCCGCAGGACGATCGCGGCGGCTATCAATCGGTGCCGCGCGACGAATCGACGCCCTCGCCGGCAACCCCCACGCCCGCCCCCTATCCCCCGAACCGCGCAGCCCCGGCGGGCCAGGAGGCACTGCGCGACCAGGCGACCACCTATAAGCGCGACGATCTGGTCGGCGCGGCAGAGGGCGTGTTCGGCAAGGGCGCGTCGGGGCTGGCCGGGATCATCGAGAATATCCTAAAGGATCAGGGCGAACCCAATGCCTATATCGCCGGCAGCGAGGGGTCGGGCGCGATCGGCCTCGGCCTGCGCTATGGCTCGGGCGCGCTGTTCCACAAGATCGAGGGGCAGCGTAACGTCTTCTGGACCGGCCCGTCGATCGGCTTCGACCTGGGCGGCGACGCAAACAAGGTCTTCGTGCTCGTCTACAACCTCTACGACAGCCAGGACCTCTACAAGCGCTTCCCTGCGGGCGAGGGCCATGCCTATTTCGTCGGGGGCTTTTCGGCCAGCTATCTGCGGCGCGGCGACGTGGTGCTGATCCCCGTGCGGCTCGGCGTCGGCTGGCGGCTGGGCGTCAATGCGGGGTATATGAAGTTCAGCGAGAAGCGGAACTGGATGCCGTTCTGAGGAGGGCGGGCCGCGCCCAAGTCTAACCGGGCAGGATCTGCCGCAATGCCTTGCCCGCCAAGGCGGCAGTGGCAAGGAGCCGGGGGCCGTCATGCCCCGCCCGCGCGCTCGCGGACAGCCCGGCCATGGTGGTGGTGACGAAATCGGTCAGCGCCTCCGCCTCTGCCGGGTGGCGCGCGGCGACATAGTCGCGAATGCTGCGCTCGGCTGCGCGGTAAAAGACCCGCGCGGCCTCGCGCGCGGTATCGTCGGCACAGCGGACGCTCTCCAGCACCAGGCAGCCCGGCGTCTCCGCATCGGCGGCATACTGGCGTGCAGCCACTTCGAGCACCTCGGCAAGCGCGTCGGCGACCGGGCGATCAGCGCGCAATATGTCGGACAACGGCACTGCGCCCGTCGCGGCATAGTGGTCGAGCACGCGATCATACAGCCCGGCCTTGCTGCCAAAGGCGGCGTAGAAGCTCGGCGGATTGATGCCCAGCGCCTCGGTGATCTCGGCGACGCTCACCACATCATAGCCGCGCCCGTGAAACAGCCGCTGCGCGGTCGCCACGGCCTGGTCGGGGTCGAACCGCCGGGGCCTGCCGCGTGGACGCGATATATTTGTATTGGTCATTACATAATGCCTTGACGATGCGCTGCTGCCATTTATGTAGCGCGTACTAATTTAATCATCAAGGAATGATCCATGTCAGCCTATCAGGGAAAGTCGGTGCTCGTGCTTGGCGGTAGCCGCGGAATCGGTGCGGCAATCGTCCGGCGCTTCGCCGCAGACGGCGCGACCGTCACCTTCACCTATGCCGGATCGACCGACGCCGCACAGGCGCTGGCGGTGGAGACCGGCGCCGCCGCCGTCCACACCGACAGCGCCGATCGCGACGCGGTGATCGCCACGGTGCGCGATCGCGGGCCGCTCGACGTGCTGGTCGTCAATGCCGGATTCGCCCTGTTCGGCGATGCGTTGGAGGTCGATCCCGACGCCGTCGATCGCCTGTTCCAGGTGAATATCCACGCGCCCTATCATGCCTCGGTCGAAGCGGCGCGACAGATGCCGGAGGGCGGGCGGATCATCATCATCGGTTCGGTCAACGGCGATCGCATGCCGGTGCCCGGCATGGCGTCCTACGCGCTCAGCAAATCCGCGCTACAGGGCATGGCACGCGGGCTGGCGCGCGATTTCGGGCCGCGCGGCATCACCATCAACGTCGTGCAGCCCGGCCCGATCGACACCGACGCCAATCCGGCGGAGGGGCCGATGAAGGACCTGATGCACAGCTTCATGGCGATCAAGCGCCACGGCCGCCCCGAAGAGGTGGCGGGGATGGTAGCGTGGCTCGCAGGGCCAGAGGCAGGGTTCGTGACCGGGGCGATGCACACGATCGACGGCGCGTTCGGGGCATAGCGCCCGCCGGGGCCGCCCAGCCATTCCCCCCCCGCCCGGCAGCAGCCTATCAGGAGGAATGCTCCTCCCCGCCGCGCTGCTGCTCCTCGCCGTCAACCTGCTCACCGTGCTGCGGTTCTGGCAGGACAAGCGCCGGGCGGCACGCGGGGGCTGGCGTATTCCGGAACGCGAACTGCTCGGCCTCGCGCTGGTCGGCGGCACGCCGGGGGCGTTCGCGGCGCGGCGGCTGTTCCGGCACAAGACGCGCAAACAGCCCTTTTCCACCGGGCTGTGGGTGATCGCGATGGTCCAGGCCGGCGCCGCCGCCGGCTGGATGCTCGCGGGATGAACGCCGTTCAGCCGAACGCTACGGCCTCGAACCGCACCGGCGCGCCGATCGCGGCCTGGGCCAGCTCGCCGTCCCACATCACCTGGTTGCCGCGCACGATCGTGCCCATCGGCTTGCCGGTCAGCGCCATGCCGGTGAAGGGCGACCAGCCACAGCGCGACGCCAGCCAGCTTTCCTCGATCGTCCAGCGCGCCTTCAGGTCGACCACGGTGAAATCGGCATCATAGCCGACCGCGATCCGCCCCTTGCCGACCAGCCCGAACACGCGCTGCGGCCCCGCGCTGGTCAGGTCGATCAGCCGCGCCAGCGTCAGCCGCCCTTCCGCCACATGGTTCAGCATCAGCGGCAACAGCGTCTGCACGCCGGGCATCCCGCTGGGGCTGTTCGGATAGTCCTGTGCCTTCTCCGCGCGGGTGTGCGGCGCATGGTCCGACCCCAGCACATCGGGCACGCCCTGCGCCAGCCAGTTCCACAGCCCGTCGCGATGGGCGCCCGATCGGATCGGCGGGTTCATCTGGGCATAGGTGCCCAGCCGCGGATAGGCGTCTTCGCCCGCCAGCGTCAGGTGCTGTGGCGTGACTTCGCATGTCGCGATGTCCTTGTTCTGGCCGAGCAGTTCCAGCTCGGCGGGCGTGGTGACGTGGAGCACATGGATGCGCCGCCGCGCCGCGCGCGCCAGCCGCAGGATGCGCCGCGTCGCCAGGATCGCGCTCTCGTCGTCGCGCCACACCGGATGCGAGGACGGGTCGCCCGCGACGCGCTCGCCCAGCCGCTCCTGCATCCGGAACTCGTCCTCGGCATGGATCGCGACGCGGCGATGCCCCGACGCCAGCACGCGCGCCAGATTGGCGTCGTCGGACACCAGCAGGTCGCCGGTCGAGGCGCCCATGAAAATCTTGACCCCCGCGGTGCCTGGCAGGCGCTCCAGCTCGGCCAGATGCTCGGCATTATGGTTGGTCGCGCCGACGTAAAAGGCGTGGTCGCACCACATCCGGTCCTTGGCGCGCGCCAGCTTGTCGGCGATCGCTTCGGCCGAATCGGTGTTGGGCTTGGTGTTCGGCATTTCGAACACCGCCGTCACTCCGCCGAGCACCGCCGCGCGGCTGCCGCTCTCCAGATCTTCCTTGGCCTCGAGCCCCGGCTCGCGGAAATGGACCTGGCTGTCGATAACGCCCGGCAATATGTCGAGCCCGGTACAGTCGATCACCTGCCCCGCATCGCCTACCGCGCCGATCGCGACGATGCGCCCGTCACGCACGCCGACATCGACCTGTGCGGGGCCGCCGGGCAAGTGGACGCGCCCGCCCGTGAGTTTCAGATCGACACTGGTCATGATCGCCTCTTCCGTAGCCGCTCGCGGCCTCCTACCTGTTCGTCATGTCAGAGACCAGTCCCGCCACATGGCTTGCCGATCGCGCCCTGCTCCGCATTGCCGGGGAGGATGTGCGCGGCTTCCTCCAGGGGCTGCTGACGCAGGACCTGGCGCTGGTCGCACCGGGTGCGCCGCAATGGGCGGGGTTGCTCACGCCCCAGGGCAAGGCGCTGTTCGACTTTCTCCTCTGGGACGATGGCGACGCGATCCTGATCGATTGCGAAGCGGCGCAGCGCGAGGCGCTGGCGCGGCGGCTGTCGATCTACCGGCTGCGCCGCGCGATCACAATTCACCCGGTCGAGGGCGGCGTCCGCTGGTCGCCGTCCGGTGATGCAGGCGTGCCCGACCCCCGGCTTCCCGCGCTGGGCCGCCGCTGGCTGGGCGATGCGACGGGCGAGCCCGTAACGAACTGGACCGCCCACCGCCTCGCGCTTGGCGTGACCGAGGGCGCGGCCGAGCTGGGCCAGGACAAGACCCTGTGGCTCGAATGCAATGCCGAGGAACTGCACGGCGTCGGCTTCGCCAAGGGCTGTTACATCGGCCAGGAGAACACCGCCCGGATGCACTATCGCGCCAAGGTCAACCGGCGGCTGGTCGTCGCCCCGCTGGGCGAGGCCGGCGATCGCACCCGCGCGACCTATCCCGATCTCGGGCGGATGGTGGAGTTGCGCCGCGTCGAGGCGCTGGGCGACGCGCTGGTCCCGGAATGGCTCGCGGCGGCGCTCGCCCCGGCCTGACCGCGCTCAGGCCAGCCGCTTGCGCAGGAAAAAGCGCTGGTGCCCGACGGGATAGTCGTCGATCGCGCCAAAAACCTCGAACCCCAGCTTCTCGTAGAATCCACGCGCCTGGAACGAGAACGTGTCGAGCCAGATGCCGACACAGCCCTGCGCCCGCGCGATCGCCTCGGCCTCAGCCATCAGCGCGGCACCGTGGCCCGCGCCGCGATGCGCCTCCGGCACCGCCAGATATTCGACGAACATCCAGTCATAGGCGCATTCGCCCCATAGCCCGCCGACTCGCTCCCCGGCCGCATCTTTCAGTAGGATCGCCACGGGGCGATATCGCAGGTCGCCGGCGCGGGAGATATTATAGTCGCGCAACGGCGCGAGGATCGCGTCGCGATCGGCGTCGTCGGGCGCGTCGGCAATGGTCAGGTGGAGTGTCATCGCCGGCGATAGTGCGGGCGCGCGCGTATCGACGCAACCCGCCACCCGCCTTTGCCGCACGCACAAAAAAAGAGGAGACCGGTTGCCCGGCCTCCCCTTCTTTATCCGTCCAATCCCTCGAAAG
Source organism: Sphingomonas degradans (assembly GCF_053502645.1). Lineage (NCBI taxonomy): Bacteria > Pseudomonadati > Pseudomonadota > Alphaproteobacteria > Sphingomonadales > Sphingomonadaceae > Sphingomonas > Sphingomonas degradans. The sequence continues at coordinate 3,687,771 of NZ_CP177172.1, forward strand.
GGATCGGCGAGGCTTACATGCCAGCGCCCGGACCGTACGAGATTTCCACGCGACGGTTCTGGAGCTCGCGGACGCCGTCTGCGGTCTCGACGCGCGGCCGGCTTTCGCCGAACGCTTCGGTCGAGATCACGCCGTCGGAGATGCCACGGGCGGTCAGATAGGCCTTCACGCTGTCAGCGCGACGCTGCGACAGGCCAACGTTGTAGCTTGCCGAACCCGAACGGTCGGCGTGGCCAGCCAGCATGACCTTCGAGTTGCCGCAGTTCTGGTAGTTGCTGATGGCGTTGTCGAGGATGCTCGCTGCTTCCGGCGTGATGTCCGACTTATCCCAGTCGAAGAACACGATGTACGGTCCCGGGGTGCACTGCACGACGGGAGCGACCGGAGTCGGCTCGGGGGTCGGGGTCCAGGTCGGTGCCGGCGCGGGCGCCGGAGCCGGCTCGGGAGCAACGACGGGCTCGGGAGCGCCGAAGTTGAACGTCAGGCCGCCCATGATCGAGTGCGAGCGATAGCGGAAGTAGGTGTTGCGCCCTGCAACGTCCGTCAGCTCAACGCCGGGGGCGTTGAAGAAACGGTACTTCAGCGAAACGTCGACCTTGTCGCTCAGCGGCGCGCGAACGCCGGCGAGGACCTGCCATGCGACGACCGTGTCCGAATCATCGAGGAAGTTGCCGCCCTGGGTCAGGCCGATCTTTTCCTTGACGCGAGCGACACCGAGGCCGGGGCCGACAAAGCCCTGGACGCCGTCGTCAGCGCCGAAGTCGAACAGGCTGTTGACCATGAAGCTGAGTGCCGACGAGCTGCCGCCTGCATAGTCGAACGTGCCGGGAGCGCGGTTCGTGAACGCGCCCGAAGCGCCAGCAACCGGGGTGGCCAGGGTCGAACGGTACGAGTCGATGCTCGCCTTGCGATAGCCGACTTCCGCTTCGAGGCGGACGGGGCCCAGGTCGTAACCCACGGTACCGGCGACATCGAAGCCGTACTTGTGGTCTGCGCTAGCGGCGTCAGGCCGGTAAGCGACGTTGAAATCGATGTCCTCGACCAGCATTGCACCGCCTTCGATGCCCACGTACCACGCGTCGTCGCGTGCGAGGGCGGGCGTGCTCAGAGCGGTCGTTGCGAGTGCCAGAATTACGGCAAGCTTCCGCATAATAATCCCCTTTCTCAGTTGTCACTACGGACAGCGACAAACTCACTACCGAAACGAAAGTTTCCGCGCAAGCACACAATCCGGGCACTGTTGCTTGCATGTCACAGGTTAGGTCGGATCGATCAAACCATGCGCACGCAAAGCATTCAGTACCGCTACGATAGCGGCCCGTGCTGGCGCATCAACCACCGACCCCCCTTGCGGTTCCGCAATGCGGGAGAATCTTTTTCCAACCACCTGCAATCCTTCGACGAACACCCTGCCCCGCAGCTCTCCGGCGTGCCAGTCTCCGCCATAAAAGGTAGCGAATTCAGTACCTTCCTCGATCCATACGGTCAGCCCTTCGCGGGGTTGCACGAAACGCCATCCGCCGTCGGTCCACCCGGCAAGCTGCCCCGCCTTCCCCGCCCACGCCCCCATAGGCGCCGAACCGACCCGCCAGCACTGCCCGGGCTGGGGCGATGCCGGCGGTGTGTCCGCAATCGCGACCATGGCGGGCTGCACCATCAGGTCGAGCAGCGTCAGCGCCTCGTTATGGGACATCTCCTTCTGCGCCTGGCCGGGCTGAAGCAGGGGCAGCTGATGCCGCGCAGTAAGCTCCGTCATCGATTTTCTCCTAACGATTACAGTTGGATAACCCCCGGTAGCGACAGCCCCAGCGCGCCGATCTGGCGGATCCGGGCATGCGTCGCACCGGCCCACAGCGCGGCCTCGGCCACCCACGCGGCCTGGGTCGATTCGGCGCTGCGGATCACCTCGCCCCCCGCCAACAGCTCGATACGGTAGCGCTCGGCCTCTTCGCCCAGCGGCGCGTCGATTCCATCGGCCCAGTGCCACCCGTTTCTGCTGCGCCGCACCCAGGATAGGTGCAGTGCACCATCCTGGCCCACCGCCGCGCGCAGATGGACCGGCGCGGGGGGCACCAGCGAGGCGCCGGTGATCGCCGCCGTGACCGAAACGCCACTACCCGCATCGCCGATGCCCTGCGCGATCAGCCCGGCCGTGCCGCCCGCCAATCCGGTCGGCAGGTCCAGCACGGTCAGCGCATCGCGCGCGATGCAGACGAACCGGTCGCCCGGCCGCTGCGTCCCGATGGCCGCCTCGGTCCCCCGCCGCCCGCGCCACAATCCAGTCAGCCGCCAGCGCGCACCGCCCAGCGGCACGGCGCGCGCGAACTGGAGCAATTCGTCGCCCACCATCGCCAGATTGGCGCCCGCCTGCATCGCGGCGGCGTCGGCATCGCCCAGCACCATCGCCGGATGCGCCAGTTCGACCACCAGCGTGTTCACACGGTCCTCGAATGCCACCGGCCCCGCGCCCGGCGCCTCCACGATCCGCCCCAGCACCCCCGGCGCCGCTGTCGACCCTGCCGGCGCCCAGCTTGCGCCGCCATCCACGCTCAGCAACAGCGCGGCGCTGCGCCACCCGGCGCCTTCGCCCGCCGCCGCGATCGCCAGTCGCGGCACGCTTGCCAGCACATCGTCGAGCAGCGGCATCTCGAATGCCTCGATCCGCGTCGCCCCCGCCACGCGGTCCGGCGCAGGCGACACCCGCCCGTCGCTTGCGGTGGCAGGCGGCGCCCCCGGCGCCACCGCGACGCATTCCAGCGCCAGCACCATGTCCTCCAGCGTCCAGCGATCGACGCGCCAGATGCCCCCGGCGTCCGCGATCGTCACCCGCGCGCCGGGCGCCAGCGCCAGCGCATGCCAGGGCAGGTACAGCGTCCGCCGCTCGCGCTCCGCCTCCAGCCGGGCCAGCGTCGCCTCAGCCATCGTCTTGGCCGCGCCCGCATCGATCGCGGCAGGCAGCTCAAGCCGCGTCTCGCGCGTGCCGGCACCCGGACGCACCGCGCGCTGCACCCCCGCCTGATAGTCGCGCGCGGGGTCGTAATAGGTGAGCGTCACCGCCTTGGCAGTGGCATCGGCGCTGGCGATCGCGCGCACGCCGCGCGCCCCCTTGCGCCGCGCCCCCGCGCCAGGGTCGGTCAGCGGCACCGCCGGCCCGTCGCCCCGGCACAGCGTCAGCCCGCCCACGCCGCTGCGGAACCATCCCCCCGCCGCGCCCGCCAGCGTCTCCGCCACGGCGCGCACGCTGGCGCCATAGGCCGAAAACCCGCCCAGCGGCACGCCCCCGCCCTCCGCCGCCAAGTCGCCGTCCGCCAGCGTCGCCAGAATCGCCCCGGCATCGCACGGCCCGGCATCGGCGATCACTTCAAAGGTGAGCGAGGGGATGCGATTGCCGAAATCGCCCAGTTCCAGGTCCTCGAACACCGCATAGGCGATGCCCCGATGTGCAGGGGCCAGTGCGGCCCCCTCCGCCGCCACGATCAGCGGATCGGCGGCCTGATCCTCCCCGCCCAGGTGCAAGCGAAACCCGGTCTTCGCCTTGAAGTCCCCCGCCGCCCCGCGCAACAGCTTGCCATCGGCCCAGATCCGCCCCACCCCCAGTACCGGTCGCGCCGACAGCGCGACGGCGAAGCTGGCGGTGTAGCTATACGTCGTCGTGGTCGCCCGGCCCTTGCCCCCCTGGCTGCTGCGATGCTCGACCAGGTCGGTCGCCCAGATCACCGATCCGGCGACGCGCATCGTTCCGAACAGCTTCGGAATCTGCGTGCCATAGGACGAGCTTTGCACGCGCAGTTCGTTCAGCCGGGGCCCCTCGCGCCCCTTGGGCTTGAACAGCACTTCGCGGTCGAAAATCCCGCCCACCGCGCCGCCGATCGACGCACCGATCGGTCCCCCGATGGCGCCGCCGACCACGGTCAGAACCACGCTCGCCATATTATTTCCCCTGGTTTGTCCGCCCCAGCTCTGTTCGCCCCAGCTCTGTTCGCCACCGCCCGAGTATCGGCCACGGTGGCGCGCCGGGCCGCTCGACCACCCGGCGCAGCATCGCATCGGCATGGACGATCCCGTCGCCGGTCCAGATCGCCAGATGCAGCTGCCCCGGTCCCGCCGCGAGCAGCAGCAGGTCGCCGGGCCGCGCATCGTCCGCCCCGACCAGCCCCGATGCCGCAATCGCCGCGCGCACGCGCACCGCATCCCCGGATCGCAGCGCGTACCCCTGCGGCACCGGCCCCGCGAATCCCTCGGCCCGCAGCGCCAGCGCCGCCAGCCCCACGCAATCCAGCCCGGTATCGGGATCGCGCCCATGCAGCCGGAACCGCGCGCCGATCGCTCCGCGCGCCGCCGCGACCGCGCTCATCCGCCCGGATACCGCGTCAACAGGTCGATGCCGGGCAGATAGGGCTCGCCGCGAAAATTGAGCGCATTGCCGAAACGCGCCGCACAGGTCGCAAGGCTTTTGTCGCACCCCTCGTGCACCTCGACCAGCGCGCCCAGCGGATCGTAGCGCGGCGGGCGGCGCAGCGTCACCTGCGAGCCTGCGGATACTGCAATCGCATCCTCCAGCCCGCCGTTGCGCCCGCCGAACCAGCGCAGCCGCCCGCCGCCCCATCCGTTCGCCACCGGCTCCACGGCATCCAGCGTCAGCACCGCCCCCGTCACCGCCGTCACCCGCGCGAACCGCCGCCGCCCGGCCATCGCCACCCGGCACCGCGCATCGCCCAGTTCGGCGCGGCATTCGGGCGAAGTCTCTTCCACCACCGGCCCCTCCAGCCGGGTCGCGACCCCGCGCAGCTCGGCGGTCAGCGCGCCGTCGCGTGTCTCGACGCTGCCGATCACACCTTCGCCCAGCGGCACGCCGGCGTCAGGCGCGGTCCAATCGGTCGCGAACACTGCCACCGCCGCCCCGTCCCATCGCCCGGCGAGCAGGTCGTCCTCGCGGATCGCCGCGCTGGTCAGCGCGCCGGCCACGTCCATCGTCCCCGCGTCGAGCGACGCGCTGCGGCTGATCGCGCTAGGCGTCATCCCCGGCGCCGCGCGATAGACGAGTCCGTCGATCTCCAGGTCGCGGTCATGCGCGGTCAGCCCGATCGTCACGCCGTCGCGCCGCGCGATCCGCCAGCACAGCGCCAGCGTGGTCAATTCCCCCGCCAGCGCGCTCATCGCCGTATCTCCACCAGCGGCACCGAAGCCGCCACCCCGGCCAGAAAGGTCGAACGGCTGACGCGCAGCTGGTCCTCTGCAAAGCGCACCGGCACGTCGAACACGAACGACGCCGTCACCACCGCTCCGGCAGCGGGCGCCACGTCCAGCGTCACCACGCCCTCCGGCCCCAGCGTGAAGCCTTGCGTCTCCACCCCGTCCACCGCCACCCGCACGGTCCCCGCCACCGGCAGCGTGATCCGCCGCGCCACCCCACCATAATGCCGCACCAGCGCGAATGCCGTGGCGGTGCCGTCGCCGGTCCCGATCGGCTCATCCTCCCCCTGCCAGTCGAACGGGTCGCGCAGCCGGAATCCCCGCGCCGGCCCCATCCGCGCACGAAAGAACGCGAGCAGCGCGGCGATGTCCGCCTCCGATCGCACCCCCGGCCCCACGTCATAGCGGGTGCGCGCCTCGGCCCATTCGGCGTTGCGCGCCTCGTGCCCGCCCGCGCTGGTTACGATCGCGGTCGATACTTCGGGCGCCACTTCCGCCTCGCGGCCCAGCGCGATCGGGAACAGCACGTCGTCAAACGCCTCCACTTCGTCCTCCTCGGGTTCGATGTCGAATGGGGTAAAGCCGTCGCGCAGCACCTGCGGCAGCGCCCAGACAAAGGTGTCCGCCACGCCCCGCCGCCGCGCCACGGCCGCCGCCTCGGCAATCGCGCGCCACTGGTGCCGGTCCTCGGGGCGCAGCACGAAACCCGACAGATAATGCTGGTCCGCCACAGGATAGCCCAGCCGCGCCTGCGCCGCCGCGACTGCCCGGGCGCTCGCCGCAGCATTCCCCGCCGCCGCCCAGTCATAATCCTCGAGCTGGAGCACATCGAACGCCGGCGCCGCCCAGCCGACCGGCATGTTCGCCCGCTTCGCCTCGGGCATCGCGGGATCGAGCACGGTCGGCAGATAGGTCAGCAGCAACACTTTCGCCCCCGGCGCCGCCGCACGCACCGCATCGCGCAGGCCCAGTGTCGACGCCGCCAGCAGCGCCCCCGCCGCATCCAGCACCCCGGCATCGGTCGCGCCGCGCAGGTTCTGCGGCGCCGGATCGCCCAGCGCCGCCCGCGCGGCATCGTCATGGATGCACAGCCGGCCATCGGCCATCACCCACCACCACGGCTCGCCCACCTGGAACTGCACCGCCAGCCCCGCCGCCGCAGCGATCCCGACAAATGCCGTCGCGACGCTGCGCAGATACGCCATCGCCCCGGCATGCGCCGGCGACAACAGCGTCGAAGGCGGGCTCCACCCGGTCAGTGCCGGGCTGCCGTCCGCCGCGCGCTGCTTCCAGTCGCCCCAGCAATGCGCGTCGAACAATTCGTACGACAGCGACCAGATCACGCCATAGCCCAGCGCCTTGGCGCGCCGCGCGAAATCGCCATGCCACGCCGCGCAGGGGCCATTCAGCACACCCCCGGCCAGGCTCACATAATAGCCGCCGCCGCTGCCCTCGAGCCGGAAATAATGGCTCATCCCGACATAATGGAGAATGTCGCCGCGATAGCCGAGGTGCAGCATGTTACGCAGCAGTCGCGCCGGCGTCAGGTTATAGCTGTCGTCATAGCCCCCGGCGATGCGCAGCCCATGTTCGGGCACCACCACATCCCCGATCGCCAGCACTGCGCCCGGCCCCGCGCACGCAATGTCGGACAGCTCCGCCCATGCCTCGACCGGCGCCACCAGCGCCGCATCCGCAGCCGTGTATCCGGCCGGCACCAGCGATACGAACATCCGGTCCACATCCCCGGCAAACACGGGGTCCGCCTCCCCCGGCAGCGCGAACCCGCCGTCCAGCGCGGCAAAGTCGATCGACACCACCGCATCGGTCGGCGTGCCTTCCGCATAGTTCCACAGCCGCACATACCAGGCGCGCGGGGCGCCGCCCGCATCGCGCCCCTCGATCGTCAGCACCGGGCCGTTGACGGCGTCCAGCGCCACCACCCCGGCGGACCGCCAGCGAAACCGCAACCGGCACCCGCGGAAATCACGGCTCGTGTCGTAGCGCAACAACGGATGGTCGTGCCGGTCGTCGGCCTCCCAGATCAGCCCGGCCAGATCGTCCTGCCGATAGAACACGGCATCCACCCGCAGCGCATCGGGTGCGGTCGTGACCACGCTCGCCATCATCGGACGCGGGAAATTGACGGTCCAGTACATCGGATCGAAGCGTGAGATCGTCCCCGTCGCCTGCCCCTCCCGCCCGCGCGCCAGCCACCATCCCATCACTCCACTCCCGCCAGCGCCGCCTTCACTGCGCGCGCCACTTGCCGGCTCGATTGCGCCAGCGCGCGCGGAGCGGCATCGCTTGCGGCATTGACCGTGATCGCCACCCGCACCTCGCGCCCGCCGCTGCCGGCAGCCGGCGCGACGGCCCCCGCGCTGGTCGGCACGAACAGCTCGGGTCCGCGCTCGCCCACCCAATAGGGGCGACCGGGGCTCACCGGCCCGCCAGTCGCGCGCCCCGGCGCGCCGAGCAGGCTGCCCAGCAACCCGCCCAGCCCGCCACTCCCGCCGCCCAGCACCGCATCGATCCCGCCCTGCAAGGCGGCGGACGAAATCTGGTTGAGCACCGACAGCGCGACGCTGCGCAAATCCTCGAACCCGATCTTGCCCGTGCGCACCGCGCGGCCCAGCGCGCCTTCGATCGCGCGCCCGGCCCGGTCGACTCCGGCCTCCAGCGGCCCTTCCAGGCTCCCGCGCATCTCGGCCACGTCGCGCGCGAATGCGGCGGTATCGGCACGCACCGACACCACCAGCCGTTCGATTTCTTCATCCATCGGGAAATTGCTCCTTCAGCCGCGCGAGCATCGCGCCATCGGGCGGGGTGACGTGGCCGTCCCCCCGCGCGGCATGCACCAGCGCGGCAAGTTCGGCGGGCGTCGCGGCCCAGAACGTGGCGGGGCTCCACCCGAACGCCAGCCCCGCCGCCCCTGCCAGCCGCCCGGCGGCATCGGCGAAGCCCTCGTCCTGAGCCTGCCGAAGGCGAGTCACCGCCCCGCCAATATCTGGCCAATCAGCGTCTTGAGCGCGGGCATGTTCGCCGCCAGCCCGCGCGACGCCACCGCATCGGCAAAGCGTGTCCGGGTCAGCCCCTCGGGCACCTCGGCCAGGCAGTGCCAGAACAGCGCCACCATCTCCGACAGGCTCAGCCGCCCGTCCGCCGCGCGCTCGACCATCGCAAACAACGGCCCCACTTCGCCCTCGGCGGCGACCAGCGCCTGGAAACTGGGGCGCAGCACCAGCTCGGCGCCGCCCACGCGCAGTGCGGCCTCGCCCCGCACGGGATTTGCCGCGCTCATGCGCTCACCACCGGGCCACTGCTTTCCAGGCTCAGCGTATAGCTGCGCTCGCCGTTGAAATCCCCGGCATAGTCCAGCCGCGTGACCAGGAACCGCCCGGTCATGGTCTCGCCGCTCTCGAAGCTCAGCCGGTAATCGTCCAGCGTGCCCGCCAGCGCATTGGCCTTGACCCGCATCTCCGCCGCAGAGCCCGTGAACACGCCCGCGCCCGAAACGCTGACGGAACGCACCCCCGCCCCCGACAGCAATTCGCGCCACCCGCCCGAATCCTTGGACGTGATGACCACCGTCTCGCCATTGACGCTCAACTGCGTCGTCCGCAGCCCCGCCACGGTCGCATACGCCACCGGATTGCCGCCATTCCCGACCTTGAGCAGGAACGCACTACCCTTCTCCGCCGCCATTTCGCTTCTCCTGTTTTGAGTATTTTCTCCCCTCCCGCCTGCGGGAGGGGCCGGGGGAGGGTGAGTGCGGGAGGCAGGCGAAGCGGTCCGAAGAGAACCGCCACGTCGCACCCTCCCCTAACCCCTCCCGCAAGCGGGAGGGGGACAGACAAGCCCCCGCCGCCGCCGCCCCCCTCACGAACTCCGCAGCATCCGCACCCGCCATTCGCTGCTCGCGACCCAGCGCCCCTCGCCTTCGCGCAGGATGCGGCTGCGCAGCAGCACCAGGCTCACCACGCGCCACCCCTCGCCCAGCACCGGCGACATCGCCGCCACCGCATCCTCCGCTGCCCCCGCCAGCGTCCGCAGCCGCACCGGCCGCTCGCCGCTGTCGAACAGCCGCACGGCGATCCGCCCCTCGCGCCCGGCCATGTCCTTGGTCCCCCAATCGACCAGCACCGGCTCGTCGATCAGGGCATAGGGGCGCGCGGCACGCACCGGCGGGGCATCGAACACGCCCGTCACGGCCAGCGGCGCATGCCCCGCCAGCGCCGCCTTCACCGCGTCCTGCACCACGCTCTGCACGCTCATCGCAGCAATCCTCCCACCCAGCGCAGCGCCGGATCGCGCCCGCGCAGCACGACGCCGTCGTCACGCGCCTCGATCGCCACGCCGGGCGCGTCCTCGCGCACTCGCGCCTCCAGCCGCGCCACGACGCGCGCCACCGCATCCTCGCCGATCGCGCGTCCCCGCGCCTCCAAAGCTTCCATCATGCGCAGCGCCGTTCGGGCCGCAGCCGCATCCGCCGCCATGGGCGCCACAGCGCGGCGACGGCGGCGGGCGGCAACGCCCCCTCGCGCGCCTCGAACAGATGCACCGCGAGCAGCGTCGCCCCTTGCGCAAGTCCCGGCGGCAGCGCGTCCCAGTCGTCGGCCAGCCCTGCCTGATAGGTCACGCGCAGCCGCCCAGCATGGGCAGCACGCACCCACCCTTCGCCCAGCGCATCGATGTCGATCGCATAGGCGCCCACCGCCAGCGGCGCCGTGCTGCCATCCGCCGCCACGGTCTGCACGCCCGTTATCGCGCGCACCGGCGATCCCGCCAGCCTCTGCCACCCCGCGCCGCTCTCGACGGTCTCCGTCATCGCCCGCGCGATCAGGGCCAGCCCGGTAAAGGTCTCCGCCAGCGCCAGCGCGCTGTCGGCAAAGCCGCCGATCGCCGCATCCTCCGCCGCACTCGCGCTGCGCAGCATTTGCCGCACCGCCGCCACCGCGCGCGCGCGATCCTCCGTCCCGAGCACCTGTGTGCCCGGGCCGCCTTGTCCCATCCCCATGTCCGTGTCTCCGGTCAGGCGGCTATGGCCGCATCCTCTTCCCAGGCCACCCGATCGACGATCGTGCCGCCCGCCCGCGCCGCCGCGCAGCCCGCCGGTTCGGGCCAGTCGCCGCCGTTCCAGCTCCCGCCCGGCCCCAGATAGCCGACGACCCAGGCGCCCGCCGCGTCGGTCACGTCCGCGGGATACCAGGCGGCGACCGGCGTCGGATCGGGATTGTGCAGGGCGCAGAACGCCAGATACGCCGCAGCATCCTCGCGCTGCGGAAACACCACCACGCGGCTCATGCGATCCCTCCCCGGTCCTTCAGCCACTGCGCCAGCATCGCCGCCTGCACATCGGACAACAGCGTCGTGAACAGCAGCGCGCTGCACGCCACGTTGGCGAACGACCCCGGCGCCGCCGCCGTCGTCGCGCCCAGCCGGACGCGCGTGGTGCCCGTCGCCAGCCCGGCAACCGCCACGAAGCCCATCGCCTGCCCGTCCACCGCCACACCCAGCCGCGTCGCCTCGAACCGGGCGCGCACCACATGCCGCCCGGTCGCATCGACCAGCGTTTCGGATATGCTCGCAGATGTTGTGCCGTCCCCGGCCAGCGCCATCGCCCGCGCCACTCCGGCGGGCACCGTCCGGTTGACTTGTCGGCTGTTGGCATTGCCGGTGCCGCCATAGGCGACCAACCGGCGGAACGACGTGTCGCTCGCCGGCGTCCGCTGGTCGCCCAGCCACCAGATCTCGCCCGGCGCCGCGCCGGTGGGCAGCGCCGCCGGCACGCCCTCCAGCGTCAGGAAATCGTCGGTCCCGTCGAACGTCACTGCCGCCCGGCCGCCGAAATCGCTCGCCGACCATAGCGGCTTGTACCCCGACACCGTCTGCGTCAGCACCGCGCCACCGACCGTGTCGGTCCAGCCGTTCACGTTCGCGCCCGCCAGCGCCAGCGTGTCGAGCCGCTCGGCGTCCCACAGCGCCAGCAGCGCGGGGCCCAGGATCGCCTGCGGCCCCGCGCGCACCCGCGCCGCGACCTGCCAGCTGGCAAAGCCCAGCCCCAGCATCAGTACAGCGCCAATATGTCGGCGGCGGTGGTGCCGGTGGCGCGCACATATTGCGCGCGGATCGGCAGGATGCTGCCGCTCGCCACGTTCTTCCAGCTCTGGTCGCTGGTGCCGTTCACGCCGCGCATCGCGATCGTGCCGCCGGTGCCGACGAACAACGCCTTGGGAATGTCGGCAAGCGCATTGCTGTCGTGCGGCACCACCGCGACGGCGCGCGTGGCGGGGGCCGAGACCTGGTCCGCCAGGCTCGAAAATGGGTCTGCCATAGGAATGTCTCCACGAAAAAATCCTCCCCCAGCTCGCCTGGGGGAGGGGGACCGTTCGCGCAGCGAATGGTGGAGGGGCCGCCACCCGCGGCGGAAAGGGACGTCAGCTCGCCGCGAACTTCAGCAGCTTGATCGCCTCCGAATTGCTCACCATCCCGCCGACGCGCTTGGTCGCATAGAAGTGGACGAACGGCTTGTTGCTGTACGGATCGCGCAGCACCTGCGTCTCGCCGCGCTCGGCGATCAGATATCCCGCCTGGAAATTGCCGAACGCCACCGACAGGCTGTTCGCGGCGATGTCGGGCATGTCCTCGGCCTCGACCACCGGGTAGCCGAGCAGCGTCGCCGGCTGCCCCGCCGACAGGCCCGGCATCCACAGCAGCTGGCCGTCGCTCGTCTTGAACTTGCGGATGCGCGCCAGCGTCGCCGAATTCATCACCCACACCGCGCCCTGCCGATACGGCGCGCGCAGCGTCTGGACCAGGTCGATCAGCTTCTCCTCGGGGTTCGCGGCAAAGGCGCCCGCCGCCCCGCTCGGCACATATTGCAGCGTGCCGAAGGGCCGCGTCGCGTCGCTCGTCGCCGCGGTCGGCGATTGCAGGAAGCCCTTCGGCTTGTTCACCCCGTTGCCACCCACGAACGCGGCGCCCTCCGCCGCCGCAAACTCGCGCGCCACTTCGCCGGCCAGCCAGTTTTCCACGTCGAACGCCGCATCGTCGAGCATCGCCTGGCTCGCGGCCGGGTTGGCGTACAGGTCGCCCATCGGCGGGGCGACTTCGTTGAACACCGGGGTGTCGGTCGCGTCGCGCGCCGCCGTCTCCGCCGCCCAGCCGCTCTTGAACCCGCCGCTGGCCACCAGCTTGCGGTATCCGCTGCTCCCCACCGTCACGACATTGGCGATCGCGCGGATCGGCGAAATCGCCTTCAGCGTCGCATCAATCGTGGCGTCGATCTCGCGCGGCACGGCATAGCCGCCGGCGGCATCGCTCGCCCCCGACAGCGCCTTGGCCTCGGTCACGGCCCCGCTACGCAGGAAACTGTCGAACCCCGCATCCCCCACGGGCCGCCCGCCCGCAAGCATCGGCCGCACCGGCGGCAGCCCCGCGCGCTCCACCGCGTCGAACGTCGCGTCCAGCGTGTCTGCTTTCACTTCGATCATGTCATTCTCCCAGGCCAAAAGAAAAGGCCCGGTCGGGAAGCATCCCGCCGGGCCTTGGGTATTCGGTATCGTGTCGGTGCGGCGGCGCGCCGCCGGTATTTACAACGGTTCGGGCGGCGTGCCGCGCGTGCAGCATTCGATCGCTTCGTCCAGGATCTGGTCGAACATGTCGCCATCCCCGCCCAGTTCGTCGCGAATCCCCTCCAGCGCCGGCAACAGCGAGGCATCGGCGACATAGGCCGCTGCCTCCAGCGTCAGCGTGTCGATCCCTTCCTCGTCCAGCAGCGCGGCGACGCGCGGCAGCGCGACCAGCGGCTCGCGGATCGCCACGCCGATCAGCGCCTCGAGCGACGCATCGTGATTCTCGTCGTCCAGCCCGGCGACCAGCGCCGCGCGCGTCTCGGCATCGTCGCGCTCAGATTGCGCGAGCAGCATCAGCGCCCAGTCGCGATTCGCCGGATCGGCATCCTGGGTCAGCGCGATCAGCTGCGCGGCGCGCGCATCGGCCTCGGCATCGCCTTCCAGCGGGGGCTCTTCGTCGATCAGGCTGCACAGGAATGCAGAGGTCGGGCGATATTCGGGTTCGTCGGTCATGGCGCCCTTGTCGCAGCTTCCGCCGGGCTTGTACAATGCACAGCATGCACCCGCGCCAGCGGATTCATCGGGCTGGCGACCAGGCTGACCTCGACCAGCTCCAGCGCCGCGATCTCGCGCCCCTGCGGCCCCCGCCGCGCCTGCGTCACCCGGTATCCGAACGACAGCCCGGTCACCGCGCGCGCCAGCACCAGCGCCGCCAGCTCGGGCCGGTCGACGCGCCCAATCACGCGCAGCCCCCGGCTGTCCTCCTCCAGCCGCTCGATCACTCCCACCGGCGCGCCGCGATGCTGCCACAGCAACGGCACCGCACCCGCCCGCGCAAAGGCCCCGCGCCGCACCACGTCGCCGCCGCGATCCGCCACGTCGAACACCGACGCATAGCCCGCGAAGCGCATTACTTGAGCCACCCCGGAAACCCCAGCTTCACCGCCAGCCCCACCAGCACCAGCGCCGCCAGCATCCGCCCGGCCCAGGCGAACGCCGCCTTCAGCGCCGATCGCTTGGCGTCGCGCCACGCCCCCAGCAATTCGCGCAGCTCGCCCATGTCCTTCGCCGCCCCCGCATCGGCCAGCCCCAGCCGCGCCAGCGCCCGCGTAGCGCCCAGCTCCCCCGCCTCCTCGGCGATCGCGCGCAGCGTCGCCAGGTCGGCGCCATCGCCCTCGGCCTGCTCGATCAGCTGGGCCAGCACCAATTCGTCGCTCATGTCCCGCTCCTGTTGCTGTCCGGCCGCCGTGCCGGCACCATCGCCGGCATGCGTCACCTGAAGTCCCCGATCCTTCCGTGGCTGGTCGCGAGGCGCGCGCACCCGTTCAGTCCAGACCCAGCATCGCCCGCTTCTCCGCGTCGGTAAGGAAATCGGCGCCGCTCACCTGCGCCCATAGCCGCTCGCGGTCCTCGGCCAGCGCCGCCACCCGGTCCAGGTCGACGGCCAGCGCCGCGTCGGGAAACCATCCCCCCAGCCCCTGCGCGATTCCGCTCAGGATCGTCCGCGCCATCGGCAGGATCGCCTGCCGCCACAGCGCGCGATTGGCCTCGCGGTAATTGGCATAGGCGGCGTCGCCGGGCAGCCCGAGCAGCATCGGCGGCACGCCAAAGGCCAGCGCGATCTCGCGCGCCGCCGCCGCCTTCAGTCCCACGAAATCCATGTCGGCAGGGGTCAGGCTCATCGCCTGCCATTTCAGCCCGCCCTCCAGCAGCATCGGGCGCCCGGCATTGGCGGCGCCGGCGAACCCCGCCTCCATCTCGCGCCGCAATCGCTCGAACTGCGCAGGGCTCATCGGCGCGCCGTCGCCGGTATCGTACACCAGCGCCCCGCTCGGCCGCGCGGCATTGTCGAGCAATGCCTTGTTCCAACGGGTCGCGGCATTGTGGATCGCCACGGCCCCCGCCGCCGCGCCCAGGCACCCCAGCCCATAATGGTCGTCCAGCGGGTGAAAGCTCTTGAGGTGGACGATCGCCGGCCGCCCGCCCGCATCCTCCGCCGCCAGCCGCGTGACATGCGCGCCGACCTTGTACTGATACGCCACCGGCCAGCCGCGCGCATCGGCCTCCACCCGCACCCGCTCGGGCCGCAGCGCGATCAGCTCGCACAGCGCGCCGTTGCTGTCGGTCAGCAACTGGACATAGGCATTGCCGTGCAGCAACAGCTGCGCCGCCAGCGTCTCCAGCAGCGCCTGCCCGCCCGATCGCTGCGTCACCAGCGCCACCAGCGCGGGATCGCTCGCCGTCAGCGGGGCATCGCCCACCCCTTCTGCCACCAGCCGCACCGCGCGCTGTGCCACCGGATTGGCGGCAAAGGCATCGCGCACCTGCGCCTCATAGCCTTGCGGCCAATCCCCCGCCCGCACGGAAAACCCCGCCCCCGCCAACGCCGGACGCACGTCCCCGCGCCCGGCCGCCTTGCGTCCGAACCAGTTCATTGTTGTCTCCTTGAGAATTACGCCCACCCGTCATCCCGGCGAAGGCCGGAACCTCAGGCCGCGAGCGCCAACTTGCGAAGGGGGGAGCGAAAACAGAAGAAGCGCCGCAGAAGTGCGGCCCCTCCCCCAGCCCCTCCCGCAAGCGGGAGGGGAGCGCTAACGCGCAGGCGCTCCCCAAACCGTCATCCCGGCGAAAGCCGGGACCTCAGGCGGCTCCATCCCGGCCCGCGCCTCCCTCCCGCGAACAGGACGGGCGGTGGAAGGGTCTGAAGAAGAAACGCCGCAGAAATGCGGCCCCTCCCCTAACCCCTCCCGCAAGCGGGAGGGGAACGCCAGAACCCCAGACGAACCCGCCCCAAACCGTCATCCCGGCGAAAGCCGGGACCGCAGGCGGCTCCATCCCGGCCCGCAGCCCCACGCCCCCCCCTCCCGCAAGCGGGAGGGGTCGGGGGAGGGGCCGCACTTCTGCGGCACTTCTTCTTCGTCAGCCCAAGCGCCCCCGTCCCTATCGCTTCTGCGCAAACCAGATCACATGCCGCGGGCCCTTGCCGTTGCTGCGCGCCCGGACCACTTCTTCCTCCACCCGGAAGTCCGCATCGCGCAGCCGCCGCGTGAATCGCGGGTCGGGCGCGGCGGACCACACCGCCAGGAACCCGCCGGGCTTCAGCGCCCCGCGCGCCGCCGCCAGCCCGCGATCCGAATACAGCCCGTCATTGCCCGGCCGCGTCAGCCCGTCGGGGCCATTGTCCACGTCGAGCAGGATCGCGTCATACGTGCCCCGCGCCCGCGCGATCATCGCGCCGACATCGTCGATCACCACCTCGACTCGGCGATCGTCCAGGCATCCTGCGGTCAGCGCCGCCATCGGCCCCTGCGCCCATTCGATGATCTTGGGGACCAGCTCGGCCACCGTCAGCCGCGCGTTCCCGCCCAGCATCGCCAGCGCCGCGCGCAGCGTGAATCCCATGCCATATCCGCCGATCAGCAAATGCGGATGGTGCTTCGCCACCCGCTCGATCGTCAGCGTCGCCAGCGCTTCCTCCGAACCGCTCATCCGGCTGTTCATCAGCTCGTTGCGGTCGAGCACGATCATGAAATCCTCGCCCCGGCGGAACAGCCGCAGGGGATCGCCCCCCGGCACTTCGGCGATGTCGAGCAGTTCGCGCGGCGTCATGCGGCAGTCCTTCGTCCCTATGGCAAGCCGCGCCCCCTACAGCATGCGCACCGCCGCCGCACCCTGCTTGTCGAGCAGCAACGCGGTCAGCGCCCATACCGCTGCGTCGGCGCGGTCCGGGGAACGCCCCGGCCCCTGGTAACCGCCCCCGCCCTGCAACCCGCAAAGCTCGTCCTCCAGCGCGGGGAACGCGCCGACATGGCCGACTCTGCCCTTTTCATACAGCGCCGCCACCGGCTCGGCGCGCGCCGCCTTGCCCCGGCTGGCATGGACCAGCCGCACCGGCAGCCCCGCCTCGGCGCCGCGCAGCACGCTTTCCACCATGTCGCCGCCCTGATTCTTCTCCGCCACCACCCGGTCCGCGCCATGCCGCGCCGCGCACGCCGCCACTGCGCGCGCCCAGCCTTCGGGCGAGGCGCCGGCGATGCTCGCATCCTCCAGCACATAGCCCTTGCCGTCCGCGCCCAGCGCCACCGCGACGATCCCGCACGCATCGCCGCCCGCGCTGGCGGGCGGATCGACGCCCACCACCACGCGCACCAGCGCGGGGGCCGTCGCGACACGACATGCCTCGATCATCGCGCGCGTCCACAGCGCGCCCTCGACATCGTCGATCATCTCGCCGTCCAGCTCCTGCCGGCCCAGCCGCGTGCCCGCATAATCGGCGATCATCGCCTCGACGAAGCTGCGCGGCAGATGCGGGTTGTCGCGCGTGCGGCCCCGTGTCTCGGTAAAGCCCGGCATCGCCATCACTCGCCGCATCAGCCGCACCGGGCGCGGCGTCGTCGTCACCAGCACGCGCGGCGTCTCGCCCAGCCGCAGCCCCAGCATCAGATTGTCCCACGCCGCCTCGCCGCCGCGCCGCCATTTGGCCAGTTCGTCGCACCACGCGATGTGATGCTCGGGCCCGCGCAGCGCTTCGGGCGCCTCGGCGGTGTACAGGAACGCCCGCGCCCCCGATGCGAACGCCACTTCGCCGCGCGCCGCGCGCACCCGCACCGGCTCGTCGTCGCGCGCCACGTTGCGCAGTCCGCCCGGTCCCTCGATCATCACGCGCAGCACGTCCTGCGCGTTGCCGCCGACCAGCGCGATCCGGGCATCGCCATGCGCGCGGGCAAAGGCGCTCACCCATTCCGCCCCCGCGCGCGTCTTGCCGAAACCGCGCCCGGCGCGGATCATCCACACGCGCCACGCCCCCTCGGGCCAATATTGCCCCTTGTGCGCCCAGGCGAACCAGCGATCGACCAGCTCGCGCCGCTGCTCCAATGTCAGGGCGCGCACCACGCGGTCGCGCTGCGCCTGGGGCAGCGCGACCAGCTCGGCGATCAGGTCGCGCTCGCCCCATGGCTTGGCGCCTTTATCGTTCATGCTTTGTTCCCACGCTGTCGGGCCAATGTGTCGAGCTTCTTCATCAGCGCGGCGTTTGTCTCGTCCTCGGTCGCGCGGCGCGGATGTGCGGGTTTACCCGATCCTTCGACAGTGGCCCGGTGACGGTTGAGCAATTGCAGCGCCAGCGCATAGTCCGCTGTCCCCGGCGTCCGCACCAGCGCGCGCTGCCCTGCCGATACGCCGATCGGTTCCGCCGACCCTTGCGGGGTATGCGGCAATTGCACGGGCTCCAGCGCGATCGCGTCGGGGCTCACGCTGCCCAGCGCGTGTTCGAGCAGTGCCTCCTCCAGCCTCTGGTACCCGATGGTCAGCGCCTCGCGCCACAGTCGCGCGAACTCCGGGTCGCGCCGACGCAGTCCATAGGCCCCCTGAACGCACATTCCCGAAGCATCCGCCGACATCCGCACATTGCACGTCGCCGCTAGCGTATCCAGAAACCGCATGCGCCGCGCCGCAGTCCACGCGTTCGGGCGCGCCTTGGCCCGCTGCAACAACCGCCGGTTTCCTGCCGCGATCGTCTCCCCCGGCATATCCGCCGTATCCGTCTCCTGCATAGCATCCCCCGCAAAGCAAAAGGGCCGCGGCATCCCAGGATGCCCGGCCCTTGTCACAGGCCCGAAGGCCCCGACTCGCAATTCTTCAGCGTGCACTGCATGTGCCATATCAGCGTGACGATGTCAAGCCAATTTTGTCTATTTGGTTAACTCGTCATCCCGGATGCCGCCAATGCTTATTGCCCGACGCGCAGCTCGCCCTTGCTCTTGTCCGCCCCGTCCCCCGCCAGGCGCAGCGTGAACGGCTCGCCGTCCTGGGTGGTCCCTTTCAGCCCCGTGCCGTCCTGTTCCAGCGTGAAGCCATGCTTGGTCATGCCGTCGCGGAACCAGGCGGCAACCTTGTCCGCAGGTGCCGGGCTGTCGAACTGGATCGCGACGCTGCCCTTGTCCTTGCCGGCATTGCGGTCGGCCTTGATGTCGAACTTGCGCACGGTCGATCCGGGGTAGAGCTTCACGCCGTCCAGGTCGAAATTCTCGGCAGTGACGGTCATTTTGGGGATCTTGAACCCGCCGGTGAAGCCGTCGGTCTTGATCGAAACCTGCCCGTTCGCGTCGCTGGAGAAAGTGGCGTTGTCGTCGGATTCGATCGAAAAGCTGGTGCCGCTGCCCCCGCCGCATGCGCCAAGCGCGAGCGGAAGCGCGAAAATCAGCAGCAGAACCGGGCGGGCCATGATCGTCTCCGATGTGTGTTATATTGCCAAGACGCTATGCGGCCACCGGTGCGGGGTCAAGGGGTTGGCGGGAAAGACCGGGGGGTGACGCACGCCCGGCGATGCGCCATGGACCCGCATATGAGCCAGCCGCCGACCGCCCCCGCCCAGAGCGCCGACGCCGCCCCGCTGCGATTCGGCGAGTTCGTCGCGCTGATCGCGTCGATGATGGCGCTGACTGCGCTCGGCATCGATTCGATGCTCCCGGCGCTGCCTGCGATCGGCAACAGCCTGGGGGTGGCCGCGCCCAACCATCGCCAGTTCGTCATTACGTCCTACCTCATCGGCTTCGCGGTCGCGCAGATTGCCTATGGCCCGTTGTCGGACCGTTTCGGGCGGCGGCCGATGCTGCTCATCGCGCTGATCGGCTATGTCGCGACATCAGCGCTGGCGGCGATTTCGGGCAGTTTCGTGCTGCTGCTGATCGCGCGCGCGGCGATGGGCGCGATGGCGGCGGGGTGCCGTGTGGTGACGATCGCACTGGTCCGCGATTGCTATGCCGGCCGCGCCATGGCCCGCGTCATGAGCCTGGCGTTCATGGTGTTCATGGCTGCCCCCATTCTCGCCCCCGCCTTTGGCCAGGGCGTGCTGTGGGCAGGCGGATCGTGGCGGATGATCTTCTGGGGCGTGGGCGCGGTGGCGGCGCTGGTCGCCTTGTGGTTCGCGCTGCGCATGCCCGAGACGCTGGCGACCGACGCGCGCCAGTCGCTGATGCCCGCGCGGATCCTGCGCGACTATGGCGTCGTCCTGCGCGACCGGGCAGCCGTGGGCTACACGATCGCCATCACGCTCCTGTCGGGCGGGCTGTTCGGTTTCATCGGCTCGATCCAGCAGATCATGGAGCAGGTGTTCGGACGGCCCGACCTGCTCGTATTCGTGTTCGCCGCGATCGCCAGCACGATGGCGGGGGCCTCGTTCCTCAATTCGCGGCTGGTGATGCGGCTGGGGACGCGGCGGATCTCGCACACTGCGCTCAGCGGCGTCGTGGTCGTGGCGGCGGTCCATCTGGGCGTGACGCTGGCGGGATATGAGACGATCTGGAGCTTCGGCCTGCTCCAGGCGATGATGATGGGCTGTTTCGGGCTCGCCAACTCCAACTTCTCGGCCATGGCGATGGAGCGGATGGGCGCGATCGCAGGCACCGCGTCGAGCGTGCAGGGATTCGTCACCACGCTGGGCGGCGCGCTGGTCGGCGCGGCGATCGGCCAGGCGTTCGACGGCACAACCGTGCCGCTCTACGGGGGTTTTCTAATGCTGGGCGTCGTCGCTTTTATAGTAGTGGCGATTACCGAGCGCGGGCGCATGTTCCGGCCAAGCTGAGGGAACGCTTGGGCCGCAACGCCGTTCGCGCTTTTGGAGTTCCGGGGGCGATGCCCGCTCCCGCAGGCATGTGAAGGATGGACGTATGGGCGGTTTCCAGATCCCGGGACGCGGTTCGGGCGACGACGGCTTCGACGAGGAAGGCTATGACGAGACCCAGCGCGCCGAAATCCTCGAGGCGACCAACGACGGCCCCAGCGACGGCACGATCCTGGTCGACATGAACCCCGACCTGGGCGACGACAGCGACCGGGACGAAGACGATCTCGAGATGCTCGACGACGACTTCGCCGAAGAGGACGATGACGCGGACGAGGACGACGCCTCGATCGTCGAGGACGAACTCCAGGAAGATTTCGAGGACGAGGACGAGTCGGACGACGAGGATTCGGACGACGACGACCTGAGCGACGCCGACCAGCGGGCGCTAGAGCCCTGACGCGCGCGTGCGGGGGCCGCCCACTCGCGGCCCCCGCACCGCCCGTTGCGCCGCCGGGGAACGCCCCGCGCGCCAGACGCGTTCGTTGCGCATCCCCAACTTCCCATGAGGAATGGATGCGCCTGATACTGCTGCTCTCGGTCTGCGGCCTTGCCGCCTGCTCGGCCGATCCGACCACCAACGCGACTGCGGACACGGCCAACGCCGCTGCGGGCGAGCCTGCGGTCCAGATCGCGGCCGCGACGCCGGCGCCGACGCCTGCCCCTTCCCCGGCATCCTCCGCCACCCCCGCACCGCTCGATCCGCCCGCGCCCGGCGAGCCCGGCGGCCTCGACGACGATCGCACGCCCGTCAGCGAAGCCCCGTTCACGGCGGAAAGCGCGCAGGGCGCCGCCAATGTCGTCCAGACCTATTACGCGCTGATCGGCGAAGGCAAATATCGCCGCGCCTGGGCGCTGTGGGACAATGCCGGGCGCGCCTCCGGCATGGGCGCCGGCGAATTTGCGGCCAGTTTCGACAAATATGCCGAATACCGCGCCAATATCGGCGCGCCGGGCCGCATCGATGCCGGCGCCGGCCAGCGCTATGTCACGGTGCCGGTCCAGGTCTATGGCCGGATGAAACAGGGCGACCGCCCGTTCAACCTGCGCGGTTCGATCACGCTCCACCGCACTGCCGACATCGATGGCGCCACCGCACAACAGCGCAGCTGGCGGATCCGCAGCAGCGACCTGAAGCCTACCCCCGGCGCGACGCGCCGCTGATCCTGTGCTAAGCGGGCCTGCAATGGCACGCTACACCGCCCGCATCACCGCCACGGCCGAGGACATCGACGTCCTTGGCCACGTCAACAACGCGGTTTGGGTGAAGTGGATTCAGGACGTGGCGGTCGCGCATTGGGACAGCGTCGCCGCGCCGGAGCATCAGGCCGCCTATATCTGGGTCATCACCCGGCACGAGATCGACTATCGCGGCAATGTCGCGCAGGGCGAGACCGTGACAGCGGAAACCTGGGTGGAATCGCCCCCGCGCGGCGCGCGGTTCGATCGCCACATGCGCTTCCTCGGCAGCGACGGGAAGGTGCGGGTCGAAGCCAAGACCACCTGGGCGCTGATCGACCGCGCCACGGGCAGGCTGCTGCGCGTGCCGGCGGAGGTGGCGGCGCCGTTCCTCGAATAATCAGGGTCTAGCGGAAATTGTCCGCATAGGCCTGGAGCTTCAGCTTGCGCACCGGCGCGGGCACGACGTGATAGGCATAGCCTTCGCGCTCGGCATAGGCCCTGGCCGCATCCACGCTCGGAAAGCTCAGCCGGACCTGGTTGGTCGTGTCGCCGCCGCCGTTCCACCCGGTCAACGGGTCGGCCTCGAGCGGCGTGACCGATTCGAACTCCAGCACCCAGCTGTCGGTGCGGGCACGGCCCGATTGCATGGCGTTCTTCGGGCGCTGATAGATGCGGGCGGTCTTCACGGGAATCTCCACTGATTGCCTCCGCTCTAACGCGGTCCGGCGTTCCTTGCATCGGCTTTTTTGGTGCGCAGCGTGGCAGCCGCGTTGGCGGGATCGTCAGGCCAGGGATGCCGGGGATAGCGCCCGCGCATTTCCTTCGCCACCGCGGCCCAGCTTCCCGCCCAGAATCCGGGCAGGTCGCGCGTCGTCTGGATCGGTCGCCCGGCGGGCGACGTCAGGCTCAGCACCAGCGGAATGCCGTTGCCGATCGTCGGATGCGTCGCCAGCCCGAACAGCGACTGCACGCGCAGCTCTACGCGCGGCCCCCCTTCGGCGGCATAATCGATCGCATGGCTCGACCCCGCCGGCGTCTCGAACCGCGCGGGGGCAAGCCGGTCGAGCGCGCGCTGCCCGTCCCAGCCCAGCTGGTTCTGAAGCGCCTGGGTCAACCCCTCGGGCGCCACGGCGTCCAGCCGCCGCTTGCCCGCCAGCAGCCCCGGCAGCCAGTCGTCCAGCGTCGCCAACAGCTGCGAATCCGCCAGCGTCTCGTCCCCGGTGAACCCTGCGCGCGTCCGCAGCGCCAGCGCGGTCTCGGACCAGGGGAGCAGCGCCAATCCGTGGGTGCGCACGCCCTCCAGCAGCGCTTTCTCGATCTCCGCCGGCGACGCGGCGGCATCGGGTCCGCTCGACAGCCGGATCGCGCCCAGCCGCCGTTCGCGCAGCGCCGTGACGGCACCGCTGCCGGGATCGAAGGTCACGCTGCGCCGCGTCTCGATCCGGTCGCCGAACAGCGATTCGACCAGCGCGGCGTCGATCGGCGCGGCGGACAGGATGCGCGCGCCTGCCGCCATGCCTTGAGTCTCCGCCACCGCCAGCCATTCCGCGCGCGCCAGCGGCGATGTCGCGTCCAGCTTGAACCCGCGCCCGCCGACCGAGGCCCAGGTCTCACCACTGCCATCGCGCCGCTTCGCCACGCGATCGGGAAAGGCCAGCGCTACGCATGTCGCCACATCCTCTCCACCGCCCGCACGCGGGCTCCCGCCATCCGCAGCGGCATCCGCCACCAATCGGCTCCAGCGCTCGGCCAACTTGCGCCCATTGTCCGCGCGCGGCCCGCGCTCGGTCTTCCACCGGCGCAGCCGTTGCTCCAGGTCCGCGTCGGTCCCGCCCAGCCCGCGTTCGCCCAGCAGCACCGCCACTGCCGCCGCCGTCCGCGCCATTCCCCGCTCGCCCGCGCGCACCAGCATATGGCCCAGCCGCGGCGACAGCGGCAGGCGGGCGATCGCCTTGCCATGCGCGGTCGGGCGACCATCGCCGTCGATCGCCTCCAGCGTCTGCAGCCGCGCCCGCGCCTCGCTGATCGCGGCCTCGGGCGGCGGGTCCAGCCAGGCGAGGTCGCGCGGATCGGCCACGCCCCACAGCGCGCAATCGAGCATCAGTGCCGACAGGTCGGCCTCCAGTATCTCGGGCGAGTCGAATCGCGGCAGCCCTGCGGTCGCCGCCTCTTCCCACAGGCGATAGGAGACGCCCGGCCCCTGCCGCGCCGCGCGTCCCGCGCGCTGCGTCACCGATGCCTGGCTCGCCCGCTCGGTCACCAGCCGCGTCATCCCCGCCGCCCGATCGTAACGCGGCCGCCGCGCCAGCCCCGAATCCACCACCACGCGAATCCCGTCGAGCGTGAGCGAGGTCTCGGCGATCGACGTCGCCAGCACGATCTTGCGCCGCCCCTCGCGATCCGGGGCGATCGCCGCGCGCTGGGCGCCGGGGTCCAGGCTGCCGTGCAGCCGGTGGAGCACCGCGCCCTCGGGCAGGGCGATGCGTTCCGCCGTCCGCTCGATCTCCGCCACGCCGGGCAGGAACGCCAATATGCCGCCCTCCGTCTCGCGCAGCGCGGTGCGGATCGCCGCCGCGACCGAATCCTCGATCCGCGCCTCCGCCGCGCGGCCGATATGGCGCAGCGCCAGCGGATAGCTGCGGCCTTCGCTCTCCACCACCGGCGCATCGCCCATCAGCCCGGAAAAGCGCGTCCCGTCGAGCGTCGCCGACATCGCCACCAGCCGCAGGTCGGGGCGCAGCGCCGCCTGCGCATCCAGCGCCAGCGCCAGCCCGAAATCGCTGTCCAGGCTGCGCTCATGCACTTCGTCGAACAGCACCGCCGATACGCCCGCCAGTTCGGGATCGGACTGGATGCGATTGACGAAAATCCCCTCGGTCACCACCGTGACGCGCGTCGCCGCCGACCGTTTGCTGTCCATCCGCGTCGCATAGCCAAAGCTGCGCCCCACCGGCTCTTCGGCCAGCGCGGCCATCCGCTCCGCCGCCGCGCGCGCGGCCAGCCGGCGCGGGCTCAGCAGCAGGATCTCGCCGCCGCACCAGTCCTCGCCGAGCAGCGCCGGCGCCACCGCCGTCGTCTTGCCCGCCCCCGGCGGCGCAACCAGCACGGCATTGGCGCCTGCGCGCAATCGGGCGAGCAGGTCGGGCAGGACGGCGTGTATCGGCAGAGTCTCGGCCATGGCGCGCAACCAATTCCCTAAACCGGTGTTGGGCGCAATCGAGGCAAGGAGCATTCGACATGGCAAAGACACTGGCGCAATTTTCGATCCTTCCCGATGGCGAGGGCGACTACATCCTCACGCTGGAGGACGAGGAAGGCGAGACGATGGAATTCGTCGCGAGCTATGAGCAGCTCGACCTGATCGTCGAGGCGATCGAGGAACAGCTCGACAGCGATGAGGAAGACATGCTCGGCGCCGACGACGCCGATGAGGAAAAGCCCGAAGAGGTCTGATCCGGCAGCGCGGGGGTACTCAGTACGCCCGCGCCACCGCGAACTCCACCGCCTCGGTCATGGCGTCTTTCGCGGCGCCCGAGGGGAATCCTCCCAGCGCGTCGATCGCGCGCTGGCCGTAATGGCGGGCGCGGGCCAGCGTGTCGTCCACCGCATGGCTGGCGCGGACCAGCCGGATCGCCTCGGCGAAATCCTCGTCGCTGGTGCGGCGCCCCGAAATCGCTTCCTTCCAGAAGGCACGCGCCGCCTCGTCGCCGCGCGCATAGGCCAGGATGACCGGCAGCGTCATCTTGCCCTCGCGGAAATCGTCGCCCGCGTCCTTGCCCATCGTGTCGGCGTCAGAGACATAATCGATCGCGTCGTCGACCAGCTGGAACGCGATGCCGAGGTTGCGGCCATAGGCATCCAGCGCGGCCTCGTCCGCCTCGCTGCGATCGGCGACCACGGCGGCGATGCGGCACGCAGCGGCGAACAGCGCGGCGGTCTTGGCGCCGATGATGTCGAGATAGCGCTCCTCGGAAATGTCCAGCCGCCGCACGGCGGTCAGCTGGTTGACTTCGCCCTCGGCGATCACGGCGCTGGCGTTGCTCAGGATCTTGAGCGCCTTCAGGCTCTCGGCCTCGACCATAAGCTCGAACGCGCGGCTGAACAGGAAATCGCCCACCAGCACGCTGGCCGGGTTGCCCCAGATGATGTTGGCGGTGCGGCGGCCCCGGCGCAGGTCGGACGAATCGACCACATCGTCATGGAGCAGCGTCGCGGTGTGGATGAACTCGACGGCGGCGGCCAGCCGGTGGTGGCGCGTCCCCGGATAGCCGAGCAACTGCGCGCTCGCGAGCGTCAGCATCGGCCGCATCCGCTTGCCCCCGCCCGCGATCAGATGCCCGGCAAGCTCGGGAATCAGCGGAATATCCGACCGCATCCGATCCAGGATGACGGCATTCACCAGGTTCATATCGTGCGCCACCAGCGCAAGCAGCGGTTCCAGGGAGGGTTCGGGCCGCTGGCCCAAGCGATGGATGGTAGCGCTCATATGCAGCGGCTCTGGCGATTGTGCACCGCAAAGGCAATAGCGCGGGGGTTGCGTATGGCCGCTACCCGCGCAAAAGGAGCGCGCAAGGGAGACCAGACGATGCCGGACGAGACGCTGCAACGCTACCGCCAGAGCATCGACAATATCGATGCCGCGCTGGTGTTCCTGCTCGCCGAACGGTTCAAGGTCACCCAGGCGGTCGGCCGGTACAAGGCGGAGACGGGGCTGCCCCCCGCCGATCCCGGCCGCGAAGAATCGCAGATCGCCCGGCTGCGCGCCCTTGCGCAACAGGCCGATCTGGACCCTGAATTTTCCGAGAAATTTCTGCGCTTCATCATCGATGAAGTGATCCGGCACCATCAGCAGGCCCGCAGCGGAACCAGCCCCGCCTGAGTCCGTTCGGCCCTGCGCAAGGGGGAACTGCGTGACCGACGACTTTCTGATCTTTCGTCCCGACGATGTCGATCTTTCGCGGTCTCCGCTCCGCGGCTCGATCGACGAGCCCACTTTCGTCCTGGGCGCATTCAATCCCGGCCTGACGCGGCTGCCCAACGGCAATCTGTTGCTGATGGTCCGCGTGGCGGAGGCGCTGTCACAGCCAGTGGACGGCGATTGCGCCCGCGCGATCCGCTGGACCCCCGAGGGCTATGTCCTCGATCGCCACCCGCTGGCCGGGCTCGACATGGGCGATCCGCGCCAGTTCGCGCTGCGCGACCGCCGCCCGGCGCTGCTCGGGCTCACGTCGATCTCGTGGCTGTTGCCGGTGGAGATCAGCCGCGACGGGCGCAGTATCGTGCAGGTCCATTACGACCGCGTGATCCAGCCCTCGGCCAGCTTCCTCGACTACGGTGTCGAGGATGCGCGGATCAGCCTGGTCGGCGGCAGCTGGTGGATGACGGTGTGCGGCGTCTCCGCCGAGCGGCACTGCACCGCGATGTACCATTCGGTGAACGGGCTCGACTATAAGCTGCTCGGCGTCGTCCTCGATCACCAGAACAAGGACATGCTGCTGTTCGAGGGCAAGGTGGGCGGCAAGTTCATGGCGCTCACGCGACCGTTGGGCGAAGTCTATTTCGCCTATCCGGAGGACAGCCCCTGGCTGGGCGGCCCCGCGATCAACATGGCGCAATCGCCCGACGGGCTCCACTGGAAGCCGCTCGACACCCCCGGCATCCGCGCGCGCAAGGGCACCAGCAGCACCCAGCGGATCGGCGGCGGCAGCCAGCCGATCCTGACGCCGCAAGGCTGGATGCTGATCTATCACGGCGTCGAGAAGCGCGAGTCGGTCGGCATCTATCGCAGCTTCTGGGCATTGCTCGACCGCGACGATCCCTCGCGCATCCTGCGGCAGGAGGATGGCGCGCCGCTGCTCGAGGCGAATCCCGCGCTCACCGCCGACATCGCGCACCAGATGTATCTGCCCACGCCCGTCGTCTTCACCACCGGCATCGCCGACGCGGGCGACCATTATATCGTCGCGGGGGGCGAGGCCGATCTGGCGTGCCGCATCACCCTGTTGCCCAAGGCGCGCTTCCAGTGAGCGGCAGGACCACAAAATCCCCCTCCCGCTTGCGGGAGGGGTTAGGGGAGGGCCCAAGGGTGCGACTCTCGCGACGCACGCAGTTCAGACCCTCCCCCGGCTCCTCCCACAAGCGAGTGCGGAGCGCATATGGAGGGTCCAGTACATGACCGACGCACGCTGGTGGCAGTCCGCCGTGATCTATCAGGTCTATCCCCGCTCGTTCCAGGATTCGGACGGCGACGGCGTGGGCGACCTGCGCGGCATCGAATCGCGGCTCGATGTGCTGCGGGACCTTGGCATCGACGCGATCTGGATCTCGCCGATCTTCCCCAGCCCCCAGGCCGATTTCGGCTATGACGTCGCCGATTATTGCGGGATCGACCCGCGCTTCGGCACGCTGGCGGACTTCGATTCGCTCCTCGCCGCCGCCCATGCGCGCGGCATCCGCGTGCTGCTCGATCTGGTGCCCAATCACAGCTCGGACGCGCATCCCTGGTTCCAGGAAAGCCGGTCGTCGCGCGACAATCCCAAGCGCGACTGGTATATCTGGCGCGACCCCGCCCCCGATGGCGGCCCGCCCAACAACTGGATCAGCGATTTCGGCGGATCGGCCTGGCAGTGGGACGACGCCACCGGCCAATATTATTACCACGCCTTCCTGAAGGAACAGCCCGACCTCAACTGGCGCAATCCCGAACTGCGCGCGGCAATGCTCGACGTGCTGCGCTTCTGGTTCGCGCGCGGGATCGACGGGTTCCGCATCGACGTGCTGTGGCACATGGTCAAGCACGCCGATTTCCCGGACAATCCGGTCAACGCCGAATGGCAGCCCGGCATGCCCGAATATATGACCGTGCATCAGCTCCATTCGACCGACCAGCCCGAAGTCCACGCCATCGCCGCCGAGATGCGCGCGATCGCCGACGCCTATGGCGACCGGGTGCTGATTGGGGAAATCTACCTCCCCGTGCCCAAACTGATGACCTATTACGGGCAGGATGGGGCGCCCGGCGTCCATCTGCCCTTCAATTTCCAGCTGATCGGCGCCGAATGGAGCGCGCCCGCGCTCGCCGCGATGATCGCCGAGTATGAAGCCGCGCTGCCCCCCGGCGGCTGGCCCAACTGGGTGCTCGGCAACCATGATCGCCCGCGCATCGCGACGCGGGTGGGGGCGGAGCAGGCGCGCATTGCGATGCTGCTGCTGCTCACGCTGCGCGGCACCCCGACGCTCTATTATGGCGACGAACTCGGCATGGCCGATGTCGACGTGCCCGCCGATCAGGTCCAGGACCCGCGCGAGCTGAACGAACCCGGCATCGGCATGGGCCGCGATCCGGTGCGCACGCCGATGGCGTGGGACGACAGCCCGCAGGGCGGCTTTTCCACCGGCGCGCCCTGGCTGCCGCTCCACGACGACTGGCGGGTGCGCAACGTTGCCGCCCAGCGCGCGGACCCCGCCTCGATGTGGCGGCTGACCCAGCGGCTGCTGGCGCTGCGCCACGCGCACCCGGCACTGGCGCTGGGCACCTATCACACGGTCGCGTGCAGCGGCGACGTGCTGGCCTATGAGCGGCGGCTGGGCGAGGATCGCGTGCTCGTCGTCCTCAACCTCGGCGCCACGCCCCAGCCCTTCGCGATCCCCGAATGGGCCGAAGGGCTCACCATCCGCATCGCCGCGCGCGGGGGCACCGATCCGGCGATCCTCACCCCGAACGAGGGCTATATTCTCGCATGAAAATCGCGATGATCGCCCCGATCGCGTGGCGCACCCCGCCACGCCATTACGGGCCATGGGAACTGGTCACCAGCCTGTTGACCGAGGCGCTGGTCGCGCGCGGCATCGACGTCACGCTGTTCGCGACGCAGGATTCGGTCACCGCCGGCACGCTCGCCGGCGTCGTCCCCGCGCCCTATGAGGAAGACCCCGCGATCGACGCGAAAGTGTGGGAATATGCCCATCTGTCGCACGTCTTTTCGCGCGCGAACGAATTCGACCTGATCCACAACCAGGCCGATTTCCCCGCCCACGCCTTTGCCCCGCTGGTGGCGACGCCGATGGTGACGACGATCCACGGCTTCTCGTCGGACCGCATCCTGCCGATGTACAAGCCGTTCGAGCACCGCGTGCACTATGTCGCGATCTCGGATGCCGATCGCCATCCCAGCCTGCGCTACGCCGCGACGATCCACCACGGCATCCGCCTGGACGAATTCCCGTTCGACGCGGAGGGCAGCAACGACCTGCTGTTCTTCGGGCGGATGCACCCGGACAAGGGGGCGGCGGACGCAATCCGCGTGGCGCAGGCGACCGGGCGACGGCTCAACCTCTACGGCATCGTCCAGGATCGCGGCTATTTCGAGCGCGAGGTCGTGCCGCACCTGAACGAGCGCATCGTCTATCACGGCCCCGTCGGCAGCGAAGAACGCCTGCGCGCACTGGGCAGCGCCCGCGCGCTGCTCCACCTCATCCATTTCGACGAGCCTTTCGGCCTTTCGGTGGTCGAGGCGATGGCCTGCGGCACGCCCGTCATCGCGATTGGCCGCGGCTCGATGCCCGAACTGATCGACCATGGCCGCACCGGCCTGCTGGTCGATTCAGCCGAGGCAGCGATCGCCGCCGTCGATGCCGTCGCCACGATCGACCGCCGCGCGTGCCGCGAAGCGATCGCGGCCCGCTTCTCCGTAGAGGCGATGGCGGACAACTATATCGCGTTGTACGAGCGCATCCTCGCTTAAAGCACCGGCTTGCAGCCCCGCGTCTGGTACACGCCGCGCAGGAATCCGCGCCGCGCAAAGCCTGCGTCGATCGCCGCGTTCAGCTCGCGCTGCGCCGATGCAGCCCCGCTCACTTCGCGCACGATGCCGCGAAACGGCACGATCAGCCCCGCCACGGTATCGCCGGTCACGCGGAACTTGCGGCTTTTCTTGCGATCGACGCCGGCAGTGAAGTCGTCGCCCAGCGCTTCGTCCAGGTCGTCGATCGCCGCCCCGATCGCGCGGCACTTGCCCAGTCCCGACAGGCTATAGGGCCCACGCGCGGCGGTTTGCAGCACCGGCGGGATCTTGGTCCGCACCGCACCCACATCCTTGGCGGGCTGTTCGGCAATCTGCCCGGCCTGATCGGCAGTGCTTTGCTTCTTGTTCTGCGCGAGGGCGGGGGTGGCAGCCGTCAGCGCGAGGCCGACGGCGATGAGCGCTAGTCGCATGGATTCAATCTCCCTGTTGCCCCCGCAAGCGTCGCATATGGGAGCCCCCGCCCCCGTCGCCAAGGCGTGCGCTCAGCGCGACCGCCCGCGCGGCACATCGTGCGCGGCCAGCGCGGCGAGGATGCTTGCGTGCTGCGCCTCGGTCATCGCCGCGCGGGGCAGGATGTTGAACAGATAGTCGGTCTGGTACAGCAGCAGCACGCGATCATCCGCGCTCCAGCGGACATAATCGCCCCATGCCAGCCGGCTTTCGCCGGTCGCCGCCGCGATCCGCAGCCCCGCATCGTCCCACTCGGCGCGAATCGGATCGCGCAGTCCGCGATGCTGGCGATAGGCACGGCGCGCCCGGCGCGGCAGCAACCGCCGCGCGACAAGCATGATACCCACGAACACCCCCGCACCCGTCGCGACGCTGCCCGCCAGCGCGACCAGCACCGAAACCAGCGTAAACCTCTCCCCGTCTAACAGGGGCAGGCCCAGGAAAATCGCCACGTACACCGCGCTCAGGATCGCCACGCCCCAGACCATGCGGGTGCCGCGCAACTGGTCGGCGAAATTGCGCCGCACCGCCGCCAGATAGTCCGCCTCGCCAACCGTGAATTCGATAGCGTCCAAATCCCTACTCCGCCGCCAACAAGCTCTCCGCCCCGCCCAGATCGACGCTAACCAACCGGCTCACCCCGCGTTCCACCATGGTCACGCCGAACAGCCGGTGCATCCGGCTCATCGTCGCGGCATTGTGGGTGACGATCAGGTAGCGCGTCGCCGTCTCGCGCGTCATCGCCTCCAGCAGGTCGCAGAACCGTTCGACATTGGCGTCGTCCAGCGGCGCGTCGACTTCGTCGAGCACGCAGATCGGCGCCGGCTTGGTCAGGAACAGCGCGAAGATCAGCGCCACGGCGGTCAGCGCCTGCTCCCCGCCCGACAACAGGGTCAGCGATTGCAGCCTTTTGCCCGGCGGCTGCGCCATGATCTCCAGCCCCGCCTCCAGCGGATCGTCCGAATCGACCATCTCCAGATGCGCCTGCCCGCCGTTGAACAGCGTCGTGAACAGCCGCCGGAAATGCGTGTCGACCGCCTCGAACGCCGCCAGCAGCCGCTGCCGCCCCTCGCGGTTGAGCGTGCCGATGCTGCCGCGCAGCCGGTTGACGGCCTGTGCCAGCTCGTCGCGCTCGGCGGCATTGCTGGTGAAGGCGGCTTCCAGCTCGGCCAGTTCGGTTTCCGCGACCAGATTGACCGGCCCGATCCGCTCGCGCTCGGCGGTCAGCCGCTCGTGCCCGGTGGCTTCGTCCTGCGGCGTGGTGACGCTGGCCGAATCGAACCCGGCCTTTTGCGGCAGCAGCGGCGGCGGGCATTGGAAACGCTCGCCCGACAGCCGCCCCATTTCGACCCGGCGGGTTTCCTGGCTCTCGACGCGCGCCAGCGCCCCCGCGCGCGCCTCACGCGCCTGCGCCAGCGCTTCGTTCGCGGCGCGCACTGCGCCTTCGGTCTCCTTCAGCGCCGCCTCCGCCCCGCGCTCGGCCACTTGCGCCGCGACCGATTCGGCGCGCGTCGCCTCGCTCTCGGCCTCCGCCTCCGCCACGGCGGCGTCGAGTGCTGCGGGCCGCCCGGCGAGCAGCGCGCTTTCCTCGGCCAGTTCGGCGGCGCGCTTGTCCATTTCGGTCGCGCGGCGCGCCGCTTCGCCCGCGCGCGATTTCCAGCTCCGGCTCTCCGCCCCCGCCGCCGCCATCCGCTCGCGGCCCTGCGCGATGTCGCGCTCCAGCGTGCCGCGCTCGGCGCGCGCCGCCGCTGCCGCCGTACGGCGCAGCTCGGCCTCGCGCGACAGTGCGGCGACGCGGTCGCGCGTCGCGCTGCCATCGGGAAGCGCCGCCTTCGCAGCCTCGGCACGGGCCAGCTCGCCCGCCGCCTCGTCCTGCTCGCCCGCGACGCGCGCCACGCGGGCGTCCAGGTCGGCACGCTGCGCCTCCAGCCGCTCCAGCTGCGCGGTGGCGCGGTCCTCGGCCCGCGCCGCATCGCGCCCGGCATTGTCGGCCTGGTCCAGCGCGCGCCGGGCATCGGCGGCCACGCGCCGCGCCTGCGCGATCGTCGCGTCGATCCGCGCCAGCTCCGCATCCGCCGCTTCCATCGCCGCCACGGCAGCAGGCCGCGCCGCGCGGATCGCCGCCAGCCGGTTGACGCGCTCCAGCCGCTCCGCCGCCGCCGCGCCGCCCGATCGCGCGACATAGCCGTCCCAGCGGCGCAGCACGCCCGCCAGCGTCACCAGCCGTTGCCCCACCGCCAGCGGTGCGCCCGAATCGCTTTCCGCCACCAGCACCTGCGCCAGCCGCCGCGCCAGTGCGTCCGGCGCCGTCACATGCCCGGCCAGCGGGCTCGTACCCGGCACAGGCGCGGGGTCCCCCGGCTGCGGTGCCGCCCCCGCCCAGTGGCGCTCCGCCAGCGGGTCGAGCCCCGCCTCCAGATCGTCGCCCAGCGCGGCGGCCAGCGCGCGCTCATATCCCGGCGCCACCGTCAGCGCATCGAGCAGCCGGTCCTTGCCCGACGGGCGCGTCGCCTTTTCCAGCGCTGCCGCCTCGCTATCCAGTTGCGCCAGCTCGGCATGTGCCACCGACCGCGCCGATTGCGCGCCGTCACGCCCGCCGATCGCGGCGCGTTCCTCGGCATCCGCCTGCGCCAGCGCCGCGCGCGCAGCCTCTGCCTGCCGCACCGCCTGTGCGCGTGCCTCGACCGCGCGCGCACGTTCCGCTTGGAGCGGCTCGGCGGCGGGCAGCGCGCGGCGTTCGCCTTCGATCCGCGCGAGGTCGCGCGCCGCGCGCTCGGCCCGCGCCCGCGCGGCGGCCAGCGCCGCCTCGGCCACGCGCGCCTCCGCCGCCTCGCTCGCCTGCGCCGCCAGCGCCTGTGCCAGCGCGACTTCGGCATCGCGCGCCGCCCGCTCGGCATCGGCCAGCGCCGAATCGAGCATCGGCATCCGCGCGCTCGCCTCCGCCACGCGCGCCTCCAGCCGCGTCGTTTCCTCGGCCAGCCGCGCCAGCGCTTCGGCGGCATCGCGGGCCAGCGCGCCTTCGCGGCCCCGATCGTCCTCCAGCCGCCGCGCGGCGTCGTGCAATTCCCTGATCCGCCGCTCCACCGCGCCGCGCTCGCCGCGCAGCGTCGCCAGCCGGTGCTGCGCCTCGCTCGCCCGATCGCGCACCGTCAGCGAATCGGCGCGGATGCCCGCCAGTGCCTCGGCGGCGGCCTGTTGCGCGGCGGCGGCTTCGTCGTGCGCGGCGGTGCGCGCGGTCACCAGCGCCTCGGCCTCCCTGGCCTCGCCCTTGGCCGCATCGGCGGCAGCGGCGGCATCGCGCCACCGGGCAAAGATCATCCGCGCCTCGGCCACGCGGATTCGGTCGGAAAGCTCGCGATACCGCTCGGCCTGCCGCGCCTGCCGCTTCAGCGCGGCGGCACGCGTCTCCTGGTCGCCGATCACTTCGTCCAGCCGGGTCAGGTTCGCCTCGGTCGCGCGCAATTTCTGCTCGGCGTCCTTGCGGCGCACGTGCAGCCCGGCGATCCCGGCGGCTTCCTCCAGCATCGCCCGGCGCTCGGCGGGCTTGGCGGCGATGATCGCGCCGATCCGCCCCTGGCTCACCAGCGCGGGGCTGTGCGCGCCGGTCGCGGCGTCGGCAAAGGCCAGGCTCACGTCCTTGGCCCGCACGTCGCGGCCGTTGATGCGATAGGCCGAGCCCGCCCCCCGCTCGATCCGGCGGACGACTTCCATTTCATCGTCCGCGCCCAGCTCGGCGAGGACGGAGACTTCGGCAAAATCGCGCGAGGGCCGTGTCGCGGTGCCCGCGAAGATCACGTCCTCCATCCCCGTGCCGCGCATCGACTTGGCGCTGGTCTCCCCCATCACCCAGCGCAGCGCTTCGAGAAGATTGGATTTGCCGCAGCCATTGGGGCCGACGATTCCCGTCAGCCCCGGCTCGATCCGCAAGTCGGCTGGGTCGACGAAGCTCTTGAAGCCCGTCAGCCGCAGCCGCTTGATCTGCATGTGCCGCGCCCCTTCAGGCGGCGCGGGGCATCAGCGTGCGCCAGCCGCCTGGAGCGCCGGCTCCAGGCCCGACCAGCTCGCCACGTCGGTCGCCAGCTGGTCGTTGATGAAGAAGGTCGGCGTGCCGCTCACATTGTGCACGCTCACGGCCTCGGCATTGACCTTGGCGATCGCGTCGATGTTCTTCTTGTCGGCCAGGCACGCGCGCGCCTTCGCCTCGGGCACCCCGCGCTGCTTCATGAACTCGACATAGCCCAGCGCATCGGCAAAGCCCGCGGCGGCCTGTGCCGGCGGCAGCGACTGGAGCTGGTTGATGACGTCGGGCCGGTTCTTCACGATGTCCTGCGTGCGATCCAGGAAGGTGTTCTGGTTCGCGAAGAACTGATCGAGCACCGCGAAGAACGCCTCGGTCGGCACGCACTGGTTGAGCAGCGCCGCCGCGAAATCGGGCGCGCCATGGACCAGGAAGTCACGGAATTCGTACGAAACCTTGCCGGTCGAGATGTACTTGGCGCGCAGCGGCTCGATCCCCTCGGCGGCGAAGCGGCCGCAGGTCGGGCAATTGCGCGAGCCATATTCGACGATCTTGATCGGCGCGTTGGGGTTGCCCTGGCGGTATCCGTCGGCGGTCTTTTCCACCACATCGACCCATGCCTTGCCGGCGGGGGCAGTCACGGCGGCGACCGGAGTCGCGGCCTTGACCGGCGTGGAGCTGTTGCCCGAACCGCCGCCGCCACAGCCGGCGAGCGCGAGAAGGGGGAGCAGGGCTAGGGCAAAACGCATGAGGTCACATCTCCGGTCGTACAGTCGAGAGGGTCAGGCGCCAGCGGCCCATAATTCGGGCTGAAGCTGGTCCCAGGTAAAGGCGCGCACCCGGCGCCCGTTGACGAAGAAGCTCGGCGTACCATGCACATCGAACTTGGAAATGCCATCGGCATGGACCTGGGCAATGCCCTTGATCAATGCCGGATCGCTCAGGCATTTGCGCGCCTGCGCCTCGGGCAGCCCGCGCGCGGCCATGAATTTGAGGAACCCCAGCCGCTCGGCAAAGCGCGTCGCCATCTGCGCCGGGGCCAGCGCCTGGATCGCTTCCATCTCCTTGGCCGACGCCTTCACCATCGCGTCGACGCGTTCCTCGAACGCGGGCTGGTTGGCATAGATCGCGTCCAGCGTCGTGAAGAACCGCGCCGGCCCCACGCACTGGTTGAGCAGCGCCAGCGCGAAGTCCGGCCCGCCATGGACCAGCATGTCGCGATATTCGTAACTGACCTTGCCCGTGGCGATATACTGGTCGCGCAGCGGCGCCATCCCCTCGGCGGCGAAGCGCGCGCAGGTCGGGCAGGTGCGCGAGCCATATTCGATCAGCTTCACCGGTGCATCGGGATTGCCCTGGCGATAGCCGCCGGCGGGCGTGCGCACGATCGTGGTGACCCATTTGGACGCCGCCGGCGCGCGCCTGGGCGCGGCCTGCTGTGCCGGGGCGGCAGTCACGCCCAGCGACACCAGGGCAAGGGCGGCAAACAGGCGCAGCATCAATCGATCCGTCCAATCTTGAGTTTGTCGTCGCTCGCCGCGACCCCGGCGGCAAGCGCCTCGAGCACCGCCTTCAGCTCGGGATCGGCAATCCCGCGCAGGCTGTCGCCCATCGCCTCGCTCAGCGGCTTCAGGCTGGGCGGCGGCACCGCCTTTTGCGGGCGGCGCACTTCGCCATGGCGAATCGCCAGCCGCGCGACGGCCTCGTATCCGAAGAAGCGGTTCACCCGCTCGATGATCTCGGGCGCGATGTGCTGCATCATCGGGGCGTGCGCGCCCGATATGACCAGGCTCAGCACGCCCTCGGCGCGCTTGCCCTGCGGAAAGCGAATCGATTCGGGCGCGGAGACGCGGGCATAGCGTTCGCCGACAATCTCGCCCCATCGGCTGACGATCGCGTGCTGGACGAATCCAAACTTGCGAAACGCCGCCCGGCCCACGTCGGGCAGCAGCTCGGACACCGCGCGCGCGCGATTCGATCGCGGCGGCGCGAGCTTGGGCTGTCGGGTCGAGGTACGGGGGGGCTTCGTCATTGCGGGCAGTCCATGCCATAGGCGGGGCGTGCCCGACAACGTCCCTCGCGCAATCGCTGCGCCGCTGCTCGCCTGGTATGATGCCCATGCCCGGATTCTGCCCTGGCGCGCCGCCCCCGGCGCCAATGCCCCCGACCCCTATCGCGTCTGGCTGTCGGAAGTGATGCTGCAACAGACGCAGGTCGCCAGCGTGATCCCCTATTTCGAGAAATTCACGACGCGCTGGCCCGATTTCGCGGCGCTGGCGGCGGCGGACGATGCCGATGTCATGGCCGCATGGGCGGGGCTCGGCTATTATGCCCGCGCCCGCAACCTGCTCGCCTGCGCCCGCGAAGTCGCCGCGCTGGGGCAGTTGCCGGGGACCGAGGCCGAACTGCTGAAGCTGCGCGGGATCGGCGCCTATACTGCCGCCGCGATCGCGGCGATCGCATTCGGGGAACGCGCGGTGGTGGTCGATGCCAATGTCGAGCGCGTGGTGACACGCCTGTTCGCGCTGGCCGAACCGCTGCCCGGCGCGCGCCCGCGCATCCGCGCGCTCACCGACACGATCACCCCCGATGCCCGCGCCGGCGATTTCGCGCAGGCGATGATGGACCTCGGCTCGGGCATCTGCACTGCGCGCAGCCCGCGCTGCCTGCTCTGCCCGCTACGCGGCGCGTGCGACGGCTTCGCCACCGGCGCGCCCGAGACGTTTCCGGTCAAGGCGAAGAAGCCGCCGAAACCCCGGCGCTTCGGCACGATGTTCTGGGTCCGACGCGGCGATTCGGTGCTTCTCGTGCGGCGCCCCGACAAGGGGCTGCTCGGCGGCATGCGCGCGCTCCCCACCGGCCCCTGGGCTGACGCGCCCCCCGGTCTGGCCGATGCACCGATCGCGGGCGAATGGCGGATGCTGCCCGATACGGTCGAACACGGCTTCACCCATTTCGATCTGGAGGTCGCACTTGCGACTGTCACGATCGCGGCGCATGCAGACGCCGGCGAAGGCGAATGGTGGCCGGTCGATGCGATCGACGCCGCCGGCCTTCCCACGGTTTTCGCCAAGGCGGCGCGCAGGTTCGGGAGAGTGGAATGCTGAGACAGGTCGGGCTGGGAATGACTGCCGCTTTCGTGCTGGCCGCGCCGGGATGGAGCCAGACCGCGCCAGCCACTGCCCAGCCCGCCACCACTGCCGTCGCCAAGCGCTATGTCGCCGAAGGCACCGTCCCCGGCATCGTCATCCTGACCGGCATCGGCAACGAAGACCCCCGCCTGATCGCCGAAGGCCGCATCGCCGCCGCGCCCACTGCGCCGGCGGCCGATGCCGACAGCCTGTGGCGCGTCTATTCGATGACCAAGCCGATCACCGGCATCGCCGCGATGATCCTGGTGCAGGAAGGCAAGCTGCGGCTCGACCAGCCGATCAGCGATTTCATCCCTGCGTTCAAGGATATGAAGGTGCTGGTCGATCCGGCCAAGGACCTGACCACTCGCCCCGCCACGCGCCCGATCACGGTGCGCAACCTGCTCACCCACACGGCGGGCCTCGGCTACAACATCATCACCAAGGGGCCGTTGCTCGACGAGTATAACCGGCTGGGCATCAATCCGGCGCAGGTCAACGCCGCGACCGAGCCCAATATGCGCCGCGTCCGCCCCGCGACGCTGGAGGCGTTTGCGGACCGCGTCGCCTCGCTGCCGCTGATTGCCGAGCCGGGCAGCAAATGGAGCTATTCGATCGGGCTCGACGTGCTGGGCCGCGTGATCGAAGTCGCCTCGGGCATGCCGTTCGACAGCTTCGTCAACACGCGCATCTTCGCGCCGCTCAAGATGCAGTCCAGCTATTGGACCGTACCGGCGGACCAGGCCGCGCGGCTCGCCACCAACTATGCCCGGGTCGGCGACAATCTGGTGCCCGCCGATCCCGGCGCGACCTCGGTCTATCTCCAGCCGCCCAGCTTCCCCTATGGCGGCGCCGGGCTGGTCATGTCGGCGCGCGATTATGACCGGTTCCTCCACATGCTGCTGAACGGCGGCACGCTCGACGGCGTGCGCATCCTGAACGCGGATACGGTGCGGCTGGCGATGTCGGACCTGCTGCCCGCCGGCGTCGACAAGGCGCTGCTCGAAAAGGACTCGAACGGCGTTCCGCTCGGCTTCGGCGCGGGCGGTTCGGTGTATCTGGCCGACAAGCCCGGCGGGCCGGGCAAGGGCACGTTCGGCTGGGGCGGCGCCGCCGGGACGATCGGCTATGTCGACCCCGTCCACCGGCTGCGCGCGACGGTGATGATCAACCTCTTCACCGAAACCACGCTGCGCAAGGACACCACTGCCGCCATCTACGCCGATCTGGCCCGGTGAACGCCCCCGGCTTCACCGGCGGCACGATCGACCGTGCCGACCGCGTCCGCCACGAACCCGCGCTGCTCGACGCCGCGCGTGCGCACCCCGCCGCGCGGCTGCTGGTCCTGCACGGGCTCGATCCCGAACTGGACGGCGAGGACCGGCTGGTCTGGACCGGCATGGAAGCCGCTGCGGGTGAGACGCTGTTCCTCGGCTTCGACGGCGACGTGCCGCTGTTCGCCCAGGCGCCCGCCCCCGGCACGCGGCTGCCCGGCGGACGCTCGCCCGCTTTGTTCGCGATGCTCGAACGCTTTCGCGCCGGCGATGCCGCGCTCTATGCGGCGGCGCGCAGCCTGATCGACTGGCACGCCCGGCACGGCTTCTGCGCGGTGTGCGGCACCCCAACCGACCTGTTCCGCGCCGGCTGGGGCCGCCATTGCCCGCACTGCCATGCCGAGCATTTCCCGCGCGTCGATCCGGTCGTCATCATGCTCGCGGAATATGATGGCAAGGTGCTGCTCGGCCGCCAGCCGCCCTGGCCGCAGGGCCGCTATTCGGCGCTGGCCGGGTTTCTGGAGGTCGGCGAATCGATCGAGGAAGCGGTGCGCCGCGAAATCGCCGAGGAATCGGGCGTGCCCACCGGCGCGGTGCGCTATGTCGCCAGCCAGCCCTGGCCCTTCCCGTCCTCGCTGATGATCGCGTGCATCGCGCAGGCACTCGACGACACGATCACGCTCGACGTCCACGAACTGGAGGATGCCGGCTGGTACACCCGCGAAGACGTGGGTCGCGCGCTTGCCCGCGATCCCGCCGCCCCCTTCATCGCGCCGCCGGACTATGCGATCGCCCACACGCTGCTGCGCGCCTGGTACGAAGGCTGAACAGTTATTCCCCTCCCGCCTGCGGGAGGGGTTAGGGGAGGGCCCGACATGGAAGAAGCGCCACAACGCCGCCCCATATCCAGCGCGCCCCCTCACGCCGCGCTCTGGTCGATCCCCAGCTCGCCCAGCTTGCGGTACAGCGTCGATCGCCCGATGCCGAGCCGGCGTGCGACCTCGGTCATCCGCCCGCGATAATGGCCGATCGCCAGTCGGATCACGTCCGCCTCGATCTCGTCCAGCGGGCGCATATTGCCGTCGGGGCGGAACAGCGTGACGCCGCCATTGCCGGCATTCTGGTTGGGCACGGCGCCGTGTGCGGGCCGCCCGGACGAAAGCTGCGCGATCTGCGGGAAATCCGCGCGCGTCAGCCCGTCGCCGTCGCACAGCACGGCGGCGCGGAACAGCGCGTTCTGGAGCTGGCGGACATTGCCCGGCCAGTCATAGCTGCCCAGCAGCTGCAGCGCGTCGTCGGTGATCCCCAGCGGGCGCAGCCCCGGCTGCTCGGCGATCCGCGCCAGCAGGTGCCGGGCCAGCGCCGGAATGTCGCCGGTACGCTCGCGCAGGGGGGGAATCGCCACCTGCACCACGTTGAGCCGGTAATAGAGATCCTCGCGAAACCGCCCCGCCTCGACTTCGGCGAGCAGCGTCTTGTTGGTCGCGGCGATCACGCGCACATCGACTTCGCGCACATGCCGCGCGCCCAGCGGCTGGATCTCGCCGGTCTGGAGCACGCGCAGCAGCTTGACCTGCGCATCCAGCGGCATCTCGCCCACTTCGTCGAGGAACAGCGTGCCGCCATCGGCATCGACGAATCGCCCGATCTTGCGCTCGAACGCGCCCGTGAACGCGCCCTTTTCGTGCCCGAACAGCTCGGATTCGACCAGATTGGCAGGAATCGCCCCGCAATTGACCGTGATCATCGGCCGCTTGCCGCGCGGCGAGGCGGCGTGGATCGCCTCCGCCACCACTTCCTTGCCGACGCCGCTCTCGCCCTCGATCAGCACCGGCACGCGCGCCCGCGCCGCCTTGGCCGCGATCGCCAGCGCCGCGCGGAACTGCGGCGCCGATCCGACGATCTCGTCGAACGCCAGCAGCGCGGTCAGCTTCTCGGTCAGCGGCCGCAGCTCGCCCGATGTCTTGCCCCCCACCGCCGCTTCCAGCGCGACGAGCAGCCGTTCGGCCGCCAGCGGCTTGACCAGAAAATCGGTCGCCCCCGCGCGCATCGCCGACACGGCCGACGCGACCGACCCATTTGCCGTTAGCACCAGGATCGGCAGTTGCGGCCGCCGCGCGCGCAGTTCCGCGATCAGGTCCGCCGCATCCGAATCGGACGAAGCGTGATCTAGGATCACGGCGTCGAGCGCCATGCCGTCCGGCGTGCCGAGCGTCGCGATCGCGACTTCGCCCTCGCCGGCGAACAGCGTGCGCCAGCCCCGGCGCGCAGCGATAGCCGCGACCAGCCGACGCTGCGCCGGTTCGTCGTCGATCAACATCAGGAGGCGCTGCCCGTTGCGCGTCATCGCGTTTCCTGTCCCCACTGTCCCAATTCAGGTCGCACTCCATAAAGTGGATGGGTAAAGGTCGGCTTAAGCCCCCCGCAGAAGCGATTGGCCTGCGCGGGGTTGAAGATCAAGCGTCTCCGCGCGTAAGGTCGCATCAAACAGGTTTTAGGGGAAAGCGCAGTCATGGCCGACACCGGAAATAATAGCGCCGAGATTCAGTCGCATGAAGCGACATGGCACGGTTTCACCGCCCTGATGAAATGGGGCACGGTCGCCGTCGCGCTGGTTGCCGCCTTCGTCGTTTTCCTGATCGCGCAGTAAAAAGTGAAGATCGCGATACTCAAGGAGACCGCCGCCGGTGAGCGGCGAGTCGCAGCGACTCCTGAAACGGTCAAGAAATTCATCGGCTTGGGCGCACAAGTCTGGATCGAATCGCATGCCGGGGACACGGCCTCGATTGCGGACCAGTCCTATGGCGACGTCGGTGCGACTGTGTCGGATCGCGCGGCGGTGCTGGCCGATGCGGGTATCGTGCTGGGCGTGCAGGGTCCCGATCCCGATACGCTGGCAGGGCTTGCCCCCGGTGCCTGGATCGTCGCGGGGCTCAACCCCTTTGGCGAGCGCGCGCGGATCGATCGCTATGCCGCGCTGGGCGCCGAGGCGCTGGCGATGGAGTTCATGCCGCGAATCACGCGCGCGCAATCGATGGACATCCTGTCGTCCCAGTCCAACCTGGCCGGGTACAAGGCGGTGCTCGACGCCGCTGCCGAATATGACCGCGCCTTCCCGATGATGATGACCGCCGCCGGCACCGTCAGCGCGGCCAAGGTCTTCGTGATGGGCGTCGGCGTCGCCGGGCTCCAGGCGATCGCCACCGCGCGCCGGCTGGGGGCACAGGTCTCCGCCACCGACGTGCGCGCCGCGACCAAGGAACAGATCCTTAGCCTCGGCGCCAAGCCAATCTTCGTCGAAAACGTCGCCGGCATCGAAGGCGAAGGCAGCGGCGGCTATGCCACTGAAATGTCCGACGAATACAAGGCGGCACAGGCCGAGCTGGTCTCCGCGCACATCGCCAAGCAGGACATCGTCATCACGACGGCGCTGATCCCCGGCCGCCCGGCCCCGCGCCTCATTTCGGCGGCGCAGGTCGCCAGCATGAAGCCCGGCAGCGTGATCGTCGATCTCGCGGTCGAACAGGGCGGCAATGTCGAAGGCGCCGTTGCGGGTGAAGTTGCGCAGGTAAGCGGTGTCAAGATCGTCGGCCACCGCAACGTCCCCAGCCGGCTGGCGGCGGACGCCTCGGCGCTGTTCGCGCGCAACCTGTTCAATTTCCTGTCCGCCTTCTGGGACAAGGAAGCAGGCAAGCCGGTGCTGGACGAAGAAATCGGCAACGC
Source organism: Sphingomonas degradans (assembly GCF_053502645.1). NCBI lineage: Bacteria > Pseudomonadati > Pseudomonadota > Alphaproteobacteria > Sphingomonadales > Sphingomonadaceae > Sphingomonas > Sphingomonas degradans. The sequence continues at coordinate 3,730,741 of NZ_CP177172.1, forward strand.
CGTCCGCGTGACGCAGGGCGGCAAGGTCGTCCACGAGCGGCTGCTTTAGGGGGCACCATGCGGCCTTCTCACTCCCCTCCCGCTTGCGGGAGGGGCTGGGGGAGGGCCCGAGGTGGAAGAAGTGCCGCGAAGTCGCGGCCCCTCCCCTAACCCCTCCCGCACGCGGGAGGGGGACGAAGAAGTATAGTGCAATTGCCCTGCCGCGCAGGGGGAGGATTAAGGAAAGCCATGGACTTCATCTCGATCCTGTCGATCTTCGTACTGGCCTGTTTCGTGGGCTATTACGTGGTCTGGTCGGTCACCCCGGCGCTGCACACGCCGCTGATGGCGGTGACCAACGCCATTTCCTCGGTCATTATCGTCGGCGCGCTGATCGCCAGCGCGGCATCGGGACTGGGCAGCGGCGGCGCGGTTTCCAAATGGCTGGGGCTGCTCGCGGTGGTGCTCGCCAGCATCAACATCTTCGGCGGCTTTGCCGTCACGGCGCGGATGCTCGCCATGTACAAGAAGAAGGCGCGGTGATGCGCGCTCAGGGGGAATGCTGAACATGGAACATGTCGCCGCCAACCCATGGGCGTCCTTCGCCTATCTCGTCGCCGGGGTATGCTTCATCCTCGCGCTGCGCGGGCTCTCCAGCCCCGCCACCAGCCAGCGGGGCAACCGTGCGGGCATGATCGGCATGACGATCGCGGTCGTCACCACGCTGGTCACGCATGTGCCGATCGCCCCGCCCGCCTGCCCCGCCGGCGCGATCTGCGAGAATTATGGCCGGTGGCAGCTGGATACGGTCGCGATTCTCGAAATCCTCGCCGCCATCGGCATCGGCGCGGCGATCGGAATCACCACGGCGCGCCGCATCGCGATGACCGCCATGCCCCAGCTTGTCGCCGCCTTCCACTCGCTGGTCGGCCTCGCCGCCGTGCTGGTCGCGGGCGCCGCGTTTCTCAATCCGGGCGCGTTCGGCATTGCCGAGGACGGCGTGATCTTCCTCCAGAGCCGTGTCGAAATGGGCCTGGGCGTCGCGATCGGCGCAATCACTTTCTCCGGCTCGGTCATCGCCTTCCTGAAGCTTAACGGCAATATGGGCGGCAAGCCGATCCTGCTGCCGGGCCGCCACGTCATCAACCTGGCGCTGCTCGCCGGCATCCTCGGCCTGATCGCCTATTTCACCCAGGACCAGAGCCCCTGGATCTTCTGGACCGTGACGGTGCTCAGCTTCGTCATCGGCTTCCTGCTGATCGTGCCGATCGGCGGCGCGGACATGCCGGTGGTGGTGTCGATGCTCAACAGCTATTCGGGCTGGGCGGCGGCGGCGATGGGGTTCACGCTCCACAACACCGCGATGATCGTCACCGGCGCACTGGTCGGGTCGTCGGGCGCGATCCTGTCGTACATCATGTGCCGCGCGATGAACCGCAGCTTCATCAGCGTGATCGCGGGCGGCTTCGGCGGCGACAGCGGCGGCCCGGCGGGCGCGGTCGCCACCGATCGCCCGTGGAAGCGCGGCTCGGCCGAGGACGCGGCGTTCCTGATGAGCCAGGCCGAACAGGTCATCATCGTCCCCGGATACGGCATGGCCGTCGCCCAGGCGCAGCACGCGCTGCGCGAAATGGGCGACAAGCTCAAGGCGCACGGCGTCCGCGTCAAATACGCGATTCATCCCGTCGCGGGCCGCATGCCGGGGCACATGAACGTGCTGCTCGCCGAAGCGAACGTGCCCTATGACGACGTGTTCGAGCTGGAGGACATCAACAGCGAATTCGCGCAGACCGACGTCGCCTTCGTCATCGGCGCCAACGACGTGACCAACCCGGCGGCAAAGACCGACAAATCCTCCCCCATCTACGGCATGCCGGTGCTCGACGTCGAAAAGGCCAAGACCGTGTTGTTCATCAAGCGATCGATGGGCGGCGTCGGCTATGCAGGCGTGGACAACGAGTTGTTTTACCGCGACAACACGATGATGTTGCTGGCCGATGCGAAGAAGATGGTCGAAGAAATCGTCAAGTCGCTCGACTGACAGCTGGATGGTCTCCGGGGCGGTGGGCGTGCCTGCCGGGCCCGGATCGCGACGATCGAAATGACTAGAGCAGGGCCCGGTTCGGCAGGACCGGGTGCTGCGCCACGGGGGCTGGGGCATGGCGAGCGTTGGTGCGATTTTGGGGGGCGCGTTCGGCCTGATCCGGCGCCGTCCAGGCGCGGTGGTCGGCTGGGCGCTGATTTATGTGGTCGGCAATTTCCTGATCGGCGGGCTGCGGATGGGGATGACGTTCGGGGCGATGCGCACGCCCCGGCCCGGCGATCTGCCGCCACCGGCACAGATGGGGCTTGTCGCGGGCATCACCACCCAGTTGCTGGCGCTGGCGCTGCTCGCGGTGTTGATGACTGCCGTGTTCCGCGCGGTCCTGCGCCCGCAGGAACAACGCGCGGCGTCGTTGCGGCTGGGCATGGACGAAGTGCGCGTGTTCGTCCTGACCTTGCTGGTGACGCTCGCCTTCGTGGTGGCGATGTTCGTCCTTGTCCTGCTCGACGGGCTGATCGTCAGCGCGCTGTCGGTGGTGATCGCGTCGCCGGGGGCGCTGATCGCTATCCAGTTCGGGCTGGCGCTGGGCCTGATCGCGGCGCTGATCTTCTTTCAGGTGCGGCTGTCGATCGCCTTCCCGCTCACTTATTATCGCGGCAGGCTCACCGTCGATGAGGCATGGGATCTGACGCGCGGGCACTTCTGGACGATCTTCGCCGCACAGCTGGCGGTGGTCGCGTTGCTCGTGCTGGGCTGGCTTGCCCTGCTGCTCGCCTTCTTCGGCGACCTGCTGCTTGCCGTGGCAAGGGCGCACGGCGATCCGAACGCGATCGGCCTGGGCGGGGTACAGATGGCCGTGCGGGTGACGCACATGCCGCCGATGCTCCAGGTATTGTTCATCGTGGCGATTCTCACCTTTCTGGCATTGGGATTCGCGCTGGCCACCGGGGTCCAGGCGAGCGCTGCGCGCGAGTTGCTCGACGATGCCGGCGAGCCGTTCGAGAAAGGGGTCGAGCCCTTTTGATCCGCTGCCCCCGACCCAGGCTGGTCCGTTCCGGAGCGTATTGCAACCATAGCGGCCCCGGCGGACGTGCCAGCCTCCGAAATGGAGGAATATGGGCTCAACCGTTTCGGAGCGATGCGGCATCTTGGAACAGAAGATGAACTTGACAGACTCGGGCAGCGCGACCGGGGTGGACGCGCGGCGAAGGATACGGGCGACGGGGGATGGGTTCGATGCCGCATAGCGCTGATTATGGAACGGGGGCGCCCCGCGCGCTGGTGATCGCCGAAACCGGCGCCGCCACGGACACGGCGGCGCATGCGGTGGAACTGGCAGGATGCCGCGCGCGGCAGGTCCGCTGGACCGATGCGGCGCACGATCCCGCCAGTTTCGACGGGCTGGACCTGATCGTGATCGAAGCGGAGCACGCCCCGGACGGGCTGCTCGATATCGTGCTGGCGCGGGCTGACACCGTTGCCCGTGAACGCGCGCTGGGCGTCGTAGCCGCGATCCGCGCGGACCAGATCGATGCCGCCGCCGCGCACCTGCTCGGCCCGCGCGTCCAGTTGCTGTGCGATCCGAGCACGGCAGAGCGCGTCACCGCGATCACTGCGATCAAATGGACGGCGCGCGGCACGATCAACGACGTCACGCGGGAGCCCGAATCGGCGCGGCTGCAGCGGCTGAACGAGGAAGTTGCCCGGATCGCGGATACGCTCGCCCGCCTGACGCGCGGCGAAGAGCCGAGTCGCGGCGGGGTGCGCGACAATGGGCTCGGTTATCGCGGGCCCGAAACGGTGGGCAGCGCGGGCGAGGCGACGGCGACCGAACTGCGCGCAGTCATCCGCGCGCGGCGGCTGCGCGCGCAGTTCTTCCACGGCGAATTGTTCGCCGATCCGGCGTGGGACATGCTGCTCGACCTGTTCGCCGCCGATATGGAGCGCCGCCGCGTATCGGTGTCCAGCCTCTGCATCGCAGCGGCGGTGCCGCCCACCACCGCGCTGCGCTGGATCGGGACGATGCACGACGCCGGACTGTTCGAGCGCCAGGCCGACCCCACCGACCGCCGCCGCGCCTATATCGCGCTCAGCGCCAAGGGCTTGGAGGGGATGCGCAGCTATATCGCCGCCGTAAAGCGCGCGGGGCTGCATATCGTGTAAGCCGATGTGCGGTTTGGCTTGCCCCCGCGCCCGGCTTTTGGCATCGGGCTCCCATCAGGGCGGTTAGCTCAGCTGGTAGAGCATCTCGTTTACACCGAGAGGGTCGGCGGTTCGAACCCGTCACCGCCCACCATTTTCAGCGCATCACCCACGCGGTGCGCAGCCATCGCATCGCCTGGATACGACAGCTGCTTCGCACGCGCTTCAGTTCGCCGTGAAGGTGGGCGTACCGCCCGCATATTTCACCGTGACATACGAGTTGTCACACACGTTCACGCCTGACCAGACGGCGTTGGTGCCATCTTCGAAAACGGCCTTCACGTCATATTTGCAGCCCGAGCCCTTGTCGAAGTGCACGGTCATGCGGCCCCCCGCCTTGACCAGCGCTTCCTTCTTCAGATCTTCGTCCACCTTGTTGGCGACCCAGGTGCCGGCGCCGCCGGGCGACACTTCGACCGACTTGATCGCCTTGCCGGTGCTGTTGACCAGAATGAAGTCCCAGGGATCGGCCCATGCCGGTGTCGCGACGACCAACACGGCCAGTGCGGTTGCAGCCCATTTCATCATGTTCTTTCCCCTCCTGTCGTATGCCCAAAATGCGCCCGTCCGCTCGGTGGGGCAAGTGCGTACTGCTCCCTATTGCCAGCGGCGGCGCGCGGCGTTCACAGCAAGCGTATCAGCCGCGTGGCGGACGCGATCCAGGGCGGGTCCGCGACCACTTGCTGCCGGCCGCCGGCGCCAAGCGGCAGCAGGTGCAGCTTGCCTCCCTCGCGCCCCAGCAACCGGCCGAACAGGAAACGTCCCGCCGGTCGCGGCACCAGCACATCGCGATTGAGCGCCCGCCCGAAGCTGTCCGGCGCCAGCCGCTCGCACCAGATCTCGTCACCGGCGCGATAGTCGCCGATCCCCCCGCTGACGGTCACCGCGACCATCGCCGGTTGCGCATGCGGCGGGACGACCGCAGCGGCACGGCGCGGCGCCTGCACACCGGCGCCGTCCAGGATCGCCGCAACCGGGATGTCGGGGCGATCGGGCAGCCGGACGAGATCGGCCGCATCGACTTCCAGCGCAGCGGCGATCCGGTTCAGCCAGCCGACGGACACCGTGCGCGTCCCCGTCTCCAGCCGACCGATGGTCTGCGCCGTGGTCGGCGGATCGCAGCGCGCGGCAACCTCTTCCAGCGTCAATCCCTTGGCGCGACGCACTTCCCGAATGGCGGTTATCATGGCGCTTCCTAACCGGTTTGGTTTTTCACTGTCCTACAGATGTGCCCCGATGGCAAGAGTGGCCGCGACTCGAAAATGGGAGACGGCAATGCGCGAATTGGTGGAACGAACGCTCGACCCGATCGGCAAGGATACGAAGCGCGCGCCGCGCTCCGTCACCGTCAATCTGGCGGAATCGCCGCTTTCGTGGCTGCGCGCGCGCGGGCTTCTCGACGCGCGGCAATATGAGGCCGGGGACCGGCTGCGCAGCGACTACGAGATGGCGTCGCTCGGCCGGCGCGTGACGATGCGCTGGGAGCCCGGCGCAGGCGGCAAGGCGCGAAAGGGCCCGCCCGAAACGCCCGACGCCACGCTGGCGCAGATCGATGCAAAGCGGCGCTTCGACGCGGCGGTCCGGTGTGCCGGCCCCGGCCTCGCCGACATATTGTGGCGCGTCGTGTGCGCGGGCGAAGGGCTCGCCACGGCGGAACGCGCGCTGGGCTGGCCCAGCCGCGCGGGAAAGCTGGTGCTGCTATTGGCGCTCGATCGCGTCGCCGACCATTACCGGCTGCCCTGACGGCGCAGCGCCCTTGCCCAGAAACCGGCCATAGGCCCAACCGATCCCGATCAGCGCCAGTCCCAGCGCCAGGAAGGAAAGGATGCGCAGCGCACCGTCCAGCGCGGCGGCGTCGATCAAGAACACCTTGAACGTCGCCGCCGTCAGCAGGCCCAGCCCGAGCAGCCGCAGGTCGTGGCGCGCAGCGGCAATGCCGCGCCACAGCCAGAACAGCGCCAGCCCCAGCAGCACTGCGGAATATCCGCCGTTCTCGCCGGTGGTGACCGGCCCGGTCAGCATCGTGCCGTGCGCAGCCTGTCGCACTGCGGCGAGCACCGCCACCAGCGTCGCCACTGCCGCGCCGCTGCGAAACCACTGCGCAGGCGCCAGCGTCCATAGCCAGAACGCCACCAGCGCCGCATGCAGGACTGCGGCGTTGAGCAGCGGGAGTGCCCCGACGGCTTGCGGCTGGAACACCGGGTTGAGCACGATCAGGTCGAACCAGACGAATCGGCACAGCCCGAGCATCAACAGCACGCCGCCCAGACTCGGCGCGAGGTTCCGGCGCAGCAGCACCCACCCCGCCCCCAGGCACATCTGCGTGATAACCGCGCGCTCGACAAAGCCCCAGGCCAGGAACCGCGCCTCGGTGTCGATCGCCAGCCCCTGCTTGGCAAGCGCATAAGCGAGCATCAGCGCAAGGCCGATCGCGACCGTGCCGGCGCCCCGCCGCAGCGGCCCAAGCGCACGGCGGTCGACCAGCGTCGCCAACAGCGCCGCTACCGGCAACGCCAGCGTCCGGAACAGATCGCCAAGCGCGGGCAGCCGCACATAGGGCAGAGGATCGCCCGCGATCGAGGCGAAGATCAGGTCCGCCAATCCCAGTATCGGCAGCGCCGCCGCCACCAGTGCCGCCGCGAATGGCGACACGGGCAATGCAAACAGCCGGGGCGCCTGAGTCGCACGCGCCCAATAGGCTAGTGCGACCAGCACCGCCGACAGCGGCACCGCCAGCCATGCGCCGGGCACGAACTGCGCCAGCCCCAGCGTCGCCGCGAACCCTGCGACCACCGTACCGGCGAGCAAAGCCGGATGCTCGGGCTGCCCGCGCATCCGCCACGCGATGCTCCCGCAGCCCGCAGCGGCGGCAAGCTCAAGCACACCCCATCCCGCATCAGCCAGCAGCGCCGGCGCACAGCCATGGGCGACGAGCAACGGCCCGGCCGTCCCGCCAATCGCTAGCAGCGCCCAGTCCCGATCCCGGAGCGCGCGCCAATGTCCGGGCAGCGCCAACAGCAGCGTCGCGACCAGCGCGGCGATGGGCGTCGCGCGGTGCTCCGGCTGGAGCAAGGCGATCGCCTCGAGCAGCAGCAGCAGCGCGAGCGCGGCCAGTGCCGCCGGCGTATACAACGCCTCCCGTGCGGCAAGGAACAGCGCGGCACCCGCCAGCACCAGGTAGAAGCTCCAGGCGAGCGCCGAGAAATCGAGCGCGGGGGCCAGCGCCACCAGCTGGATAAACCCCGCCACCAGCGGCGCGATGCGCAGCCATTGGTTGCGCAGCCCGCTGGCCGGTATCGCAGCGGTGGCGCCCGCCGCCAGCAGCAGCGTAAAGGCTGCGACGCCGCCCAGCTCTCCACTGCGGCCGCTCAGCATGACCGCCAGGAAATTGATCCACCCGAATCCGACGACGCTCGCGGCAAGCACCAGCCAGTTCCACCCGCGATGAATCGCCAGCCCGAACAGCGCGGCAACGAACAGCGCGAGATAGGCAAGCAACGGCCCGATCCCCGCCGCATCGAACCCGGCGACCAGCGGCGCGGCGAAACCGCCGATCAGCGCCATGACCGCCGTTGGCGGCCCGTGGCGCAGCGACAGCGCCAGTGCCGCCGCAGTGATCCCGAGCATCGCGACAAAGGCGGGCAACGGCGCGATCAAATGGTAGAGTGCCGCCGCCAGATAGAGCGTGCCGTACAGGCTGGCGATTCCTGCACCTGCCAGCGCCTGGGCGATTCGGGGATCGTCGCGCGTGGCGGCCAGGCGCCGCGCCGCCTCGCTCGCGGCAACAAGCGCACCACCGAACCCGGCCGCCAGAACGGTGCGCGTGACAGGGCCCAGCAATCCGGATTCGATCGAATAGCGCACCAGGAAGAACCCGGCGAGAACGAGCGCGGCGGCGCCGATCCAGATCGGCAGCCTTTCACCAACCAGCGATTCGAAATTCGGCCGCACCCAAAGGACGCGCGGAGGCTCTTCGGGCGGGCGCTCCGAGGCTGTGACCCGCTGTGGGGCGGGCGTGGGAGCGGCGATATCGGGCACCAGCACCGGCACCGGCGCCGCCGGCGCGGGCCGCCGTACCCGATCTTCGGATTCGACAAGCAGGGACTCGACGCGCCGCACTTCCTGTTCCAGAACGGCGATGCGCCGCAGGACCACATAAAAGGCCGCGGCGCCCACAAGGGCGAGAAGGATCGTGAAGCTGTTCACTGCCTCTCTCCTTGGCACAGCGTGGGGTCGCTGTCGCGTCGCCTGGGCAATGCGGGTGCGCTTGGTAGGGTTTTGTGGCGCATGGCAGAGAGGATTTAGCCCATGATTCTATATGGTTCCACCCTTTCGCCCTATGTCCGGAAATGCTGGGCATTCGGCGTGGAGAAGGGGCTGGAGATCGAACTGAAGGCCGCCGGCATGGGCCGGGGCGACCCCGATTTCGAAGCGGCGAGCCCGTTCCGCAAAATGCCCGGGTTCAAGGACGAGGATTTCCTGATCTCGGACTCAAGCGCGATCGTCCATTATCTCGAAGCCAAGTTCCCCGAGCCCAACCTGATCCCCGCCGAGCCGCGCGCCCGCGCCCGGACGATCTGGTTCGAGGAAATGTCCGACACGCTGGTCATGGCGGCCGGCGGCGCGATCTTCGGCAATCGCTTCGTGCGCCCCCGCGTGCTCAAGATGCCGTGCGACCATGCTGCCGCCCATGATGCGGAGACAAAACTCCTCCCGCCGATCCTGGACTATCTGGAAGGCGTAATCCCCGACAGCGGCTTTCTGGTCGAGGACCGCATCACGCTCGCCGACCTTGCCGTCGCCGGTCCGTTCGCGACGCTGGCATGTATCGGCACGCGGATCGACCCAGCCCGCTATCCCCGCAGCGCAGCCTATGTCGACGCGATCCATGCCCGGCCCAGCTTCGCGGCGATCCTCGTCAAGGACCAGGCTTTCGTCGATGCGATGGGCGGGCCGGTGCTCGCCGAAGCGGACGGCTGATCTGGCCAAGCGCCGCGCCCGCGCCTAAAGCGGCGCGATGCGGATCGCTTTCATCAAATGCCATGGTTCGGGGAATGATTTCCCCCTGATCGACGCACGCGCGCTGTCGCTGGGCGAGCCCCAATGGGCAGCACTGGCGCGGGCATTGGCCGACCGTAACGGGCCGGTCGGCGGCGACGGGCTGCTCGCGCTTACTGCGGGCGACGAGGACCATGCGTTCGGGATGCGGATGTTCAATTCGGACGGGTCCGAGGCGGAGACGTGCCTGAACGGCCTGCGCTGCGTCGCGCGGCGCGGGTTCGAAGTGCTCGGAATCGACAGCGCGCGGGTGCGGCTCAAGACCAGCAGCGCCGATGTGTCGCGCCAGCCCGATCTGGCGCCGGGGGTCTATACCGTGCGGACCATCGTCGGCCCCGCGTCGATCGCTCCCGCCGATGTGGGATTGCACGTCGAGGCGCCCGAAGTGATCGACGCCCCGATCGCGGGGTTGCCCAACGCGCGGGCATTCACTGCCGTGGCGATGCCGAACCCCCATCTCGTGACCTTTGTCGAGCAGGTCGACGAGGCGGAACTGGTGGCGCTGGGCCAATGGTGCGAATCGGGGCCGGCGCTGATCCCCGCCCGCGCCAATGTCTCGTTCGTCGAGATGCGGGGCGGCGACCTGTTCGTGCGCACGTTCGAGCGCGGCGTCGGGCTGACCGACAGCTGCGGCAGCGCAATGGCGGCGTCGGTACTGTCCGCCGGGCTCACCGGCCGCGTGCCGCTGGGGCAAGAGGTGCGCGTGTTCAACAAGGGCGGGATGGTGCGCGGCACGGCCAGCGCCGATCGCGTCGTCACGATCAGCGGCAACGCGACCTTCTTGTACGAGGCCGATGTCGAAGTCGACCTGGACGCGGGCCGCGCGGGCATCGCCCAGATCCACGCCCGCCGCGAAGACGAAATCGCCGCATGGGACGCAATGGTCGCCACGCTCGGCTGAAGCGCGGCGACCCTTACCCGCGCTTCAGCGCACGACCGGCAGCGTCACCACCGACCCGGCGCACACCTTCTGCGTCGCCTTGGCGTAGTCGCCCGGCTTGGCCTTGTAGACATTGGGCACGAAGGTCTGCGGGTTGCGGTCGATCACCGGGAACCAGCTCGACTGGACCTGCACCATCAGCCGGTGCCCCTTCTTGAACACATGATCGTGGTCGCGCAGCGGCACGTCCCACGCCACCACCTGGTTCGGCACCAGCGGCGTCGCCGTCTCGAAGCTCTTGAGATAGCGCCCCCGCCGCACTTCCATCGCGATCGGCAGTTCATAGCCGTTGAGCGAGCGCGCATAGGCGCCCGGATCGCGCTTCGCGTCCTCATAATCCTCGGGGAACACGTCGATCAGCTTGACCACGAAATCGCTGTCGGTGCCGCTGGTCGATGCCATCAGCCTTGCCGCGACATTGCCGGTGATGGTCAGATCCTCGGTCAGCGGCGCGCTGACATAGCTGAGCACGTCGGGCCGGTCGTCGACGAAGCGCTGGTCCTCCGCTTCCCACCAGCGCCAGTCGGGCGTGGCATAGGTGGCCGACATCGGATGCGGGCGGAACGGCACCGGGCGGGCGGGATCGCTCACATAGTCGCGACACTGCGCGCCGCCCGTGGGCGCGTCGAAGCTGAGTGTGCCATTGGTGTGGAGGTACAGATCGGTCGGCTTGGCACCGGGCAGCGGATAGCGCTGGTACGTCTTCCACTGCCACGATCCGCTCTGGAAGCTCTTCATCGCATAGTCGGGCTTGCTGCCCTTGCCGTGCAGCCAATAGGCGAAGAACGGCGCCTCGACCTGCTCCATGAACTGGGTGCCGCTGTTCACGCCGAACGGAATGCGGCCCAACGCGTTGGCCGGGCTGTGCCAGGTCCCGTGCGCCCAGGGGCCTGCCACCATCAGCGCCAGATTGTCGGGATCGTCCTGCTTCTGCTTGAAGAAGATCTGCCAGCTGCCCCACGGGTCTTCCTGGTCCCAATAGCCGGCGACGTTCAGCGTCGGCACGGTGGTGCGCTTCAGGCTGTCGGACCAGCGCTGCTTTTTCCAATGCTGGTCGTAATCGGGATGGTCGATCATCTCCTGATAGCGCGGCACCGCACCCTTGAAATACTTGGCCTCGATGTCCGCCGGGGAGCCCGCCTGCAGGAACCATTGATAGGTGTCGAACCGGTCGTACGGGAAATCCCAATTGTCCTTGGTCATTTGCAGGCTGGAGACCCAGTCGGTCGCATAGGTCAGCCGCATCGCGCCGTAGCGATGGAGATCGTCGTTCAGCCAGTAGTCGATCCACGCCGCCTGCGGGCTGACGGCCTTCAGCGCCGGATGCGGGCGCGCCAGCGCGATGGCGGCGGCGAAACCGGGATACGACACGCCCCACATCCCGACCTTGCCGTTGTTGGGCTTCACATTCTTCACCAGCCAGTCGACCGTGTCATAGGCATCGGTGGACTCGTCGGTCGCGCCCTTGCCGGTCTTCACTTCGGTCGAAAGCGTGAACTTTGTCCCCTCCGAGCCGAAGCGGCCGCGCATGTCCTGGCTGACGAAGATATAGCCGTCCTTCGCCAGCGCTGCCCAGCTCGCGGGCACGGTGCGCGGCGCACGGTTGCTGGCGCCATAGGGCGTGCGCTGGAGCAGGATCGGCAGCGGCCCCTTCTGGTCGCGAAGGCGCAGGATGACGGTGTGGAGCTTCACGCCGTCGCGCATCGGGATCATCGCTTCCTCGACGATGAAGGGCGATGCGTCGGCCTGTGCGGCCGCGCCTGCGGGCTGGGCACTCGCCGCCGCCATCGGCAGCGCGGCGGTCATCGCCGACGCGAGAAATAGGAACATGCTGCGCATTGGGTTTCCCTCCGTTGGGGCGGGAATAGACGGTGGCGCCCGCGCGCTGTCAATCGCCCCCGCGCCGCGCCCATGCGGCGACGGCAGGACGCAGCAGCAGCGCGTTCAGGTTGATCGCCAGGTGCAGCCCGATCGGCAGCGCCAGCCCGCCGCTTGCCAGATAGGCAAAGGCGAAGAGCGCGCCGAGCAGCCCGGTCATCGCCATGCCCAGCGCGCCCTGATAGCGGTGCATCGCGACGAACAGCAGAAGCGCGCCGGCGAAGCCGGCGAGCGGCGGCAGGCCGATCATCGTCAACAGGAATGGCAGATACAGCCGGAAGAACAGCTCCTCCGCCACCGCCGCATGGCTGCCGAGCATTGCGACGGCCAGCGCCTCGCGCCCGTTGCGCGGCGCAAGCGCTTCGACGGGGGCGGGCTTGCGGCGACGCCGCGCGGCGATCAGCCCGCCCACCAAGCCCCCGACGGCAAGCGCCGCCGCATAGCTCCACAGGATCGCGGGCGGCAAAGGCGGCAGTGCGGGCACCCGCGCGATCAGCGGGGCAAAGGCCATGGGCGGCGTGGCAATGGCATCGATCTGCCCCAGCAGCGCCAGCCCGGCCAGCGGCATCGCCAGGAACAGCAGCATCGCCTGTGCCAGCCAGCGCCACAGCACCCGGCGGCGCGCGGCGCTGTCCTCGATCACCCGAAAGCGCGCGAACGCCACCCGGTCGCGCCGCATCAGCCGCACGCACCCCAACACCGCCGCCGCCAGCAGCAGCGCCGGCACCAGCATCAGAGGCGGTGCTCGCCCTTCACCCAGCGCACCGTGCCCGAGCTGGCGCGCATCACCACGCTCTCGGTCGTCATCTTGGTCGTCAGCCGCTTCACGCCGGCGAGCAGCGAACCGTCGGTCACGCCGGTCGCGGCAAAGATGCAGTCGCCCTTGGCCAGTTCGGTCAGGTCATAGATCTTGTCGAGATCCTCGATGCCCCATTTGCGGGCGCGTGCGCGCTCGTCATCGTTGCGGAACAACAGCCGCCCCTTGAACTGCCCGCCGACGCAGCGCAGCGCCGCACAGGCCAACACGCCTTCGGGCGCGCCGCCGGAGCCCATATAGACGTCGATCGTGGTCGACGGATCGGTGGTGGCGATCACGCCGGCCACGTCGCCATCGCCGATCAGCATCACCCCGCAGCCCAGGCCCCGGAGTTCAGCGATCAGCGCCTCGTGGCGCGGGCGATCCAGCACGCAGACGATGATTTCGTGCGGCTCCACGCCCTTAGCCGCCGCGACGGCACAGATATTCTCCGTCGGCGTCTTGGCCAGGTCGATAACGCCCTCGGGATAGCCGGGGCCGACCGCGATCTTGTCCATATACACGTCGGGCGCGTTGAGCAGCCCGCCCTGCTCCGCCACCGCCAGCACCGCCAAAGCGTTCGGCCCGGCCTTCGCCGTGATCGTGGTGCCCTCCAGCGGATCGAGCGCGATGTCGATCTTGGGCCCCTTGCCGATCGCGGAGCCGACCTTTTCGCCGATGAACAGCATCGGCGCCTCGTCGCGCTCGCCCTCGCCGATCACCACGGTGCCGTCCATGTACAGCTGGTTCAGCGCCTCGCGCATCGCCTCGACCGCCGCGGCATCGGCCGCCTTCTCGTCGCCGCGACCGACCAGCGTGGAGGCGGCAATGGCGGCGGCTTCGGTGACGCGCACCATTTCGAGCACGAGGACACGATCGAGGACGTGGCTGGCGGTCTGCATGCTGGAGAAACCCTCTCGTAATGATTGCGGCCGCGATAGGTGGCCGAACCGTCGCTGTCGAGGCCGCTAACGCTGTCGGCATCGTTATGCTCCCGTAATTTTGCCACAACTTCGCGCGAAGCTTCGGCATCTTGAGGAGGGACCAGGATGATCTTCGCGATGTTGCTGCTCGCGCAGGAAGTGACGGCGGATGCGGCCATGGCCGCCTATCGCGAAAAGATGCGCGCAGACGTCCGCTGCAAGGAGAGCACGGAGAACGAAATCGTCGTCTGCGCGCTGCGCGAGGCCGATCGCTACCGCGTGCCCTTTGTCGAGCGCGGCGCCGGGCGCGAGGCGGCCGAGGTGCGCGTCGCGCGGCTGTTCCAGAACGGCGACCCCGTGCCGTGCGGGCAAGGGGCTTTTCTGGTGCATTGCGGGAAAGTCGGCGTGACGATGACCGCCAATGCGACCGGTGCGCATTTGGTACAGCGGCCCCTGGCGCCCTGAGATCGCTCGCGTAATGAAAGGTCAATACGGGCGCCTGAAACGAACGATTCATTGACCGCAAGCCTTCGGCAGTGCAGCAATCCGCGCCTATGGCCAGTCTCGCAATCACCAATAATCCCGACATCCGCTTCCTGGGTCGCCTGCTCGGCGACGTGATCCGCGCCTATGGCGGAGAGGCGTTGTTCAAGCGGATCGAATATATCCGCGCCACCTCGGTCGATCGCCATCGCGGCGTTGCGGGGGCGAGCACGATCGATTCGGGGCTCGACCGGCTCTCGCTCGACGACACGCTCGATTTCGTGCGCGGCTTCATGCTGTTCTCGATGCTCGCCAACCTTGCCGAGGACCGGCAGGGCGTCGCAGCCGAGAGCGAGGCCGATGTCGCCAGCGCGCTCGCCCGGCTGGAGGCACAGGGCATCGGCCATGCCGAAGTGATGGCGCTGCTCGACCATGCGCTGATCGTGCCGGTGCTGACCGCGCACCCCACCGAAGTCCGCCGCAAGTCGATGATCGACCACAAGAACCGCATCGCCGAACTGATGGCGCTGAAGGACATGGGAGTCGAGGAAACCGAGGACGGCGATCGGGTGGAAGAGGCCATCCTCCGCCAGATCGCCCTGCTGTGGCAGACGCGCGTCCTGCGCCGCGAAAAGCTGGGCGTGGCGGACGAGGTCGAGACGGCGCTGTCCTATCTGCGCGACGTGTTCCTGCCGGTACTGCCCGCGCTCTATGCCCGCTGGGACCGGGCACTGGGCGAACGGGGGCCCAGCTTCCTGCGCGCCGGCAGCTGGATCGGCGGCGACCGCGACGGCAATCCCTTCGTCACTGCCGAATCGATGCGGCTGGCGCTGGCCCGCGCGGCGGAGACCGTGCTCGCCTATTATCTGGAGTCGGTCCACGCGCTCGGCGCAGAGCTGTCGATCTCGACCGAGCACACCGCGATCAGCGACGCCGTGCTCAAGCTCGCCGAATCGAGCCACGACAATGCCAAGAGCCGCGCCGACGAGCCCTATCGCCGGGCGCTGTCGGGCATCTACGCCCGGCTTTCGGCCACGCACGAGGCGCTGACCGGCAAGCCCGCACCGCGTCCCGCGCCGATTTCGGGCGCGCCCTATGCGACGCCCGGCGAGTTCCGCGACGAGCTGGCGGCGATCGCGCGCGGGCTGGCGGAGGAAGGCGCCGGCGGCCCGCTCGCCACCGGCGGCGCGCTGGGGCGGCTGATCCGCGCGGTGGAGACCTTCGGCTTCCACCTCGCAACGCTCGACATGCGCCAGAACAGCGCCGTGCACGAGCGCGTCGTCGCCGAACTGCTCAAGGCGGCGGGCGTGGTCGACGACTATCTTGCGCTGGACGAGGATGCCCGGATCGCGCTGCTGCGCCGCGAGCTGGAAAGCCCGCGCCTGCTCACCAGCCCCTATGCCGCCTATTCGGAGGAAACCGCCTCCGAGCTGGCGATCGTCAAGGCGGCGGCGGAGGCGCATGGCCGCTACGGGCCGCAGTGCATCACCCATTACATCGTATCGATGGCGCAGTCGGTGTCCGACCTGCTCGAAGTCCATGTCCTGCTCAAGGAAGCCGGGCTGTACGTCCCGGGCGAGACGCCGCGCGCCGACATCATGGCGATCCCGCTGTTCGAGACGATCGGCGATCTGGAGAGCGCCCCCGCGATCATGGAAAGCTGGCTGGCGCTGCCCGAAGTCGCGGCCATCGCCGCCGCGCGCGGGCATCAGGAAGTGATGATCGGCTATTCCGATTCGAACAAGGACGGGGGCTATCTCACCTCCACCTGGCAATTGTCGCGCGGCTCGACTGCGCTCAAGCCGGTGTTCGAAAAGGCCAGTATCGCGATGCAGCTGTTCCACGGGCGCGGGGGCGCGGTGGGGCGCGGCGGCGGATCGTCGTTCGCGGCGATACTGGCGCAGCCGCGCGGCACCGTGCAGGGCCGCATCCGCATCACCGAGCAGGGCGAAGTCATCGCCGCCAAATATGGCACCCGCGAAAGCGCGATGACCAATCTGGAAGCGATGGCATCCGCCACGCTGATCGCCAGCCTCGAGCCGGAAAAGCTCGCTCCCGCCGACGCCGCGCGCTTTGCCGCCGCGATGGACACGCTCTCCGACACCGCGTTCCGCGCCTATCGCGGGCTGGTATACGAGACCGAGGGCTTCCGGACCTTCTTCCGCCAGGCAACGCCGATTGCCGAGATCGCGGGGCTCAAGATCGGCTCGCGCCCGGCCAGCCGCAAGAAATCGGACGCGATCGAGGATCTGCGCGCGATCCCCTGGGTGTTCAGCTGGGCACAGGCGCGGGTGATGCTACCGGGCTGGTACGGCGTGGGCGCGGCGATCAATGCGTTCGAGGACAAGGGGCTGCTGCGAGAGATGGCGGCGGGCTGGCCGTTCTTCGCCTCGGCGCTGGCCAATATGGAAATGGTGCTGGCCAAGTCGGACATGGCCATCGCCCAGACCTATGCCGCGCTGGTCGAGGACGCGGCCCTGCGCGATTCGGTGTTCGGGCGCATCCGCGATGGCTGGCAGGCGACGCATGACGGGCTGCTCACCGTCACGCGCCAGACCCGCCTGCTGGAAAAGCATCCGGCGCTCGAAAACTCGATCCGCCTGCGCCTGCCCTATATCGAGCCGCTCAACCTGCTCCAGATCGAGCTGCTCAAGCGCCACCGCGCGGGCGAGGACGATGCGCGCATCGGCGAGGGCATCCTGTTGTCGATCAACGCGATCGCTACTGCGCTGCGCAACAGCGGCTGAGAATCAGCCCGCGAGGAGGGCGTCGGCGAGGAGCAGCAACAGCTTCACGTCGATGCCGAGCCCTTCCGCGCGCTTCTGCGCGACGAAGGCGGCGATCCCGGCCCGGGGAACGCGATGGACGATGATGTCCTCCCCGTCGACGCCGCCGCCCGCGCCGATGCGGGTCAGTCCGTGCGCGCGCACCAGCGTGAAGCTCTCGCTGACCATGCCGGGCGACGCATAGAAGGTGCCGAGCGATTCCACGCGGTCACAGCGATAGCCGGTTTCCTCTTCCAGCTCGCGCCGCGCCGCCGCCTCGACCGTGTCGCCCGCCTGCGTATCGCCGATCAGCCCCGCCGGCAGCTCCAGGCACCGTTTGCCCAGCGGCACGCGCAACTGATCGACCAGCAGCACATGGTCCGCATCGTCGATGGCCACGATCACCACCGCCTGAATGCCCCGCGCGCGGGAGACATATTCCCACGTGCCCTGCCGCTTCACCGTGATCCAGTCGCCCTGCCAGGGGGTTTCCAGGGGAAGGTCGAGTACGCTCATAACAGGATCAGCCGATCGGGAAGTTCGTTGGTATCGCCCCGGCTCTGCGGGAAATGTTCGGCGAGGCCCAGCCCGATGCGACGCACGGCCTCGGCCATGCCATCGGCCGGGCGATCGTCCTTCACCGCGGCGATCAGCGCTGCCATCGCCTCGCCCCACACTTCGGGGGCAACCTTGGAATGGATCGCCACATCGGCGAGGATCTCGGCCCGGTGCTCGGCCAGGCTCAGGTACAGCAGCACGCCGGTAGAGGCCCTGGTCCGGCTCTCGGCGCTCGTCCGGAACAGCGTCAGCGCGCGGGCGTGCACGCGGCGCGTCTTTGTCGCCGCCGGAGTCAGCACCATGCGCAGCGCGTCATAGGCAAGCACCACGCGCACCACCAGGAACGTCGCCGCCATCAGCACCAGCGCAAAGGTGAGATACCAGCGCGGCGCCACGGTCTGCGCCCAGCTGTCGACCAGCGCGGCGTGCAGCCACTCGACCGGCGCAGGCTGCCACGCGAGCAGCGCCAGCACGAACAGCATCGCCAGCACGGCCCAGTGCAGCGCGACGTCGTGATAGGCATCCGAACGGCCCGCCACGATCGTGACGATCTCGCCATCGGTGCCCTGTTCGGCGGCAGTCACCGCAGCGGCCACGCGCCGGGCATCGGCTTCGGTCAAACGCATCACCAGCTCCCCGAGGCGCCACCGCCCCCGAATGATCCACCGCCGCCGGAGAAGCCACCGCCCCCACCGCCGCCGCCCCAGCCGCCGCCACCGCCGCCCCAATCGGAACCGCCGCCCCGGCCGCCGCCCTTGGCCAGCTCGCTTGCGATCGTCCACAGGATCACCGGCAGCACGCCGCTGTCGCCCTTGCTGCGATACGCCTTGGACTCCCAAGGGCCGCGCCGCCGCTTGCTGCCGCGCGTCAGCATCGGGATCAGCACGAACAGCAGGATGATGCCCCAGAACAGCAGGCCCAGCGGAAAGCCGCCGCTGCGCTGTTGCCGCCGGGCGGGCGCCTGCGCCGCCGCCTTGTCGGCCTCTGCCTTGGCGCGGGCCTCTGCGGCTTCGAGCGGCAGCTTCATCTGCGCGCCGATCGCCTGCGCGCCCGCGACGATGCCGCCGGCCATGTCTCCTGCCTTGAAACGGGGCAGGATCGTGTCGTTGACGATCGTGCTCGACATCGCATCGGTCATGATCGGCTCCAGCCCATAGCCGACTTCGATCCGCACCTTGCGCTCGTTGGGCGCGACGATCAGCATGATGCCGTTGTTGCTGCCCTTCTGCCCGATGCCCCAGGCGCGACCGAGCTGATAGCCATAGTCCTCGATCGGATAGCCTTGCAGGTCGGGGATGGTCGCCACCACCAACTGGCGAGTCGATGCCTTTTCGACCGTTTCGGACAGCGCCGTCAGTTCGGCCTCCTGGGCCGGGCTCAGCAGGTTCGCCGCATCGACCACGCGGCCGGTGAGCTTGGGGAAAGTCGGCTGCGCCTGCGCCGTAATGGGCACCAGCGCGAGCAACAGGGCGAGCAGTACGCGAACAAGGCTCATGGCGTGGTCTCACGGATAATCGCGTTGCTGCCGGCGAGGATGCCGTCAGCCATTTTGCCCTGCCGGAACGATGGCAGGATATCGGAGTCGATAATGTGCGCCGCCTCGCCGTCGGTCAGTGCCTTTTCCAGGCCATAGCCGACCTCGACGCGCGTCTTGCGTTCGTTCAGCGCGACGATCAGCAGCACGCCGTCATTCACCCTCGCACGGCCGATTCCCCAGAAATTGCCGAGCGCCCGGCCATAATCCTCGATCGCGTGCCCGCCGAGCCCGGTCACGGTCACGACGACGAACTGGTGCTTCGTCCGCGCCTCGGCATCGGCGAGCCGGTCTGCAAGCGCCGCTTCCTGCGCGGGCGGCAACAAATCGGCACCATCCACCACACGCCCGGTCAAAGCCGGAAAGGCATAGCCGGGCGGCGGCGTCCGCGCAGGCGCGGCGGACGAACAGCCCGCAACGCCCGCGCAGATCAGGAGCGTCCTGACGATCAGTTGGTGTTCCCGAAATCGACGGTCGGCGCGACATCCGCCCCCGCCTTGGCCTGGAACGGGGTCATCGGCTTGGCGCCGTAGAAGATCTTGGCGCCCACTGCGTCGGGGAAGGTCCGGATGCGGGTGTTATATTCCTGCACCGCGGTGTTGTAGTCGCGGATCGCAATGGCGATGCGGTTCTCGCTGCCTTCCAGCTGGTCCATCAGCGTCTTGTAATTGCCCTGGCTCTGAAGCTGCGGATAGGCTTCCTGCAGCCGCTGGAGCGACAGCGACAGGCCGTTCTGCGCCTGGTTGAACGCCGCCACCTTGGCCGGGTCGGTCAGGTCTTCACCGCTCAACTGCACCTGCGATGCGCGCGCCCGCGCGCTCACCACGTCGTTCAGGATCTTGCCCTCGGACGCAGAGGCGCCCTTAACCGTCGCGACCAGATTGGGGATCAGCTCGGCGCGGCGCTGATAATAGGTCTGGACATCGGCCCATTTCGCCTTGGCGTTTTCCTCGGCGGTCGGCACGCTGTTGAGACCGCATGCGGACAGCAGCGCGGCGGCGGCAATGGCAAGGGCGGCACGAAACTTCATCACTTCTCGATCCTCCGGATCCTGGGTCGTCGGTGTCTTATACGGCAGCAACACTGGAGCCAGAAAGCGAAATCGGACATGGTATCCGCGATTGGCAGCCAAGGGAGATAATGACGCCATGTGGAAGGAGTTCCGTACCTTCATCGCGCGCGGCAACGTGCTGGATCTGGCGGTGGGTGTCATCATCGGCGCCTCGTTCGGCACGATTACCAAGTCGCTGACCGACGACCTCATCATGCCGCTGATCGGCGCGGTTTTCGGCGGGTTCGATTTTTCGAGCTATTTCGTGCGCCTCGGCGCGGTGCCGGCGACCTATACGGGCTCCCCCAACGATTACGCCGCGCTCAAGGCGGCGGGCGTGCCGCTGTTCGGCTATGGCGAGTTCATCACCGTGGTGATCAACTTCCTGATCCTCGCCTTCATGGTGTTTCTGCTGGTCCGCTTCGTCAACCGCGCGATCGCCGTGGTCGAGAAGGAAAAGGCCGCCGGCGAGGCAGCGCCCGCCCCCGATCCGGAGGACGTCAAGCTCCTCCGCGAAATCCGCGACGCGCTAGTGAACAAGCCCGCGGCTTAAGCCGCCGCAAGATCCTCGGCGACGGCATCGGCCAGGCTGGTGCCGTCCAGGATTCGCGCGGTTTCGTCGCGCACCCGCGCCATGGCCTGGCGAATCGCGCAGGCGGCTTCGTCCTTGCAATCATTGCACGGGCGATAGGCCGTGCGGCTGACGCAGGGCACGAGGGCCAGCGGCCCTTCGATCACGCGGATGATCTCTCCCAGTGAAATCAGGTGCGACGCGCGGGCCAGGCGATAGCCGCCCATCTTGCCGCGCGTCGAGAACAGGAACCCCGCCTCGCGCAGGTCGGCCAGGATCAGTTCCAGGAATTTGCGCGGAACATTCGCCTCCGCCGCGATACGATTCATCGGGATCGGGCTGCCACCGACAGGCGCCTGTGCGAGGAAGAGCATCGCGCGTAGCGCGTAGCGGGAACGCTGCGTCAACATGATAAACTCCCATGCCGATTGTTTACGGCACTGTGAAGGCCCTCACCTGACCTTTTCATTAAGCGATATTGCCCTATATAGGGTTTTGCCGGCTTCGGCCGGCTATGGCGATAAACGATGGCGTAGACTAGATGCAGCGGACCCGGGGGCAGTACCCGGCGGCTCCACCAAAAACCCCGGAAACGGGGCTTCTGACGGGGCCGAACCAGGATCGACGTGTATTGAAAGGCGACGTCTTTCGCTCGGAATGGGACCACCGCAACGGCCCATTACACAAGTGCCAACGATAACGAAGCACTCGCTATTGCGGCGTAACCCCAAGGCTTAACGGCCTAAGGTTATTCTAAAATGCGCGGTTGGACCGCACCGGGCAACAGAAGCGGAAACCAGCGGCTACCAGGGGGGCCGGGCAACAGAAACCCCTGGACCTTTCGTGTCCAGTATCAGGCGGGAAACGCCAGCAGCGCCGTGGTGCCGGCACCGCCGCGCAGCTCGAACCGGCCACCCAGCTGGTCGGCGAGCATCCGCGCGATCCCCAGCCCCAGGCTGGCGTTGCCCGGCGCCTCGAAATCCGGCTTCAACCCGGCACCGTCGTCGTGCACGGAAATCCGCAGTTCCTGGCCCGCGCGGGCGCAGGTTACGGTAATGCGCCCGTCCTCGCGTCCGGCAAAGCCGTGCTCGATGGCGTTGGCGACCGACTCGGCCACCACCAGCGCCACCGGCACCGCCGCATCGGGCGCCAGCAACAATGCGGCCGGGTCATGGATCGCGACGTCGATCCGCTTGCCCCAGGACTCGACGACATCACCGATCAGCGGTCCCAGCAGGTCGCCCAGCGGAATCTGGCCGCCATCGTCGCGATACAGCTGGCGGCTGATACGCCCGATCACGCCGATCCGCCGCGCGGATTCGTCGAGTGCCGCGCGGGCATCGGGATCGGCGATATGGCGCTTCTGGAGGGTCAGCAGCCCGGCGGCGACCTGGAGATTGTTGGAGACGCGGTGCTGGAGCTCGCGGAACAGCAATTCGCGAATGTCGGCCAGCGCGCGGTTACGCTCGCGGGCGTGCCGCAGCCGGCCATTGGCCTTTTGCATCCAGTGGACGATCGCAATGTCGGTGGCGGTGACGAACGCGTAGAAGGTCAGCGCCACGCCCGACCCCAGCGACAGCGTCAGCGTGTGTACCGGCGGGATGAAGAAATACCATGCGCACAGGCCGCACAGCACGGCGGAAACCGCGCCCAACTCGGCGCCGAACAGGAAGCTGGCCACCAACACCGCAGGAAAAAAGGTGAGATAGGGAAAGCCCGGCGGCATCACCCGATCGACCGCAAGACGAAGGCCGAGCGCGAGCGCAACCATACCAAGCGTTGCCGCCACCGTCAGCACGGGGCGATCACGCCAGATCGGCAGCCTTTCCATCCATCGCACTGGTTCGCTTGGCAGCAAGCTTTCCCCCTTCACACCAACATCTTAGCGTGACCTTGCTCGTCGCGGCCCTAATCTCGATCAAGGTATAGCGCGCACGCGCAGATTTCCCCACCCGCAATCTTCAACGAAAAAGGGGCCCGCGTCGCCGCGAGCCCCCTGTTCCGTGCCGGTTGGCACGATTTTCGGTCGGATCAGTCGCGATCGCCCGTGAGGAAAGCCGGCAGGCCAATATCGCCGCCATCTTCCTTGCCGCCTTCCGACGACTCACGGCGCGGGCCACGGCCCTCGCCGCGCGGTGCACGGTCGCCGCCGCCTTCGCGACGCGGACCACGATCGCCGCCACGGCCACCGTCACGACGACGGTCGCCACCGCGATCGCCGCGATCACCACGGTCGCTGCGCGGACCACGATCGCCGCCTTCACGGGGCTCGCGTGCCGGACGCGTATCTTCCAGCTCGGCGCCGGTTTCCTGGTCGACGACGCGCATCGACAGGCGAACCTTGCCGCGCGGATCGATCTCGAGGACCTTGACCTTGACTTCCTGGCCTTCGCTCAGGACGTCCGAGACCTTCTCGACGCGCTCGTTCTTGATTTCGGAGACGTGGACGAGACCGTCCTTGCCGCCCATGAAGTTCACGAACGCACCGAAATCGACGAGGTTGACGACCTTGCCGTTATAGACCTTGCCGACTTCGGCCTCTTCGACCAGCCCCTTGATCCAGGCGATCGCCGCCTCGATCTGCGCGGGGTCGGACGAGCTGACCTTGATCACGCCTTCGTCGTCGATGTCGACCTTGGCGCCCGTGGTCGCCACGATCTCGCGGATGACCTTGCCGCCGGTGCCGATGACTTCACGGATCTTGGACTTGTCGATCGTGAACGTCTCGATCCGGGGAGCGTGCGCCGACAGTTCGCCACGCGTCTCACCCAGTGCCTTGGCCATTTCGCCCAGGATATGCGCGCGGCCTTCCTTGGCCTGCTCGAGCGCCTTGCGCATGATCTCTTCGGTGATGCCGGCGATCTTGATGTCCATCTGCATCGTGGTGATGCCTTCGGACGTGCCGGCGACCTTGAAGTCCATGTCGCCCAGATGATCTTCGTCACCCAGGATGTCGCTGAGAACCGCGAAGTTCTTGCCTTCGAGGATCAGGCCCATCGCGATGCCCGAAACCGGGCGCTTCAGCGGCACGCCGGCATCCATCATCGACAGCGAACCGCCACACACCGTCGCCATCGACGACGAGCCGTTCGACTCGGTGATGTCCGACAGGACGCGGATCGTGTAGGGGAACTCTTCCTTGCTCGGCAGCACCGGGTGCAGCGCGCGCCATGCCAGCTTGCCATGGCCGACTTCACGACGGCCCGGCGCGCCGAAGCGGCCGACTTCACCGACCGAATAGGGCGGGAAGTTGTAGTGCAGCATGAAGTGCTCGTAATTGAGCCCGTTCAGACCATCGATCATCTGCTCGGCATCGCGGGTGCCCAGCGTGGTGGTGCAGATCGACTGGGTTTCGCCACGCGTGAACAGCGCCGAGCCGTGCGCACGGGGCAGGAAGTGCACCATCGCTTCGATCGGGCGGATCTGGGTGGTGGTGCGGCCGTCGATGCGGGTGCCGTCCTTGAGGATGGCGCCGCGGACGATTTCGGCTTCCAGCTTCTTCATCAGCTTGCCGGCGGCCATCTGGTCCTGCGGCGTGGCGTCGGCGAACGCCGCCTTGCCCTTGGCGCGTGCCTCGTTCAGCAGGGCCGAACGCTTGGACTTGTCGGTCACCTTGTAGGCGGCGGCGATGTCCTTGCCGATCAGCTTCTTCAGCTTGTCCTTGGCGGCGGTCAGGTCGGCCTGGGCCGCCATTTCCCACGGATCCTTCGCAGCCTGTTCGGCCAGGTCGATGATCGCGTTGATGACGGTGCGGCACGCCTTGTGCGCGAACTGGACCGCGCCGAGCATGACTTCTTCCGAAAGCTCCTTGGCTTCGGATTCGACCATCATAACGGCATCGCCGGTCGCGGCGACGACGAGGTCGAGATCGCCTTCCTTCACCTGGTCCAGCGTCGGGTTGAGGATATACTCGCCCCCGACATAGCCGACGCGCGCGGCGCCGATCGGGCCCATGAAGGGCACGCCCGAAATGGTCAGTGCGGCCGATGCCGCGACCATCGCCAGGATATCCGGCTCGTTCTCGCCGTCATAGCTCAGCACCTGGGCGATGACGTTGATTTCGTTGTAGAACCCTTCCGGGAACAGCGGGCGGATCGGACGGTCGATCAGACGCGAAACCAGCGTCTCCTTTTCCGTCGCGCCGCGCTCGCGCTTGAAGAAGCCGCCGGGGATGCGTCCCGCGGCCGAATACTTCTCCTGATAATGCACGGTGAGCGGGAAGAAATCCTGCCCTTCCTTGACCGAGCGTGCCGCCGTTACGGCGCAGAGCACGACGGTTTCGCCGAGCGTCGCGAGGACCGCGCCGTCAGCCTGACGGGCAACACGGCCCGTTTCGAGCGTGAGGGTCTGGCCGCCCCACTCGATTTCCACTTTCTTCGTGTCGAACATTTGATTTCCTTCACTCCCCGCGCCCTATGCGCAGGGGGCCTATGTGCCGGACGTTCCGGCAGGGTGGCGGAGGTTCCGCCTGACCGGCCCGGCGCCGAATTGCGCCTGGGCCGAATACAGAAACGGCGCCGCGAAGGCGCCGTCCCGTTACTTGCGAAGCCCGAGCTTCGCGATCAGATCGCCGTAACGACCTGCGTCCTTCTTCTTCAGATAATCGAGAAGCGAACGACGCTTGTTGACCAGCATCAGCAGACCGCGGCGCGAGTGGTTGTCCTTCGCGTGAGTCTTGAAGTGTTCGGTCAGGTTGACGATGCGCTCGGTGAGGATCGCAACCTGCACTTCGGGGCTGCCGGTGTCACCGCTCTCGCGGCCATGTTCCTGGATGAGCGCTTCCTTGCGCTCTGGCGTGATCGACATGTTTCTTCCTTCGACATCGCGTTACAAGTTGAACCCGCGAACGACCCGGACAAGTCCGGCATCAGCCTCTACCAGCGCGACCGGAGTGTCCTCCGCGCACGCGAAATATTGGCCATCTTCCACGTTGGTCCCGGCCAAGACCTGCCCCCTGCGGAGCAGCCCTGCCTGGTCGGGGGTGAGGGATAGAGCCGGGATGTCGTCCAGCCCCGCCCTCAGCGGCAGGATATAGTCTTCAAGGCTGCGGGACTTACCCGCTTCGTTCAAATTGTCCAGCGAAATCGCGGAATCGAGCGTGAACGGCCCCGCCTTGGTCCGGCGCAGCATGGTGACATGGCCGACGGTGCCCAGCGCCAGCGCAATGTCGCGCGCCAGGCTGCGGATGTACGTGCCCTTGGAGACATGGGCGGTGAGGGTGATTTCGTCCAATTCCTCCCCGGCACGGGGAGGGGGACCGCCAGCCGCAGGCTGGGGGTGGAGGGGGGCCTCCCCGGAGGACTCGGCGTGCGGCCCGCCCCCTCCACCGTTCGCATCCGCGAACGGTCCCCCTCCCCGTTCCGGGGAGGATAGGGTGAGCGCGTGAATCGTGACGGCGCGGCTTGCCAGCACCACCTCCTCGCCCGCGCGCGCCAGATCATAGGCGCGGGCGCCATCGACCTTCAGCGCCGAATAGGCGGGCGGCACCTGCGCGATCGGCCCGGTGAAACGCGGCAGCACCGCCGTCACCTGTGCCGCCGTCGGCCGCACCTCGGACTCGGCTACGGCCTTGCCCTCCAGGTCGAGCGTATCGGTCTGCACCCCGAAGCGGATGGTGAAGGCATATATCTTGTCGCTGTCGAGCATTCGCCCGGCCAGCTTGGTCGCCTCGCCGATCGCGATCGGCAGCACGCCGGTCGCCAGCGGATCGAGCGTGCCGCCATGTCCGACCTTGAACTTGCCGTACGCGCCCTCGCGCAGCACGCGCTTCACCGCGCTTACGCCCTGTGTCGAGCCGAGCCCCAGCGGCTTGTCGAGAAGTATCCAACCATGCATCGGCGGTGCCCTAGCCCAGCCCCGCCCGCCGGGCCAGCGCTCAGCCCAGCGCGGCGGTGCGCTGCATGAAATGGCGGCGGCACAGCGCGATATAGCGTTCGTTCCCGCCGATTTCCTTCTGCGCGCCTTCGCGCACGGCGTTGCCCGCCGCATCGACGCGCAGGTTCATCGTCGCCTTGCGCCCGCAATCGCAGACCGACTTGATCTCGACCAGCGAGTCCGCCAGCGCCAGCAGCTCGGCCGATCCGGGGAACAGCTTGCCCTGGAAATCGGTACGCAGCCCGTAGCAGAGCACGGGAATGCCCACCTCGTCGGCGATGTGCGCAAGCTGCCGCACCTGCGCCGCCGACAGAAACTGCGCCTCGTCCACCAGCACGCACGCGATCGGCGCGCGGAAATGCTCATTCTCGGTCACCACGCGCAGATCGGTGCCGGGCTCGAACGGAATCGCGCTCGCCTGAATGCCCAGCCGCGAATCGATCACGCCCCTGCCGCCGCGATCATGGACCCCGGCGGTAAACAACAGCGTGCGCATGCCCCGCTCGCGATAGTTGAAATCGGCCTGGAGCAGCGTGGTCGATTTGCCGGCGTTCATCGACGCATAATAGAAATAGAGCTTGGCCATGGCGGCTATCCTATGTCGGCTATCGCGTCTGCGGTCCATCGGTTAGCATCGTCGAAACCGGGGGAAAACGACGATGCGCACGGGTCTGTGGATTCTGAATATCATGGCGGCCCTCTGGTGTGCGATCGCCCTGTACTTCTCGCACCTGCCGCTGTGGTGGGTTCTGCCGGCGGTCGCGATCAGCGCGGCGATCCTGCTGTGGACGCGGCATGCATCGGACGGGAGCGAGGACGCCGATCGTTCGCATGTCGGCCGGCTGGTGGCGATCTGGAGCAGCGCCGAGGGCGTGGCGATTTTCGTCGCGGCGAACGTTCTGATCAACCTGCACATGGCCGAACGGCTGCTGCCGACGATGGCGATCATCGTCGGGCTGCATTTCCTGCCGCTGGCGCGCGGGATTCCGGCGCGGATCTATTACTGGTCCGGCGCGGCGCTGATACTGGTCGGCGCCATCGGCTGGCTGCTGCCTGCCGGCGATACCCCGCTGGTGACTGGCCTGCTGGCCGCCGCGACCCTGTGGGTCAGTGCGCTGGCCTCGGCGAAGCGCGGCCGCGCCTAAGCTTCGCCCAGATCCTGCGCGACCTTGGGATCGCGCAGCAGCGCGTCAATCTTCTTCGGAGCGTCAGAGGCGCGAGTAAAGCCCCTCACGCGGTTCGCGCAGGCCCCGGTCGCTCCGGTCCGGCCGGACCGACCCGGCCTGGATCAGTCCGGTGCGCACGTCACCGATCATCCAGAGCGGCTGCCAGCTGCCCGGTCTCCGGGCGTAGTCAGCGCTACATGCGTCCGGTCGACTGATCGTCACCAGCACGACGCGGCGACCGTCCCGCGCCCAGCGGGCGCCGTTCGGCAGGATCATGTCGGGCTGCAGGCAAGGATAGCGCCGCGCCGCGACCTTCTCGGCGGACCGGACGAGCGCCGGGCGCTCGAACACCCTTTTGCCCACGATCTCGAAGATCCGCAGCACGTCCATGAAGGAGCCGACATGATGGTTGACGAAGAACCAGCGCGAATTGGGCGCCCAATAGACGCTGAAAGGCATGTCGTCGCTCAGGCTGTCGAGCCTGGCGACCACCCGCCGCTTGGCATCCTGCAATTCGATAGGAGGCTGCCGGTCTTGATAGGCGCGCTGGACCACGGCGAAGCGACCATCCGGCGATTTTGCCCGGCCTGCGCACGTCGAAATGAATTGGTAGCCGCCCTCGTCGCGCCCGCCGCCAAGCTCGCAGTCCGTCTGGAGCGCGCCGACCTGCGCGCGCGCCGGAAAGGCCGACAGGGTGCAGCAGAGGAGCAGGAGCAGCGGCGTTCGCATGGCGCGATCATGCGCCATGCCCCAGCGAAATCAATACTCGTCGGGAGTATCGGCGCCCAGATCCTGCGCGACCTTGGGATCGCGCAGCAGCTTGTCGATATGGCTGCCCTCGTCGAAGCTCTCGTCCGCCAGGAACTTGAGCCGAGCTGCGTATTTCATCTTCACCCGCGACGCGACTTCGCGCTGGAGATAGGCGGTGTTGGTGCGCAGCGCCTTGAGGACCGCAGCCTCGTCCTTGCCGAGCAGCGGCTTCACGAACACCGTGGCGTGGCGCAGATCGGGCGACATGCGCACTTCGGTGACCGACACCAGATGCTTGGCCAGCGTCTCGTCGTGCACGTCGCCGCGCTGGAGGACCTCGCTCAGCACATGGCGCACCTGTTCGCCGACCTTGAGCAGGCGGACCGAGCGGTTTTCGGAGGTTTCGGTGTGCTTCATGGCCAAACTCCAGTCTCGCCTGGCGGAGGGACGAAAGGCTCCCCTGCGAAAGCAGGGGTCCAGGATCACAGGCGTTGCACGCGGGGCTCTGGCCCCCTGCTTTCGCAGGGGAACAGAAGCCGTTGGGCCGTGCGATCGGCCCTCTCCCACAGGGGGAGAGGGCGTTTCGTTACAGCGTGCGCTCGCGCAGTTCGACTTCGAAGGTTTCGAGGTAATCCCCCGCCTTGATGTCGGTGAAGTTCTGCGTGAACGTCACACCGCATTCCAGACCGGCGCGCACTTCGGCGACATCGTCCTTGAAGCGACGCAGCGACGCGATTTCACCCTGATAGATGATGACGTCGTTGCGCGTGATGCGTGCCTTGAGCGCCTTGCGGATGACGCCGTCGGTGACCAGCAGACCGGCAGCCTTGCCGTGCTTGCCCGCCGAGAAGACTTCCTTGATCTCGGCGCGGCCCACCACCGTCTCGAACGCTTCGGGACCCAGCGTACCGGCCATGCCCGCACGGATCTCGTCGGTCAGGTCGTAGATGACGTCATAGTACTTCAGCGCCACCTTCTGCCGATCGGCGATTTCGCGCGCCTTGGCATTGGGACGGACGTTGAAGCCGATGATCGGCGCGCCCGAGGCACCGGCCAGCGTCACGTCGCTCTCGGTGATGCCACCGACGCCCGAGTGCAGGATGCGCACGCGGATGTCCTCGGTCGAGATCTTGTTGAGCGCGCCCACGATCGCCTCGACCGACCCTTGCGTGTCGGCCTTGACTACCAGCGGATATTCGATCGCCTGCTTTTCCTTGAGCGCGGAGAACATGCTCTCCAGGCTTGCGGGGGCATTGGTCGTGCGCTTCTGGAGCGCGACGCCCTGACGATATTCGGCGACTTCGCGCGCGCGGGCCTCGTTCTCGACGACCTGCAACGGATCGCCCGACATCGGCACGCCCGACAGACCGAGCACTTCGACCGGCATCGACGGACCCGCTTCCTTGATCTGGCGCCCCTTGTCGTCGATCAGCGCGCGGACCTTGCCGCTCTCGGCGCCGACGACGAACACGTCGCCCACGCGCAGCGTACCGCGGCTGACCAGGATCGTCGCGACCGGACCACGGCCCTTGTCGAGCTTCGCCTCGATCACGCTGCCTTCGGCCGGGCGATCGGGATTGGCCTTGAGGTCGAGCAGTTCGGCCTGGATCTGGATCTTCTCCACCAGCGCGTCGAGCCCGATCTTCTTGAGCGCGGAAACTTCGACGTCCTGGGTTTCGCCGCCCATTTCCTCGACCATCACTTCATGCTCGAGCAGACGCTCGCGCACGCGCTGCGGGTTGGCGCTGTCCAGGTCGACCTTGTTGATCGCCACGATCATCGGCACGCCCGCCGCCTTGGTATGGTTGATCGCCTCGATCGTCTGCGGCATCAGCCCGTCGTTCGCGGCCACCACCAGCACGACGATGTCGGTGACATTGGCACCGCGCGCGCGCATTTCGGTGAAGGCTTCGTGGCCCGGCGTGTCGAGGAAGGTGATCTTCGACTTGTCCTTCAGCGTGACCTGATAGGCGCCGATATGCTGGGTGATGCCGCCGGCTTCGCCGCGCACCACATCGGTGCCGCGCAGCGCGTCGAGCAATGAGGTCTTGCCGTGATCGACATGGCCCATGATCGTCACCACGGCCGGACGCGACTGCAACGTTTCCTCGGCATCGTCGGTCGTATCGGTGACCAGGTCGATGTCGGCGTCGCTGACGCGCTGGATGTTGTGGCCGAATTCGGTGACCAGCAGTTCTGCCGTGTCCTGGTCGATCGTCGCGTTGATCGTGACGGGCATGCCCATCTTGAACAGCGCCTTGACCAGATCCGCACCCTTTTCGGCCATGCGGTTGGCGAGTTCCTGAACGGTGATCGCCTCCGGCACCACGACGTCGCGGACCTGCTTGGCCTGCGGCTCGCGCGGGCCGCCCATGCGGCGATGTTCCTTCTCGCGCGCACGCTTCAGCGCGGCGAGGCTGCGGGCGCGGGCGCCGTCATTGTCGCCGAGCGCACGCGTGACCGTGAGCTTGCCCGACTGGCGGCGATCATCACCCTGACGACCGCGCGACGGACGCGCGGGCGGATCCGCGCGCTTGGGCGCACCCAGCCCCGAAGGCTGCGGACGCGCGGGCTGCTGGCCCTGCGTCTGTGCCTGGGTGGGCTGTGCAGCAGCGGCGACGGGCTTCGGCTCGGGCTTGGGCTCCGGCTTCGGCTCGGGCTTGGGAATCTCGGGACGCTGCACCGGCGTGAACAGGCGCGGCGCCGGACGATTGGGGTCCAGGCCCAGCGTGATCGGCTGCGGCGCAGGGCGCGGTGCCGGCCGGGGCGCAGGCTTGGGCGCAGCTGCGGCGGGCGCAGGTGCGGGCGTCGGCTTGGGCGCGGCGGCCACCGGTGCGGGAGCCGCCGGAGCGGGTGCCGCGGCGACGGGGGCCGGCGCGGGCGTCGCCACTACCGGCGTAGGCGCGGGTGCGGGCTCGGGGGCCGGAGCCTCCTGCTTGGGCGCCTTGGCGGCTTCGGCGGCCTCAGCCGCAGCCTTTGCGCGCTCTTCTACGCGGCGACGCTCTTCCTCAAGCGCTTCCTGGCGAAGGCGCTCGTCGCGACGGCGCGCATCCTCGAGCGCCTGCATGCGCTGTTCGTCGGCTTCGCGCAGCAGCTTGGCCTGGCGCTCCTGCGGCGACAGATTGTCCATCGGCGGGCGCGGCGCCGGTGCGGGCGCGGCGGAACGCGGTGCGGGCGCGACGGGCGCGGGCGCCGGTGCGGCCTCGACAGCCTGCGGCGCGCCTTCGTCCTGTGCGGGGCCACCCTGCGGCCCAAGGACCCGGCGGCGCTTGACTTCCACGACCACGGTGTTCGAGCGGCCATGGCTGAAGCTCTGCTTCACCTTGCCCGTCTCGACCGTGCGCTTCAGCCCCAGCGGTGCGCGCATGCCCAGTTTCGGCTTTTCGTTATCGGTGTCGCTCATGCGGCTGCCTAAAGTCCTTCAATCTGTCGTTCGTCGTGCGGCACATCCGAAGAATGCGCCGATGCTCCCTGCGAGCCTGTTTCGCAAGGCTTGGGAGCGGGTTCGGGTCCGATAAAGTGCAGCCACCGGTCGAGCGCTTCGCTCACCCTCGCAGCCGCTTTGGAGTCGGTCAGGCCGACATGTACCACATTTTCGCGTCCAAGCGCCAAGGACAATATGGTGCGCGGGAGCGGCAATGTTAACCCCTTGAGGTCGCTGCCTTCCCGATCCGAGCCCACGCGCCATGCCTGGGCCAGCTTGCCAGCGCCGTCCTCGCCCGCATCGGACGCGTGGAGGAGCAAGTGGAGTTTGCCCGAGCGCGCCGCCGCCGCCAGCTTTTCGCCGCCGGTCAACAGGCTGCCCGATTTGGCTTCGAGTCCCAGCCGGTCGAGCGCGCTGCGCTGAAGCTGGGCCGCGATGCGATCGGCCAGATCGTCGGGAATGCGGAAGTCGCCGGTCTTGAACGCACGGGCCAGCGCGCCTTTCAGCTTGCCCTTGGCCTGCGCAGTGCGGAGTTCGGCGGCGGTCACGCCGATCCACGCGCCACGGCCGGGGGCCTTGGCACGGACATCGGGCAGAATCTCGCCATCGGGCGACAGCGCGAGGCGCACGAGATGCTCGCGCGCGTCATGCTCGCCGGACAGGATGCAGCGGCGGATGGGACCATCCGCCGCCGCCTCAGCGCGGGTTACGCGTGGGGTATCATTGTTCGGATTCCGCAACTGCGTCCTCCGAACTTGCGGCCGGGGCCGCGTCCTCGTCTTCGAACCAATGGGCGCGGGCGGCCATGATGATCTCGTTGCCCTGCTCGTCGCTCAGGCCATATTCGGCCAGAATCCCACCCTTGTCCTCGGCGCGCTTGGGCGCATCCTCGTTGCGGCGGCGCGGCTCCTGGCGCTTCTTCTGCACCAGCTCGTCGGTGGCGAGGTCGGCCAGATCGTCCAGCGTCTTGATCCCGGCCTTGCCCAAAGTGACCAGCATCGCTTCGGTCAGATAGGGCATGGTGGTCAGCTCGTCGGACACGCCCAGCGCGCGGCGTGCTTCGCGATTGGCTTCCTCGCGGCGCTCCAGCGCTTCCTGCGCGCGGTTCTGGAGCTCGCCCGCCAGATCGTCGTCAAACCCTTCGATCGACGCCAGTTCGTCGAGTTCGACATAGGCGACTTCTTCGAGCGCGCCAAAGCCTTCGGCGACCAGCAGCTGGGCCAGCGTCTCGTCGACGTCGAGCTCGTTCTGGAACATCTCGCTGTTCTGGACGAATTCCTTCTGGCGCTTCTCGCTGGCATCCGCCTCGGTCAGGATGTCGATCGCCTTGCCGGTCAGCTGGCTGGCGAGGCGGACATTCTGGCCGCGACGGCCGATCGCCAGGCTGAGCTGGTCGTCGGGGACCACCACTTCGATGCGGTCATCCTCTTCGTCGATCACGACGCGGCTGACATTCGCCGGCTGGAGCGCGTTCACCACGAAGGTCGCGGTGTCGGGCGACCAGGGGATGATGTCGATCTTTTCGCCCTGCATTTCCTGGACGACCGCCTGGACGCGGCTGCCCTTCATGCCGACGCAGGCGCCGACGGGGTCGATGCCGCTGTCGTGGCTGATGACGCCGATCTTCGCGCGGCTGCCCGGATCGCGGGCCGCCGCCTTGATCTCGATGATGCCGTCGTAGATTTCGGGCACTTCCTGCGCGAACAGCTTCTTCATGAAGTCCGGGTGCGCGCGGCTGAGGAAAATCTGCGGCCCGCGATTTTCGCGGCGGACGTTGAGGATGATCGAGCGGACGCGGTCGCCGACGCGGACGACTTCGCGCGGGATCTGCTGGTCGCGGCGGATCACGCCCTCGGCGCGGCCCAGGTCGACCACGACATGGCCGAACTCGACGCGCTTGACCACGCCGGTGATGATCTCACCCATGCGGTCCTTGAATTCGTCGAACTGGCGATCGCGCTCGGCGTCGCGGACCTTCTGGAAGATGATCTGCTTCGACGCCTGCGCCTGGATGCGGCCGAATTCGATCGGGGGCAGCGGATCGACGATATAGTCGCCGACGACTGCGCCCTTTTGCAGCTTCTGCGCGTCCTTGACCGAGACCTGCTTGAAATAATCGTCGACCGCCTCGACCACTTCGACCACGCGCCACAGGCGCAGATCGCCGGAGACGGGATCGAGCTTGGCGCGGATGTCGTTTTCGACGCCGTAACGGTTCTTGGCGGCGCGCTGGATCGCGTCCTCCATCGCCTCGATGACGATGGCCTTGTCGATCAGCTTTTCCTTCGCGACCGAATCGGCGATCGCAATCAGCTCAGCCTTGTTCGCGGAAATGGCAGTGGCCATCCTCTTTACCCTTCTACCTGCGCGTCGTCGGACGCATCCAGTTCTTCGACTTCTTCAAATTCGTCGGCGCCATCGACCGACAGCGGCGCTGTCGCGGCGATGAGCGCGTCGGTCATCAGCAGCTTGGCATCGGCGATCTGCGCGAAGCCCAGCGTGACTTCCCGATGCTTGCGGACATCGATGGTGATCTGATCGCCGGCCACGCCCATCAGGATGCCGGTCAGCTGCTTGCGGTTGTCCTCGGTCGGCGCGACCAGGTTGATGCGGGCCTCGTGCCCCTTCCAGTCCTCGAAATCCTGGAGCCGCGTCAGCGGGCGATCGATACCGGGCGAGCTGACTTCCAGGCGATAGGCATAATCGATGGGATCGCGGCCCGCCGCTTCCAACTCGTCCAGCCGCTCCGAGATGCGGCGCGACAGATCGGCGCAGTCGTCGATCGTCAGCTGGCGCGTATCGGGGCGCTCGGCCATCACCTGGAGCGTCGGATCGCTGACTCCGCCGAACATCTTCACGCGCACGAGCGCCAGCCCCAGGGCCTGGGCCTCGGGCTCGATCAGCTTGGTCAACAGGGCGATGTCCGCCACGCAATTCTCCGGCAACAGGATAAGCCGCTTCCCTGACCGGGCCCCTGCGGGCTCGGCCTCGATCATGTTTGACGATGTCGAGAAAGCACCGCCGATATACGCAGTTGGGCGCCCATGGGCAAGGGCTGTTGCGATGCCCTTGCAACGCCGCCCCCGCCACGCGAGGGAGCGGTTGTCGGCGCCGCGCGTTGCGGCTGGGAATATACGCCGCACACAGGGAGAGAATCGATGATGCCAGCCATCCGCATGGTCATGGGCGCAGCACTGCTCGCCGCGTGCAACCCGCAGGGCGACGCCGCCGCGCAAGACAGCGCCGCGCAGGCGACTCGCCCGTTCACGATCACCGAAGTCGCCGATTTCGACTCGCCCTGGGCGATGACGTTCCTGCCCGACGGGCGGATGCTCGTCACCGAAAAGGCAGGCACGCTGCTGCTCGTCGCCGCCGACGGCAAGACGCGCAGCCCGGTCAGCGGCGTCCCTACCGTCATGGCGCAGGGCCAGGGCGGATTGATGGACGTCGTGCTGCACCCGAAATTCGCGCAGAACCACCTGGTCTATTTCAGCTATTCGGAGGCCAATGCCGAGGGGCTCAAGGGCGTGGTGCTGGCGCGCGGCACGCTGGCCGAGGGCGCGGCGCCCGCGCTCCAGAACGTCCAGACGCTGTTCCGCGCCGAGCCCTATGTCGAGGGCAACGGGCACTTTTCTGGCCGAATCGCCTTCGCTCCCGACGGGCATCTGTTCTTCACCAATGGCGAGCGCCAGAAATTCACCCCCGCACAGGACCCCAAGGCCACGCTGGGCAAGGTGCTGCGCCTCAACGACGACGGCACGCCCGCCAAGGGCAATCCGCTGGCCGCGAAGGGATTCCACCCCGCCATCTGGTCCTATGGCCACCGCAACCTGCTGGGCATCGCCTTCGATGCGAAGGGCAATTTGTGGGAGCAGGAAATGGGCCCCAAGGGCGGCGACGAGATCAACCTGATCCTGCCCGGCCGCAACTATGGCTGGCCCAACGCATCGAACGGCAGCCATTATGACGACCGCGACATCCCCGATCACAAGGCCGGCGACGGATATGAGGCGCCCAAGGTCTGGTGGAATCCCTCGATCAGCCCCGGCGGCCTGATCGTCTATTCTGGCAAGATGTTCCCGCAATGGAAGGGCGACCTGTTCCTCGGCGGGCTTTCCGGCAAGGCGCTGCTGCGGATCGACGTCAACGGCACGACCGCGACCAAGGGCGACCAGTGGCCGATGGGCGCGCGCATCCGCGAAGTCGAGGAAGGCCCCGACGGCGCGCTATGGGTGCTGGAGGATGGCGCACAGGGTTCGCAGGGGCGGCTGCTCAAGCTGGAACCGGCAAAGTGAGCGCGCGGCGCCGGTTCGCGGCCGCAGGTGTAGCCGCACTCGCGCTGGCGGGATGCGGCGGCGGGAGTGACGGCACTGTCGTGACGCCCACCCCCTCTCCCACTGCGACCACAGCACCGGCGCCGACTCCGACGACGAGCCCCAGCCCCACGCCGATCGCCAGCGTCCAGAGCCAGGTCGTGGCGACCTTTGCCGCGCCCTGGGCGATGGTGTTCCTGCCCGACGGACGCGCACTCGTCACCGAAAAGGGCGGGACGCTGCGCATCGTGACGCAGGCGGGGGCGAAATCGGAGCCGCTGGGCGGGGTGCCCGCCGTGGTGGCGGCAGGCCAGGGCGGCCTGCTCGACGTGGCCCTGCACCCCGATTTCGCGACCAACCGGCTGGTCTATCTGAGCTATGCCGAGGCTGGGACCGGCGGCGCGGGGCTTGCCGTCGCGCGCGCTACGCTGATCGAGGATGGCGCGGGCGCCCGTCTCGGCAACACCAGCGTGCTCTGGCGCCAGACACCCAAGGCGAGCGGCGCCAACCATTTCGGCGGGCGCATGGCGTTCGCACCCTCGGGCCATTTGTTCATCACCGCCGGCGAGCGGCAACAGGGATCGCCCGCCCAGGACCTGACCAAGACGCTGGGCAAGATCGTGCGGCTCAATGCCGATGGCAGCGTTCCCGGCGACAACCCCTTCGTCGCCACGCCGGGCGCGCGTCCCGAAATCTGGTCGCTCGGGCATCGCAATCCCTATGGCCTGTTCTTCGATCCCGCCGGGCGCCTGTGGGAGAGCGAAATGGGGCCCGAGGGCGGCGATGAATTCAACCTGGTCGCGCGCGGCGGCAATTATGGCTGGCCCAACGCGTCGAACGGACAGGATTATGGCGGCGGCAACATCCCCGATCACGCCCCCGGCGACGGCTATGTCGCGCCGCTGGCATGGTGGACGCCGGTCATCGCGCCGGGCGGCATGATCCGCTATTCGGGCAGCCTGTTCGCGGCGTGGCAGGGGGATGCGATCCTGGCGGGGCTGGTCAGCCAGGGGCTGGTGCGCGTGCGCTTTACCGAGACCGGCGCCGCCGAAGTCCAGCGAATCGCCCTGAATCAGCGCATCCGCGAAGTAGAACAGGGACCGGACGGCGCACTATGGGTGCTGGAGGATGGCGCCAACGGCCGGCTGCTGCGGCTGACGCCGGGGTGAGCGCCGATCAGCGCACGATCAGATAGTTCATCCGGGCCGCCGCGATCGGGCGGTCGGGTTCGTCCTGCCATGCCACGGCCTCGACATTGGCGACGCGCTTGCCCAGCCGCGTCACGGTGCCGCGGGCGCGCGTCGGCTTGTCGCGGCCGCCGCGCATGTAATCGACGGTGAG
The DNA here is from genome assembly GCF_053502645.1 of Sphingomonas degradans. Taxonomy (NCBI): domain Bacteria; kingdom Pseudomonadati; phylum Pseudomonadota; class Alphaproteobacteria; order Sphingomonadales; family Sphingomonadaceae; genus Sphingomonas; species Sphingomonas degradans. Next base: position 3,768,391 of record NZ_CP177172.1, read on the forward strand.
GTTGATCGGCTTTACCTTGCCCCCGCCTTCGCTCTCCAGCGCCTGGTGCAGTGCGGCCACCGCCGCCATTTCGAGCAGCCCGCCGATCGCGCCGCCGTGCAGGAAGCCAGGGCGCCCCAGCACATCGTCGGCAAAGGGCATAAGCAGCACCGGCGCGCCCTCGCCCGGCTCGATGCTCAGCCCCAGCAGCGCGGCATAGGGGATACGGTCCAGCGACAGGCTCACCAATAGCCCTCCACGGCCATGAAAGTGCCCGCGACATGGGCCAGCGGGTCTTGCGGATCGCCGTCATGCGCCTGCCCGCGCACGAACGCGATCGATCGCGTCAGCCGATAGCATTCGCCGCGCCCGATCACGGTATGGCCGGGCCGCGCGGGGCGCAGATAGTCTATCCGCAGGTCGAGCGTCGCATGGTTGCGAAAGCCGCCCGCCTTCAGCCACACGCCGACGCTGGTCGCCATGTCCATCACCGACAAAATGGGCCCCGAGGCGAGCACTTGCGATTCGGGATCGCCGATCATGTCGGCGGCATAAGGCAGCTCCAGCTCGCACCAGTCGGGCCCGTGCGCGCGATAGCCGATGCCCAGCCGCCCGCCATGCCCGCCCCGCCCGCTCTCGCGGCGAAGCCGGAACATCCATTGGGGGTCGAAGCCGCTGGTCTCACTCATCCCCGGCCCGTAGCGCGCCGCCCCCGCCCGCGCAAACCCGCGCCATCGCGCGCCCGGATTACAGCGATGTAACGGGCGCCCGCTCCCTTCGTTGCATAGCGTGGCGCCACGGCGAACGCCGGCAATCAGGGGGGACAGCGACATGATAGATTTCGGGGACATTGCCGAGCTGGGCACGCAGGTGGCGTGCCATGGCGCAGTGCAGGCGGGCGAAGTGATGGGCATCGACGACTTGTTCGAGCTTATCATCGGCATCGCCGTGCTGATCTACGAACTCGCGCCGTAAGGAAGGCCGCGATGGACGCGGCGGCGATCCGCGCCGCAATCGAGGCCACGCGCCCGACGACACGCGCGGCGATCGCGCACTGGCAGAATGGTGCGGCGTTTCGGGGGATCGAACGCGCCTTTGCCGATTGCCCCGACGATGCGGAGGCCGCCGCCCTGCGCGCCGAACGGCTGCTGGGCGATGCCGGCTGGGTTGCGGCATTGCTCGATCCGCTGGTGGCAGCGCTGGCGGCGGACCCGTTTTTCGAGCCGCCATGCAAGGTCGCGCGCGACGCCGCGCGCACGGGCCTTGTCCTGTACGACGGCCCCGCGCTGTCGATCGCGGCGAGCGTGACGCAGGCGGCGGCGACTCGCGTGGTGCCGCCGCGCATTGCCTTTACCGGGCGGATGACCGTGACGCGCGTGGTGCGCGCGGGCGGCGCGGCGCTGACGCTGTGGCACGCAGCAGCGCCGGGGCCGGCGTTTCGTGCTTCGACTGCGCCGCCGTGCGTGCGCGGCGAGACGCGGGCGCTGCGCGACGGCGCGGTCTATCGCATCGATGGCAGGACGACGGCGCAGCGGCTCCACGATGCGCAGGGCGATGTCGTCACGCTGGTGGCGACGCTGCGCGCGGGTGCGGCGCCGCTGGTGCGCGAACATAGTGTGGAGAGCGGCGCGCTGGCGCGGGTGGCGAGCGCCGACGATCGCGCCTCGCGCGTCGAAATGCTGCTGGGGTTCCTGCGGCTGGCGGGGCGGCGCGATGCAGGCGCGGCGTTCGACGCCGCCACCCGAGACGCCGCGTTTCAGCTGCGCTGGGCGGCGATGCGCGAATGGCTGGTGCTCGACGGCGCGGCGGCGCTGCCCCGGCTGGTCGAGATGGCGGCGGGCGACCCCCATCCCGACATCCGCGCGGCGGCGGCACGCACGCTGGCAGTGGTCCGGCCCAAGCTGGAGCGCGTGCCATGCCTCGCCTGATCGAACCCGGTGTGGGTGACGCCATCACGCTGGACGAACTGGTCGAAGCGCTCGACGCCACGCCCTTCGACACGCGCGACGAAGACGATTTCGCGCGGCTGGGTCCGCTGCTCGCGCGGCTGGGCCGCAACCCCGATTTCCTGGCGGACATGGCGATCGACGAACTCAAGACGCGGTGCGAGGGCCAGCATGCCAGCCGGGGCTATGGCGCGCAGGTGTTCCTGCTGCGCCCGCCCAATGGCCGCTATGTCCTGCGCGCCAATTTCTGGCCCGCGCGCGACGATGCGGTGGTGCGCGCCAGCGGCACGGCGGCGTTCTTTTACGACCTGCCGCACGACCATAATTTTCCGTTCCTCACCTATGGCTATCTGGGGCCGGGCTATTGGAGCGACTATTACGAATATGACGGCGACGCCGTGCTGGGTGTGCCGGGCGAGGATGCGGGGCTGCGCTTTGTCGAGCGCGCGCGGCTCGAGCCGGGGCGGCTGATGCTGTATCGGATGCGGCGCGACGTGCATGTGCAATTGCCGCCGGACAGCCTGTCGGTGTCGCTCAACATCCTCGGCGCCGCGCCCGAACAGCCCTGGATCGAGCAATATCGCTTCGACACTGCGCGCGGGACGATCGCCGCCGGCCTGACGACGACGGCGGCGGAGGCATTGGTGGCGGTGGCCGTCCACACCGCCAACGGGCTCGACCTGGCCGAGCGGTTCGCGCGCGCGCACCCCTGCGCGCGGATGCGGGTGACGGCGCTGGCCGCGCTGGCCTCCGCGCGACCGGCACAGGCCGTGGCGCTGCTCGAGGCCGCAGCCGGGTCGCCGTGCCGCACCGTTGCCGGCCATGCCCGACGGCGACTGGCATTGCACGAACAAGCACAAGTAACTCCATAACGGAGGAATCGGATCGACCGCAGCGCCCGCGCCGCTAGCCTGCCGGCGTGGCCGCTATCATCGCGTGTGCGCTAGACATTCCGGGCATGGCCGACGCGGCGCACGCGCGCGGGATGCGGCTGACCGGGCTCGATTCCCAGGGCATGGCAACCGCCGATGCCGCCATAATGGCGCTGGAGCGGGGCGATGCCGCCACGCGCGTCGCGGCGCTACGCGGGGCGGGGTGGACGGTGCCGCTACTGGTGCTGCTGCCCGGCGACGACGCGGGCGGCGTGACCGCAGCACTCGACGCCGGCGCGGACGATGCCGTCGCCCTGCCCGCCAGCGCCGGCGAGATCGCGGCGAGGGTGGCGGCGCGGCTGCGGCCGTTGCAGACGATACAGATCGGATCGCTGCGGATCGATCCGGTCGCGCGCGCGGTGTGGCGCGGCGGACAGCCGGTGCCGCTGCTGCCGCGCGAATATGCGCTGCTGCTCCATCTGGTGCGGGCGCAGGGGCAATGCGTCGGGCGGCGCGTGCTGCTCGCGGCGGTGTGGCGGCTGGGGTTCGATCCGGGGACCAACGTGGTCGAGGTCCATGTCGCCCGGCTGCGCGCGCGGCTGGACCGGGGACACGCCGTGCCGCTGATCCACACCGAGCGCGGACGCGGATACCGGCTGGTCGCGGACCGTTGACTCCTATGGACCGCTCCCGGCGAACGTGCCTATGCTTCGCGCAAAAGAGCCCAGGAGCAGGAAGCATGACCGAGCAGCGCGTCACCATCGCCTTTGCCGAGGGCGTCGCCGATGTCCGGCTGGCGCGGCCCGACAAGCTCAATGCGCTGGACCCGGCGATGTTCGCAGCCATCATCGACACGATTGCCACGCTGGAGGCGATGCCGGGGCTGCGCGCGGTGGTGCTGTCGGGCGAGGGGCGCGGCTTCTGCGCGGGACTCGACATGGCGAGCATGGCGAGCGCGGGCAGCGGCACCGACCTGATGGTGCGCACGCACGGCGCGGCGAATGATTTCCAGCAGGTCGCCTGGGGCTGGCGCACGCTGGCGGTGCCGGTGATCGCGGCGGTACACGGCGTCGCGCTGGGCGGCGGGCTCCAGATCGCGAGTGGCGCGGACATCCGCATCGCCGCGCCCGACACGCGGATGGCCGTGATGGAAATGAAATGGGGTATCGTCCCCGACATGGCCGGATATGCGCTGTGGCGCGGCAGCGTGCGCGACGACGTGCTGCGCGAGCTGAGCTATACCGCGCGCGAGTTTTCCGCGCAGGAGGCGCAGGCGCTGGGCTTCGTCACGCGGCTGGCCGACGACCCCCATGCCGAGGCGATGGCGCTGGCCCGGGCGATTGCCGCGCGCCACCCCCAGGCGATCCGCGCCGCCAAGCGCCTTGCCAATATGGAGGGCGATGCCGAAACCACGCTGCTCGCCGAAAGCCGCGAACAGGCCGCGCTGCTGCGCACGCCCAACCAGATCGAAGCGGTGATGGCCAATATGCAGAAGCGCGCGCCAGTCTTCACCGACTGAGCGGGAAGAAAGGGAACCACGCGATGACAACCACCGGCACGGCACTCGTCACCGGCGCTTCCGCAGGCCTCGGCGCGCTGTTCGCAGAGGCGTTGGCGGCGCGGGGGCATCGCCTGATCCTCACTGCCCGGCGCGCCGATCGGCTGGAGGCACTGGCCGAGCGGCTGCGCGGCACGCACGGCGTCGCCGTGGAGGTGATCGCGCTCGACCTGGCCGAAGGCGGGGCCGCCGATGCGCTGATGGGCGAAATCGCGCGGCGCGGGCTGGCGGTGGACCTGCTCGTCAACAATGCCGGGTTCGGGCTGGGCGGCGGCTTTGCCGGGCAGGACCGGCGCCAGCTGGTGCGGATGATCGACCTCAATTGCCGCGCGCTCACCGAGCTTTGCCACGCGGTGCTGCCGGCCATGATCGAGCGGCGGGAGGGCGCGATCCTCAACGTCGCCTCGACCGCCGCGTTCCAGGCGGGGCCGGGCATGGCGGTCTATTACGCGACCAAGGCGTTCGTGCTGAGCCTGTCCGAAGCGTTGCACGAGGAAGTGCGGCGACAGGGCGTGCGCGTGACCGCACTGTGTCCGGGGCCGACCGCGACCGAATTTTTCGACGTCGCGGGATCGGCGAAGGATTTCGCGCTGCGCCGGCTGGCGGGTGATCCGGCGGCGGTGGTGCGCGACGGGCTGGCCGCGCTGGAGGCGAACCGCGCGATCAAGGTATCGGGCGCGCGCAACGCGGTTCTGGCGTTTTCGACGCGGCTGACCCCGCGCATCCTGCTGCGCCGCGTGGTGGGTGCCATCCAGCGCCGGCGGTAATCGCCGTCAGTCGGGCTCCATCACCAGCGGCGCGGCGCGCGCGCTGCGCAGGCTGTCCCACGCATAGAGCCCGCAGCCGATCCAGATCAGCGCGAAGGTGATCGCATGCGCGGGCCCCACGCGCTCGCCGAACAGCACCGCTTCGGCAAATTGCAGCGACGGCGCGATATACTGGATCAGCCCCAGCGTGGCATAGGGCATGCGCCGTGCAGCGGCGGCGAACATCAGCAGCGGCGCGGCGGTGACGATGCCCGCCAGGACCAGCAATATGTCGGTGCGGGCGTCATGCCCCATCGCCCCCTGCCCGGTCGCCGATGCCTGCCACAGCACCAGCAGCGCCAGCGGGGCGAGGAGCAGCGTTTCCACCGTCAGCCCGCCCAGCGCGTCGATCGCCGCCACCTTGCGCAGCAGGCCATAGACGCCGAACGACGCCGCGAGCACCAGCGAGATCCACAGCGCCCCGCCCCCCTGCGATGCGAACACCACGACCCCGGCGGCGGCGATCGCGATCGCCACCCCCTGCCACCGCCGCAACCGCTCGCGCAGCACTAGCATGCCGAGCGCGACGTTGAGCAGCGGATTGATGAAATAACCCAGGCTCGCCTCGAGCACATGGTTGTGCTGGACCGCCCAGATATAGGTGTACCAGTTGATCGCGATCAGCGCGGCGCTGGCGGCGAGCAGCAGCAGCGTGCGCCCCCGCGCTGCCGCCAGGATCGGCCGCGCCTTCTTCAGCGCGAGGACGAGGACCATCAGCAGCAGCACCGACCACAGCACGCGATGCGCAAGGATCTGGAGCGGCGGCACGTCCTTCAGCAGGTGGAAGTAGAGCGGCAGCACGCCCCAGATGACATAGGCGCAGATGCCGAGCAGAAGGCCCTTGGCGTCGGGAAGCGTTGTGCGGTGCATCATGCCCGATTGCGCCGAGAGTGCCGCCGCTGGCAAGGCCCCGCGCCGGGTATTTACCGTCCCGCGCGGCATTGCGCCCGCCCCCGCCTTGCGTACAGTCGCGCTATCCGGGGGGAGATTTCGACATGGAGGACGCCGTTCACGAAGCGCAGACGCCGCACGACCATCCCGTGCTGGCGATACTGGGCGGGAACGCCGTGCTGGTGCTGGCCGCCGTGGCCGCGCCGCTGCTGGCGGCACCGCGCCCGATGGCGGCGCTGGTGCTGGGGGGCGGGGGGCTGGGCCTTGCGCTGTGGCTGGTGGGGTTGGTCGTCACCGTCCGCTATGCGTCACTGGCGTGGAAGCTGGGGTCGCTGGTGCTGCTGATCGCCGCCGGCGCGGGCGCGGGGCTGATCGCGCACGCCCAGTACCAGACGCGGGCGCGGGCCGATGCGAGCAGCTTTGCCGAAATCGAGTTCGCCCCCAATGGCGCGCCGCTGATGCCCGCCGACGCCAGCGCGCGCGGGCCGGTGTCCGCGCGCTTCGTCCAGTCGCTCAAGGCCGATCTGGCGGACCAGCGCGCGTTCGCGGACGCGATGGGCGCATTCGGGCTGGGGGCGCTGAACAGCCCCTATCTGCTCCAGCAGGACCCGCGCGCGATCCAGCATTGCGCCGGGCTGGACGCGATCAAGGACCTAGCCCGCAAGCAATCGGCAAGGCGCGGCACCGATGCCGCGGCGCTACGCGCGGCGATCGCCGCCGCCACGCTGCCGCCCCGGGCACGGCAGGGGATGCTCCAGATCGCCGCAGCCACCAATCCCGATCCGGCGACGGACACGCTATTGGCCAACCAGATCGCGATGCTCGATGCCTCGGGCGAATTGTGCGCCCTGCTCGCGCGGCGCAGCTGGTTCAACGCGGGCGGCTATTTCGGGTTCAACAGCCCCGCCGACCGCGCGCAATTCCAGGCGATCGGCGCCCGCCGGCTGGCGCTGGCCGCCGAGATGGCGCGGGCCGAACGCGCGGTGCGCGCGCGGATGGAAGAAGGGCGCACGCTGGTGCGCGACCAGCTGAGCCGATCGGTCTTTACTTCCTGATCGCCTGCACGGCGGCGCTGGACACGGCGCCGCCGGGGTGGCTATCGGGCCGCGATGGGTATCATCGCAACGATCATGAACACGACCACCGGCCAACCGATTCAACGCATGAGCTTTGGCCGGATGCCGAAGCCATGGGCTTCCTTCACGCTGGAAACCGGCGAACTCGTCACAGCCGAGCGCGTCCATGTCGGCAAGCCCGCACCGGGCAAGGTGGTGTCGCCGGTCGAAGTGTGGGTGACCCCCAAAAAGACGCCCGCCAACTGATCGCGCACGCCGTCGCCGCTACCCGCGCGGCGGCGATTCCGCTATACGCGGCGGCATGGGGCAGCGGGGATACATAGCGGCGGCAATCGCGCTGGTGGCGCTGGCGGGATGTTCGCCCGGCGCGCCGGCGGCGAACGCGGTCGAGAAGCGCGATTTGCCTCCACAGGCTGCGCCCGCCACGCCATCCACCACGCCCGGTCCAGCCTCGCCCCTGCGCGACTGGATCGTCGGCGCATGGTCGTTCGACGCGACCTGCTCGACCGATTTCGTGATTCATTACGAAGCCGATGGCGCGCTCGACAATGCGGGCGAAGTCGGGCGGTGGGCGCTGGAGGGTGACATGCTGACCGAAACCGTCACCGAGCGCTTCGAGAATGGCGGCGAGGCGCCGGTCAAGCTCGACCCGCCGACGCGGCGCACCTATCGCGTCGAGCGCATCGATGCCGGGCACGGCGTCATCACCTTCGAAAAGCGGCGGGTGCCGATCCTGCGCTGTTGACAGCCGGGGCCTGCCGGACGGATAGCGGGGCCATGGTTCCCCTTTCGTTCGCTGGCAAGGAATTCAGCGCGTTGCCCGAGGGCGCGCTCTACTGGCCGGCACGGCGCGCGCTGCTCGTCGCCGACCTGCATTTCGAAAAGGCGAGCTGGTTTGCGAGCAAGGGGCAGATGCTGCCCCCCTATGATTCGCTCGCGACGCTGAGCGCGCTGACGGCGCTGGTCGATCGCACCGGCGCGACCGAATTATGGTGCCTGGGCGACAGTTTCCACGATTCGGACGGGTGCGAGCGACTGCCCGAGGCGGCACGGGCGATGCTCACCGGGCTGACCGCGCGGCTCGACTGGCGCTGGATCACGGGCAACCATGACGCGCAGTTCGTCGACCATTGCGGCGGGCGGATCGAGGAAGAAGCCGTGATCGACGGCATCGTGCTGCGCCACGAAGCCGATCCGCGCGAGACGCGGCCCGAAATGTCAGGGCATTTCCACCCGAAGCTGCGGATCAGCGTGCGGGGCCGGGCGGTCGCGCGGCGGTGTTTCGTTGCGACCGGGAGCAAGCTGGTCTTTCCCGCCTTTGGCGCGCTGACCGGCGGGCTGGACGCGCACCATCCCGAAATCGTCCGCGCCGTGGGAAGCGGCGCGCAGGCACTGGTCGCGCTGGAGGACCGGCTGTTGCGCTTCCCGATCGCGGCGTGAACGCGAGGCTCAGCGCCGCTTGATATTGGCGCAATCGACCGGGCCGGGGCCGCTGACCGTGCATTCGGGCGCGCCGACGATCCGCACCGGCCCCGCGCCCAGCGCGGCGATGGTGGCGGTGTACCGCACCCCCAGCGCCAGCGCGCCGGTGCTTTCCGCGCGCACATTCGCCTCGCCCACCGTCAGGCCGTCCGCATCGATCGTGCCGGCGCCGTAGGAGAGCATCCGCGCGCGCCCAGCCGTGCCGCCACCGATCGCGATGCGGCCGGTGCCGGTGAGCGTCACCGCGAGATCGTCGGCGGAAAGGCGGGCGATGTCGATCGCCCCGGCACCATTGACGCCGACATCGACGCGCGTGCCCTGCAATCCCGCCACCTGCACGCGCGCACCGCCCGTGACCTGCACGCCGCGCAGCCCGGTAGCCGAGACGGTGATCGCCGGTGCGACATCACGCCCGCCCGCCCGCTGCTCCCAGCCGAGCGTGCCGGTGTTGACCACCAGCGTGGTGCCCTGCACGCGCACCGCAACCTGATCGAGCGCGCGGGAATCGCCCCGCACGATGGCGCCGGGCGATCCGTCGACCACTGTCACCGTAAAGGGACCCTCGACGCGAAGGCGGTCGAATCCGGTCACCATCACGCTGCGCTCGTCGAGCGGGGGCGCGGCGGCAAGCGTCAGCAGCGGGACGAGCAGGGCAAGGATGCGCATGCGCGCGATCCTCGCCCGGCGCGTGCCGCTGCGCAAGCGCTCAGCTACAGTCCGCCTCGCCCGAGCCGACGGCATGGACGGTGCACTGGGCCCCACCCTTGAGCGTGACGTCGCCCGATCCGACGATCGACACCTCTGCCGGGCCGCTGACATTACCATTCAGGCTGCCCGAGCCCGCGATGGAGATTTGCGCACTCTTTGCGGTCAGGCCTTCCAGGTCGGCATCGCCCGATCCGGCGATCGACACTTCGAGCTTGTCGGTCCGGCCCGCCGCCGTGAGCGTGCCCGAGCCCGCGACGGCGAAGGTGGCGGCGCTGACCTGCATGTCGGCGATGTCGAGGTCGCCCGAACCCGACACGCCGCCTTCAAACGCGCCTTCGGCCCGTGCGACGCTCAGATTGCCCGATCCCCCGACGCTCGCCCCGGTCAGGCGCGGCATCACGACATGGATGCGGGCGCCCTTGTCGTCGTTCCAGTTCCAATTGCCACTGTTGCGCTTGCGCCCGACGCGCAGCCGGCCATCGACCACGGTGATCTCCAGCTGGTCGAGCACCTTGGCCTGTCCCTCGGCGGTGACGGCGAAATTGGGCCCGATCGTCACGTCCACATCGTCCGACCCGCGCAGCTCCACCGCCGTGAAGCCGGTTGCGGCAACGCTGCGGGTGGCGCCGGTTCCCGTGGCGGGCACGGCCTGGCTGTCCTTTTCCCAGGCGGATTGGCATGCCGCCAGCGGCAGCAGGGCAGCGATCACGAACATGCGCATAGGGTCTCCCGACAATGTGTATTGCACCAACAATACACCAGATGGTGCGCAAGGAAAAGGGGCCGTCGTTGCCGACTGCCCCTTTCGCTATTTCAGCACGGGTGCCGGCGTTCAGGCCGGGACCTTGTCCTTGTTGTGGATGGCCGCCGCCACCTTGAGGATATCGACGATCTTCACCAGCGCGGCGGGCTCGTCGATCTGTTCCATCGCGGCTAGTTCGCGGGCGAGGCGCGAGGCGGCGCCTTCGAAGATCTGCCGCTCGGAATAGCTCTGCTCGGGCTGGTCCTCGGCACGGAACAGGTCGCGGACCACTTCGGCGATCGACACCAGGTCGCCCGAATTGATCTTGGCCTCATATTCCTGCGCGCGGCGCGACCACATGGTGCGCTTGACGCGGGGCTTGCCCTTGAGCGTCTCAAGCGCCTCGCGCAGCGTCTTGTCCGAGGACAGCTTGCGCATGCCGACGCTCTCGGCCTTGTTGGTCGGCACGCGGAGCGTCATCTTCTCTTTTTCGAAACGCAGTACGTAAAGCTCGAGCTGCATGCCCGCAATTTCCTGTTTCTGCAGCTCGATGACACGGCCCACGCCGTGCTTGGGGTAAACGACATAATCGCCGACGTCGAAGGACAGCGCCTTTGCAGCCATGTGCGAGAAACCTTTCCGTGAATTACCGGCCCCGAACGATTGCGGCGTCGACCCGAGCGCGCTAGGCGGTACGGACCGGCGGATCGGGGCAACTTCCCAAGTTCTCCGGGCGAAGGCGATTCTCCACCTTCGTCGTGGCCTATTTAACACGCTCGTAATAAAATTACCAGCCAAACGTCACCGTGAAACGGCACAAAAGCTGTGCCGTTCCCGGATTTTGGTGGTTTACGCGCGGTTACCGGGCGCGGACGAGGCCGCGGCGCCGATCAGTTGCCGGTGCCGGGCTCGGCCGAGAAATACTTGTCGAACTTGCCCTCTTCGCCCTTGAACGCGTCGGCGTCCGCAGGCGCTTCGCCCTTCTGGGTGATGTTGGGCCATTCCTCGGAATAGGCGCGGTTGAGCTCCAACCACTTTTCCAGCCCGTTCTCGGTATCGGGCAGGATCGCCTCGGCCGGGCATTCGGGCTCGCACACGCCGCAGTCGATGCATTCATTGGGGTTGATGACGAGCATGTTCTCGCCCTCATAGAAGCAGTCGACGGGACACACCTCGACACAGTCCATGTACTTGCACCGGATGCATGCGTCGGTGACGACATAGGTCATGGTGGGTCGGCTCCTGGGCAGATACGAAGAATCGCGCCCCTGCTATGCGTCGTCCTCCGCCCCGTCAACGGCCTTGGGACGCTGGATTTCGAGGGGGGTGTAAAGCGCAGCTGCTTCGGCGGGCGGCCCGCGCCGGCGGGGAAGCGCCTCGACCCGCAGCGCGCGGACCGTGCCGTGGAGCACGAACACGATGGTAGAGCCGACCCGCACCGGCGCCGCAGACCGCTCGATCCGGCGCCCGTCGAGCCGCAGCGTGCCCTTCTCGCAAAGTGCCTGGGCCGCACTGCGCGACTTGGCCAGCCGCGCATACCACAGGAAGATGTCGAGCCGGACGCTGGGGTCAGCCATCGCGCAACGCGGCCAGCACGGCAAAGGCATTGTCGCGCGGCGGCGCCTTGACCGGGGCGGGCGGCACCAGCCCCTGCCAGATCCAGCGTTGCGGCGCGGCGGCATCGCCCCGCGCGGTGCGGAACCCCAGCTGCGCCATCAACCGCGCCAGCGTTTCGGGGAGCAGCCCCATCGACGTCGCGAGCGCCGGATCGGGCGCGAACGGCTTGCGCCCCTTTCGCGAATCATGCGCTGCGCGGGCGATCCGATCGACCAGGTCGATCCGCACCGCCTGCGCGCCGAGCGGGCGAAACCCGTGGCGCAGATCGGCACCGGGCGCGGCGCGCGGCAGCACGGTCGCCCCGTCGCGCGGGGCATCGGCCAACGCCATCAGCTCGCGCCGCCAGCGCGCCGCGCCGGGCTTGAGCAGCGCAGGCGCGAACAGGTCGAGCGTGCCGATCGTCACCCCCATCTTGCGCAGCCGCTTGCGCGCATCGCCGTCCAGCGCATCGACCAGCGGCCCCGCCGCGCGGCGCGGCAACAGCCCGCCCGCCTCGAGCAGCGCCGTGGCCAGCGCACGCAGCGGCGCCCCCGCTGCGGCATCGCGCGTGGTGGCATCCAGCGCGGCGAACACCGGCAGGTGCCGGGCGATGCGATCGCCGAACCAGCGCTCCAGCCGGGCCTGCACCGCCGCGCGCGCCTGTGCATCCAGCACGTCGAGCGGGCGATCGAGCACGATGCGCGGGCGCGCCAGCGTGGGCCCCGGTTGCAGCGCGGCGACGCCGTGCCCGTTCCACGCGATCACGCTGCCGACCAGCGCCAGCGCCGCATCCTCCGCCTCGGCCAGCGCGCGCCCACGCTTGCGCAGTTCGCCCCCCAGCCGCTTCTCGGCGGCGGCGAGTAGCATGCGCTTGTCGGTGGCGCGGGCATCGGGGGTGACGGTGAAGCGGAATCCCTCCAGCCGGCCGAGCGGGTGATCCTCGACCGTGACTTCGCCCTCGGCCCCGATCGTTACCGGCAGGTCGGCGGGGTTGGCGCCGATCTGGCGCAGCAGCACGGTGGTGCGGCGATCGACGAAGCGCTGGGTCAGGCTGGCGTGCAGCGCGTCGGACAGCTTCTCCTCGATCGCGCGCGTCCGCTCCGCCCAGTGGCGCGGGTCCTGGAGCCAGTCGGCGCGGTGGGCGATATAGGCCCAGCTGCGCGCGGCGGCGATCCGCCCGGCCAGCGTCTCGACATCGCCCGCCATGTTGTCGAGCCGCTGGATCTCGTCGGCGAACCATTGGTGCGGGACATGGCCATGCCCTTCGGACAAATGCCCGAACAGCCGCCCGACGAAGCGCGCGTGCGGATCGACCCCCAGCTTGCGGAAATCGGGCAGCCCGCACGCCGCCCAGAGCCGCTGGACCATGCGCGGCGCGCGGACGCGGGCGCGCACCCAATCCTCGCCTGCCAGCCGTTTGAGCACCGCCAGGTCGATCGCTTCGGGCGCGGCGCGCAGCACGTCGTGGCGCGGCTTGCGCTCCAGGCTGTCGACCAGCGCCTCGATACTGTCGAAATCGGGCTCGCCCTCGCGCCAGTAAAGATGCTCCAGCCGGGGCACCTGATGCCCCTCGATCGCCAGCACTTCCTCGGGCGTGAAGGCGTTCGGCCCTTCCTCGTTCAGCGCGCCGAAGGTGCCGTCGCGCTGGTGCCGTCCGGCGCGCCCGGCGATCTGCGCCATTTCGGCGATGGTCAGCCGCCGCTGGCGCCGCCCGTCGAACTTGGAAAGCGAGGCGAAGGCGACATGCGCCACGTCCATGTTGAGCCCCATGCCGATCGCGTCGGTCGCGACCAGATAATCGACTTCGCCAGCCTGGAACATCGCCACCTGGGCATTGCGGGTGCGGGGGGACAGCGCCCCCATCACCACTGCCGCGCCCCCGCGCAGCCGCCGCAGCGCCTCCGCCACGGCATAGACTTCCTCGGCCGAGAAGGCGACGATCGCCGAGCGGCGCGGGAGCCTCGATAATTTCTTGGCCCCGGCATAGCTGAGCGTCGAGAAGCGCGGGCGGCCGATGACCTCGGCATCCGGCACCAGCGCCTTGAGCATCGGACGCAGCGAATCCGAACCCAGGATCATCGTCTCCTCGCGACCGCGCGCACGCAGCAGGCGATCGGTAAAGACATGCCCGCGTTCCGGGTCGGCGCCCAGCTGCGCCTCGTCCAGCCCGACGAACGCCAGCTCGCCCGGAATCACGCTGTCGATTCCCGCCCCGCCCGGCGCGCCGCCGATCGGCATCGATTCAGCCGTGCACAGGAACCACCGCGCCTTGGGCGGAACGATCTTTTCCTCGCCGGTGACCAGCGCGACCTGCGCCTCGCCCTTCAGCTTGACGACGCGATCATAGACCTCGCGCGCCAGCAGCCGCAGCGGAAAGCCGATCATCCCGCTGGAATGCCCGCACATCCGCTCGACCGCGAGGTGCGTCTTGCCCGTGTTGGTGGGACCCAGAACGGCCGTGATGGGGGAACGCGCGAACTGGCTCATCGCGCACAAGATTGCCCCGGACCGGCCCTTAAGCAACTCCCCCCGGTTGAAAACAGGCATTAACCGTGTTGGTTTTACTGGCCTTCATCCTGAAATTTCCCCTCATCTCGGACACGGCACATCTCGCCGCACCGGATGGGCAAAACGGGCCTGCTTAATTTGACTTTAAACCTTGCCCTCCACAGTGATCGTGTCCGTGCCGGGGGATACGGCAGCTTCGATCTGAGTTTCGGGGGGCAGCGCGCCTTGTTCCTGCGTAATGACCATGGCCTGGAGCTGAGCGGCGCTTCTGCGGGAGTCGCCGCCAGGGTTCCGGCGCTGCGGAATACCGGCTTTGGCAAGCGCGCCCCGCTGATCGCATCCGACTTTGATTTCGCCCCCGATCTGGGCGCGCGCATCGGCACCCTCACCTGGTTTCGCGGCGCGGCGACGTGCCTGGGGCTTTGCGCCGTCACGCTGTTGCTGGCGCCGGGGTTCGAGACGCCGATTTACGGCAATGTCCCCGCCCCGCTCCAGGGCAGCGACTGGGACGATGCGCGCGCGCAGGCGATCCGTCCGCTCGCACAGGGCGCCACCACCGGATACCGCGTCGCCGCCACGCGGCTGGTCGCCCCGCTGACCGACACGCCCGAGCGCCCGATCATCGAATCCACTGCCAAGCTGGGCACCGGCACCGCGCTGGTCGGGGTGCTCCAGCGTTCGGGCGTGGGCCAGGCGGATGCGAGCCAGGTCGGCAACCTGATCGCCAACGCAGTGTCGCTGGGCGACATCCAGCCGGGCACGATGCTGGACCTGACGCTCGGCCGCCGCCCGGACAAGGCGCACCCCCGCCCGCTGGAGAAACTGGCGTTCCGCGCGAAATTCGACCTCAAGCTGGAAGTGGCGCGCGATGGCGGCACGCTGGCGCTCAAGCAGATCCCGATCGCGATCGATCGCACCCCGCTGCGCATCCAGGGGGTGATCGGATCGAGCCTCTACCGCTCCGCCCGCGCCGCCGGCGCCCCTGCCAAGGCCGTCGAATCCTTCATCAAGACCGTGGCGAGCCGGGTGCCCGTCTCGCGGCTGGGATCGGGGTGCAAGTTCGACCTGATCGTCGGCCAGGCGCGCGCCGCCACCGGCGAGGTCCAGCTGGGCACGCTGATGTATGCCGGCGTCACCGGCTGCGCCAACAACGTCCAGCTCGCGCCGTGGGAAAGCGACGGCAAGACCGAATGGTTCGATGCCGGCGGGCGCGGCAACAAGACCGGCATGATGAGCATGCCCGCCAATGGCCGCTTTTCATCGGGCTTCGGCATGCGGCGCCATCCGCTGCTGGGTTTTACCCGGATGCACAAGGGGATCGACATCGCCGCCGCCTGGGGATCGCCGGTGTTCGCCGCGACCGACGGGGTGGTCCAGTTCGCCGGGCGCAGCTCGGGCTATGGCAATTTCATCAAGCTCAGCCATGGCGGGGGGTTCGGCACCGGCTATGGCCATCTCAGCCGCATCCTGGTGCGCAACGGCCAGCATGTCCGCAAGGGGCAACAGATCGGCGCGATCGGCAATACCGGCCTGTCGACCGGGCCGCATTTGCATTACGAACTCTATCGCAATGGCATGGCGGTGAACCCGCGCTCGGTGGCGTTCACGTCCGTCCGCCAGCTGACCGGCGGCGACCTCAACCAGTTCAAGGCACGGCTGGGCGCGATGCTGCGCGTGCCGGTGGGCCACGGCCTCAGCGACGAGGACGATTGAGGCGCGGGCGGCACGCCGCCCGCACTACGCCGCGCTTACTTCCCCTGCGACCGCCAGCGCCGAATCGTGCGGGCCAGCATTTCCTCTTCGCCGCCGGTCTGGCGCCAAAGCGCGGAGAAGAGCGGGTCTTCGGACGCAGGGCGCTTATTCTCCTCCAGCGGATCGAACAGCAGCCGGATGGGCGTGGCGACGCCCTCGCCCACCGCGATGCACTCGCGATTGCGCAGCGCCGGGATGGCATCGAGGAAGCCGCGCGCGCCCTCGGGCATCGCCGCGCGGACAAATGCCTGGTCGCGCTCGTTGTTCAGTCGCATCGACAGGATCGTGCCACACTGCGACAGCACGCCTTCGGCGAGGTCGGACGGACGCTGGGTGATCAGCCCCAGCGAGACGCCATATTTGCGCCCTTCCTTCGCAATCCGGCTGAGGATTCGTCCCACCGACGATCCATCGGCGTTGCGCTCATTGGGGACATACCGGTGCGCCTCTTCGCACACGAGCAGCACCGGGCGCCGCGCCTCGCCGCGCGACCAGATCGCAAAGTCGAACACCATCCGGCTGAGCACCGCGACCACCACCGACGTGATCTCGCTGGGCACGCCCGACACGTCGATGATCGAAATCGGCTTGCCGTCGCCCGGCAGGCGGAAGACGCGGGCGAGGAAATTCGCCATCGTATCCGCCACCAGCATGCCCGAGAACATGAAGGCATAGCGCGGATCGCTCTTGATCTCATCGATCTTGCTGCGCAGCCGCAGATAGGGGGCAGTGTCGGTCGCCTTGTCCATCTTGCCCATTTCCAGCTGGAGGATCTGGGTCAGGTCCGACAACAGATAGGGCACGGGCGCATCGACGGTGAGCTTGGGGATTTCCTGCGCCAGCCGGTTCTTGCCCTTGGCCTGGAGCAGGCAGCGCGCGAGGATGTCGGCATCCACCTGGCGGGCCGAGCCCTCGGTCGTCAGGAACACTTCGCAATGTTCCTCGAAGTTCATCAGCCAATAGGGCATCTGGAGGTTGGACACGTCGTACAGCGCGCCGATGCTCTTGAACGCGGCGCCATATTCGCCGTGCGGGTCGACCATGACGATATGCCCCTGCGGCGCGAGTTCGCAGATGCGGTGCAGGATCAGCGCGGCGGCGGTCGATTTGCCGGTGCCGGTCGAGCCGAGCAGCGCGAAATGCTTGCCCAGCATCGCATCGACATACAGCGCGGCGCGAATGTCCTTGGTCGGATAGACATTGCCGATCTCGATATGCGCGCGGTCGTCGGCGGCGTAGATCTGCTTGAGGTCGGCGGTGGAGACCGGGAACACCGGACAGCCGGGCGTGGGATAGCGCGTCACGCCGCGACGGAAATTATAGAGCTTGCCGGTCAGCCGCTCCTCGTCGCCTTCGCCCAGGAAATCGATCTGCGCGGCGATCCGGTCGCTGCCTTCCAGCTTCAGCGCGCGGACATTGGCGATCAGCCAGGCATTGCCGACGCGCACCTTCACCTGGCTGCCGACCTGTCCGGCATGGGCGATGGCGATGTCGGTGCTGTCGGCCAGCGCCTCGACTTCGCCCAGGTCGAACAACGCGGTGCTCGACGCGCCCGAAATCTCCAGAATCGCGCCGATCGGGGGCAGCGTCGCACGGCCCGGGGCGCCCGACAGGATGGGCGCCGCATTTTCGAGGCGCGGTGCGCCGAACTGGCCGTTCATCGGAATACTCCCCGGTTAAGGGCGTAACCCTTGCCGCCATTGGGTAAATATTGGGTTCCCAGCGAACGGTTTTGCCCATCGGCGCATCGCGGCTAAAACCGCCGCCACAGCGCGCCCGCGCCCCAGCCGAGCAACACCGACAGCGCGACGGCGACCAGGCCATAGGCAATCGAATATTGCTCCGCACTACGCGCGACGAAGCGTTCGAACCCCGATTTGCGGATCTCGATCGGGCGCACCGCTGCCGCCAGCACGCGCCCGTCCTTGATCAGGAACGTCTCCGCCGTGAACCGCCCCACCGGCACCCGCGCCGGGATGTTGAGCCGGGCGCGGTACAGCACGCCGTCGGTGATCTCCACCGCGCCGGGCGCCTCGTAATACAGCCCGCTACGCCGGCGCAGGTCGACCAGCCCGCGATCGAAGCGCTGCTGATCCTCGGGCGCGGCGCTCGACGCGGGGGAGAGTTGCAGGCTGTCGACGCCCAGTTCATAGATCGCCCGCGTCCGCGCATCGACCAGCTTGCCGATCGGCCGGGACGACGCAATGGCGTAGAAGCTGGGGGCCGAGCGATAGCGCATCCGATCGGCATTGACCCAGATGCCGGCGACCTTTTCCTTCTCGCGCACCTGCACCGATTCGGTCGGGCCCTTCACCACCACCACGATGTCCGCCCCGCCCTCCCCCGGCTGGGTGCGCCCGCCGGGATAGAGGATCGCGCCGAACAGCAGCAGCTCGGCGCCGGTAAAGCTGTAGGCGATTTCGATCGCGCGCTGCGACACGTCGGGCACCAGCACGGGCTTTGCCTGGCCCATCACCAGCGGCGCAACCAGCGCCAGCGCCGCCGCGCGCCTCATGCCGCCGTCACCGAATAGATCTCGTCCGGCTGCCACGCGAGCCCCAGCAGCATACGCAGCGCTACGCCAAGCACGATCAGCGCCAGGATCAGCCGCAGATATTCGGGCCGCGCGCGCTGGGCAAAGCGCGCGCCAAGCTGTGCCCCCACCACCGATCCGAGCAGCAGCAGCGCGGCGAGGACGATGTCCACCGCCTTGGTCGTGGTGGCGTGCACCATGGTCGCGACCGCCGTGGTGAACAGCGTCTGGAACAACGACGTCCCCACCACCGTCTGCGTCCCCATGCCGAGGATATAGAGCATCGCCGGCACCAGGATGAACCCGCCCCCGACGCCCAGCAGCATCGTCAATATCCCCGTGAACACGCCCAGGATCAGCGGCGCGAGCGGCGAGATGTACAGGCCCGAGGCATAGAATCGCCAGCGAAAGGGCAGCGCCGACACCAGCGGATGGTGCCGCCGCTTGCGCGGGCGCGGGGCCACGGCACCGCGCCGGACGCGGATCGCCTGTACCGCTTCCTTCGACATCAGCCCGCCGATCGATCCGAGCAGCACGACATAGAGGATGCCGATCACGACATCGATCTGCCCGCTGTTCTGGAGCACGGTGAACAGCCACGCGCCGATCCCGCTGCCCAAAATGCCGCCCGCGACGAGCACCGCCCCCATCTGCACATCCACGCCGCCGCGCCGGAAATGCGCGAACACCCCCGACACGCTGGCGCCCGTCACCTGGCTCGCCGCCGACGCCGCCGCGACGGTGGGTGGGATGCCATAGAAGATGAGCATCGGCGTGGTCAGGAATCCCCCGCCGACGCCGAACATCCCCGACAACAGCCCGACGCCCAGCCCCAGCGCCACGATCACCAGCGCGTTGACCGAAAGGTTCGCGATCGGGAGGTACAAATCCATGGTGCCCAGCCGATACCGTGTTTGCGCCCCGGGGTAAAAGGCCAGCGATTAGAAATCGCTCGCCAATGTCAGCGCCAGCCCCGATCCGGGCCGGGCATCGCCCGCCACGCGCTGGCGCCAGTCGAGCGCGAGCCGAAAATTGCGGTGCGCGACCGGCACCGTCGCGATCGCGCTCGGCCCCAGATCGAGCCGCGCCGCCCCCCGCTGTGCCGCGCCCCACGCCCCGGCACCGAGGGCCAGCGAGGCCCCGCCGCGCGCGATCACCGGACGCGCCAGGCGCGCGGCGCCATCGGCATAGCGCTCGATCCGGTCGCGGCGGATCGCGCCGGCCTGGCCATAGGCCTCGATGCGGAAGCCGGCGGGGACCGCGCGGTCCAGCCCCGCGACAATGCCGAGCCCCGGCCCGCCGCGCCCGCCGTCGAGCGCGAAGCGGCGCTCGGCCACCAGCCGGATCGGGGCGCGCAGCGGTTGCCACTCCACGCCCAGCGCCGCCTCGCGCCCCGCGCCTGCCAGCGGCGTGGTCACGCGGGCGAAGCCGGCGATGCGCGCACGCGGCACCAGTTGATAGGCAATGCGCAGCCCCGCCTGCCCGCCGCCGAGCTGGCTCGCGCCGGGCGCCGCCCCCAGCCCCTGTCCACCCCGCGCCACCAGCCAGCCGCTCGCGGACCAGCGATCGTGCGGCGTGCCTTGCGCCGCCGTTGCCGTCACGCCAGGCCAAGGTGCGGTTTGCGGCCGCGACGGCGCCGCCGGCGGCAGTGCGGGCGAGGTCCCGAACTGAAGCAGGCCGAACAACGCCATCTCGACGCGCAGCGGGTCCACAAGGGGCGGCACGGGCTGGCCATCGGCGCGCGCCAGCGTTGCCCGATACACCCGGGCAGGTGCCGACCCGCCGTGCCCCTGCGAAAGCAGGGGTCCAGGGCCGCTCTGCCCTTCACCACCCTGGGCTCCTGCCAGCGCAGGCGCACGGGCCACAACCCTGTCGAGACGATTCGCCGCCTCCGAACATTGGGTACAGGCGATAGCGCCGCCCGGCGCCACCGGCACAGGCTCCGCATGCGGCCAGAGCAGCACCGCGCGCACCCCAACCCATCCCGCAGCGACGCCGGCGACGAATCGCAGGGGCCGCCCGCGCCCGCTCATGCCCCGGTCCGGACCGGCTCCTCGGGAAACTCATGCGCGGTCTTTTCCCATTTCGGCGCGCCGCCCCGCAGCAGCGCGAGGTAGAGCCCCAGCGCCCGCCGCGCCGCGAGCAGGCCGATATAATTGGCGACGAACACGCGCGGCACCGACCACAGCGCCTCGCGCCAGCCATAGGCGCGCCCGACGAACCCCGCCCGCACCACCAGCCGCCAGCCGAGCAATGCCAGATTGGCCTGGAGCAGCACATGCATCCCCTGCGAAAGCGCGGCGGGCGCCGATCCTGCCAGCCCATGCCCGAGCAGCGCCGCGCCCCACAGCACCAGCGCGCCATAGGCAATCGCCAGCACCGGCATCGCCAGCGTGACGCGGCGGTCGCGCATCCGCATCCAATGATCGCCCAGATGGTGCACCGCGCTCCATCCGATGCGGTCCCATCCGGCCAGCGCGATCCCGGTCAGCCAGCGCGCCTTCTGGCGCACCGCCCCGGCCAGCGTGTCGGGGAAATAGGCGCGGACCGAAACCGGGCGTCCGCCCGGCACCTCCGGCACGCGGACCAGCCTGCCCCGGCCGCCCATCGCCGCGATGGTCAGGCCCAGCTCGTAGTCCTCGGTCAGGCTGGTGGCGTCGAACGGCAGCCCGCCGCGCCGCGCGGCGATCCGCGCCAGCATGTCGCGCGCGATCGCGCACCCCACCCCCGCCAGCGGCAGCCCGGCGCCCAGCGCCTGGCGGACCAGCAACTGCTTGGCATGCGCCTCCGCGCTTTGCGCGTCAGCAAAGCACTGCCTTTCCAACCCCGAACGACCTAACGCAGCCGTATACTAGGTCCTGTTGACAAAGTTAGGCAGCCACCGGCGGATGGCGGCGAGATTGAGGAAGCTGGCGAACGAAAGTGCGGTCTTGTCGTATCGGGTAGCAATGCGGCGTTGATGCTTGAGGTGCCCGAACATGCGCTCGATGCGGTTCCGGTCTCGGTATCGACGGAAGTCGCAGGCGATGGGTTCGCGCCGGTTGGCCTTTGGCGGGATGATCGGCAGGATACCGCAGATCAACAGGTTTGCCCGGACCGCATCGCCGTCATAGCCTTTGTCGGCCAGCAGCGCCTTGGGCTTGTTGACCGGCAGCGCCATGAGGTCGTCGACCGCCCCGTAGTCCGACGCTTCGCCGCCCGTCAGGATGAAGCCAAGAGGGCGCCCTTGATTGTCACAGCGGGCGTGGACTTTGCACGTAAAGCCGCCGCGTGATCGACCAAAAGCCTCCTTATGAGTCCCCCTTTAGCGCCCGCTGCCGAAACATGGCCGCGAACCGTGGTGCTGTCGATCATGTGCTGCCAGTCGTCGGTCAGCCCGAAATCGACCAGCGTGGCCAGCATCGCATCCCAGACGCCTTGTTCCGCCCAGCGCCGGAACCGCACATAGACCGAGTTCCACTTGCCGTAGCGCTCGTGCATGTCGCGCCAGGGGCAACCGACCCGCAGCACATGCAGCATGCCGTTCAGAAATCGCCGGTTGTCATGGGAGGGCCGCGCCTTTCGGCCGCGCTCGGAAGGCAGCAGCCCTTCTAGCACCGACCATTCTTCGTCCGTCAGATCGCCTCGCGCCATTGCCGCTCCCCGCAAAGAGCAGCCTTGAATCAGAGATCAGGCCGTTTGGGAATCAACTTTGTCAACATGGCCTAGTCGAGACAGCTCTCCCACGGCGGCTTGCCTGTTCCCGGGATCGGCAACGACCGACTCTGGGAGATTGTGTTGAAAAACTCTGTCATCGGCTGACCGACAGCGATGGAGCGCAACATAAGCTCGCATAGATTGGGCAACGAGTTATTAATACTCAACTGGCAAGGCTTTACAGCATCTATATTTCAGTGCTGACCACTGTGATCGGCCCACCAAGAGTTTTTCAACACAATCGGGACTTACCTGCCGTTCGCAGGTGATATGCGGAACGGCAGCTTCGCTCAGGAGCCGTCGTTCCAATGTCCGCCCGATCCGTATCGCAAACGAGGTAAGGTCAAGCCACTAGAGTGGTTTTGATGCGAAAACGGTTTAACGCATATCCAGTTTACGTAGCGGAATCGTGCTTTGGGGTGGCCCTTCGCGGAGGGAGATCGTCCCGGACCCGACCATTTGCCTCCTGCCCCCCACCGCAAGTGCTTCGCCGACCAAAATGAGGGTCGGCTGATCACTGGAGAAGGCCGATATTGCGATATGGAGCAGATCGAGGCGAGTGTGCAGGAGCCGCTCGCTGGCAAGACTCACATCGCACGCGACAAGCACCGGCGTCTCGCCCGAAAGCCCCGCAGCTGTGAGATTGCGGGAGATCTCTGCAGCCGCACTTCGGCCCATATAGAATACGGTGGTGCAATGCGGGTCCGCCAGCGCTGCCCAGTCCAGATCGAGCGGGGCATCGCCGCGCTTGTGCGCGGTGGCGAACTGCACGCGCCGCGCCAGCCCGCGCAGCGAGAGCGAGACGCCAGCGGAAGCCGCCGCCGCGCTGGCGGCGGTGATGCCCGGACAAATCCGCACCGGCACACCGGCTTGGGCAAGCGCCGAGCACTCCTCCATCGATCGCCCGAAGATCGAGGGGTCGCCGCCCTTCAGCCTCACCACGCGGTCGCCGGCCAACGCCGCGGCAACGAGCAGATCGTTGATCGACTCCTGGTCCTTCGAATGCCGGCCGGCCCGTTTGCCCACCGGCACTTTGCGTACGCCCGCCGGGATCAGGTCCAACACCCCCTGCCCCACCAGGGCGTCGTAGAAGACCACGCTCGCACCACGCAGCAGCCGCTCGGCCTTGCGAGTCAACAGGTCCGGATCGCCGGGGCCGGCGCCGACCAGCCAGACGGTGCCGACAGGAAATTCTTCAGCCATGTGCGGCCTCCCTGGACAAATCGGAAAGAATGCGGGCGAGTGCCGGGCGGCACGATCCGCAATTGGTGCCGGCCTGCAACGCCGCGCCGACCGCCGCGACATCGGCAAGCTGCTGGTCGCGGATGGCGGCGGTGATGGTGTGGAGCCCAACGTCGAAACAGGCGCAGACGACCGGCCCGCGATCCGCCTGCGCCCCCGGCGCGCGACCGGCGAGAACCTGCAAGCCCTGCGGCCGGGCGAGTTGCTCGATCAGCCAGTCGCGGCTCGGCAGTTCGCCGCTGCGGGTGACGAACAGCACCGCCGCCAGCCGCCCTTCGCGCAATATCGCGATCCGGCGCGTGCCGCGCGCGGGGTCGATCGCCTCGATACGCTCGCCCGACGGCAGCGCACGATCGAGCGCTGCGGGATCGCCGATGCCGGCAAGTTCATACAGCGCCCCGCCAGGCACCGTCACGCGCGTCGCCCACAGGCATTCGAGCGACGGTGCATCCCCATGGGCGATCAGGAAGCCGCGCCAATCGACCGCCACGGCCTCGATCCGCGCCGGCGACAGCTTGAAACCCGGCTGCCCCGAATGCGGATCGACCAGATCGCGCGGGAGCAGCCCGGTGCGGCCACCATTCGACTGCAGATCGGTCCAGTGGATCGGCGTGAACAATTCGCCCCGCCGCTGGCAGGGGCTATGGGCGACGCGGAACAGGCTTTCGCCCTGC
Source organism: Sphingomonas degradans (assembly GCF_053502645.1). Lineage (NCBI taxonomy): Bacteria > Pseudomonadati > Pseudomonadota > Alphaproteobacteria > Sphingomonadales > Sphingomonadaceae > Sphingomonas > Sphingomonas degradans. Next base: position 3,792,452 of record NZ_CP177172.1, read on the forward strand.
GGCGTCGCCACCCGACCCAGTCCGCCATCGATCAGCCCCAGCGCGGCCGCATCCTCCGGATGGATTTCGACCAGCGGCTCCTCGCGATGGCGGGCGAGCTTGGGCGATAGCCCGGTACGCGTCATCGTATGCCACTGGTCACGGTAGCGGCCGGTGTTGAGCGTCATCGGCCAGCCACGTAGCGGCGCCTCCAGCGGCCGCTGCGCCACCGGCACCAGCCGGGCACGCCCGCTGGGCGTCGGGTAGCGACCATCGGCGAAGGGCGATGCGCGCCACTGGAACGGCGTCATCGCATCATAGGCGTGGTTGCCGATCGCCGCCTGCGCACGCAGGTCGAGCATTCGCGCACCGCCGTTGCGATAGGCGGTCAGCCGGGCATGTTCTCGCCAAATATCGGCGGGGCGATCATAGGCGAAAGCGGTGCGAAATCCCATCCGCCCGGCCACCTCGCTGACGATCCACCAGTCGGGCTTCGCCTCGCCCGGCAGCGGCAGAAAGCCACGCTGGCGGCTGATCGTGCGCTCGGAATTGGTGACAGTGCCGTCCTTCTCTCCCCAGGCGGCGGCCGGCAGGCGGACATGCGCGTGGAGGCTCGTGTCGGTCTCCGCGATCACATCGGACACGACGACGAACGGGCAGGCGGCCAGCGCCTCGCGCACGCGACCGGCATCGGGCATCGACACGGCGGGGTTGGTCGCCATGATCCACAGCGCCTTGATCCGCCCCTCGCCCACCGCGCGGAACAGGTCGACCGCCTTCAGGCCCGGCCTGCTCGCCATGCGCTCGGCAGCCCAGAAGCGGCCGACCTCCGCGATGTCCTCTGCCGCAAAGCCCCTATGTGCGGCCAATGTCGAGGCCAGCCCGCCCACTTCGCGCCCGCCCATCGCGTTGGGCTGGCCGGTGATCGAGAAGGGCGCCGCGCCGGGCGTGCCGATCCGGCCGGTAGCGAGGTGGAGGTTCAGGATCGCATTCACCTGATCGGTGCCGCGGATCGACTGGTTGATGCCCTGGCTGAACAGCGTGACGGTGCTCGGATGCGCGGCGAACAGCTGGTAGAAGCGCTGGAGATCGGCGGGCGCGACGTCGCAGGTCTGGGCAGTGGACCACAGATCATGACCCTGCTCCAGCGCTTCCCAAAAGCCTTCGGGGATATCGAGGTTCGCGGCCTGGGCCAGTCCTTCGGCACGGCAATAGGCGAGCAGGCCGTTGAACAGCGCCACGTCGCTGCCGGGACGCAGCGGCAGATGGAGGTCCGCTTCCTCCGCCGTCTCGGTACGGCGCGGATCGATCACCACCAGCTTCGTGCCCCGCTCGGCGCGCGCGGCCATAATCCGCTGATAGATCACGGGATGGCACCAGGCGGTGTTCGATCCCACCAGCACGATCAGATCGGCGGCGTCCAGATCGGCATAGCTGCCCGACACCACATCCTCGCCGAACGCACGCATATGGCCCGCGACCGCGCTCGACATGCAGAGCCGTGAATTGGTGTCGATATTCGCCGATCCGATAAAGCCCTTCATCAGCTTGTTGGCGACGTAATAGTCCTCGGTGAGCAGCTGGCCCGAGACATAAAAGGCCACGCTGTCCGGGCCATGCTCTGCGATGGTCTCGCGAAAGCGCCGGGCGACAAGGTCGAGCGCCTTGTCCCAGCTCGCGCGGCGCTTGCCGATCATCGGGTGGAGCAGCCGCCCCTCCAGACCCACCGTCTCACCCAGATGCGTGCCCTTGGAGCAGAGCCGGCCGCGATTTGCGGGGTGATCGGGATCGCCCTCGATCCGAACGGCGCGCTCGCCGGTAACGGTCGCGCGGATGCCGCAGCCGACGCCGCAATAGGCGCAGGTGGTGCGGACCATCTACCGATCCTCCCCGGCACGGGGAGGGGGACCAGCCGCAGGCTGGTGGAGGGGGGCCTCCACATGGGGCATCGCTGGCGGAGAAGCCCCTCCACCACCGCCTTCGGCGGCGGTCCCCCTCCCCGTTCCGGGGAGGATCTGCCGCTCGCCCCTCACGCCGCCGCCTTCACCGGGAGGGCGATCAGGATCCGCTCGCCCTCCACCCGCACCGGCACCACCGGCGTGCAGCCGGCATCCTCTCCCATGGCAATGCCGGTCACGAGCGAAATGCGCATATTGTGCAGGGGGCACGCCACCGCATGGCCGTGCACGATGCCCGCGCTCAGCGGCCCGCCCTTGTGCGGGCACCGGTCTACCAGCGCGAACACCTGGTCGTCATGGGTGCGGAACACCGCAACCGGCTCCTCGCCCAGCGTCAGCGTGCGGCTGCCCCTGAGCGGCAGGTCGGCCAGCGTGCCGATATCGGTCCAGTCGGTCATCAGGATCACTCCGCAGCGACGAGAAGGGGCTGGTGCAGGCCGGCGTCGGCGCCCGCGACGCGTTCGGCCCAGGGATCGTCCTGGCTGAAGGACTGCGAATGCCAGAAACGGGCCGCGAGGGCGTCGCGACCGGCTTCTTCTTCCACCACCCGCGCCTTCACATAAGCGAGGCCGACCCGCTCGATCCAAGGCGCGGTGCGCTCCAGATAGCGCGCCTCCTCGCGGTAGAGCTGCACGAAGGCGGCGGCATAGTGGATCGCCTCCTCCTCGCTCGTCACCTTCACCAGCAGGTCGGTCGCGCGGACATGGATGCCGCCATTGCCGCCGACATGCAGCTCGTAGCCGGAGTCGACGCATACCACGCCGAAATCCTTGATCGTCGCCTCCGCGCAGTTCCGCGGGCAGCCGGAGACCGCCATCTTGAACTTGTGCGGCATCCAGCTGCCCCAGAAGCCGCGCTCCAGCTTCACGCCCAGCCCGGTCGAATCCTGCGTACCGAAGCGGCACCATTCGGAGCCGACACAGGTCTTCACCGTGCGCAACGCCTTGGCATAGGCGTGGCCGGAGACCATCCCCGCCGCGTTCAGATCGGCCCAGACGGCAGGCAGATCCTCCTTGCGGATGCCGAAGATGTCGAGTCGCTGGCCGCCGGTAACCTTCACCATCGGCGCCTCGTATTTCTCCACCACGTCGGCGATCGCACGCAGTTCGCGCGGGTTGGTGATGCCGCCCCACATGCGCGGGACCACCGAATAGGTGCCGTCCTTCTGGATGTTGGCGTGAAGGCGTTCGTTGACGAAGCGGCTCTGCTGGTCGTCGGCATATTCGCCCGGAAGCGCGCAGAGCAGGTAATAGTTGAGCGCGGGCCGGCACGAGGAACAGCCATCGGGCGTTGACCAGTGCAGCGTCTGCATCACTTCCGGGATGGCTTTCATGCCCTGTTCGACGATCGCGCGACGCACCTCGTCATGGCCATAGGTCGTGCATTTGCACATCGTTTTCGGCCCGGCCTGAACCTGATCGCCCAAGGTCAGCGCGAGCAGATTCTCGACGAGGCCGGTACACGATCCACAGCTGGCGGATGCCTTGCACTTGGCCCGCACCGCATCGAGGCTGCACGCGCCGCCATTGATGGTGGCGACAACCTGCCCCTTGGAAACGCCGTTGCAGCCGCAGATCTCGGTATCGTCCGAGAGCGCCGCAACGGCCGCCTTAGGGTCCGCCAGCCCCCCTCCCGAGGCGAAGGCCTGGCCGTAGATCAGCACGTCGCGGATGGGCGCGACGTCCTCGCCCTTCTTGAGCAGGTCGAAATACCAGCCGCCGTCGCCGGTATCGCCGAACAGCACCGCGCCAATGATGCGATCATCCTTGAGCACGACCCGCTTGTAGATGCCGCGCGCCGCGTCGCGCAGCACGATGTCCTCGCAACCTTCGCCGCCGGAGAAATCGCCCGCCGAGAATACGTCGAGCCCGGCGACCTTCAGCTTGGTCGAGGTCACCGATCCGCGATAGGGATTGGCACGCGCAACCAGCCCGTCGGCCAGACTGCGGCACATGTCCCACAGCGGCGCGACCAGACCATAGCATTGCCCGTCATGCTCGACGCATTCGCCGACGGCGAGCACATTGACGTCGCTGGTCACCATATGGTCGTCGACCTGGATGCCGCGCCCCACCGCCAGCCCGGCCTCGCGGGCGAGCTTGACCGAGGGACGGATGCCCACCGCCATCACCACCAGACTCGCCGGCAGGATCCGCCCGTCCTTCAGCTGCACCCCCTCGACCTTGCCGTCGCCGAGGATCGCGGCGGTGTCGGCGCCGGTGAGGATCGTCTGACCGCGCGCCTCCAGCGCCGACTTGAGCAGCCAGCCGGCCGCCTCGTCGAGCTGGCGCTCCATCAACGTCGGCATCAGGTGGAGCACAGTGACCTTCATGCCGCGCAGCGTAAGGCCGTGCGCCGCCTCCAGCCCGAGCAGGCCACCGCCAATCACCACCGCCTCGCCGCCCTCGGCCGCTGCCGCCAGCATCCGATCGACATCCGCCATGTCGCGGAAGCTGATCACGCCGGGCAAGTCGTGCCCCGGCACCGGGATGATGAACGGATCGGAGCCGGTGGCGATCAGCAGCTTGTCATAGCCGGTGACGCGCCCCGACTTCGCCGTGACGGTCCGCGCGGCGCGGTCGATCGCGACCACCGGATCCCCGGCGACCAGCTCGATGCCGTGCTGCGCGTACCAGGCATGATCGTTGATCACGATTTCCTGGAACGTCTTCTCGCCGGCGAGCACCGGGGAGAGCATGATGCGGTTGTAGTTCACATGCGGTTCGGCGCCGAAGATGGTGACGCGGAAGCGCGTGCCGTCGCGTGCCAGCAGTTCCTCCACCGCGCGACACCCGGCCATGCCGTTGCCGATCACGACGAGATGTTCGCGCGCCTCCGCCGATGCCACCGCCTTTGCGGGGCGATCATCGGCCAGGGTGGTGCCGGGGTCGAGAAACTCCATCCGCTTCGCTCCAAAACGAAAAAAGCCGCCATCCGGCGCCCGGTCTTGTGAACCGAGCGCCGGATGGCGGCTTTGCCATCAACAGGACCATGTTTTGCCCATCGGCGGGCTGGCATGGCTATGTGGGGAAGGACAGCCTTGCCCTTCGCATTGCAACATAGATCGATTCTCGAGATCGCTCAAGCGATTCCGCGAAGGTTCCTGCCCGAACCGGGCAGGAACGGTTCAATAACTCCAGTCGAGCTGCAGCCAGAACTTGCTGGTATCGGTCGCAAGCCGATCGGCCTGGTACCGGGCATAGCGCGCAGAGAGCAGCGTCTTCTTCACCTTCACGGATGCGAGAATATCGATCTCGTCTCCATAATGCCGGTCAAGCCGATCGCTTTGAAATCGGTGCCACGTCGCCTGCAGCGTCAGCGCATCCACTCTGCCCAGCTTCTTCCAGCCATAGCCGCCCCCGGCATAGAAGTCGCGCACGCCGTCCGGCGGGGTGGTAAGGAACTTGTCGGCCCAGCCCTGGAACTTGAAGTTGGTGCCAAGCGGCGTCTGGAAGCTGGTCAGCGCCATACCCTTGTCTGCGCCCAGCACTTCATAGCCGCCGTTCAGCTTCCAGCCGCGCACGTCCAGCGTCGCGCCCGCCAGCCAATAGTCAGCGGTGTAGCGGTTGGGGTTGCGGTGATAGTCCGACTGCGTCGCCCAGCTGAGCTGGTAGCTCAGCTGCACCTTAGGCCCCAGGGCGCGGCTGCCCGCCAGACGCCCGCCATAGGTCTGGCTGGCGAGACGATAGCCCTGCACTTCGGGCTCGTCCTGGTCGACCAGATAGGCGAAACCGGTCAGCGTGCCGATCGGGGTCGCGGCGGCGAGATTGGCGAACACATTGTCGCCGCCCACGCCCCGCTGCCGCGCGCCACGCCCGTCGGTGCCCCATATCGTGCGGACGTCCCAGGCGTAGGCAATGTCGAGCTTCACACCCTTCAGCGGCGCCAGCTCCGCGCGCACCGCATCGAAGGTCTGGGCGTTGTTGCGAAAGCCGACATTGCCGACGAAGCGCTCGTCGTCCAGCCCGATCCGCTGGCGCCCGGCGGTGACGGTCAGCAGCTTGGTGCGGTATTGCAGTTGCGCGCGGTAGATCGCGACATCCTGCGGATCGGCCACCAGCGGCCGGGTCGCGGCGCCGTGCAGCCCGTCATAATAGTCGCCGAGCAGCGCCAGATTGCCCTGTGCCTCGCCCAACACGGCCCATGGGCCGCGGTGCAGCTCGGCACCGGCGCGCACGCGCAACGTCCACGCATCGGCCGTCTGGGCGAGCCCATCCTGATCGACATGCTCATAGCGGCTGCGGGCCTCTATCAGCGGCTTCATCGCAATGTCCTGGGCACAGGCCGGCCCTGCGGCGGCCAGCGCGGCCACCGTGATGCAGATCGTTCGCATGAAAATCCCCCCAATTAGGGCGGCGCAATTCGTGTCGCGCCGCCCTGCTCTCCGATCAGATGCGCGCGCCGCTCGTCCAGCGGGCGCGCCACGACGCCTTGACCAGCATCAGGCCAAGCAGCGCGAGCAGCGCCAGCCCGGCAAAGATCAGGAAGCCCGGCGCAAAGCTCCCCGAAAGCTGCTTGGCAACACCCAGCGAGGAAGCGAGGTAAAACCCGCCGATGCCGCCGGCCATGCCGACCAGACCGGTCATCACACCGATCTCGGCCTGGAAGCGCTGCGGCACCAGCTGGAACACCGAACCGTTGCCGGTACCCAGCGCCAGCATCGCGACGACGAAACAGCCAAGCGCAACCGGCAGCGTCGGCGCGACGCTCACCCCCGCCAGCGCGGCAGCGGCTACCAGAAACACGCCCGTCAGCGCCTTCACGCCGCCGATCCGATCCGCAAGTGCGCCGCCCAGCGGCCGCACCAGCGATCCCGCGAATACGCACGCAGCGGTGCAATAGCCCGCGACGATAGTGGTCAGCTTGAACTGGTCGGTGAAATAGATCGGAAGCGACGCCGCCAGCCCGACGAACCCACCGAAGGTGACGGCGTAGAATCCCATCAGCCACCAGGCGTCTGCCGACTTCAACGGATGCAGATATTCGACGAGCGATTTCGGCGCGGGCGCGTTCGGCGCGTCCTTTGCCATCGCCATGTAGAGCACGAACACGATTGCCAGCGGGATGCACGCCAGCCCCAGCACCGCGTTCCAGCCGAACAGCTTGGCCAGCGCGGGCGCGAACAACGCGGCGAGCACGGTGCCCGAATTGCCCATGCCGGCCAGCCCCATCGCCTTGCCCTGATGCTCGGGCGGATACCAGCGGCTGGCGAGCGGCAGCGCGATCGCGAAGCTCGCGCCCGCAAAGCCCAGGATGACGCCCAGTGCCAGCGTGCCGCCAAAGCTGTTCACGCCGAGAAGATAGGCCGCGAGCAGGCCCGCAATCACGATGATCTGACTGATCGCGCCCGAGCGCTTGGGTCCGATGCGATCGACCAGCAGCCCGTTGACGACTCGCAGCAAGGCGCCAGCGAGCGTCGGCGTAGCCACCATCAGCCCCTTTTGCGCGGCGGTGAGATGCAGCGCCTTCGCGATGTCGGGTGCGAGCGGCCCGAGCAGCACCCAGACCATGAAGGCGAGGTCGAAATAGAGGAACGCGGCGACCAGCGTCGGCCAATGCCCGCTGCGCCAGAAACTGCCGTCGTTTGTCGTGCTGACGGACTCGTGCATGCGTCGATCCAGAAATGCCGTTGCCATGATGACTTCCCCAATGCCGATCTGAAAAGGACAAGAAAAAAGCCGCTCGCCGGACGTTCGCGGTGGCGCGAAATCCGGTCAGCGGCTTTGCTGCGTTCAGAGGGGAAGGGTTGCCCCGGCGTTGGGGTGCCCTCCCGATGGGCGCGCATCTTTGCGCGACGCCGGATCATTGCCCGAAACGAGATTTGCTGCAAGCGCGAAGTTGAGATGGGTAAATACCCTCGCGCGTCAGCCGCGCGTTGCGACGAACCCCGCCACATATGCGTCCAGGCGCTCGGGATCGAAAACACGGCCGTCGAAGAACCGATCGGGCCCAAGCGTGAGTGCCCCGCGGTGCGCACCGACGCCGATCGGCGCCGTCACCGCGCCTTCAAGCTTCATGCTCGCCCCCGGCATCGCTTCGCCACTGGCGCCCAGCGCGCGGCGATAAATGTCTGGCCGGAACACCGCGCCGGCCGCCGCCTCTGCCTCTGGGCTCGGCTCCGCCTGCTTCCAGCGGACGAGCTGCGAATAAATCCACAGCGCCTGGCTACGCCAAGGAAACCCGGTTGCCTCGCGGTGAAACAGCAGAAAATCGGGTTGCTCGACTGCCGGAGCTTGGGCGCGCGGAATCACGTGTCCCGCCAGCCCCGCCTCGATCAACTCGATCGGCTCGCCGGTATAGGCGGGGCGCGCCAGCAACCCCGCCAATTCCTCGCGATTCGCCGGATCCTCGCACCACCGCGCGGCTTCGGTCAGCGCGACGAGCAGTCGATCCACCGTCTCGGCGTTCGCTTCCATCCAGTCGGTGCGCAGCGCCAGCACCTTCTCTACCCCGCGCTGCCAGATGCGCGCACCGATCGCCACCGCCTCGGCCAGCCCATGCGCGATCGCCGCCGCCGGCCAGGGATCGCCGGCGATGAAACCGTCAATCTCGCCCAGCCGCATCGCCTCGACGGTCAGCGAAGGCGGCAGCACGCGCAGCACCACGTCGCGGTCCGGATCGATCCCGACGCTGCCCAGCCAGTATCGCAGCATCAGCGCATGGCCAGAAAAGCGGTGGACGACACCGATGATCGGCTTGCGGCGAAACAGCCCGATCGCGCTGGCGAAGTCATGCCCCGTGCCCAGCGGATCGGCCAGCCGCGCGGGCAGGTTCGGCTCCAGCGCGGCGGCGAATTCCTGCGACATCACCAGCATGTTGCCGTTGCTGTTGAGCTTGAACGGGGCGGAAAGGGCCGCCGGCTGCTGGCTCAACCCGAGCGTCACCGCCACGGCGAGCGGGGCCAGCATCTGCGCTGCCTGCACCTGGCCATAGACCAGCCGGTCGCGCAGGGTCGCCCAGCTGGTCGTCCGCACCAGTTCCAGATCGATGCCCCGCGCCTCGGCGAACCCCTTTTCGTGCGCGGCGACCAGCACGGCGCTGTCGGTGAGCGGCAGAAAGGCGGCGCGGATCGGCGTCATGCCCCGCCTCCGCCGAGCATGGCGCTCGCCGTAATCAGTGCCTCCGCCACGTCGACCAGTCGCCGCCCCTGGTTCATCGCCGTCGAGCGCAGCAGCGCATAGGCATCGGCTTCGTTCAGTCCGCGCTGTGCCATCAGAATCGCCTTCGCCTTATCGATCGTCTTACGGTTGGCGAGCGCCGTGCGTGCCTCGTCCAGTTCGCTCTGCATGCGGGAAAAGGCCGTGAACCGCCGCACCGCCAACTCCAGGATCGGCTTCACCCGATCCTTGCGCAACCCGTCCACGACATAGGCGGAGACGCCCGCATCGATCGCCGCGCCGATCATCGTGTCGTCGGACTGGTCCACGAACATCGCGATCGGCTTGGCCAGCGCTCGGCTAACGAGCAGCATTTCCTCCAGGGTATCGCGGCTCGGGCTGCCCAGATCCATCAGGACGACGTCGGGCGCCATGCGCTCGATCCGGGCTACAAACGCCCCGCGCGGCGGCACGAAATGGATGTCGTCATAACCCGCCTCGCGCAGGCCCTCTTCGAGAACCGATGCGCGGGCTCCGCTGTCATCGACAATGACGATCCGCACCCCAGCGCCTTTCGCAGTTGCGAAATGAATTGGCAGCAAAGCGCAGGTCCGTCAAATGGGCACCGACCGAGTGCAGGCGACGTCAACCTCGATACCGAATTAGGCCGCTAAAAACGGAAACTTGATACCCAAGCCTCCGCGCAACTGCTGGCGGCGGCGCACGGCTAGGCCGGCCGCTAGAGTGCCAAATGTGGCGTTGAAGATGCGGCCCTGCTTCTACCAACAAAATGCGGGCTTTCGGAACTCCTTGGGAAGCCTTGAATGAGTGACGGCAGGCGCTTTGCCAACGTTAACGTCGGACTGCGAGGGACCGCTTTTGGCAAGACCTGACGTTCATCCGGCGAGTTCGAACGACCGGCTCTGGTCGACTGCTGCCGGTCGTTGGTAGGAAGGGGCGTCGCTCACTACCTCGTCGCCCAATCTCAGCCTCTTGCGGGAGCAGCCTTTTCGGGTTTTTGCGGCTTCGACCTCTGGATCGAGCGAACCCGGTCTGAAAGCGAAATGCCTGCTCCAAGCCAATTGCTGACCAAGAAGACCGCGACGCCGCCTCAGCGGGAAGGGGCGACATAGTCGTGTGTTCCGATCTGGCGATGCAGCTTGAGCGCGCCGTCGGCCTGGCGCTGCCATAGCCGGATGCCGCCCCCCTTGACGATGCCCGACTGGCCGGCCGCGGTCCATTCGACGCGGAATTTAGGATATTCGATTACCCACCGACCGTGATTCTCGAACGCCAGGGTCCACACCCGCACGTCGCGAAAGGTCGCGCCGCTTCCTGCTGCGGTATAGGCGATCAGATAGGGGCGTATCTCGGCCATTCCTCGTTTGGGCGTATCGGCGAAGGGCATGAAAATGGCGTCGTCGGTGTAATCCACGAGCTTCGCCTCTGCATCCTTGGTACGCACCGCCTCGGCGTCGCGGTCGTTACGTGCTCGCAGGAATTCGCTCAGAGGCCGGTCCGCTGCGACGGGTGGGACAGGCGAGGACGGCGCCTCCGGTATCGCGGTGAAGAAGCCCGCGGGATCGGCCAGTGGGCGGAAATACCCCCAGCTGTCGGCCTTCAGCCTGAGGCTGCCGTCCCGCTCGACGCCCCAGACATGCGCGTATTTTCCCCGCTCCTCGTCGGGGCGATCGGACCAGCTGATCGTGAAGGTTCCGATCTCAACCAGTGCGTTGCCCAGGTCGAAGACTTCGCTTGTGACCGGCACATAACTGAGCACCCGCCGCCTTTCGCGCATCACGCGATGATACGCGGCAATCTGGCGGGTGCCCTGCAGCACCGGTTGATATTCGGGCATGCTCAACGCGTCGGCGCGGTAGAGACCGGCACGCGCAGCGGCATCGTTGGAGAGTATCGCCTCGCGCAGCTTTGCGTGCACGGCGTTGACGCGTTCGCTTGGCGTCACAGGCGGCCCGAACAGCAGGGTTCGCGCGAAGAAAGGGAGAAGATCGGTGTAGAAACGCCCCTGTTCGCCCCAATGCCGGTCGCGAAAGCCGCCGCCATGCTCCTCGGCTTCGTGCGGAACGCCATATTCGGTTAGGAGATTGGAGAAGGCCTGCGCGCCATATACATGATCGACCAGCGTGTCCTGACGCCCCCAGTCGAACTTGAGGCCCCGCAGCGATTTGAGATTGTCGGCATAGGCGGGCAGCAAGGCCGTCAGCGCGAAACCCTGTTGAAAGCGCGCCATCTTGTCGCTGTCCACCACGAGGCGCCCGTCCAAGCGCCGCGCCGGTGGATCGAAGAACAGCGGCGGCCGGTTCGGATTCGGCGAAAAGGCCTGATAGATCGACGTGAAGATCAGCGAGAAGCCGTCGTCCCGCAGATCGTCGAGCGATGTCGCGCGCGCCATGCGCTCGAAGTTCGGGCGGCTGTGCGTAGGCTGGGCACCGGGACCGGTCGCCACCGGCTGCATGCCGTAGACCGCGCCAAAAACCTCGGGATGGCGCATGCCAAAGCGGATCGCGCCATACCCCCCCGGGCCGTCCCCAGCGATCCCACGCGAATCCCGGGTGGCGAGCGTGCGGTAGGTTGCATCGATGTGCGGCACCAGCTCGCGCACCATGAAATCTTCCCAATTGCCCGTCACCGGCGAGTTCACATACCACGCGCTGCCCGCCGGGGTCGTGAAGTCGGCGGTCACGACGATGACGTCGCCGATCAGACCCTGCGCTATCGCCTTGTCCAGCAACGTCTTGGCGCCGTGGCCGGCGAAGGGTTCACGGTGATCCTCGAAGAAATAGTTGAGGAAATATACGACCGGGAATCGCTTGCCCGCCTCGCGGTAGCCGGGTGGCAGATAGATGGAGATATCGCGCACCGGCGAAATGCCGATCTTGCTCACGGCGAGGCTCTCCGAACGGATCTGCCCGGTCTCCAGCCTGCCTTGTGCCTGCGCCGGCGCGCCGAGGATGATGGCGAGCAACACCGCTATCAATCTGTAACCCCACCGCATCGGCCAGTCCTCCCGCATGGTGCGGGGGAAGGGAGGCCCGTCGGGCGGGGCGAGGCAACAGGGTTTCGCCGGGCGGGACCGGCACGTCGCCGAGCGGGATCAGCGCCCGAGGAACAGGCCGATCGGCTTGCGGTATCGCCGGCTGAACCGCAGTTCCGCACCGCACGTCAGCCGCACGATGCCGTCGCCGTGCGTGCCGGGCAGAATTTCAGCGAGCCGATCAAGCCGGACGATGGCCGAGCGATGGATGCGCGCGAACTCCGCACCTGGCAATCGCGCCTCGAGCGATGCCAGGGATTCATCGAGCAGCATCGCGCGTCCCCGGCTATGGACCTCGGCATAGTCGCCCGCTGCGCCGATCCAGTCGATCTCGTCGAGCCGGATCAGCCGGGCGCCGCCATTGCCCCGCACCACCAGGCGGGCCTGCGCGCCGAGCAGGCGGCGATGCTGATCGCCCGTGCCGATCTGTCGCCGCACCCGCGCGATTACGCGGGCAAAGCGCTGGTCATCGAACGGCTTGAGCAGGTAATCGAGCGCCTCCGCCTCGAATGCGCGCACGGCATAGGCGTCAAACGCCGTCACGAACACGACCAGCGGCATCGCATCCACGCCGATCGCCTCGATCACGCCGAAGCCGCCCATCTCGGGCATTTGCACGTCGAGGAACACCAGCTCGGGTCGCAGCGTGTCGATTGCCGCCACCGCTTCCGCCCCGTGCTCCGCCTCGCCGACCACGTTGAACTCGCCGAACGCGGCGAGCGACTGGCGCACTGCGCGGCGCGCGAGCGGCTCGTCATCGACGATCAGGGTCCGGATCACTGCGGCACCAGGATGGTGACCCGAAAGCCTTCGCTCGGCGCTGTCTCGATCTCGAGCGACTGGCGTTCGCCGTAGAGTTGGCGCAACCGCAGCCGTGCGTTGCCGAGCCCGACACCCTCGCGAATCGCGCCCGCGCCCTTGCCGTTGTCGGCGATGCTGATCCCCAGCATGTCGCCGATCGGAATGGCCTGGATCGTCAGCGTGCCGCCCTCGACAGACGGTGCGATCCCGTGGCGAACCGCATTCTCCACCAGGGGCTGGAGCAGCAGCGCAGGCACCTGCACGTCCAGCATTTCGGGCGCGATGTCGCGGACGATGCGCAGCCGCTCGCCCAAGCGCGCTTCCTCGATCGCCAGATAGGTGTCGGTGAAGTCGAGTTCATCGGCGAGCGCGCTCTGCTGCGCCCTGTGCTGGTCGATCGACAGCCGCAGCAGATCGCCCAGCCGCGCGATCAGCCGCTGCGCCACGATCGGATCGTCGGGCACCAGTGCCGAGATGGCGTTGAGCGTGTTGAACAGGAAGTGCGGCTGCAACTGCGCACGCAGTGCCGCGGTTTCCGCCTCCGCCAGCCGCGCCTCCAGCCGCGCCGCCGCTACTTCGCGATCGCGCATCGTCCTATAGGCGCGCGCGCCAAGCACGATCGCGACCAGAAGCGCGTAGATCATCAGATGGACGTGGATGCTGGTCGCGAGCTTCGTGATCAGCAGCCCGTTGCTCCACGGCGCCCAGGGCGCGCGGAAATAGAGCATCGCGTTGATGGCGCTGTAGACCACCACGTGCAGCACCGCGAAGAAGAGCCCGAAGGCCAGATGGATGGCAAGCAGCCTGCCCAGCCGCCGCTCGCCGGCGAACGCGCGCGCCACGCCCACGACCCCAGGCGTCAGTGCCGCCCAGGCCGAATACCAGATCAGCCCATTGACCAATGCCTGCCCCAGCGCGAGCTTGGGCCCGCCCGCAAAACCCGCGGCATAGGTCTGCAACGCAGTCACCACCGCGACCGCCAGCCACGCGGTCCAAATGCCCAGATAGCGAAGAAGGCCTTGCCGATGCGCTGCGGTCATGGCCAATCATGCATAATCATCCGACCTTGAACAGGGCTGTCCCAAAGGCCGACCCTGACAAATGAACGTAACGCAACCGCGCGACTGCCATAGCTGCAGCCTGATCATCGCCAACTTTTGCGTGCTCGTCGCCAAGCCCGCCATTACCGAGATTGGGCCAGCCGCTGCCCGAGGGCTAATGAACCTCGATGACCGGTTCGGATGTAAGCGGCCGTGCCCGGCGTAGTGTTGGAACGGCTTGATTTGGCCGGGAACGGCCGCCGGCTTCGGCGACCATCAACCGCAGCTATCGTCGTCGGAGCGTGATACGCCTGGAAATGCACCAGCCGGCGCCGCTCGGGCGACCACGCGTACGCTGTTGGCTCGCCTCAGCTCGGTTGGGCTATTAAGCCTCTCATTCTGGGCTGGAGTGGCTTTGCCACCAAAATGCCGGACCGTTCCGGGTTAGAACGTTCAGCCTCAGGCTTCCTGGGCCTAGCGCCGATTCCCCGCGGCAAGCCAACCAAGCGTGCCGAGGAGCGGAAGAGGTTTGTATGGCGAAGGCGACGCAGCACGTAGCTGGCCAAGTCGCCGAGCGCGCACGCCCCGCCACTCGCACCCGACTCCGTCGCCATCACGATCAGGTGTCGAGCATAGCCGGGCTCGCCAGCCTTCACCGCTCTCCCGGCCGAGGGGAGCGCGTCAACGAGCGGCGTCGGCCGATGCAATCGGGGCATCCAGACTTCCACCATCTCCATAGCTGTTTGGTCCCGGCATTTGATGGGAGTCTTGCATCGTGATCGCCAGCACTTGGTCGACCTGGCGGACCACTTCCAACTGCACGCCCCGCTTCTCCGCTGGCGTGACGATGATCCGCGAGATCATACGGCGGGCCTGCGGAACCGCTTCAATGGCCGCATGCGGCTCCGTCAGTGCGGACTCGAGCGCTTCGACCTGCCGGCGATATTGTTCGTCCAGCCTCGGGTGAAAGGTCAGCACCGTCGGGATCGCGTCGATGCTGGCAAGCGCGCGGGTCAACCGTTCCGCATCCGCCTTCGCCGCAGCCAGCATGCCGCGTATCTCGACAAACTCGCTGCCGCCATCCGCAAAGGCGTCGAGCATGCGCTTCACCTTGCGCTGTGCCTCGCCGAGCTGGCGCGCAATGTGCGCGCGATCGCGGGCAAGGGTCGCGGACTGGCGTGCGAAGTCGCGATGATATTCGCGGACATAGGCGGCGACCACATCGGGGGCGAGCATGTTGGCCTTGAGGTCGGCGAGGACGCGGCGCTCATATTGGCGCGTCGCGATGCTGCGGTTGTTGGTGCAGGCATTGCCCAGGCGGTGGCGGCTGCATCCCCAGTTGAGGCTGCTGATCTTGATCCACGGTCCGCCGCAGATGCCGCATTCGCCCAGACCGGACAGCAGGTGCTTCGGTCGACGCTGCCGATCGGCGGGAATGCCCCGGTTGGCTTCGATGCGATCCTGAACCCGCTGCCACAGCGCGTCGTCGATAATGCGCAGGTCGGGCACGTCGTGCTCGACGATCGCCGTCCGGTCCGGATTGGGCCGCATCAGCTTGCGCCGCGTCATCGGGTGCATTGCCGATTTGGAGCGGCCATAGACCAGCTTGCCGAGATAGACGCGGTTGCGAAGGATGCCGAAGCCGGTCTTGTTGTGGCCGAGGATCGTGCTCGTCTGCCAGATCGCGCCGCCGCGGGGCGGGCGCACCCCCTCTGCATTGAGAGACGTAGCGATGGCGCGCGGGCTGATACCGGCTGCGTAGGCGCGGAAGATCCTGCGTACCACTTCGGCGCTCTCCGCATCGATTTCGCGAAGCCCGGCGACGAGCTGGCCGCGCTCGTCGAGCCGATTGGCGATGCGGTAGCCATAGGCGACGCCGCTGGATGCCCGGCCCCGGTTGATGTTGGCGATATGGCCGCGCCGGCTGCGCGCGGCGAGGTCGGTGCGGAACTGGGAGTCGGTGAAGCCCTTGATCAGGCCGATGATCGGCGTGACCGTGCCGTCGAACAGCGTGAACAGCCGGGCGCCGGCGAATTCCAGCCGTTCGCGGATCATGTGCGCATCGGCAACATGGCGCGAGACGCGATCGGTGGATTCGGCGAGCACCTGGTCGATGCCGCCCCCTTCGACCAGGCGCAGCAGGGAATTGAGGCCGGGGCGCTGATCCTCGCCGATGCCGGCGGCACCCGAGGTCGCGACGTCCTGGAAGACGGCGATGACCGGCCAGCCTTCGCGATCGGCGCGCGCGCGGCAGGCAGCAATCTGGTCCTCGGCCGAGCGAGGATTCTGGTTATCGCTGCTGAAGCGGGCGTAGATGACGGTCCGCACCGAAACCCTCCTTTTTGGCGCGAAATGCGGCTATGTCTCTGGAAACATTAGCCCGCGCTAGGGCCTCGGCGAACGCAATCAGGTCCGGATCGGAGCAGGTTCTTGGGGGCGCCATCAGCGGCACCGACAGAAGCGCTGGAGTGCGCGAGACATCGGCTCAGACCGCCAGAGGCGGGAACATCGGCAGCGAAGGTATCGCGCGCTCGGCCAGGCCGGTCTTCCGCGAGCATATATCGCGTGGCCGACGGGATGCTTTCGCGAGGCTGCTGTCCGCAATGCGGTCGAAAGGAATGCTGCGGCCGGGGCAGGTACGGGTGCGCATCGCCTTGCGGCGGATCACATGCTCCGGACGGTTGGACATGCATCGATCCTTCGCGCTGCCTGTGTCTGTTCGCAGCAGGATCAGCCGCGCGGCATGGGTGCAAGCGGCGCCATTCGATTGGCGCACGCTGGCGTGCAGAAACAAGCTGCCGGCAAGGTCGGATTAGCGCTTTGTGCGGTCCCTGGCGTCTCACGCCTGCGGCGTGACCGCGCTCTACACCG
Source organism: Sphingomonas degradans (assembly GCF_053502645.1). Classification (NCBI taxonomy): domain Bacteria; kingdom Pseudomonadati; phylum Pseudomonadota; class Alphaproteobacteria; order Sphingomonadales; family Sphingomonadaceae; genus Sphingomonas; species Sphingomonas degradans. Next base: position 3,809,253 of record NZ_CP177172.1, read on the forward strand.
CTGCGCGGCGCCGAGTCGCTCTGCGGCGGCTCGGTCCGTTCGGATGACGATCGGCTGACGCGCGCCGGCACGTGCCGGCTGCAGCGGAACGCGGGCGATCGGCGGAGCGCACACTGGCGCGCGCTCGGGCGCGACGCCAGAGGTCGCATTGCCTGTTGTTGCCGCGTGGCGCGCTCGTGTCCGGGGTCGCAAACCCGTTCGTGTCGGTCGGGCGCCGATACCCGTGCCGCTTGAGGTGCTGCCCGTCTCTTGGACCGTTTTTGACCTGCTCCCCGCTTTCAGGCCGCCGATAAGTTAGCTTCGGTGTCCGCCAATGCGTTCATCGAATCGTTCAACGGCAAGTTCCGGGCAGTGTGCCTGAACGAGCACTGGTTCATTAGCCCCGACGACGCGGTCCGAAAATGCGCGGCTTGGCGTAGAGACTATAATGAGTGAGGCCACACAGCGCGACCGGCGCCAAGGTGCCGATATCGCGGGTGAACCGGTCAACGGCACATGGGCCGCCGCTGCCGGAAGAAGCTGGATGACACCCGGCTGGGTGGCCCAAGAACGGGAAGCGGCTCTCTGAAACCGTACCCTCTAGCTGAAAACGATCCAGTTTTCAGCTAGCAGAGCAGCGCCTGGCCACGGGCGGCCTACGAGTTCACAGTCAAACGCGAAAAACGCATCGCCATTTGCGCGCTCGCCCTTTCGTCCGGAACTATAATTCAATCGAATCTTAGACTCAAACCCTCCGAAATAAAACTTATAGTTTCAATTCAGAAGCTAACGTTGCCGAATCCAAGGACGCCACTTACCATGGCCCTAAGGGTCTCACACGCCGGTCCACCTAAATATTGCCAAGGCGCACGATAGAATTTACCCATATTGTCGCGACGATATCCAATCGTTCTAACTCCTGACATCGCCTGCTCAAACTGAATATACCATTTATCTTTAACCTGAACGCCCAATAAAAACCGGGCGGTCGGAAATTTACTTTCACGATCACTTGGGGAGTCTGTGTTTAATAGGGGGCCATCGCTATCACCCATGCTATTGTGGGATATGAGCTTCAGGTCTTCTTGAATCTCCGAAGGTAGCTGCGCTAGGCGCTCTGCCGTAGCGATTGCGCCGACATCCTTAAGGCACACCCCCGTTGAGCCTACCGGCGCGGTCTGGACTGCGATAAGTAAAAAAAACTCACTCAACATCAGATCTATTCCTAACGGTCAATTTGGGCAGTCTGGGCGCTGAGTAGCAGCAAATGTGCTTTGGGTTATTGTAGAAACCCAAAATGGATTTCCGATATGATTGTCTCGGTTAGTGTTGAAATTACTACTGGTATTAGTATTAAGCTCAGCAGATATGGCATTAACGAGCGCCATAACTTTGGCCTCGGAGGCGTCACCCTGCCAATCTGCTTCTCCAAGATGGGCTGCATGCACAAATTCATGCGCCAACGCTTCAACTGGGCTTAATGAGTAGTGTGAACCGTTGGAATTAGTTCCTTCAATGGCTAAGAAAGGATCCCACTCGATGTTGTGAGGCCCATCTCCCTGCCAGATGAACCTGTCTCCAGACTGGCCCCCAACTTGGCTAGGATTATACTTAATCATGTCGATTCCAACGCCCTTCGCTGCGGCCGAATCCATCAGCCCGCGCATCGTCGCTGAGCCGCTATAAAGAAGAGACAAAGCGTCTTGAGCGGCCTTTTGATCGACAGGGCAGTTTTCAAACCCTGCCAGCTTGATCTTGGGTGGCTCTGCAGGCGGATTGTTGGGCTCTCCGGGCGCGGGAGCGCCCATGCCGGCGGACGGGCCGCCGCCGGTGCCATATGGCTGATACACCCAGCTTCCAGTCCAACCAGACGTGCTTCCATACTCAAACCAGTTAACAGCCGTCGCCACTGGTACAAAAAGCCAAAAGCCGCCGCCGTGACCTCCGTTGCCACCACCTCCGCTGTTACCGGCACCATACCAAGAACCATTATAGTCGTCGTTTCCGTTGAGCTGCGAATCATCGGTTGAGCCTGTTCCCCCGGCCACCAAATCAAGCTCATATGACGTGAGTAGCCGCATATTCTCCCCGCATTTTCATCAACTGCAGATACACTAGGGGATATATTTTATAAAAATCAAATTTATTCTACTCGTGGCGCGTTCCCCTTAAATGTGGCCGATTTCAAGTAGAGTCCGACGCAAAGGAGTCGGACGGGAATGAAGCGCAGCAGGTTCAGCGAAGAGCAGATCATCGCGATTTTGAAGGAGCACGAGGCCGGGATGGCGACGGCTGAGGCATGCCGCCGTCACTGGCTCAGCGGAGCGACCTTCTACAATTACAAGGCCAAGTTCGGCGGCCTGGAGGTATCCGGGGCTAGTCTAGACTATCTGCTGGTGCGCGAGGGCATGACACCCAACCACAAGAAGCTGCTGCGCATATATCGCGAGGAGAACCTGCGGGTTCGCCGCCGTGGTTGCCGCAAGCGGGTTCTGGGCACCAGGGCGCCCATGGTGCTGCCGGACAGACCGAACCAGCGCTGGTCGATCGACTTCGCCTCAGACACCCTGACCTGCAGCCGTCGGTTCCGCCTCCTGTGCGCGGTCGACAATTACACGCGGGAATGTCTGGCGCTGATGGCCGACACTTCGCTTTCGGGCGTGCGGGCCGCTCGGGAGCTGACGCGGCTGATCGGGCTGCGTGGCAAGCTGGACAAGGTGGTCAGCGATAACGGGACCGAGCTGACCTCGTCAGCCATCCTGCGCTGGTCGTAGGAGCGGCGGGTCGAGTGGCACTACATCGCACCCGGCAAGCCGATGCAGAACGGCTTCGTCGAGAGCTTCAACGGGCGCCTGCGGGACGAATGCTTCAACGAGACGCTGTTCACGTCGCTGGCTCATGCCCGCTTCGTGCTCGACGCCTGACGGCACGACTACAACCACGTCAGGCCACACTCGAAACTCGGCGGGAAGACCCCCGCCGAGATCGCCGACCAAAGTATCTGGGGGCATGCCTCCAGATACTTTGCCATCACGTCAACCAACCATCATGAAGGAGCAGGACTCTATCTCTGACTGGTAACAATCAGGGGAGCACGTCAACGTCAGTATATTTCTGATCAGCGCGGGTAAGTATATTGGGAATTTTCCCTTTCGGGGACATGGCTATTCAACTCGGACGGCGTAATCCAATAAGCGTCGTATATCGCGCGCCGCAATGAATCCTGTCGAACCTTCAAAATAATATTTCACATTTAAATAACCAAAATCCTCTCGCGGAAATTCAATAACCGCTGCACCAGAGATATCATTCCGAAGAAAAATCACAATTCGTGGGTCAGTCAACGACTCCACCGACGAAGCCACGTTTCCAGTTTGACCGCAAATTTTCTCAGCGAAACGTTTCCATATCGGCGAACTCCGCTTTACTCGATAGCCCTCGCCACGCTGAACAATATCTCCGGCTTTTAGCGCAACCCTGGGGGTCTCGGCCGGACGTACCTGTCTGATCTCAATATCGTCATCGGGATCTCCCGTTTGGCAAAGCGCAGGCACAGTCGTAGCGCTCATGGCGCTAAACTGAGGCCGCTTCCCTGGCCCGATCATTGGGGCGATAGCAGCCAGACCTAATGCTAGGGCATACATACCGGACGTCCTTCCGTTGCTGCCGCAGTCGTCGTTGAACTCGCCGTGACATAAGGCGTTCCGACATTGTGAGCCGAGCGAGCCGTCTCGGCACTATTGTGGAAATAGGCATTTAGCTCGGCCGCAACCTTGGCCTCCATATCCATGGCATGCGCATATTGCTCGGCATTGGACCTATTCCAATATTCAGCATGCCCAAGCTCGTGTGCGAGACCGACCATCGCCGACTGATGAACGGCGTTTCCATCAGCGTCCTTAAACTCCAGTCCGGAGAACGGATCCCAGTTAATATTGGTCAGGCCGATCTGGGTCCCATCATTGCCATCATCTACCAGCGTTACAGTCCACGGAAGTGGCCCGGCCAGCACCCTATCGATCAGCGCTGATGCTGTAGGCGAAGCGGCTCGCAGGGTGTTGAGAGCGCTGCTGAAGCCTTGCTCTTCCTTGTAGCAGTCAACGTCCTTAAGGGTCACGCTTGGCGGACTACTTTGCGAAGGAGCGCCGGGAGCACCCCCGCCGGTTCCGCCACCGCTGGAATTGACGCTCGTTTGCACCCAGCCCCAAGTGCCGTTGCCGCCAGGCGCATAACCCTCCAGGTAGCTGGTAGGGGGGAACCAAGTCCAAAATCCGCCGCCCGAACTCGTATTATTGGAATTGCCCCCTCCGCCGCTGTTGCCCGCGCCGTACCATGAGCCTTCATAGTCATCGTTGCCGTTGAGTTGCGAATCATCTGTCGATCCGGTTCCACCCGCAACAAGAGTTATCTCGTATTCGGTCAAAAGCCTCATATTTACCACCAGCTCTAATTTAATTTAACGGTCTTATTCACATTGTATTCTTTTTGAGAGGCGAACTGCATCGCGCGTGAAAGCCATGAGCGGTTCCCACTCGCCTCCATAAAGAGCGCGGCGGAGCTTTATAAGAAATCCACGGTCACTAAGATGCGCGAGCTTCGATAATGGAAGGAAATGTGGCGTTCCGGTGCTGGTCCGTAGCACTAAGTTGAGCACGACGCGCGCGGTCCGCCCGTTACCATCCCGAAAAGGATGGGCATGGATGATTCCTGCGTAAGCAACAACCGCGCAAAGCCCGGGGAAGCGCTGCGCATACCGACAGAGAAATGTCCCAAGATCCTCAACAAGTGGCCGGCAAAGTTGCCATGGAGGGAAGACGGTTACGTTGCCTGCGTCATCCGGTCGGATGACGACCGAAGTCTTACGAAAAGAACTAATGCCGCCGCCGATGCCTCGATGCACTCCGAGAAGCAGGTCAACGAACGCATTCGGGTCGCTCAACCCTTGCCCGAGCCCCACTTTCTCAAGCTTCTGTACGACATCCAATTCCCATAGCGTCTTGGCGAGAAGACTCTCCGGTTCAAAAGGCTCACTCAGTTGCGCGAAGGCGCTGAGTTCATCAAAAAGCCCTGGATAGTGCGCACGCAAGAGCGATTGCTCGTGCCAGTCTGCCGCGATCGCCCGCTCAATCGAGCGCGCGGTCGACGTGCAGCTTCCGCGGAACCCCTCAATCACGGCCCTGTCGGCGATAACGAGGTCCAATGAGGTATTGGGAGCACCGATCAACAGCCGATGCGGTACAGCGGTGGCCCGACCTCTCAGGTGTGGGGTCATGCTAAACTCGGGTGCGGCAAACGGTCAGGTGGAGAAGTCCGGGTGACGCTCTCAAGCAAGTTCCCATCCACGATCGTGATCACTCGATCAGCAGCTAACACCGATTGTGATCGGTGCGCGATGACGACCCGCGTGATTTTAAGCGCGGATAGCGCGCCAAGCACCTTCGCCTCATTGACTGGATCGAGGTGTGCGGTTCCTTCGTCCATGAACAGCAGTTTGGGGCGGGAGTACAGGGCGCGCGCAAGGAGGACCCGTTGCTTCTGACCGCCCGAAAGGACTGACCCCATATCGCCGATCAAAGTATCGTAGCGCAGGGGAAGCCTATCGATCTCATCGTGAATGGCAGCGAGCCGGGCAACCTCCTCTATGCGTAACATGTCGATTTCCGGATCGAAGAACGCGATATTCTCCGCCAACGTGCCCGCGTAGAGGACGTCGTCCTGAGCTATCGAACCAATGCTTTGACGCAACGCGCGCTTGCCGAAGGATGTGACCGGGCGCCCTCCGATCAACACTTGCCCATAGACGGGATCGAAAAGGCCCATCATCACCTTCATAAGCGTGGTCTTGCCGCCACCGCTGGGGCCGATTAGAGCAATCATCTCGCCCGGCTCTATCGTGAAGGATATGCCTTTCAAGACGTCGGGTTCACCGACGCCGTAGCGATAGACGATCTGACGGAGTTCGATTGTCTGAGAGAAGTCTGGCCGATCAGACGCGCTGGCATCGACACCTTCCTCCGGGGCGCTAAGCGCGATGTCTGCTATGCGGCTCAAATGGACCTTGATGATGTTAAAATTAATAGCCTGGTCGACGAGCCGCATGCTCGCATCCAAAAATTGCTGCTTGTAGGCTTGGAAAGCGAAGAGCATGCCGATGCTGAGCCGTGCGTCGAGCGCGAGGCTTACAGCGACGTAAACAAACAGGACCCGCTCGACCGCGATGACGAATTGTGCAATCGCATCAAATCCGGCGTTCAAGCGGCCTAAGCGGATTTGCGAGTTCGTGGCGTCGGCCTTGGCCTTCTGCCAGATGCGCTGCCGATTGCCCTCTTGTCCGAATGCCTTAATCGCTGAGATGCCTCGGACGGTCTCGATGAATGTACTGCTCTCGCGCGCAGAGCTGGTTATCGCATCGATATTGTGAAAGCGCAGCGAGTGAATGAAGATAACTCGAATTGCTCCGTAAATAGCGAGAGCGGTAACTGTGATGCCTGCCAGGATCCCAGAGTAAACGAACATCATCGCCAATGTGATGAGCACCATCGCGCCGTCGATGAAGGCGGCGATCATGCCTTGGCTCAGCAGCTGGGTGATAGGCTGAGTCGAGCCGAAGCGAGATATCACGTCTCCGACGTGGCGTTTTTCGAACCACGGCAAAGGCAGGCGCACCAAGTGCCTGAATAGGTTTATCACAACTTGGTAGGAGAGGGAATTATTGAGCGTGACCAGGATGAGTGCGCGCATCCAGCTCGCTAGCATATTGATGATCGCGAGGCCGCCGAAACCAACCGCGAGCATAAATAGGAGGTCTCGATCAAAGCTGGGAAAAACTGTATCAATCGATGTTTGCAGAAGAAATGGACTTGCTAGTGACGCGAATTGCAGGACTAGCGTTAGTAAAAAAACCTGTCGCATTGTTTGCCAGAAGCCGGACATGGAAGACCACAACTGGGTTATTCCCAATTTTACCTGCTCTACACGTGGACGAAATGTCTCTGATTTCAAAAGATCGAGAGCAACTCCAGTGAAACTTTGCGAAACTTCTTCGCGTGTGAGATGGCGAACGCCCCGCGCGGGATCATGAATACAGTAACGGGTCCCGCCAAACCCTCTCGCAACCTCAACCAGCACGACAAAATGATTGAGATTCCAATGTAGAATCGCTGGAAGCGATAAATGCGCGAGATCCTCAATCTCACCGCGCAATGGACGAGCGTTGAAGCCAATGGTTTCTGCGACTTCGATGACCTGTTTTAGCGTAGCCCCTTTTAGGGAAAACCCGAAGCGTTGGCGCAGCGAAACCAGGTCCGTCCGCAACCCATGATGACCTGCCACCATCGCCAGGCAAGCGAGTGCACACTCGCTTGCTTCGGTTTGCGCAATGTATGGCGTTTTTCGCGCGCCGCGAAAATTCAGCAATTGAGTCATCCGGAACGGTTTCTGATCGCATGCAGTGGGCGCAGGAGCCACTGCAAGAAGCTCTGCCGCTCGAGTACAATATTGGCCTGGAGCGTCATGCCAGGCTGCAGGGTGAGTGAGGCGCCCCCGTTTCCCGCCGGCTCATCGTCGAGAGAAACCAGAACTCTGTAGGCCGGTTCTTCCAGCTTCAGAGGTACATCAGTTTCGCGTGGATCGATGATGGTGCCCGAGATGGACTGGACTCTGCCAGCATAGGAGCCAAATCGCTGGTAGGGGAAGGCATCGTATAAAAGGCGAGTCTCCTGCCCTGGACGCACGAAGCCGACGGCGCGACTTGGCGCGTATAGCTCGGCTTTGAGCTTGGCGCCTTCCGGAAGAATCACCATCATCGGTGAATTCGAAGACGCGATCCGCCCTTCAGCCGCTTGCAGCGCGGTCACTCTTCCGCTGACGGGAGCTGTGACGATATAGGCCTGCTGCCCCTCAAGTTGCGCCTTTTGTTGCGCCAATGCTTCTCGACCTACTTTCAGATCTACAATCTGGCGACGAACTTCGTTCGTAATACCTTTAAGCTGCGAGCTCAACTGTCGATGTTCTGCAGCTTTTGACACGGCCTGCTGATCCAAGCTTTCCAACTGCTGCCTCGACGCTATTAGCGCTTGTCGCTTCCTTTCATAATCCACGCGAGAAATTACAGCTCGCTCAACCAGAATCGTCGATTGGTCGAAAAGCCGTTGATTCGAAGCGACCATTTCTTTTTGGAGGGCAAGTTGAGAACGAAGGCTGGCTAACTCTACGGCGGCGACCTTAATGTTCTCAGCCAGTGCCGCACGATCCGAAACTTCCTTAGCGTATGCGAGCTCGATCTGCTCGTCGGCGAGAGATCGGCGTACCTCGATTGTGCCCAAGCTGTCGGCAACGACTTCGTGGCCGGAGGCAGCTTGACGATCAATGCTGATAACGGCAAGGGGATCGCCCTTTCGCACTAGAGTCCCTTCTCGGACTCTCAATTGCGCCACGACTCCAGGAACAGGCGCAAGCACCTTCGCGGACGGCCGGTCGGTGACCAATATGCCTCGCACCGCCTCGATGCGAGTATACGTGCTCAGCAAAAGCCACGCCACTAGAATCGCAACAGAGCACGCCAGCCCCATTACGACAAGCCTGGTCGAAACCGGCTGCGACAACACGACCTCGCCATAGAGACGTTGTTGTCGATGCTGGATAACCTCGTCTCTAAATAGCTTCATTCGGCCAGAAGCGACGACTAATGGCGTCCGAAGGACCTTACCACGTCGTAAGCCACCCTTTTCAAAACAATTGGAAAACTATGGCAAATAGCTGCATTATCGCCATCATGAGCAGAAAGACGATATCGGTCAATCGGCTTTGAAAGATTTGGTGCTTAGCATTTTGGATGCTACGCGCACCTCCGGCCGTTATACCATTGCAGCATAGCGTGAATGCATGTCGCTGGGGCGAAAGGAGGCCGGTGCAGATAAATGGCCGCTTGCAGCAGCGCGAAAGCACTGCATGCGGGCCCGCTTCGACTTCCCATCGAACCGAATTGGCGTAACCGGGAGACTTGGCGCAGAGTCCTTTGCCTAACCGGCATGCGGTCGGACGAGGAGACGCTACCATCAGCCATTTCCAGGATGGGACTGCAGCGCGTCCTTCAGAATCCCGAAGGCGGTGCCCCGTCCCCTCGCCATGTCCCAGGCTCAGTGCGGTGTGCCTGGAGCGGCGAGGCGTTCAAGCTGGTCGATCCGCGTGGCTATCGCCAGAAAGACTGCGTTTCCCTTGTGATCGCCGATCCGGAGCAGGTCTTCGGCGCGCATACTGGCAAACGCCGAGGCCCCGGCGCCGTATTGCCGGATCAGCTGGTTCGCGCATGCCCAGAGCGCATGTTCGTCGACCATGCCGGTTTGCTAACCGCTTCCGGTGCCAATCGTAACCACCCACGTTAACCGACCGGCGAGCCTGCGGTCGGAACGTCCTGGCCGTGATCGCAAGCCTAGAGCGTTTTCGAGTTGACCGTTTACGGTCAACGACTCGGGAAATGCGGCGATCAAACACCAGAGCGCCTTCGCCGAAGGTGAAAACGCTCTAGCGGTGGCGACGGCGAGAGCGCAGCCCTGCGGCCGCATTCCGGGGGCTCTCGATAGATCCGCGCCGGGTCCCTGTGCGAGCTTCGACGGCATGCCGCGACCGGTCATGCGGGGCAGGAGGTTCGCGGATGGCGGCGGAGGGGGTTGGGCTCTCTCAAGGGGAGGCCGGACCCGCAGCGGCGGGACAGGCAAGAGGAAAAGGGCGGCCGGTTCGGCCGTGACGGGTCAGGGCCGGGAGAGAGTCTTCCGGCGCCCGTCGCGGAGACTTGTCATGACTGTCCTCAACCCTGCATCCGCGCCGCCCCCGCATCCGGGCGCCTACAAGGTCGATATCAGCCGCGGATCGCGAATCGGTCGCGTCGCGTCCGAATGGTTCACGCGCCCCGACGACGAGCGTTATCTCTCGCTCGGCGCCCTCCATGCCGCAGTGGAAGCGCGGGCGCGCCGCGCCACCGCGCGCACTGTCGAGACGCGCGCAGTGCGCGTCGAAGCGCGCCGCGACAACCCCGAGCGGCTGGCGCTGGTCATACCCGGCAGCAGCGCGCCGGTCGCGCCGACTCATTGGTCATTCGGCCAGCTGTGCGGCCTGGTCGGCGCGCCTTCCGCCTATCTGCGCACGCTGCCTGCGCCGCTCGCCGCCATCAATCTCCAGCATGGCCTGCTCAGCCACCGTGCCGAGCTGATCAAGACGCTCGAAACCGAAGACGGCCGGACCGAACTGCGCGCGGTCACGGGCCCCGATTACGGTCGCATCTGGGACCACGAGCTCGTCGCGGCGGTGATGAAGATCGCCGGCGACGGCACCGGCGACACCCGCTGGAAGGTCCCGGGCCTGCTCGACTGGTCGACCATGACGCACAACCCGCATGTCGAGGTGACCCGGGACACCACGACGCTTTATGCCAGCGACCGCGACGTGTTCCTGTTCCTCGTCGACGACGCCCATCCGATCGAGGCCGGCAAACTTGCCAATGGCGAGCCGGACCTGTTCTTCCGGGGCTTCTACTGCTGGAACAGCGAGGTCGGCGCGAAGACGCTGGGGATGGCCAGCTTCTATCTCCGCGCCGTCTGCATGAACCGCAATATCTGGGGCGCCGAGGGGTTCGAACAGATCAGCATCCGGCATTCGAAGTTTGCCGCGAACCGCTTCGCCCATGAGGCGGCGCCGGCGCTCGAGACGTTCGCGACCTCCTCGCCCCAGCCGTTCCTGTCCGGGATCCAGGCAGCGCGGCAGCGGATCGTCGCGCGCACCGAGGAAGACCGGCAGGATTTTCTGCGCAAACGCGGATTCTCGAAGGTCGAAGCGGGCAGGATCATCGCAACCGTGCTCGACGAAGAGGGGCATCCCCCCGCGTCGGTCTTCGACTTCGTGCAAGGGATCACGGCGCTCGCCCGCGCGCGGCCGCACCAGGACAGCAGGATCGAGCTCGAGGCGCGGGCGTCGCGGCTGCTGGCGGCCGCCCGCTGATTTCCTCCATCGCTTCACGGCGCGGCCCTCCTCTCCAGAGGAAGAGGGCTGCGCCTCTCCTTTGGCGGAGTGAAGGTCGGGAGAGAGTCTTCCGGTCCCCGCCAGTTGGAGAAGACCCATGGCGAAAGCCCAACCCAAGCTCGTCCTCGCGCCCGCGCGCGCGATTCCGTTCCACCGGCTGGTCCTATCCCAGGCCAATGTCCGCCGGATCAAGGACGGCGTCACGATCAACGACCTTGCCGCCGACATCGAACGCCGTGGCCTGCTGAGCGGGCTCAGCGTTCGGCCGGCGCTCGATGCCGAGGGCCGCGAGACCGGAATGTTCGAGGTTCCCGCCGGAGGCCGGCGGTTCCGCGCACTCGAGATCCTCGTCAAGCGCAAGCGGCTCGCGCGCGACGCCGAGGTGCCCTGCGTCGTGAAGGCGGCCGACGACCCGGTCTCGGCGGAAGAAGACAGCTATGCCGAGAATGTGTTCCGCGAAGCGCTCCATCCGCTCGACGAGTTCCGCGGCATGAAGCTTCTCGTCGACCAGGGTGCAGATATCGAGACCGTGGCCGCACGGTTCCGCGTGACCCCGGCGGTGGTCCGCCAGCGGCTCAGGCTCGCCGGCGTGTCGCCGCTGTTGCACGATGTCTATGCCGCAGGCGACATGACGCTCGAGCAGCTGATGGCGTTCAGTGTCTCCGAAGACACCGCGCGCCAGGAGCAGGTCTGGGAACTGGTCCGGAACCACTACAACCAGTCGGCGCATTTTATCCGCGCGCGCCTCACCGAGACCAGCATCGCGGCGCACGACCCGCGCGCCTTGTTCGTCGGCATCGACACCTATGTCGCGGCGGGGGGAGCTGTACTCCGGGACCTGTTCGACGAGGATCGTGGCGGCTGGCTCGAGGATACAGCGCTGCTCGATCGGCTGGTGCTCGATAAGCTGGGCACCGAGGCCGAGCGCATCCGCGCCGAAGGCTGGAAATGGGTCGAGGCTGCGATCGACCTTCCTTACGGGTTCGCGCACGGCCTGCGGCAGATCGCGCCGATCCACTCGCCTGCGACCGAGGCGGACATTGCCGAGATCGCACTGCTCCAGGCCGAGGCCGACGCCCTCGAGGCCGAATGGGGCGACGCCGATACGATTCCCGACGCGATCGATGCGAAGCTGACCGCGCTCGATGAGCGCATCGGCAGCCTCGCCGGAGGAAGCTGGCATTATGACCCTGCGGACATGGCGATCGCCGGGGTGTTCGTCACGATCGGCCGCAGCGGGGCGCTCGAGGTCGAACCCGGCTGGGTGCGCGCCGAAGACGAACCGGTGGTCGAGCCGGAGCCGGAGGATGCCGATCCGGACTGCGAAACCGACGAAGCCGGGTCGGCCCGCACCGACAGCCCCGCCGTGCCCGTGTCCGCACCAGGAGGGGGCACCGAGAGCGAGGACGAGGAAGAAGGGCTGAAGCCGCTGTCCGACCGGCTGCTCGCGGAGCTCAGCGCGGAGCGCACGATCGCGCTCCAGGACGCAGTCGCCGGCAATCCCGGGGTCGCGTTCCGCGCCGTGCTCCACAATTTCGTGCTCGCCTGCTTCTACTGGGGGCACACCGAGACCTGCCTCGCGCTCACGCTCTCCAGGGTCGGGTTCGGCGTCCAGCCGGCGGGAATGAGCCACAGCATGCCGGCAGTTGCGATCGAGGCGCGGCACGCACAATGGAAGGAGCGGCTGCCCCAATCGGATCGCGAACTCTGGGAGGCGCTCGAACAGTTGGATGGCACCGAACAGGCCGAGCTGTTCGCGCACTGCGCCGCCTGTTCGGTCAATGCACTCTACGAGGTCGCGCCCCGATACGACAATGGCCGCACCAGCGCGCATGGCGTCGAGCGGCGGCTGGCGCATAGCGATGTCCTCGCCCGGGCGGTCGGGCTCGACCTGGTCGCGACCGGCTGGAAACCCACTGCCGACAATTATTTCGGCAAGGTCACCAAGGCGCGGATACTCGAAGCCGTGACCGAAGCCCGGGGCGGCGACGTCGCGGCGCGGATCGCGGCACTCAGGAAGCCCGACATGGCCCGCGAGGCCGAACGGCTGATGGCGGATAGCGGCTGGCTGCCCGAACCGTTGCGCACGCCCGAGCCCCTTGCCGGACCCGGCGCGCTCGAACCCGCGCCCGCGCCGGACGCAGCGCTTCCGGCACGTCTCGCGGAACCGGGCACTGCCGCCGACACCGAGGATATGGCGCTCGCCGCCGAATGACCGATGCGAGCGGGGCGCGCAGGCGCCCCGCTCCTCTCCATCCCGCTGGTTTGAGGAGGTTCCCGATGGCCATCCCCGATGCCCACCGCACCAATTTCGAGACGCTGCTGCGTGCCGCCGCCGACGGCAATCTCGCGCTCGTCGAATGCACCGATACGCTAACCCGCGCGCCGCGCTTCGTGCTCTGCGCAGTCGCCTTTGACGGATCGACCTACACTATGACGCCCTTCGGCCATCTCGCCGACGGCAATCCCTTCGATCTTTACCGCCCGCCGGAAGGCGGCGATTGATCGGGAGGGAGCAGTGGAGCATCCCGCACGAGCAATCGCCCGCGAGCTTGCCGGCCAGGCCGAGCGCCTGTGCCGGCACTATCTCTCCAATGGCCGCCGCGAGGGCAATTACTGGCGGGTCGGCGACGTCCGCAACACCCCCGGCCACAGCCTCTATGTGCGGCTGCGCGATGCTCCCGATGGCAGCGCCCGCGCAGGCAAATGGACCGACGCCCAGTCGGGCGAACATGGCGACCTTCTCGACATCCTGCGCGCCGCCACCGCTACCGGCACCCTCGCCGATGCCATGGTCGAAGCCCGGCGCTACCTGTGTCTTGCCGATCCAGCGCCCGCCGTATCCCCTGCCCTGCCACGCAGTAACCGGTCGGGCTCGCCCGCTGCCGCCCGTCGATTGCTGGCGCTTGCTTCCCCGATCGCCGGAACGGCTGCACAAGCCTATCTGGCAGCACGCGGCATTCCGCACATGGAGGGACTGGATGCGCTGCGCTTTCATCCGCGCTGCTGGTATCGCCCTGGCGTCGGCGACCCCACCGCTACACCTCGCACGATGCCCGCACTGATCGCGGCCGTCACCGATTGTGCGGGAGTCGTGACGGGGGCGCACCGCACCTGGCTCGCGCGCGACGGCTCGGCCAAGGCGAGCGTGGCCAGTCCGCGCCGGGCAATGGGGCATCTCCTTGGCAACGGTGCGCGGTTCGGTCGCGCAGGTTCCCTCATGGCCGCCGGCGAGGGAATTGAGACCGTCCTGTCTCTGCGCGCCGCCGTGCCGACACTGCCCGCCATCGCGGCGCTGTCCGCCGCGCATCTGGGGGCGCTCGACCTGCCGCCTGGGCTTCGCCGACTCTATGTCGCTCGCGAAAGCGACTCCGCAGGACACGCGGCGTCCGACCGGCTGGCGCGCCGTGCCGCGCGGCACGGCATCGATGTCCGCCCCCTCGACGCCCGGTTCGGCGACCTCAATGCCGATCTCCTGGCGATCGGTCTCGATGCGCTGCGCGCCCGCATCCTGGCACAGATGCAGCCCGAGGACCGGCCCTGATCGTCGCGGCGCCGCGACGTCGCATGTCGGGATCTCCATTGGGAGACGCCGCGCCACGCGCCTTCCAGGGGGCGACGGGTCGACAGCGCGCGCGGGCGTGCAACCCGTCCGCACGGCTATTTTCCGCCGCGGGGCCGGTCAGCCCCGCTTTGCACCGCGAAGCAAAATAGCCGTGCTCCCGGGTCCTGCGCTGCCGCTCCGGCGGCCGCCGGCGGTGCCGGTCGCTGCGCTCGGCCGTGCGCGCCCGCGTGCGCCGCCGCCTTTTGTCGCCAGGAAGGCCGCGAGCGGCGCGGCATTCGCCAGAGGAGTACGCGACATGGACGACATCCACGACACGACAGGCACGGGAGGCTCGCACCTCGCCCATCTGCTCGAGGAACTCGAGCTCTACGCGACAAGGCCGTTCGAGGACGAACTCGATCCAAGGCCCCTGCCCGAAGGGCGACTGGTCGAAGGCGCAGCCGCCGATAGCTGCGATGCCCTGGCCGCCAGCCTGGTCGATACCCGGCTCGAGCCCGAGCTCGAGGAGCTGATCTGGGGGTTCACCAATGTCTTCCACCGCGCAACCGAGCGTGCCGACCGCCAGCTCGATGCGAACGAGCTTGCCCAGAAGCGCGCGCAGCGCGAGCAGGACGGCTCCGAAGTCAAATCGGTCGAACTCGAGACGCTGATTGCCGAAGGCCGCAGCATGATCGAGCGCCGCGACGCGATGGAAGCCTATCGCGAGGCCTTTGCCGAGCAGTTCCGCCACCTGTTCCGCAAGCCCTGGCTGCCCAGGAGCGGGTCGATGCTCAATCGCCGCGCGATGACCGCCGCGGTGATCGAGAGCCGCGAGTTCGTCAACGATCGCCGCTACGCCGATGCAAAGCTGCTGCTGCCCCCGGGCGAGCGCATCTATGTCAGCGGCGGTGCCGACTATGCCGATCACCGCAAGATCTGGCAGGTGCTCGATGCAGTCCATGGCCGGCATCCGCAGATGGTGCTGCTCCACGGTGCCTCGCGTACCGGTGCCGAACACATTGCCGCTTTGTGGGCGCGCGAGCGCAAGGTGCCGCAGGTCAGCTTCGCGCCGGACTTCGTCAAATACAGCCGGGCGGCCGCCCCGTTCAAGCGCAACGACCGGGTGCTCGCCTGTCTGCCGCGCGGCATCATCCTTTTTCCCGGGGGCGGCATCCAGGACAATCTGTTCGACAAGGCGCGGATGGCCGGCATCGCCGTCCTCGACCACCGGCGGCGATGAGCGCCGCCTTCGCAGTGCGGCAAGGGCCGGGATCGCTCGATCCGAGCCGCATGGCCCCATCGGCGGGGTAGCGGCGCCCGCTCGCGGCCCGCCTTCGCCACCACAATGCCCTGCCCCCAGGCGAACGCCCCCGTCTTTTCAGTGCGGACGCTCCCCGCCCGCCCGTCGTCCGGCGCCGCCAGCCAACGCAAGGAGACCGACCATGAACCCCGAGCTTCGCCGGCTCCGCCGCGCCCTCGACACCATGCCCGCGCTCGAGCGACAGGTGTTCGAACAGGTGCGCTTTGGCGGGATCGATTTCGCCAGCATTGCCGCCGACCTCGACATGAGCGTCGCGGAAGTCGAGCGGCGCCTCGCCTGCGCCATCCTTCACTTGATGCGGTTTCCGTCCGACCACCGCGAACATTGAGGAAACGCGCCACCGCCGCTAGGAAATCTCTATGCGTGTCGATCTCGATCACTTGCCCGACGTCCAACAGGCCGAGCTCGCCCGCGTCCGCGACCTGCTGATCGCCGAGTTCGCCCAGGCGATCGCGTCTGCCACCCAGCCATGGAAGAAGAACGGCAGGATCCTCAAGATCATCCTGTTCGGCAGCTATGCGCGCGACGACTGGGTCGACGAACCCGAAAACGGCTACCAGTCCGATTTCGACCTGCTGGTCATCGTCAACCACGAGGACCTCACCGATATCGCCGCCTATTGGTACATCGCCGAGGACAAGATCCTCCACGATCCCGCGGTGCGCCGCCCGGTCAACATCATCGTCCACACCCTCGACGAAGTGAACAAGGCGCTCCAGCGCGGGGAGTATTTCTGGGTGGATATCGTGCGCGACGGCGTGGTGCTCTGCGAGCTGCCGCAGCATGCCTTGGCCGCGCCGAAGCCGCTGACCGCGCGGGATGCGCTGGCGATGGCGCAGGAGTACTTTGAACATTGGTACGTAGGGGTCGGCAATCTGCTGGCGGGTGCCGAATTCTACCAAAAGCTGGGTGATAGGAACTTAGCTGCCTTCACCCTGCATCAGGCAACCGAACGAGCATACGCCTGTTTCCTGTTGGTTCGGACGCTCTATTTCCCGCGCTCGCACAACATCAAGTTTCTGCGGTCGCTCGCCGAGGACAAGGAGCCGCGGTTGGTCGAGGCCTGGCCGCGGGCTACGCGGGCCGACCGCCGTCGATTTGAGTTGCTCAAACGCGCCTATGTCGAGGCGCGCTATTCCCCGAGCTATGAGATTGGGGTCGAAGATCTCGACGCGTTGGCGGGGTCGGTAAAGCGGCTTAGCGCGATTGTGGAGCAGCTATGTGCAGAGCATCTGGAACATTTGCGGTCCGAAGCAAGCGTCTGATCGATTCGGAAGTGCCCGGACTTGGGCGCTACGCGCCTGCGGCGCGACTTCGCGCTACGCCGCTGCGCGAACCGGGTCCTTGAGGGTCTCGGCCGCTTTGAGCGGTTACGGTCGAGCGCGGCGCGGTCAGGTCGGCTTAGCGCCCCAAACTCCGCCGTTCGACCCGCCGGTCGATGATCCCGAAAGCCGCCGTTCGTTCAAGTTGCGGCTCGGCGACGCGAACGACCGACATTGGGGACTTTTCTGTCTGCCCGTTTCGGGGCAGCGGATCGCAAAAAACAAACATAAGCGCTGAAACCTATGAGGGACGGCAACGCGAGTCATTGCTAACTGGGCAACGCCAGTTTCGCCTCGCTTCTGCCGATTGATGCTGAAGAACATCAGCTCGAAGGCGAGCTCGCGAGGTTGATGGGAGTATGGTGGCCGCGACCGAGCGCTGATATCGTCGCAGTTCGGTTCAACGATGCCATTGTCGTCGCGTCATCTCGGCACGCACCCAACGGACTGACTGGAATCGAGGATCCGATCGGTGAGTTGATACTCGAAGGCGAGCGTTGCACACGGGATTGGTCCCCCTGAAGGGGCAGCGCGGGCGAGCCTAGAATCGGCCGACCGAAAAACACTTGGATCGAACGTGCGCAGCCACCATTTCGGATTCATCTCACCGTGCGGGCGTTGTAACCAATAGGCACCCTCAACCGAGGAGTGTTGAATGGTGCCAAGTGAAGGAATGATGCTCGACGCAATGATGGCGGCAACCGACGCGATGGCAATCGGGCCGATGGAGGAGCGCCTGGGCAAGCTCGCGGCGCGGCTGGAGAAGTTCGACAAGGCCGCGACTCTCGCGATGCTCGGCGGTCTCCTGACCGATCCCGATCTGCACGCGAACGCCGTGAGGTTCGAGGTGCTGATCCACCTCGTCGCGCTCCGCGCGAACGGAACACTGCGACCGACAGCTTCCCAGCTCCGCGAGTGGCTGAACGATATCCTCGGCGAGGACCGGGTCGGGCACCAGGAGGATCCACCCGAGGACGTGTTCGTGGCCAACGTCGTGTCCGGGACGGGCAACTCGCTGCTGTTCGAGGGCATCTGGGAGGCCAACGCGGCCTACGTGCAGGCCGTGCTCTACGCGGTCACTGCGTGCGCGCGCGAAGGAAGCACATGGGCTCCGCACTGTCTGCGACAGGCGTCGGCGCTCCTCGAGCTGAGCACCGCCATTGCGGAACGCAGTGTACTTTCTCGCAACGTCACCGGCGGCGGGCGACGGCTTGCCCGTGTCCAGTTCCCGACGAGGCGGATCGAGGAACTGTCGGCGCGCCTCCGCTTCACGCTCGCGGACCTTGCGGAGCTCGACATCGAGCCGTTCGACCTGCGCCCGTTCGTCTTCGATCCCGCCCACAGTGCAGTCCTGCGTAGCGAGACAATCAGCTGGACCTCGCTCGAGGCTCGGCCGATCCTGATGGATGGCGACGACTTCGTCGTCGCGCTGCCGACCGCGATCGGTGCCGCGATCAGGCGGCGCGCCCTCGAGATGGCGTTGAACAACGACGAAGGCGAACGCCTTCGGGACAAGCTGACGGACTACCAGTTCGGCAACAGCGTCATGAGCGCCCGCATTGGCCTTGGTTTGGACCGTATCACGGGGCCCGACACCGACGCGCAGTCCGGCGCTGTCGAGATGATCTGCACGTTCGACGTCGGCGCCTATGCGCACGTCATCTTCGTGCAGGACGACGTCGAGGAGGTCGCGGACGAAGGCTTTCGTTCCGTCAAGGACGTGTCCGCCGATGTGCGGCGCCTCGTCGACGCCGGCATCTCCACGATCAAGGCGATGCCCGATTTCCGAATTGGGATGACGATCCTCGCATTCGGCGGTTTGGGCAGGGGCTTCATGGCCGACCCGGGACGCGTCCCGCCCGAATGGCCCTTCGTCGGGCTCGGTGCCGAGGATCTGGAGCTCTTCGCCGACGACTCAAACACGTCAGCGCTGCAGATGTACCGCATCCTCGATCAGGAGCGGCAGCTTCGCCGGACGGGAAGCCAGCTCGTGAACCCCAACGGTTTCCTCAATCTCTACGGCTTCGTGGAGGGCCACGACTTCGAAATCCTTCCCGAGGACGCCGAGCGCGGCCGCACGCTGATCCAACTCGGGACCGACTACCTCACGGCGGTCCGGGTGCGGATCCGTCGCGCGCTCGACAAGCACGCGGTGCGGGTCGATCCGCGCAACGCGTTCGTCGAGGTTCGTAGACCCTCGACCGAGATGTATTTCGCCGATCTCCAGACCAAACCCAGCTACGTGAGCGTCGCCGACGCGATGGAAGGGCGGCCCGCTGCCGCCATCGAGGTGGACGGAAGGACGTGGTGGATCACGATCGCGAGCACCGCCCCGACGCCGTCGAGGTCGCTGTCTTACCGCGTCTGGGATATGCTCAGGAATTGGGTGGTCATGATCGCGCCGGCGCTGGCCGGGGTTGCCGATCCGTTGCCCCAATTCATCAGCATCGAGCTGGCCTTCCCGGAAGGGGCCGATCTCGATGCGGCGACGGTCGCGGATGACGCAGATTCCGCAAAGCCGGTTCTCAATATCGTCGGCGAGGCCATCCGCATCGATTGCCCGGTGGATTACCTCAGAGCCTTCGGACGTCCCGACAATGTGGGCGACCGCTGGATGGTCGAGACGGTCGTACAGGCTGCGCTCGACCTCGGCGGATCGACTGAGAACGATCTGGCCGAGCAGATCGCGTCCTCGATCGTAAAGGACAGATCGTCACGGCATCTCCATGTGCTGACCCCGAAGACCGCTGGAGACTTCATCTTGGCGACGGCGGAGCTGCCGGGCGCGCGGATGATACAGCCCGAGGTACGGGCCTGGGCGGACATCGGGCTCGCGCAGCGAGGCGGCGTGGCTCAGGGGGACGCCCGGGTAGTCGAGGACAAGGCCGAAGCCGGCAAGCTGCTGCAGAAATCCGTCGAGATCCTCTGGGAGGAGATACGCGCGCGGCTTGAGCTGATCGATCGGACGTCGGTTATCGAGGCGTGCATCGACAACCACAATGCGATCGACCGGGACCGTGCGACCTGGCGTCACACCGCCGCCGCCATCCTCCATCTCCATCCACGCGAGGAGGTGATGCGCGCCGCGGTCGAGCGCGAGAGCGCGCGGTCGGAGGTGGGACTGAGCTGCCGCGTCGTAATCGAGATGGCGGTGTGCACCTCGCCGGTAACCGGGGGACGCACCTGTTCGCTGGACGATCTCGACTTCCTCCTTGCGCACGTTTCGCTCCTCTGCGGTGTCGCGTCGCGCAGTGACGAAATCCATCACGGGTTCGCGGAGCGCATCGAGATCAAGCCGAGCGGCGTCCTCAGGTTCGAGGACGAGTTCGCGGAACAGATCCACCGGCCCTTCATGGTCGCCCTGTCGCGGGACCAGTTCGACGCGGCGGCGCAGGGTTACGACACCTTCTACGAGGTGCCAGAGCAGATCGATGACGAGGAATACGAACGCCAAACCAACAAGGAATTCGATGCGGCGTTCGCGGTCGAGTACGGCGTGACGCCGATCCGCATGGTCGACTTCGTCTCCCGTCTCGGTGATCGTGCCGTCGCATCGGGCAACGGCCGGGTGACCGTTCGCCGCTCGGAACTGAAGGCCGATCTCGTCGCGATGGACGGCGTGGACGACGCGGCGGCCGATAGGCTGCTGGAATCGTGGACGCTCGTTCCCCGCGCGAAATGGAATGACATGAAGCCCGTCGGCGCGAGTGCGAAGGACTGGTTTCCATGGCGGTTCGCTCGGCGACTTAGCCTGCTCTCCAGGCCTATCGTCCAGCTAAACGACGACGAGGATCCGATCTGCATCGTATCGCCGGTGATCGCGGAGCACGCCTCGGAGTACGCGTTGAGGGCCTACAACGCTCGTCTCCCGGAATCCTATTTCCGGACCGAGGAGATGAAGCGCTGGATTGGCGCCGCCGTCGACCGTCTGGGTCATCAGTTTAATCGCCGCGTCGCGGCGCGGCTCAAGGAGCTTGGGCTTGAGACCGAAGCCGACTATCTGATGACGCGGCTGGGCGGAACCAAGGAGGGCGGAGACGTGGACGTGCTGGCCTGGAACGAATCGACCGGCGCCGTCTATGTCATCGAGTGCAAGCGCCTGCTCGCCGACAAGACGGTCGGTGAGATCGCCGAACGCCTGGTCGAATTCGGTCCAAACCATGTTGAGCGCGGCGGCAGACGGGGGCCAACAAGACGTCACCTCGATCGCTTCGAGTTCCTGAAGGCGAACCTCTCGCAGGTATCGAAGACCACTGGGATTGCCGAAGGGTCGATCGGACTGAAGTGCTGCCTCGTGACGTCCGCACTCGTTCCGATGCAGTTCCAGCGCGAGGCGGATGCCTATTTCGACATCGTGTCGGATTTCGAAGGCATGGACGATAATTTCGCGCCGCACGGTTGACAGCCGCTGATGGGCGATCTCTGGACGCGCCGGGCGGGCGACGACGATCTCCAAGAACTGCAGTCGCTCGTGCAACGAGCCTGTCGCGGCGATGCGGCTCGGCGCCACCCGTTCGCGTGATTTGACTTTGCCTACGAAGAAGCTGCGCCAGCTTTGATCGTCCGGTTTTTGAGCGTGCCATCTGTAAGCGGACTGACAGAACTCGTTTAGAGTTTCGGACGCCGTGAGGCGTCGGAAAGTCGGCGGTGCCCGAACCCGCGGGCCCCGGGGCGGTGGTCTATGGGGATTTGTATGTTCGGCGGCTCTTGGCGGTGCCAGGTGCTAACGAAATGCGGACGGATCCAAGAGCGGACCGGCTGCTTTTCGGGCGGCGATGTGGGCGCGTAAAAGCGGACCGTCCGATTTTGGCAGAGGTGAGTCCGCTTTTGCGGAGGCTAGACGCAGGGTCTGACGTTCCCCGCGACAGAGGTGCCGCGCGGGTGATCGACGATATGTCGTGCCGGGTCACGACCCTGAGCTCCCGGATGCGACGGCCGGGGATGGCGGTGCGCGGGGCTGATATCGACGCTCGAAGGTCTCGATGATGATCATGCGCCCGCCACAGCACGGGCATGGTGGCCGGGCATCGGCCTGTTCGGAGGGCGCGTCATCGGTCGCGGGCGGTGCGACCGCGAGCAGCTGACGGGCGCGTT
Organism: Sphingomonas degradans; assembly: GCF_053502645.1. NCBI lineage: Bacteria > Pseudomonadati > Pseudomonadota > Alphaproteobacteria > Sphingomonadales > Sphingomonadaceae > Sphingomonas > Sphingomonas degradans. The sequence continues at coordinate 3,831,526 of NZ_CP177172.1, forward strand.
CGAGGCTGGTCCGTCGGGTGCCGCTGGCGAGCAGACCATAGTGACGGATGCGGTGGAATCCGCGCGGCAGGGCGTGCAGCAAGAACCGGCGGATGAACTCGTCGGCGGCGAGCGTCATTACCTGCTGCCGGTCGGCACCGCCGCGGCGATAATCCTTGTAGCGGAACGTGACCCCGTCCTCCTCGAACCGGAGGAGACGGCTGTTCGAGATGGCGACCCGGTGGGTGTAGCGCGACAGATAGGCGAGCACGGCCTGCGGGCCGGCGAACGGAGGCTTGGCATAGACCACCCAGCGCTTCTTGCGGACCGGCGACAGGTGCCGCAGGAACGCCCGCCGATCGGCAAGATGCGTCATGCTGCCGAAGAAGCCGAGCTGGTCGGTATCGTGTAGGGCAAGCAGGCGGGTCAGGAACAGGCGGCGGAACAGCGCGCCGAGCACCCGCACCGGAAGTAGGAACGCAGGGCGTGCGGAGACCCAGCGCTCGCCATCAAGCGAGATGCCGCCGCCGGGCACGATCATGTGGATATGGGGATGGTGAGTGAGTGCCGAGCCCCAGCTATGCAGCACGGCGGTGATGCCAATCCGCGCACCGAGGTGCTTCGGATCGGCGGCGATGATCTGCATCGTCTCCGAGGCGGTGCGGAACAGCAGATCATAGACCAGCGCCTTGTTCTGGAACGCGATGGCGGCGACCTCGGCGGGAAGCGTGAACACGACGTGGAAGTAGCCGACCGGCAGCAGGTCGGCCTCGCGCTCGGCGAGCCAGGTGCGCGCGGCAACACCCTGGCACTTGGGGCAGTGCCGGTTGCGACAGCTGTTATAGGCGATCCGCCAATGGCCGCAGTCGGTACAGGCCTCGACGTGGCCGCCCAATGCAGCGGTGCGACACTGCTCGACCGCCGACATGATCTTGAGCTGGTGCAGGCTCAGGTGCCCGGCATGCCTGGCACGATAGGCAGGCCCGGCAGCACGGAACACGTCGGCGACCTCGATCGAGGTGCGCATGCCGCTTAGCCGTCGGACGCTCCTTCGTCGGGTGGGATCAGCGCCAGCCGGTCGAGCGGGCTCACGACCGCGCGCATCGTGCGGGTCGCCACCTGCGTGTAAAATGCGGTGGTGTTGAGCTTGGCGTGGCCGAGCAGCGCCTGGATGACGCGGATATCGACGCCATCCTCGAGCAGGTGGGTGGCGAAGCTGTGCCGCAGGGTGTGCGGCCCGACCCGCTTGGCGATATCGGCCGCTTCCGCCGCTTCGACGACGACGCGATAGAGCTGCCGCGTGCTGATCGGCACGGTCGCGTTCCGGCCGGGGAACAGCCAGCCATCGGGGAGCATGACGCCCTGTTGCCGCCCCGCGCGCCACCAGTCCCGCAGCAACAGTAGCAGCCCCTCGGGCAGTATGGCGTTGCGATACCGTCCGCCCTTGCCGCGTTCGATCCGCAGCACCATCCGCTTGCTGTCGACATCGCTCACCTTGAGCGCTGACACCTCGCCGACGCGAAGGCCCGCACCATAAGCGACCGAGAGCGCCGCCTGGTGCTTGAGGCAAGTAGTGGCGTCGAGCAGCCGCTTCACCTCGCCGAGCGTCAGCACCACCGGGATCTTGCGCATATGTGCGGTGCGGACCAGCTTGCGGGCCAGCTCGGGCCGGTCGATCGCGTGGGTGAAGAAGAACCGGAGCGCCGCGACGATGCTGTTCATGGTCGGCGCCGGAACGCCGGCCTCCTGCTGCTCGATCTGGAAACGGCGGACGTCCTCAGCGGTCGCGGTGTGCGGCGAGCGCCCCAGCCAGGTCGCGAACCGGCCGACGTCGCGCAGATAGTTGCGCTGCGTCTCGTGGCTGAACCGGCGCAGGGTCATATCGTCGATCAGCCGCTGGCGCAGCGGGCTGATCGGACCGACCGGAACAAGATCGTACATCGTTCGACTCCTCAGGTTGAAGGAGCCGAAATGGTCTGCCCGTCACGGGCACCGCTCAATCCAGGCGGAACGTTCTCGTTGTCACGGATAGCTCACAACGGGCACCACTCCCGCGCAGCGGGTTCGTGCTACGGCCCATGAGCGGCCTGTTTGCTATTATCAAAGCAAGGCCTGGCAGGCTGACTACCGCAAACGAAAAGCGGTCGTTCTCACGACGTCGAACGACCGCTTCGTCGTCAAATCTCAGTCCGCTCGGCCAGCAGAAGCGCATCCTCGATATCGACGCCGAGATAGCGCACAGTGTTCTCGATCTTCGTGTGCCCCAGCAGGATTTGGATCGCGCGGATGTTGCCAGTGGCCCTGTATATCATCGCTGCCTTGGTACGCCGGAGCGAATGCGTGCCATACTCGGCCCGCCGCAGCCCAATGGCGGTCACCCACTCGTCAACCAATCGAGCATACTGTCGCGTGCTCATATGGGTGGTGTGATCGACCCGGCTGGGGAACACGTAGTCAGCCACGGTCCCACCCCGCCGCTCGAGCCAGGCCAGCAAACTGGCACGAACATCGGCCGTCAATTCGAACTGCACGGGACGGCCCGTCTTCTTCTGCACTACTATGGCTCGTGTGCGGATGTCCGAGCCGGCGACCACATCGCCGATGGACAATCGAACGAGATCGCAGCCGCGAAGCTTACTATCGATCGCCAAATCAAACAGCGCACGATCGCGCAGGCGACCTTCACGATCCAGGAAGAAGCGGATTGCCCAGATTTGCTTCTGCGTCAGAGGCCGCTTCGTGCCGACGGTCTTGCCTGCATTCCATGCAGCACGGGTTTGCAGCGGAGGATCATATTGTGAGTAGCCCATTGTCGTTCTCCTCGGCCAAAATTGGCCGACCAAAGAACGCAATTTGCCGCCGGCTTCTGGGCCGTAACCTGCCTGGCAGCTCCCGGAGGTCCACCAGCAGGAGATGCCGTTGCCATTACGCCGCCCCTGAACATTGGAACCTGGGCGAAAGGCAACGCGATGTCCGCTCACCTGCAGACGCGTCTCATCGCATCGCGGGCGCGATCACGCTCCTGCAGAAATCGCGAAAACGCGTCACCCCGGTGCTTTCGGGTCGACGGATCGCGACATTGTCGATGCCCTCGTCCTTCGATCGGTACATATCGACATAGCCCTGGGCCACGGATCCGCTGGCGCCGCGATCCAGGAACTGCCGCTTGAACTCGTCGTAGCCGATCTGCTGATATCGCACCGAGCGACCGCAGACTTCCGATATAATCGCTGCTTGGTCGTTGAACGACAGATCTTCCGGCCCAAGGACGGAAATCTCTTCCTGCCCGGTCCAGCTGTCGTCCGTGAGCAATCTCGCCGCGGCGGTCGCCATGTCGCGCGTCGCGGTAAACGGCAGCTTCTTACCGGGATGGATGGGACCGAAGAACAGCCCCTGGTCCTTCATCGTGCCGACCTGCCGTGCGCTATTCTCCATGAACGAAGGCGTGGCAAGACCGCGAAAGGCGGCCCCGCTGGCCATCAGCATGTCGTCCATCGCGATCGAAGCCGTCACGGGACCGGCGCGCCCTTGCCACGGCGTTCCGCGGCCGAGCGCGGTGATCGACACCACCCGCGCCACGCCATGGCGAGCGATCGCCGCCGCCGCGGGGCGGGTGAAGTCGAGATAGGCTTCCTCCAGCGTCTGCCGCCACGCGGGCGGGGCGAGCCAGAACAGCGCATCGGCGCTGGCGAACGCACCGTCGACCACGTCCGGGTCGCCATGCGATCCCTCGATCACCTCGACCCGGCGACGAACGTCTTCGGATAATTTGGCGGGATCCCGCACGATGACGCGAACGTGCGCGTCGGCGGCAAGGAGGTCGGCGAGGAGCTGTCTGCCGATTTGGCTGGTCGGCGCGGTAATGACGATCATCATGGGTTTCCCTGGTTCAGAGCCGGATGGAGAGTTCGACATCGTCGGTAAAGCTCATGGTATAGTAGCCGCGGGCGACAGCGCTCACGCGCTCTAGATAGTCAGGGCAATAATCCGCATTGTCGGCCACGATCACGGCGCCGGGGCGCAGCCGGTCTTCGACCAGTCCCAGCACGTCACTGTAGAGCGACTTGGCACCGTCGAGCAGCAGGAGGTCGATCGTGCCCGGCAGATCGCGCTTGAATGTCTCGAGCGCATCACCCTCACGCAACTCGACGAGATCGGACAGCCCAGCGGCGGCGATGTTGGCCCTGGCCGTGGCTACCTTCGAGGGTTCGAATTCACTCGTGATCACGCGACCCCCGCCATTATCGCGCAACGCTGCCGCGAGGTGCACGGTCGAAAGACCGAAAGAGGTGCCGAATTCGACGATCGACTGCGCTCGGATCGCCCGTGCCAGAATGTAGAGCAGCTTCCCCGTCTCACGAGAGACCGGGAGCGCAAAGTCCTTGAGGCTGGAATATAGCGCGAGATAATCGTCCTTGCTCTGCATCAGGCGGAGTCGGTCGTCCGCCGAAAGCGCTTCGAACGCGGGGCTCGCAAGCGGCGACGCCGCCTCGGCTTCGGTGAACAGTCGGTCGAGAAGCGGCGCAACCGGCGCGTTGGAAATCGTGATCATTGAAAGTTTCTCCGGCGGGCGTTGCGAATTGCTTGCCCTCGCCGCGAAAATACGACTAGTTCGTCACGTTTACTAATCGCGTTCGGAAAGGTTGCAGTGACGGAGCGTCGAAATCCGCAGATTTCCTCGCGCAAACAGCCGAAGCAGGCGCGCGCGAACGATCTCGTCGCCGCCGTGCTGGACGCCGCTATTCAGGTTTTGCGCACCGAGGGGTCAGCTCGATTCACGACGGCGCGCGTTGCCGAGCGTGCCGGGGTCAGCGTCGGATCGGTCTACCAATATTTCCCGAACAAGGCGGCGATTCTGTTTCGCTTGCAAAGCGACGAATGGCGTCGAACAGGCCAGTTGCTCATCGACATCCTTAGCGACCGGGATCACCCGGCTTTTGAGCGGGTACGATTGCTGACCCACGCCTTTCTGCGTTCCGAATGCGAGGAAGCAGAAGTCAGGACAGCGCTTGCGGACGCAGCGCCGCTCTACCGCGACGCCCCCGAGGTGGAGGAAGCACAGGCGGCGGGCTCGCAGGTGATCCGCGCCTTCATTCGAGAGACCTTGCCCGGCCTTGATTGCGAGGCGACCGATTCGGTTGCCAGCCTCATCGAGACCACATTGACGCAGGTCGGCAGCAATTTTTCCGAGACGCCTCGCACGGATCACGAAATCGAGACATATGCGGCGGCGATGGCGGAAATGTTTGTCGCCTATCTGCAAGCGCTGGCGAAACGCGCTGAACGGTCGCTTGCAGGAGCGCGGGACGGCGCGATGAACGACCGGGAGTAGGGCGCAATATCTCGACCAAGCTCAGGATGGTCTGCGCGATCGCCCCCTTCTTGAGTGCGAGAGTAAGCTCGCTCAGCTTTTGCGTGAGCGCCGGCACTTGGCGCATATGGTCCAGTCGTTCGGTCATGGTCTGTAGATTCAATACGTTGGGGATTGTCAGGGCCTGGTCTTGGTCGGCAAGGTGCGAAAATGGCCCGTGTGCCGAATAGCAGCGGTGGTAGCTCTGATTTGCGAGTGCGGCCTCGCCGCGTGGCTACCATTCGCTCGTCAGGGTTAACATGACCGTCCGAGGAGCGATCGGGTTCAACAAGCCGCTATTGCTGGCATTCCACGCGAAGCGATCGTTGAGGTTGGCCAGCCGAGCGCGCACCGTGAACGGGCGCGTGTCCATTTGGAAGCGTAGACGGGCCCCGACATTCAACACCGCATAGGCAGGCAAGGAGATGTGGTTGGAGCGGTCAGCAAATCGATCGGAGCGGAAGCTGACGCCCCCGTCGACGGACAGTCCGTCCACACCGGGCACTCGCCAGGTGGCGTTTGCGAGCGCCGAGAATGCAGGTCGATTGATCGGCCGGACGCCATAGATGCCTTGGTCCACCAGCTCGCCGCTCGTGCGAGCGTCGAGATAGGTCGTGCCCAGGACGATGCTCAGCCGCGGCGTGAGCGGTCCAGCGAGCGATAGTTCCACGCCGCGATGCCGCACCGTGCCCACAAAGTCGAAGGCGCCACGCGGATCGACGCCGAGCAACGGCTTGGCGAGGTCAAATACCCCCGCAATCAAAGTCGGCCCACCCGCGAACGCGGCCTTCAATCCCAACTCCGCCTGGCGCGAAATCGCGGCGGGCAGCACCTCCCCACGGTTTAGCGCGTTGGCAGGAGCAACACCCGATTCCTCCAGTCCACGCGCGAAGCTCGCATAGGCGGTCACCGTGCGCGCCAGCGCTACTGACAGCGCGCCGCCATACAGCAAAGGCTGGCTGGTCTGGCGCGTGACCACCCCGTCCAGCGCTTGCGCTCGCTTTGAATAAAAAACGTGCTGGATGTCGGCACGGATCTCGGCAGCAGCCCCGATCGACAGGCGGTAGCCGAGCCCGGCAGTCCATTGGCTGACATCGTCGCGCAGCCGCCTTGGGTCGGGCGTGACTTCCGGGAGGGCGCGCGCTGGCGGATGGTCCAGGTCGGGATATTCACCAAGATCGAACGGCGCACCTGGGTCGCTCAGCGCCATGCTGTCGCGGCGGCGGATCATTGCGACGACGCGATGCTGAAGTGTCGCGTTGCCGAAGTGCCTGGTCGCGGTGATTTCGCTCGAAACGGCACTGCGCGTCTCAGCGCCGAACAACAAGCCGCTCGCCTGCGCCGGTGCGCCGGGTGACAGGCGAATGAGGCTGAAGATGTTGCGCTGATACGGCAGGACCGAACGGAAGGCGGAGGCGCCGATCATCCAGCCACCGCTCGCCTCGAGATCGACCATGATCCCGGCGAGTTCGCTGGTGTTTCGTGCCTCCATCCACGGCTGCGTGCGATCGATGCCGCGCCGGATTCGGGCGGGCGGTGTACCGACGATCGAGTAGGAAGTGGATGCGCCCCGGGTGAAGACGTTCCGGCTCCAGATGGCGGTCACGCGAACGCCGCGTGCCGGCCGCCACCGCGGCACGACTCCGAAGGCGACGAAGGTGCCGCGAGTGCCGTCGGTGTAGCGTTGAACCGGACTGAGCTGAAGGCCGCCAGCAGCGCTCAGGCTTTCATCTCCATTTGCCGCCGCGAATCGGGTCAGAGCGACAGGTCCCGAACCGCCCCACCAGCCCGCTTCCGTCGTCGCACTCAGACCGCGCACTCCGTCCGGCAGGTCGTACTGCACGACGCCTGAGGGGGCGGCGAAATCGGTGCGTAGTCCATTCGCACCGACCCGGATCGCAACGCCCTCGGTCACGGGCTGTAGAAGGCCGGCGGCGCGAACGAAATAATGATCCTCGATTCGGTAGTTGCCTGCACTCTGCAGGTCGAAGCCGCGCACTTCGCTCTCGCTATAGAGCCCGACATCCTCGATCCCGATCCGGCGCCCGAACGCGTCGTCGGCTTCGCGCAGTACATCGCGCGCCTGCACGGGCGACAGTACCGTCTGACCGGATGCGGCGGCGGGCGCGACAAGCAGCGAGAAAAGAATGGAGCAACGCATTCGAACAGCCTCCTTGCGGGTATCGGGGCTGAGTTGGGGGCGTGGGCAAGCCTCGTGCGAGCGGCTTGTGCCGAACGACACGCCAATGGGATGAACGACGCTTCGCGCGCGCGCTCGCCTGCGCTACTCAGGACCCATGCGGAGCATCGCCCAACGGGTCTTCTGGGATCAGCAAATCCCGCTTGCGGCTGGAGCGCTGCTTGCCCTGTTTGGGTTCGTGCTGGGCTATCACGCGGGCGGCACCGCGCTTCAACTCAATCCATTTGCTTCCGAGCATCCGGCCGAGACGCCGCTCGCCAAGCTGCTGATTTGGAGCCTTGCGCTGGCAATCGGCTGTGGGTGTCGTCAGCCTGTAGCGGCACTGCTTGCACGCCGTGCCTCACCTTTGGTGCTGCTTGCGCTCGCCTTCATTCCCGTGATCGCGGCCGATATGCTCGCCTCGAGGTTCGCGGTGGGCATCTCAGGGTATCCAACTTGCGCCCCGGGCGCGGTGCCGCTGCCGACATATGCGCACTTTCTTCCTCGCGGGGCGATCCTCGGGACCGCCGTGCTGCTCGCCATGCTGGCGTGGGGCAAGCATCTTGCTCGTCGCGCCGCTGCCGAGGCCGCGAACCTCGAACCGATCATCGCCTGCCCGGAGCCGGCAGCACCCGCTCTCGACGGGGAGTGGCTAGACCTGGCCGAAGCGCCGCTGCTTCGACTGCGCATCGCTGACATCGTGCTGGTCCGCTCTGCAGGCAATTACAGCGAGATTGTTGCACATGGTCGCGCGCATATGGTGCGCATAACGTTAACGGATCTGGCGCACCGACTGGCGCCGCTGGGCTTTGTCCGCGTCCACCGTCAAACGGTCGTGAACAGCCGGCAGGTGCGCCAGATCCGCAAGACACAAGGCGGCCGCGGCACGATCCAGTTATTGTGCGGCGTTTCGGTGCCGCTCGGCCGCAGCTATGCTAAGGTGGTGCTAGCGCCGCCATCCAGCACCAACTCCAGTTGAACAGGGACGCCGGATGGGCGGATCGTCGCTGTGTCCCTTTGCCCCTAGGTCGCGACCGGGGGGCCAGATGCCCGATTGGATCGCGCCGAAGCTGTCGTGAACGACCTGGCGCGCTGCATCGGTCGTACCGCCATTTCGGCCTTTAACGCTTCAGTCGACCGACGCGCGATGCGGTCCTGGTTCAGCTGGGCGGACTGCCTTAGCCCGCACGCCATTTGGTCCCTGGCCCTCCATTGTCCCGTCGATTCGCGCTAAAATGAACGACCGGCAGGTTCCGGGATCGATCGCGTGATCGAGGAACTGCCGCTATTGGGGCGCTTTGCCGACTGGCTGGTTTTCGTAATTGCGGACAGACGGCTCATGGGCCGAGAGCGGAACAGCCGCTTCCGAGGCGCGGCCATTGTCTATCCGCCTTCGGTCGAGCGGCTTGGCGGTGAACGCGTCGCCAGCGCACAGCGCTTGGCCGGTGTGCGGTGGAGCCTGCGCCGTTCGGATTCCGGCATGGAGAAGAGGCGAGGCATCCGATACGGATTCCCTCTTGCATCTACACTTGTAGACGCTACATCTACAAATGTAGACGAGGCGGATGATATGGAACGCATTACCGAAAGCGAGCAGGCGATTTTGCGAGCGTTATGGGACGGGCAACCCCTGACCGCCGCCGAACTTGGCACTGCGATGGAGCGCGAACGGGGTTGGAGCCTGAGCACCGTAAAGACGTTGCTGGCGCGCCTTGTTGCGAAGGACGCAGTCGTCCACGAGGCGGATGGACGCCGCTTCTTCTATCGTGCGGCGCTGTCGCGGGAGCAGTTCGCGACGCGCCAGTCGCGGCATCTGATCGACACTTTGTTCGGAGGACGCGCTGCTCCGCTCGTTGCACATCTGGCGCGCAGCGACGCACTCACATCGGATGACATAGCCGAGATCGAGGCTCTGTTGCGGGCGATCAAGCCATGACCGGCTGGATCGTCCAGACCCTGGTCGCATCGACCCTTCTGATGGTCGGCGTCGCGGCTCTCCGCCCGCTGCTGCGCAGCCGGGTGCCCCCCCGCTTCATCTATGCGCTCTGGCTGTTGCCCGCCTTGCGGATGGTGATGCCGACGTTGCCGCTGCTCAAGGCAGAAGCTCGACCTGAGTATGTCATGCCGATCGTGCTCGCTAACGCGCCGACCCGGGAGGTTTCAGGGCCGGATCTCATCCTCTTGCTCGTCATCCTCTGGCTGACCGGCGCATTACTGTGGCTCGCATGGCAATGGGCGGGATATTGGCGATTCCTGCGATCGGCCCGGCTCGATTGCGTGGCAACCGTGACGCCGGTTGCCGGCATTCCCGTCCATTTGAGCGGCGGAGTCGACGGCCCGGTGGCGGTCGGCATATTGCGGCGCCAGATTTACGTCCCGCTCGATTTTGAAGCGCGTTTCGATCCGCAGGAAGGGCAATGCGCGCTGGCGCATGAAGCGATGCACCACCGGCGATACGACCTGCTCGCCAATATGGCGGCGATTACGGTGCTGGCGCTGCACTGGTTCAATCCGATCGCGCACCGGGCGTACCGGCTGTTCCGTGCGGATCAGGAACTCGCGTGCGATGCCGATGTGTTGCGGACGCTGGGAAGAGCCCAGGCCGAAACATATGCGCGTACCTTGTTGAAGGCCACGGCAGGCGGGCCTGCCGCGCTGTGCCGCCTCAGCGAGGCGGCGCTGCTGAAGCACCGGCTGCGCGGCCTGGCGCTTCAATCGCCACAGCGCCGGTACTGGCATGTGACGGTTCTGGTGCCTGCGCTTGGTGGTGCAGCGCTTTTGCTCAGTGCCGCGACGCATGCGAGCTCGACCACGCCCGCGTTGCGGACCTCATCTGTCGCGGGCGCTTCCCCGCAGGCGGAGCGTCCCCGGCCACGGGCAGACGCAGGGGCAGGCAAAGCGTCCCGCCCAACCACCGGACGCACGCAACCGACGCATAAGCCAACACCCGCCGTGGGTGCGGATGTCGCAACGGGCAGATCATTGGCGCTGCCGATACCGCTGCCGTCGCCGCAAATGCTGGCCGCCGCCCGGGGTCGGCCCGTCGACGACCCCGATTACCTCAGCCGCCGCGCCGAGGCAGGGCTCGCCCGCTCGCAGGCGCGCTATGCCTCGCCGGCGGCAGCGGCAGCGGCGCGCGGACGGCCGATCCCGGAGCCGCGTCCGTCCGACTGACGCGCGTCGCACCATCCACCGCAAAACATCGCTGGAGACTGATATGACCCCGACCCTTTGGTCCGGCTGCCGACGGAGCCTCGCCCGTGGCGGAGCCCTGCTGTTTCTCGCCATCCTGCCGATATCCGCATCGGCGCAAAGCGTGGCGACCGATCCGGCGATCGCCGCCGATCGCTATCTCAGCGCGCAGATGGCCAAGCTGCAGATACCCGGCCTGGCGGTCGCGGTGATAAAGGACGGCAGGATTGTCCTTTCGCGCGGCTATGGCACCGGCAGCGTCGAATTCGGCCTGCCCGCGCGCGACGACACGGTCTTCGCGATCAACTCTATCACCAAGGCGTTCACCGGAGTCGCAGCGATGCGGCTGGTTGACGAGGGCAAACTCGATCTCTCCGCACCCGTGGGGCATTATCTGAAAGACCTGCCCCCAGCATGGCGCGGCGTTACGATCCGCCAGTTGCTCAGCCATCAATCCGGCCTGCCCGACGTGATGCGCGCACCTGGTGTCGAAACCGACGCCGCAGCCGCATGGCAATGGGTGCAGGAACAACCGATCCGCTTCGCGCCGGGGGATCATTTCAACTATTGCCAGACCAACTACACGCTCATCCAGCGCGTGCTCAACACGATCGAAGGCCGCGCGCTCGACGCGCCGCTTGCCGAGGAGCAGATGCGGCTCATTGGCATGGCGCATACCTATTATGGCGATGCGTATGACATGGTGCCGAACAAGGTGCCGACCTATCACTGGTCGCTGCCTGGGCCATTCGTGAACGGATATAGCGGAGCCGCGTCCGACGCGCCGCGTACGATAAAAGAAGCGTCGGAGCGGTTCCTGCCGTTCCGGCGCGCTTCATCGGGGCTGAACAGCACCGCGATCGACATGGCGAACTGGCTGATTGCTGTCGGGCAGGGTTCGTTGCTCAGCGCGCAGGCGCGGGAAACGATGTGGACGCCCATTTCCTTCACTGACGGAACAGCCGGGCAATGGGGCATGGGGTGGCAGGTCTTCGCGCGCGGCAGCCATCGTGCGGCGGGAATGACCGGGGGTGGACGCGCGGCGGCGTTCTACTATCCCGAGGACCGTGTCGGGGTCGTCATCCTCACCAATCTTGCGGGCGCATTTCCCGAAGACATGGTCGACAAGATCGCGTCCCTCTACGCGCCCGGCCTGCCGCTCGCCGGCGTGCCAGCGCTGCGGATCGCGCTCGAGGAACAGGGGTACGCCCGGGCGACGGCGGCGGCCGCAGCGATCAAGGCGAAGGACCCCGGACTGGTATGGCCCGAGCAGGAACTGAATGATTGGGGCTATCGTCTGCTCAGTACCGGGCGCGCTCAGGATGCGGTGCCGTTGTTCGCCTTCATCGCCGCCGAATATCCCAAAAGCGTCAACGCGCACGACAGCCTGGCGCAGGCCTATCACGTCGTCGGAAATATCGCCGCTTCGGCGCGCGAATACCGGCGCGTGCTGGAGCTTGATCCGGCCAATGAATCGGCGAAGCGGCACCTTGCCGAGTTCGCCGGCGGATGAGCCAAGTGTCGGGGTGAGCAGGCGGCAGCTTTCAGGATCTGAAAGCGGGTCTTGGAATGGCCGAGTATGGGGCGCATTCCCGACCGACCGTTATTCAATAGCGGCCTGGCTGCTCATGGGCCGGTTGCAGAATGGCCGGTCTCGGGCGATGTAGCAGCCTAAACAGACCTTCGTTTAGTTGGCGATCTGGGTGCTGAGTTTCAAATTGGTCATTCACATCGCCGTAGCAGCTATTTGAAACTGGCGCGTCCGTCCACCTGTCGGTCGAGGCGGAAATAGCACAGCGCCCATCGGCACGCGGTCACGCTGATCAACACAGCGTCAGCATCACGCGGGCTGGCGACGTACCGAGCGCTTGCCTATCGACACCTGAGCTTAGAAGTACAACCGATCCGAGGCCATCTCCGCTTGCTTTCAATACGACCTGTGGCGCATGATGCAGTGTTAGAATAGGAATTTTTGATGCTCGAGAATTTGCTTGGTGCACACACGCCGGAGATCGTGTCAGGGATTGTCGGCGCGATCGCCGGGGCGGTTGGAGGCTCATTCATTACCTACAAGCGAATGAAGTCGACTACGATCAGTGGTTATGGCCGAGTTGTCGATCAGAGCGGCTCCCGAGTGAGCGGCGATCAGACAGGCGGAAACAAGACTCATCGATGAGTGATAGGAAGCCCGGGACTAGCCTGGTCCCGGTTTCAAGCAAGAAAGAGATCGCTGCCCAGCTTCCTGGCGCAGGCAGCCTCGTGTTGCGCCGGATCGGCGAGTTGATGCAGAATGCCTCGCCGGACACGCATCCTGTGGCCATGCCAGAGCCGACGCCCACCTCTTCGATAGATCAATCGCGCTCCAAGGTGGGCGGCGATCAAGTGGCAGGGGATAAGATCGACGGTCCTAAGTTTACCGGTGACGTTCTTGCCGGCAACGCCGTCAAGATAGCCGCTCAATACAACATTCAGCTGCCCCGGTCGGCATCGGTCGTTGAAAAGCTGCTACACAAACTGCAGCATGAGGTGGAGCAGAACATTCAGTATAACGACACGATTGTTCGTCTCCAGCGCTATCATGGCGGGGTAGCCCACGACGACATCAAAGGGTTGATCGCCAAACTCCGCCACAGCGGCCGAGAAGCTCAGATCGACGTCGCACTCGAGCAGAAAGAGGAGTTTGCAAAGTTACTGGAGACTTGGTCGCTATACCATTCTGCACAGGAGATCTTTGTCTATCTTCTCGCAAGGGCTGAGAATGTTTTCACAACCGAGGTCATTCCCGAGATCGCGACTTCTACGATCAGCCAAATCAATCGGCAGATCAATCGTGATATCGTCGATCCGATCGTCGATGAGTGTGCCGTAAGCGTTCTGCAAATCGACCACGTAAGCGCTATGGGCATGCTTTACTGGCTAGCCGAGCAATGCTTCATCAGGTGGCACTGACGTGATCAGCTACCAACCTGCTTTGGATCGGTATCATACGATCTTCAGGCTGATGGCCCTTGTCCGCGAGCTCTCGACGTGTCTGCCGATCGAGGTCGACAAGCTGCGCCTCCTCGACTTCTTTTTGGCATTTCCGTTCCGCTTGGAGACATTTAGCTTCAAAAAGGCGCATGCTTCTCTGAAAAAGGTGGGTAAGTCCTATCGATTGACCCAGCCCTATGGGGGCATACCCGATGACGCGACCCTATTCCTGCGCATGGCCCCGGTGCAGGCGCTGGCACTCGACACGTTGGCGGCTCACGCCTTAATCGATCCGGACGCGTATCAGCGGGGCGTTATCATGGCCGGGGACGCTAAGACCCCCGATGCCCTCAGCGAAGCGATTGCTACCTATATTTCTGACAACGCCGCTCTGTTCGAGGCGATCAGAACACTGGCGTGCGACTATGCGCTGCTTGGCAGTGACGGGCTGAAGCGCCGCAGTGGCCTGATGGAGTACAAATACGATGCGGCATGATCCCACCATGATCGTCGAGCGCATGCTCGTGCATAAGGATGGGGAGTCGGCGTACGATGAGCGATTCCATGTCGGCGTCAATGTTATCCGTGGTGATAATTCTTCAGGCAAGTCGACCGTCCTTAACTTCATCTACTACGGACTTGGCGGTGACCTGCAGGACTGGAGCGAAGCAGCCCTGCGCTGCACGCGAGTATATCTGCAGGTGCGCTTCAATGGCAACGTCGCAACCCTGGCGCGCGACGTCACTGACCGGCCGCGCCCAGCAATGGACCTCTTTGCCGGCGAGATCGATGAAGCACTCACAGCGCCCGCCGCTCGATGGCTGCGGCTGGGCTATATCCGCTCCGACAAGCGCGAGAGCTTCTCGCAGGTCATCTTTCGGCTGCTAGATATGCCGGAGGTTGCAAACGAGACTTCTGGCAACATCACAATTAATCAGCTTCTGCGCTTGCTATATGCCGACCAGCTGAGCCCAGTGAACAGCCTCTTTAAAAGCCAAGGCGCATTCGATGACGCCGGTTTGCGAGATGCAGTAGGTCGGCTTCTCTTTGGCGCCCATAGTGCGCAGTTTTATGAGAACGAACAGGAAATCAAACGGCTCAACAAGGAACTGGACGAGGCCACTGGCGCGTATCGCAGCCTGCTCGCGGTGGCTGGCGAAGCTGAGCAAGGTTTTACGCACGAATGGATTAGTGCTCAACGCCACCGGCTGGAGCAGGATGCCGCAGCGATCACTACGGCCCTTACTGATGCCGAGCGTCAGATGCGCGATGCACCTGACCAGACCACAACCACCTTGCGCGGCCAAGAAGCTGCCTATGATGAAGTGGTCACGCTGCAGGCCGAGCTAGGAGAGGCGCAGGCGGAACGCGACAACCTCACGCTGAAAATTGTGGACTCAGATCGCTTCATCAACAGCCTCCAATTCAAGCTGCGTGCACTGCGAGACTCCTCAACCGTGGCGGCGGCGATCGGCGATGTGCGGTATAACGATTGTCCGGCCTGTCATGCGCCCACTGCTGAGAGCGGCAACGAGCATGCGTGTTATCTGTGCAAATCTCCATACGACGACGGGCATGAGCGCGGCCGTATCACCGCGTTGATCAACGAAACGGCACTGCAACTTGATCAGTCGAAGCATCTTCAGCGTAACCGGCAGCTTAAGGCGGCCGAACTCGACCTCCGGGTCCGAGATTTGCGCGAGCGCTGGGAAAAAGCTCGGCAACGTCTCGATAGCCTCCGCCGGGTTGCGACTACCGAACAGCAACTGCGTGTACGCGATCTCAACCGACAGGCGGGCTACATCCAGCGCTCGCTTGAAGATCTCGCCCGCATGGAACAGCTGGCGGCCAAGCTTCGCGAGCTCAGCGAACGTCGCGCAAAGCTGCAAGGACGTATTGCCGCTTTGCAAGGTGACAACGAAGCTCTGCATCGCCAGCAGGCGGAACGGATCGCCAGAGCGAGCACCGTGGTTTCAGATGAAATACGCGAGCTGCTAATCAACGATCTACGCCGACAGGATATTTTTGAGAACCCACAGCGCGTTAACTTCAATTTCCGCGACAACTCAATTAGCATCAATGAACAACGTTACTTCTCGGCCAGCTCTCGTGCCATTTTGAAAAGCAGTTTTGCTTTAGCATTGCTCTCTGCCTCAACCAAACTTGCCTTCATGCGTGATCCGCGTTTTTGCATGATTGATACCTTGGAAAACATGGGTGTAGAGGCGATACGCAGTCAGAATTTCCAGAAGCAGATCCTGCGGGTGTCATCGGCTGCCGTGGTGGAGCATCAGATCATTTTTGCCACTGCGATGTTAACGCCTGAACTGGATAGACCAGAATACACCGTTGGGCGACACTATACGCGGGATGCGCCGTCTCTCAAGTTGCTCTGAATATAGTTGGTCGCGCACGAGCTGCTTTCCACTACCCTTGCCCAAAGATTTGGCTTGACCGGATGGCAACTTTCGAGATCATGTCGATGAAGCTCGAACGGCTGAGATTGGCGCGCTTAGCTGCCTCAGAATGTGGTTACGACGCCCTAAAAGCAGCAACGCTTCCTTAAGGTAGAGAAATCAAGATAGTACCGTATTCTCGGGACGGATTTATGAGTTACAGGGCGATAGTCGACGGTTGTTACATAGCATGGTCACCTAGCCTTCATGAGGCATACCGGTACTACTATGCAAACCCTCGTTTTACACTGGCGAAGATAGGCAGCTCCGGCGATATCTTTGCTCGTATCGACAGCTTGAACGGACTGGATAGCTACTTCTCCAAGGTTCCTAGAGCGATCGATCCCGCTGGCTGGGGTCACGCTAACGACTGGGAACCATGGCGGATACGTCAGGACTATGTCGGCTCTGACCGGTCTCAGCTAGAGAGAAATATTCAGGACGGTCAGCCGCGACTTCGGCTGACGGACTGGAAAGCTATCCATAAGCGCGTCTCTCGGCGCACTTACCTCCCGAAGATCCAAGAGCTGTTTATCGTCGATATCGAGCGCGTCCAACGGCTACTGCCCACTCGGATAAACGATGTTCTTCCGGAACTTCGTAAGATTGATGAAAAGCTACTTTCCACTTTCGGCGATGCGCCTGAAGTTTATTTAAAGGTCCAGCCCTACCACGTCCGCTTCCAGGAACGTGCGAAGGTCCGGCGAATGTCGGAGATTGGGGCGCAACGCTGACCGACAGCTACCACCAGAACCGGAAGTTAACCGAGGCTGATATGGACGACTGCCCCTGGGCAGCTACCGATTAGCAGATCTCTGCTATCTGTCTCCGCATACCGGACGGCTCCCGCCGCCCTATGACCAGACAGACAGCTCTTGGCGTCAGTAGCCAACCGGAGATGCGCGTCGTTCGGGCCAAAGGTGGTCGGGTACCGGTTGAATGAGGCACACGGCTCCGACGCGCAGATAGACGCGCTTGTCCGCGGGCGAGAGTCTGGAATGCGGGCTCCAGCAGTGCGTGCACTGGCGCTCCTTCGGAGCCGCCAGGGTCCGCGCGTTGTGTGGACCGCATGGCCCGCTCGCAAGACCGGGGGCGATGCGGCGGCTGGCCCACAGGCCTGCGCGCACGCCGCACCGCTGCGCGGTCTTCTGCGAGAGGGCAGACCCTTTGTGCCGCGAGGCGGCGGTGAATGTTCGTCGAAGTGCGCGAAGGCGCCGCGATGTTCAGCCTGGCCGAGAGGGGCTGCAGGATGCCTGTTTGCTGCGGGCGACGGCTCGAAGCTGGCGACGCTTTGAGGGTGTGTGAGGCGGCTTGGCGCAATGGTCTGACGGTTTCGCGGGCTCTGCACGGCGCGGGGTGCGGGCACCCTCCCGCTCTTTGAGGCACTTCCTTGGCCCGGCGCGCGGCCTGACGCCATCAACCCGTAAAGGGTCCGCTATGCCTTGCATGCGGCCGCTTGCCGTCGGCGGCGCGGTGATTGCGGCCGCGCGCCGGTCGCTTCGGGCGCCTGTCG
This sequence comes from Sphingomonas degradans, assembly GCF_053502645.1. Taxonomy (NCBI): domain Bacteria; kingdom Pseudomonadati; phylum Pseudomonadota; class Alphaproteobacteria; order Sphingomonadales; family Sphingomonadaceae; genus Sphingomonas; species Sphingomonas degradans. The sequence continues at coordinate 3,849,165 of NZ_CP177172.1, forward strand.
AGCGGGGGCGGTCCCCGCTCCCCGACAGGAGCCCTGGAGATGCCGCTCACGCTCGCACAGAAGAACGCCTGGAGCCTGGCCCGAACCCTCATGACAATTGTCGTTGTGGTCCGGATCGGCGAGCACGAGTTCGGTGTCCTCGAGGCCCAGGAATTCGACGGCGATCCCGCCTGGATCGTCCGCGAATATGACCCGTTCGCGCGCTGACCGCGCTTGGATCGGGTGTCTTTCCGAGCGGGCTCACGCATGGCGTTCCGCATGCTTTGACTGCGTCTGGCAGGATGATGTCCGGAAGCCTCGGTCTGCTGGTGCCGTTGCGGGCGGGTGGCTGGGTGGCATTCGGGGCTCTGGGGTCCTGCATTGATGGCGGGGTGAAGCGTGCGTCTCTTCGTGAACGCGGGAGCCGCCGCCGCTTCGTGGCATGGCGCCTTTGGCTTCGGTCGGTGAGGGTTTGGGCGGTCGCGCCCGGGCTGGGCGGTGCTGCCTTCAAGGGGTAGCGGTGCGGGACTGGCCTGGTGGCGCCGCGGGTCGGCTTGCGTCGATCGTGGCGCTTCGCTGACCCCGGCGGGGCGGCGGTTCTTGCGCGGATGGCAGTTGCCAAGGGTGCGGGGGGCCGTGACGGGCGGTGTTCGCGGGGCATGGGAACGTGTGCCCAAAGCTGGGGCGGGCGCTCGATGCCTTTGCTCTGCCTGAGCGACTTGGGCTGTGGTTCGCCTGGCCGGTATCGGTGCCGGGCCGCCCCTTGGGCCTCGTCAATGGCTGTCTGGCCGGAGGACGGCTTCGCCTCGCCGGACTGGCCGCAACCGCGCCCCCCGGCTTTCTTCCCCTGGGCGTGCGCCCATTCCTCGCGAGGCAAGAAAGCCTGGCGGCGCGGTCCTCCGCTTCGCTTCGGGCACATGCTGCGGCACCCGGCGCATCCGGCCTCTGGACGCCATCGAGGCCGCACAGGGCGGTCCCGAACATCGGAGTACGTGACATGGCGAACATCGGCAGCTTCAAGAAGGTCGGCGAGGAATATCAGGGTTCGATCGTGACCCTCAGCGTCCAGGCCAAGGGCGTCCGGATTGCACCGGAAGACAATCGCCCGAACGACAATGCCCCCACCCACCGCGTCTATGTCGGCCGCGCCGAGATCGGTGCCGCCTGGGCCAAGGTCTCTGCAGAAGGCCGCGACTATCTCTCGGTCAAGCTCGACGATCCGAGCTTCACCCAGCCCATCTTCGCGAACCTCTTCGACGACGAAGGCAGCGACACCCACAGCCTGATCTGGTCGCGGCCGCGTCGCGCCAGCAACGACTGATCGAAGCCAAAGGCGCCCCGCCGCGATGCGGCGGGGCGCCATTTTCCTTGCTCGGTTTCTGTGTGGGGGTGTCCGCGCGGCGGGAGAGCGCTCGCCCCTCTGCGGGTCTTCGCGGGAGCAGGCGAAAGGACAAGGTCCGGTGCGGGAATGGTCCCCGATCCGGAGCAGCCGCCGTCGCCAGTCGCTCGCCTTTGCAGGCTCGTGCCGACCCGTTCGCGCAGCACGATCGTGCCGATTTCGCGCAGGAATTCCTGCGGCGGAACCGCGCCTATCGCGCCGCCTGGGATACGCTTGGCGAGGCGAAGGTGACGGCCGGTGCAGCAGACACTGCGCGCGCCGAAGCGGCGCGCTGGGGCCTGGTCCGGCTGTTCGATCCCGCCGCCCCGGTGCACGCCGCGCCTGCGATCTGGCGCCCCGAATGCGCCTCGCAGGTCGTATCGCTCGCACCGGCGCCGCAATCGCTTCCGGGGGCCGCGCCGCTCGGCGAGGTCGCGCCGATCGCCGATCTCGCCTCACCGACCTCGCGCGATCTTGTCGTGGAACATGGCGGCGTCCGGCACCGCCTGCATGTCGTCGGTGGGATGTGCGACGCGCCGCTTGCCATCCTGCTCGCCCCGCTCGGCGATCCGCTTCGCGTCGCCGCCTGCGATGCCGCGCGGCGGATGCTCGCAGGCCAGCGTATCGCCGAGCCCCGTTCCGCGCTTCGCCCGAGCCCTGTCCAACGCCGGCGTCTGGTGTTGCTGCTCGCCGTCCTTGATGCCGCCAGCGCAGGGGCCGGCAATCGCGCGATCGGGACGCGCATCGTCTACCCCTGGATCACCGATATCGGCGCTGCCGCCTGGAAGGCGTCGAGCGAGCGCCGCCGTGTGCAGCGGCTGCTCGCCGAGGCGAGGCATCTTGCCGCGTCGGGTTACCGCGCGCTGCTGCACGGATAGGGGCGACATTCTGTCGTAGGTCGTTCCCGCCGCTCCCCCGCACCGCCGCCCGCGCGCCATTGGAGGCCGGTGATTGGAACGGCCCCGCTGCACTGGCCGGGCCCCTGCCGGAGACCATCGAATGACACTCGATCCACCGCGACGCTTGCTGCGTACTCCCGATGCTGCACTGTTGCTCGGCCTGTCGGCTCGCACGCTCGAAAAGCATCGCTGCTATGGCACCGGTCCCGTGTACCGGAAGCTCGGCGGCCGCATCGTCTATGCAGTCGAGGACCTGCTGCACTGGGCCGACCAGGGCGCACGCCGCTCGACGTCGGATCGCGGCACCGGCACCGTGCATCCGGCAAAACGCATCGACCCGAGCGTGCTCGACCGCAGCGGCCCGGTGCGGCGATGAACGATGCTCCCCCTCGTGCCTGTCCGGCATCGGCTATCCGTTTGCGCGGACAAGGGTCTCGGCTGGCGGGGACAACCAGCGTCGAACTGACCTGGATCGAGCAGGCGACCGAGCGCTGGATCCGCTTCGGCGCGCCCGTCCGCGAGCAGATTCTCGATCGCCGGCGGTGCGTGCTCTCGTTCGCATGCGGCAGCGTGTTTGCCTTCGTCCGCTGGGCGTCGAACGACTATGGAACGCAGCTGTCCCGCCTCGACATTGTTCGGGCGGTGGGGCCGGGCGAAGGCTATTCGACCCTGCCCTGTGTGTCTCCCGGCGGCGAGCTGCTCCTGCACCTCGGTGGCTGGCCGAAGGTACGCCAGGCGCTCGCCATCATCGATGCGGTCGAGGCAAGCGGCATCGATCCGTGCGACGTCGCACCCGATTATTGGCGGCACGTACATAACCGGCTGGTCGTCGGGTTGCGCCCCCGTGCCTATGCGCCGGCGCGCCACCGCGCCTGGTTGCTGCGTCGGGAACTCGGCGCATGACCCGCGCCGGGCTCTTCCTTGTCGGCGCCTGCGCGATCGGTGCGCTGGTCGCCCCGGCCGTGCATCGCCCGGTGCCGCGACTGGTCTGGAACGCCAGCGCGAGCATCCCGGTCGGGCTCTATGCGGCGCGCGTGCCCAGCCGCCTGCGCGTCGGCGACCTGGTTGCGGCCGAGGCGCCGGCATCTGTCGCTGCCCTTGCCGCCGAGCGCGGCTATCTGCCGCGCGGCGTGCCTCTCCTCAAGCATGTCGCCGCGCTTGGCGGACAGCGTATCTGCCGGACCGGCATGACCTTGACGGTCGATGGGCGCCGCGTCGCCGAGGCGCGCGCACGCGATCGTCTCGGGCGTCCGCTCCCGCGCTGGCGCGGCTGCCGGACGCTCGCGCCGGGTGAGGTGTTGCTGCTCAATGCGCGCGCCGCCGACAGCTTCGACGGGCGCTATTTCGGGCCCGTACCGGCGCGGCGGGTCATCGCATTGCTCGCGCCGCTCTGGCTTCCCGGCCGCGGCGCAGCTGCCCCCCGGAGTGCGCCCGAACGGCGCGAATTTTCTCAGCCCTGCAACCTTGAAGGAGCACGCAAATGATCACCATCGGAGCATTTTTCGCGGACGGCGACGGGTTTCGCGGACGCCTGGAAACCCTTGGCCTCAGCGCGGCGCTGACCATCGTTCCGGCGGGTCCGGGCGGCGTTCGGAACGCGCCCGACTACCGTCTCCATTTCGGCGACGGCGCCGAGGGCCCCGAGATCGGTGCGGGCTGGAAGCGCACCGGCGAACGCGCCGGCGCCTATCTCGCGATCGTCATCGATGACCCGCAGTTCGCCCGTCCGATACGCGCCAATCTCTTTCGGCCGACGATCGCGGGCCAGCCGCACCTTCTCGTCTGGCAGCGCGCACCGCGCCGCCACGCGCCCGAGGCGCAGTGATGCCCAGCCCGCTGGCGCGCCCCTGGCAGCCGGTTGCGGGCGCCTTGTTCGCGGTGGCCCTGGTCTCCCCGTCGGTTTCGCGGGCGGCATGCCCGTCTGCGATTTCGCTCGAGGTCCCCATCGCCCAGGCGGCAGCGCGGTTCGGCATTTCCGAGGCGATTCTGCGTGCAGTGATCGCTGTCGAGAGCAATTTCATGGTGCTCGCGGTGTCGCCCAAGGGTGCGATGGGGCTCATGCAGCTGATGCCCGGCACCTGGCAGGCGCTGCGTGTCAAACATGCGTTCGGAACCGATCCGTTCGACCCTTGCGACAACATCCTTGCCGGCGCTGCCTATCTCCGCGAGCTCCACGATCGCTACGGTGACCCCGGCTTTCTCGCCGCCTATCATGCCGGCCCCGGGCGCTATGAAGCCTATCGTTCCGGCCGTCCGCTGCCTGCAGAAACGCTTGCCTATGTCGCCCAGGTACAGGCGCGCAGGGCCGATCGGGTGGCACCACAAGCAGCGCAGATGGGCACCGATCGCGATCCCTGGCGCGCGGCGCGACTGTTCGTTCACGCGCCGGATCCGGAGGCGTCGCAGGAGCGTGGAAGAGGCGCTGCAAACCTCTCCGGATTGCAGCAATCGCAGGCGGTTCCAGACGTTCGGCCTGCTCCCGGCCCTCTGCCCGAAAGCCTCTTCGTGCCGCGCACCGGAGTGCCGAAATGACCGGGCTGCTCGCCTCTGCAATGCCGGGGGTTGCCTGGGCGATCGGGTCGGTGGTGGCGGGCAAGAAGGGCATCCGGGAGGGGCAGAAGGGATGGCAAGATAAAAGCACCGCCGTCTCCGGGCATGCAAATGGTTGTAAAGATTGGCGAAAATGCGCCGCCGCCCGAAAGGGCGTGCCGGCGGGTGCGCGATTTTCTGCAATGTTTTCAATATCTCGCGCGCTGGCAGCTGCCCGGGAGTGCCCGCTGTGAGCGATGAGGACCGCTTCCAGGTTCGCCCCGGCAAGGGCCGCGGCGGTGGCGGCCGGCGCCTGCCGAGCCTTGCCGCGCAGGTCCGACGTGTCGCGGCGCGCTCGGGCGCTGTGGCTCGCGCCTTGCGGCTGGGTGGCGGCACCGGGCGGGCGGGTCGGGGTCGAAGTGCGGCGCTTCGCGGCAAACGCGCGCCCGGGACAAGGCGTGTCATCGTCAAGGCGCGTGTCGTCCGGCATGGCGGAACCCACCGGCGCGCAGCACCGCTCGCGCGCCATATCGCCTATCTCGAGCGCGACGGGGTTACCCGTGACGGCAGCCCGGCCGCGCTGTTCGATGCGGGGTCCGATTGCAGCGACGGGCCGGCGTTCGCCGCGCGCTGCGAAGACGACCGCCACCATTTCCGCTTCATCGTCGCACCCGAGGACGGCGGTGCGATGGCCGATCTGCGCGGCTTCACGCGTGAGCTGATGGACGATGCCGCTCGCGATCTCGGCACCTCGCTCGACTGGGTCGCGGCCGATCACTGGAACACCGGCAATCCGCACGTGCATGTCCTGGTCCGCGGCGTCGCGGACGACGGGTCCGACCTCGTGATCGACCGCGGCTATATCGCGCAGGGTCTCCGCCACCGCGCCGAGGCGCGTGTCACCCTCGAGCTCGGACCACGCTCCGAACGGGAAATCGAGCAGAGCCTGGCGCGCGAAGTCGAAGCCGATCGCTGGACCAGCCTCGACCGCGCGCTGGTCGCGCGCTCCGACGCGGACGGGCTGGTGGATCTGCGACCCGATCGCCTGGTGCCGCCCGATCGGCGCGCGCTGCTTCTCGCGCGGCGCGCCGGCACGCTCGAGCGGCTCGGCCTGGCTCGAGCCGCCGATGCCGGACGCTGGGTCCTCCAGCCGGATGCCGAGGCGACGCTGCGCGCGCTGGGCGAGCGCGGCGACATCATCAAGGCGGTGCACCGCGCGCTCGGCGGGCGCGCGGTCCCCGATGGCCAGCTCGCAATCCACGCGCCGGGTGCGCCCGATGCCGTCATCGGGCGCCTGGTCGAGCGGGGCCTGCAGGACGAGCTTGCCGGAACGGCCTATGCGATCGTCGACGGTATCGACGGTCGCCACCATCATCTGCGCTTCGACGACCTTGCCCAGACCGGCGACGCCCTCCCCGGCGCGGTGGTCGAGCTGCGTCATTGGCAGGATCCGCGCGGCGCACCGCGCCAGGCGCTGGCCGTGCGCAGCGACCTGCCGATCGCCGAGCAGATATCCGCGCGCGGGGCGACCTGGCTCGATCGCCAGCTCCTTGGCCGCGATCCGGCGATGACGGCGCGCGGCTTTGGCGGCGAGGTCCTCGCCGCGCTGCACGCGCGCGGGGAGCATCTGATCGGCCAAGGCTTGGCACAGCGCCGTGCCGGTCGCGCGGTACTCGTGCCCGGACTCCTCGACACCTTGCGCGACGCCGAGCTCCGCGAGGCGACCGCTGCCATTGCCGCCCGCACCGGGCGCACGCCGATGGTGGCGCGCGACGGCGCCGTGATCGCCGGCACGTACCGCGAGCGCGTGACTCTCGCCTCGGGGCGCTTCGCAATGATCGACGATGGCCTCGGCTTCCAGCTCGTTCCCTGGCGCCCCGCACTCGACGACGGGCTCGGCCTCGCGGTCACCGGCCGGGTGCGCGCGAGCGGCGGGATCGACTGGACGATCGGCCGCAGCCGGGGCCTTTCACTTTAGGAGACGCGACATGCAATCGACCCGGATCTTGTGGGGCCAGGTCATCACTGTTCTGCTGATCATCCTGGGCACCAGCTGGGGAGCGACGCAGTGGACCGCCGCAGCGCTTGGCCATCAGCCCGAACTCGGTCCTCCCTGGTTCCTGCTCGGCGGCTACCCCGTATATCCGCCCCCGGCCTTTTTCTGGTGGTGGTTCAGCTATGACGCCTATGCGCCGGCGATCTTCGTGCGCGGGGCGTATATCGCCGCCTCGGGCGGCGTCCTCGCCGTCGTCGCCGCGATCGCCATGTCGGTGTGGCGCGCCCGCGAGCGTCACGCTGCCGAAACCTATGGCTCGGCGCGCTGGGCGAGCCGGCAGGAAGTGGACGCCGCCGGGCTGACCGAAGACGCCGGCGTGGTCCTGGGGCGGCTTGGCCGCACCTATCTGCGCCATGACGGCCCCGAGCATGTCCTGTGCTTCGCGCCCACCCGCTCGGGCAAGGGCGTCGGGCTGGTCGTGCCCACGCTTCTCACCTGGGGCGGTTCGGCGATCGTCCACGACATCAAGGGCGAGAACTGGACGCTGACCGCGGGCTTCCGGGCACGGCTCGGCCGCGTGCTGCTGTTCGACCCCACCAATCCCGCTTCCGCGCCCTATAATCCCCTGCTCGAGGTGCGGCGCGGCGACTGCGAGGTTCGCGACGCCCAGAACATCGCCGACGTGCTGGTCGATCCCGACGGCGCGCTCGAGCGGCGCAATCATTGGGAAAAGACCAGCCACGCGCTGCTGGTGGGCGCGATCCTGCATGTCCTTTATGCCGAGCCCGACAAGACGCTGGCCGGTGTCGCCGCGTTCCTCTCCGACCCTGCGCGAACCATCGACCAGACGCTCGCGGCGATGCTCGCGACTCCGCATCTCGGCAAGGCGGGCGTTCACCCGATCGTCGCCTCGGTGGCGCGCGAGCTCTCGAACAAGTCGGACAATGAGCGCTCGGGCGTGCTTTCTACCGCCATGTCGTTCCTCGGCCTCTACCGCGATCCGGTGGTGGCGGCGGTGACCAGCCGGTCCACCTGGCGGATCGCCGACCTCGTCGATGCCGAACAGCCCGTCACCCTTTACCTGGTCGTGCCGCCTTCCGACATCAGCCGGACCAAGCCGCTCATCCGCCTGCTGCTCAACCAGATCGGCCGGCGCCTGACCGAGACGCTGAATGCCGGCGATAGCCGGCGCCGCGTTCTCTTCATGCTCGACGAGTTTCCGGCGCTGGGGCGGCTCGATTTCTTCGAATCGGCACTCGCCTTCATGGCGGGCTATGGCCTCAAGGCCTTTCTCATCGCCCAGTCGCTCAACCAGATCGAAAAGGCGTACGGCGCGAACAACGCGATCCTCGACAATTGCCATGTCCGGGTCAGCTTCGCGACCAATGACGAGCGCACCGCCAAGCGCATCTCCGACGCGCTGGGAACGGCGACCGAGATGCGGGCGATGAAGAATTATGCCGGGCACCGGCTCTCGCCCTGGCTCGGCCATCTGATGGTATCGCGCACAGAGACCGCGCGGGCGCTGCTTACCCCGGGCGAGATCATGCAATTGCCGGCCGGAGACGAGATCGTGATGGTCGCGGGCGTGCCGCCGATCCGCGCCGAGAAGGTCCGCTATTATGCCGATCGCCGGCTCGCGGAGCGTATCCTCGCGCCGCCCTCCTCGACTCCGCAAGGTGCGGCGCGCGCCGGCGACTGGCCCCCCTCTGGGGAAACGCCGCGCCCGCCCGCACCGCCCGTGCAGGTTACGCCCGAGGACCCGGCCAATGGCGGCGTCCGCCGCGAGCCCGAGCTTGGCGCCGAGCAGGAAATCGTGCCGCCGCCGCCGCCACGCCCGACCAACGAGTTCGAGTTCGGGCAGGGCAGCAGCAACGATGCGCTTCATGCCGCCCGCGTGCAGGAGCGGCTGCGCCGCGCCGCACGCCAGGCATCGATGGATCCCGACGACGGAGTGCAATTATGACCGCGCTGCGCATCAAACATACCTTCCGCTTGCCGCCGACGCTTTCCGCGCAGCTCGCCGACTACGCGGCGCGCAAGCGTGTCTCGCAGGCGCTGGTGGTCGAGACCGCCTTGTCGTCGTTTCTGTCGGAGGACGGTGCCGAGCATCTCGAGGCCGCGCTCGGCCGGCGCCTCGACCGGATCACCCGCCAGTCCGAAAAGCTCGCCTGGCATGTCGAGCTCGGCAACGAGACGCTCGCGCTGTTCGTCCGCTTCTGGCTGGTCAACAATCCGCCTTTGCCCGACACCGCGCTTCCAGCCGCCCAGGCGATGGGCAAGGAGCGCTGGGAGCGCTTCGTCGAGGCGCTCAATCGCCGCATGGAATTCGGGCCGCGCTTCCAAAACGAGATCTCGCAAGATCGATCATGACGCACGCGCTGCGGCCCGCAGGGCCAGGCCTCTCTGACTGCGCTCGGGCTCCGGCACTGCGCCGGGCCGGCCTGCCCGATTCGCGGCGCGGCCGGTCGGTCGGCTGCCTTTGCGGGGCCGATCGGCGGACGCCGAACCGCCGCGACTTTCCAATCCTACGATAGCCTGCGACGCGCGCAACTTGTTGTTGCGATTGCCGAATTTCGCGCCTCCTTAGTCATCCCTGCAGCCGGGGCACTGTCGCTCCGGTCCAAATCAGGGTGATCCCCAGGTGACCGAGCAACCCCTTCGTTCCGAAGCCCAGCGTCGCGGCGCGAGGATGCTGCGCACCGCGCTCGGCGCCGGCATCGCGGGCTGGCTCGACGATCCCGAAATCGTCGAGATCATGCTCAACCCCGATGGCCGGCTATGGATCGAGCGACTGGGCACCGGGCTCGCCGCGACCGACCTGTCGCTGCCGCCCGCCGACGGCGAACGAATCATCCGCGTCGTCGCGCACCATGTCGCCTCCGACGTGCATGCCGGCGCGCCGCGGGTTTCGGCCGAGCTGCCCGGGACCGGGGAGCGCTTCGAAGGGCTGCTGCCGCCGGTCGTCGCCGCCCCCACCTTTGCGATCCGCAAGCCTGCGGTCGCGGTGTTCACGCTCGACGAGTATGTCGCGGCAGGCATCCTCGCGCCCTGGCAGTGCGCGGTGCTGCGCGGCGGCGTCGCCGCACGCGACAACATTCTCGTCGCGGGCGGTACCGGCACCGGCAAGACCACGCTCGCCAATGCGCTGCTCGCCGAGATCGCAGAGAGCGGCGACCGGGTCGTGCTGATCGAGGATACCCGCGAGCTGCAATGCACCGCCCCCAATCTGGTGGCGATGCGCACCCGCGACGGTGTCGCATCGCTCGCCGAACTGGTGCGCTCGGCACTGCGGCTGCGCCCCGACCGTATCCCGATCGGCGAAGTGCGGGGGCCCGAGGCGCTCGACCTGCTCAAGGCCTGGAGCACCGGTCACCCGGGCGGCTTCGGGACTCTCCATGCCGGCTCTGCGCTCGGTGCGCTCCGCCGCCTCGAACAGCTCATCCAGGAGGCGGTCGTCACTGTGCCGCGTCCGCTCATCGCCGAGACGATCGGCCTCATCGCAGTGCTGGTGCGCGCGCCCGGCGGGCGCCGGCTCGCGGAGCTCGCCCGCGTCGAAGGGCTCGATGCGGCCGGCGCCTACCGGCTTCGCATTCTCACTGAAGGAGACACCCAATGACCTTGCCCCGTTTGTTTCCGCGCCGCGCTGCGGCCCTGGCCGGCATAGCGATATCGATGCTTGCGGCACTTCCCGCCCGCGCCTCGGGCTCGTCCATGCCCTGGGAAGCACCGCTCCAGTCGATCCTCGAGAGCATCGAAGGGCCGGTCGCCAAGATCGTCGCAGTGATCATCATCATCGTCACCGGGCTGTCGCTCGCCTTTGGCGAGACCTCGGGCGGGTTCCGGCGGCTGATCCAGATCGTGTTCGGGCTCAGCATCGCTTTTGCCGCCAGCTCCTTCTTCCTAAGCTTCTTCAGCTTCGGCGGCGGGGCGCTGGTCTGATGGACACGCTCGATCCCGGCGCCGCCCTCCCCGGCTATTTCGCGCCCGTCCACCGCGCGCTCGTCGAGCCGATCCTGCTCGGCGGCGCGCCGCGCTCGGTCGCGATCGTCAATGCCACGCTCGCCGGTGCGGTAGGCCTCGGCCTGCGCCTGTGGGTGGCAGGGCTCGTGCTCGGCGCGCTCGGCCATCTCGCGGCGCTCTGGGCAGCACGCCGCGACCCCCAGTTCCTCGAGGTCGGGCGGCGGCATGTCCGCTATCCCGCCTATCTGCGGGCGTGAGGCGGCGATGATGGGGCTCCGCGAATATCGCCGACAGGGCGCGGCACTCGCCGACTATCTGCCCTGGGCCGCGCTCGTCGCGCCGGGCGTGGTCCTCAACAAGGACGGGTCGTTCCAGCGCACCGCCGCAATCCGCGGACCCGACCTCGATTCGGCGACGCCTTCCGAGCTGGTCGCAACCGCCGCGCGCCTCAACAGCGCGCTCCGCCGGCTGGGTTCGGGCTGGGCGCTGTTCGTCGAGGCCCAGCGCCTGCCCGCGAACGCGTATCCCGCATCCCGCTTTCCCGATCCCGCCTCGGAACTGGTCGATCGCGAGCGCGCCGCACAGTTCGCCGAGCACGGCGCGCATTTCGAGAGCGTCTATTATTTCACGCTGCAATGGATGCCGCCGTCCGAAGACGCGGCGCGCGCCGAAACCCTTCTCTATGAAGGCCGGGCGCGAACCGCCGGTGCCGCCGCACAAGGTCTCGCCGCCTTTATCGACCGCAGCGGGCGCCTGCTCCAGCTGCTCGAAGGGTTTCTTCCCGAGGCGCGCTGGCTGAGCGACGGCGAGACACTGACGTATCTCCACTCGACGGTCTCGCCCACCCGACAGCGCGTACGCGTCCCCGAAATCCCGATGTATCTCGACGCGCTCCTCGCCGATGCGCCGCTCGTCGGCGGGCTCGAGCCCAGGCTCGGGCAGCACTATCTCCGCACGCTCACCGTCACCGGCTTTCCGAGCATGACCTTTCCCGGCCTGCTCGACGACCTCAACCGCCTGGCGTTTCCCTATCGCTGGGTCACCCGCGCGATCACGCTCGACAAGACCGATGCGACCAGGCTGCTGTCCCGGATCCGCCGGCAATGGTTCGCCAAGCGCAAGTCTGTCGCTGCGATCCTCAAGGAAGTGATGACCAACGAGGCCGCGGTGCTGATCGACAGCGACGCCTCGAACAAGGCGGCCGATGCCGATCTCGCGCTGCAGGAACTGGGCAGCGATCAGGTCGGCCATGCCTATGCCACCGCGACGGTCAGCGTGTGGGATAGCGACGCCGCACGTGCCGCCGAGAAGCTTCGCCTGGTCGAGAAGCTGATCCAGGGCCGCGACTTCACGGCCATCCCGGAAAGCGTGAACGCCGTCGAAGCCTGGCTCGGCAGCCTTCCGGGCCATGTCTATGCCAATGTCCGGCAGCCACCGGTATCGACGCTCAACCTTGCCCATATGCTGCCATTGTCGGCAGTATGGGCAGGTCCCACCGAGGACGCGCATCTCGGAGCGCCGCCGCTGTTCTTCGCGCGCACCGAAGGATCGACGCCGTTCCGCTTCGCGCTCCATGTCGGCGATGTCGGCCATGTGCTGATCGTCGGGCCGACCGGGGCGGGCAAGTCGGTCCTCCTGGCGCTGATGGCGATGCAGTTTCGCCGCTACGAACGGGCCCGGGTGTTCGCGTTCGACTTTGGCGGATCGATCCGGGCGGCAGCGCTCGCCATGGGCGGCGACTGGCAGGACCTCGGGCATGGCCAGGACGCGGAAGGGGAAGCCGGCGTCCGCATCCAGCCTCTTGCGCGGATCGACGATCCCGCCGAGCGGGCCTGGGCAACCGAATGGCTGGCGGCGATCTTCGCTGCCGAACGCGTGCCGCTCGATCCGCCCGCCAAGGAGCAGCTCTGGGCAGCACTCACCTCGCTGGCCTCGGCGCCGGTCATCGAGCGCACCCTGACCGGGCTCGCCGTGCTCCTCCAGTCGCAGCCGCTCAAACAGGCGCTCGCTCCCTATTGCATGGGCGGCGCACACGGGCTGCTGCTCGACGCCGAGACCGAGCAGCTTGGCGACGCGTCCGTGCAGGCGTTCGAAACCGAGGGCCTGGTCGGGAGCGCGGCAGCACCGCCGGTGCTTGCCTATCTCTTCCACCGCATCGAAGCGCGGCTCGATGGGTCGCCGACGCTTATCCTCATCGACGAGGGCTGGCTGGTACTCGACAGCCCCGCGTTCGCCGCGCAGCTCCGCGCGTGGCTGAAGACGCTTCGCAAGAAGAATGCGAGTGTGGTGTTTGCCACGCAAAGCCTCGCCGACATCGAGACCTCGGCGATCGCCCCGGCGATCGTCGAGAGCTGCCCGACCCGGATCTTCCTGCCGAACGAACGCGCGTTCGAGCCGCAGATCGCCGGGATCTACCGCCGGTTCGGGCTCAACGACCGCCAGATCGAGATCCTCGCGCGCGCGACTCCGAAGCGCGATTATTATTGCCAGTCGCGACGCGGCAACCGGCTGTTCGATCTCGGGCTCGGCGAAGTGGCGCTCGCCTTTACCGCCGCGTCCTCGCCTGCCGATCAGCGCCGCATCACCGCACTTGTCGACGCCCATGGCCGGCACGGCTTTGCGCCGGCGTGGCTGCGTGCCCGCGGCCTCGATTGGGCCGCAGAACTTCTTTCCCGCCCAGACCAGGAGTGAATGCCATGCGTTTGCCTTTGTTACGCCGCGCCTTTTGCGCCGGTTCCGCCGCGCTCGTCATCGGCTTCGCCGTCCCGGCGCATGCCCAGTTCGGCGGCATCGTCTACGACCCGACCAACTATTCGCAGAATGTGCTCACCGCGGCGCGCACGCTCGAGCAGATCAACAACCAGATCCGCTCGCTGCAGAACGAGGCAGAGGGCCTGATCAACGATGCAAGGAACCTCGCATCGCTTCCGGTGTCTTCGCTCGCCGAGCTCCAGGCGCAGGTCCGCGCGACTCAGCAGCTGCTCGGCAACGCCCAGCGCATTGCCTTCTCGGTACAGTCGATCGACCAGGCGTTCGCCGCGCGCTACCGAGCGAACGACCTCTCGGTGCCTGAGGCAACCCTTGTCCGAAATGCCCGTGCGCGCTGGGAGGATAGTGTCGCCGCGTTCGAAGACGCGCTGCGCATCCAGGCCGGAGTGGTCGGCAATATCGACGGCGCGCGCACGACAATGAACCGGCTGGTGGGTGCCAGCCAGTCGGCTTCGGGCGCGCTCCAGGCGGCCCAGGCCGGCAACCAGCTGCTAGGACTCCAGGCCCAGCAGCTCGCCGACCTTACCGCGCTGCTCGCAGGCCAGGGCAGAGCGCAGGCGCTCGATGCCGCACAGCGCGCCGCCGCACAGGATCAGGCACGCGAGCAGCTCCGGCGCTTTCTCGCGCCGGGCGCCGGATATCGGGCCGGCACCGTCCAGATGTTCCACCGGTAGGAGGTCGCCGTGCGGATACCCCCTCTTGCGCGCATCGCCGCCTTCGCCTGCCTCGGCATCGCACTCGGGATGGCGGCGGCGGCACTTCGCACACCACCGGCTGCCGTCACCGATCGCATGGCCGAGGTTCGCATGCCCCAGCAATCCGATCCGCTACGCGCGCGCCTCGCGGCCTGCCGTGCGGTCGGAGAGGCTGCGGCGTCCGATCGGGACTGCCTGGCTGCATGGGAAGCAAATCGCCGCCGCTTCTTCGGCGAGCGTCAGTCCCGGCGCGAGGAGCAGTGACATGGGCGGCACAGGGGTCATCGACCGGTTCCTCGAGGTATTCACCTCCTATATCGATTCGGGCTTCGGGCTTCTCCAGGGCGAAGTCGCGTTCGTCGCAACCACGCTGATCGTCATCGATGTCACCCTCGCGGCATTGTTCTGGAGCTTCGGGCAAGGCGACGACCTCCTCGCCCGGCTGATCCGCAAGACGCTGTTTGTCGGCGCCTTTGCCTATATCATCGGCAACTGGAACACGCTGGCGCGGATCGTCTTCGAGAGTTTCGCGGGTCTTGGGCTCAAGGCATCGGGCACGGGGTTTACCGCTGCCGAGCTGCTCCAGCCGGGCCGCGTCGCGCAGGTCGGTCTCGATGCCGGCCGGCCGATCCTCGAATCGATCGCGGGGCTGATGGGCTATGTCAGCTTCTTCGAGAACTTCATCCAGATCGTCGTCCTGCTCTTTGCCTGGGTGGTGGTGCTGCTCGCGTTCTTCGTGCTCGCGGTTCAGCTGTTCATCACGCTGATCGAGTTCAAGCTGACGGTGCTGTGCGGCTTCGTGCTCATTCCCTTCGGCCTGTTCGGCAAGACCGCCTTCATGGCCGAGCGCGTCCTCGGCAATGTGATTTCCTCAGGCATCAAGGTGCTGGTGCTCGCAGTGATCGTCGGCATCGGCTCGACGCTTTTTTCCGAGTTCACCGGGGCGATCGGCGAAGTCCAGCCGACCATCGAGGATGCGATGGCGATCGTGCTGGGATCGCTCTGCCTGCTGGGCCTCGGGATTTTCGGCCCCGGCATCGCAAGCGGCATCGTCTCGGGCGGACCCCAGCTTGGTGCGGGCGCAGCAGCGGGCACCATGCTGACCGCAGGCGGGGCGATCGCGGCGGGGGCCGCAGTCGGCGGCGCAGCGATCGGCGGTGGCGCAAGCGCGCTGGCCGCAACCGGGCGCACGGTAAGCACCGCCGCGCAGGCCTATCGTGCCGGTGCGCAAGGCAAGTCCGGCCTGGCCGGAGTCGCGGCAGGGCTCGAGAGCGTCGGACGCGCAGCAGCCGACCGCGCCACCTCGCCGCTGCGACCCAACCGTACCCCGGCGGCGCAGACGAACGTAGCGCACGCCCCAGCGCCGGCCGGCGACGCCACACCGGCAGCTGCCATCGAGCGCGATACCGGTGGCGTCCCCAGGCCCCGGACCGCAGCCGCCGCGAAGGCTGAGGAGGCAGGCACGGCATCGCCCGCGCCGGGCGATGCGACGCCGGGAGCGGATACCGAGGGGGATGCGCGCCCGGAACCGCATGCCGCCCCGGCATGGGCGAGCGCGATGCGGCGCAACCAGGCGGTCGTCCACGCAGCGAGCGTCGCCGCGCACACGCTTCAGGGCGGCGACAGCCACGGCGCCGGCGCCTCCGTCCCCATGACCGACAAGGAGTGACACCATGTTCCATCGACCTTCGGTACGGTACGGCACCTCTCCCGAACCCGAGACGCCTTATCAGCGCGCCGGCCAGGCCTGGGACGCGCGGATCGGGTCCGCGACGGTCCAGGCAAGAAGCTGGCGACTGGCCTGTTTCGGCGCGCTCGGGCTTTCGACATTGCTTGCGGCGGGCCTTATCTGGCAGGCCGCGCGCGGCACGATCACGCCCTGGGTCGTCGAAGTCGACAAGCTCGGCGAGGCACGCACGGTAGCACCCGCGCAAAGCGGCTTCAGGCCCACCGATCCCCAGATCGCCTATCACCTTGCGCGCTTCATCGAGAATGTGCGCAGCCTGCCCGCCGACCCGGTGGTGCTGCGCCAGAACTGGCTGCGCGCCTATGACTTCACGACGGCGAAGGGCGCCCAGGCGCTGAGCGACTTTGCCCGCACGAGCGACCCGTTCGCCGAGGTCGGCAAAATCCAGGTGGCGGTCGATGTGTCGAGTGTCATCCGCGCCTCCGACGACAGCTTCCGGATCGCCTGGACCGAGCGCCGTTACCAGGAAGGGAGCCTTACCGCGACCGAACGCTGGTCCGCCATCGTCACCACCACGATCCGTCAGCCGCGCACCGCCGACGCGCTGCGCAAGAACCCGCTCGGCGTGTTCGTCCATGCCCTCAACTGGTCGAAGGAGCTCTCGCAATGACCGCGCAATGCCGCCGCATGCTGACCGTAGCGGTCGCCCCCCTGCTCGCCGCCGGCAGCGCCTGCGCCCAGACCGCCGCAGATTCCCTCGCCGCGGCGTTGCCTGCGACGCCCGAACCTGCCGCACCGAGGGACATCGTGGTCGTTCGCGTTCCTGAGCCGCTGCCGCTTCCCGGCCAGCTGAAGGCCTTGCCTCGCGCGGCCAAGGCTGCAGACGACCCGGACAAGCGGATCGGTAGCGCCAATGCGGCGGCGCGCGTCGAGCCCGCGCGCGACGGGTTCCTCAATGCCATCCAGCAATATCCCTGGAGCGAAGGCGCGCTCTACCAGCTCTATGCCGCCCCGGGGCAGGTGACCGACATCGCACTCCAGGAAGGCGAGCAACTGGTCGGGCCCGGACCGGTCGCGGCCGGCGACACCGTGCGCTGGATCATCGGCGATACGCTGAGCGGCGCGGGGCCCGCGCAGCGCGTCCATATCCTGGTCAAGCCGACCCGCGCCGGGCTCGCCACCAATCTCGTGATCAATACGGACCGGCGTACCTATCATGTCGAGCTGCGCTCGACCGCCACCACCTATATGGCCTCGGTGTCCTGGACCTACCCACAGGATGCCCTGCTGGCACTGCACGCGGCGCGCCGTGCTGCGGCCCCCGCCGAGGCCGTACCGGGCATCGACATCGATGCACTCAACTTCCGCTACCGGATCGAGGGCGACCGCGCGTCCTGGCGCCCGGTGCGCGCCTTCGACGACGGCCGCCAGGTGTTTGTCGAGCTCCCGCCCAGCGTTGGTCAGGGAGACTTGCCGCCCTTGTTCGTGCTGGGCGCGAAGGGTGCAGGCGAGCTGGTCAACTATCGCCTGCGCGGGCGCTATCTCGTCGTCGACCGGCTGTTTGCGGCGGCCGAGATGCGGCTCGCCTCGGGCAAGGCGGAGAAGCGGGTGCGCATCCTCGCTGAGGAGGCGGCAAAATGAGCGCGGAGGCTGACCCTATGCCGGCCCCCGTCGACCTGCGCCTGCGCGGCGATCCGCCGCCGGTGATGCGCCTGTCGCGCAAGACCTTGGTGGCTGGCGGGCTGATCCTTGCCTCTGCTACCGGCGGGGCCGTTGTTTATGGGCTTCGGCACGCCGCGCACCCGGTGCCCGTCGAACTCCACGAGCCCGCTACGCGAACGGCCGCCGACCTGTCCGCCGCGCCCAAGGACTATGCGACCGTTCCCAGGCTGGGGCCGCCGCTGCCGGGCGACCTTGGAAGGCCGATCCTGTCGGCACAGCAGCGCGGGACCGATGCGGCGCCGCGGCCGCTCGCTTCCCCCGCGCCAACCCCGCCGCCGCGTGTCGCGCCGGTCGATCCCGCCAGAACACGCGCCAGCCAGGAGCGTGACGCCGCGCGCACCAGCAGGCTGTTCCTTGGCGGGGAGGCGCGCGCGGGCGCCGCCCCGGCCACGCCGCCGATGCCACCGGACGCACGCCTGACCCGAGGTTCGGAAGAAGGCCAGTCGATGCCAGCCCATGCAGGAAAGCAGGACTTCCTGGGCCCGAAAGCGGCAGCACCGGTCGCGAGCCGCCACCGGCTCGAGGCACAAGGCTCCGACTTACTGCTCCAGGCGGGTAGCATCATCCCGGCAGCGCTGATTACCGGCATCCGCTCGGACCTGCCCGGCGTGATCACTGCCCAGGTCACCCAGAATGTCTATGACAGCGCAACGGGCAGGCATCTCCTCATCCCGCAGGGCAGCAGGCTGGTCGGCGAGTATGATTCACAGGTTTCGTTCGGTCAAAGCCGGGTGCTGCTCGCCTGGAACCGCCTGATCCTCCCCGATGGACGCTCGCTCCAGCTCGACCGGCTGCCTGCGGGCGACCTCGGCGGCAATGCCGGGCTCGAAGACCGCGTGGAGCAGCATTGGGGCGGGATGCTGCGCGCCGCTCTGGTCTCGACATTGCTCGGCATCGGCACCGAGCTCGGCGGAGCAGGCGATGACGCCCTGCTCCGCGCGGTCCGCCGGGGCGGCTCTGAATCGATCGGACGAGCAGGCCAGGATCTGGTCCGGAAGCAGATGAATGTCCAGCCGACGCTCACCATCCGCCCCGGCTTCCAGTTCCGGGTAATCGTCACGCGGGACCTGATCCTAACCGATGCAGGAGAAAGGTGATGGCTCTCAAGCTCGGTATCATCGCCGATGACAAGCCGGTCAGGCTCACGCTCGACTTGCCGGCGGACGTCTACCGCGATCTGGTCGCCTATGCCGAAGCCCATGCCGAGGCGACAGGGCAGACAGCATTTCCGCCGGGGAAGCTGGCCGTACCCATGCTCGTTCAGTTCATGGCCACCGATCGCGGCTTTGCGAAGCTGCGACGGAGCCGCCTCGGCACACCGCCTGGCGGCTGACGCCATGCTCCCCCTTCCCCAGATCCGCCCCTGCCGCCTCGCCCTCCGGGCGCGCCGGGGTGGGAAGGGCCGCCCGCGCTTGCCCCCGGCGCGGCGGCCCTTCATGCTCAGCGGATGGCGCTCGTCCCGCATCGCTCGGCCAGCAGTTCAAGAAATCCCGCGAGCGGTGCGCCGACATTGTCGGGACGCCAATAGGCCCGGTACTCAAGGACCGTGGGGCCGAATGCATCATGGACGGATCGAAAGGCATGACGCCGGGTCGCATTGGATGGCGCCTGCCCGGCCAGAAGTCCCACAATCCCGTTCGAGACCAGCGCCGGGAGGTTATCGCGGTGCACCTTCTGGACAGCAACCGCAGGCACATGCCCAGGCGCCGAGAGGCGCGACAGGACGAGGTCGCGAAGGTCGGATCCCGGATCCTCCGCCGTCGTGATGAACCGGTTCTTGCCGAGATCTGTCCAATAGAGCCGATCGCACTCCGTCAGGCGGTGGCCTTGCTCGACACACAGCAGCACCGGATCGAACCAGAGCGGTGCGGAGGAAAGCCCTGAAGTGTCGCACACGCCGCCGATGATCGCGAGATCGAGTTCCTCACGCTCCAGCGCACGCAGCAGGCGCAAACGTCCGCGTTCGAGCGCCGTCACCGCAATATCGGGGAACGCGCTGCGGAACGCTCGGAAGACCGACGCCAGTGCGCCGCACCCAAGCGAACCCTGAAACCCGAAACGGAAGGCGCGCGAAGGCTCGGCCGATAGCGCCGCGCACTCTGCGCCGAGCCTGTCGGTGTCCGCGACGATCTGCCGGGCCTTGCGTAGGAAGCCCTTGCCGACCCGCGTTGGTTCGACGCCTCGCGCCGACCGGTTGAACAGCCTCAGGCCCAGCTGGTCTTCGAGATGGTGGATGTGTTTGCTGAGCGTCGACTGCTTGAGACCGAAACGCGCAGCAGCCTGGCTCAGGCTCCCCGTGTCGGCCGCAGCGAGTGCGTAGCGCAGAAGCGGTGTCTCGATCATCCCGGCTCTCCGGCGCCGTATCTGAAACGGCGTCGCAGACGCGTATCGTGCCCATTGCTGCCACGCGCTATGCCGAGAAATGGGGGCCGGGTGCAAATATTCCTGCGGGCCTGCAGCTGAGGATGTCGCTGGAGCGACACGCAGGACGGCTATGCATCGACGACTGCCAGGGACGCGCGGTGGCCAGACGCGGCTGGACGCGCGAATCGAGTGGGACCAAATAGGCGTTGGAGATCATTCCGGAGTCAGCAAAGGGACGGTCGATATGAGCGCAGTCCGCCAAGACGATGCCGAGCGGGTCGCGAGCCTTTCCGAGAAGCAGCGGAATAGCCTGAGGCTGACCTACCACCGCAAAACATCGAAAGAGATCGCCAAGCTGGCGGGGGTCACCCCCTATGCGATCGACGCCCAGATCGAGCGCGCCAAGCAAAGGCTGGGGGTGACGAGCCGCATAGAGGCCGCCGAACTCGTCATGCGCTTCGCGCCGGGACCATATGAGCAATTGATATATGAATTGCCGAGCGTTGCCGAACACCGTGAAACCGAGGCAGACCCGTTCTCGCCGGAGGGGCCAGCGCCTCAGGACGCATTCGAGTTGGCAGAGGCGCACGCCGCCTATGTTCCGCCTCGTCTCGACCTGAGCGGGGGGTCAGCCCGGGTTCCTTGGGGTAGACCGGATGACTTGAGCCCGATCGTTCGTGCTTTGCTGATTCCCGCTGCCGCCTTTCTCATCGTCGCAATCGTGTTCACGCTGATCACGGCAGGCGAGCAAGGCAGCAAATGGGCAAGCAGGGTCCTTCCAGCCTACCAAAACTCGAAATAGCTGCGGCGCCCTCTGCGCCGTGCAGGGGGAATGTCATGTCGAACGATATCCACGAACTAGCTGCTGAAGTGTCGCCTCTTATCCATGCCGCTGAGGTCGCAATGGAAGACGCTGTGGTCGCCATCGCCAATCTGATGGCTGGTGCGGTCGCTAAGCGTCGCCAGGCCGGCATCATGCCTGCGGCTGCGCAACCGACGGTCCTGATGCTTCATCGCGCGCTCAGCCAGGCTATCGAAGGCGGCAGCACGGTGCTGCGCGTCCACGGCAAGCTTGAGGACCAATATCGCGTTCTGGCAAGCGACGATATTCATCCGCTATCGGAGGATGCTGTGCGAGGTCAGGCAAATGGCCTCCGGCGCCGTCGCACCGAGCCGCTGACCTTGGTCGGCTGAGCCAGCACTTGACCGTGTGCTCCGATGGTGGCCCTGTCGGAGCATGCGCGTCGCAGTTGCAATCGGCACCCTGTGTTTCTTCGTTGCGATCGCGATCTTCGCGGTGACGACGGCACCCCGGACGGCAATTTATGGGCAAACCTATGTCTACGGCGCCATCCTTCGAAGCGCGCTCTACATCGGCTTGGCGCTCGGTGGCGGTACTTATGCGATTCGATGCGGCGGACATCCGGAGCGCATTGTGGGCATCCTTGTGCTGTCGACGATGGCAGCCGACCCGATCCTGCACCTGTCTTTTGCCCTGCGATTTTGGGCCGTCGATCCGACGCACGTGCTTATCGACATCACGCGCTTTATCGCCCTTTTCGCAATCGCGCTTCGCGCCAATCGGTTCTGGCCGATATGGCTGAGCGCGTTTCAGCTGCTGGCGCTGGCCGCGCATCTCGCCAAGGCGATGGATCTGACCATCCACCCGGTCGTCTATGGTTTGATGCAGGCGATGTGGTCGTACGGGATCGTAATCGGCCTGATCCTAGCGACGCGTGTCCATCAGCGTCTGACCGCCGGCGGCGCGATGCGGCGATCCTGGAGCAGCTTCTAGCCCCGCTCGGAAGGCAAGCGCAGCGTCGTGCACAGGTGCTGGTGGACCGTTTCGGATCGCTGGGAGCAGTGATGTCGCTCGATCGCGCGAAGCTTGAGCGCGTTTCCGATCGTGATTTCGCGCAACTGATCGAGGCACATCATGCGCTTCTCGCGCACAGCCTGCGAGACCGGCTGTTAGACGGTCGAACAGCGATGGTCGGCGAGGATCTGGCACGCTTTCTTGTAGCGACGCTTGGCGATTGTCCCACCGAGCGGCTGCTTGCTTTGTATCTCGATCGCGGGAACCGGCTGATCGCAGACGAGCAGGTCGGCGAGGGTGAGCCCGGCCGGCTGTTGGTGTCGGCAAGGGCTATCGTAAATCGCGCGCTCGAGCTTGAAGCATCGGCACTGGTCTTTGCGCACAATCATCCGGGCGGCGGACTTCTCCCCAGCACCCAAGACGTCGCCTTCACGCGACGGATGATTGGTCTCTTTTCTCACATCGGCATCCACGTGCACGACCATCTGATCGTAGCGGGGAGCCACTGCACCAGCTTGAGAGCGCGCGGAGATCTCGAATGACCCTTACCCCGAGCGATGCGGAACTTGCACATCTTCTCGAGGCAGCGCTTGCGCTGGTAAGGATGCGTGAGAAGGACACTGTGCGGGCGGGAAATACGCTGCCCGCCGGTACGGGGACCGAACCGCATCTCGTCGAGATGGCGAAGGCGCTCTATCAAGCGCGCAGGCAGCGCGGCCGCTATTTCGGCGAAGTGGCAACTGCCTTCACCGAGCCCGCATGGGACCTTATGCTGGATCTGTACATCGCGCGGAGCGAAGGGCGCCGCGTTTCGGTCTCGAGTGCTGCGATTGCAGCGGATGTGCCGCCGACGACCGCTCTTCGCTGGATCGCGCATCTCGAGCAGGAGGGTATCCTAAGGCGCGAGTCGGATCCCGCAGATCGCCGCAGGACCTGGCTCAGCCTTGTCGAGAACGCCTATTACCAGATGGAGCGCTATGTCCGCGATTGTTCGCTTTCTTCGGTGACCGCGCGCTCCAGGCCGCAGCGCGCTTCGACCGTGGCAAGCGCGTGATCGATATGGCAGACGGCAATGTTTATTTTGAGTTGGTCGGCGATCTCAAGCGCATCCTCCAGAAGATTGATGAGGCGAAGCTGGTCCCGGGTCGGAAGCATTCACTCGGTTCCGTTCCTTGCTCGAAGGATTGAGAGTTGTTGTTGAAGCTGCGGCAGACGACTGCGACGAGTTGCACATGGTCGCAGAACGTCCGCTTGAAACATACAGGGCCTTAGCTTGCAGTCGTGCAGGCCCTGTAAAGAAATCCCGATCGAAGCGCATCCGGTCGCCTCGCGCGGCACGTTTGCTGAGCCATTCCCCTGTCCTGGTCGGCGAAATGCCACGTTGGAGTCCGACTATGGACACAGGGTTTCCGAATGACAAGTTGGCCGGACGACCGTTGCGCAAGCGCGCAAGGAGCAAGCCCGATGCAATCAGGATGCGCCGATTTTAAAGAACATTTCTAAATGCTTGCCTTCAATCCGGTTTCAATTCTACAGTTAGTTGCGCTTGATACTAAGCGCGGAGGCGTGAGAACCTCCTTGTGGAGAATTATGCTGGCAGCCTTGGTTGCCGGGTGGTTGGCGCGCATGTCCAAGCCGTTCGCGGCCAAAGGCGTCATCGCAAACCCACAAGTTTGTTCTCAACACCCGGCATCCTGCTGGCCCGCCTCCCGGAAAGAGGCGGGACCATGGCTGGGGTCGTACGATCATCGCGCGGAAATGCCCCCGAGAGGGGGACCGGACAGTGAGCGGTCCCCCGCCGAAGCGAACGGCGGAGCCCGAGACCCTGCCCCGCGCGGCCACGCCGGAGCCGGGCGTCTCGCTGGAGATGCTGTACCGCGACCAGCGCCATTTGCTCGTCCGGTTTTTTACGCGTCACCGCGCCGATCCGGACGATGCCAGCGACCTCGCCCAGGAAGCCTTTCTCCGCATGGCGCGCAGCGAATCGGCGACCCGCGGGCTGCTTCGCCCTCAGGCCTATCTCCGCCAGATCGCGAAAAACCTGCTGCGCGACCGCGCAAAGACGGCGTTGCGGCATTCCGAGCCCCTCCATGCACCGCTCGACGAGGAGGCTATTCCCGCGGCAAACGAGATGCAAAGGTTGGAGGCACGCGATGGCCTCGCCCGGCTTGAAGCGGTATTGGCGCGTATGAAGCCCAAAACGCGGGAGATTTTCTTGGCGCACCGACTGGACGGTCTGAGTTATGCTGAGATCGCGGAGGCGACGGGCATGTCGGTCAGCGGCGTTGAGAAGCAGATGATCCGCGCCATTGCGCAACTCGCGCGCCTTTCGGAAACGCTCTGATGGCACCGTACGAAGAAACGTCCCCAAGCGCAAAGACACGGGACGAGGCGGCGTCCTGGTTCGCGCGGTTGCGCGGGCCCGACGGAGAACGACTGCGACCGGATTTTGAGGCCTGGCGGGCCGCGGACCCAATGCACGCCGCCGCCTATGCAGAGGTCGAAGCAATGTGGCGGCGGGCGGGCGGGCTTGCCCACACGAAGATCGGGCGCGCCCGGCAACTCCCCGCGCGGCGGGCACCGCTCCTGTCGATCCCCTTTGCCCGACCTGCGCTTGCGGGACTTGCCGCGCTTGCCGTGGCAGGGCTCGCCTATACCTTGCTTGCCGCCCCGGTAGCAGAGCCCGTCGTTGCGGCACGCGTGGCACCCGTGCTGGCGACCGCAGTCGGGGAGATGCGCTCTGTGCGGCTTTCCGACGGCTCGGCGATAACTCTCGACACCGACAGCGCCGTCGAAATCGGCCGGATCGGCGATTTGCAGACACTGCGCCTTTTGCGCGGCAGAGCCCGCTTCGACGTGCGGTCCTCCGCGAAGTCGCTTCGCGTCGAGGCGGACGGGCGCATGATCTCCGCCTCGGATACGACGTTCGATGTGAACCTTGCTCCGCCGGGCGGTCGAATAAGCATATTGCGCGGGACCGCCCGTATCGACAGCGCGCAGGGAACCGACCGGAACGGACAGAGCGTCCGGCTTATGGCGGGGCAATGCCTGACCAGTTTCGGAGCGCAGGGCTCCGTCCGCCCCTTCGCGGCGGGCGCGACGCAATGGGTATCCGGCATGCTGAGTTTCGATCGCGTTCCGCTGGCGGAGGTGATTGCCGAGACCAATCGCTATTCCTCGACCAAGATCCGTCTCGCATCGCAAGACCTGGCCATGCTGCCCGTGACGGGGGCCTTCCGGCCGCTTCCCGTTGATGCGCTCGCTGCCGCCCTGGCGGAGGCATTCGGATTGCGCGCCGAGCGCGCGCCGGAGGGCTGGATCCTGCGCCGAAAAGGCTGATCGTCGTCTTCCGAACTTTTTTGGGAGGTAGTGCCCGCGATCGTCGTCAAGTCCCCCGCAGCCGCGACAGCGGCGCCCAGCAAAGGGGACGAATTCGATGATTTCGGGGAAGAAGGCTGCGCTCGCATTGGCGGGAACAGCAATGACCACCGTGGTAGCGCCGGCATGCGCACAAGTTGCTGACGGGCGGTCTTTCGACCTTCCGGCGCAGGATCTGAGCCTATCGCTGAGACAAGTCGCGTTGCAAACCGGACGTGACATCATCGCGTCCGGCGATCTCGTGTCAGGGCTCCAGGCGCCTCCCCTCAAGGGCAGCTATCAGCCGGAGCAGGCAGTCGACGCGCTGCTGCGCGGCAGCGGCCTTCAATGGGTGCGCGTCGGCGAAACGCTGGTCGTTCGACCGATCAGCAAAGCAGGTGACGATTCTGTTCAGAACGACGACCGCGCCGGTGCGATTGTCGTGACTGGGACCCGGATACGCGGCCAGGCGCCCGTCGGCGTCAGCGTTATCACGCTCGACCGCGAGACGATGGAAGAGGGCGGGTTCGCGACGACCCAGCAGCTGGTCCAGTCGATCCCGCAAAATTATGGGGGTGGTGCCAATGAAGGGACCAGTGGGCTGCTTACCGCTGCCGGGAACGGCAATACTGCACGCGGTTCGGGCGTCAATCTGCGCGGGCTCGGGCAGAACTCGACACTGCTCCTGATCAACGGCGATCGCCCGCCGCTCGGCGGCGCTTTCGGTACCTTTGCCGACCTGTCCATCGTCCCGGCTTCGATTGTCGAGCGTGTCGAGGTCGTCCCCGACGGCTCCTCCGCCATCTATGGGTCCGATGCCGTCGCCGGCGTCGTCAACGTCGTCACCCGCGATCGCTTTCGCGGCGCCGAGACGAGCTTCCGGTTCGGCACCGCCGACGGCGATGCCCAGGAATATCAGTTCAGCCAGCTGGTCGGCGTGCGCTGGCAGGGCGGCCATGCGGTCGCCGCCTATGAATATTACAAGCGCGATCGCCTCGCTGCCGGCGATCGCGCATACATCACCGAAGACCTTCGCGCATATGGCGGCACCGACCGCCGCGGTAACTATGCGAGCCCGGGCACGATCGTCGCGGGCGGCATCAACTTCGCGATTCCGGCGAACCAGAACGGCGTCGGGCTGACGCCGGGCCAGCTCACGCGCGGCGCGACCAATCGCGGCGACGGTTGGGCAGGCGTCGATATCCTTCCCGAGCAACAGCGGCACTCGCTTTTCCTGTCGCTCGACCAGGAATTGAGTGAAACGCTCCGCTTCTATGCGCGGGGGCTCTCGACCTGGCGCCGGTTCGACCAGGCCGTCCGGACCGGAGCGGACAGCAGGAGGACCGTTCCGGTCACCAATCCCTTTTATGTCGATCCGATCGGCACGCGCCAGCCGGTCGGCGTGAACTACAGCTTCTCGCGGGACCTCGGTAACGAGCGCTATCGCGGCGAGGTCCGCGCCTATGGCGCCACCGCCGGCCTCGAAGCCCGGGTCGGGCCCTGGACGATCGACGTGCACGCGACCGGGGGACGCCAGGTCGAGCGATATGATTATCTGAACCGCGTCAACAGCGCGCGGCTTGCCCTGGCGCTGGCCGATACCAATCCCGCGACGGCATACAACCTGTTCGGCGACGGCCCCTCGACCAATCCCGCGACGATCGAAGCGATCCGCGGCTATACCAAGCGCGGCTGGGAGGGGAGCGTCTGGTCCGCGACGCTGCGGGCCGACGGCCCGCTTGTCGCCCTTCCGGCAGGTTCGGCAAGGATCGCGCTCGGTGGCGAATATCGCGAGGACCGCTACCGCGACGGCATCAATCTCACTTACACCTCGACACTGGCTCCGGTCGCGAATGCTGGCACGCCGCTCCCGGGCGTGCGGATCGTCAAAGGACTCTATGGCGAGCTTCTCGTCCCGATATTCGGCGAGGGGGCTCGCATTCCGCTGTTTCGCCGTCTCGATCTGTCCGCCGCGCTACGCACCGAGGACTATAGCGATTTCGGGCGGACGACGAACCCCAAGTTCAGCGTCAGCTGGGAGCCGTTGGGCGGACTGACCGTTCGCGGGAGTTACGGCAAGTCCTTCCGCGCGCCGGGGTTCACCGAGCTCCGCCAGGATCCCGGTGCGATCACCTATTTCGCCTATCCGGTTGCCGACCCGCAATCGCCAACGGGGACCTCCAATCTGATGGTCCTGCGGGGCAACGATCCGGAACTCCGTCCCGAGCGCGCGACGACCTGGACGCTCGGCGCCGACCTCCGGCCCGCAGTCGTTCCCGACTTGCGTCTCAGCGTCACCTGGTTCGATATCGATTACCGCGACCGGATCGCGTCGGTGGCCTCGGGCCTGACCAGCTTTCTGGTCCGGCGGGACATTTACGACCCTATCCTGACCTTCGACCCGGCGCCCTCGCGCGTCGCCGCGCTCTACGCCTCCCCTTACTACAGCGATCTAGGCGGCCTCCCGCGCACTGCGCCGATCCGTGCCATCGCGGACGCGCGCACCCGGAACCTGTCGATCGTCCATCAGGCAGGGCTTGATGTCGATCTTAGCTATGCATTCGGCCTTGCCGGCGGGCGGGCCGAGCTGGGCGCGGTTGCGACCTACATCGCAAAAATCGAGCAGCAGGTAACCGCCACGTCGGTCCCGGTCGATGTGGTCGGCACGGTGGGCAATCCGCTCGATCTTCGCGTGCGCGCCCGTGCCGGCTGGAGCAGCGGCGGATTCGGTGCGATGCTGTTTGCCAATTACGCCGACAGCTACCTCAACGGGACCACCGCGACGCCCGAGAGAGTCGCGTCCTGGACGACTTTCGACCTCAATCTCAGCTATCGGTTTCCGAATGCCGGCGGTGTGCTCAAGGGGGCTCGGATCAGCCTTAATGCCAGCAACCTGTTCGATCGCGATCCGCCCTATGTCAGCTATATCGTCGGCACGCTGACCACCGGCTTCGATGCCGAGAATGCGAGCCCCTTGGGTCGGTTCGTAGCATTCCAGGTCACCAAGACATGGTGACCGTCCGCCCTTTGGCTTCGATTGCCATGTTCTTCTTCAGCGGGATCGCCGGTGCGCACGCTACGCCCGCGACCTGTTCGGAGCGCCTGTTGTCGTCTTCCTCGCGGGCGGCAACAGGCGAAATCCCGCTGACGGCCCGTGATCTGATCGAATTGCGCGACTTCGGGCAGGTGACCGCCCCTGCGGGCCGCGAGCCTTTCGCTCTGTCGCCCGACGGAAGGTTCGCAGCGCTGACGCTGCGACGCGCCGATACCGTCGCCGACAGCTACTGTGTCGGCATCGTGCTCGTGCCGCTCGTCGGCCGATCGCGACCGCGCCTGCTTGACGTCGGCGGCCAGGCGATTCCCAGCCGCAACGACGTGCATGGTATCGCCGCGATCCCCAGTGGGCTGATTCATTCCGCGCCGCCGGCCTGGTCGCCCGACGGAAGGGCCATTGCATTTCTTCGCCGCGACGCTGGCGTTACCCAGGTGTGGGTCGTCGCCGTGGATGGCGGCCCCGCCAAGCGGCTCACCCGGATGGAAACCGAGCCGCTGCGGATAGCGTGGTCCGACGATGGTCGTTCGCTGCTCGTCACGACCCGCGAGGGTGTCGATCGTGCCCGCGCAGCCATCGACGAAGAGGGGAAGCGCGGGTACCTCTATGACGAGCGCTTCTGGACGATTGCCGATGCGCAGCCGCATCCGAGCGCGACGATTCCAACCGAAGTCAATCTCGTAGACGTGTCCACCGGCTCGGTGCGTGCGATCGGTGCAGCAGAGGCGGCCCGGCTTCGGAAAAGTCCTGCCGATCGCCCTGGCGCCGTTCGCTCCGCACGGTCGGCATCAGGTGCTGTTGCCTGGGTCGGCAACGCGCGCGACGACCGCCCCAGGGGACCCACGCTTTTGCACGTGGAGATCGGGCACAGTCGCATGACCTGCGCGCTCGAGGCGTGCGGTCAAGGGATCGCCGGACTGTGGTGGGGAGATGCCGGCGCGTTGTTCTTTCTGCGTGCGGCCACGCCTGAAAATGGCGGGCGAACCGCGCTTTATCGGTGGCAGACCGGCTCGCGCACGGCGCCGGTGCGGTTGTTCGAAACCGAGGACCTGCTGCTCGGATGTGAAAAGGCTGGCCCAGCGCTTTACTGCGCGCAGGAGACGCTGGTCCGCCCGCGCGTGATCGTACGAATTGACCTTCGGACAGGCGCGCGAACCACTGTGTTCGACCCCAATCCTGAATTCGCCTCCTTTCGCCTCGGACGTGCCGAACGCATGCGCTGGAGCGATCGTGACGGCGTGTCGACCTATGGCGACCTGGTGCTTCCTCCGGACCACAAAATCGGCCAGCGCCACCCGCTGGTTGTCGTCCAGTATTTCTCCCGCGGATTTCTGCGCGGCGGGATCGGCGACGAATATCCGATCCAGCTGTTTGCCCAGCAGGGATATGCCGTGTTGAGCTTCCAGATGCCTTCGGAGGATGAGGCCGCAGCCGCCGCGCCCGACGCCATGGCCGCGCAGGCAATCAAGGTGCGCAATTGGGCGGGACGACGTCGAATTTTTCAGGCACTGGATGCCGGCATCGACGCCGCGGTAGCACGCGGCGTGATCGAGCCGGATGCGATCGCAATCACCGGGATGAGCGACGGGGCAAGTACGGTACAGTTCGCCCTCAACAACTCCTCGCGATTCAAGGCCGCCATTATGAGCAGCTGCTGCGAGGATCCCAGCGCGATCTACATCGTCGGGCCGAGCTACGGCGCAACCGTCGCGCAGTGGAACTATCCGGCCGCCGGCGAGGATGGCCGCGCTTTCTGGCGACCGCAGTCGCTGGCGCTCAATGCAGGGCGCCTGGACGTACCGATCCTCATGCAGCTTGCCGACAACGAGTTCCGAATGGCCGCCGAGGGCTATTCGGCGCTCAGGAGCCACGGCGTTCCCGTGGAGATGTTCGTCTACCCCGACGAATGGCACACCAAGATGCATCCGGCGCATCGACTTACCATTTACGCGCGCAATCTTGCCTGGCTCGATTTCTGGCTGCGCGACCGGGTGTCGCCGGCCCCTGAGGCGGCACGGGAGATCGAGCGATGGACAAAGTTGCGCCAGGTCCATCGGGCGGGAAACTAGACCCACGCCATGCCATAGGCTGCGGCGCATCAGTCAATGGGCGCAGAGGCACGAGCCGGCTTGCGCAATGTTCACTTTATGTTCTAACTCCATTCCGCCGTCGATACTGTGATTCGACAAAAGAGGAGCATGGGCATGGAGCATGACCTCCAGCTTCGCGCGGCTGCGCGCGCGATCTATGAGGCCTGCTATCCGAGCGAGGAATGGGCACCGGTCGGCTTCGAGGAGGCGGAGCGGTTCAAGACCATCCACTATCGACAGGCCGTCGGCGCGGCGCAGCAAGCGCGCGCGGTTTTGGGCGATCGGGCGATACAACCGCAGCTGTTTATTGAGCAGGCACACGCCTGACTTCGGATGGATGCGATCGAGCGAACCAATTGGCTGGCCCATAGATGGCCAATCAAGCTTGAGACATACACCTATGGCGGCTGGTTGATCCACGTCGGCAGAGTCGAAGGCTACCGGCTGGGACAGGCAAACTCGCGCGAAGCCTATGAGGCGTGGAAGGCAGCTCAGCTACCGATATGCCTCGCGCGCTTCGTCGCGGGGCGCCGTGAGCTCCACCCGCCGGCGGTTCTGGTCGTAGCGGGCCGATACAGACTCGGCCGAATCCCGCCGGAGTTGTGGTGCGGATACGATGTGACCGTGCTGGGCGACGAGCCGGCGGCGACATTGCTGTCCGCCAAGGTCCGGGCGATGTTTCCCGACTGGCCCGGCGCCTTGCTGCGCGTCGTCCCAAAAGCGCAGGTGCCGTTGCTCGGGCTCCAGCGCGCGCCCGACGCGGCAGGCCCCCGGCTTCGGCTGGTTAGATAATGGCGCGCTATGATAGCGATGGCGGGCAGGTCCCAAGGACGCTTTTCGAGGCAGCCGCGTTTCATCGAACGGTCAATGCGACCTGCAGTCGGTGCGGACATACCGCCAGCTTTCATGCCGCCGCGCTGTGGTGGCTGTTCCAGCGGAAGCATTGGTCGGAGTTGCTAGCACAGGTCGGTGCGCGCCTGCGCTGCAGATGCTGTGGGCGACGCGGTACAGCAATAGAACTCACCCGAGACCCGCCAACGGTCACCAGCCTACCGCTTCCAACTGACGCGGAATGGCGGCGTGCAGTCAGCAGGTTTCGGGCGTGAAGGGCGCGCTGCAAATTCCCCGTCCGGACAAGGTTGCCGCCATATTCTTGCCGTCGCGCCTTTTCGCATGCAACGGCTCGGTGGGATCGCCGGGACAGCCATAATCGGCATGGCGTCCGCCGATCGGGGGTATCGCGGCAACTCCCCCTTTTCGGTTAGAGTAGCGAAACCTGCTCGACCCCACCCTTGCGTTTCACCCACGGCTGGTCCGTTCGCTCCATCACGATCAGATCATCAGGGAAACAGCGGTCCTGAAACCCCAGAATTTCATCAAAGCTGCCGCGCAGCCATCGATCATACTCGCTGCGGTGTAGCAGCACCGGCATGCGGTCGTGGACCGGTCGGATCGCTTCGTTGCAGTCGGTCGTTACGCCGGAATAAACCGGGCCCCACTCGGCACTCTCTCGCCATAATCCCGCCCAGGCGAAGAGGGGCTCATCCCTGACGCCGAACCACGTCCGCGTCTTCGCGCCCTTGGCTCCCTCCGCTTCCGCAAAACCCGAAAGCGGGATGAGGCATCGCCATTCGGGCTTGCGCGCAAGTCCGACCCACATCCCCTTGCGCAGATCCGCGATATTGTTGACCGGTTTGGGCTTGGCGGTGGGGCGCATCGTCTTCAGCCGCAACGGAAAGCCCCATACCATCGACTGAAGCACGCGCGTGCCCGTCAGTTCTCGAACCACCATGCCCGGGTAGCCCGGATACACTTCCTCCCCGGCATTGGAGACCACCGGGTTCTCAACGCCGAAGTGTGCCGCCACTTCGGCAGCGCTCTTGCGCAGCTGGTAGAGGTTGCACATCGTACGAGCCTATTCCGCAGGGCAGCAAGCCGCAACGCATCTCGCTTGCTGCCGAATGGATCAGAGCAAACCGACCTACTCCAAGTCGGCGGCGGGCCGCCGCCGCGCCAGGCAGCATCCTTACGCCGGACGATCATGCGCTCGAGAGCGACTGGCCCGCGAAACAGAAGCGGTTCACGTCGCCTATCAGGTGCTGCAACTTGTCGGGGTTGCGAACGATGTAGATCGCCGCGATCTTGCCGTCGCGTATATCGAGCGCCGTGGTCTGCACGAGGCCGCGGTCGACGCTGATATAGCCAGGCAGCCCGTCGATCTCGACCATGCGCAGCAGCTCGGAGGTCGGCGCATTCTTGCGCCGCAGTCCAGCGAATAGGCGCAGCGCGCGATCGAGGCCTCGAAGCACGTTGCGGAACGCCAGGACCTTGCCGCCGCCGTCCGAATGGATCTCGACCTCCTGTGCAAGCAGCGAGGCTAGCGAAGCAATATCCCCATCGCGCGCGGCAACGAAGAATCCCTGCGTGATCCGGTCTGCCTCCGCCGCCTCAACGCTGAAACGCGGCCGAGCCGCTTGGACATGCTTGCGCGCCCGAGACGCCAATTGGCGGACCGCCGCTGGCTCGCGATCAAGTGCCACGGCAATATCGCTCAAGGCCACGTCGAATATGTCGTGCAGCAGGAAAGCCGCGCGTTCCAGCGGGGACAGGCGCTCCATCGCGAGCATCAGCGTGACCGTGATGTCGTCGGCGATCATTTCGTCGGGGTCGGCCGCGGCCACCAGGGGGTCGGGCAGCCATGGGCCGATATAGGTTTCGCGGCGCGCGCGAGCGGATTTCAGGCGATCGAGGCATAGCCGTGTGACCACGCGCGTCAGATAGGCGGCAGGCGAATCGATCCCTCCTTCGACCTGCTCCCATCTCAACCAGCTATCCTGGACGACGTCTTCGGCTTCGCTGAACGAGCCGAGCATTCGATAGGCCAGGCGGACAAGCCGCTTCCGCTCGCGCTGAAAGTCAGCCAGGCGAGAGCCCGGTTCGATCGCCTTTGTCGGCACCTCCACGCTGTCGCCCCTCGTCATCTTGCGTCGCTCCAATGGTTTCTCCGATGTGACGAGCCAGTCCGGCGCAACGTGACATGCTCGCGGCAGAACCAAAAATCCTTTGGCGATGTCACACCGTCAAAACCCGCCTCGTCAGTGCAGCGAGCGTCGATTGGACGTTGCTGCAAGGAACGACGGCATGAACGAGATCAAGAGGCTGGTGTGGCATGAGGTGGCGCCGAAGGGCGCCCAGGCACTGTTCGGCGTGCACCATTACGTCACGACAGCAACCAATTTACCCGAAGAGATGATCCACCTCGTGTTCCTACGCGTGTCGCAGATCAATGGCTGCGCGCACTGCATCGACTTGCATACGCGGGATCTCCTCAAGTCGATGCCGCTCGACAAAGTGGTGCTGCTGCCGGTCTGGCCTGAGGTGCCGCACCTGTTCGATCCGCGATATCGCGCGGCGCTCGCCTGGGCCGAAGAAGTTACGCGGGTTAGCGAGACCCACGCCTCGGACGAGGCTTATGCCGCCGCCGCGGCAGTGTTCGAGCCACGCGACCTGGTCGACCTGACGATCGCGATCGCGGCGATGAATGCCTTCAATCGACTTGGCGCGCCGTTCCGCCTGCCGACCAAAGCCAAGCCTTGACACTCTCCGACGTATTGGATCTCCAGACCATGACCGAACGACTAAATCATATGCGCCAAGTGCCGGCGCTGACGCAGAAGCTGACCGAGCTTACTCTCGCACTCAAGAAGGGGACAGTCGAGCAGGCCATCCTGAGCCTGGTCGAGATACGTGCGTCACAGTTGAATGGCTGTGCCTTCTGTCTCGACATGCACATCAAACAGGCCAAGCTTCACGGCGAGCGCGAGCTGCGCCTCCACCACGTCGCGATCTGGCGTGAATCGACCCTCTTCAGCGATCGTGAGCGTGCGGCACTGACGTGGACCGAAGCGCTCACCCGGATCTTGCCCGAGGGTGTACCGGAAAACCTCTACGCGGAAGTGCGTGCCCAGTTCTCGGAAGACGAGTTGGTTTACCTCACCTACATGGTGATGGTGATTAACGCCTGGAACCGTGCTTCAATCGCGTTCCAATCGGTGCTCGGCTCCCAGGACAATATGTTCGGGCTGGAAAAAGCGGGCCTATCTTGATCGAGAACTTCGGTTCTGATTGCTCAGTCGAGGGCATGTCTGGCGGCGGGCACTCTCCGTCGCCTCCTCCAGACCGCCGAGGAATCTATGCTCTGATGGCTTGCGGTTTAACGGCTCTGTAGTAGCTCATCCCTATGCATACTGGAGCCGAGCTGGAAATCCGTTTGCGGCGAGCCGCCTTCAACCGGGCGCTGGCAGCCGGCGACCTGTCTGCGATTGGGCCGTTCCTTTCGCCGACCGTCATCTTGGTCGCCGGCACCGACAGCGCGCTTCTATCAGGACGCAACGCCCAACTCGCGGCTTGGAAGCGGGAGTTTGCTGCACAGGATCGCTGGATCTATGTTAGAACTCCGCAAACGGTGACTGTCTCCCCGGTGGAACCGATTGCATTCGAGCAGGGTGACTGGACCGGGACCTCGTCCAGCGGCATCCGTCAAACGGGCGGCATCTATACAGCCAAATGGCGATATATCAGCACCAGCTGGTGCATCGAGGCCGAGATCTACATTACGCTATCTTGAAACCGTCACCGACCACCGCCGCCTTGTCGCTCCATAAATGCACGTCATTGGCATCCAGCAGCGGAATCTCGAACCGCCCGAGGGTCAGCGCCATGCGACCCTGGGCTATTGCCGTGCAGTTGGTGCGGCGTGCAGCGGCGATCAGCGTCTCCGACGCATCCACGCCATAGACAAGCGCCGCGCGCTTGCCCGGACCACAACCCAGATCAAGCGCGGCATGACCTGCGCCGGCGTCTAGCGCCGCCTAGGCCCGCGCCGGTGGTGGCGTCTGGAGAGGGCCTACGCAAAAGCTGGCCCAGCCGGTCCCAGCTTTTGCCCCCCGTTTTCATCCCTTCAATGCTGGCGGCCAATCAAGGCGGTCGGTCCCTCTGCCGCTCCTTTCGGAAAGAAGTACGCGCAGAACGGCTAACGACCGAGCCGCTGGCGTCCATGTGTATCCACATCGGCCCCAATTCGGCTTTCCGGAAATAAAGTTTGCGTGCAATCCTTATAACCCTGCCAGGGCCGTGAGGGGGCTCAATACAATGCGAAATATAAAATTTCTGTCGCTGCTTGCTTTGTCGGCGCTGATTTCGTCTCCAACAATGTCCTCGTCCTTGCTCCCATCGACAGAATTGCCATTCGCCTACTCATCGCTCAACTCTTGCGGGCCCGACTATTATCGCAGTTCGCGCGGCACCTGCGTTCCGCGTCCCCGCCGATCAAATCGCCCTCCCGCCGGCGCCAGCGCCAAATGCCGAGATGGAACATACAGCTTCAGCCAAAGCCGCCGCGGCACCTGCAGCCGCCATGGCGGCGTTGCCGACTGGCTTTGATACATCGGGGGGAATGCTCATTATGCGCGTATCATTATGGTTTGTATTTGCGCTGGCCGCTTGCTCGGCCGGCATTGCCACGCCCTCGGCAGCGGCCAACCGGAACTGTACCGCGGTCGAGAAAGCCGATGGCGACCGGTGGCTCTGGCTGAACGCCAAGGACCAGGCGCTATCGATCAAGTCGCATCTGCCCTGGGGAATCCCGGCCAGCAATGCCGAGGGCGACCGCCTGCTCGTGCAACGAGACTATGTGAATTTGTACAGCACGAGCCTGCGCGTGCCATTATGGTCGGCTGAGCGGCTTACCTATTCAGAGATCGGCAAGGTTGATGGCCGGGTGAACTGCTTCCGCAAGGACCCCAGGTTGCCTCCAGAACAGGCGTCGCTGCCAAGCGATTTTGACGAACCGATTTACGATCAGGGGCATATGACGCCGGACGCCGACCAGGACAAAACGGTGCGCTCGGCCGTCAATACGTACGTCATGTCGAACATGGCGCCGCAAAATTGCCAGTTAAATAGGGGAATTTGGCAGATCTTGGAAGGTATCACTAGGCTTTGGGCCCGTAAGAATAAGGTGGTCTATGTTCTTAGCGGCAGTGTGTTCGATCGCGACGGTGACGGTCGACGCGATCCGGATGCAGCGGCCCCGCGCATGCTTTCCAGGAACAAGCAGGCGCGCGTGGCCATACCTTCCGCCTTTTACAAAATCATCGCGGTCGAAAGGCCCAATGGCAGAATCGAGACACTAAGCGTGCTGCTACCGCACACGACTGCAAATCCGAATGGTCCGGACGCGCTCGCGTATTTGCGAGCCCATGTCACTACTATCGCCACGCTCGAGGCGCTGACCGGATATGACCTCTTTCCTGACGCCGCGAACGTTAACGAAAGTTCTGCGTTCTGGGCGTTCGAGGGCAACCAGCCGCGGTCTCTGTGTAATTTGCCAAGCGGCGCTTAGCGATATCACGAAACTTCCCAAGCGTGTCAGAGAATGCCCAGGCGGTCACGCCTCGGTAAAGCTGGGTGAGGGCAATGGCAGGCGCTGCGCCGGAAGCACGCTGGCAGTTCTCGCAGGCTGGCGCAGAGATCGGACGTTCGCCGCCCCATAGTGCCTAGGCTTGACCCGTCCCACCTCGGAAAATCGCGCCCCGCCCCCTGCCGTTTGCGCAACTGCATACGCAAGATCTGGCAATGGTTCGTACCCGAATACCGCCAGCCTGCCGCTGGTCTCGTCCATATCCAGCCGCTCGCGCAAGTATTTGCATTCGACGCCTGCAACCGTTGAACCTTCAACTTGTCCTCAATCCCAATGACCATCCGTCGATCACGAGCCGGGCCACTTCATCACCAGCAACGAGACAAGTGCAGCGAGAGCCGGAATGCCGACCGCCGCCGCAAAGGCCGGTGCAGAGGGTGCAGCCGCCGGCCCCTGGGCGGCGCCGGCGACCGCATAGAGAACGCCAAGGCAAAGATCGGCGAAGCCTGCGGCCGCCATCAGCGGACCTGTCCTGCCCTTCGCGGCGCCGGCAGCGACGATCGACGCTTCGGCGAGCACAGGCACCGCCCTGCACAGCAGCACCGCAGCCACTCCGTTTCGCTCCGTCCAGAGGACGAATTGCGGATAGAGGGCCGGCCCCAGGATACGCGCGGCAAGCGGCGCCCCCGAGCGCCCGATCACCAGCCCCAGCAAGCACCCGGCCGTCAGTCCGAGCGTGTTGACAAACGCCCCGGTCAAGCTCCCGAGCGCAGCCCCCATCGCTGTGGCGACCAGACTCGACGGGACCGGCAGGACGATGTCGAGGGCGAGCAGCGTGCCCCCCACAATGGCGGTTACCACCCCCGGCACGCCAATGTTGCCCGCCATCCGCGCCTCGATCGTCGGGGCGAACAGGAAAAAGGGCACAAGGACAAGCATCGCCAGAAACAGGATGGCGGCGGCAATTCGGAGCGCGGACTTCAGTCTAGCCGGCACGGACGCATCTTCGGGCATCGACGGTCCGCATCGCCACCGCCAGACCGGCCTTCAATCGAGCACCAATGACAGGCGCAGACTGCGCCCCGGCCGCAGCGTGCCTACCGCGTACCAACTGCGATTGTCTCCCAGATTACGCAGCGTCAGTCGAATCGCGAGGCGGTCGCGCAGCCTGTAGCGCAACCCGGCATCGGCCTCCACATGACCCGCAGTGATCCGCGCGCCGGTAGGAATCGCGCTGTCGTCAAAAGCGCTGTTGCCCCGCAGCGCCGTCTCAGCGCGCCACGACCCCTTCTCCCAGGCGAGTTGCAAATTTCCGTTCCAGCGCGGGCGCCCCCGCAGCGGCGTCGCGCTGTCGAGCGCCAGGTATGTGATCGCCCCCCCGCCCGACCAGCCGCCGCCAAGCTCGAGGCGCAGCGCCCCTTCCACTCCACGCGCGCCGACATTGTCACGGTTGACGAGGCGGAACTGGACGGGGTCGAAATCGATCAGATTACGGAAACGATTATCAAACAGGGCGAAGCTCGCCTGACCTCCGGGAAGCGGCAGCTCGATGCCAACATCGATGCTTCGGCCGGTCTCGGACGAAAGGGCGGGATTGCCGATCAGAGGATGGCTGAGCGCGTAGAGGCTGGGGCGTTTATACCCGCTGGCGACGTGCGCGAACAGCCGCGGCCCGCCGGGAACCACCTCCCATCGCAAATGCCCGCCGCCGGTCCAGTTGCCGCTACCTCCGTCGAGCTTGTCGTAGCGTGCCGCGCCGGTCAGTGTGACGCCACCTGCGATCCGAAGTGTTCCTTCACCGAACCCGCTATAGGTCACGCGCCTGAGCGCAAAGGCCACGGGCATTGGAAATCCGAAATCGAGCGTGCCCCGGCTCCGCCCTTCCTCGCGCAGCACCGTACCGCCCGCGGAAAGGGTAAGCGGGCCGAGATCCGCGGCGAGCGAGCCGATTGCCTCAAGCCGCGTGAACCGCGTGTCGGAAGTGGAGGCGGGGACGCCGTCGAGCACGCCAGGCGCGATCGCGGGTGCACTACTGTCGGCATGCTGGCGCGACCAGGCGAGCGACAGACTCGGCCGGACTGCCGCCCCCGGCTCACGCGTCAGCGAGAGCGCTGCAAGCGAGAGGCGGCCCTTGCGGGCTTCGCGGGTGCGGATCGAAGCGAGCAGCGGGCCGCCGCTGTCCTCGGGGAAACCAGCGCCGCTCGTCTCGGCGTGCAGCCCCAGCGCGGACAGCCGGAAACCGCCGATCGACTGGCGCGCACGCGCAAAGGCCTGGGTGCGATCGAGCGTCCCCGCAGGGTCGCCATCGCCGCTGCGATACCCGGCGCCGGCGACGGACACCCCTCCGCCTTCCCAACCGCCCGAAAGGCTTGCCGAGACCGCTCCGCCATAGCGGCTGTCCAGCCAGCCTTGGCCGCCCACCCGAAAGCCGGGACGGGCGAGATCGCGGGTGACGATCTGGACCACTCCCGACAGCGCGTCCGAGCCGTGGATGGGAGAGGCGGCGACGCGCGACACCTCAACACGCTCGACGACCAGCGGATCGAGCAGCGCGAAGTCGAATGCGCCGCCAGCGCTGTTGGTAGGGTCGTTGAGCCGGACCCCGTCGAGCATCACTGCCGTAAAATTGGGTTCGCCGCCGCGGATCGAGAGAAAGCTGCCCCCTGCGGGGCCACCCGTTGGGAAAGCGCGGACGCCAGGCAATGTGTCGAGTATCTCCAGCAGCGAGGTGGGCTGACGGCGCGCGATTGCGTCTCGGTCCGCCACAATTACCTGCGAGTCTGCAGCGGTGCGCGACGCCGTGACGACAATGGTGCCATCGTCTGCGGCCTGGGCCCGAGCATGGGGAGCAGCGGCCAGGGCGCCGGCGAGCGCCGCCAGGGAAAGACGTGCGCGCAATGTTCAGCGCATCGCGCGCGCGAGCTTGCCGAAGTCTGTTGTGTCCCCCGCTTCAGGCCCGTGCGTGCTCAGCTTGGCCTTGTCGGGCGGCGGCGGGGCCACCGGAGTGTCGAGAAATTTGTAGAGCAAGGCGCGCTGCCCCCGGGTCAGGTCGCGCGTCACGGGCATGTAGCGGAAGCGCTCGAAATAGTCCGTTGCGGTTAGTTTGCGCAACACAGCAGCATAGGCGCGCACCTGCTTCTCGTCACCGAGGGGGAGCCAATTGTCCATGCACGGCGCCAGCGCCTCCCAGTAGGAAAGCACTTTCTCATGGACGTTCGCCCATGTCGGCGGCAGCGCAGCGACATCGTCGTCCGCCGGCAGCACGCGCAGATACATGTAGGTAAATATCTGCGGGTTGAAATTGCTCGAGGTGACCGGCAGCACCGGGTCGGGCCCGGGCTGGAACACCAATTGAGTCACGGTCGGCACGCTTGTCTTGAGCGGGAATCGCGCAATGCCATCGGCGTCGGTCACTGCGACCAGCGGATCATTCTCAAGCGAGCCGACCTCGGACATGGTGACGGTGATGCCCTTTCCGGCCGGCCTGCCGCGATCATAGACCTGCACTTCGGCAGTGGCGGAGTCATCTTGGTCGACGTAGAGATTGGGCTCGAGCGGGATCGCGCGCAGGGCCTTCTCTTTCAGTAACGTCACCGGCTTTCCATCGATCTTGGCGACGAGCGAGAGGTCGCCGTCGAGCAGGGACAGCGATGCCGGCGGTATCGGAATATCGACGATCCCCGCTGTCGCGTCATAGCTGACCTGCGCGTATTGTGCGGGAGACAGCGCGGCGAGCGTCTTTCCCCCGGCCTCCAGATATATCTGGCCGACATCGGCCTTGTCCGGCGTGCGGTTGATCCAGGGGACGCAGTTGCCGAGATCGAGCGCTATACGTTTACGCTCCAGATCGACCCTCGCCCAGCCGCTCCCAAATGGTACGGGCGGAGCGCCGCCGCCTACCGGCACGGGGATTTGGCTCGTGAGCAGCGCACGGTCGCCGGGCTCGTGCATCGGATCATCTTCGCGCCAGATGCCCACGGTCCCCACCATCGGGCTGCGCGCAGGGTTGGGCTGGAAGCCTCCGGCTGCGAACTTCGCCAAAAGATCGGCTGCGTGTTTGGCGACGTCGGGTGAGCTGTTGGACAGTGCCGGGTCGTTATAATAGACCGTGTCGTAGGTAACGAAGCGGACCATTACGCCCTTAACCCCGGGCTTCCCCATCTGGCTTTTGAGCGCCTGCAAGACAGGCGAGTCATAGGGATCGATGCGCAGCGTCGGACGGTCGGCATCCGCCCCCCCGTCCCACTGGTAGCAGCTCTGCCAAAGTACCGAGGCGACGCCGGCAATCATGTTGTTCGATCGATTGGCGAAGAAATTGATGTACCGGTCGCTCGAGCGCCGCACCGGCACGCCGAGGATGCGACAACCGCCGTCTATGCCGAGGCCCAGTGCGTCGAAAAAGAGCTGCGACGAATAGGGCCCGTAAGGTTCGGCGTCGACGAGCATGCCTGCCAGATTGACGGGCGCCTTGACGAAGGGGTCCTTGGTGTCGAGGCCGTTGCCAAGGTCCACCCCCGATACGCAACAATTATAGAATACCGAGCGGTGGGTGCCGTCCGGGTCCCAATTCTGCTGCGGGATCTGAGCGACCGCCGCCTTGCGATAGGCGCCTACCTTTGCGGTGGTGACCGGGGAGCCGCCCAGCTGCGGATCGGCATTGGCCTCGTCATAGGCGGCCACCCAGGTCGGCATGGTGTTGTTGTTGGTTGTGATCGGGTCCCAACTGACGTGGCCACCGAAATAGATGCGCGGGAATTCAAGGATGCTCA
The DNA here is from genome assembly GCF_053502645.1 of Sphingomonas degradans. Taxonomy (NCBI): domain Bacteria; kingdom Pseudomonadati; phylum Pseudomonadota; class Alphaproteobacteria; order Sphingomonadales; family Sphingomonadaceae; genus Sphingomonas; species Sphingomonas degradans. The sequence continues at coordinate 3,890,651 of NZ_CP177172.1, forward strand.
TGCAGCCGCTCCCTTGGTGGTGCCGGTACGCTTGGGCGGAAGAAAGGCGGGCCCGGCGACCTTGCCATTCTTCATCGGAGTGTTGAGCGCCTGGATCGCGGCCATGCGCAGATCGAACATCGCCCGCACCCCCACGCCGAGCTGACCGTTCTTGCCCGAAAAGGCAGCGGCGAGCGCCGCGATCATCGCCGCATAGGCGGCGTTGCACTTGTCCTGCGCAGCGCGCACCGCTGCGGACTCACCCTTGAAATTATACGTCTCGGGATCGGCGATTGCCGGATAGGACTTGTTGTAATCGACTCCGAGCGTGCCGCCCCATTTATAACCCGAATCATCCGGGCCCGCCGCCACGTCCTTCTCGATCACCTGGTTGCGATATATCTCCCAGAAGCGGTAGAAATGGGCGAGTTCGTTCTGAAAATCGAGGGGGCTCCCCTTGTTCTCGGGCGTGACGGGCGTGCCTTCGCCCTCCGAGACGATCTCGTCGATCGCGCGGCAGGCATCATCGCAATTGTTCACCGCGAACACCTGACCTTGGAAGAATTGACCGTCATTCACTTGGTTGCGGTTGGGCTTCCATGCCGAGGCGGGCAGCTTGCGCAACGCGACCTTCAGCCGCTCATAATATTCGCCGATCGTGACGGTCGACTTGGCGCCTGACTTGAGCAACCTTGGCTGCACCGGATCGAGCGGCTTCTCGATCGCCATGCCCTGTGCCATCGCGGCGAGCGAGAAAGGATAGAGGTGAATGACGAGCTTGCCGCCGACATCGCCTGGGAGGTGCCCCGGATAGGTGGGCGCATTGATCCGCACCGTCCCGCCGATCGCATTCATGATGTTGCAGGCGAGGCACATGTGAACCATCTCCTGCATGAGGATCGACTGCAGCCGCGCCTTCGCCGCTGCGTTCGTCTCGGGCAGGATCGTCATCGACGCGTAGAGATAGGGCGGCAGGGTCGCGAACTCGATGTCGATCGCCCCCTGTACCAGCTTGCGCACGCCGAGAACGCTGGCGGGTTCGATCCAGGATAGCTTCACTTGGCCGATATCAGGTCCCTCGGGCGTCTCCATGCTTCCCCCCTTGTCCCGGCGTCAATGTTCTGAACATGACCTTCCGAACAATAATCCAGCACCATCAATCAATTTGCAGTTTGCTCCAATATGGAGTTAAAAACACCCAGTATCTAAGCGAACGGATACTACACAACTATCCCTTGTAATGGGATTAGATAGCGCACTGTAATTTTTGAATCAAGCTCGCCCATTGATTCCATCCGTACTCATTGTACAAGTGAATCATACGACCGAGTATATACAATACCCTAGCTCGTAAATTATTGTGTACGAAAGACCACCTTAGGAGGCAATCGTGACAATATCGACGACCGCAAAGATCTTTACCATCGCTGTATCCTGGGGCCTCTTCGCGACCCCTGCGGCGGCACAGGTCTATCAGACCTACGGCGCACACAACCCGCCCGGCGCCAGCCCCTGCCAGAGCCAGGACTGCATCTATCCACGCAAGGAAGGCGAGCCACCGAACCCGATATGGCCGAAATGGTGGCAATCGACCTGGACGATGTACCGGGTCTACGGCCCGGATTATGAAAAATATCCGCCCCCCTACGCCATCAAGCCCCCCAAGGGCGCGACGTACCAGACCTCTTCCGGCGCCACCTTCTACGACTCGACCTGGCGCGGAAAATCGGGCGAAGGGGCGATGATGGAGCGATATGACAATTTCTGTCTGCCCATCTTTCCGCTTCGCAACGACTACTCGTGCAAGTTTATCTCGCTCGGCAACACTGCCTATTTCGTAGCCGGCAAGGGGCGGCCCAGCTGGATGCCGCCAATCTGCCTGTTCTCACCGCTCAATCACCCGCCCCGCCCCGATTTTATCAAGCACCTGCCCTATAGCGCGCAGGACAGCGCTCGGATCGGACCGGGCGGCCAGGGCTATTCCTTCTGGGTGAGCGCCGAGGATGGGAAGGTGATGCAAGTTGGCGTGACACCCGACCGGACCAAGGATGGCGGCATCCTGTTCGGCTATGGTTTCCGTGCCAACGCAGCGGGTGAGGTAATGCCGCAATCCTTCTATTTCTCGGGCTATCCGCTGCCACCGGCCAACGCGCCCTATGTCAGCCAGAATTATAGAAAGTTCAGCGCAACCCAGCCAGGTCCGGAGCTTTGGGCGGAAGTCGCCGGACTCGACCCCGACACGCTTCCCGCCTGCCAGCTGTTCGATCCGCCCAAGCCTGCAAATGGCCTCCTCACCGAGGGCAGCGGCGCGCACGCGCCGACCTGGGGAGATATCGGACGCTGGAAGCGCTGACACCAGTGGCGAGCGCCAAGCCTCGCCGGAAGGCGATTTAGGTTACGCAGATCCGAATCGCACAACGTCGATAGAAATTGCTCCATATCGGATGCGGACCCTGCGAAGAATCGCCTTGGCCGGTAAACGCGATGCCATGCGCGAGGATGGGAAGGATGAGACGCAATACGGCGAGATCGGGTTACTGCCGGGAGCCCTTTGCCCCGACTGCGTCTCAACCTGCTCCTGCGGCTTAACCGCCGCCGATCGAACCCGCCGTCCAATACCTGGATGGCGTGACAGATCCGGGTTTCGCCTGGGCGGGACCGGCTTTGCGGGGCAGATCGACCGCCAACAGACGGTAGGGTTCCTGTGCCGGCGTGGCGGCGACAAAGCAGTTGAATGCAGTCTGGCGATCAGCTCAGCCCCGCCGATAGCTTCGCGACGATACGGCGCGGCGCCTGGGCAGTCAGCTATTCCCCCCAAGGCGCCGGACGCACGTTCACGGACCATGCCCGCTCGCTATCCTGTGCCCCAGTGCTCGTAGAGGCAAAGCGGCTCCGTCGGCGCACTGGGTACCAAGAGGGCCAGGCGAGACCGCATGGGCTCGGCGGCGCATCTCCCCAAAGGACGATCGGGCCGTGGCACGCAGTCGCGTCCGCGACGGCGCACCCCAACGCTTGACCCTTGCCGCTGGCCGGCGAGAACGCCTAGTCAACGGCAATGAAAGCCCACCCCTCCTTCGCCCTTGCCACCGCACTCCTGCTGGCGAGCTGCACGAGCGCGCCACCTGAAGCGCTGCACGCGACACAGTCGGTGCCCAAGGGCCTGCGCGTTGCGAGCTGGAACCTCGAATTTCTTGCCGAGAAGGACGGTGCCGGTTGCCAGCCGCGCAGCGCCGCCGATTATCAGGCGATGCGTAGCATCGCCGACGGCCTCGACGCCGATGTCATCGCGTTCCAGGAAGCCGAGAACCTGCAGGCTGCGGCCCGCATATTCGATCCCGGCAAATATGCGCTCGTGATGGAAGAGCGCCCCGGCCAGCCCAGCGGCACCTGCGGCGGCAAGCAATCCGACCAGGCGTTCATCCGCCAGGCCGTCGGCTTTGCCATCCGCAAGAACCTGGCCTTCGACCGCAGCCCCGACCTTACCGACCTCCAGCTCGGCAACCCCAATCTGCGCTCGGGCGTGGACATCACTGTCCGCCCCACCAACGGCCGGCCGCTGCGGCTGCTCGCCATCCACCTCAAATCGGGCTGCTTCGCCGGCGCCCAGGGCCCGGCCTGCAGCACCTTGCTGCAGCAGATCCCCAGGCTCGAGGCCTGGATCGACAGCGCCGCTTCGGGCCCCACGCGATTCGCCGTGCTGGGCGACTGGAACCGCCGTCTCGCCGCTCCCGGCGACCCGGTCTGGGCAGAGATTGACGACCAGACACCGCCCAATGCCGACCTGACGCTAGCCGACCAGGGAATCCAGCCCCGATGCGACCCGCGTTACCGCGACTTCATCGACCATGTCGTGCTTGACCGCCGCGCCGCGAAAGACCTGCGATCATTCGCCGAAACGCCCTATGCGACCCCGACGCACTATTCGGACCACTGCCCGATCACCGTGACGCTCGCGCGGTGACGCAAAACCACAGGCGCGCGCGTCCGGGGAGTCCATCGCGGAGGCCCTAGACCTGAGTGTCCCGGGCGTCGAACGCAGCCTGGCTCGCATGTATCGCGTGTTCGTGATCCACCACCCACCGGCCCAGATTCTGGCCGAGCGCGGCCAGCGAATGCCCCAGCGGGGTGAGCGCATATTCCACCATCGGCGGAACCGTGGGGTGCACTGTCCGGGTCACGATGCCGTCGCGCTCCAGTCGACGCAGCGTGCGGGTGAGCATCTGTTGCGATATCCCCGCCACCGCCCGGCGCAGTTCGTTGAAGCGAAGCGTCCCGGAGGCGAGCATGACCACGACCGGCAAGGTCCATCGATCCCCGATCCATCCCAGATGGCGTGCCACTTCCTGGCAACGGGCGGGATTGTGCGTGCTGGAAGCAGTCATATCCATGTGACTAGGTCTCGAAAATATGCGTTCTTGGCCCCCCGGAGGGGCACTTTACGTGGTGCAGGCCACGTAAGACAGGAACAGGCCCCATGCACCTACTTCATCTCGATTCATCGATCCAAGGCGACGCCTCGGTCAGCCGCACCATGTCCGCCGCGATTGTCGAACAGCTGCGCCGGTCGCACAGCGCGCTTGCGCTGTCCTACCGCGATCTCGGCGCAGAGCCGCTGCCCCACCTCACGCTGCCCGGCTTCGTCACGCCTGAGGCGACAGCCACGCTGGAAGCATTCCTTGCCGCCGATATCGTGGTGATCGGCGCCGCGATGTACAATTTCGGCATCCCGACACAGCTCAAGGGCTGGTTCGACCACATTCTGGTTTCGGGCAAGACCTTTCGCTATGGCGAGAACGGCGTCGAAGGCCTGGCTGGCACGAAGCGCGTCTTCGTCGCGCTGGCCCGCGGCGGTCAATATGCCGAGGGCCCCACTGCGGTGATGGAGCATGCTGAAACGCATCTGCGCGCGATGCTGGGCTTCATCGGTATCACACAGCCCGAATTCGTGATCGCCGAAGGGGTCGCCTTCGGGCCAGACCAGCGGGAGATGGCGGTCGCCTCGGCGCTGGATAAGGTGGCGGCGATACAGTTCGACATCGCCCCGGCGTGATCGCGACGACAGAGTCGTTCTACGAACTGTGCGACGCCACATCCTCCCCCGTGACGGGGTAAACGATGTGGCGTCGGCAGCGTCCCGTCGGAAACAGTCATGGCCGTTGACGATGCCGACCGCCTGCATCCGGGCATAGACGATCGACAGGCCGACGAATTGAGGCCACGCTTGACGCGGTTTACCGGTTCGGACCGGAGCCGGCGGTTTGGGAAGACAGCCAGGCTTCGGTGTCCACCACAGCCATGATCTCCGGCAAAGCCCTGGCAGAGGCCAGCGGATGGTCAAGAAAGTTGCCGATTGCATCCCGATTGATGATGCCCTCTCTGGCGAGGGCGCCGTTCAGCACCATCTCGCGAATCGTGTCCTTGTGCGCGTCGAGGACGCGCTGGACGATGCCGTTGAACGAGACCTTGGTCCGCCGATCGATGATGGTGGCGGGCAGCGCTTGCCGAAAGGCCTCGCGCGTCACCGCGCGATTGTTACCGCCCTGACACCAGAGCCAGCTCGGGATCGCCATGCAGATCTCGAAGATCGGCTGCGACATCAGGGGGACGAGGCAGGGTGCGATGGCTTCGCGACCATAGCCTTCGAGGTGATTGTAGATCGCCAGGATCGACCAGACATGACGACGCTTGCCTGGCGCAATTCCGTCGGGGGCCGCGAGCCAGGGATTGCCTTCCGGCCAGGGAAGGCCGTTCCTCGCATCTTCGCTTACGAAGGGATTGGTGCTCGGGCGGGGCATTTGCGAAGGACGCCGCAGAGCACGTGGAATTGCTGCGCGCAGCACGCTCCAGATGTCGGTGTGTGTGATCTGGGCGATGTCGGCGGCGGTTTCAAAGAGCCCGGCGCTCAGGCCTTCGTGTCGGTAGCGGTCGACAACCGGGAGCGCGGAATGGAGCAGGCAGAACATGCTGTCGCCGCCGCCCCCGCCCAGGAACGCATCCGTGCGCTGTGTTTGTGCATGGGTCTGGATGGGGCGATCGAGTGCCTGAGAGAGGACGCGCGCGCAGGGTCGTGGAATATCGCTGGCGTCCGATCGCGTTATGTCCACACGGGTTTCGTCGGCGCGCAGTTCGGTAAGCGGAAGGCCGAGATGCTTTGCGATCTCACGCGCCCAGGGACGCTCGTCCGAATCGTCGGGCCCCGGGCCGAACGTCAGGCAATGTGCGCTTGAAGCGCCCGCGAACCCTGACGCAACGATCGAGGAATCGAGGCCTCCCGATATTTCGAGCAATGGATGGGAGAAGCAGCCGCTCCACGCGCCGAGCGTGGCATTAATCGTATCGCGCAGCCGCTCGCGCGCGATTGCCATCCCGGCAATCTGCTGATCGGCCCGGGCGAAATCCCAGGGCGACCAGATGCAGCTGCTTTGGGCCACGCCGCGCCGGATTATCAGGCGGGTGCCAGGCAGGACTTCGCTGATTCCGCGAAGCGCGGTCCGCGCGGGGCGAAGATCGCGATAAACCAGAGTCTGCGCGAGGATCGTCCAGTCGATCGACCGGGCGAGCAGTCCGGTCTCGAAGAGGAGCGTTGGCTGGGAGGTGAGAATGTGAACGCCCTCGAGCGCAGCATGATAGCAGGACACCGTTCCCGACGGATCGCGCAATATCTCGACGGCGCCTTCGCGGCACCGGATTGCCAGGTACCCGCCCCAGAGGCGCGACAGGAAGGTCGTACTGTCGGCCTCGATAGCTGGGTGCCGGGAAGACAGGACGCGCGAATTGGCCAGGCCCTCGAAGAGATGGCCCCAGATCAGCCCGCCAGCATTGGGCAGGATCAGATGCGATGCAATCGGATCGCCGAATACCAGCAGGCCAGGGACATCAACGAGCCTTGCGCGATTGTCCCGGTGCAGACGGTCGAGCAACGGGCGCAGCCGCTCGGGCGGCGGTCCTTGGTGCCCGGCGACGGCGAGATAGGCCGACCGGTTCACTGCGCGAGGATCGGCGTGAAGCGCGAGACATGGTCGTAACTGTCGTTGAGGATCGCGTGCCGGGTTTGCAGCCAGCAATGGGCCTCGAAGGGGTGCAGCGCGACCCCGAACACGAGGTACGCACCGATCCCATATGTGGCCAGCATGCTGTCCAGGGCGAGCGAGTCGAGCAGGCAGTTGCGGGCGAGCGGGACCAGCGCACGGGCGCGGTCGAACCCGGCGGCGATCTCCAGCGCGGGCTCGGGGTCGATGGGCAAGGAGAGAGGCGCGCGCGACTGGCGGCGTTCAAGGATAGTTCGAAAGGACAGGGTCTTCAGGCTTGCCCAGGATGATAGGACCTGCGCTGCCGTTGGAATGACCGTGCGCGGGGCGAGCGCCTTGGGTGTGGCAAGCGTGTCGGGCAGCGATACGCTGTCCCTTAGACCGTTTGTCGGCGCTCTATCTCCGTCGCGGTAAATGCCCGCGCGTTGCAGCATCGCCTGGAAGGAAGGAGGTGGGGAGCTGTTGTAGCCACGCTCGAGCCAGGACGCGGCGTCGGCGCTCGCGGCACGCGGGAGCTGGAAGTAGCGGTCCTGACGCAGGTCCAGGATCGTGACCCGACCACCGCACAGGCAGGCAGAGGCATGCGGAAGAATGCGCCAGAACATCTGTGACGATCCCTTCGGAAGCAGGGTGCCGGCCCGGCGTGTCGCCGGGCCGGTGCCAGTTCGGTCAATCCTGCGACAATGTCTGACGCGGAATCATTCCGACCACGTCGAAATCGCCTTCGTCGGCGCCTCGCGTTTCGACGCTGGCGGCGCCGAGATCGAGCAGGTCGAGTGTGTCTTGCGGTTCGCGGTCCATCTCCATTCTCCCAAGTCGCGGGATGCGACACCGAAAATTTCTGCATCAGCGCACGAAATAGAAAGTTTATAATTGGAATATTTTGCAACCATCTTTTTGGGCGTATTATCCGAGAATTATTGGGAGATAGCGCCTGTATCTTCGATCTACAGGATGCTCATTCAATCCCCGATCGCCGGGATACTCCGCAAGCAACCGGATCATGTCTGAGGCGTGAAGATAGCCTGGCAGTGCTGGAAGGCTGGTCTGCAGGCGGGCTGGGGATGCCGGCCCGGCCGAAGCCGGACCGGCACCGACGGGATCAGTCGTCCGAGAGGCCCTGCTTGGGGATCAGGCCGACGATGTCGAACTCGCCTTCCTCCGCCCCCTTGGTCTCGGCGCTGGCGACGCCCAGGTCGATCAGGTCGACCGGTTCCTTGTCTTCGCGGTTCATGGTCAGTCTCCGTGTCGCGGGATGCGACAATGCGAGACTCGCTCGAGCGCCGGGGTATAAGAAGTTTATAACGCGGAAATAATCGCGCCTATCCGCCCGACCGGGCGCGCAGCAGCGCGGGAACCGCACGGATGCGGCGGAGATGAAAGCGACGGATCGCCTGGAGTTGGTGCGCCCCGCCTTGGGCGATTTCCTCGAGTTCGAGCGATGTCGCCGCCAGAATATGGGCTTCCAGCCGCCGAAAGGCATGCAAACGGTCGCTCGCCGAGGCGATCGCCACGCGGATTTCGCGATTCGGCGTGGCGGATCCGATCGCCTCGAAGAGCGAGGCAGCGCAGTCTGCCACTCCCCCGGCATTCTCCGGAGGCAGTGCGTGCGGGGACGCTTGCGGTGTCGTGCGGACGGCGATCACCAGCAGCGCGGAGTTCCATTCGTACAGCTCGCGCAGCTCTGCTTCGGTCAGGCGCGGCACGTGAAATCCCTCTCCCGCGCTGGCTTCGATCAAGCGCTCACCAACCAGCCTGTGCAGCGCATCGCGCACCGGTGTGATGCTGACCCCGATCTCGTCGGCGAGGCGATTGGCTTCCAGCCTGAACCCAGGCGCGAAGGCGCCGTCGCGGAGCAGCTGTTTCAAGGCGGCATAGCTGCGCTCGAGCGCCTGGATCGGGCTCATCGCACGTCTCTTTCGGTTTGCAGGAGCCGATGCTGCCGCACGGCTTCGGCCTGCTCTGGCCGAAGCGCGTCGATCGCGCCTAGATGCTCGGGAAGATTGTCGCCGAGCAGGACCGACGGGCACACGCCTTCATAGTTGCCGAGATTGGGACGGTGCTGCCGGTAGCCGACAAGCTCTGCAAGCGCGCGGTCGAAACCGCGCGCAATCTCGGGCGGGTAGGTAAGCCACTGATTCTCATAGGGCTTGAGCCAGCCCAGGCAGTAGCTGACGACGAGCGCCTTGCGAACCTCGCCGCTGCGGTTGGCACCCGCCCCGTGCAGCGTCGAGCCGAGGAAGACGATCGCATCGCCGGGCCGGCATTCGGCGACCACCGATCGGTCCGGAGTCTGGTCCAAAAGCGCATTCGCGCCGTGACTGTCGGGATAAAGGATCGTCGCGCCATTGGCTTCGCTAAAATGCGTGAGCGGCCACATCACGTTGACAAGATACTCGACCTCGCCTTTGACGCCCTGCCACATATCCTGATCCCTATGCGGGAACTGTCGGGGCGCCCCCGGATGAATCGCGATCCCCTGCATGAGATTGAGCTGGAACGTGTCGCACCAGCGGCCGAGCACTGCCTGGCACAGGCCAAGGATGGTCTCTTCCTGCGCGAAAGCTGCAGCATGCGGTGATCGCCGGAGCAGACTGCCGAAACGCTTGGTGCGAGCGCCGTAGAAATCGCCCTGGCAGAAGGGCGTCTCAGCAAAGGCCGGTTCGAGGTCGCGCGAAAGCGCGCGAGCTTCCTCGGGCAGAAGCCCCGGCAGAACGCACCAGCCATGGGCGTCGAGCGCTGCGAGTGCCGACATGGGGTCGGCCCGGGTGACAGGATCGGTCATCAGAATGTCCTACGCGACTGCCGCCTGCGGCGAGCGAGGAAGAGGAAGCACGTCCGCGCACCAGACCCCGCCGGCCGCGAGCAGGCCTGGTGTCTCGGCGTCGATCTCGATCTCAAGCGCGCCGAGCATCGTCCGGCCGTCCGGAGCAGGCAAGCCAAGCGGGCGGCAGGTCCAGCCGAAGCTCAGTATCTGCTGCAGCCAGCCGATCTCCGCGACGCCCGTATATTTTCGGATGCCGTTCCCAAGCGCGTGCTCGACGATCGCGGTGACGAGCCGGTTGCGAGCCGCGCGGCGTTCCGGTGCGCGAAGTGTTCGATCGAGACAGAAGCGCGTGATCTCCCAGATGTCCCGTCCGCGTGGCGGCGCGTCCGCGCAGAGCGCGGGAAACAGGCTGTCCAGAATGTGCGGTCGCGTCGTGGGTAGCAGACGCGCTGACGCCAGATGCTCGTATCGCGCGTCGGTCAGGATGAGATAGCGCGCCTGCGCATTGTCGAACTGGTCGAGCTCATATTTTCCGGCAAGCACCGGTAGTTGCCAATTCAGCAGATCGACAAAGACGCTCTTGCGGGCCGCAAACATCGACCGCAGGGCAATATCGCTGACCGGCCCGGCGGCAGTATCCAGTAACAGCAGCATGGACTCTCCTCCCTCGAACAGGTTGTCGAGGTTGAGCATCGGCGTCCCGGCGTGTGCGCGATATCCCCAGAAATGGGGATGGACGTCACCGCCTGAGTATGTCCGTGAAGCTGATCAGGCCGTCGAACAAAGCCCGCACGGCAAGCAGCGCACGCTTCTGCACACCATAGCGCTCGCGGGCATGTTTGAGGTGCTGGATCACTGTCTCGTGGCTGATGCCGAGGATGACGGCGATTTCCCAGTCTGTCTTCCCCCGTGCTGCCCACAAAACGCAATCCAGCTGGCGATCGGTCAGGATTGGAGCCTGGGCAAACGCCGCGCCCCGACGGTCGGTTACACGGCGCGCGGCCTCAAACGCGAAGCCTCCGATAAGCTGGCAGGGCAGTTGGAGCTCCGCCGGAAATGCGCGCCCAACCTCGACTGCGAATGAGCAGGAGCCGAGCGTCTCGCCGGGCACATGGGCTGGTACCGTATAACCGTCCCCGATGCCCGCTCTCGCTGCGTGCTCCAGGACCAGATGGTCTTCCGGGGTCAGCGCGATGATTCCTGGCACGCTGGTCCAGGCGAAGCCCATGCTCACGCGCTGGCTGGCGCGGTGGATCGGGTCCGAGCGTCCAAGGCCGCGCGCATCGAACCATTCCTCCCAGTATTCGGGATAGTTGTGCAGTCGAATGCCCGCATTCGCTTCGCGTCGGAAATCAACATGATGGGTCAGCGCGAAATAGGGCACGCGCATCGTCGTGCAGGTATATGCTATCGCTTCCATCAGCTCGGCGACGCTGATCACGGATCGCGCCACCTCCGCGAATTTGCTTGCGGTATCGAACCCGACCATACCCGTCCGGACCGATCCACCGTCGCGGCCCACAATCCGCTACCGGCGACCTCCAATAGGGCTGCTGGCCGCGCCCCTTCTCACGAGAGGCCGTCAGAGCATTGGTGCACTGCCAGTGAACGTCAAAATCAAGACAAGTCAAGTGTTTGAATAATTTACCTACAGTTAGGTAGGCTGTTGGCGCCAACGACAGGCAACGTCTCTCGCGATCAGGCCCAATGCTGATGTTAGGCAAATGTTATGCTAATGCCCAGTTAGCTTCCGCGAATTCGTCGCAATAATGGCCGGCGATGAAGCGCGATCGGGGATGCGGCAGCGGCAGCACCGGCAGCTGGACTGCGTCGTAATGGCCGATCCAGCGGGCATAGAGCGCGATTTCGTGCGGGTGGACGACGTCCTCGGCATCGTGGAGCACCACGGCGCGCGTGGTGAATCCTTCGGCAGCCTCGTCGCGCAGCAGCGCGCGCCACAGCGCGTTGAGGCAATCGGCCTTGGTCGTGGGGCCGGGATGGTCGTTGATGACCAGCCGCACGCGCGCATCCGCGCACGCCACCCGCGCGACTTCGCCGATCGTGGCAGCATCGTTGGGATAGGTGCCGACATAGAGGGCATAATTGTCATGCGCGAACCGGGCGAGCGCGGCGCGGAGCATGCGGCTGATCACGGCGGATTCGTCCCATGCGGGCACGAACAGGATGATGCGCCCCGCCGGCACAGGCCCGTGCATCGCCGGATGCTCCGCCGCCGATCCCCGGTGCTGGGCCAGCAGCCCCGCGATGCGCCGTCCCAGATAGACCAGGTCGACCAGCAGATCGTCGAGCCCGCCGACGAGAAAGCACAGCGCGGCGAACAGCGTCGCCTCGCGCGCAATCGCATCTATTGCAGACGTCAGCATCCCCCTGGCCGCACCGAAATTCCCCCGATTCGGATGCATGTATAGGCCGTTGTTATTGCACCCCGTTCAGGTTGAGTCAGCGGCGCGGCGGCAATATCACTCCGATTCGGAGCAAGTGCATTCGCTGCTGGACACCTCGGGGTCCGCAGCTAGGGTGTCGCCGCCTAAGGGATGAGGGTGCCATGAAGCTCGCGACGAAACTGGGAATTCTGGCACTGGCGCTCGCGCCGCTCGGCGCCATCGCGGCGATGGGCGACAACAGCCCCCAGGTCGAAATGGCAACGCCCGGCATGGGCGACGGCGCGATCGAGCGCTTCACTGCGCGCTTCAACCAGCAGATGGTGCCGCTAGGCGATCCGCGCGCGGCGGGGCCGTTCGACGTCGAATGCCCGGTCGGCGGCGAGGGGCGCTGGGTCGACCAGCAGACTTATGTCCACGAATTCGCCAATCCGCTGCCCGGCGGAGTCACCTGCACCTTCACGCTCAAGCCCAAGCTCAAGACGCTGGCGGGCTATGCCGTCACCGGCCAGACCAAGTTCACGGTGGACAGCGGCGGCCCGATCGCGCGCGCTGTGCTGCCGAGCCGCTATGGCCGCGAGATCGAGGAGGACCAGACGTTCCTGGTCGCCGCCAATCTCGCGCCCGATCGCGCATCGGTCGGCGCCAACGCCTATTGCGCGGTGGACGGCATCGGCGAGAAGATTCCCGTGGACGTGCTTCCCGCCGAGACCGCGGGCAAACTGATCGCCGATCTTGGCACCGATCGCTGGGAAATGCGGAGCTTCCTGGAGGAAGCGGGGCTGCCCGAGGCGCTGCCCGCCGATGCCGCCGCGCGGACCAAGGCGACCGCCAGCATCGTCGCGCTCAAATGCCGCCGCCCGCTGCCCCCCGGCCGCGACATGGCGCTGGTATGGGGCAAGGACATCAAGAGCGCGTCGGGCCGCATCGCCGGCGCCGACCAGCGTTATGACTTCACCGTGCGCAAGCCGTTCACCGCGCGCTTCGAATGCTCGCGCGTCAATCCGCAGGCCGGGTGCAGCCCGGTGGAAGACGCCTGGGTCCGCTTCTCCGCGCCGATCCCCCGCGAACAGGCCGAGGCGATCCGCATCCAGCTGCCCGACGGCAAGGCGCTGAGCCCGCTGCTCAGCGACGAGGACAAGCGCCGCGCGACGCTGGGCGACGTCAAGTTCAAGGCACCGCTGCCCGCCGCCGTCACCGCCAAGCTGGTGCTGCCGGCCAAGGTGACCGACGAGAGCGGCCGGGCGCTGTCCAATGCCGAGCGCTTCCCGCTCGACGTCAAGTTCGACGAAGCGCCCCCGCTGCTCAAGTTCGCCGCCAACTTCGGCATACTGGAAGCCAAGGAAGGCGGCGTGCTGCCGGTCAGCGTCCGCAATGTCGAGGCCAACCTGACCGCGCGGCAAATGAGCGTGCAGGGCCAGAGCCTGAAGGTCGAGGGCGGCGACGGCGAGATCGCCAAATGGCTCCGCGCGCTCGATGATGCCGCCAGCACCAAGATCGATACCGTCAAGCGCGGCGAGGAAGAAGTCCGGATCAACCAGACGGGTGCCAAGCCGCTGCTGACTCCCGCCTCGGGCAAGCCGCTCCAGGTCGGGCTGCCGGGCAAGGGCAAGGAATTCGAAGTCGTCGGCGTGCCGCTCAAGACGCCCGGATTCTACATCGTCGAATTCGCCAGCCCCAAGCTGGGCCAGGCACTGCTGGGCCGCGCGGCGCCGCGCTATGTCGCGGCGGGGGCGCTGGTCACGAATATGAGCGTCCATTTCAAATGGGGCCGCGAATCCTCGCTGGTATGGGTGACCTCGCTCGACACCGGCCAGGGCGTGGCAGGGGCTGCGGTGCAGGTCACCGACAGCTGCACCGGCCAGCTGCTGGCCAAGGGCACGACCGATGCCTCGGGCCGGCTGGGCGTGCCGCCGGGACTGCCCGAGCCCGAAACCTATACCAATTGCGAAGGCAGCAGCGCGTCGCCGCTGATGGTGTCGGCGCGCAAGGGCGACGATTTCAGCTTTACCCTGACACAGTGGGGCGAGGGTATCCGCCCCTATGATTTCGACCTGCCCTATGGCTATTCCAAGCCCGAGCAGATCTTCCACACCGTGTTCGACCGCGCGCTGCTGCGCCAGGGCGAGACGGTGCACATGAAGCATATCGTGCGCCAGCCGATCGCCTCGGGCTTCGGCACGTCGCCCGCCTTCACCGGCACGCTGCGCCTGTCGCATCGCGGATCGGACACCAAATACGAACTGCCGCTGACGATCGACGCCAATGGCGTGGGCGAGACCGAATGGACCGCGCCACAGGGCGCCAAGATGGGCGATTACGACATCCAGGTCGTCTATACCCGCGATGGCGAGGAAAAGACGCTGTGGACGAGCCAGTCGTTCAAGGTCGACGAATACAAGCTGCCGACGATGAAGGCGAGCGTGGCGGGCCCCAAGGACGCGGCGATCCGCCCGCGCACGCTGCCGCTCGACCTGTTCGTCGGCTATCTCTCCGGCGGCGGCGCATCGAACCTGCCGGTCGAGCTGCGCGTCGGCTATTTCGCCGATTTCCCGACGCCTGCGGGCTATGAGGGGTACAGCTTCGGCGGGCGCGCGCTCAGCGAAGGCGTCAAGCCGCTCAACGGCAGCGACGAGACCGACGAGCAGACCACCCCGCTGCCCCCCACCCAGACGCTGCCGATCACGCTCGGCGCCGACGGGACGCAGCGCGCGGCGATCGACGTGCCCCAGACGCTCGACCAGCCGACCACGATGCGCGTCGAAATGGACTATCAGGATGCCAATGGCGAAATCCTGACCGCGTCGCACAGCATCCCGCTCTACACCTCCGCCGTGCAGCTGGGGATCAAGACCGACGGCTGGCTGATGAAGCAGGACGATCTGCGCCTGCGCTTCGTCGCGCTCGACACCTCGGGCAAGCCGATGGCCAACCAGAAGGTCTCGGTCGAGCTGTACAGCCGCGAGATCCTGACCGCGCGGCGGCGGCTGATCGGCGGCTTCTATGCCTATGACAACCAGATGCGCACCAAGAAGCTGGGCGCGACCTGTTCGGCGACCACCGACGCACAGGGGCTGGCGACGTGCCAGCTCGACCCCGGCGTGTCGGGCGAAGTCTATGCCGTCGCGACGACAGAGGATGCCAATGGCAATGTCGCGCGCGCGACGCGATCGGTGTGGCTGGTCGGCGACGAGGATTGGTGGTTCGGCGGCGACAATGGCGACCGGATGGACCTGATCCCCGAGCAGACCGAATACAAGGCGGGCGACACCGCGAAGTTCCAGGTTCGCATGCCCTTCCGCGAGGCGACCGCGCTGGTCACCGTCGAGCGCGAAGGCGTGCTGTCGAGCTTCGTCGTCGGCCTGTCGGGCAAGGACCCGGTGATCGAAGTGCCGATGCCGGGCGACTATGCCCCCGATGTCTATGTCTCGGTCATGGCGGTGCGCGGCCGCGTGGCGGGCTGGTCCAACTGGGGATCGAGCCTGGCGCGCGACTGGGGCCTGCCCTTCTTCTCGAAGGACGGCGGCGAGCCGACCGCGACGGTCGATCTCGCCAAGCCGGCCTATCGCCTGGGCATCGCCAAGGTGAAGGTCGGGTGGGAAGGCCACCGGCTGGGCGTGACGGTCAAGGCCGAGAAGCCGAGCTACGCCGCACGCGACATCGCCAATGTCGATGTGCAGGTCCGCAACCCCGATGGCAGCCCGGCAAAGACCGCCGACGTCGCCTTTGCCGCCGTGGACGAAGCACTGCTCCAGCTCGCGCCCAACGACAGCTGGGACGTGCTGAGCGCGATGATGGGCGATCGGCCCCTGTCAGTGCTCACCTCGACCGCGCAGACCCAGGTGGTCGGCAAGCGGCATTACGGCAAGAAGGCCGTCGAGGCCGGCGGCGGCGGGGGTGGCGGCGACCTGTCGGCGCTCAACCGCGAGAATTTCCAGCCGGTGCTGCTGTGGAAGGGCACGCTGCCGCTCGACGCGCAGGGCCGCGCCCGCGTGCCGGTGCCGCTGTCCGACGCGCTCACCTCGTTCAAGCTGGTCGCCATCGCCACCAACGGCGCGCAGCTGTTCGGCACCGGCGAGGCAAGCGTGCGGACCGCGCAGGATCTGAGCATCTATGCCGGCGTGCCTACGCTGGTGCGCACCGGCGACACGTTCGGGGCGATGTTCACGCTGCGCAACGGATCGGACAAGCCGATGCGGGTTACGGCGGAAGTCGCGCTCACCCCCGCCATCGCGCGCGGCAAGCCGCTGACGGTCGATATCCCAGCGGGCGGCGCCAAGCCGATCACCTGGAACCTCACCGCCCCTCCGCGTGAGGGCAAGCTGAGCTGGACCGTCACCGCCAAATCGGCGGACGGCAAGGCTGTGGACCGCATCACCGTGGCGCAGGACGTGATCCCCGCCGTGCCGGTAGAAACCTGGGCCGCGACGCTGGCGCGGGTAGGCACGGGCTTCTCGATCGCCCCCCCGGCGGGCGCGCTACCCGGATTCGGCATGGTCGACGTGACGCTGGCCGACACGCTCGCCCCGCCGCTGCAGGGGGTGCGCGATTACATGGCGGCCTATCCCTATGGCTGCCTAGAACAGCGCACGTCGAAGGCGATCGCGCTGGGTGACATTGCCGCGTGGAACCTGATCGCGGGCGAACTGCCCGCCTATCAGGACGGCGACGGGCTGATGCGCTACTTCCCCGGCGAATGGGCGGGATCGGAGGCGCTGACCGCGTATCTGCTGTCGATCACTGCCGAGGCCGGGCTGCCGCTGCCCGAGGCGCCGCGTGCGAAGATGATCGACGCGATGAAGGCCGTGCTCGACGGTCGCCTGCGCCGCGAGGATTATGGCGACGTCCGGCTCCAGCGGATCGCCGCCTTTGCGGCGCTCGCACGGCAGGGCGCAGCCACGCCGGCGATGCTGGGCCAGATCGGCATCGCGCCGAACGAAATGCCCACTGCGTCGCTGGCCGACTATATCGCCGCGCTGGGCAAGGTCCCCGGCCTGGCAAACGGCGCCGCACTGCGCACCGCCGCCGAACAGGTACTCAAGACCCGGCTGGTCTATGAAGGCACGCGCATCGACCTGAGCGACAAAGGCAGCTCGGCCTGGTGGCTGATGTCGTCGGATGACGAGGCGGCGATCAAGGCCGTGCTCGCCACGCTTGGCCGCCCCGGCTTCCAGGGCGAAACCCCCAAGATGATGGTCGGCGTCGCGATGCGGCAGCAGCGCGGCCATTGGGATACCACCACCGCCAATGCCTGGGGCACGATCGCGGCGCGCAAGTTCAATGCGCTCTACCCGGCAGAGGCCATTGCCGGGGTGACCACCGCGTCGCTGGGCGGCACCAGCGTCAGCCGCAGCTGGCCGCTGGCCGAGCCGCAGCGGACCTTCAGCCTGCCGCTGCCCGCACAGACCACGCCGCTGGTGCTCAACCAGGCCGGCGGCGCCGCGCCCTGGGCGTTCGTCCGGGTCAAGGCGGCGGTGCCGCTCACTCAGCCGCTGATGGCGGGGTACAAGATGACCAAGCAGGTCAGCGTGGTGCAGGCGATGACGCCCGGCCGCCTGACACGCGGCGACGTCATCAAGGTGACGATCACGGTCGAGGCGAGTGCCGAACGCAACTGGGTCGTCGTCGAGGACCCCGTGCCCGCCGGCGCCAGCGTGATCGGCAATCTGGGCGGCCAGTCGCAGATGCTGGCGGAACAGGCCGATGCCGGCGAGGGCGTCTCGCCCAGCTGGATCGAGCGCGGGCGCGATTCGTGGCGCGCCTATTTCCACTGGGTGCCGCGCGGCAGCTTCACGGTGTCGTACGTGATGCGGCTGAACGCATCGGGCCGGTTCAGCCTGCCCTCGACGCGGGTCGAGGCGATGTATTCGCCCGAAATCCGCGCGGCGCTGCCCAACCAGCCGGTGACCGTGGCCGAGCGGTGAGCAGGCGTCGGTTTCGCCTGCCGCCGCTGCCCGAGGGTGCGCGCCGGTGGATCGCGCGAGTCGACGGCTTCCCCCATGCGCTCGCCGCATGGGGAGGCCGCGAGCGCGCGGCGTTTCGCGCGCAGGGCTGGCGTGGCGTGCTCACCCCCGCGCGCATCGTCGCGGCGGGAGTCGGCACCCTCACGATCGGCTTTTCCGGCTTTTACTGGGCAACGCTGCCGCCCCCCCTGCCCGGTTATGCGGCGGTGCGCGCGAAATGGCAGCCTTCGGAAGCATGGCTGTATGACCGCAGCGGTCGGCTGATCGACAGCAGCCGGGTGGACTATCAGGCCCGCCGCCTCGCCTGGACTCGGCTGGACGACATCGCGCCCGTCGCCCGCGAAACGCTGGTCGCCGCCGAGGACCGGCGCTTTCGCAGCCATGGCGGTATCGACTGGCTGGCGATCGGCGCCGCCCTGCGCGACCGGGCCGAGGGCAAGCGCGCACGCGGCGCCTCTACCCTGTCGATGCAAGTCGCGGCCTATCTAGCGCCCGAGCTCGCGCGTCCGGGGCGGCGCACCCGCTGGGACAAGCTGCGCCAGATGCGCGCCGGCGCGGCGCTGGAGGCGACCTGGACCAAGGACCAGATTCTCGAGGCGTATCTCAACCTCGCCGGCTTTCGCGGCGAGGCGCAGGGGATCGGCGCCGCCGCGCTGGGGCTGTTCGGCAAGACGCCCGCCGCGCTCACCCGCGACGATGCCCTGCTGCTCGCAGCACTCCTCCCCAATCCGCGCGGGCAGGCCGCGGAAGTCGCGCGGCGCGCCTGTGCGCTGGCCCGGGAGAGCGATTGCAGCCGCTTCGCCGGCGCCGCCGCGTCGATGCTGGGCCCGGCCCGCAGCCTTGCACTCGATCCCGGCCTCGCCCCGCACCTCTCGGCGCGGTTGCTGACGCAGGCGGGCGCGAAGGTGACGACGACGCTCGACATGCGCATCCAGAGCGTGGCGATCGCCGCGCTGCGCCGCCAGCTCCAGGGGCTGGGCGGATCGCGCGCGCGTGACGGCGCAGTCGTGGTGGTGGATAACCAGAGCGGCGACGTGCTCGCCTATGTCGGCGGCATCGGCGGCGAATCGACTGCCCCCGCCGTCGACGGCGCCTCGGCCTATCGCCAGGCGGGATCGACGCTCAAGCCGTTCCTCTATGCCCAGGCGATCGAGAAGGGGTATCTGACCGCCGCGTCGATCCTCGACGATTCGCCGGTACAGCTCGACACCGCATCCGGCCTCTACGTCCCCCAGAATTACGACAAGGCGTTCAAGGGGCCGGTATCGGCGCGCATCGCGCTGGCGGGATCGCTCAACGTCCCGGCGGTACGCACGCTGCTGCTCACCGGAGTCGATGCGTTTCGCGACCGGCTGTGGGACACCGGGTATCGCGGGCTGGTCGAGGACGGCCAATATTATGGCTATTCGCTCGCGCTGGGCTCGGCCGAAGTCACGCTGATGGAACAGGTCGCGGCGTATCGCAGCCTGGCCCTTGGCGGGCGCTGGTCGCCGCTGCGGCTGGTCCAGGGCGACCCGCACGAACCGCCCCGCCGCACCACCAGCCCCGAGGCGGCGTGGATCGTCGCCGACATGCTGGCCGATCCCAATGCCCGCGTCGGCACCTTCGGCACCGATTCGGCGCTGCGCCTGCCCTTCTGGGCGGCAGTAAAGACCGGCACGTCCAAGGCGATGCGCGACAATTGGTGCATCGGCTTTTCCGACCGCTTCACCGTAGGCGTATGGGTCGGCAACCTCGAAGGCGATCCGATGCGCGCCGTCTCGGGCACCAGCGGCGCGGCGCCGGTGTGGCGCGACGTGATGGTGGCGCTGCACCAGCGCGGCGGCGGCACCGCCCCGCCGCGCCCGGCGGGGGTGGACGTGCGCACCGTCCGCTTCGCCGGCGGACTGGAACAGCCGCGCCAGGAATATTTCGTCCACGGCACCGCGCTAAGCCAGGTGGCGATGGCGCCCGCATCGGCGCGGCGCCCGCGCATCGTCAGCCCGGTCGGCGGCAGCGTCTATGCGCTCGACCCCGATATTCCGCGCGACAACCAGCGGCTGTCGATCGCGGTGTCGGGCGAAGTGCTGGGGCACCGGCTGTTGCTCGACAATCAGGATCTGGGGCCGGCGGACGGCCATCCGCTGGTGCTAGCACCGCGCGGGCGCCACCGGCTGCGCCTCGTCGATCTGGGCGGACGGATCGTGGACCAGACGGTCTTCACGATCCGCTGACCGCGCCGGGCAGTTTATCCACATAAATTTCGCCCCGGCAACGCGAGGTCACCGGAGCGAAATACACAGACAAACGTGTGCCGACTGGTCCTAACCCCTTTCGGGACCGTGCCTGCGGGCACCCGGTCGCGCCGCCGCTCAACCGGCGGCGCGACCGCAGTCCTTTACCAGTAGAAGGACGGGAGCACCCGGATCACGGTGCCACGGCGCGTATCGACCAGCAGCACGTCGTTATAGTGACGCACCCAGCTCTGGTAGCGGCCCGCGCGCGGCAGGCGGTAGCGCCACGGATCGGCGATCACATAGCGCGCGCCGTAATAGGGCGCACCGATGCGAACGCCGGGGCGGAAGCGGTTGTACGCGAACGGCGCACGCCAGTTGCCCCGCGCATACAGGCCACGATTGCCGTTGCGGTACGCACGCCAGTCGTCATTGCCCCAGGCGCGGTCGCGATCGCGCAGGTCTTCGCGATATTCCTGCCGCGCCTCGCGCACGTCGCGGCGCTGCTCGCGCACGTCGCGATACGTGCCGTGGCGCTGAGCCTCGCGCAGCTCACGCTGTTCGCGGCGAATGTCCTGGCGATCGCGGCGCAGCTCTGCCTGCGACTGCGCGCTGGCGGCGGTGGGAAGTGCCGCCGCCGGCATCGCGACGGCGGCGAGCAGGGCTGCGGTAAGGAACTTGTTCATGGCTGCCTCCAAAAAGACGGAAGCCGGCATTGGTTTCGCCGGCACCCCGCCCTTTTGGACGCATCAGGCTGAACGGGTCGGGAACGCCGCCGTCAGCCAATAGACAGGATGGTTACTGGCCGCCGGCGCCGCCGGGGGCACCGCCGCCGGTGCCGGGCGCACCCACCGTGCCGATATTGCCGAACAGGTCGGAGAAGAAGCTGCGCTTGTGGCCCAGCGTCGGCGTCGTCTTGCCATAGGGGTCGATCGACGCGATCATGTCGGCATTCATCCGATCAACCTTCACGACATTGCCCGCCGCGTCGAAGCGGATGCGCAGCGTGGTCTGGTCGGTTACTTTGGGGTTCTGATACGCGAGATTGCTCGCGTCGCGCGACACGTAATACCATTCGCCCTGGTTGAACTGGCTGGTCAGCGTCGGACGGCCCAGCGTGCCGAGCACCGAATCGCGATTGTCGATGCCGGGCTGGATCGCATCGACCAGTTCCTTGTCGACGACATAGCCCTGATGCGTCTTCACCGGCGCACAGGCGGCGGTCCCCAGGGCGGCGAGCAGCGCGGCACAACCAAGGGCGCGGACGGGAAAGGGCATCATAGTCTCCAGCAGAACGCAGCACGTGCGCGCATTGCATCGCGCGCCGTTCGCCTCAATATGCGGCAAAATGCGGCCAAACAAGGTCGCAGCCCCTCACCACGGGACAAGAAGACCTATGGGATTGCTCCAACGCCTCTTCCGGCGCCCCGATCGCGGCACGATTCCGGCACTATACGATGCCGTCGTCGCCCGCGGCCGCGCGCCGCACTGGTACGAAGACGGCGGCGTGCCCGACACGATCGACGGGCGATTCGATGCGATCGCCGCCGTGATGGTGCTGGTGCTGCTGCGGCTGGAGCAGGCGCCGGAGGGGATCGCCCCCAGCACCGCCCTGGCCGAATGCTTCATCGACGACATGGACAGCCAGCTGCGTGAGATCGGGATCGGCGACGTGCTGGTCGGCAAGCATATGGGCCGGATGATGGGGATGCTGGGCGGACGCCTCGGCGCCTATCGCACCGGGCTGGCCGAAGGGTCACTGGCGCCCGCGCTGATCCGCAATCTCTATCGTGGCCAGCCGCCGGCCGACGCCGCGCTCGCCCATGCCGAATCGGCGCTGCTCGCCTTTCGCGACGCGCTTCAGAAAACCCCCGTCGCGACGATCGTCGCGGGAGACCTGCCCGAATGAACCCCGAATTTTCCCGCCCCCAGCGCCTCGACCAGATCGGCGCGGGTGAAAACGAAATCCACATCACCGCCGACGCCGCCGAGCGCGACGCGCTGGCCGAGCGGTTCGGCTGGCAGGCGGTCGACGCGCTCGACTCGCGCCTCACGCTGCGCCGCGACGCCGTGAGCATCCTGGCGACCGGGCATTTGTCCGCCCGCGTGACGCAAACCTGCGTTGCGACCGGCGATCCGCTGCCGGTGGCGGTCGAGGAGGATTTTGCGATCCGCTTCCTCCCCGAACCCGACGAAGCCACGCCTGACGAGGATATCGAGCTGTCCGAGGATGCGTGCGACACCGTGTTCTACACCGGCAGCGCGATCGACCTGGGCGAAGCCGCCGCCGAGACGCTGGCGCTTTCGCTCGATCCGTTCCCGCGCGGCCCCAACGCCGCCACCGTGCTCAAACAGGCAGGCGTGCTGAGCGAGGACGAGGCCGGACCGCTCAGCCCATTCGCGGGGCTGAAGGACAAGCTGGCGGGGAAGTGACCGGGTCGGGCGCGCCGGGACGCGCGCCCTGGCCCGTCAGCCGATCTCGATGACTTCGGGCTTGTCGCTGGGCTCGACGAACCCGCGCAGGATCTTGAGCATCCCCTCGGTGCCGAACAGCTGGTAGAGCGTGAACAGCCCGCCCGCGAGCGCGCCGTCGAGCTGGAACGAGAAGCTCTCCAGCCGGCATTCGGTCATCTCGACGCCCGTGCCGGCATATTTGAGCACGGCGTTGCGGAAGGTACAGTTGCGGAAGCTGTTGCCGTCGAGCGTTACCGTCTCGCCTTCAAAAAGCTGGTCGACATAGTCCATCGGGGATCGGTTTCCTGATTGGTGCGCGGGCCACGCGTTGCCCGCCCCTCAATCCACGCAATCGCCGGCTTGTCCAGCGCCCTTAATCCGGTGCCAGTCCCCGTGCGAGCAGAGAGGCGACGACGCGCGACAATTCCTCGGGCGCGACGTCCTCGTCCCACACGCTGTAGCGCAGGCCGAGGAACACGTTCATCCCCATGATCGCCCAGGCGTGGATTTCGCCGACATCGTCGCGCACCTCGCCCCGCGCCGCCGCCGCCTGAAGCCGCGCCGCGATGCGTTCGGCGGTGGTGGCATAGTGCAGGCGAAAGCTCTCGGGATCGACGAATTCGGCTTCGTCGATGATGCGATAGATTTCCTTGTGGGTGCGCGTGAAGCGGATGAACGCGAGCAAGGCGGCCTGTTCGGCGGCGATCTGGTCGGGCGCGTCTTTCAGCGCAGGCGCGACATTTTCGCGCACCTGCTCCGACATGTCGCGCACCAGCGCGCGGAACACCGCGTCCTTCGAATCGAAATAGGTGTAGAAACTGCCCAGCGCGACGCCCGCACGGCGCGTGATCCCGCTGATCGATCCTTCATGGAATCCCTTTTCCCCGAATTCCTCGGCGGCGGCATCCAGGATCGCGCGCAGCGTGCGGCGGCCGCGCGCGGTGCGCGGCTCCTTGCCCGCGCTGGCGGCATCCCCTCCGGCAATCGCAGCTGCTGTGGCCGCCGTGCCACGCCCGCTCACCATTCGCATCTCTCCCTGACCGTTCCCAAGTTGAAACCCGGTTCATGTTTCAGTATAGCCTGACGCCAACGCATACAACCCGCCGCAAAGGACGGGCCGATTTCTGGGGAGGAACGCACTGATGTCTGCACTGATTCCGTCTGCTCGCTCGATATTGTTCGCCGGCGCCGCCTTTGCCGCGCTGGGCGCCGCGCCCGCCTTTGCACAGGAAACCCCCGCCGCCGAGCCGGGCGCCTATGAAGACACCGGCGAGATCGTCGTCACCGCCCGCCGCCGCGAGGAGCGCCTGCTCGACGTGCCGACCGCCGTCACTGCGCTGTCCGCCGCGACGCTGGAACAGAATGGCGCGCTCGACCTCACCGATATCCAGAACGTCACGCCGAACACCACGCTGAAGAGCGCGCGCGGTACCAATTCGACGCTCGCCGCCTTCATCCGCGGCGTGGGCCAGCAGGACCCCGTACCGGGGTTCGAGGCGGGCATCGGCATCTATCTGGACGATGTGTACCTCAATCGCCCGCAGGCGGCGGTGCTCGACATCTATGACGTCGAGCGGATCGAAGTGCTGCGCGGGCCGCAGGGCACGCTGTATGGCCGCAACACGATCGGCGGCGCAGTGAAATATGTCACCAAGCCGCTGGCCGACAGCCCGACCTTCGCGATTCGCGGGGCCTATGGCTCGTATGACCAGGCCGATGTGGTGGTCAGCGCCTCCACCCCGCTCGGCGCGGGGTTCAAGCTCGGCGTCGCGGGTGCGCGGCTGTCGCATGGCGGCTTTGGCGAGAACAAGACGCTCGGCATCGACAACTACAACAAGGACATCTGGGCTGCGCGCGGCACGCTGGAGTTCGAGACGCCCGATTCGGCGATGTCGATCCGGCTGACCGGCGACTATACCCATGACAAGTCGAACGCGCGCAACGGCCACCGGCTGTTCGCCGGGCTGCTCACCGGATCGCCCTCGCTGCCCAACGTGTACGACACCAATGCGGGCCTGCGGAATCCGGAGAACGATATCGAGGCGGGCGGCGTGTCGATGACCGTGAATGCCCAGCTTTCCGACCATTTCACGCTGCGCAGCATCAGCGCCTATCGCGAAGACACGTCCTACACGCCGATCGACTTCGATTCGACGCCCTCGGTCGATGTCGACGTGCCGGCGGTGTACAAGAACGACCAGACCAGCCAGGAATTCCAGCTGCTGTACAACAGCGACAAGCTGAACGGGCTGCTCGGCTATTATTATCTGGGCGCCAAGGCGACGACCGGGTTCGGCGTGCTGCTGTCCACCACGCTGGCGGGGCTCAACGCCTATACGGCGGGCGACGTGCGGACCGAGACGCATTCGATCTATGGCGACTTCACCTACGACATCACGCCGCAGTTCAGCCTGACCGTGGGTGGCCGCTACACCTGGGACCAGCGCCAGTCGCGCGTGTTCAAGGCGAACTATATCGGCCTGACCAGCGAGTTCGGCGGCACGCCGATCGCGTTCGGCACGCCTTCCACCGATTTCCGGGGCACCGCCAATTTCAAGCGCTTCACCCCGCGCGCCTCGCTCAGCTTCAAGCCCACCGAAAACCACATGCTCTATGCGTCCTATTCGGAAGGCTTCAAGGGCGGCGGGTTCGATCCGCGCGGATCGGGCACCTCGGCACCGATCAGCAATGCGTCGGCCGGGCGCACCTATCAGGACATCTACAACTATCTCTCGTTCGATCCCGAGACGGTGAAGAGCTATGAGATCGGCTGGAAGGGGTCGGCATTCGATCGCCGGCTGACCTGGGCGCTCGACGGCTTCTATTCCAACTACAGCGACGTCCAGATCCCCGGATCGGTCGGCTGCCTGGTCGGCGGCGTCCAGACCTTCTGCGGGATCACCACCAACGCGGCCAAGGCGGATATCAAGGGGGTCGAGCTGGAATCGACCGCCGTGCTGGCGCGCGGCTTTGCCGGGCCGGGATCGAACGTCACCTTCTCGGGCACGCTCGGCTATATCGACGCCAAGTATAAGCGCTTCATCGGGCCGACCGGCACCGACGTGTCCGATGTCCGCGTCTTCCAGAACACGCCCAAGTGGAACCTGTCGGGCACGCTCGGCACTGCGCTGCCGGTGGGCGGGGGCAATCTGTCGCTGTCGGGTGTCGCCAGCTATCGCAGCCTGACCCACCAGTTCGAGACGGCGAGCCCGTTCCTCGACCAGCCCGGCTACACGCTGTTCGATGCGCACGCCGTGTTCACCTTCGGCGAGGGCCGCTACTCGATCGGCGTCCATGGCAAGAACCTGACCGGCGAGACGTACA
This sequence comes from Sphingomonas degradans, assembly GCF_053502645.1. Lineage (NCBI taxonomy): Bacteria > Pseudomonadati > Pseudomonadota > Alphaproteobacteria > Sphingomonadales > Sphingomonadaceae > Sphingomonas > Sphingomonas degradans. The sequence continues at coordinate 3,916,781 of NZ_CP177172.1, forward strand.
AGATCGGCGGGTATCAGTATATCGCCAGCACGGTCGCGGGCGTGCCGATCAAGACGCCCGCCGGCGGCTATACCCCGACGCTGGGCAAGGAAGGCATCGCCACTGCCTTCTACGGCAACCCGCGGCAGATCTTCGCGACCTTCGGGCTGAAATTCTGAGCGTCCGAACCTGCTCCCCCGCGAAAGCGGGGGCCCAAGACCACAGGCCGCGCCGCCCGTGGCCCTGGGCTCCTGCATTCGCAGGAGAACGGTTGCGCTCCGCTCCCGCGTGCGAGTTTGGGGTCGGGTGCGCCCCCCGCGCACCCTGGACAGCCCGGGGGGCTGTCCCCCACAAGCTGGGCGGGGGGAGGGCCTGACCTGGCAGAAGCGCCGCGCAAGCGCGGCCCCTCCCCTAACCCCTCCCGCGTGCGGGAGGGGAATAAGTTCAGGACCCCGTATGACCGACACCGCAGCACCCGCCGGGACCCCCGCCCCTACCGCCCCGCGCGGCATCGTCCTGGCGATGCTGTTGCTGGTCTATATCTTCAACTTCCTCGACCGGCAGATCCTCAGCATCCTTGCCCAGCCGGTGAAGGCGGACCTCGGCCTTGACGACGGCCAACTCGGGATGCTCGGCGGGCTCGCCTTTGCCGTGCTCTATTCGACGCTGGCGATCCCGCTGGCGCTGCTGGCGGACCGCACCAGCCGCAGCTGGGTCATCACCGTGTCGCTGGGCGTGTGGAGCGCATTCACCGCGCTGTGCGGCACGGCGCAGAGCTTCACCTCGATGTTCCTGTTTCGCCTCGGCGTCGGCGTCGGTGAAGCGGGCGGAGTCGCCCCCTCCTATGCGCTGATCGGCGATGCCTATCCGCCCGAACGGCGCGCACGGGCGCTGTCGATCTATTCGCTGGGCATCCCGCTCGGCTCTGCGGGTGGCGCACTGCTCGGCGGCACGATCGCGCAGACCGTGGAATGGCGCACGGCGTTCCTCGTCGTGGGGGTGCTGGGGCTGCTCGTCGCGATCCCGTTCAAGCTGATCGTCCGCGATCCGCCCCGCAAAGCCGCACCGCTGGGACAGGTTCCAATCTGGCACGTCTTCGCGATCCTCGCGGCCAAGCCGAGCTTCTGGCTGCTCGCCTTCGGCGCGGCGGCGGGGTCGATGTGCGGATACGGCGTCGCATTCTGGCTGCCGAGCATGGTGATGCGCAGCTTCGGGCTCAACCTGGGCGAGGTGGGCCAGTTCTTCGGCGCGCTGTTGCTCACGGGCGGAGTCGCGGGCATATTGCTGGGCGGCTGGCTGGGCGACCGGATGGGCGGGCGCGACAAGCGCTGGTACGCGCTGGCGCCGGCAATTTGCTATGTCGCGGGCACGCCGCTGTTCATCGCGGGTGTGCTGGCGGGCAGCTGGCAGGCGGCGTTCGCGCTGTTCCTGCTGCCCCAGGCGCTGGTCTATGTCTGGCTGGGGCCGGTGCTGACCGCCGTGCAGCATCTGGTGCCCGCGCATATGCGCGCGACCGCATCGGCCTGTTTCCTGCTCATCAACAACCTGATCGGGCTGGGGCTGGGCAGCTGGGTGGTGGGATCGCTCTCCAAGGCGCTGACCCCGGCGTACGGCCCCGCCGACGGCCTGCGCTATGCGATCGCGGCGGGGCTGTGCCTGTATCTGGTCGCCGGCGCGCTGATGGCACTGGCCAGCCGCAAGTTGGCGCAGGACTGGGTGGCGTAGGTAGTTCGCCGAATCGGCGATCCCCGCAATCGCGGAACACCCGGCGATCGCCTATCTCGGGTGGGTTCCGAGAGCTGTCGCTTTGTGGGGCAGCGGGCTGGCGGGCGCCAGTCGGCCCGCTTCTACCGCTCGCGCGTCGCCGCGAACTTCACCTTGGTATAGCGGTCGGCGATATAGCCGACTTCCCATGCCGATTTGGCCATGAACACCGGGTTGCCGTCGCGGTCCTTGGCCATGGCGCCGCGATTGAGGGCCATGAACTCCTGCAGGTCCTTCGGGTCCTCGCTCGATACCCAGCGCGCGGTCTCGAACGGCGCCATTTCCAGCCCCGCCGCGACCTTGTACTCCGCCTCCAGCCGGCTCAGCAGCACTTCGAGCTGGAGCTGCCCGACCACGCCGATGATCCAGTTCGATCCGATGTCCGGGTAGAACACCTGCGTCACGCCCTCTTCGGCCATGTCGTCCAGTGCCTTGCGCAGCTGCTTGGTCTTGGTCGGGTCCTTCAGCGCGACGCGGCGCAGGATTTCGGGAGCGAAATTGGGCAGCCCCGTGAAGCGCACGTCCGCGCGCTCGCTCAGCGTATCGCCCACGCGCAGTACGCCGTGGTTGGGGATGCCGATGATGTCGCCGGGATAGGCCTCGTCCGCCAGTTCGCGTTCGCGCGCGAAGAACAGGATCGGCGAATGAATCGCGATCGGCTTGCCATGGCCGGTCGGGATCAGCTTCATGCCGCGCTTGAACGTGCCCGAGCACAACCGCATGAACGCGATGCGATCGCGGTGGTTGGGGTCCATGTTCGCCTGGACCTTGAACACGAATCCGGTGACTTCGTCGCGGGCCGGGTCCACCGCCGCCGGTTCGGCAGGCTGGCTGCGCGGCGGAGGGGCGAACTGCGCAATCGCGTTGATGAGCGAATCGACGCCGAATTCCTTCAGCGCCGATCCGAAATAGACCGGCGTCTGGTCGCCGGCGCGATACGCCTCGGGATCGAAGGCCTCGTACCCGGCCATCGCCAGCTCGGCATCCTCGCGCAGTCTGGCCACGCCGTCGGCGGACAGGATTTCGTCGAGCTTGGCGTCATCAAGCCCCGTCGTCTCGACCATCTTGCCCTGGAACTCGCGGCTGCCGCCCTCGGGCAGCAACAGGCGGTTGGCGACCAGGTCGTAAATCCCCTCGAACTCGCCGCCCATGCCCACCGGCCACGTCATCGGCACGACGTCGAGCGCAAGCATGTCGGCGATTTCGTCCAGCGTCTCGAACACCGGGCGGCCTTCGCGGTCCACCTTGTTGACGAAGGTGATGATCGGCACGTTGCGCAGCCGGCACACTTCGAACAGTTTCCGGGTCTGCGGCTCGATACCCTTTGCGGCATCGATCACCATCACGGCGGAATCGACGGCGGTCAGCGTGCGATAGGTGTCCTCGCTGAAATCCTCGTGCCCCGGCGTATCGAGCAGGTTGAAGGTGATGCCTTCGCGCTCGAACGTCATCACGCTGGAGGTGACCGAGATGCCGCGCTGCTGCTCGATCTTCATCCAGTCCGACCGGGCACGCCGGGCGGCGCCGCGCGCCTTCACTTCGCCCGCCAGATGGATCGCGCCGCCGAACAGCAGCAGCTTTTCGGTGAGCGTGGTCTTGCCCGCGTCGGGATGCGAGATGATGGCGAAGGTGCGGCGGTCGGAAACGGAAGGCATGGCGCGCCCTAGCGGTTTACGCGCGCAACGTCACGTCCATGCTGAACGTCCGCGTCTCGCCGGGTTCCAGTCGGAGCATGCCGGGCTTGTCCCAGATTTCGCCAGTGAACCCGACCGGATCGGCATGGCCCTGCCACGGCTCGACACACACGAAGCGCGCGCCGGGTTTGGACCAGAGCGCAAGGCTGGGCATGTCGGGAAAGGCGAAGGCGAGCTGTGGCCCGTGCGCGGTGCCATAGGAGAGCGTGCGGCTGGCCGGCGCCTCCCACACCAGCGCATCCTCGGCGAACAGCGCGTCGTCGAGCCACAGCGTATCGCCCTCGACGGGCGAGGGCCGCGTGGGCGCGCCGATCAGCCCGCCCTGGATGGCGTTGAGCGCGCCGGGCTCGGGCGCGCCGAAGACGATGCGGTGGTCTTCCTTGGCCCCGCCATAGGGCAGCGGCCAGGCAAAGGCGGGGTGGAAGCCGAAGCTGGCGGGCATCGCCCTGTCACCGCTGTTGGTGACGGCGATCTCCATCCGCAGCGTCGCGCCCGACACGGCATAGCGCGCCTCCAGCACGAAGGCGAAGGGATAGGCCGCGCGCGTCTCCGCGTCGTCGGTCAGGCGGAAGGTCGCGCGATCCGCCGCCGCCGCGACTGTCTCGAACGCGCGTCGCCGCGCAAAGCCGTGCTGCGGCAGCGGGTATTCCACGCCGTCCAGCCGATAGCGGTCCCCCGCCAGCCGCCCGACGATGGGGAAAAGGAGCGGCGCCCGCCCGCTCCAAAAGGCGGGGTCGCCATCGGTCATCAGTTCGCGACCGTCGCGATCCTTCAGCGACGACAGCTCGGCGCCGAAGGGATTGATTGTGGCGGCCAGCTGGTCCGAAGCAATCGCGATCATCGCGCAGCGGGCGCCTTCAGCCACGGCGCCATGCGCACCAGCACGCGGTCGCGCACATGATGATGGTGGTACAGCGCCGCCAGCGCATGGCCGAGCGCCAGCAGCACGATGGCCCAGCCGATCTTCTCGTGCAGCTCGAACAATTCATGGACATCCTCGCGGGCCCAGGCCGCGAACGGCGGCTGGATCAGCAGGCCGAACGCGTTGAGCGGCTTGCCCTCTGCCCAGCGTCCGATCCAGCCGAGCGTCGCTTCGGCGATCAGCAGCACGTAAAGCAGCCAGTGCACGCCCCGCGCGGCGATCGTCTGCCATCCCGTGGTGAGCGGCCCGACGCGGTGCCCCGGCAGCAGCCGCCAGATCAGCCGCGCGACGATCACGAGCGTGAGCAGCGCGCCCAGCGACATGTGCGTGATGACCAGCGTGCGGTGCATCGGCCGGTCGAACCACTCCCAAGCCTGCGACGTGACGAACTGCGCGAGCACCAGCAGCGCAGTGATCCAATGGAGCGCGATCGACACCGAATCATACTGGGTCCGGTCGTCCCCGGCGAGAATGTCGGTCGCGGTGTCGATTGCCGATTCGGTCTCGCGCTTCATCGCAGCTCCTTTCAGGATTACGTTCAGCCCTCGCGATGCACCAGGAACGGCGACCATGCCTGATTCACGGGCATCAGTTCCAACACGTTGATGTTCAGATGTGGCGGCAGCGTGGCGACCCACAGCATCGTCTCGGCGATGTCCTCGCCCGTCATCGGGTTCACCCCGGCATAGACCTTGTCCGACACGTCCTGGCTGCCGGTGCGGACCAGCGTGAATTCGGTTTCGACCATGCCCGGCTCGATCGACGTCACCCGCACCCCCGTGCCGACCAGGTCGGAACGCAGGTTGAGGCTGAACTGATGGACGAACGATTTGGTCGCGCCATAGGTGTTGCCGCCCGGATAGGGATAGGTGCCGGCAACAGACGACAGATTGATGATCGCGCCCTTGCGCTCGATCAAGCGCGGCAAAAGCTTGTGCGTGATCGACACCAAGGCGGTGATGTTGGTGTCGATCATCGTCTTCCAGTTGGAAAGCGATGCCTGTTGCGCCGATTCCATGCCGAGCGCGAGGCCGGCATTGTTGATGAGCAAGTCGATCTGCGCAAAGTCCGCCGGCAGCGTGTCGAGCGCGGCATCGCGTGCCGCCTCGTCGCGCACGTCGAACACCAGCGGCAGGAAGCGTTCACCCAGTTCGGCCGCCAGCGCATCGAGCCGGTCGGCGCGGCGCCCGGTGCCGATCACATGCCAGCCCGCATCGACAAACGCCCGCGCCGCCGCTTCGCCGATGCCGGCGGTCGCGCCGGTGATGAGTGCCGTTGCCATGTGTCTTTGCTCCTGACCGGGACAAGGGATTCGGTTCGTGAGTCCGTCACCCCGAACTTGTTTCAGGGTCCAACGCGCCACGGGCGAATGCGGTGCTTTCGCCCTTAGTCGAACAGGCTGGAGACCGATGCCTCGTCGGCGATGCGGCGCACGGCTTCGGCGAGCAGCGGGGCGATCGTCAGGTGACGGATCTTCTTGCTTGCCTCGACGATAGCATGGTTGCCGATCGAATCGGTGATGACCAGCTCGGTCAGGTCCGATGCATCGACGCGCGCCACCGCGCCGCCCGACAGCACGCCGTGGGTGCAATAGGCGACCACGCCCTCGGCCCCCGCCGCCTTCAGCGCCGAGGCGGCGTTGCACAGCGTGCCCGCCGAATCGACGATGTCGTCGATCAGGATGCAGAAGCGGCCTTCGACCTGGCCGATGATGTTCATCACTTCGGATTCGCCCGGACGCTCGCGGCGCTTGTCGACGATCGCCAGCGGCGCGTTGTCGAGTCGCTTGGCCAGCGATCGGGCGCGCACCACGCCGCCTACGTCGGGCGACACGACCATCCACTGCTTGTCGGGAAAGCGCGTCTGGATGTCCGCCGACATCACGGGCGCGCCGTACAAATTATCGGTCGGGATATCGAAAAAGCCCTGGATCTGCCCCGCGTGCAGATCGACCGAGAGGACGCGATCGGCGCCCGCGACGGTGATCAGGTTGGCGACCAGCTTGGCCGAGATCGGCGTGCGGGGACCGGGCTTCCGGTCCTGGCGCGCATAGCCGAAATAGGGGAGCACGGCCGTGATCCGCTTGGCCGAGGCGCGCTTGAGCGCGTCGACCATGATGAGCAGTTCCATCAGATTGTCGTTGACCGGATAGGCGGTCGACTGGACCACGAACACGTCCTCGCCACGGACGTTCTCGAGGATCTCGACAAAGATCTCCTCGTCGGCGAAGCGCCGCACATTCGCCTGGGTGATCGGGATCTCGAGATACTCGGCGATCGCCTTGGCGAGCGGCATGTTCGAATTGCCGGCCAGAAGTTTCATGCGCGCTCGTTCCCACCGCTGCTGGAGTTGAATTGCGTGTCCCTTAGTATCGCAATGCGCGAAGGCAAAGGGGCATTGCCGCTGCGTGCGACGCGGCCTAACCCGCGGCCATGACCGTAATCACCCGCTTCGCCCCCAGCCCGACCGGCACGCTGCACGTCGGAAACATCCGCACGGCGCTCCACAACTGGTTGTTCGCGCGCGCAAAGGGCGGGAAATTCCTGCTGCGGATCGACGACACCGACGGCGCACGTTCAGAAGAACGTTTTGTCGATGCGATCCGCGCCGATCTGGCGTGGCTGGGGCTGGTGCCCGATGGCGAGGAGCGCCAGTCGGCGCGCTTCGATCGCTATGAGGTGCGCTTCGCCGCGCTGGTGGCGCAGGGGCGGATCTATCCCGCGTACGAGACCGCGCAGGAACTGGAGCTGAAGCGCAAGGTGCTGCTGGGGCGCGGGCTCCCGCCGATCTATGACCGCGCTGCGCTGGCGCTTACCGACGCCGACCGCGCGCTGCTGGAGACCGAGGGCGTCCGGCCGCACTGGCGCTTCCGCCTGCTCGAGTCGCCGATCATCTGGGACGATCTGGTGCGCGGGCCCCAGCGCTTCGATCCGGCGACGATGGGCGATCCGGTGATTCGCCGCGCCGACGGGTCGTGGCTGTACCTGTTGCCGAGCGTGATCGACGATATCGACATGGGGGTCACCCATGTCGTGCGCGGCGAGGACCATGTCTCGAACACCGCGACGCAGCTCCAGATGTTCGAGGCGCTGGGCGCGACGCCGCCGCATTTCGCGCACGAGGCGCTGCTGACCGGCAGCGAGGGCAAGCTGTCCAAGCGGCTCGGCGCGCTGGGCATCGCGCATTTCCGCGAGGAGGGGATCGAGCCCGAGGCACTGGTCGCGCTGCTCGCCCGGCTGGGGACGAGCGACTCGGTGGAACCCTTTGCCGATTCCGCGCCGCTGATCGCGACTTTCGATTTCGCGCGGTTCGGGCGCGCGCCGGCGCGCTTCGACGAGGCGGAACTGGCGGCGCTCAGCACGCGCATCGTCCACCAGCTCGATTTTGCGCGAGTCGCGGATCGGCTGCCGGTGGGGATGGGCGCGGCGGCGTGGGAGGCGATTCGCCCGAACCTGGCGCGCGTTTCCGATGCGGCGGAATGGTGGCAGGTGATCGAGGGGCCGGTGGCGCCGCCCGCGCTGGACGCAGAGGATCGCGCGTTCGTGGCGCAGGCGGCGGCGGTGGCCGCGACGCTCGACTGGGCGCAGGACCCGTGGCGCGCGCTCACCGCCGCGCTCAAGGACGCCACCGGGCGCAAGGGGCGGGCGCTGTTCCTGCCGCTGCGGCTGGCGCTGACCGCGCGCGAACATGGCCCCGACATGGCGGCGCTGTTGCCGCTGATCGGCAAGGATCGTGCAGTCGAGCGGCTTCTTGCGGCGCCGTGAGCAAAGTATTTGCGCGCGACAAGTAATGATGTATCATTTCATTTCCGGTTCGACCGGAGAGGAGAGTGGGAGAGCAACATCATGTATGCCGACACCCGATACGCCGCCCCCAAGTCCCGCACCGTCAGCCTGGGCGCGGCCTTTGCCATCAACGGCGCGATTATCGCCGGTCTGGTTTTTTCCGCGCCCTATGTGGTCAAGGAAAAGGGGCATACCCCCATCACGATCTACGACCCGTTCGATCCCCCCGTTCCGCCCCCTGTCGAGCAGCCCAAGCCGCAGCCCGAGGCGAAGGTGGAACGCACCACCACGGTGCCCAAGCCGACCGTCCCCGATCCGCTGATCAAGACCGCGCAGGACCCGATCATCGCGGGGACGACCGAGGTGCCGCCCTCGCTGCCCCCCGCAGGCGGATCGTTCGAGACCGGGCCGCTCACCGAGCCAACGACGGTAAAGGCGCTGCCGCCGCTGATCGCGCCGAGCCAGGACCCGCGCTACCTCAAGGACTTCCAACCCGCCTATCCCGCCGCCGAACTGCGCGCCCAGCGCGACGGGCAGGTCAGTATCCGCGTGCTGATCGGCATCGACGGCCGGGTGAAGGAAGTGCAGCAGCTGCGCGCGACCAGCGATGCGTTCTTCGAGGCGACCCGGCGCCAGGCGCTGAGCAAATGGCGGTTCAAGCCCGCCACGCGCGGCGGCATCCCCGAAGAAAGCTGGCGGGTGATGACCGTGCGGTTCGAACTCGCCAACCAATGATTCGACGGGCGCGGGGTTTGCCCTTCGGCCCCCGCGCCCTTATCTTGGCGGCCGATGAGCTTTCTTAGAAAAATCTCGCCGATCGGTGCGATCCGCGACCTGCGCATGTTCCTCGCGCAGCGGCGCCCGCACGAGCTGTGGTTCATGATGCTGTCGATGGCGATCACGCTGGTCGTGCTGTTCGTCTTCGTGAAGGACTCGCACATCGAGGTGCCGTACAAGCGCAACATCATCTACGCCGAAAGCTGGCCGATCACGCGCACCGACGACGAGATCCGCGCCGATCGCAAGATCGACAACGCCAAGCGCGCGGTCCTGCTCGCCGAGGCGGAGAAGAAGCGCAAGCAGCGGCAGGAAGAATTCAAGCGCGTCGATGACACGCTGACAAAGTGGGGCTTCTGAACCACCTGCGCTGGATGGCGGCGGCGCTGGCGCTTTCGGAGCGCGGGCGGGGCCGCACCGCGCCCAATCCCAATGTCGGCTGCGTGATCGTGCAGCGCGGGCGCGTCGTCGGGCGCGGCTGGACCCAGCCCGGCGGGCGCCCCCATGCCGAGGCAATGGCGCTGGCGCAGGCAGGCGAGGCCGCGCGCGGTGCCACCGTTTACGTCACGCTCGAGCCGTGCGCCCATCCCTCGCCGCGCGGGCCGGCCTGTGCCGACCTGCTGGTCGCCGCAGGGGTTGCCCGAGTCGCGATCGCGCTGCGCGATCCCGATCCCCGCACCGACGGGCTGGGCATGGCGCGGCTGCGCGATGCGGGTGTAGAGGTGGTGCAGGGCGTCGGCGAAGCGACGGCGCGCGCGGCGATGGCGGGGTTCCTCACCCGGCGCAAGCTGGGGCGGCCGCATGTGACGCTCAAGCTCGCGACCTCGCTCGACGGCCGGATCGCGCTGCCTTCGGGAGAAAGCCGCTGGATCACCGGGCCGCAGGCGCGTGCCCATGTCCATCTGGAGCGGGCGCGGCATGAGGCGATACTGGTCGGGCGGGGCACCTGGGACATCGACAGGCCCAAGCTCGACGTGCGCCTGCCCGGGATCGAGTCGCGCAGCCCCCGCGTGCTGGTGCTGTCGTCGGCGGGGCCGCTGGCGCGACCCGAGGATATTGCGGGGATCGAGGGCGTGGACCATCTGCTGGTCGAGGGCGGCGCGCATACCGCCGCGTCGTTCCTGCGCGCGGGGCTGGTCGATCGGCTGCTGCTGTACCGCGCGCCCATCCTGATCGGCGACGGCAAGCCCGCGCTGGGCGACATCGGCCTCTCCGCGCTCGCCGAAGCGCATTGCCGCTGGCGGCTGGACGACACGCGGATGCTTGGCAGCGACCGGCTGGAGGTCTACGCGGCCTGCTGATGTTTACAGGAATCGTCACCGATATCGGCACCATCGATGCCGTCGAGCAGCAGGGCGACCTGCGCGTCCGCGTGTCCACGGCCTATGACGCCGACACGATCGACCTGGGCGCGTCGATCGCCTGTTCGGGCGTATGCCTGACGGTGGTGGACAAGGGCGCGGGATGGGTCGCGTTCGACGTGTCGGGCGAAACCGTGTCGCGCACTGCGACCGACCAGTGGACCGAAGGCCGCCGGCTCAACCTGGAGCGCGCGCTGAAGCTCGGCGACGAACTGGGCGGGCACATCGTCACCGGCCATGTCGACGGCATCGGCACCGTGGCGCAAGTCCGCGAAGAGGGCGGATCGCACCATGTCGTGATCGCCACGGGCAAGGACCTGGCGCCCTATCTCGCGCCCAAGGGTTCGATCACTGTCGACGGCGTCTCGCTGACGGTCAACGCCGTGGAGGATACGCCGACGGGCGTCGAATTCGCGCTCAACATCATTCCGCACACTGCCGCCGTGACCACGTTCGCCGGCATCACCGTGGGTCAGGCCGTCAATCTCGAGATCGACGTGCTCGCCCGCTATCTTCAGCGCATGGAGGCGCTTCGTGCCAAAGGTTGAACTCGCCCGCTTGAAGCATGGCTTCCTCTCCACGCCCGAGGAGCTGATCGACGAGGCGCGCAATGGCCGCATGTTCATCCTGGTCGACGACGAGGACCGCGAGAACGAAGGCGATCTGGTCATCCCGGCCCAGATGGCGACGCCCGATGCGATCAACTTCATGGCGAAATTCGGTCGCGGGCTGATCTGCCTGGCGCTGACCAAGGCGCGCGTCGACCAGCTCGGGCTCGAACTGATGAGCCGCGCCAACGGCACGCGCCACGAAACTGCCTTCACCATTTCGATCGAGGCGAAGGAAGGCGTTACCACCGGCATCTCCGCCGCCGATCGCGCGCGCACGGTTTCGGTGGCGATCGACGCCGCCAAGGGCCGCGACGACCTGGTCAGCCCGGGGCATGTGTTTCCGCTGGTCGCGCGCGACGGCGGCGTGCTGGTGCGCACCGGGCATACCGAGGCGGCGGTGGATGTCGCGCGGCTGGCCGGGCTCAATCCGTCGGGCGTGATCTGCGAGATCATGAAGGACGACGGCACGATGGCGCGCCTCGACGACCTGGTGTCCTTTGCCCAGTATCACAACCTCAAGATCGGCACGATCCGCGACCTGATCGCCTATCGCCGCCGACACGACCATCTGGTCGAGAAGCGCGCAGAGGCCGCGTTCGTCAGCCAATGGGGCGGCGAATGGACCGCGCTGACGTTTTGGAACAAGGCGACGGGCAGCGAACAGGTCGCGCTGGTCAAGGGTGCGATCGATCCGGCGAAGCCCACTTTGGTGCGGATGCACGCGGTGTCGCCTTTCTCCGACCTGTTCGGTGAGGGCGGGGAGCGCGGCGGGCTGTTGCGGCGGTCGATGGAGATCATCGGGCGCGAGGGCGCCGGCGTCGTCGTCGTCATCAACCGCCAGCGCGACGACCAGTTCTCGATGGCGCTCCAGGCGCGCGCGGGCGCGATTCCGGCGACCGACATGGACGAACTGCGCGACTATGGCGTCGGCGCGACGATCCTGACCGAACTGGGCGTGCAGGACATGATCCTGCTCACCAATACCCACCACACGCTGATCGGCCTTGACGGGTATGGCCTGTCGATCGTCGGCGAGCGCGCGATCGACGGAGAATAACATGGCCAAGATCCTGATCGTCGAGGCGCGATTCTATGCGCATCTGAACGACCTGCTGCTCGCGGGCGCTCGCGCCGCCGTGGAGGCGGAGGGGCATGAGGTCGAAGTCATCACCGTGCCCGGCGCGCTCGAGATTCCCGGCGCGATCGCGCTGGCGGCTGATTCGGGCGATTACGACGCTTTTGTCGCGCTGGGCGTGGTGATTCGTGGCGAAACCTATCATTTCGAGATCGTCGCGGGCGAAAGCGCGCGCGGGATCATGGCGCTGGCGCTGGACGGCGTGCCCGTGGGCAATGGCATCCTGACGGTCGAGAACGAGGAACAGGCGCTGGTGCGCGCCCGCCCGGACCAGAAGGACAAGGGCGGCGAAGCGGCAAAGGCCGCGCTGGCGATGCTGGCGCTGGCGAATCGCTTCGGCTGATCCGATGATGCAGCCGCCCCCCACGCGCTACAAGGTGGTGGAGCGGGGACGGCGGCTGCTCGTGATCGATAGCTGGACCGGGGCGGAGGCGACCAAGCCGCTGCCCGCAGAACCGGCCGCGCGTGGGCGAACCGATCGCCCGCCCCGCGCCATTGCCAGGGCCCGCCACGGCACCAACCCGGTGGTTGCGAATCCCGTTGCCCCGGCGGAGCTTGCGCCGGGCGATGTGATGTTCACTACCCGCCGCTGGTATGACGACCGCGCCCCGCGCCGCATCCGCGAGAATTTCTCGAACCGCAGCCGAATCGAGCGTGTGGGCCAGATCGCGGCCTTCTCGATCGCGGTATTCCTGGGGCTCAGCGTCGTGTTCTGGCCGTACGTGCCGCTGCTGCTGGTGCCGGTACTCGCAACCAAGGGCGTGCGAGACCGGCTCCGCGGCGCCATCACGCGCGGGATCGACGCGCTGGATCAGGCCGGCGCGTCTGCCAGCGTCGGATAGTCGAGATACCCCTCGGCGCCGCGCGCATAGAGCGTTGCGGTGTCGACCGGATTGAGCGCCGCCCCGAGACGCAGCCGCTCGACCAGGTCCGGGTTCGCCAGGAACGGCCGCCCAAAGGCGATCGCATCGGCATTGCCCGAGCCGACCTCGGCCTGCGCGCGGGCGCCGTCATAATCCTGGTTGAGCACCAGCGGCCCGGCGAACACCTTGCGGATCGCCGGCGACACGCGCGGCTGCTCGGAGCGCCCGAAAGTCCCCTCGGGCGTCTGCTCGCGCAGTTCGAGGAACGCGATGCGCTGGTCCGAGAGGAATTTGGCGGCGGGGACGAACACCGATTCGGGATCGGGGTCCTCGACGCCCTGTGACGCGCCGTTGGGCGAAAAGCGCACGGCGGTGCGGTCGGCGCCGGCTTCGGCAATCAGCCGCAGCGTCACTTCGCGCAACAGCCGCGCGCGGTTTTCCGGGCTGCCGCCATAGTCGTCGTCGCGGTGATTGGCGCCCGATCGCAGGAACTGGTCGATCAGATAGCCATTGGCGGCGTGGAGCTGGACGCCGTCGAACCCGGCGCGCAGCGCGTTGCGCGTCGCCAGCGCATAATCGTCGAGCACGCGGGCGATATCGTCCTTCGTTGCGGCCCGCGCCTGGGCATGGGGCTTCTTGCCGTCCCCGGAGTCATAGGTGCGGACTTCACCCGGCGCAGTCGTGGCGGAAGAGGAGAGCGGGGCCGCGCCGCCGAGGAAATCGGGATGGACGATGCGCCCCATGTGCCATAGCTGGGCAAAGATCCGCCCGCCGGCCTTGTGCGCCGCCTCGATCACGGGCTTCCACCCTTCGACCTGCACGTCGGTCCACAGTCCCGGCGCATAGGCCCAGCCCAGCCCTTCGCGGCTGATTCCCGTCGCTTCGGAAATGATGAGCCCCGCCGATGCGCGCTGGGCGTAATACTCGCCCATGATGGCCGTGGGGACGTGCTCGCGCGTGGCGCGACCGCGCGTGAGGGGGGCCATCAGGATGCGGTTTGGCGCCGCCACGGCGCCCAGCTGGATCGGATCGAACAGGCTTGGCATGGAAAACACGTCCTTGTGCTGTGATGGCCGGAGATAGGGCGCTACAGCGCAGCATGCACGAGGCCGCCCCCCCAACGAAACCTATCGCGTCCAAAACCCGCGCCTTGCCCGCCGCCGCGCCGCTGGTGGCGTTGCTGGCCATCGTCGTCGCCAATCTGGCGTTGTCGTTCGGCCCGCTGTTCGTGCGGCTTTCCGATGTGGGGCCGGTCGCCGCCGCGTTCTGGCGGATGGGGCTGGCGACGCCGCTGCTGTTCGGGGTGGGGCTGGCCGCAGGACAGCGGCCGGTGCGCTCGGCACGCGGAGTGTGGCTGCTGGTGGCGCTTGGCGGGCTGGCCTTTGCCGTCGATCTGGGGAGCTGGCACATCGGCATCGTCCGCACCACGCTGGCCAATGCCACGCTGTTCGGCAATTCGGCGACGCTGATCTATCCGATCTATGGATTCATCGCGGCACGGATGTGGCCCACACGGCCACAGGCGGCGGCGCTGCTGCTTGCCGCGATCGGTGCGGCGCTGTTGCTCGGGCGATCGGCGGAATTGTCGCCCCGGCATCTGGCCGGCGATCTGTTCTGTGTCCTCGCGGGCCTCGTCTATACGGTTTACCTTGTGTGCATGGCGCGGGTGCGTGCGGCGATGCCGGCGATGACCGCGCTGGTCCTGTCGTCGCTGGTGACGATCCCCGCGCTGCTGCTGTTCGCGCTGGCGATGGGGGAGCGGATCGTGCCGGGCAATTGGTGGCCGCTGATCGGGCTGGCGTTTTTCAGCCAGGTGCTGGGACAGGGGCTGATGATCTATGCGCTCGGCCACCTCTCGCCGCTGATCGTCGGGATCGCGATGCTGATCCAGCCGGTGGTGGGCGCGCTGATCGGCTGGATCGCCTATGACGAGCGGCTGACCACGCCCGATCTGGTCGGCGCGGTGCTGGTTGCAGTGGCGCTGGTGCTGGTGCGCAGCGGCGATCGGGGCACGCGCGCGCTTGCGCCCGGCAGCGAAGCGACTAGATCGGAATGATGCCTACCGATCTTGCCGATGCGACGCTCGACGAACTGCGGATGGCGCTTGCCCCGCAGGTGGCCGCCAATGCGGCGTTCGATGGATGGAACCGCCAGGCGCTGGACGCTACCGCCGATGCGGCGGGCGTGGACCGCGACATTGCCCGGCTGGCCTTTGCCGGCGGTGCGCCAGTCGACATGATCGATGCGTGGTTCGCCAGCATCGATGCCGAGATGGCGGCGCGCTGCACGCCCGAGGCGCTGGGCGCGATGAAGATCCGCCAGCGGATCACGGCGCTGGTCGAGGCGCGGCTGGCGATCGCCGCGCCCAATCGCGAAGCGCTGCGCCGGGCCGTCGCGATCCTCGCGATGCCGCAGAATGCGGCTCGGGCGACTCGGCTCGGCTGGCGCTCCGTCGATGCGATGTGGCGGCTGGCCGGCGATACCGCGACCGATTACAACCACTATACCAAGCGCGCGATCCTGGGCAGCGTCTATGCCGCGACGATCGCGGTGTTCCTGAACGACGAGAGCGAGGCATGGGCCGATGCGCGCGCCTTCCTGGGCCGGCGGATCGACGGAATCATGCGGTTTGAAAAGGCCAAGGCGGGTTTCCTCGCGCGCACCGCCAACCGCCCGAGCCTGTCGCGCTTCGTCGGTCGGCTGCGCTATCCCGCGATCTGAACCCATCCGTATTCGCCGCAGCCAGTTTGGGCTGGCAATCGCGGCCGCTTATTGATAATCACTCGCAGCATGAACGTGGCTGCTGCGCTTTCCGTGCCTGTATCCCTTGCGAAATTGCCGAAGATGCGTCCGGCGACGGTCGCGACGGTGGATTGGGACTCCCTTGCCGTGCCCGAGGCGCGCCGTTTGCGCGAGCTGGGACTCGATGAGGGAGTCGAGGTCGAGATGCTGCATCGCTCGGGGCTGCTCGGCGGCGGGCCG
Source organism: Sphingomonas degradans (assembly GCF_053502645.1). NCBI lineage: Bacteria > Pseudomonadati > Pseudomonadota > Alphaproteobacteria > Sphingomonadales > Sphingomonadaceae > Sphingomonas > Sphingomonas degradans. Next base: position 3,932,654 of record NZ_CP177172.1, read on the forward strand.
GTGGCGTGCCGGATCGGCCGCATGACCGTGGCGCTGCGCCGCCACGTCGCCGCCGCGATCCAGGTGCGGACGCCGATCGACTCGAACGCCACGCCGATCGTATGAACGCCACACCGCTGGTTGCGCTGGTCGGCAACCCCAATGCCGGCAAGAGTGCGCTGTTCAACGCGCTGACCGGTGCCCGGCAAAAGGTCGGCAATTATCCCGGCGTGACGGTCGAGCGGCATTCGGGCCGCATGGCGCTGAACGACGGGCGCCCGGTCGAGCTGATCGACCTGCCCGGCACCTACAGCCTCGATCCCTCCAGCCCCGACGAGCAAGTGACGCGCGATGTGCTGGTCGGGCGCCAGCAGGGCGAACGGCTGCCCGATGCGATCCTGTGCGTGGTCGATGCGTCGAACCTCGACAACCATCTGCGCTTCACGCTGCAGTTGATCGCGCTGGGACTGCCGATCGTGGTCGCGCTCAACATGGTCGATCTCGCCGAACGCGACGGGCTGGTGCTCGATGCGCAAGCGCTCGAACGCGAACTGGGCGTGCCCGTCGTCTCCACCGTGGCGGTGCGCCGTCGCGGGCTGGACGCGCTGCGCGACCGGCTGGCGGAAGTCGTGCGCGGCACGCCGCACAAGGTGCGCGCGGGCGCCGGCGTGCAGCACGATATCGTCGTGCTCCAGCGCCGCGCGCGCCAGATCGCGCTGGCGGTCACCGTGTCGGAGACGGCGGCGCGGCGCTGGACGCATCGGTTCGATTCGGTCGCGCTGCACCCGGTGTTCGGACCCGTGTTGCTGCTGGGGCTGATGTTCGTCATGTTCCAGGCGGTGTTCGCCTGGTCCGAAGCGCCGATCGGCTGGATCGAGGCGGGCATGGCCGCGCTCTCCGAGGCGATCGGCGGATTGCTGGCGCCCGGATTCCTGCGCTCGCTGCTGCTCGACGGCGTGATCGCCGGCGTCGGGGCGGTGGTGGTGTTCCTGCCCCAGATCCTGATCCTGTTCGCCTTCATCCTGGTGCTGGAGGCGACCGGATACATGGTCCGCGCCGCGTTCCTGATGGACCGGGTGATGGCCGGCGTCGGCCTGTCGGGCCGCGCGTTCATCCCGCTGCTGTCCAGCTTTGCCTGCGCCGTGCCGGGCATCATGGCGACGCGGACGATTTCGGACGACAAGGACCGGCTGACGACGATCCTGATCGCGCCGCTGATGACCTGTTCGGCGCGGCTGCCGGTGTACACGATCATCATCGGGGCGATGATTCCCGATCGCGCGGTGTTGCCGGGCATCGGGCTCCAGGGGCTGGTGCTGTTCGCGCTGTATATCTTCGGCATCGTCGGCGCGTTCGGCGCGGCGCTGGTGCTGCGGCATACCGTGACCAAGGGCGCGACCAGCGGCTTCATGATGGAGATGCCCAAATACCAGCTGCCCCGGCTGCACGACGTGGTGCTGGGCCTGTGGCAGCGTGCGGCGATCTTCCTCAAGCGCGCGGGCACGATCATCCTGTTCACCACCGTGGTGCTGTGGGCGCTGCTCAGCTTCCCCAAGCCGCCGGAGGGCAGCGGGATTTCCAAGGTCGATTATTCGATCGCCGGGCGGATCGGGCATGGGCTGGAAACGGTGGTCGCGCCGATCGGCTTCAACCGCGACATCGCGCTCGCGCTGATCCCGGCGATGGCGGCGCGCGAAGTGGCGGTGGCGGCGATCGGGACGGTCTATGCAGTCGACAATCCCGACGATGCCTCGGGCGAAGCGACGATCCGCGAGAACCTGCAAAAACACTGGACGCTGCCGACCGCACTCGCCTTCCTGATGTGGTTCGTGTTCGCACCGCAGTGCATTTCGACGATCGCGGTGACGCGGCGCGAGACCAATGGCTGGAAATGGCCGGCGTTCATGGTCGGCTATCTGTTTGCGCTGGCCTATGTCGCGGCGGGCATCACCTATTGGAGCGCGGTGGCGCTGGGGCTCTGACCCCTATTCTCGCTTCGAATCGTCGAGCAGCTTTTCCGCCCTGGCCCGCGCGGCGTCGTCGGCGGCGCGTTCGGCCTTGGTCCGGCCAAAGGCGATCCGGTTGGCGTCTGCGGTGGCACCGGCCGCCGCTTTCGCTCTCGCTTTTCTTGCTTTGTTCAGGTTAATGATCTCAGCCATGGGTTTGTGTAGCGCCGTCCCACGCGTGCGCTCAATCGATTTACTGGAGTTTTGAATGGCCGGCAGCGTGAACAAGGTGATCCTCGTCGGGAATCTGGGCCGCGATCCCGAATCGCGCAGCTTCCAGAACGGCGGCAAGGTGGTCGAACTGCGCATCGCCACGTCCGAAAGCTGGAAGGACCGCAACACGGGCGAGCGCAAGGAAAAGACCGAGTGGCACACGGTGAAGGTCTTCAACGAAGGCCTCGCCAATGTCGCCGAGCGTTTCCTGCGCAAGGGGAGCAAGGTCTATATCGAAGGCGCGCTGACCACCCGCAAGTGGCAGGACCCGCAGGGTAACGACCGCTACTCGACCGAAATCGTGCTCCAGGGCTTCAACAGCGTACTGACCATGCTCGACGGCGCGCCCGGCCAGGGCGGCGGCGGTGGTGGACGGGGTGCCGGCAACAGCGGCGGCGGCGACGATTGGGGCGCGCCCGACGAATTCGCCGGCCAGTCTTCGGTCCGTGGCGGCGGCAGCGGCAATTTCAACAGCGGCGGCGGCAAGAGCGGCAGCAATTTCGGTGGTGGATTCCCGGACGACCTGGACGACGACGTTCCCTTCTGATGGTGTCCCCGCATCCCGCATCGGCGCGCCGGCGTCGATGCGGGGCGATCGCCAAAAGCGCGATCGGCGGTCGAATATTCTTGATACTGCGACTGACTCTCATTAACGGCACCCCCATATAAGGGGTGAAGTAATGAACCATATCAAGTCGCTGCTGCTGTCTGTTACCGCGCTCACCGGCGCCACTGTTCTCGCCGGCACTGCCCAGGCGCAGAGCGTGCGCGACGATTCGGACATCGTCGTGTCTGGGCAGCTTCGCGAAAGCGGCGCCGCGACCAAGACCGACACGCCGGCCATCGAAGTGCCGCAGCCGGTCACTGTCATCCCCGCCGAACTGTACACGGCGCAGGGCGCGGTCTCGATCTCGGATACGCTCAACTATGTGTCCGGCGTCCAGTCCAACCCCTATGGCTCGGACGGTCGCATCGACAGCGCGACGATCCGCGGGCTCGACGCGCTTCAGTTTCGCGACGGGATGCGCGACATTTTCAGCTATTACGCCAGCATCCGCGCCGATCCGTATAATTTCGACAGCGTCCAGGTGGTGCGCGGCCCCGCATCGATGCTGTTCGGCCAGGGTTCGCTGGGCGGGCTGGTGAATCTCAATTCCAAGCTGCCTTCGTCCGTGACGCAGGGTGAAGTCGCGGTCCGCTATGGCTCGTTCAACCGCAAGGAAGTGATGGCCGACCTGACCGGCGGGATCACCGACGGGCTCGCCGCGCGAATCGTCGCGCGGGTGCGCGATGCGGGGACGCAGGTGGATCATGTGCCCGACGATCGCGTGATGATCGCGCCGTCGATCACCTGGTCGCCGGGGGCGAATACCGATCTGACGCTGCTGGGGCTGTACCAGGAGGACGATGGCGGCTCGACGTCGCAGTTCCTGCCAGTCGTCGGCACGCTGCTGCCCAATCCGAACGGCCAGCTTGCCAATGATACGTTCATCGGCAAGCCTGGCTGGGACCGCTATGACGGGCGGCTGCTCCAGGGCACCGCGCTGCTGACGCACCGATTCAGCGACAAGGCGAAGCTGAGCCTGAAGGCGCGCTATATCGACAGCGACCTGACCTATCTGACGCACTACCCCGACAGCTATTCCAACCCCGCCAATCCCTATGTGCTGCTCGATGCCGCAGGCGCGCCGGTGACCGATGCGCAAGGCGTTGCCGTGGCGGACCCCAGGCAGCGCACGATCGGGCTCATTTCTGGGGGCAGCACCGCGCGGATGGAGATTTTCTCGACCGACAACAACGCGCAGTTCACCTTCAACACCGGCGCCGCGATCGAGCATGTCGTGCTGGCCGGCGTGGATTACAGCTGGAACCATGTCCGCAAGACGACGGGCTATGGCTTCGAATATATCGACCTGTACAACATCGACTATGCCGCGCTGTCCGATTTCGGCGGCGGGTTGCCCGCCGGCGCTGCGCCTTCGGACGATGTCGAGCAGACCCAGTTCGGCGTCTATGTCCAGGATCAGATGCGGCTGTGGGATCGCGTGTCGATCGTGCTCGGTGCGCGGCGCGACCGCGTGACCAGCCGCAGCTTCAGCGCTGCGCGCGTCGCCCAGAGCGCGACCACTTTCCGCGCCGGCATCATCGGCGAGATCGTGCCCGGTGTGTCGCCCTTCTTCAGCTATACCGAGAGCTTCGAGCCGATCGCCGGCACCGCGAGCAACGGCAAGCCGTTCGTGCCCAAGGCGGGCAACCAGTATGAGGCGGGGATCAAATACCAGCCCAATGCCGCAAGCATGGTCACGCTGACCGGCTACCGCATCAAGGAAACCAATCGCCCGGTCGACGACCCCACCACGGCCGACCCGTTCGACCAGCGCCAGGCGGGATCGCTGACGTCCAAGGGCATCGAGTTCGAGGCGCGCACCGTGATCGCGGGCCAGGTCCAGCTGATCGCGAACTACAGCTATAACGAGGCCGAGATCGACGGCACCAACCAGCAGCTGGAAAGCGTGCCCAAGCACAATGCCTCGCTCTGGGCCTCGCGCCGCTTCAGCGTGGCGGACGAGGTCAGCCTGAAGCTGGGCGGCGGCGTGCGCTATGCGGGCGAGACCATCTCCTATGGCCCGGCCTTCCCCGATGGCCTGCGGACGCCAGACTATACGCTGGTCGATGGCTTCGCCGAACTGCGGTGGCGCCGCTGGAGCCTCGGACTCAACGCAACCAACCTGCTCGGCAAGAAATATTACGCGACCTGCCTTTCGCGCGGCGACTGCTTCATCGGGGCCGAGCGGAACATCTTCGGCACGCTGAGCTACCGCTTCTGATGCCGGGCGCGGCGATCCTGTGGCTGGCCTGTGCGATGGGCGCAGGCGCAGTCGGCGTGCTGCGCCATGCGTGGGCGCTGCCGCATCGCTCGACCGGGTGGAATACCCTCGGCTGGGCGCTGATGGTGGCATCGGTCGTCGCCGGATGGCAGGCGGCGGGCGCATGGGGCGTATCGGTCGCCGCGCTGGTGACGACGGGGGCGGCGTTCGTCGCGCTCGCCGTCGCCGGGCTGCGCGCGCCGCCGGCCCGCGCCGCCGCCTCCAATCGTCGCGTCGGCATGTTGCCGCAGCCGGGTGAGCCGCGCCGGATCGGGCGCCGGGTCGCGACGTTCCTGCTGGTCATCCCCGGCGGGCTGATCGCCGCGCTCGCTTTGTGCCTCGCGGTGCGCACGCTGGGGCTGTGGAGCGGCTGGGGCGAGGCCAATGCCGTTGTCGCGGCCCTGTATACCGTGCCGCTGGTCTGGGCGGGGCTGGCCACTGCGCTGTTGATGCAGGCGCGCCGCCGTACCCAGATCGCGACGCTGCTTGCCTGTGTGGCGGCGGGCGCGCCTTTCCTGATTCCCGGAGCGATCGCATGAACTTGGTGCCCAGTGCCGCCACGGTAAAGCGCGCGCTTTCGGCGCATGCGGCGATGGGCCTGCTGGCCGGGGCGCTGCTGTATTTCGTCTGCCTGAGCGGCACCGTGCTGGTATTCTATCAGCAATGGCAGCGCGCCGAGCAGCTCGACGCCCCCGAAATGACGCGGATCGACCCGGATGCGGTGCAGCGCGGCGTCGCGGCGGTGCTGGCAAGCGAGCGGGGCAAGCCCGCGACGACGCACTTATACGTGCACCTGCCGGTGCCCGAACTGCCGCGCACCACGATCACGACCGACAGCCAGGCCGTGCACCTGGACGCACAGGGCCGGATCGCCGCGCCCGAGCAGAACCACTGGTCCGAATTTCTCTACGGCCTGCACTATACGCTGCACCTTCCCGGCATCTTCGGCATCACGCTGGTGGGTATCCTGGGAATGCTGATGGTCGCGCTGGCGGTGACCGGTCTGCTCGCGCACCCGCGCATTTTCCGCGATGCGTTCCGCCTGCGCACCCGCAGCAGCGGCGGCGTCGCTCTGGCGGACTGGCATAACCGGCTGAGCGTGTGGACATTGCCGTTCGGGCTGGCGATCGCGATCACCGGCGCCGTGATCGGGCTGGGCAGCATCACAGCCTATGCCCTGGCGCAGCGTTATTATGGCGGCGACCTCGAAGCCGTCTATGCCCCGGTGTTCGGCGGCGAGGGCAAGCCCAATGCGGCCAAGGCGCCGCTCGCGGATGTCGCCACGCCGCTGCGCTATATGCAGCAGCATTTCCCCGACGTGCCCGTCACCTATGTCACGCTGCACGATCCGGGCACGGCGGGCCAGCATGTCCAGATCATCGGCGGCCCGCCGCGCCGGCTGATCTTCGGCGAGTATTACGCATTCGACGCCGCCGGCCGGTTCCATGGGACTGCGGGCCTCGCGGATGGCGCGATCGGCAAGCAGGCGGCGGCATCGAACTACAAGCTGCACTTCGGCAATTATGGCGGACTGCCCGTCAAGATCGCCTATTGCCTGTTCGGCCTCGCGCTGACGATCGTGAGCGCCACGGGCGTCTATATCTGGCTGGGCAAGCGGCGGCGGCGGGGGATCCACGAGCCCCGGTTGCTCGGCGCATGGCACGGCATCGTCTGGGGCGCACCGGCCCTGTTGCTGGTGACGCTGGCTTTGCGGTTTGCGGTGGGAGACGCGGCGCCCTTCACGGCGATCTTCTGGATCGGCATGGTTGCCGCGACGCTGGGCGGCATCGTCCTGGGCGGGCGCCGCGCCGCAGCGGCCTGACGCCGGGGACGCAACCTTTCCGGCTGCGAAATGCTTATGCGCGTGTCGGGGAGCGTTTCTCCCCACTCGAGCGCGGAGCGACCATGCCCCAGCCTTTGTACAGAGCCGCCCTTCTCGCCCTGCCGCTGCTGCTCGCGGGGTGCGGCGGGGGCGCGTCGTCCGACACTGTCAGCGACCCCACCGCCCAGAACGTCGCCGCCGCTGCCGCCGAGGGCACGCCGGCGGCGGTGACGGCAGCCATTGATTGCAGCAACAAGCCCGATTTCGTGCCCCTCTATGTCGATGCGCAGGTCACCAGCTGCATTTCCGCGCCCGATGGGCTGCCCCGCCATGTCTCGGGCACGATCGTGTACAACACGGCGGCGGACCCACGCACGGTGCTCGGCTGGTCGCGCGCCCAGCTCAACGCCTCCGGCCTCGCCCACAAGACGATGACCGACACGAAATACGAGGCGGGCGAGGAGTCCGAGCGCAGCGTGATGGTGGTCGCCGAACCCTATCAGGGGCAGACGCGCGTGACGCTCAACTGGGGCCGGCGGATTTAGCCGCGCACGATCTCCGCATGGCCGAACTTGCCCGCCTGGTAATCGGCAAAGGCCTGGCGGATTTCCTCGACGCTGTTCATCACGAACGGGCCGTGGGCCACCACCGGCTCGTTGATCGGATCGGCATGGCCGAACAGGAACAGCGCGGGTTCGGTTGCCGTGACGGTGAGTGTGTCGGTCGGCGCGACCTCGGCCAGCGTGAAGGCGGGGATGGCCGTGCCGTCCACGGCGATCGTGCGCCGCGCGGCATAGAGGAACACATCGCGTCCCTGAAGCCCGTCGAAGGTCACGGCGGCACCCGGCGCCGCTTCGACCCAGCTCAGGAACACGCCCGTCAGCGACTCGATCGCCCCGGCGACGCCGGCGAAGCTGCCCGAGACGAGATGCACTGTTGCGCCGTCCACCGGGATCGCGGGGATGCCATCGGCCTGGACGCCGACATAGCGCGGCGCGCACATTTTGAGCCGTGCGGGCAGGTTCACCCACAGCTGGAGAATCTCCATCGGCCCGCCGTCGCGCTTGAAATCGGCGGGGGAGACTTCGGCATGGACCAGCCCGCTGCCCGCCGTCATCCACTGGACGCCGCCCGCGCGGATGATGCTCTCATGCCCCGCCGAATCAGTATGGGCCAGTTCGCCCTCCAGGATGAACGTCACTGTCTCGAACCCGCGATGCGGGTGCGGGCCAAAGGGCAGGCCGCGATTGTTCGGCGCGTAGGTCTGCGGCCCGTGATGGTTGAGGAACAGGAACGCGCCCAGATGGTCGATCGCCGGGCCCGGTACGGGGCGGCGGGTTACGAGGTCGCCGATATCGTCGCGATACGCCGCGTGCAGCTGCTTCACATGAGTCATCGTCATCGCCTCAACAGGAATACGGCATGCTCCGCGAGCAGGTTTGCCATCGCCGACCCGGTTTGCTGGTCGCCCGACAGGAACCATGCGCCCTCGACGGTCAGCCCCCGCTCGTCCACCAGCGCGCGGAAATCGTCGACGGTGACGTGATGGATGTTGGGCGTGGCATACCATTTGAGCGGCAACAGCCGCGTCACCGGCATCCGTCCGCCGAACAACAGCGACGCCCGCACGCGCCAGTGCGCGAAATTGGGGAAGGACACGAACGCGCGCCCGCCGATGCGCAGCAACTGGTCGAGCACCCAGTCGGGGCGGCGCGTGGTCTGCAGCGTCTGGCTCAGGATCGCATAGTCGAAGCTGGCGTCGGGATAATCGGCCAGGTCGGTATCAGCGTCGCCCTGGATCACCGGCAGCCCGCGCCCCATCGCCGCCGCGACATTGCCCGGGTCCAGTTCCAGCCCGCGCGCGTCGCAACCCCGCTGGTCGCGCAGCGCCGCCATCAGCGCGCCGTCGCCGCAGCCGATGTCGAGCACGCGGCTCTCGCGCGCGACATGCGCGGCGATCAGGGCAAGGTCGGGGCGCAGGGTCATTGCGTGTACGGGTCCGTCTGGTGCCGCTCCATGCAGCGTTCGGGATGCGCCAGCGGGCGCCAGCCGAGCCCGGCATATAGGAGCTGCATGTCGCGCGTGAACAACAGCCAGCGGCGCAGCCCCTGGAGCGAGGGATGCGCCTGAAGTCCCTCGATCATCTGCCGCGCGACGCCCTGTCCGCGATGCGCGGGCAGCACGAAGACATCGGCGAGATACGCCATGGTCGCATGATCGGTGACCACGCGCGCGAATCCCACCTGGTCGCCCTCGGCATCGAACGCGCCGACGCAGAAGGAACCGGCGATCGACTGCTCCACCACATGGCGCGGAATGCCCGCGGCCCAATAGGAGCCGCTGAGAAAGGCGTGGATCAGGTCGAGTTGCTGGTCGGCGCGCTCGAACGACAGGCGATAGCTCATGCCGCCTCCCCTGCGCGCAGGAATCCGCCGATCACACGGTCCAGTTCGGGGCTTTCGAGCAGGAAGGCGTCATGGCCGAAGGGCGAGCTGAGCTCGACGAAGCTGGCGGGCGCGCCGGCGGCGTTGAGTGCGTGGACCACGCTGCGCGACTCGCTGGTTGGGTAGAGCCAGTCGGTGTCGAAGCTGACGATGCAGAACCGCGTTGCCGTGCCCCGGAACGCATTGGCCAGCTTGCCGCCATGCTCCTCGGCCAGGTCGAAATAATCGAGCGCGCGGGTGATGTAGAGGTACGAATTGGCGTCGAACCGGTCGACGAAGCTCAACCCCTGGTGGCGCAGATAGCTCTCGACCTGGAAATCGGCGTCGAAGCCGAAGGTCTTGGCCTCGCGCCCCTGGAGCTTGCGCCCGAACTTCGCGGTCAGCCCGGCTTCGGACAGATAGGTGATGTGTGCCGCCATCCGCGCCACCGCCAGTCCCGAGGCGGGGGGATCGTTGTCGGCATAATAGTCGCCGCCGCGCCAGCGCGGATCGGCCATGATCGCCTGCCGCCCGACTTCGTGGAACGCGATATTCTGTGCCGAATGCCGGGGGGCCGATGCGATGATGACGGCGGAGGCCACGCGCTCGGGATAAGTCGCGGTCCAGCTCAGCGCCTGCATCCCGCCCATCGATCCGCCGACGATCGCGAACAGCCGGGCAATGCCCAGATGGTCGAGCAGCATCGCCTGCGCGCGCACCATGTCGCGGATCGTAATGACGGGGAAGGTCATCGCCCAGGGCTTGCCCGTCGCCGGATTGATGCTGGCGGGCCCCGACGAGCCGAGGCAGCTGCCCAGCACATTGGCGCACACGACGAAATAGCGATCCGTGTCGATCGGCTTGCCCGGCCCCACCATTCGCGCCCACCAGCCGGGCTTGCCGGTCACCGGATGCGCGGAGGCGACATGCTGGTCCCCGGTCAGCGCGTGCGTGACCAGGATCGCGTTGCCCGCATCGGGCGCCAGCGTGCCATAGGTTTCATAGGCGATGTCCACCGGCGACAGCAGCACGCCGCCGTCGAGCCTGAGTGGCCCCGGCAACGTCGCCACGCGGGCAAGACCGAAGCGCTGATCGTCGGACATGGCGCGTTCGTTAGAAGGGCGGGGCGGCGGGTTCAAGCCGCGTCTTGCCCGATAGGGGGCGCAGCGCTTGCCAAGCGGCGGGCATTGGGCCAATCCGCGCGGCCATGAACGCTCCCGCTCCCAAGCCCTGGATCATGGGCATCGCTCCCTATGTGCCCGGTCGCTCGACGACCGACGACGGCCGCAAGGTCGCCAAGCTCTCGTCCAACGAAAATCCGTTCGGCACCCCCGACGGCGCGCGCGCGGCCTATGTCGCGGCCGCAATGGAGCTGGAACGCTATCCCGATGCCGCCGCAGTCGAACTGCGCGATGCATTGTCGGCGCATTACGGCGTCGAGGCGGACCGGATCATCTACGGCACCGGGTCGGACGAAGTGCTCCACCTCGCCGCCGGCGCCTTTGCCGGGCAGGGCGACGAGATCATCTATGTCCGCTATGGCTTCGCGGTCTATGACATCGCGACGCGGCGCGTGGGGGCGACGCCGGTGGTGGCGCCGGACAAGGACTATGCGACCGATGTCGACGCGATCCTCGCGCGCGTCACCGATCGCACCCGCATCGTGTTCGTCGCCAATCCGAACAACCCCACCGGCACCTATACCGCGCGCGAGGAAATTGCGCGGCTCCACGCCGGGCTGCCGCGCGATGTGCTGCTGGTGCTCGACCAGGCCTATACCGAGTATCTCAGCGCCGAGGACGACGATGGCGGGCTCGAACTGGCGCGGACCCAGCCCAATGTGCTGGTCACGCGGACCTTTTCCAAGATTTTCGGGCTCGCCTCGGCGCGGGTCGGCTGGGGCTATGCCGCGCCGGCGGTGATCGATGCGATGCACCGCATCCGCGCGCCCTTCGCGTTCAGCATCGGCGCGCAAAAGGCGGCGGTCGCCGCGCTGCAGGACAAGGCGTTCGTCGAGAACAGCCGCAGCCACAATGCGCAGTGGCGCGCCTGGTTCGCCGATCAGATCGCATCGATGGGGAACAAGGGGCTGCGCGTCGTCCCCTCCAAGGCCAATTTCGTGCTGGTGCTGTTCGAAGGCGAGACCAGCGCCGAGACGGCGTACAAGGGGCTGATGGCGGCGGGCTATATCGTCCGCTGGCTGCCGGGGCAGGGCCTGCCCCACGGGCTGCGCATCACGATCGGCACCGAACCGGAAATCACCGGGCTGGCGGCGGCATTGCGCGCCATCGTGGGCGCCTGATGCTGCCCTTTGCGCGCGTCACTGTCATCGGGCTGGGCCTGATCGGCTCGTCGATCGCGCGCGGCGTGCGCCAGGCGATGCCGAGCGTGCGGGTCACCGGCTATGACGCCGATCCCGCCGTGCGCGAAACGGCAGTGCGGATCGAGTTGTGCGATGACGTGGCCGACACCGCCGGCACCGCCGTGATCGACGCCGACCTGGTGATCCTGTGCGTACCCGTCGGCGCAATGGGGCCGGTCGCGGCGGAAATTGCCGCCGACATGCCGGCCGAGGCGATCCTCAGCGACGTAGGATCGTGCAAGGAAAGCGTGGTCGAGGCCGTGCACGCCGCCGCGCCGGGCCTCATTTTCGTCCCCGCGCATCCCGTGGCGGGGACCGAGAATAGCGGGCCGGAGGCAGGCTTCGCCTCGCTGTTCCACAAGCGCTGGTGCATCATCACCCCGCCCGAGGGCACCGATCCGCTGACGACCGAGCGCGTGCTCGAATTCTGGCGCCGGCTGGGGGCGGAGGTCGAGACGATGGCCCCCGCGCACCATGATCGCGTGCTGGCGGTGACCAGCCATCTGCCGCATCTGATCGCCTATACCATCGTCGGTACGGCATCGGATCTGGAGGAAGTCACCGCGTCCGAAGTCATCAAATATTCGGCGGGCGGTTTCCGCGACTTCACCCGCATCGCTGCCTCGGACCCGACGATGTGGCGCGACGTGTTCCTCGCCAATCGCGAGGCCGTGCTCGACATGCTCCAGCGCTTTTCGGAGGACCTGTCCGCGCTCCAGCGCGCGATCCGCTGGGGCAAGGGCGACGAACTGTTCGACCTGTTCACCCGCACCCGCGCGGTGCGCCGCTCGATCATCGACCAGGGCCAGGACGACGCCCGCCCCGATTTCGGCCGCTCGCACGAGTGAGGGGCTTATTCCTCCCCCGGAGGGGGAGGGGGACCGGCGAAGCCGGTGGAGGGGTAGTCACCGCGGGCGATAACATACGATGTGGTGCATCGCGGTTTTCGGATCGTACGGAGTTATCTGTGCGGGTATGCGAAGGGCGCGAACGTGCTGCGTCTTCTTCGAGTCGTGGAACATGGGGAGACTACCCCTCCACCAGCCTGCGGCTGGTCCCCCTCCCCCTCCGGGGGAGGATCAAAGAAAGCGCCAGCCGCGCACCCTGACCACAATTGCTTCCACCAATCTCAACCGTTCGACTGATGCAAGGTCAAAGCTGAAGCGGCCCGCCTGACCCAACCCCCTCACCCGTTCAGCACATTGATCGCCGCATGCACCCGCGCCTCGATCGCATCGCGCTTCAGCCCTGCCGGGATCGGTTCGCCGAAGCGGAACGTCACCACCCCCGGCCGCATCGGGCCGACCTTGGGCCACACATGCCCGCTGTCCAGCGCGACCGGGACCACCGGCAGGCCGATCGCGCGGTATAGTCCCGCAAGGCCCGATCGCAGCGGCGGGGCCTCGCCCACCGGCGAGCGCGTGCCTTCGGGGAACAGGATCACCGATCGCCCGGCGTCGCCCGCCGCCTTGGCCTCGCGCATCATCTGGCGCAGCGCGTTCGCCGATCCGCTGCGGTCGATCACGATCACGCCATAGCGCCGCGCCGCCCATCCCCATACCGGGATGCGGGCATATTCCTGGCGCATCACGATCGCCGGCGCATCCAGCATGCGGACCAGCTCGAAGGTTTCGAAGAACGACTGGTGCTTGGCGGCATAGAGCGCGGGGCCCTGGATCGGCGCGCCCTCCACGCGGGTGCGGATGCCCATGATGTGCCGCGCGCACCAGGCGTGGAACGTCGTCCACCGAAGTACCCAGCCGCGAAAGGCGCGGTCGCCGAACAGCGCCATTACCGGCGCCAGCAGCACGATCGGCACCGACACGCCATAGAACACCGCCTTGAACAGCAGCGTACGCACACCCCTCACCTCATCCCGCTCCCAACAGCAACGCGATCCGTCGGACCAGATACTTGTGGTATTCGCGGAACAGCACCTGGAACCCGGCGGTGCTGCGCACGCCGTCGCCCAGTATCTCCACGTCGCCGCCCAGCGCGTGCGCCAGTTCCATCCGCGCGCGCGGCATGTGCCAGTCGGTGGTGACCAGCCGGATCGACTTGAAGCCGTGGCGCGCGACCCATTTCTGCGTCTCTTCGGCGTTCGAGCGGGTGTCCACCGCCTGCCACCCCAGGTCTATGCAGCAGGAGAACAGCGTGCGATCGATCTTGTACTGCACGGCGAACTCGACCGGCTTCACATCGGGATCGACGCCGCTGACCAGCATCCGCTTCGCGTCGCCGCGCGTCAGCACGGCGATGCCGCGATCGATCCGCCCCGGCCCGCCGGTGACCACGACGATCGCGTCGGTCTTGCGGTCGTCGAGCGGCTTGCCGAGCGATATCATGAAGATCGCGAATCCCAGCACCCACGCGACCACCAGCAACAGCAGCGTGCGCCAGATCACAGCGTGCGCCCCAATGCGCGCAGCACGGCAAAGCGCGCCGCCCCCGTCGCCAGCAGCGCGAAGCTTAGGGGTAGGAGCGGCAGGAGCAGCCAGTCGCGCGGCTGGAGCGCAATGCCGTTCAGCATCTCGGACCCCAGCAGGCCGAGGCGCGCCTGGAGAAGCGATGCCAGCGCGATCGCCGCGCCGGTGCCCAGCAGCCCGCCGGCCAGCGTATCGAACGCGATCCGCCGCTGGAACAGGCGGGCAATCTGGACATCGGTGGCGCCGAGCATGTGCAGCACTTCGATCGTGGCGCGGTGCGTGTCCAGCCCCGATCGCGCCGCAAGCAGCACGACGGCGGCGGTGGCGGCAGCGATCAGCAGCACCAGCCCCAGCGCCAGCCAGCTGAGCGTGGACAGGAATCCCCGCACCGGCGACAGCCATGCCGCGTGGCGATCGACGCGCGCGGCGGGCGCGATCCGGCGCGCGACCTGTTCGACCAGCGCGACGTCGCCGCCGCGCATCTCGACGTCGATCAGCGCCGGCATCGGCAGGTCGGGGTCGATGCCCGTGTCGCCCAGCCAGGGCTGGAGCAGCGCCGCCAGCCGCGCGCGATCGGCCTCCGCCACGCGCGTCACGCCGGGGATGCGCGACAATGCCGTCACCATCGCCGCCGCCGTCCGGTCGCGCGTCGCGGGATCGGGCTCGACGATCTGCACGGTCAGCCGCCCGGCCAGCTGGCGGTCGAGCTGCGCGGTGGCGCCGGCCATGCCCAGCCCCAGCGCGGCGGCCAGCACGGTGAGGAACAGCATGATCGCCATGATCCACGCCATCGCGCGGGTGCGCCCGCTCTCGTCGAGCAGCCGGCGATCGGTCGCGCTGGGATCGGGGCTCAGCTTCACGGCGCCCCCGGCGGGTTGCGCAGCACGCCCGTGGGATCGAGCAGCCGCCCGTTTTCCAGCCGCATCCGGTGCGCGTTGGGAATGCGGCTGAGCAAGTGGAAGTCGTGCGTGGCGACCACCACCGTCGTCCCCAGCCGATTGAGCGAATCGAACAGATGCAGCAGCCGCTCCGCCATGTCGGGATCGACGTTGCCGGTGGGTTCGTCGGCCACCAGGATTTCGGGGCGGACAATCACTGCGCGGGCGATGGCGATCCGCTGTTGTTCGCCGCCCGACAGCGTCGCCGGGCGGGCATTGCCGCGGTCCTCGAGCCCGACCCAGGCCAGCATCTCGCGCACCGGCGCCGCGATATCGCTTTCCGACACGCCCGCGACGCGCAGCGGCAGCGCGATATTGTCATGCGCCGACAGATGCGGGACCAGCCGGAAATCCTGGAACACCACGCCGATCCGGCGGCGAAAGCCGGGCAGCCGCTGGCGGGGCAGCGCGCCCGCATCCTCACCGAACAGCCGCACCACGCCGCGCGACGGCCGCTGGGCAAGGTAGAGCAGCTTGAGCAGCGACGTCTTGCCCGCGCCCGATGTGCCGGTGAGGAAATAGAAGGACCCGCTTTTCAGCGTGAACGAGACGTCGCACAACGTCTCCGGTCCGGTCCCGTAGCGCAGGCCGACATCCTCGAATTGAACGATATTGGCCATGCGTTCGGGCTACGCCGTTCTCCCTGTGTCCCCTGTGCGGCGGCTCCGCCATCGCACAGCCGCCCGGTGCGCTCAAGCAGTGCGTCGCATGGTGCTGCGACGGCGCTTGGCAGTGCGCCTGGATGCAGCTAGAATCGCGGCACCGGCCAGTGGGCAACCGGTTGTGAGAACGCGTAGATGATCCTGGAATGCAGTCAGTGCCGGACGCGGTACCTGGTCCCCGACACTGCGATCGGGGCCGAGGGGCGCACGGTCCGGTGCGCCAGTTGCAAGCATAGCTGGTTCCAGGCGCCGGCGGTGCTCGACCTTTCCACGCGCGCATCCCCCGATCCGGCGCCCGAAGCCGCGACCCCCGCGCCGGTGGCGGCCCCTGCCCCCGCGCCGCCTGCGCCGCGCGTGTTCGACGATGCCGCGCTCTCCAGCCCGGCGGCACCCGATTACGATCCCTTCGCGCCCCAGCCGCCGTTCAAGCCGCGCCGCAACCCGGCCCGGCGCTGGACCGCAGCGGCGCTGGTTGCCGGCGTCTCGATGCTGCTGGGCGCGGGCGCCATCCTCTATTCGGGCGCGCCGGGTCTTGCCGCG
The DNA here is from genome assembly GCF_053502645.1 of Sphingomonas degradans. Classification (NCBI taxonomy): domain Bacteria; kingdom Pseudomonadati; phylum Pseudomonadota; class Alphaproteobacteria; order Sphingomonadales; family Sphingomonadaceae; genus Sphingomonas; species Sphingomonas degradans. The sequence continues at coordinate 3,948,892 of NZ_CP177172.1, forward strand.
CAGTTCGGGCTGGGCATCGGCAAGGAAATCGACACGCCGCTGGTCTTTGCCGACAAGAATGTCGAGCTGCGCACCATGCCCAACGGCAGCGAAGTGTTCGCCGTGTCGGGCCGCGTGGTGAACCCCAGCGGCGACCGGCAGCATGTGCCCGACATCCGGGTCGAGCTGCGCGACGGCGCCAAGCAGCTGGTCTATAGCTGGCGGATCACCCCCGTGACGCGCGAACTGGCGCCCAAGGGCTCGGTCGAATTCAACAGTGCAAAGGTCGACATGCCCGCCAGCGCAAAGGTGGTGCAGCTCAGCTTTGCGAGCGAAATCGGCGGCTGATCCACCATAGCCGCGCGCCGTCGAGCAGCGCGGCCGCGACCATGCCCAGGCCCGAGGCGAGCACCAGCCCCAGCGCACCCATGCCGGCGTGGATGAACCACAGTCCCGCCCCGCCGGTCACGACGAAGAACGCGATGATGCCGTTGAGGCCCGCCACCACCTGGTCGCCGAGCGAGCGCAGCGCATAGACGAACACCACCTGCACGCCGTCGAACAGGATGAACGGCGCCCAGATCGGCAGCATCCACAGTGCCATGGCATGGACCGCATCGGTTGCGGGGAACAGCCCGATCACCGGCCCGGGCATGAGTACCAGCAGCGACGCGGGCAGCGCGGTCGCCAGCGCAGCCAGCACCGCCGCGATCATCGCGCGCCCGGCGGCGGCATGGGGCACGCCCTCGCCCACGGCATTGCCCACCCTCACGCCCGCCGCCGATCCCAGGCCCAGCGCCACCGCGAAGGTGACGTTGTGCACCGAAAACACGATCTGAAAGGCGTGCGCAGTGACGTCGCCCAGCCGCGTCGACAGCGCGATCAGGATCGAGAAGCCGACCAGTTCCAGCCCCGATGCGATCGCGGGCACCAGCCCGAACTTCGCCAGCCGCAATGCGCCGGCCCAGGTGGCCGGGGTCAACACCTCGCCCAGCGCGTGCACGCCGCGCGCGCGGGCACGCGGTAGCGTCCAGGCGGCGGCGACCATGCCCACCGCGCCCAGCCCCGACGCGATCGTCGTCGCCAGCGCCGCGCCGACTGCACCCAGCATCGGCAGCCCCAGATGCCCGCCCGCCAGCGCCCAGGCGAGCAGGGCGTTGACCGGCAGGATCGCCAGGTTGACCACCGTGACGCGTTGCGGGCGGCTCACCCCTTCGAGGAAGAAGCTGGCCGCGATCATGACGAGCTGGCACGGAAAGGCGAACGCCATCGCCTGTACCACGCGCCCCGCCTGCGGCGCAGTGTGCGCCGCGACGCCGAGCCCGAGCAGCAACGGCTCGGCAAAGAAGAACAGTCCCAGCGCACCGAGCAGCCCGAGCAGCAGCCCCAGTGCAAGCCCCTGATGCAGCACGCGCCCCGTCTCGCGCAGGTCGCCCGCGCCATCGGCACGCGAGACATGGACGAGCACGCCGGTCAGCGCGCCCAGCCCCATGACAATGCCCGGAAAGGTCAGCGTCCGGCTGGCGCCCAGCGCGGCGACTTCGCCCGTACCGCCGAATCCCACCACCACCACGTCGGTGACGTGCAGGATCGTCCAGTTCAGGCTGGTGAGCATCACGGGCCAGGCCAGCGCCAGGATGCGGCGCGCCTCGGCGGAAAGGGCTGGGGAGGGACGCATGGTGCCGCAGGCCTTAGAGACTTTTTGGAAGTTCGCGAAAGAGCGAATTTCAAGGCGGCGCCGGCCGGCGCAAAAGGATAATGCGGAAAGCGCTTCACGCCGCTTGCAACCCGCCTTGGCCGATGCTAGGGCCCACCGCCTTACCAGCCGCTGGGGACACCAGCGGAGTTTCACGTGCGGTCGTGGCGGAACTGGTAGACGCGCAACGTTGAGGTCGTTGTGGCCGAAAGGCCGTGGAAGTTCGAGTCTTCTCGACCGCACCATGAAACCCTGGGCGCGCGGCGGAAACGCCGCGCCGCCACCTTCCCCCGAAAATCCGATCCGCGCCGGGAAACACTGGCACAATTCTGCGACAACTGCGCTTTAGCGAGCCGGCATGGAACAGGGCCGACCCCGAAGCGGGCGGAATCAGGGTGGAGTAGCGTGATGGTGAAATGGGGATGTGCAGTGGCGGGGCTGATGGTCGGCGCGCTGCCGATGGCCGCGCATGCGCAGCAACAGCCGCCGGTCGCGCCGCAGCCCTCGGGGGCGCCGGAGGACGACTCTGCCGATTCGGACGAGATCGTCGTGCGCGGTGAAGTGCGCGGCGCGGTGCCGGGCGACATCCCGCCCGAGGTCCAGCTGTCCCCCGCCGATGTCCGCGCGTACGGCGTCGCGACGATTTCCGACCTGCTTACCGAACTCGCGCCCCAGACCGGCAGCGGGCGCGGGCGCGGCGGCGATGCGCCCGTGGTACTGCTCAACGGGCGCCGCATCTCCAGCTTCTCCGAAATCCGCGAAATCCCGACCGAGGCGATCGAGCGCGTCGACATCCTGCCCGAGGAAGTCGCGCTGAAATACGGCTATCGCGCCGACCAGCGCGTGGTGAACATCGTCCTGCGCCCCCGTTTCCGCGCGCTGACCGCCGAAGTCGTCGGCAGCATGCCGACGGCGGGCGGCAACGCCAATGGCAGCGTCGACCTGGACGTGCTCAAGATCAATCGCGAAGGCCGCATCAATTTCGATGCCCGCTACACTGCGAAATCGGGGCTGCTCGAAAGCGAGCGCGACATCATTCCCAACGGCAACGGCCTGTTCGACCCGCGCGGCAATATCGCCGGCATCAACGGCGGTGAGATTGACCCCGCGCTCAGCGCGCTGGCCGGCACGCGCGTGACGCAGGCGGCGGTGCCGGGGTCCGCCGCCGATGGCGCGGCGTCGCTCGCCGCCTTCGCGCCCGGCGCGGGCAAGCCCTACACGCCCGACATGACGCGCTATCGCACGCTGGTCGCGCCGTCGAAGCAGCTCGTGTTGAACGGCGTGTACAGCCGCAACCTCAACGCCAAGCTGACCGCGACGTTCAACGCCCGGATCGAAGCGTCGCAGAGCCGTGCGCTGCTGGGGCTGCCGACGCTGACGCTCACAGTGCCCGCGACCAACGACTATTCGCCCTTCGTCAACGACGTCACGCTCTATCGCGCGTTCGGCGATCTGCTGCCGATGGCGCGCACCAATCACAGCTTTACCACCCATGCCGGCGGCTCGCTGAACGGCGACGGGCTGCCCTGGAGCAACGACTGGCGCTGGTCGGTTACCGGCAATTACGATCGCGTCACGACGCGCAGCACGACCGATACGGGGATCGACCCCGCACCGATCCAGTCGCTGATCGACGCCAATGTCGCGTCGCTCAATCCGTTCGGGCCGATCGATACCAATCTGATCCAGCCAAGCCTGCGCGATCGGGCGCGTTCGACCTCCAGCGTCGGCGGCGTCGATGCGCTGATCAACGGACCGTTGTTCAAGGTGCCGGCGGGCAATGCCTCGACCAGCATTCGAGTCAATGCGCGGACCAGCGATTTCAGCAGCAGTTCGCTGCGCGCCGGCGTGGCCCGCGCGGGCGATGTCGGGCGCGACAGCGGCAGCGTGCAGGCCAATTTCGACTTGCCCATCGCCAGCCGCCGCCGCGCCGTGCTCGACGCGATCGGCGATCTCACGCTCAACGGCAATGTCGAGGTCGAGCAGCTGTCGGACTTCGGCACGCTGGTCACCACCGGCTATGGCGTCAACTGGTCGCCGCTCAAGCAGGTCCGTTTCCTGGTATCGGTCACCGACGAGGAAGGCGCGCCGAGCGCCAACCAGCTCGGCGATCCGACGCTGTCGACGCCCAATGTGCGCGTGTTCGATTATGTGCGCGGCCAGGCCGTGAGCGTCACCACGATCAGCGGCGGCAATCCCAATCTGGGGTCGGACAGCCGGCACGTGCTCAAGCTGGGCACCTCGGTGCGCCCGCTGGAGAGCACCGACCTGCAGTTCAGCGCCGATTACATCACCAGCACGACGAAGAACCAGATTTCGAGCTTCCCCGCCGCCACGGCGGCAGTCGAGGCGGCGTTCCCGTCGCGATTCGTTCGCGATGCGAGCGGCCAGTTGATCAGCGTGGACAATCGCCCGGTCAATTTCGCCAGCGCGGAGCGCGAGCAGCTGCGCTGGGGCGTCAATTTCTCGATGCCGCTGGCGTCCAAGCTGGAGAAGATGTTCCAGGCCCGCCGCGCCGCCCGCGATGCGGCGCGGGCCGAGGCGGAGAAGAATGGCACCCCGCTGCCCCCCGAAGGGCCCGGCGGCCCGGGCGGGCCCGGCGGCGATGGTCCGCCGCGTCCCCAGGGCGGGCTGTTCGGCGGCGGCCCCGGAGGCCCCGGCGGCGGGCCGCGTGGTCCCGGCGGCGGCTTTGGCGGGCGCGGGATGGGCGGTCCCAATGGCGCGCTGGCGGGGCGGCTCCAGTTCAGCCTGTACCACACCTGGCATTTCAAGGAGCAGGTGACGATCCGCGAAGGCCTGCCGGTGCTCGATCTTCTCAACGGCTCGGCGACCGGCAGCAGCGGCGGCCAGCCCGAGCATGAGGTCGAGGCGCAGGCTGGCATTTCCAAGGATGGCCTGGGCGCGCGGCTGATCGGCAAGTGGCAGAGCGGGACCCAGGTGGACACCGGCACCCTCGGCAGCGGCGACCAGCTCGATTTCGGCAGCCTCGCGACGTTCAACCTGCGGCTGTTCGCCGACATGGGGCAGCAGATCAAGCTGGTGCGCAAGCATCGGTGGTTGCGCGGCACCCGCATCACCTTCTCGGTCGACAACATCCTGAACACGCGGCAGCGGGTGACCAACCAGATTGGCGTCGTGCCGCTGAGCTACCAGCCCGGCCTGCTCGACCCCACCGGGCGGGCGGTGCGGCTGAGCGTGCGCAAGCTTTTCTTCTGAAAATCCGGGCGGGGGCGCAAACGCCCTCGCCCGCGCGGCCGTATTTGCGGCGTATCCGGCTGAAATTCTTGGGTATAGTCAGCGTCGACGGCAATCTCTGCGCGAAGCGGTGGGATATGTGCGCTGCAATGCGGCCCTGGATCGCCGCACCCGCGTGACAACCCTGTCCGTTGCCAGAAAACAACCACATACGGCCAATAGCGATCCTGAATAGACCAATCGTCAATAGTGGTATTGTTCGCGTGAAACCTATGTGACATTAACCCCCGATCGGTCTCGGGGAAACCGGTATGGCGCGCGGTGAATGGGCAAACCGCAAGCCGCGCGTACATCTGCGCAAGGGCACGGAAAAGTGGTCGGCGTCAGATATTTTCCCCCCGATGTTTGAGGGAACAAGGGGAGTTATAATGATATTCAGGGGATTGTTGGCCACCAGTTGTTGCGTGGCCGCGCTGGTCGCTACGCCAGCCGCCGCACAGGCACTTTCTAATACCAATAGCGACGCGGCACAGGACGCACCGGCTTCCATCGGCGATCCGGCGGCATCGGCCAATCTTGCTGCGGATGCGAACAGCGCCAGCACGCAGAGCGGCGGCGACATCGTCGTCACCGGCACGCGCATCGTCCGGCCGAACAATCGCTCGGCCGCGCCGATCGTCACCACCACCGCAGCGGAAATCGCCGCCCAGGGCGCGACGACGATCGAGGAAGTCTTGAACCGCCTGCCGCAGGTGCAGGTCAACTCCGAACAGAATTTCAGCGACTCCGAAGGGCGCCAACGCATCAAGCTGCGCAGCCTGGGCTATGAACGCACGCTGATGCTGATCGACGGGATGCGCATCGGCCTGCCCAACACGGTCGACGTCGGCATCATCCCCAACGCCCTGGTAGAGCGCATCGACGTGCTGACCGGTGGTGCGTCGGCGGTCTATGGGTCGGACGCGGTCGCGGGCGTCGTCAACTTCATCCTGAAGAAGAACTTCGAGGGCCTTCGGATCGACGGCAACTACAGCTTCTTCAACCACAACAACCGGTCAACCGCGGTAACCGACGCGGCATCGCGCGCCGGGTTCAACGCGCCCAACGGGATGAGCAACGACGGCGCCCGCGCCGACGTGAGCGTGGCGGCAGGCGCGAACCTGTTCGACAACCGCGTCAACATCTCGGCCTTCGCCAACTACCGCCAGTCGAGCCTGGTCCGCCTGGGCGACCGTTCGAACGGCGTGTGCGAAGTGGTGACGACGAGCAACACGTCGCCGCTGTCGTGCTCGCGCGCGAGCTATACGCCCGCCGGCACGATCATCCCGCAGTCGGGCGCGTTCGCCGGGCAGCAGCTGGTCAACAACCCGAACGGCAACGGCACCTTCATTCCGATCAACAGCGGCCCTTCGGGCGCCTCTGCAAATCCGTATGACGACTGGGCGTTCCAGCGGCCGTTCCACCGCCTGAACGTCGGCGGATTCCTGACCGCGCAGATCACCGATCATGTCGAGCTGTACAGCAACGTGCTGTATTATCGCGACAAGTCGTACAACACCCAGCTCAACCGTACCTATTCCTATTCCGTCTATGGCTCGACGCCCTATTCGGTGAACTGCAACAACCCGTTCCTGTCGGCATCGCAGGCACAGGTGCTGTGCGGCGCCAATGCAGGGTCCGCCACTGCATACGCCCCGCTCGACGTGCGCTATCGCTTCGACACGATGCCGTCGGTCGAACAGAAGTTCACCAACGCGGGTTACCGCGTCGTCGCCGGCCTGCGTGGCCGGGTGTTCGACGATGTCTGGTCCTATGACGTGGCGGGCATGATCTCGCGTGCGCAGCTCGACACGATCGACGTGCCGTTCGCGGACTATACCAAGGTCAATCGCTCGCTCGACGTCGTCAACGTCAATGGCCGTCCGACCTGTCGTTCGGTGGTGAATGGCAGCGATCCCAGCTGCGTGCCGTTCAACGCCTTCGCACCGTTCAACAGCGACGCGGCGCTCAACCAGTATATCTATGGTGCAGCCAGCGGCGGCATCAGCACGCGCATCCCGCGCCTGTTGCAGTTCCTGGGCACCGTCAGCGGCGACCTGGGCAAGTACGGCATCACCTCGCCGTTCGCGACGTCGGGCGTCGCGATCGCGCTGGGTGGCGAGTATCGCGAGGAGATGGAACGCACCGTCGTCAACCAGATCTACATCGACAACAACGGTGGCGAGAATTCGCGCTATACCCAGAACATCCTGGAAGCGAGCGCCGAAATCCAGGCACCGCTGGTCGAGGACCAGTCCTGGACCAAGCTGCTCCAGCTGAACGGCGGCTATCGCCTGTCCAAGTACAACCGTCTGGAGAACAAGTTCGGCACCTGGAAGATCGAGGGCATCTGGTCGCCGATCGCGGACCTGACCTTCCGTGCGTCGTACAACAAGTCGCAGGCGGCACCCGGCGTCGGCACCGCACAGGGCGCGTCCAACGTGTTCTGGAACCAGGGCTTCTATTCCGATCCCTGCGCGCCGCGCGTGAACACGGCCAACCCCAATGGCCCGCGCCTTCCCCCGCTCGCGACGCCGCAGCAATGCGCCAACACCGGGCTGCCGGCGAACCTGTATGGCAGCACGACGCTGATCTGCCCGGATGATCGCTGCACGGTGCGCGAAGGCGGGTTCGACCTGAAGCCCGAGACCGCCTATACCAAGACGTTCGGCGTCGTGTTCCGCCCGCGCTTCGTGCCGGGCCTGACGGTGTCGGTCGATCGCTGGCTGATCGACCTGGAGGACCAGCTCGACTTCCTCCAGCCGCAGAACCTGATCAACGAGTGTCTCGCGACCGGAAACAATTATTTCTGTCGCGGCATCGTGCGCAACGCGGACGGCACGCTGTCCAGTTCGCCGGCGACCAGCCCCTCCACCGGCTGGGTCGCGCGTGGTTCGGCCAACGGCTATCGCTCGCAGTCGCATGGCTGGGATTTCCAGGGCCAGTACGCTGTCGGCCTTGGTGGGATCGGTGGGCTCGACATGAGCTTCAACGGCACGCTGATGACCTCGGTCACCTCGCAGGCATCGCCGACGATCGCCCCGCGCAACTGCGTGGGCTATTTCGGCAATCTGTGCGGTGAGAGCATGCCGACCTGGTCGCACCAGTTCCGCACGACCTGGACCGCGCCGGATCGCTCGACCAGCCTGTCGCTCAACTGGCGCCATCGCTCGGCGATGCCGCTCGACGTCTATGCGCCTGCCGACACCGGCATCCCGGCACAGGATGTCAGCGCGCGTCGCGATCAGTGGCCGGGCATCAAGGCCTATGACTGGTTCGATCTCGCGCTGACGTTCGACATCAACAAGCAGATGACGTTCCGGCTTGCCGCGAACAACATCTTCGATCGCGACCCGCCGATCGTTCCGGACAGCCGCTCGCGTATCGGGCTGCTGCGCGGCAACACGATCATGGGCTATGATCTGCTCGGGCGGCAGATCGTCGCCGGCGTCTCGCTCAAGCTGTAACGCGTAACGAAGCTCCCCGGGAACGCAGGTTCCCGGGGAGTTTTTCCTGAAAGCCCGACCGTCGCCACGCGCGACTATGGCACCCGCAGCGCGACCGCGCGTGCGGGCCGGCGAAGACTGCCGCCCGGGCTGCGCCTTGCCACCCGATGAACCTTGCCGCGACACCGGACGTTAGCACAGCGCATCCTCGATTCGCGGAGACCAGCGCTGCCCAGCCCATTACCGGTCGCCCTGTGCGTCCCCGCCCGCGATGAGGCGCAGCGCCTGCCGGCGCTTCTCCATGCCGTGTCCAACCTGGACATGCGCGCGGTGGAGCTGACGGTCTGCATCTATCTGGACGGCTGCGAGGACGACAGCGCGGCGCTGTTGCGGAAAGCGTCCGGGGTGCTGCCCTGTCCGCTCAGGGTCGGGGGCGGCCTTCAACGCGGCACCGCCAACGCGGGCGTCGCCCGGCACGCGGCCATGGCGATGGGCCTTGCCGCCTTGCCCGATGGCGAGGGCCTGCTGTTCACGACCGATGCCGACAGCCGCCCCTGCGCCGATTGGATCCAGCGGGGGATCGCTGCGCTGGAGATCGCGGATGTCGTGGCGGGCCGGATCGTTCGGATGGGCGCCTCGGGCGATCCCGCCCATTCGCGCGTCGAGGCCTATTATGATCGGCTCCACGCGTATCGCCGACGGATCGACCCGGTGCCGTGGGAGGCGCGCGACACGCATCATTTCACCGGCGGCGCCAACCTCGCCTTTCGCACCGGCGTCTATCACCGGCTGGGCGGCTTCAAGGCGCTGGCGTTCGGCGAGGATGCCCGCCTGCTCGACGATGCGGCGCGCGCTGGCTTTCGCGTCCGTCGCGACGCCGCGCTGGTCGTCCAGACTTCGTCTCGTCGCCAGGGGCGTGCGGTGCAGGGTCTGTCGAGCGCCCTGCGCGCGCTGGATACGGGCGCGTCGCCATTGCTCGCAAACCCGCGCGCTGCGGCATGGCAATGGCGCGAACAGGCGGTCGCGCGGCAGGCGTTCGACAGGATCGACCGGCAGGAGGTTCGCGGCACGCTGGGGATGCGATGGCACCTGCCGGCGGACCATATCCTGGGCGTTGCCCGGGACTGCCCGAATGCCGAAGCATTCGCGATGCGCGTCGTACCGGCGTGCGCCGATCATGCCGACGACGTACCGCTGGCCATGGCAGAGGACATGCTCGCCCTGCTCGAATCCGAAGGGTGCGAGATGGCGGCATGACCATGGCGCAAACCCTGCACGCCGCGATCGTGGCCGCCGGCTGGGACCGGAACCTGCCGCGCGATCCGGTGACGGCAGCCGAGAGCCTGGCCATCCTGCGGCCGCTTTATGCGATCGGCCGGCGCGACCTGCCGCTCGGTCGCCTGGCGGAAGGGCATGTCGACGCGGTGCAGATCGTGCAGCGCCATGGCACCGCGACGCAGATCGACCGGCTCCGCCGCGCCGCATCCGATGGCGCGATGCTGGGCGTATGGAATGCGGGAATCGCGGACGAACCGCTGATACTCGACGCCGATGGCCTGCACGGCGGCAAGAGCTATGCGTCCGGCGCGGGCGTGCTGACGCATGCGCTGGTGACGGCGGAGCATTGCGGGGGCCAGCAATTGGTGCTGGTCGATCTCGCCACGACTCCGCCGGTGGTCGACCGGGCGTGGTGGCGCACCACCGGAATGCAGCGTTCTGAGACGCACCGGGTCCGCTGGCGCGGCGCGGCGATTCAGGACGATGACCGGATCGGGGCCCCGAACGCCTATGCGCAGGAACCCTTTTTCAGCGGCGGCGCGCTGCGCTTCGTCGCGGTGCAGGCTGGCGGCATCGCCGGGCTGTGCGATCGCACGCGCGACCATCTGGTCGCGGCACACCGCGCCGATGATCCGTTCCAGTCGGCGCGCCTCGCCGAACTCTTCTGGCTGGCCGACGCTGCGGCGGCCACGGTGCGCCACGCCGCCGTCACGGGGTTCGACACCGCGCAGGAGGAACGGCTGGCCCGCGTCGCCGCTGCCCGCCTCGCCATCGCCGACCTGGCCGAACGCGCCATTGCCGTCGCGCAGCAGGCGGTGGGGCTTGCCGCGCACTTCCTGGAGCATCCCTTGTCCGCCATGCTGACGGACCTGGCGGTCTATCTGCGCCAGCCTGCGCCGGACGCCCAGCGGCTCCGGGTCGGGCGGGCAGTGAAGAACGGCGTGCTGGCGGCGGCGTTATGAGACTGCGCATCGGACAGGTGCGCCGCGCGGCCATCGTCGCCCCGCACCCGGATGACGAGGTGATCGGCGCCGCCGCGCTGATCCAGGCGCTCAAGCGACGCGGCAGCCGGGTGGCCGTGGTGGTCGTCAGCGATGGCGCGGCATCGCATGCCCACAGCGCGCGATGGCCAGCCCGGCGGCTGGTGGCTGCCCGTCGCACGGAGACTCGGCGGGCGCTGCGCCGGTTGGGCGTCCCTATGGGCGACGTCGCGTTTCTCGGCCTGGCGGATGGCGGGCTGTCCGCGCGCCTGCCCCGCTGCAAGCGCGCGCTGGCGCGCGCGCTTGCGCAGGGTGGCCCGTTCGACCTGATCGTCGGCCCCACGGCCACCGACGCGCATCCCGATCATCGTGCCGTTGCCGCAGCGCTTTGCACGGTGCGCGGAAAGGCCCGCCGGCTGGGCTATCGGGTCTGGCCGCCCCGCTCCGGCGGCGGCCTGCGCGAGCGGACGCTGCGGGTGCAGGGCGGCTATCCGGCGAAACGGTCGCTGATCCGCGTGCATCGCACCCAGATGGGCGTGATTCGCGACGATCCGCACGGATTCTCCATCGCCCGGCACGAACTGGCCGCGTTCGCCCACCCCATCGAGCGTTTTGTGGAGGTTGCGCGATGCGGCCCATCGACCTGACCGGCTTTGCGGACAAGTTCGCGGCGAGCGACGATCCGTGGGCCACGTTCACAAGCCGGGACGAGGCAGTGAAGCGCGCGGCGATCCTGCACGGCCTGGGCGCGGGGCCGATCGGCCGCGTGCTGGAACTGGCCAGCGGCAATGGCTCGAACAGCCAGGCGCTTGCGCGTCGCGCCGGGCGTCTCGACGCCACCGAAGGCACGATCGAAGGCACCCGCCTGACCGCCGCGGCGCTGCGCAACGATCCCCATGCCCGCGCCCTGCGACTGACGCTGCCGGGACGGCTGCCACGAGACCGCTATGACGCGGTCGTCGTCGCGGAGCTGCTGTACTATCTGTCTGCAAAGGACATGCCCCGCGTCGCGCGCGACGTTGCGGCCGCGCTGCGCACGGGCGGGCGGCTGGTGCTGGCGCATCACCGCATCGACTTCTACGATTTCGCGCAACATGCCGACGCCATCCAGGCGCGCTTTCTGCGCCTGACGGGCTGCGCCTGGCAAGTGCGGTTGGTGCGGGCAACCCGCCGGTGGCGCGTGCTCGTCGCGCGCAAGCGCGCCGGTCCCGCGCGATCGTCTGTGTCGGACGGAAGTCTCGTTCGTTAGGCCAGTCTGAAGCAGTGGAGTTTGCGCATGAAGGCGATGGTATTACGGCCCCCGATCGGACTGGATCGGCTGACGTTGGAAGACAGGCCGGACCCGGGCGCTCCCCGCGCGGGTGAAATCCGCGTGGCGTTGCACGGCAGTTCGCTGAACTTCCATGACCTGGGCGTTGCGACCGGGCGGATGCCCACCGCCGATGGCCGCATCCCCCTCGCCGACGGCGCGGGCATCGTCGAAGCGGTTGGCGAGGGCGTGACCGAATTCCGGGCCGGCGACTCGGTGGTTTCCTGCTTCTTCCCCGATTGGCAGGACGGCGCCCCCATGGTGGGCGATTTCAGCCGCACCCCCGGTGATGGCATCGACGGCTTCGCGCAGGAGCATGTCGTGCGGCCTGCCACTGCCTTTACGCACGCGCCGCGCGGCTATGACGCGGTAGAGGCGGCGACGATCACCACCGCCGGGCTCACCGCCTGGCGCGCGCTGGTCGTCGACGGAAAGCTGAAGGCGGGCGACACTGTGCTGCTGCTCGGCACCGGCGGCGTGTCGATCTGGGCGCTCCAGATCGCGAAGTTGATGGGGGCGACGGTGGCGATCACGTCCTCGTCGGGAGAAAAGCTGGAGCGCGCGACTGCGCTCGGCGCCGATTTCCGCGTCAACTATCGGGAGCAGACGGACTGGGGACGAACCGTGCGGGATTGGACCGGCGGGCGCGGCGTCGATCACGTCGTCGAGGTGGGCGGGCCCGGCACGCTGGCGCAGTCGATCGAGGCGGTGCGCGTCGGCGGGCATATCTCGCTGATCGGCGTGCTCACCGGCGGGGCGGGCGAAGTGCCCACCGCCGCACTGATGGCGAAGCAGGCGCGGCTGCAGGGGCTGATCGTGGGCAGCCGGCGGGAGCAGCAGGATTTCGTACGCGCACTCGATGGGAGTGGTATCCATCCGATCGTGGATCGACGCTTTCCTCTCGAACAACTGGCCGATGCGTTTCGTTTTGAGAGCAGCGCGGGCCATTTCGGAAAGATCGGGATCGCGTGGTGACGTCGACGCGGCCGAGAGCCCGTCGCATCCGTAGAGGCCCCGCGCGGATGGCGCCGTCCCGCCCTGCCCATTGGGCGGTGGACGGCGCTATCCGCGATCAGCGCCCGGGTGCGAAGGCGGGGCTGCGCCGCGCCGCGCCGGTGCCGGGCAGCCGCACCACATAGGGTGTGCCATAGGCGTTGCCCGGATGCTCGAAATCGGTCGAGACGATCTGCGCGCCGCTCGCGAACGCCGTGTTCGCGCGCGTCGGGTCGTTGGTCTTCGCCTCATAGGTTTCGATGTCGGAGCGGGTGCGCACCAGATAGCCCTGTGCCACCGCCGCGCGGATTTCGGCGTCGCGCCGGACGGCGTTGTCAAACATCAGGAAGGCGGCATGATCCTCGCCCGGCTGGGCGCGCAGAAACGCCACACGGCCCTGGAGCGAGGGGTGCCCCGCCAGATAGCCTGCCGCGCCCGCCGGGCCGTTGGCGGTAATCATCAGGAACAGAATCTTGCCCCGCGCCTTCGCCAGCGTCGGCCAGTTGCCTGCGCGCACCGCGGCGTTAAGCGTCGGGTATCGTCCGCGCACATCGTCGGGCGTCACCAGTCGCTCGCGCGGGAAAACCGACAGGATTTCGCGGTCGATCGCGTCGAAGCGATCGGCGGTGAAGGGAAGCGCGGGCTTCGAGTCCTTGAACAGCGGCAGTGCCTGGCTCTTCGCCTCGATCAGGATGAACAGCGGCACATGCCCGGGATGCCCGTCCGACCAGCCGCGCAGTTCGCGCAGGCAATCGGTGAACAGCGCGCAGTGGCTGCGGAAATCCGCATCGGTGATGTGATGGACCTTGAACCCCGGTTTGGCGAGCGCGGCGGTGTCGATCGGCAGCAGGTCTTTTGCCCCCTGCGCGCGCAGCAGCCGATAGCCTTCGGGATCGAGATACTGTCCGCCCTGGGGATCGGGGTTCAGGTCGAGTTCGAGGCTGCGGACGCCCCGATCCAGCTGCGCGGTCAGCCCGTCATGCGTGTAGTTGAGCCCTTCGTCGATCGAGATCGGGTTGGGATGCTCCTCGGCGAACAGCGCTTTCTGCGGCGCCGGCAATGCCTGGATCATCTTGTCGAAGCCGGCGAAGATCGGGCGGAGCAGCGTGCGCAGCTGCGGGTCGATCGGCAGCGAATAGCTGTTGTGCGTGCCCAGCACCTGGATGCGGTTTATCGGCAGGCTGCCGGGCAGGTCGGCAGCCTCGGGCGCGGGCGCGGGGCCGTCGCCCCGCGCTGCGGCGGTTCCGGCGAGTGCGAGCACGGCCAGCGCCGCGCCGCACAGGATGCGCGTGTGAAGCGGTTGCATCGTCTGTCCCCCGATCAGAAGCGCAGGTTGACGAAGCCGCCGGCGGTGCGGCGCGCGCCCGGCGAGGTGTAATGGAGCAGCCCCAGCGCGCCGTAGACCTGCCAGCCGGTGGAGTAATAGGTATCGAACAGGTTGCGGGCATAGACACCGAACTCGATGTCGCGATCCGGCAGCGTGAAGGTGATGCGCGCGTTGGTCAGGCCATAGCTGGGCACGTGCGAATAGCCGGGCTGGCCCACCACGGTCCAATAATCGTTGCGCCACGCATAATCGACATGCGCCCGCGCGCCGAAGCCCGAGGCGAATTCGTGCGTGAAATCAGCGGCGACGCTCGCGGTCCAATCGGGCGAGTTCGTCAGCCGCGTGCCCGTGTAATCGGTCGTCTTGTTATACACATAGTCGGTGAAGACGCCGTCGGTGTAGGTGAAGTTGCCGGTGAGCGAGAGCCACCGCACGGGCGCCAGCGCAATCTCGCCCTCGACGCCCTGGGTCCGCAGCCCGCCGGCGTTGCCGATCGCCGTCGTCTGAAGCTGGCCGCCCGCACCATCGGGGATGGTGGTGAGGATCGTCGTCTGGAAATCGGTAAAGTCGGAGCGGAACACGTCCAGGTTCACGCGCAGGCGCCGGTCGAACCATTCGGACTTGATGCCGGCCTCAAAGGCCTCGACCGTCTCGGCGCGGTAGGGGTTATATTTGTTGCCGACGAACGCGACGCCCGCAGGCTTGTAGCCGGTCGAGTAGGTGAAATAGACCATGGCCTGGTCGGTGATCCGCCACTCGGGCGAGATGCGGTACGAGAAATTGTCGCCCGTTACCTTGCCATAGGGATAGGCGGGGGCCGCGCTGCTGCCGACGAAGGTTGGGGTGTAGCCCGCGACCGTCACCGGATCGATGGTGATGAAGGTCAGCCGCTGGGAGTTCCAGTCCTTGGTATAGCGCCCGCCCAGCGTCAGGCTGACGCGCGGCGTGACGTTGACCTTCAGCTGGCCAAAGGCGGCCGCCGTCTCGTTGACCGAATCGAACAGCGAGGCATTGGCGTTGACGCCGATCGCGCCGGTCAGGGCGTACAGCGTCGGCTGCGGAGTGCCGTCCGCGCGGTACAGCGGCTGGCCCAGCGTCGCCCATTGCAACTGCGTCTGGCGCGCGTGCAGCCGGTTGTAAAAGGCGCCGACGACATACTCCACGAACCCGCCGGTGGGCGAGGCGAGGTGGAGTTCCTGGCTGACCTTGTCGGTATCCAGGTTGCCGATGTTGAACGGGATATAGGCGTATTTGTCGAGCGGCAGCAGATTGGCCGGGGTGCTGTTGTCATAGCCGGTGAAACGCAGCGCCGAGATCGAGCGCAACTCGTGATCGCCCAGCTTCGCCGTCACGTTGAACGACGTGCCCCATTCCTCGGTCTCGATCTGGCCGAAGCTGCCATCGGCGGTGTCGGCGCTCTTCGGACCGGGATAGACGCCCAGCTGGTTGAGCATCGTCGTCACCGCGGCGGGCTGGCCCGACACCGGGGTGCGGACGCTGCTGTCCCAATGGTGGCCGTAATCGGCCGAGAGCAGCAGGTTCAGGCTGTCCGACGGTTCGATCAACAGGCGCGCGCGCCCGCCATATTCGTGCGTCGAGCCGACCAGACGGTCCAGCGTGACGTTACGGCCGAACCCGTCCTGCGCCTGGTCGAATCCAGACAGGCGAAACGCGGCGATCGGCCCGAGCGGCACGTTGACGGTGGCGTTGAGGATGCGTTCGTTATGCTCGCCATAGCTGCCGCTGACGCGGACGCTGGTGGTGTTCAGCACCGGGCGATTGGTGCTGACCGCGATCACGCCCGACGTCGAATTCTTGCCGAACAACGTGCCCTGGGGCCCTTTGAGCACATCGGCGCGCGCGATATCGACCATGCCGATCAGGCCGTTGGCGCGTTGCCCGTCCATCACCACGTCGTCGACGACGACGCTCACCGACTTGGCATTGGAGAAATCGAACGACGTGCTGCCGACGCCGCGAATCTGGAATGCCGCGCCCTGGGTGGGATCGTATTGCACGCCGGGGACGAGATACTGGAGATCGGTGAAGTCGGTATAGCCCGATTGGGCCAGCGCCTCGCCCGAGACGCTCTGGATCGACAGCGGCACTTCCTGCGCGCGCTCCGCGCGGCGCTGGGCCGTGACGACGATTTCTTCGAGCCCGGTGTCGCCGGTGTTGGCGCCCGCAGCCGTCGCGTCCTGCGCCTGCGCCGCCAGCGGCGTCAGCGCGCTCCCCGCGAGAAGCAGCACGCCGGCCGCGCGCAACGGGATGGTGGATCGGAAACGAATCATCTGGGCAGCCCCCTGGAAATGGTGTCAGGGGCCGCTACGCCGCGTGCGTTACGCTATTGAGACAAATGTACGGGCGCTGTGTGAAATATATACGCCTAATTAATACGACAGTGCGGCTACAGCCAACGCGCCAGGCCGGCCAGGTCGAGCCCCGGCTCGCGCGGCCCGATACCGCCCAGGTTGCTGCCGATCACACCCATCACCACTGCCTGCGCGACCGCGCGATCGCCCTCCTCGCTCCCGTTCAGGGCGCGGCTGACGATGGCATGGACATTTTCGGCGCGGCGCCGGCGCATATCGATGGCGAAGGGCAGGAAGCCGGGCTCGCGCAACGCCCCCAGTGCCATTTCATGCCCCAGCGCGACGACCGCCGTGCCCGCAGGCCGATCGGCGGCGCCGTCGGTTGCGGCGCGCACTTCGGAACGCAATCGGAGGTACAGTGCCTCGACCCCGCCGAGCAACATGTCCCGCTGGGTCGGGAAATGATGCGCCACGCTCGACACCGGCATGGCGGTCGCCTGTGCGATCGCGCGGTGCGACACGGCGTCGAGCCCCTTGGCAATGATGCGATCAGCGATGCGTTCGGCGATTGCTGCGCGCGCGCCACCCGGCGCCTCGCCCACGTCCCAGGCCGCGCGGGCCGGCGCCTCCAGTTGCCCGATCAGCCGCATATGCCATGCGGATGCAGGCGAGACGCCCGCCACGCCGGGCATACGCAGCAGCCCCCGAAGGGTGGACGCGCGCAGCAGTGCATAGGCGCTTTCGTCGGCCAGCAGGATCGCGAACGGGCGTTCGTCGACGCAATAGCCTGCGATCCGTCGCGCAAGCCGCGCCGGATCGGGCCAATCGGCCAGCATCGCCTGCCACATCTGCCATTCGGCCGTGGTGATGGCGGTGACAAGGGGAGCGAGCGCGGCGTCGCGATAGGCGGCGGAGACCATTTCGCTGCGCACGATCGCCGCCGTGCGCCCGGTGCCCGCGCAGGATTGCAGCCACGCGTCGATGACATCCGCCAGCCATGCCGTGTCGCCCGTGGAGATCCGTCCGACTCGCTCGCCCCAGCCGGTGCAGTCGCCCGCCGCCCGCTCCGCCTCGCGCTGGGCCAGCGCATCGAGCAGCGCGGCGCGATCGCCGATGCGGTAGCTGATCGTCCCCACCGATACGCCCGCGCGCTCCGCCACGACGCGCAGGCTGAGTGCGCCCAGGCCGCGTTCCGCCACGACTTCGCGCGCGGCGTCGAGAATGGCCGATACAGGATCGCGGGGCCGGGGCTCGGCGCTGGAGGGTGAAATCGGCATATCGGGTGCGCTCTTACGCGCACGGACGCGCCAGTCCAGTGCGGCAGGTACGCCAGCCGAGCAGGACGAAGCCGCAGCCGCGCGCGGCGCCGCACGCGTTCCGTGGTCACAGTGCCGACTGTGCCGGCACCCGGCCCTGCAACGCTATTGCGCCGTTCGGTTGCAATGGACGAACGGCGTTCGCTCGGGGGGTGCTTTCCTTCCGACTCTCTGTGTTCGCCTGACCGCAGAAAATGAACGGGAGGCTGCCTCCCGCCTAGCCAAGCACCGAACTTCGCGCCAAAGGGATGTTGTAACGTCGCATTTATGCGCATTGCCGAGGAAACCCCGTGAATCCTGCCGATCCGCCGATCCTGCTCGACCAGTTGACGCTCGCTTATGGCACGCATCGCGTGCTCGACGGGCTTTCGCTCGCCGTGCCGGCGGGCAGCATCACCGCGCTGTTGGGCGGCAATGGCGCGGGCAAATCGACGACGCTGTCGGTCCTGCTGGGCTTTGCCCGCAGCGATGGCGGGCGCGCGGCGGTCTGCGGGATCGATCCGGGCGCGGACCCGGACAGCGCGCGCCGTCGCATCGCCTATCTGCCCGAGAATGTGGCGCTCTACGAACATTTGAGCGCGGTGGAGAATGCCGATTATCTGCTGGCGCTGTCCGGCGAGCGGCAGGCGCGCGGCGCGATCACCGATGCGCTCGCCGCTGCCGGGTTGCAGGAACGCGCCTGGGACCAGCGGCTCGACGGCTTTTCGAAGGGGATGCGGCAAAAGGTGGCGATCGCGGTGGCGCTGTTGCGACAGGTGCCGGTGCTGCTGCTCGACGAGCCGACCTCGGGCCTCGATCCGCGCGCCACCGCCGATTTCAACATGCTGGTCGCGGCGGTGCGCGATCGCGGCACGGCGGTGCTGATGGTGACGCACGACCTGCTTTCCGCTGCCGATGTCGCCGATCGCATCGCCTTTCTGGAGGCGGGCCGCGTCCAGCACGAGGTGGCGGCGCAGGGGCCGGAGCGGTTCGACGTGCGCGCTCTCCACGCCCGGTTCCAGCGCGGCGAGACGCAGGCGGCGGCATGAGCGCCGTCCGCCGGATCGCCCGCGACGAACTGCGGCTGATGACGCGCAACCGCGTCGCCGTGATCGCCTTCGTGCTGCTGGTGCTGCTCACCCTGGTGGCGGTGGCGAGCAGCTGGTCGCACCAGCGCGGCATCGCCGAACTGCGCGCGCGCCACGCCCATGCCGCCGAGGAAGCGTTCCACGCCCAGCCCGATCGCCACCCCCACCGCGTGGTGCATTACGGCCACTTCATCTTCCGCCCGCTCGGGCCGCTGGCGGCGTTCGATCCGGGCGTCGATGCCTTTACCGGGAACAGCATGTTCCTGGAGGGGCACCGCCAGAACACCGCCAATTTCGGCGATGTGCGGCAAAGCTCGCTGCTCATCCGCTTTGGCCAGCTTACCCCCGCCTTTGTGTTGCAGGTGGTGGCGCCGTTGCTGCTGATCTTCCTCGGCTATGGTGCGCTGGCGCGTGAGACCGAGCGTGGCACGATGCGGCTGCTGATGTTGCAGGGCGTCTCCCGCGCGCAGATCGTCGCGGGCAAGCTGCTCGCCCTCGGCGTGGTCGCGCTGCTGTCGGCGCTGCCCGCGATGATCGGCTTCGTGCTGATCGCCGGGCAGCCCGGCGCGCTGGCGCTGCCGATGCTGGTGATCGCGCTGGGCTATCTCGCCTATCTCGCGCTGTGGGTGGTGCTGATCCTGCTGGTGTCGGCGCTGGTCCGCCGCAGCCGCGATGCGCTGCTCGGGCTGGTCGCGCTGTGGGCGGTGGCGGTGGTGCTGCTCCCGCGCGTGGCACCCGATATGGCACGCGCCGCCGTGCCGTTGCAGAACCGCCTCCAGACCGACATCGCGATCGCCCGCGATCTGCGGCGGATGGGCGACAGCCACAATCCCGACGATCCGCATTTCGCCGCGTTCAAGCGGGCGGTGCTTGCCCGGTACGGCGTGGCCCGCGTCGAGGACCTGCCGGTCAACTACAAGGGGCTGCTGGGCCTGGAGGGCGAACGGCTGACCTCCGAACTGTTCGATCGCTACGCCGGCCAGAGCTATGCCGCGCAGGCGCGCCAGAACGCGATCGTCGAGGGGGTGAGCGTGCTGAGCCCCGCCATCGCCATCCGCACCCTGTCGATGGCGGCCGCCGGCACCGATTTCGCCGGCCATCGCCGCTTCCTCGAACAGGCCGAGGCCTATCGCTATGCGCTGGTCCAGCGGCTCAACCGGATGCAGGCAGAGGATGTCCGCTATAGCGACGACACCGCCGTCGACCCCGATGCCGACCGCCGCAAGCGCGTGTCGGCCAGCAACTGGCAGGCCATGCCCGCTTTCACCTATGTCGCGCCGACCGGCGCTGCGCTCGCCCGTGGTGCCTTGCCGGGATTGGGCCTGCTGCTCGGCTGGCTGGCTGTCGCCGGTCTGTTGCTCGCGCTGGCGACCCGCCGCCTGGGAGCTTTTCGATGACCCTGTTCGGCCATGAACTCCGCCTGCTGCTCCGCCAGCGGCTCACCCTCCTGTCGCTCGCGCTGCTCGGGCTGCTGACCATCGCCGCACTCGCCGCCGGCATGGCGGAGGTCGCCCGCCAGCGTGCCGCGATCGCCGCCATTCCGGTGGCGCAGGCGGAGGATATCGGCGCCATCGCCGCCTGGGTCGATCACAAGAAGGATGCCGGCAGCGCCGCCTATTACAGCTTCCACGCCACCTGGGATCCGCCCGCGCCGCTCGCCTTCGCGGCGCTCGGGATGCGCGATGTTTCCCCCTATATCCTGCGCGCCCGCGCGCTGGGGCTGGAGGCGCAGATCTATGACGGCGACACCTTCAACCCCGAACTGGCGCTGCCCGGCAGGTTCGATTTCGCCTTTGTGCTTGTCTTCCTCGCGCCGCTGTTCGTGATCGCGCTGTACCACGATCTCGTCTCGGGCGAGCGCGAGGCTGGGCGGCTGCGGATGCTGGAGGCGCTGCCCAAAGGCGGCACGGCGCTGTGGCGGCGGCGGGCCGTGCTGCGGCTCGGCCTGCTTTGGGGCGTGCTGGCGCTGCCGTTCGGGATCGCGGCGGGAATCGAGGGCGTCGCGATCGGGGCGATCCTGCTCGTGCTGGCGGTGATCGTAGCCTATCTGCTGTTCTGGATCGCGCTGGCGGCGCTGGTCGGGCGACTGCGCTGGCGGTCGGTGGCCAATGCGGCCACGCTTGCGGGCGCATGGCTGGTGCTGGTGCTGATCGTGCCGACGCTCGCCAATGTCCTCATCAACCAGGCGGTCCCGGTCGACCAGGGCGCCGAGATCGCGCTCGCCCAGCGCGACGCGGTAAACCACGCCTGGGATATTCCGCGCGAGGATACGATGCGGCGCTTCTACGCAGCGCATCCCGAATGGGCGAACTCGGCCCCGCTGGGACCGGAATTCCACTACAAATGGTATTTCGCCTTCCATCAGAATGGCGATGAGAGCGTCGCCGCGCGCGTGCGGGCCTATCGCACCGGGCTGGAACGGCGCGATGCGGCCGGGCGCGCGCTGGGCTGGGTGCTGCCCTCGGTGGGGGTGCAGGCGCTGCTGACGCGGCTTGCCGATACGGACCTTGCGGCGCAGCTCGCCTATCAGGATCGCATCCGCGCGTTCCATGCGCGGCTGCGGTCCTTCTATTACGGCTATCTGTTCCGCGACCGCCCGTTCGGGAAGGCCGACTTCGATCGCGCGCCACGCTTCGATGCGCGCGGTCCGGCTGCTTAGGGGCGTCTTCAGCCGCCCAGCGACGCCGACGGACAGATCCCGCGCTCAGCCTCTGGTCAGCGACTGGTGCGCGCCGATCCCGGCGAGCACGCCCGATGCGGACGCGATCGTTGCGTTATGCATCGGGCTGGTCGCATCGCCCGCGGCATAGACGCCGTCCACCGATGTCGCACCCCAGGCATCGACCTTCACGAACGGCCCGGTCGGCCCGTCTTCCATCGCACAGCCCAGCGCGGCCGCGATGGGGCTGGTCGGCCGGGTTCTTGGCGCCGTGAAGACCGCGCCGATCTCAACGATCCGCCCGTCCGCCAGCGC
Source organism: Sphingomonas degradans (assembly GCF_053502645.1). Lineage (NCBI taxonomy): Bacteria > Pseudomonadati > Pseudomonadota > Alphaproteobacteria > Sphingomonadales > Sphingomonadaceae > Sphingomonas > Sphingomonas degradans. The sequence goes on from NZ_CP177172.1 coordinate 3,970,803, forward strand.
GAGCCCGGCAAGGCTCGGCGCATCGCCCAACAGCGCCAGCACCGGGGTGCGCTCGATCGCTACGCCGCGACGCGCCAGGAGCGCTGCCTGCTCCGGATCGGGCTCGTACACCCCTTGCGTGAACAAGGTTGTCGGTCCCCAGTCCGGCAGCAACGCCGCCTGGTGCGCGGACAGGGGATGGTTGGCAAGGACGCCCAGGGGGCGATCCCGCACTTCGTATCCATGGCAATAGGGGCAGTGGAGCACGGTCGCGCCCCAACGCTCGGCCATGCCCGCAATATCGGGCAGCGTGTCGGTCACGCCCGTGGCAAGGACGAGCCGCCTCGCCCGTCGATGCGTGCCATCGGCCACGCGCACGACAAAGCTCTCGTCCTCCTTCACCGCGTGGACCGCCTCCGTCCGCAGGATCTCCGCCGTCGGATAGGCAAGCAACTGGCACGACGCCTGTTGCAGGATCGCATGGGGCGCGCGACCGTCCTGCCCCAGAAAGCCGTGCGCGGCATCGGCGAAGCGATTGCGGGGCGCCCCCGCGTCGATCAGCAGCACATCCTGCCGCGCCCGTGCCAGCTGCATGGCAGCGGACTGCCCCGCGAAGCTTCCACCGATCACGATAGCGTCGTGCATCGGGCCTCTCCTTTCAAATCATGAAACCTATGATGTTACATGATCGCGCGGCCGCAGTTTTGCAACTCGAAAAGTGTCGTGATAAAGAAGCCGCAGGAGGTACGCAGTTGCAACTGGACGGTCGATTGTCGCGCATGCTCCATCTGCTGATCCATATGGATCGCGCGGATGGGCCGATCACCTCGGAGGCTGCGGCGCAGATGCTCGGCACGAACCCGGTCGTCGTTCGGCGGACGCTCGCGGGCCTCCGCGAAGCCGGGATGGTCCGTTCGAGCAAGGGCCATGCCGGCGGCTGGATCCTCGCCAAGGCGCTCAAAGACCTCACGATGCTGGACGTTTACCAGGCGGTGGGCAAACCGCGCATCTTCGCCATCGGCCTGGCCGATCCGGCCCCCGATTGCCTGGTCGAGCAGGCAGTCAATGCCTCGATGTCGGAGGCGCTGGGTCGCGCGGAGCGGCTGCTGATCGCGCAGCTCGAGACCGTGACGCTCGATGCCATCGCTGCGGATTTCGATCGTCGCTTCGCGGCGCAGGATATGTCGAAGCGTCAACAGTAGAGTATCGCGGTGCGCCTCTGCTCCGCCAGGAGGGGGCGAGATCGTCTAGACGGCGGCGGCATATCGGGCGGTCGATGCTGGCGGCGGTCTGCCTGATGCTACTCGGTGCGGCGGGCGCGGCGCAGGCGCAGAACGCTGCGCCGCCCGGATCGAACCCGGTCATCCGCGACAAGTTCACCGCCGATCCGGCCCCGCTGGTCGCCGGGGACCGGCTGTATCTCTACGTCGGGCACGACGAAGCGCAGCGTGACGAGATGTTCACCATGCGCGACGCGACTGGTATCTCTTCCTGCACAATGCCACGCTGACGATCGGCAACCTGAACGGCGCGATCGGCCGTCGTGCCGTTACGGTCGAGCGGCTCGATTACAATGCGGACGGCACCATGAAGCCGGTCACGCAAACCGACGCCGGCGTTACGGCCCCGCGCGCACGCTAGGACGAGCGGCAGGGGCTGCGCGGCAGGCTGCCTGCTGGAAACACTCCGTAACAACGCGTTCGCTTGCGCAACAAGTAACGTCACGTTACAACATATCCTGTCGTCGCCGGGCCTAGCCTGCATCGCGACGCGATCCTGGCGCCGCCACGGCCGTGGCCGGCGTCCGCATCATAAACAGGGGATTCGGCGTTGCATCTTTCCGTTCGTACCGGCTTGCTGGCCGGCGCTCTTCCATTTGCCCTGTTGGCGACCGCGCCGGCGCGCGCCCAGGCCGAGCAGGAGACCAGCCTGGAGCAGGACCGCGAGGAAATCACCGTCCACGGCGTGCGGCAATCCTATCGTGGCGATTTCAAGCTGCGCGACATTCCGCAATCGATCGCGGTGATCGAGGACAAGGTGCTGCGGGAGCAGAACATCACTCGCCTTACCGATGCGCTGGACCTCAATGCTTCGGTCGCCCGCCAGAACACGCTGGGCGGGCTGTGGGATTCGTTTGCGATCCGCGGCTTTGCCGGTGACGAGAATCTGCCCAGCGGCTACCTGGTCAACGGATTCAATGGCGGGCGCGGCTTCAGCGGCCAGCGCGACGTGGCGGGCATCGAGCGGATCGAAGTGCTGAAAGGTCCGGCGGCGGCGCTGCTCGGGCGCGGCGAGCCGGGGGGCACGATCAACCTCGTCACCAAACAGGCCCAGCTCGGCCGCAGCTTCGGCAGTGCCTCGCTGCAATATGGCAGCTTCGATCGGGTGCGCGCGGAGGCCGACGCCAATATCGCGCTCACCCCCGGGATCACCGCGCGACTGATCGGCTATGCCGAGGATGGCGACACCTTCCGGGATTCGGTGCACCAGAAGCGCTGGGGCCTGCTGCCGTCGTTCGGCGTCGCGCTCGGCGATTCGACCCGCGTCACCTATGACTTCGAATGGACCCGCGTGGAGACGCCGTTCGATCGCGGCATCGTCGTGCTGAACGGCAATTTCAACACGGTGCCCCGCTCGCGCTTCCTGGGCGAGCCGGGCGATGGCAACACGGTGGCACGCGCGACCGGCCACCAGCTGCGCGTCCAGCATGATTTCAGCGATCGCTGGAGCCTGCTGGTCGGCGCCAGCCATCGCGACACGCTGCTGACCGGCTTCTCCTCGGATGCCGAGACCGCGACTGCGCGCCAGAAGCTGTTCGTCGATGGCCATTCGCTGTCGCGGCAGCGTCGCAGCCGGTATTACGACGCAGAGCAGTCGGTGGTGCGCGCCGAAATTTCCGGTTCGTTCGAAACCGGATCGCTGCGCCACCGCATCCTGTTCGGCGCGGACCATGACCGGTTCTTCTACGACCAGGTCTTCGCGCGGGTTCGTCCGCCGGCGGTTTCGTCGGCGCCGAGCGACGCTGCGGGCTATGTGATCGACATCCGCAACCCCGTCTATGGCCGCTTTCCGCTGCCGACGCCGGTGGTGAACACCGATCGCAGCGACTTGCAGCGCGCGACCGGGGCCTATGTGCAGGACCAGATCGGCCTGACCGACCGGCTGGAGATCCGGCTGGGTGGCCGCTACGATCATCTGCTGCTGCGCACCGACAACGACCTGACCCGCGTGAAGAGCCGCCGCAGCCGCGATCGGTTCAGCCCGCAGGCCGGGATCGTCTATCGACTGAGCGATCCGATCAGCCTCTATGCCAGCTATGGCGAAGGCTTTCGCGCCAATGTCGGCACCGACGCGGCTGGGGTGATCTTCGATCCGGAGACGACCCGCTCGATCGAGGCAGGGGTCAAGTTCGCCGCGTTCGGCGGGCGGCTGAACGGCACCGTCGCCGTGTTCGAGATGAACAAGCGCAACGTGCTGGCGACCGATACCGGCAACCCCGGCTTCTCGGTGGCGATCGGCAAGGCGCGCAGCCGCGGCGTCGAGGTCGACCTGACCGGCAAGCTGCCCGGCGATGTCGATCTGCTGCTCAGCTATGCCTATGTCGATGCCGAGGCGCGCTCCAACGTGCTCGATCCGAACTTCTCGTTCCAGGTGCGGCCGGGGGATCGGCTGATCAACATCCCCGACCACACGCTGAACGTGCAGCTGGCGCGCGACGTGACGGTCGCGGGGGTAAAGGCGCGGTTCGGCAGCGGCGTTCAGTATGTCGGCGAGCGTTCCGGCGAGACGGGGACGGGGTTCACCCTGCCGTCGCACACGCTGGTGCGCGCCTTCGGGGAAGTGGCGCTGACCGATCGCCTCCAGCTGTTCGGCACCGTCTCCAACCTGTTCGACGCGCACTGGTATGCGAACAGCTATACCCAGCTTTGGGTGCAGCCCGGGGCACCGCGCACTGCCACGATCGGGCTGCGCGCGAGTTTCTGAGCGTTGGCCCGTGCGCCCCACCTGATGTGAGTGATATGACGATGAACGCTGACGGACCCCGCCGGGCGGCAATGCTCGCCGCCGCCTTGCTCTGCGCGAGCGCTACCCCTGTGTCCGCCCAGGACGTGCTGAACCTGCCGCCGGCGCTGCCCTGGTCGGGGAAGAGCGAGGCGCTGGTTGCCCGGCCCGGCGATCCCTGGATCACCCCGGCGGAGGCTGGGAACTTCAAGACGACGCCGCGCTATGCCGAGGTGCGGGCATGGCTGGAGCGGCTCGACGCGGCGTCCGACCTGATCGCGCTGCACAGCTTCGGCCGCACCGGACAGGGCCGCGAGATGCTGTATGTGCGGGCCAGCAAGGGCGACGCACCCAAGCCGGTGGTGCTGGTCCAGGGCGGCATCCATTCGGGCGAGATCGACGGCAAGGACGCCGGGCTGATGCTGCTGCGCGACATCGCGCTGCGCGGCAAGGCGGACCTGCTCGACAAGGTCGATCTGGTCTTCGTGCCGATCTACAATATCGACGGGCACGAGCAGAGGAGCCCGTGGAACTACGTCCATCTGCGCGGTCCTGCCGAAAAGGGTCGCGACGCCAACGCCCGCAACATCAACCTGAACCGCGATTATGCCAAGGCGGACGCGCCCGAGACGCGGGCGATGATCGCCCTGATCCGGCAGCTCGACCCCATCCTCTATATCGACTGCCATGTCAGCGAAGGCTTCGACATGCAGTATGATATCACCTTCACCTATGCCGGCTGGGGCCGCTATGCCCGTCACCGCGCCACCGCCGACTGGCTGGAGCAGCGCTTCGGCCCCGCCGCGATGCAGGCGCTGACCCGCGCGGGCCATACGCCGATTATCTACCCCAGCCCGATCGACACGCGCGAGCCCGCCAAGGGCATCCGCTACAGCCCCGAAGGGCCGCGCTACTCGACCGGCTATGGCGACTTCATCGGCATGCCGACAGTGCTGGTCGAGAACCATATGCTGAAGCCCTATCGGCAGCGCGTGCTCGGCACCTATGTGCTGCTGGAGGCCGCGCTGCGGATCGCCGGGACCGACGCCGCGCGGATCGCGGAGGCCAAGGCGCAGGATCGCGCCAGCCGCCCGGCGGAACTGCTCACCCGCTGGACGCCCGCCGAACAGCCGATCGGCTGGATCGAGCAGTTCAAGGGCGTGGCGTTCGACATGGTGCCCTCGCCCGCCTCGGGGCGCCCGGAACAGCGCTGGACCGGCACGCCGATCACCTTCCGCATGCCGATCATCGGCCAGCGCCCGACCGAAACCGTCCGCCTGCCCAAGGCGTGGTGGATTCCGCCCGAACAGACCGAGGTGATCGATCGCCTCCGCGTCCACGGCATCGCCCTCGAGACGATCGATGCGCCCCGCGCGCTGCGGCTCGATCAGGTACGCTTGGTCGATGCCAAGCTGGCCCAGCCCAAGGAAGGGCGCGTGCCGATCACCGCCGGCTTCGTCCACGGCGTGGCCGAGCAGGTGATGCCAGCGGGCAGTATCCGCGTGCCTGCCGATCAGCCGCTGGGGCTATTGGCGGCGGCGCTGCTCGAGCCGGAGAGCCAGGACTCGTTCCTCGCCTGGGGTTTCTTCCCCGAGATGCTGGCGCCCGTGCCAAGCACCGATGCCTTCGCCCTCGCCGCGCTGGGCGAGCGGCTGCTGGCGACCCAACCCACGGTAAAGGCCGCGTTCGAGGCGAAGCTTCAGGCGGAACCGGATTTCGCGCGCGATCCGGACGCGCGGCTCGCCTGGCTGCATGCGCACGCGGGCCCCGGGCACCCGCATCTCCTGGAGTATCCAATCGCGCGGGAGCTTGACTGAGCGGCGGAGCGGATCACCGGCAATCCACAGGGAATGCGGGCCGTGTGAAGTGACGTGCTGCCCGTTTCTTGGGCCGTTTTGAGCTGGAAAATTCCAGTTATGGAGGAGGGTCAGGGAAGCGGAGTGAGCGATGAATCGCGGCGCGCGCCTGGTCATAGCGGCCACCGGGCGGCGTGCAGAGCGAGACCGCGCCGAGCGCATGCCCCCCCGCCCCCCGGCGAGCATCGCATCATATCGCCGTGCCCCGGCACGCCCTCTACCTGCCCATGGCGGCTGGCGGTGGCGACAACGTCGAAGCGCCCGTCGGCCCCGAGCGCCGGGCAGATGCTGGTCGCGTGCGATCTTGCCCACGCCCACCAATCCCAGCCTGATCCGCCGCGACGTCCGCTCCGCCCTTCCTTTTATACGATATATATGCTTTCTATTCGGACGCGGGACCTGTAGCAAGCCGGGGCGCACCGGCACCACGCAGGGCCACCGGAGGATGCATGCGAGAGAAGACCGATTCGAACCCCGTGCCGCTGCGTTCGCGCGCCTGGTTCGACAATCCGGAAAACCCGGACATGACCGCGCTCTATGTCGAGCGGTATCTGAACTATGGGATCAGCCTGGAAGAGATCCAGTCCGGTCGGCCGATCATCGGCATCGCCCAGACCGGCAGCGATCTGGTGCCGTGCAACCGCCACCATATCGAACTCGCCAAACGCACGCGTGAAGGGATCCGCGACGCGGGCGGAATCGCCATCGAATTTCCGACCCATCCGATCCAGGAAACCGGCAAGCGCCCCACGGCGGGGCTCGATCGCAACCTCGCCTATCTCAGCCTGGTCGAGACGCTCTACGGCTATCCGATCGACGGCGTCGTCCTGACGATCGGGTGCGACAAGACCACGCCGGCGTGCCTGATGGCGGCGGCCACGGTCAACATTCCCGCCATCGCGCTGTCGGTCGGCCCGATGCTCAACGGCTGGCACAAGGGCGAACGGACCGGTTCGGGCACCATCGTGTGGAAAGCGCGCGAAATGCTCGCGGCGGGCGAGATCGATTACAAGGGGTTCATCGAACTGGTCGCCTCGTCGGCGCCGTCGACCGGCTTCTGCAACACGATGGGCACCGCGACGACGATGAACTCGCTGACCGAGGCGCTGGGCATGTCGCTGCCCGGATCGGCGGCGATCCCCGCGCCCTATCGCGATCGCCAGGAATGCGCCTATCGCACCGGCGTCCAGATCGTCGAGATGGTGCGCGCCGATCGCAAGCCCAGCGACATCCTGACCCGCACGGCCTTTCTCAATGCGATCCGCGTCAATTCGGCGATCGGCGGATCGACCAATGCGCCGATCCATCTGAATGCCATCGCCCGCCATATCGGCGTCGCGCTCGATCTGGCCGACTGGGAAGGCCATGGCGCGGACATTCCGCTGGTGGTCAACCTCCAGCCCGCCGGCAAATATCTGGGCGAGGATTATTACCGCGCCGGCGGCGTGCCGGCGGTGATGGGCCAGTTGCTGCGCGCCGGGCTGATCGACGGCAGCGCGCTGACCGCCAATGGCCGGACCGTGGCCGAGAATGTCGGCACGGCAGTGAGCGAAGACCCCGACGTGATCCTCCCGCTCGACGCGCCGATGATGGAAAAGGCCGGGCTGTCGGTGCTGTCGGGCAATCTGTTCGACAATGCCGTGATGAAGCTGAGTGTGATCTCGGAGGAATTCCGCACCCGCTATCTGCGCAATCCCGACGATCCCGAAGCGTTCGAAGGCGTGGCGATCGTGTTCGACGGGCCCGAGGATTACCATCGCCGCATCGACGACCCCGCGCTCGGCGCCGACGCCAACTCGATCCTCATCATGCGCGGGGCGGGGCCCGTCGGCTATCCGGGCGGGGCCGAAGTGGTCAACATGCGCCCCTCCGCCGCGCTGATCCGCGCCGGTATCCACGCGCTGCCCTGTATCGGCGACGGTCGCCAGTCGGGCACCAGCGGCTCGCCGTCGATCCTCAACGCCGCGCCCGAAGCGGCGGTGGGCGGCGGGCTTGCGCTGGTGCGCACCGGCGACCGCATCCGGATCGATCTCGCCAACCGGCGCGCCGACATGCTGGTCGACGATGCCGAGCTTGCCCGCCGCCGCGCCGCACTCGCGGTCGACTATGTGCCCGAATCGCAGACCCCGTGGCAGGAAATCCACCGCGACCTGGTGGGCCAGTTCGAGGGCGGGGCGGTGCTGGAAAGCGCCGTCAAATACCAGCGCATCGCCCAGACCAGGGGATTGCCGCGCGACAGCCATTGATGCCCCGGACCGGGGAAGCCCTCCCCGGCCCCACGACGTGAAAAAAGACAAAAAGGAGGAAAGAGGATGTTGTCGAGAACGCTAGTGCCGCTGGCCGGGCTTTGCCTGACGCTGATGGCCGCCCCCGCCAGCGCCGGTGAAGCGCGCACGGCGAAATTCGGGACGCTGCCCGATGGCCGCCCCGTCCCCTCGGTCACGCTGTCCAACCGGCATGGCATCTCGGCCACAGTCATCGCCTATGGCGCGAGCCTCCAGTCGCTGGTGATGCCCGATCGCCTGGGGCGCAAGGCGGACGTCGCGCTGGGCTATGCCACGCTCGGCGACTATCTCGCCAAGCCGCAATATTTCGGCGCCACGGTCGGCCGCTTCGCCAATCGCCTCGCCGCAGGCCGCTTCCGCGTCGATGGCCAGGGCTATCAGACCCCGATAAACAACGGCAAGAACGCGCTCCACGGCGGCACGACCGGGTTCGACAAGGTGCTGTGGGACGTCGTATCGACCCGCAGCGGCCCGGTGGCATCGGTGACGCTGCGCTATGTCAGCCCCGATGGCGACCAGGGCTATCCCGGCACGATGACGGTGGAGGCCACCTATGCGCTCGACGAACGCGACAATCTGACGATCGACTATGTCGCCACCACCGACCGGGCGACGATCGTCAACATCACCAACCACGCCTATTGGAACCTGTCGGGCGAAGGATCGGCCAATGGTGCGATGGGGCATGTCGTCACGATCCCGGCACAAAGCTATCTGCCCACCGACGAGGGCGCGATCCCGCTGGGCGCGGCGCGGCCCGTGGCCGGCACGGTGTTCGATTTCCGCACGCCGCGCGCCGTTGGCGATCGCGTCCGCGATGCCCGCGACCAGCAGATCGTGTGGGGGCGCGGCTATGACCATAATTGGGTGATCGGCAAGGCCGTCACGTCGCAGCAGCACCTGATGGCCAAGGTGCATGACCCGGTTTCCGGGCGCGGTTTCGAACTCTGGTCGAACCAGCCGGGGCTGCAATTCTATTCGGGCAACTTCCTGGACGGCACCACCAGCGGCAAGGCCGGCCGGATCTATCGCGAAGGCGACGCGATCGTCATGGAGCCCCAGATCTTCCCCGATTCGCCCAACCAGAAGGGCTATCCCGACGCGCGGCTGGCGCCCGGCCAGACCTATCGCAACACGATGACCTATCGCCTCAGCACGGGGCAGACCGCAGCGCCCAAGAAGCGCTGAGCACCATGGGAGAGAACCGCATGATCCGCCGCACATTCCTGCTCGCCGCCACCGCACTGGCGCTCACCGCCGCCGCCGCGCCCGCCCAGGCGCGCGACCAGTGGACCAAGGCACAGGCAAATGACTGGTACGCCCGCCAGCCCTGGCTGATCGGGGCCAACTACACCCCGGCCACAGCGATCAACCAGCTCGAAATGTGGCAGCCCGAGACCTTCGATCCGGCGACGATCGACAAGGAACTGGGCTGGGCCGAGGGCATCGGCATGAACACGATGCGCGTGTTCGTGCACAACCTGTTGTGGGAAAACGATCCCAAGGGCCTGAAGAAGCGCATGGACCAGTTCCTCGCGATCGCCGCCCGGCACAAGATCAAGCCGCTGTTCGTCCTGTTCGACAGCTGCTGGGACCCCGATCCCAAGGCGGGGCCGCAGCATCCGCCGATCCCGGGCGTGCACAATTCGGGCTGGGTCCAGGGGCCGGGCAGCGCCCGGCTGAAGGATGCCGGCCAGTATGACAAGCTCGAAGCCTATGTGAAGGACGTGGTCGGCAGCTTCGCGAACGACCAGCGCATCCTGGGCTGGGACGTGTGGAACGAGCCGAACAACGGCGGCGGCGGCAATTACCCGGCAACCGTCGACAAGAACAAATATGTCGGCCTGCTCCTGCCCCGCGTCTTCGCCTGGGCCCGCAGCGCGAACCCCAGCCAGCCGCTCACCTCGGGCGTGTGGATCGGCGACAACTGGGACGACATGACCCGCGTCGATGCCATCGAAAAGGTCCAGCTCACCCAGTCCGACGTGCTGACCTTCCACGATTATTCCTGGCCGGAAACCTTCGAGAAGCGCGCACGCCAGATGCTGAGCTATGGCCGCCCGGTGTTCTGCACCGAATATATGGCGCGCGGTAACGGATCGACCTTCGACGGTTCGCTGCCGATCGCCAAGCGGCTGGGGATCGGCATGATGAACTGGGGCTTTGTCGACGGGAAGACGCAGACCCGCCTGCCCTGGGACAGCTGGAAGAAGCCCTATACCTTCGAAGAGCCGACGATCTGGTTCCACGAAGTATTCCGTGGCGACGGCACCCCCTATCGCCAGGCCGAAACCGACCTGATCCAGCGTCTCGCCGCCGCCCCCAAGGGCGTCGTCCCGGCGGTGCAGTGATGAAGCGCCTGGTTTTCGCAGCGGCGCTGCTGGCGGGGCTCCCGCTGGCGGCGCAGGCCCAGCCGGTCGCGTCGGCCTTTTCGAGCGCGGACCCCGAAGCGATCGCGGCGGAAGGGAAATACTGGATCTATCCCACCGATATCGGGCGCGGCGACAAGATGTTCGCGTGGGAATCGAGCGACCTCAAGACCTGGACGCGGGGCGCCCAGCCGCTCCTCACCCAGAAGGACGTGCGCTGGATCGACGATGATCGGGCGCGGGTCCACTTCCTGTGGGCACCCGCGATGACCGCCGCCAACGGGAAATATTATTTCTACTACTCGGTCGGCCCGCAGAACCCGACGCCCAGCCGGATCGGCGTCGCGGTGTGCGACACGCCCGGCGGCGGCTGCAAGGACAGCGGCGCGCCGCTGGTCACCGGCGGAAACGGGTTCGAGGCGATCGACCCCGCCGTGTTCGTCGATCCCAAGACGGGCACGCCCTATCTCTATGCGGGCGGCAGCGCGGGGAAGAAGCTGCGCGCCTGGGTGCTCAAGCCCGATAGGGTTACGATCGATCATGAAGTACCGATCGATACCCCGCCCAACTTCACCGAGGGCGCGTTCATGCACTATCGCAAGGGCGTGTACTATCTGTCGTACAGCGCGGGGCAGTGGAACTATTCCAACTACCAGGTCCATTACGCCGTCGCGCTCTCGCCCGTCGGTCCGTGGCGCTATGGCGGCCCGATCCTCCAGAGCGACAAGAAGTACAAGGGCCCCGGCCACCACAGCTTCTTCGAGGACCCCAAGGACGGGAAATGGTACATCGCCTATCACCGGTGGGAAGACCGCAAAGGCGATGGTCCCTATAGCGACGAGCGCTGCATCGCGGTGCAGCCGTTCGACTATCGCGCCGACGGTGCGATCCTGCCGATCAAGATGAATTAAGCGCGCGCGCCGGCCTCGGGGCCGGCGGCGTTGCCCGCATCGCCATGCCCGATCAGCGCTAGCACGTCGCCGATCAGCGCCCGCATCGCAGTGCGCGCGGCATCGGCGTCGCCCGCGGCGATCGCGTCGCGCACGGCGGCATGGTCCGCCAGGCTCGCGGTGCGCCCCTTGATCCGATTGGTGAAGCGGATCGAAGTGCGCAGCGCCGTGCCGACGACATCGCGGAACTGCGCGAAGAACGGGTTCTTCGACGCGCGGAGCACCGCGACGTGAAAGGCGATGTCGGCCTCCAGCGGGTCGTCATTGCCGGCGTCGGCGGCCTGCATCCGCGCCAGCCCCGCGGCGATGCCGGCAAGGTCGGCCGGATCGCGGATGCTGGCCGCGAGCGCCGCCGCCTCGGGCTCGATCGCCACGCGCAATTCGTTGAAATGGGTGAGCAACTGCACCGAGAATTTGCGCTCGAGCAGCCAGTTCAGCACGTCCGCATCGAACAGGTTCCACGACGATGCGGGCTGGACCAGCGTGCCCTGGCGCGGGCGGGCGCTGAGCAGCCCCTTCGCGGTGAGCATCTTGACGGCCTCGCGCGTCACCGAACGGCTGACGCCATGCTGCTTGGCCAGTTCGGCCTCGGTCGGAAAGGCCTGGCTTTCATACTGGCCGGTGACGATCGCACGCCCCAGGCAGTCGAGCATGCCGTATGTGAGGTTTCGGCCAAGCTGGGGCCCGGAGTGATCGCCGTCTAGGTCAGGATAGGTCATTCGCGCCCGGTGTAACGGCGCGCCTGCCATCGGCAAGTCCATAAGTACTATAAATGACCGCGCGCCCCGGCCACGCTATTCGCGGACCTCGATCTCGATCTGCTCGGGCGTGGAGGCGACGATCCGCCCGAATCCGTTGAGCTCGATCGCCTGTGCCAGCGCCTCGGTATCGCCCGATCGGAACACGCCGACGATCCGCTCGTCGGGGATGTGATTGCCCCGGAACACCAGCTTTCGCCGCGAATAGCCGTTCATCTGCTCGACGGCATCGGCCAGCGGCTCGCCCATGAACGACAGCCGCCCGGTCAGCCAGCTGGTCGCCTGTTTCGGATCGATCTGGCCGATGTCCCAGGCATTGTCGTCATGCGCGACGAGTTGCGTGCCGGCCTCGATCGACGCCTCGTGCTCTACCGGGCGGCGCGGCCCGCGCTCGGTCACTTCGACCACGCCTTCCACTACGGTCACGACGACGCGGTTCCGGTCGATCCGCACTTCGAATGCCGTGCCGACGGCGCGCACCTGCTTGTTCCCCGCGGTCACCACAAAGGGGCGGGTCCGGTCCTTCGCCACCTTGAAAAAGGCGCGACCGCGCTGGAGGGTCACGGAACGCCGATGCTCGTCCATCTGGATCAGCAGCGCGCTGTCGGTGTCGATCGACACGCTCGACGTGTCGGCGAGCACGATCCGCGTGCGCTGGCCGACGCCGGTGAAGAAATGGTGCCCGCTGGCCGCCACGGCCTCCGGCTCGGGGGCGAGCGCATGCCATGCGACCAGCCCGGCGCCGGGCACCGCGAGCATCAGTGCGATCGCCGCGGCCAGCGCGCGGGGGCGCCGGGCGCGCCGCTCGGGCGCGAAGCGGGCAAGGTCGCTGCGCAGCGCGTCGCGCAGCCGGGGGTCGTCGGCGACGGCACCGGTCAGCGCCCATACCCGGCGCATTTCCTCGGTCGCGGCGGCATCGGCGTCGCTGGGGCGTACCGGGTCGAGCACGGCGTCCTGGGCGCGCCACGCCAGGAAGCGCTGCGCGGCGCGTTCGCGGACCGCCCGGTCGGATCGCATGCGGAGACGGCCGATCATGCGTCGCGGTCCAGTCGCTCGGCGAGCCGGACCAGCGCCCGGTGGATCAGTTCCTTGACCGATTCCCGCGATATTCCCATCCGTTCGGCGATTTCCTGATACGTCATTTTCTCGAACCGATGGAGCTGGAACGCGGCGCGCGCCCGTGGCGGAAGCTCCAGTATCGCGCGCACCGCCCGTTCATATTCGTCGACGCCGATCGCGATCCGCTCGGGCGAAATCGCATCGACCGGATCGTTCGCCCCCGTCAAGGGGGTATGCGCCGAGGCATGGCGCGCCTTCAGATAGCGGTGGCGCGAGATCAGGATGTTGCGCGCGACCTTGAAGATGAAGCGATCGACATTTTCGATCGGCGTGTCGCGGCGCATGGCGTGCAGGCGCAGGAACACTTCCTGGATCAGGTCGTCGGCTTCGGATTCGTTGACGCGCCGCAGGAAATAACTGCGCAGCGCCGGGCCGTGGCGGCTGACCCACAGCGTCAGATCGGATTGCAGGCGCGAGGCGTCGCTCATCGCGGCATCCGCTCCCCCTGGCACCCGTCTCGCCCACATCGTGCGCATCGTTCCCCTACGGCACCGGGCGCCGCGAAACTGCGGCCCCCCTTCCAGCCAGGGACGCATCCGCGCGACGATCGGGGGGAGTGCGCGAATATCATTTCACTGCGACCCCGGCTGGGCCGGCGGCGGCGGCGCGTTCCAGACCACGGTCTCGCCGGGGGTCAGGCCCGAAATAATCTCGATTCCGGCGGGCGTTGCCTGCCCCACCTGCACCGCGCGCTGCTCAGTCGCCGTGCCGACGCGGACGCGCACCGTCGTCGCCGGCGCGCTGCCCTCTACCGCAAGCGGGGGCAGGACGATCGCGCGCGGCTTCTGCCCGGTAACGACCGCGACTGCCGCCGTCATGCCGACGCGGACCCGCCCGGCCTGCCCGGCGGGCGGGGCGTCGAGGGTCGCCGTCGCGACGAATCGAGTCTTGCCCGCCGTACCCGCCTCCGCCGTATCGGCGGCGATCGACGCCACCCGGCCGGACAGCGCCAGCCCGGGAAAGCCGGGGCCGGTGACCGTCACGGCCTGGCCCACCGCCAGCGCGTTCACATCCGCCTCGTCGATCTCGAAGCTGGCGGACAGCCCGCCATCGCGCGCGATCAGCCCGATCAACTGCCCGCGCGACACCCGCCCGCCGGCATAGATCGGCGCGGCGCCGGCCAGCGTTCCCACCGTCGCGGGACGCACCATCACCCCCGACACCGGCGCGCGCAAGATTGCCGCGCGCATCTCCTCCTCGGCATGGCGCAGGCGGGCCTGTGCGACGTTCAGTTCGAGTTGTGCGGCCCGCACGGCGACGGCGTCTCCCCGTGACAGCGTATCGGCCAGTTCGTCGCGCGCGGCGGCGGTCGCCATGCGCTGCGCGGTCAGCTGCTGCTCGGCGCCGGCATATTCGTTGCGCGCGATCAGCCCCTTGTCGAACAGCCGCCGGCTTTCCGCCGCCTCGCGTTCGTACCGCGCCAGCTCCAGTTCGGCGAGGCGCAGCCGGCGGCGCGCCGCCGCGACTTCCGGCCCGCTCGCCCAGTTCGCCAGGTCGCGCGCCGGCCCTGCGGACTTGAGCACGCCCGCCTCGGCGACATTGCGCGCCTCCGCCGCTTCTTCGGTGTCGAGCACCAGCAGCGTGTCCCCCGCCGCCACGCGATTGCCGAAAGCAAAGGACAGCGTGCGCACCGCCCCGTCGAACGGCGCGGTGATGCCGACGGCATCGCCCGGCGCGATCCGACCGGCAAAGACCAATGTCGCGACAAAGGGCTGGTACGCCACGACCAGGCGCTGCTCGGTTCCCGCCGCCGGCCCCTCGGCCCCGCCCTTTTCCGGCCATAGCACCCATACCGACCCGGCCAGCGCCACCAGCGCGACCAGCCCGATCCAGATGCGTCGCGGAATCCGGCTCATTCGTCGCTCCAGTCGATTTTCCAGCTCTCGAGTGTCGCGCCGATCTGGAGGTCGAACGATACCAGCGCATCGAGATAGCCGATCGTCGCGTTGAGCGACTGGATCTCGGCAGTGCGCAGCGCGTCCTGGAGCGACAACAGCTGGAAATTGCTCGATCGCCCGGCCTCCAGCTTGTCGCGTTCGATGTCGACCGCGCGCTTCGCCAGCGTCTTGTACCGCTCCGCCGACTCCAGCTGGAGCCACGCCGCCTCGACGCGCTGCACGGCGTCTCGCACCTGCGTCTCCACGCTCTGGTCGAGCGCCTCCAGCCGCAGTTCGGCGGTGCGCAGTCCGGTATCGGCCTCGATTACTGCCAGCCGGGGTCCCGGATCGCCGATCGGAATCGAAAGCTGCAATCCGACGCGATTGTCGGTGCGCGGCTGCAGCGCGCCGATCTGGGCATCGCGCCCGCCGGTGCGGGTGGCCGCCACCACCGCCGACACGTCCCACAGCCGCTGGTTGCGCGCGATCCGCAGCGATTCGCGCGCCTGTTCGACGGCATAGCGCTGGGCCCGGATGTCCATCCGGTTCTCGCGCGCGAGCGCAATCGCGGAGCCGAGGTCGATGGGGACATGCTCCGCCGCGATCGGATCGGCGGCGGTGACATTGGTGCCGGGATCGATCGCGAGCAGCTCGAGCAGCCGCAGCTGGGCCGAGACGCGCTGTTGCCGCGCGTCATAGACCGCGCCCTGCTGGTTCGCCTGATCGGCTTCGGTCTGGACGATGTCAGCCGCCGCCATCCGCCCCGCCTCGATCATTGCGCGGTTGGTGGCGATCAGTTCGCCGGTGCGGGCCAGCGCCATCTCGGCCAGCGTCACCTGCGCCTGTGCCCGCTGGAGCGCGCGATAGGCAAAGACGATGGCGCTGATCGTCTCGGCCAGCGTGTTGCGCAGCATCAGCCGGTTGGTCGCATCGCGCAGCCGGGCGATGCGCAGGGGCGCGCGATTGACGGCGATCCCCCCCCCGCGCAGCAGCGGCTGGGTCAGCACCAGGCTCGCGGTATCGCCGTCCTCGCGCCGGTCCAGCCGCTGGCGCCGGTCCCATACGAAGCCGAGCTGCGCGCCCGTGGGGAGCAGCCAGCTGGCGGTGCCGCTCACATCCGCCTGGGTCGTGACCCGCCCGTCATTGTCCGCCCGGTACAGGTCCGCGACAATGTTGAGCCGCGGGGCGAAGCGCCGCTCGGCGGCGTCCAGGCTGAAGCGTTGCGCCACGCGCTCCAGAAACGCCGATCGCACCGTGCGATTGTCGCGCAGGCCGATCGCCACGGCCTCGACCAGGCTGAGCGCGATCGGCGCCGACACTTGCAACGGCCCGATGCTCGACGGCGCGGGCACCGGCGCGACCGGCGACACGCGCTGCGCAGCCGCCGGAGCCGCCAGCATCAGCAAGGCCGCCGCCAGCGGCGCGCATGTCCGCTCAATCCGCACGCAGCGCATCGATCGGATTGAGCCGCGCCGCCGTGATCGCGGGATACAGGCCGAACACCAGCCCCATGCCCCCGGCCACGGCGGGGCCAAGCGCGAGCGTCCATGGCGCCAGGTCGAAATCCCATCCCGATCCGCGCGCGATGGCATAGCTGATCCCCGCCCCCAGCAGCGATCCGGCGACCCCGCCCGCCATGCTGAGCAGCACGGCCTCGGTCAGGAACAGCATCCGCAGCGCGCCCGGCGAGGCCCCCGTCGCCGCGCGCAGCCCAATCTCGCGCTGGCGCTCCATCACCGTCATCAGCATCACGTTCATCACGCCGATCCCGCCGACCAGCAGCGAGACCGCCCCGATCGCGATCAGCATCCGGCTGTGCACGGCCTTTTGCGCCTGCATCGTCGCCAGGATCGATTGGGCGTCGAGCACGGTCAGCGTGCCGTCGCGCGGCGCCAGCCGGGCGCTGATCCGCGCGCCCGCCGCCTTGCTGTCCGCGCCGGGCCGCAGCCGAACCAGCAGCGTATTGGGTCCGCCGCCCGCGATCACGCGGCGCGCGCAGCGGGGGGGAATCATCGCCGCCATGTTGTACTGGACCGGGTCGAGCGTCTCGGGCCGGACCGGCGCAAGCACGCCGACCACGGTGAAGCCATAGCCGCCCAGCAGCACCGTGCTGCCCGGCCCGACTGCCGCTGCCGGGCCCGACAGCGCGACAGCCGCCTCCGCCCCCAGCACCACCGACAGCGCGCAATTCTCCGCCGGGACGAACAGCCGGCCGCGCGCGGCGGCCAGCCCGGCCAGCGGCGCCAGCGCCGGTGGGGGCGCGAAGACCGCGAGGTCCGCCGATGTCCCGCCCGCGCGCGCCATCGCCCGCCCGGTGGCGAGCGCGATCACTTCCACCACATCGGGGTCGGACACCGGCAGCGCGTCGATCGCCGCCTGCGACAGCGCGACCGGCGCGTCGCCCGCCGGCGTCGCCTGGACCTGCAGCATGTCGACGCCCAGCTTGGCGAACAGCTTGAGCGATTCGCGCTGCGCCATGTGCCCGCTGTTGAGCATCGCGATGATCGACGCGGTGCCGATCAATATGCCGAGCAGCGCCAGCGCGGAGCGCCGCCCCTGCGCGCGCAGGTTGGTCCATGCCTCTGCCAGCGTGTCGGGCAGGTGCGACTCGAGCAGTGGCAGGGGCGGCGCGCCGATGGTCATGCGGCCTGCGCCTCTGATCGCTCGACGACGCGCCCGTCGCGCAGCGCGATCTGGCGGGGACAGCTGGCGGCGACTTCCTGGTCGTGCGTGACCATCAGCACGGTGACGTCGAGCTCCGCGTTCAGCGCACGCAGCAAGCCCATTACTTCGCGCGAGGTCGCGGTGTCGAGGCTGCCGGTGGGCTCGTCCGCCAGCAGCAGGCGCGGCGTGCCGACCAGCGCGCGCGCGATCGCCACGCGCTGGCACTGGCCGCCCGACAGCTGGTTGGGCATGTGCTCGCTCCACGCCGCCAGCCCGACCCGCGCCAGCATCGCCTCGGCCACCGCGCGCCGATCCCGCCGCGCGACGCCGCGATATTGCAGCGGCAGCGCGACATTCTGCCACGCGGTGAGCCGAGGCAGCAGCTGGAACGACTGGAAGACGAACCCGATCAGCCGGTTGCGGAGCAGCGCGGTGGCGTGCGGCGTCCACGAGCGGATCGCCTCCCCGCCGATTTCCAGCCGGCCGCTGGTCGGCACGTCGAGCAGCCCGATGATGTTGAGCAGCGTGCTCTTGCCCGAGCCCGACGGCCCGACAATCGCGCAGAACTCTCCGCGCTCCACCGAAAGCGTCACGGAGTCGAGCACCGTGAGCGTTCGAGTTGGCGCGTCGTACTGTCGGCAGATTCGATCCAGCCTCAGCATGCCCATCCCTCGAAACCAGAGAGGCACGCCGTTCAATTACTTGTCAATATCGATACCCTTAGCTCGAAAATGGACGCTAATCGTTCATTGTTGCAGTGCACCGTGAGGGGCATCGCCGCATATGCGAACACATTGTTCGTCAGCCGCACGATTTATTTTTTTGACTATCCCCCCGGTTCGGCCCCCGCCGGCGTCTTGGTTTTCCAGAGAAGGACGAGTCACGCCGAAACGGCGGGCGAAACGTTCAAAATGGAGGGGAAAAACATGCGCAAATGGGTGCCGGTAACGCGTTGTCTGCTGCTGATCGGAACGGCAACATTATCGATGGCAGCGGCGGCACCGGCAAAGGCCGCGCCCAATGTGGTCGCCTTCCGCATCGAAGCGCAGTCGATGGCCGGCGCGCTGCGCGACCTGGCGCTGCAGAGCGGGGTCTCGATCATGGCCGATGCCGCGCTGACCCGGGGCAAGCTCGCGCCGCGCTATGTCGCGACCAGCGATGTCGAGATGGCGTTGACCGCGCTGCTGCGCGGAAGCGGGCTTTCCTATCGGCGGCGCGGCGAAGTCTATGTGGTGGTGACCGGCCCGACCAGCGACGCGGCCCCCCAGACCGACCAGACCGCACTTGCGCAACAGACGCCGCCCGAGGCGGTCGACCCCAACATCATCGTCGTGACGGCGCAGAAGATGCGCGAGTCGGTGCAGGACGTGCCGATCGCGGTCAGCGCCTTTTCCGCCGCCGCGCTCGACAGCCAGAAGATCGAGACCGGCGGCGAATTGCTGCGCGCCATCCCCAACGTGACGTTCTCCAAGAGCAATTTCTCGGGCTACAACTTCTCGATCCGCGGGGTCGGGACCAAGGCGGTGTCGGCCAGCTCCGATCCGGCCGTCGCGGTCAGCTTCAACAACACGCCGCTGATCCGCAACCGCCTGTTCGAGCAGGAATTCTTCGATGTCGAGCGTGTCGAGGTGCTGCGCGGGCCGCAGGGCACGCTCTATGGCCGCAACGCGACCGCCGGCGTGGTCAACGTGCTGCCCATATTGCCGACCGACAAGCTGGAAGGCGCGCTGTCGCTCGAGGCGGGCAATTACGATACGCGCCGGGCCAGCGGGATGGTCAACCTGCCCCTTTCCAGCACGCTCGCGGTGCGTGCCGCCGGCGCCTATACCAAGCGCGACGGGTTCGAATATAACAGCTTCAACGACACCCATGTGAACGGGCGCGACCTGTGGTCGACGCGCGTGTCGGCGTCGTGGAAGCCCAGCAGCGACTTCACCGCAAGCGTGGTGTGGCAGCATTTCAACGAAGACGACAATCGCTCGCGCAGCGGCAAGCAGCTGTGCACGCGCGACGACGGCCCCACCCAGATCGGCAGCACCCCGGTGCCCGACGCATTGCGCGCGCGGCTGAGCCAGGGCTGCCGCCCGGCATCGCTGTACGACGATGCCGCGTTCGGCATGCCGAACGCCGAGAGCCTGCCGCAAGTGTTCCTCGCCAGTTCGATTGGGATCGGCGAATTGCCGGACGGCACTTTTGTCAGGGCCGTTCCACTACAAACGGACCCTTATAAAGGGCTAAGCCAGTCGCGAGACCTGCGCGAAATCTCGACAAGCTATGATCCGATCTTCCGCGCCCGCAACGATTTCTACCAGCTCAATCTCGATTTCGGCGTCGCCGACGGACTGCGGCTGATCTCGCAAAGCGCGTACGCGCGCGACCGTTATTATTCGTCACAGGATTATAACCGCTTCGCGTCGAACCCGATCTTCGGCAATTCCACCCAGCCGGGACTGACCTCTACGTTTGGCTTCGAGGTAATTGCGCCAAATCTGACCCCGGGTGGCATCTTCACCGACCCCCAGCTCGGCCCGTCGAACCGGTTCCTGTCGGTCGACCTCAGCCAGTCGCGCAACGAACAATGGACTCAGGAGCTGCGGCTGCAATCCTCTTGGGACGGGCCGCTGAACATCAGCCTGGGGGCAAATTATCTAAAATTCAAATCTGAAGATGATTACTACGTATTCAGCAACTTCTTCACGCTGATATCTCAATATTTTTACAATCAAGATTTCAACTTCGACTTCGACAAGGCAACTTATACTATTGCCACCCGCAAATGCCAACCAACCGGAACCACCGATAGCGCTTCAGATTGCGTTTATATTGATCCGAACACGTTGGCTAACATCAATGGCGAAGGTCACAATTATTTCCGCAGCAAAAATGTCGTCAAAACAGAGAGTTGGGCACTTTTCGGCGAAACCTATTACAAGTTTACGGATTCGCTGAAGCTTACGGCGGGACTGCGCTACACTAATGATTCGAAGACGAGCACGCCCTATCCAAGCCAGTTGTTGCTGGGTATCGGCCCGGTACTGAGCGGCTCGACCGGCGGCAAGACCGCGATTGGCTATCCCGCGCAACCGGACATCGTCCAGAAATGGGGGCGTTTCAGCGGCCGCGCCGTGCTCGACTGGAAGCCGCACCTCTCGTTCACCGACGACACCATGGTCTATGCCTCGTTCTCGCACGGCTATAAGGGCGGCGGCGCAAACCCGCCGCGCGTCGATTTCGATCCCGAGATCGTGCGCTACCAGCCGCTCGCCCAGACGTTCGAGCCGGAATATGTCAATGCGTTCGAGATCGGCACCAAGAACGTGCTGGGCAATGGCAAGGGCGGGCTCAACCTGACCGGCTTCTATTACGACTATACCAATTACCAGGTCTCGCAGATCGTCGACCGCATCTCGCTCAACGAGAATTTCGACGCAAAGAGCATGGGTCTGGAGCTGGAAACCTGGTGGCGGCCGTCGCGTAACTTCCGGCTCAACGCCAATGCCGGCTATCTACGCACCCGCATCAACAAGGGCGAACGTTCGATCGACATCATGAACCGGACCCAGGGCAATGCCGATTGGGTGGTGGTGCGCCCGTGGATCCAGGTGCCGTCGAACTGCATCGCGCCGCGCGCTGCAGTGGAGACGATCCTCGCCTCGCCGCTATCGATGGGGCCCGATGGCGGGCTGGGCACCTATGCGCTCGCGGCGCTGTGCAGCGCGTCGAACCGGCTCGGCGACTACGAACCCGGCCTGCCCGAAGGGCAGATCCCCTATTACGCGCTGATGGGCTTCACCTATGATCCGCTGCTGCCCTATAATCCCAATCTCAACCCGCTGGGGACGCTGGGCAGCACCGATCCGCGCAGCGGCGCCCCCAATGGCGGGCGTGGTTTCTATGCCGATCTCAGCGGCAACGAACTGCCCAATTCGCCGCGCGTGACCGTGAATGTCGGCGCCGAATACACGGTGTTCGCCGACGCCTGGAAAGTGACGCTGCGCGGCGATTATTATCGCCAGGGGCCCAGCTTCGCCCGCGTGTACAACACCGCCTATGACCGGCTGCACGGGTGGAACAACGTCAACATGGCGCTGACGATCGAGAATTCGATGTGGAACATGACCGCGCAGCTCTATGTGAAGAACCTGTTCGACGATGCCCCGATCACCGATGCGTTCACCAATTCGGACGATACGGGCCTGACCACGAACGTGTTCACGCTGGAGCCGCGCATCATCGGCTTCCGCCTGTCCAAGCGCTTCTGAACTCCGGGGGCGCGCGCCCGATCCCCGCACACCGGGATCGGGCGCGCATGCCCGGGCACGACCCAACGCCAGGGAGTGACCATTGCTTTCCACACCCCTGCCCGGCGCGCTGCGCGGGCCCATGATCGCCGCCGCCGCGCTGCTGGTGGCGCTCCCCATATCCACCGCGGCCCAATCGGGTGCAGACTCGGCGCTGCTCGGCAAATGGCGGACCGAGCGCAAGGACGGGATGGTGGAAATCCATCGCTGCGGCGCTGCGCTGTGCGGGCGCGTGCTCGACGGAGCGCCGCTGCGCGCCAATCCCGACCAGCGCGACGTCCATAATCCCGATCCCGCGCTGCGCACCCGCAAGGTGAAGGGGCTTCGCGTGCTCGACGGATTTTCCGGGGGGCCGAAGCGGTGGAAGGGCGGGCCGCTCTACGATCCCGAAACGGGCAATCTGGCGGGCTCGGGCACGTTGACGCTCACCGACGCCGATACGCTGGCGGTAAAGGGTTGCATCGCGATGTTCCTGTGCCGCACCCAGACCTGGCGCCGCGCGCGCTAAATGCTCAGCGCGGCGGCGCGATCAGCGCGGGCAGCAATTGCGCCAGCAGCGTGCGCATCGCCGCATCCTCCTGGCCCAGCATCCTGCGCAGCGGCGGCCCGATCAGCGCGTCGCCAAAGGCGCACACCGCGATCAGCAGCACGCCCGCGCGGATACGCTGGTCGCTGCCCTCACCGGGGGTAACGCGCGCGCGGACCGCATCGACCAGATCGCGCACCGCGCCGCCCAGCGATTCCAGATGCCCCGGCTCCTGCGCAAGCACCAGCCACGCCGCCAGCTGCGCCGCGCCGCCATGGTCGAACGCATCGAAGACGCGGCCGACCAGCAGGGCCGGCGCCTCGGCATCGACTCCCAGGCTGCCCACCGCATCGCCCAGCGCCCCGTCGAGGTCGCGGATCATCGCCTCCATCAGCGCGGCCTGAAGCCCCGACGCCGAACCGAAATGGTGGATGACGTTGCTGTGCGACATGCCCGTAGCGCGGCCGACATTGGCAAGCGTGACCGCGCCCGGCCCCTGTGCCAGCAACAGCGTGCGCGCAGCGGCGAGCCCTTCGTCGCGCGCCTCGCCCGCGCTGCGCTTGCGCCGCTTGGTCCGCGCCTCGCTCATGCCGCGCGGACGGCCCGATGGTCCGAAGGATATAGGGTCCGGATGATGTATCCCCTCCGCTTTGGACGTGTCGGCGCGCCGCGATCCCCCCGGCTGCCCCGCCCCTGCGTCTGATGAGCGGGGGGAGAAATTCTCGCCTCCGCAATGGGCAACGCAATGCCCGAAAAAGCAAGGAGAGGAAATATGATCAAGAAGATCTTGTCGGCCGGAGCACTCGCCGCATCCGCCGTGTTCCTGGTTCCGCAAGCCTCGGCGCAGACCTTCTCGCCGGCCGGTTCGTTCACGATCACCAATGTCGGCGCGATCAGCGTCAGCAAGGGGATCACGCTCAGCTGTGGCCTGAGTGGCAGCGGCAACGTGACGTCGGGCGGCGCCGCCAGCGTCACGGGCATCGCACTCAGCGGGCCGCTTTGCACTTCGGTGACCTTCACCTCGACGCCCTATGCGGTGACCGCCAGCGGGACCACCGTCACGATCAACAACGTCACCGTGACGGCGATCACCGGCAATTGCTTCGGCAACCTCTCGGGTACCTACAACCAGTCGACCGGAATCCTCACCTTCGTCAACGCGCCGATTCCGTCGAATCCCGCCGGCGGTTCGCCGTGCCGGGTCAACGGCCAGGTGCGGCTGTCGCCCACGCTGACCTACTGATCTACCCGCCGGGCGCGCCGATGGTGCGCCCGGCACCCTTGGGGCACCGCCGCCCCGCGCGGAGTCGACCCGTACCATCGGTCCTCCTCGCCACCGCCGGCCCCGCCCCATCCCAAAACATCTTTGAAACCAAAGGCCTGCGCAGCGCACGCTAAAGGCGCTTGACAGCGACCCCTTATATATTGACATTGATGTCAATATTATTGGAGCGGACATCATGGTCATGGCATTGTGGATCGCGGCCCTCCTCCCCGCCTTTGCGCTGTTGCTGGTGCAGCCGCCGCTCTGGGCCTGGGCAGGGGCACTGGCCTTCTGGATCGCGACGGGGCGGGCATTCGGGCTGGTGGGCGATACCGGGCTTGCGGTGCTCGCGGCGCTGTGGCTGCCGGTAGCCCTGCTGGCGCTGCGCCCGCTGCGTCGCCGGGTGGTGACCGCGCCGCTGCGCACGCTGTTCCGCCGGGTGATGCCCCGGATGAGCGCGACCGAGCAGGCGGCGATCGACGCCGGCACGATCTGGTGGGACGCGCAGCTCTTTGGCGGGCGCCCCGATTGGCAGAGCCTGCTGGCGACGCCCGCGCCCGCGCTGACCGCCGAGGAACAGCGCTTCCTCGACGTCGAGACCGAGCAGCTGTGCGACCTCGCAAGCGACTGGGACAGCACCGCCGTGTGGCAGGACCTGCCCCCCGCCGCCTGGGCCTATGCCCGGGACAAGGGATTCCTGGGGATGATCATCCCCAAGCGCTACGGTGGCCTCGGCTTCTCCGCCTATGCGCACAGCCAGGTGATCCAGAAGCTGTCGACGCGCTGTTCGGCGGCCGCCGTATCGGTGATGGTCCCCAACTCGCTCGGCCCCGCCGAACTGCTCCTCCATTATGGCACCGATGCGCAGAAGGACCATTATCTCCCACGGCTGGCGCGCGGCGCCGAAATTCCGTGCTTCGCGCTCACCAGCCCCTATGCGGGCTCGGACGCCGCATCGCTGACCGACACCGGCATTGTATGCCGCGAAGTGTGGCAGGGGCGCGAGACGCTGGGCTTCCGGGTGACGTGGAACAAGCGCTACATCACGCTGGCGCCGATCGCGACGGTGCTCGGCCTGGCCTTTCGCGTGCGCGATCCCGAGGGATTGCTCGGCGGCGCGGACGATCTGGGGATCACCTGCGCGCTGATCCCGCGCGACCATCCCGGCGTGGAGATCGGCCGGCGCCACTGGCCGCTCAACGCCGTGTTCCAGAACGGCCCGACCTCCGGCACCGACGTGTTCGTGCCGATCGACATGGTGATCGGCGGGCGCGACCAGATCGGCAATGGCTGGCGGATGCTGATGGAGTGCCTGGCGGCCGGGCGCGCGATTTCGCTGCCCTCGTCCAATGTGGGCATGGCCAAGCTCGCGACCGGCAATGTCAGTGCCTATGCGGCGATCCGGCGCCAGTTCAACGTGCCGATCGGCGCGTTCGAGGGGGCGCACGAACCGCTGGCGCGCATGGCGGGCCACCTCTACGCGATCGACGCCGCGCGCGGGCTCGCCGCCGCCGGGCTCGACCTGGGGGAAAAGCCGTCGGTCGTGTCGGCGATCGTCAAATATCACGTCACCGAACGCGCGCGCATCATCGTCAACGACGGCATGGACCTGATCGGCGGCAAGGGCGTGTGCATGGGGCCGGGCAACTTCCTTGCCCGCGCCTATCAGCAGATACCGATCGCGATCACGGTCGAAGGCGCGAACATCATGACGCGCACGCTGATCATCTTTGGCCAGGGCGCGATCCGCTGCCATCCCTATATCCTCACGCTGATGCGTTCGGCCGAGGCGCCGGGCCGCGACGGGCTCGCGACATTCGATCGCGCGCTGTTCGGCTATTTCGGCTTCCTGCTGCGCAATGCGGCGCGGGCACTGGCCTTTGCCACGCCGGCGCGGCTGCTGCTCGGGCGCCCGCGCGGGGCCGCGCCCGAAATGGCGGGATATTATCGCGCCGCGACCCGGCTTTCGACTGCGCTCGCGCTTGCGACCGACGTGTCGATGGCGACGCTGGGCGGCACGCTGAAGCGGCGCGAGACCGTGACCGGGCGACTGGGCGATATTCTGTCGCAACTGTTCATCCTCTCCGCGATCCTCAAGCGGTTCGAGGATGATGGCCGGCCGGCGGCCGACCTGCCCTTCGTCCACTGGGCGGCGCGCGATGCGCTGACGCGGGCAGACGCGGCGCTGCGCGCAGTGATCGACAACCACCCCAGCCGCGCCGCCGCGCTGGTACTGCGGGTGCTGGTGCGGCCGTTCGGCGGCAGCTTTGCTGGCCCGGACGACCGCGTGAGCGCTGCCGTGGCGCAGCTGGTCCAGACCCACGGCCCGGCACGCGACCGGTTGCTCGCCGGAAGCTGGACGCCGCGCATGGAGGTCGACGCCATTGCCGCCACGCAGGTCGCGTTCGAATGCTACCCCGCCGTGGCAGCGATCGAGCGGCGGCTGCGCGACGCGATCCGCAGCGGCCGGATCGCGCGCCTGCCCCAGAATTACCGCCAACTCGCCGCATGGGCAGCGGATGCCGAAGCGCAGGGGCTGATCGGCCCGACCGACCGCGCGGTGATCGAGCGGTTCGCGCATCATGCCGACCTGGCGGTGCAGGTGGACGACTTCGCCCCCGATTTCGGGCTGGCCGAAGGCTTGCAGCGCCGCGCGGCAGAGGCACCCCGCGCGTCGGTAGCGGAGGCCGCCGAATGAGCGACCGGTATCTCGCCTTCGCCAATTCCGGGCTCGGCCATTGGCTGACCGGCGCGCTGGGCATGCCCCAGCCGGTGCCGATCGACCGCGATCCCCGGCGCATCGCGCAAACCACGCTGCTCGCCGATGGCGGCAACGGCCGGCTGCTGCCACAGCTTGCCGCCGAACTGCGCGGGCTTGGCATTGCGAGCGTGGCAGCAGGCGCGGGCGCGACCTTCGACGCGCTGCTGATCGACGCGACGGGCTGCCGCACCGTTGCAGACACCGATGCGTTGTACCGGCTGCTCCACGCGCATATCCGCGCCGTCTCCGCCAATGGCCGCATCCTCGTGTTCGCGACCGATCCGGCAGACGCGCCCGATGCGGAGTCCGCCGCGATCTGGCGCGGGCTCGAGGGGCTGACGCGCTCGCTCGGCAAGGAAGCGCGTCGTGCGATCGCCGTGCAGCTCCTCTATGTCCCGCTGGCGGCCCCGCCCGCGCTGGCGAGCAGCTTGGCGTTCTTTCTCTCGGGCCGGTCGGCCTATGTCTCGGGCCAGGTGGTGCGCATCGGCGCTGCGCCCGCGGCAGAGGCGTCCCGCCAGCGCGTCGTGCTCGTGACCGGCGCATCGCGGGGCATCGGCGCCGCCATCGCCGCCAGCTTCGCCGCGCAGGGCGCGCACGTCGTCGGGCTCGACGTCCCCGGCGCCGAGCCCGCACTGCGCGAACAGGCCGCGCGGCTGGGCGGCAGCGCGCTGGCGCTCGACATCACCGCAGACGACGCCCCCGCACGCATTGCCGAGGATGCCGCCGGGCGCGGCGGCTATGACGTGGTGGTCCACAATGCCGGCATTACCCGCGACAAGACGATCGCGCGGATGGACGCCGCGCGCTGGAATGCCGTCATGGCCGTCAACCTCGCGGCACCGATGCGGACCACGGCGGCGCTGCTCGCGGCGAACCAGATCCGTCCCGGCGGGCGCATCGTCGCAGTCTCCTCGCTCAGCGGGATCGCGGGCAATATGGGCCAGACCAACTATGCGCTGTCCAAGGCGGGCGTGATCGGCTGGATCGAGCGGCTGGCGCGCGACGTGGCGTCGCTGGGCATCACGGCCAACGCCGTCGCGCCGGGCTTTATCGAGACGCAGATGACCGCCGCCATCCCCTTCATGATCCGCGAGGCGGGGCGGCGGATGAACGCGATGGGCCAGGGCGGCCGGCCCGAGGATGTGGCGGAGACGATCGCCTGGCTCGCCGATCCGGCCAGCGGCGGGATCAACGGCCAGATCGTCCGCGTCTGCGGCCAGAGCCTGCTCGGCGCATGACCCCGATGGCGCGCGCAGACACCCGCATTCTGGACGCGCCCCCTTCCCAAGGTGCAGTGCTGGTCGCCGGGCTCGCGACGCTGGCCAAGCGCGCGCCCGCCGCGCCCGTGCTGCCGGGCGTCCGGCTGCTGCGGCGCGGCGTCGTGGTCGAGCCGCAGTCCGTGGCCGACTATCGCGCGCTCTGCGGCTTCGCACCCGAGCATGGCGTGCCGCCCAGCTATCCGCACCTGCTCGCCTTTCCGCTGCACCTGGCGCTGATGATGCGGCGCGATTTCCCCTATCCGATGGCGGGGCTGGTGCATGTCGCCAATCGCATCGTCCAGCATGCGGCGATCCAGCCCGGCGACCGGCTGGACATCGCCGCGCGTTGCGGCGCGTTCCACACGCACTCGCGCGGCCAGGCCTTCACCATCCTGGTCGAAGCGCAGCGGGGCGGCGCGACGGTGTGGCAGAGCGAGAGCAGCTATCTGCGCGTCGGCGCGCGCTCCGCGCTGGGCACGCCGCTACGCACCCTGTCCGCCGACACTGCGCCGACCGAAGCCGTCCTGCCCGAAAGCATCTCGCGCGCCGTGGCCCGGCGCTATGCGCAGCTGTCAGGCGATCGCAACCCGATCCATATGTCGTGGCTGGGCGCCCGGCTGTTCGGATTCCGCCAGCCGATCGCCCACGGCATGTGGACCAAGGCGCGCGCACTCGCGCTGGTTCTGCCGCCCATGCAGAGCGACGCCGTGGCGATCGACGTGGCGTTCCGCGCGCCGATCCTGCTGCCCGGCCGCGCCGCATTCTGCGTCGGCGCGCACGGCGAAACCACCGACTTCGCAGTGCGCGACCCCAGCGGCGCGCGCCTCCATCTGATCGGCTGCCTCGGGCGCAGCCACCGATTCCGGGAGACCGACCATGCTTAGCATTTCCGCACCGCGCCGCGTGGCGATCCTGGGCGGACGGCGCATCCCGTTCGCGCGATCGAACACCGCCTATGCCGATGCGTCGAACCAGGCGATGCTGACCGTGGTCCTCCAGGCGCTGGTCGATCGTTTCGGGCTGGAGGGCATGCGGCTGGGCGAAGTCGTCGCCGGTGCCGTGCTCAAGCATTCGCGCGACATCAACCTGACGCGCGAATCGGTGCTGTCGACCAGCCTGTCGCCCGAGACCCCCGCCTATGACGTGCAGCAGGCCTGCGGCACCGGGCTGGAGGCCGCGATCCTGGTCGCCAATAAAATCGCGCTGGGACAGATCGATGTCGGCATCGCCGGCGGCGTGGATACCACCTCCGATCCGCCCATCGCGATCAACGAAGGGTTCCGCCAGGCGCTGCTCCGCGCGAACCGTGCCCGAACGATGGGCGCGCGGCTGAAGGCACTGGCGGGTATCCGCCCCGACCTGCCCTTCCGCCCCGAACTGCCGCGCAACGCCGAGCCGCGCACCGGCCTGTCAATGGGCGAGCATTGCGAGCAGATGGCGAAACGCTGGGGCATCGCCCGCGCCGATCAGGACGCGCTTGCCGCCGCCAGCCACCGCGCGATGGCCGCCGCCTATGACCGGGGCGACTTCGAGGATCTGGTCACGCCGTGGCGGGGCCTGTCGCGCGACAATAACCTACGCCCCGACAGCAGCGTCGAAAAGCTCGCCCGGCTCGCCCCGGTGTTCGATCGCGCCAACGGCACGCTGACCGCCGGCAATTCGACCCCGCTCACCGATGGCGCGGCGGCAGTGCTGCTCGCCAGCGAGGATTGGGCGCGCGCGCACGACCTGCCGGTGCTCGCCTATCTGCGCGCGGGCGAAGCGGCAGCCGTGGACTTCGCCAGCGGTGCAGAGGGGCTGTTGATGGCCCCCGCCTATGCCGTGCCACGGATGCTCGACAAGCTGGGCATCGCGCTCCAGGATTTCGACTTCTACGAAGTGCATGAGGCATTTGCCGCACAGGTGCTGTGCACGCTTGCCGCCTGGGAAGACCCGGACTTCGCGCGCGAGAAACTGGGCCGCGCGGCACCCCCCGGGGCGATCGATCGGGCACGGCTCAACGTCAACGGCAGCTCGCTCGCCGCCGGCCACCCCTTTGCCGCGACCGGGGGCCGCATCCTCGCCACGCTGGCGCAGAGCATCCACCGGCGCGGTGGCGGGCGGGGGCTGATCTCGATCTGCGCCGCCGGGGGACAGGGCGTCGTCGCGGTGGTCGAGAAATGAGCGCCGCGCCGGGGCAGGCGGCGGACGCGGACCGGCTCTGGGCCGAGCGATTCTGGACCCATCACTACAGCCCCGGTGTCCCCGCCACGATCGACGCGGAACTCGATGCCGCAGGGTCGATGGCGGATGTGTTTGAAAGCGACGCGACCCGCCATGCCGCGCGCGAGGGGTTCGTCAGCCTCGGCACCGGACGCAGCTATGGCGCGGTGCTGCGCGATGCGCACGCCTTCGCCGCATGGCTTCAGGCGATGGGCGTGGAAAAGGGCGACCGCGTCGCGCTGATGATGCCCAATTGCCTGCAATATCCGGTCGCGCTGTTTGGCACGCTGTTCGCCGGCGGCGTCGTGGTCAACGTCAACCCGCTCTACACCGCGCCCGAACTGGCGCACCAGCTGCGCGACAGCGGCGCGACAATGCTGGTGGTGATGGACCTGTTCGCCGCGACCTTCGCCGCGATCCGGGAGCAAACGGCGGTGAGACATGCCGTCGTTACCGGGATGGGCGACATGCTGGGGCCGGTAAAGGGGCCGCTCCTCGCGCTGTCGCTGCGCGCCGCCGGACAGGCGCCGCCGGCCTATCCCCGTGCGGGGATGCTGCGCTGGGGCGCGGTGCTGCGACGCGGGCGCCGCCTGCCGTTCCGCCGCGTGTCCGTGACGCAGGGCGACCTGGCGTTCCTGCAATATACCGGCGGCACCTCCGGCGTCGCGAAGGGGGCGATGCTGACGCACCGCAACGTCGTCGCCAATGTGTTGCAGGGGCGCGCCTGGGTGATGTCGCAGCTGCCCGACGATAGGCCGCGCACCAACGTGACGCTGCTGCCGCTCTACCATATCTTCTCGCTCACCGCGAACCTGCTGCTGTTCAGCGGCATCGGCGGGCGCAACGTGCTGATCGCCAATCCGCGCGATACCAAGCGCGTGCGCTGGATCCTGCGCAACGAACGCTTTGCCGGGCTGGCAGGCGTCAACACGCTGTTCGCCAGCCTGATGGACGACGCCGCGTTCCGCACCCGCGATTTCTCCGCCCTGGAACTGACCATCGCCGGGGGCATGGCAACGCATCCCGATGTGGCGGCGCGGTGGGAGGCGATGACCGGCAAGCCGCTGGTCGAGGGCTATGGCCTCACCGAATGCGCGCCGATCGTGTGCATCCGTCCCGTCGATTTCGCCGCGCCCGATCGGATGCGGCACAATGGCACGGTCGGCCTCCCCGTCCCCTCCACCGAGGTTCGGATGCGCCGCGCCGATGGCAGCTGGGCCGGGATCGGTGAGCCGGGCGAGCTGTGCGTGCGCGGGCCGCAGGTGATGGCCGGATACTGGCGACAGCCCGAGGCGACGGCGGCGGTGCTCTCACCCGACGGCTGGCTGGCGACCGGCGATGTCGGGGTGATGGACGAAAGCGGCGCGGTTCGCATCGTCGACCGGATCAAAGACATGATCCTCGTCTCCGGGTTCAACGTCTATCCCGCCGAGGTGGAGGCCGTGATCGCCGGCCATCCCGGCGTCGCCGAAGTCGCGGTGGTCGGCGTGCCCGATCCGGTGAAGGGCGAGCGGATCAAGGCCGTGATCCACCCGCGCACGCCCGGACTGACGGCCGAGGCAGTCCGGGCCCATTGCCGCGAGCGCCTGACCGGATACAAGATTCCGGCGATCGTGGAGATGCGCGATACGCCGCTGCCCAAGACCAATGTCGGCAAGATCCTGCGACGGGAGGTGCGGTGACGATGACGAACGAAGCGGATGTGATCGTGGTCGGCGCCGGGCTGTCCGGGCTGGTCGCCGCGCTGGAGGCGGTTGCGGGCAATGCGACCGTGATCGTCGTCGACCAGGAGCCCGAACAGAATCTGGGCGGCCAGGCCTTCTGGTCGCTGGGCGGGCTGTTCCTCGTCGATTCGGCGGAGCAGCGCCGGCTGGGCATTCGCGACAGCCTGGCGCTGGCGTGGCAGGACTGGATGGGCACCGCCGGCTTCGATCGCGCGGACGACAAATGGCCACGCCGCTGGGCACAGGCCTATGTCAGCTTCGCTGCGCATGAAAAGCGCGCCTGGCTGCGGTCGAAGGGCGTCGGGGTGATGCCGGTGGTCGGCTGGGCCGAGCGCGGCGACGGCAATGCCAGCGGGCACGGCAATTCGGTCCCCCGCTTCCACATCGCCCAGGGCGCCGGGCCGGGGCTGGTCGAGCCCTTTGCGCTCGCGGCGCTCGACGCCCAGCGGCGGGGGCGGCTGCGTTTCCTGTGGCGCCACCGCGTCGATGCGCTCGACAGGCGCGGCGGCGCGGTGGTGGGTGTGAGCGGCACGATCCTTGGCCCCAGCGCAGTGGAACGCGGCGCCGCCAGCGCGCAGGATGCGGCGGGCGATTTCACGCTTACTGCGCGCAGCGTCATCATCGCCTCGGGCGGAATCGGTGGCAATCTGGACCTGGTGCGGCGCAACTGGCCCCAGCGGCTGGGCACGCCCCCCGCCTTCATGGTGCGCGGCGTGCCCGCGCATGTCGATGGCCGGATGATCGGCATCGCGCAGGATGCGGGCGCGCGCGTGATCCATCCCGATCGGATGTGGCATTATGTCGAAGGGCTGCGAAACTGGCGGCCGATCTGGGCCGATCACGGCATCCGCATCCTGCCGGGCCCGTCGTCGATGTGGTTCGATTCGCGCGGCAAGCGGCTGCCCGCGCCCTTTTATCCCGGCTACGACACGCTGGGGACGCTCGACTATCTGATGCAGGGCGGCAATCCGTACAGCTGGTTCGTGCTCAACCAGTCGATCATCCGCAAGGAATTCGCGCTGTCGGGGTCGGAGCAGAATCCCGACCTGACCAGCCGCAGCTGGCGCCGCATCCTGGGGCGCGTGGGGGGCAGCAAGGCGCCGGGCCCGGTCGAGGATTTCAAGCGTCACGGCGCCGATTTCGTGGTGGCCGGCGACATCGCCACGCTGGTGGAGGGGATGAACCGCATCGGCGACGCCGCCCGGCTCGACCGGCAGGAGATCGAGGACGCGATCGTCGCGCGCGATCGCCAGCTGGACAATCGCTTTTCCAAGGATTTCCAGCTGATGGGCATCCGCAACGCCCGGCTCGGCTTTGCCGAACGGCTGGTCCGCACCGCCCCGCCGCGCCCGATCCTCGATCCCGCCAACGGCCCCTTGATCGGCGTGCGGCTCAACATCCTGACGCGCAAGACGCTGGGCGGGCTGGAAACCGATCTCGACGCGCGCGTGCTGGGCAGCGACGGCGCAGTGGTCCCCGGGCTCTACGCGGTGGGCGAAGCCGCGGGCTTCGGCGGCGGCGGCATGCATGGCTATCGCGCGCTGGAGGGGACGTTCCTGGGCGGATGCCTGTTCTCCGGCCGCGCGGCGGGGCGCGCCGTGCTCCAGGGATAGTTCCCCCTTTTGATGTTCCCGCCGCCGCGCCGATGCGGTAGCGGTTGGCCATGCCTGCGAAGCGAAGCGTTCTGGTGGTGGGGGGCGGCACGGCGGGGTGCCTCGCCGCCGCCTATCTCGCCCGCTTCTTCGGCGGACGGATCGACGTCACGCTGCTCGAATCGCCCGACATCGGCATCATCGGCGTCGGCGAAGGCGCGTTCCCGACGATCCGCACGACGCTGCAGTTCCTGGGCATCGATGAGGGCGCGTTCCTGCGCGAGACCTCGGGCACGTTCAAACAGGGCATCCGGTTCGACGACTGGCTGCACGCGCCCACCGCCGACGGGCGCCGGCATCGCTATCTCCACCCGTTCGACCCGCCGTTCCAGACCGACGGCACCAGCCTGGTCCCCTATTGGCTGTTGCAGGACCCGGCGACGCGCGCCCCCTTTGCCGAAGCGGTGACGATCCAGAACCGCGTCGCCGCAAGCAGCCGGGCCCCAAAGCGCGCCGATGAAGGCGCATTCGCCGGGCCGCTAAACTATGCCTATCATTTCGATGCGGCGCGCTTTGTGGATGTCATCGCCCGCCGCGCGACGGCGCTCGGCGTGTGCCACCTGAAGGGGTTGCTGACCGGCGTCGAGCTGGCCGAGGACGGCACCATCGCCTGTGTCCACACCCGCGAACATGGCGCGCTCACGGCGGACCTGTACCTCGATTGCTCGGGCTTCCGCGCCGAGCTGATCGGCAAGGCGCTCGGCGCGCCGTTCACGTCGGTGCAGGACCAGCTGTTCACCGATCGTGCGCTGGCCTGCAAGCTGCCCCATGACCGCGACGATGCCCCGATCGAGAGCTTCACGATCGCCACCGCGCATCAGGCAGGCTGGACCTGGGACATCGCGCTGGAGGGCGCGCGCGGGATCGGCTGTGTCTATTCCTCCGCCCATCTGGGCGACGCTGCCGCCGCCGATCTGCTGCGCGGCTATATCGGCCATGACCGTTTCGACGCACGGATCATTCCGTTCGAATCGGGGTATCGCCCCCGGCAATGGATCGGCAATTGCGTCGCGGTGGGGCTGTCGGGCGGATTCCTCGAGCCGCTGGAATCGACCGGCGTGGTACTGGTCGAGGCGGCAGTGGCGATGATCGCCGAACTGTTCCCGCATAGCGGCCCGATCGATGCTCCCGCCCGCCAGTTCAACGCGCTGATGGCCGCGCGCTATGACCGGATCGTCCATTTCCTGAAGCTGCATTATTGCCTCAGCCGGCGCGCGGAGCCGTTCTGGCGCGACAACGCCGCCCCGGAGTCGATTCCCGCCGCGCTGCGCGACCTGCTCGACCAGTGGCGGCACCGCCCGCCCAACCGGTTCGACTTCCTGATCGACGTCGAAAGCTTCGCCTATTTCAACTATCAGTACATCCTCTACGGGATGGAATACCCGACCGACCTGGGGGCAGGGCGCGCCGATTTCCCCGATGGCGCAGCGGCGGAAAAGACGTTCGCGCGCATCCGCGCCTTTGGCGACCGCGCCGTCGCCGACCTGCCCACGCATCGCGCGCTGATCGGGGCGATCAACACCGGCGGCGTGCGGCTGTAATGAACCCCACCGGGTCCTGATCCGGATATCCGGGGCATTGGCGCCGGTGCATGCGAGGATTCGGGCCCTTGGCCGCTCGGTCAGGCGGTGGCGAGGC
Source organism: Sphingomonas degradans (assembly GCF_053502645.1). Taxonomy (NCBI): domain Bacteria; kingdom Pseudomonadati; phylum Pseudomonadota; class Alphaproteobacteria; order Sphingomonadales; family Sphingomonadaceae; genus Sphingomonas; species Sphingomonas degradans. The sequence continues at coordinate 4,005,989 of NZ_CP177172.1, forward strand.
CCGGATCGATTGCGTCCAGCTCGCCCTGCGCACGCGCCTTGCGGCCATAGACCAGCTCGAACAGCGGGGTTGCCATCACCGTGGTGACGATCGCCATCAGCACCAGCATCGAGAACAGCGTGGGCCCGATGATACCCTTTTGCAGCCCGATATTGATGATGATCAGCTCCATCAGCCCGCGCGAGTTCATCAGCGCGCCGATGCCGAGCGCGGTGCGGTTATCCTCGCCCGACAGCCGCGCCGCGGCGTAGCAGGCACCGAACTTCGCCAGGATCGACACAACCAGGATGCCCAGCGCGATCAGCAGCAGCGATCCCGAATTGACCATGTCCATCCGGGTATTCAGCCCCGAATAGGTGAAGAACATCGGCAACAGCAGCACCACCGCCAGCGGCTCGACCTTGCGCTTCAATTCCTCGACGAACAGCCCGCGCGGCATGCACACGCCCATCAGGAACCCACCGAAGATCGCATGGATTCCGATCGCGTCCATCAGGAACGCGGAGAGGCAGAACAGCAGCATCGCGATCGCCAGCACCTGGCTGCTCATCTCGCCGCGCCGCTCGACCGCACGGCCCAGCGGCGCGAGCAACCGCCGCCCGAACAGCAGCATGAAGCCGGTATAGAGCACCGCCCCCCCGATCGCGAGCACGGCGACGCCGGGACCTGCGCCAAAGGTCGCCAGCACGATCGCCAGCACGCACCACGACGCCGCATCGTCGAACGCACCGGCCGTGAGGGACAGCGTGCCCAGTGACGAATTGGCCAGCCCGCGTTCGTTGATGATGCGGGCCAGCATCGGAAAGGCGGTGAGTGCGATGCACGCCCCCATGAACAGCGTCGCGCTGCCGCGATCGATTCCGGGCGCGAACAGGCCGGGCACCGTTAGCAGGAACGGCGCGATCAGCACCGCGAAGAGAAACGGCGCCGCGATCCCCGCCGCGGACACCGCGGCCGCGCTGCGCACCTTCGACTTGAAATGGCCCAGATTCAGCGTCAGCCCGACGATGAACATGTACAGCCCGACACCCAGCTGCGCACCGACATACAGCACGTTGCGCGTCTCCTTGGGAAAGATCGCAAGCTGAAGGTCAGGCAGCAGCAGGCCGAACAGCGACGGCCCGAGCACCACGCCGGCGATCATCTCGCCGACCACCTGCGGCTGGCCGAGCAGCTTCTGCCCCAGCCATCCCACGACGCGGCACGCCAGGATGATGATCGCGAGCTGGAGGAAGAAATGGATGCTGAAGTCGCCTGGGGCGTAGCTTTTCGCTGCATGTACGGCCGGGCCGTGCGGGCTCAGCACGTCGAGCAGCGCATGCCATGCGCCGGTGATCAGATCGAACATTCCGCATCCCCCCATGGTCGCGCGGCCGTTTGTCGAGCCTTTGCGCGGCGTTGAGAGAGCGCGGGCCGCTGTGGCTGCGCAAGGGGAAAAGGGGCCCCGCAATCGCTTTTCCGGCGCGCGACCGCTGAGTGTTGCAACTGGCCCACAAGGTAGTAACCTCGCTACATTAACTTGCGATCAGAATAGCGATGTAGGTACGCATGAAAGTCATCGGCAGCCGCGAGTTCAATCAGGATGTCAGCGCCGCAAAACGTTTGGCACGGGTCGAGCCGGTGTTCATCACCGATCGGGGACGGCCCACGCATGTGCTGATGAGCGTCGAGGCGTTTCGCGCGCTTAGCGGCGAGCGCGAGAGCATCGTCGATCTGCTGGCGATGCCGGACGCGGCGGGCGGCGTGCTGCCGCCACCCGAATCCTGGGACAGGCACGGGGGCTGATGTACCTGCTGGATACCCCGATCGTCTTCGATCTGCGCCGTGCGCGGGAGCGCGATGTCGCGCCCGGACTCGCGCTCTGGGCAGGGCAAGTGGCGCGCGAGCGGCTGTTCGTGTCGTCGATCACGCTCGTGGAACTGGAGGCGGCAGCGACAGACGCGGCGCGACGGGACAAGGCGGCGGGCGCCGCGCTGCGCAAGTGGATCGACGAGAGCGTGGTTCGTGCGTTTGAGGGCAATATCCTGCCGCTGGATCTGGCGGTTGCGCGGCGGCGCGGGCAGATCGGGCTGTCGGTGACGCGCGACGCGCTGTTCGCGGCGACGGCGCTGGAGCACGGGCTGACGCTGGTGACGCGCAACGGCGCGGCGTTCAAGGCGGCGCGGGTGCGGGTTTTGGATCCGACGACGTATCAGCCGGAGGAGGACGCCGACTGGCGGACGGCGGGGCGGACGCGAGCGGCGTGGCTGCGCGATTTCTTCGTGCGGTCGTAGGCGGGAGCATGTGCGCCGGCCTGGCGCGGGCAAAAAAAATCCGCCTCAGCGTGTTGCTGAAGCGGTTGTGTGTTTTGGTTGCGGGGACAGGATTTGAACCTGTGACCTTCAGGTTATGAGCCTGACGAGCTACCGGACTGCTCCACCCCGCGTCAGGGTGTATGTCTTTGGCGTTGTGAATGGGTTCTTCGTGCGAAGAAACTTCTGGCTGCACCGGCTTCAATGCCTGGCGACGACCTACTCTTCCATCGCTTAGGCGATAGTACCATCGGCGCTGTCTGGTTTCACGGCCGAGTTCGGGATGGGATCGGGTGGGTCACAGACGCTATGGTCACCAAGCAATGAAGCAGGTGCAGCTGGAAGTTTTTCAAATCGATACCGTGCACGGTAATTGTAAGATGATAATACGGGCTGCGATGATCATCACACCATGACGGCGCTGGTTGCCCAGTGCTGACATTGATGGTGGAACTCTCAAGCGCGAATAGGACAATTAGTATCGGTTAGCTTCATGCGTTACCGCACTTCCACATCCGATCTATCAAGGTCGTGGTCTCCGACCGTCCTATGAAATCTTATCTCGAGGGAGGCTTCCCGCTTAGATGCTTTCAGCGGTTATCCCGTCCATACATAGCTACCCAGCTGCGCTCTTGGCAGAACGACTGGTACACCAGAGGTATGTTCAACCCGGTCCTCTCGTACTAGGGTCAACTCCTCTCAAATTTCGACGCCCACGGCAGATAGGGACCAAACTGTCTCGCGACGTTCTGAACCCAGCTCACGTACCACTTTAATTGGCGAACAGCCAAACCCTTGGGACCTGCTCCAGCCCCAGGATGTGATGAGCCGACATCGAGGTGCCAAACAACCCCGTCGATATGAGCTCTTGGGGGTTATCAGCCTGTTATCCCCGGCGTACCTTTTATCCGTTGAGCGATGGCCCTTCCACGAGGGACCACCGGATCACTATGACCGACTTTCGTCTCTGCTCGACTTGTCAGTCTCGCAGTCAGGCTGGCTTATGCCATTGCACTCTAACAGCCGGTTTCCAACCGGCCTGAGCCAACCTTCGCGCGCCTCCGTTACTCTTTGGGAGGCGACCGCCCCAGTCAAACTACCCGCCACAGAGGGTCCCAGCACCGGATGACGGTGCGTGGTTAGACATCAGAAAACAACAGGGTGGTATTTCACATTGTGGCTCCACCACGGCTGGCGCCATGGCTTCAAAGCCTCCCACCTATTCTACACAGTTCTTTCCTAATGCCACTCTGAAGCTGCAGTAAAGGTGCACGGGGTCTTTCCGTCTAACCGCGGGTACTCCGCATCTTCACGGAGAATTCAATTTCGCTGAGCATGTCCTGGAGACAGTGGGGAAGTCGTTACGCCATTCGTGCAGGTCGGAACTTACCCGACAAGGAATTTCGCTACCTTAGGACCGTTATAGTTACGGCCGCCGTTTACCTGGGCTTCATTTCGGAGCTTGCACCCCTCCACTTAACCTTCAGGCACCGGGCAGGCGTCAGGCCCTATACGTCGTCTTGAAGCCGACTTAGCAGAGCCCTGTGTTTTTGCTAAACAGTCGCTACCCCCTGGCCTGTGCCCCCCATGAGAGCTTGCGCTTACATGGGGCCTCCTTCTTCCGAAGGTACGGAGGCAATTTGCCGAGTTCCTTCAGGACACTTCTCTCAAGCGCCTTGGTATACTCTACCTGACCACCTGTGTCGGTTTCGGGTACGGTC
>NZ_CP177172.1:4015000-4597676 GCF_053502645.1 Sphingomonas degradans
GGCGGTGGGCCCCGACTATCCGGTGATCCTGCGCGTCAGCCAGTGGAAGCAGCAGGACTTCGCCGCACGGCTTGCGACCACGCCCGATGCGATGGCCGACTGGCTCCAGCCGCTCGTCGATGCCGGCGCCAATGTGCTGCATTGTTCGCAGCGTCGGTTCTGGGAACCCGAATTCCCCGAAGTCGATGGCGAACAGGGCCTGAACTTCGCCGGCTGGGCCAAGAAGCTCACCGGGGCGACGACGATCAGCGTCGGGTCGGTCGGGCTGTCGGGCGAATTCATCGCGGCGTTCGGCGGGGAGGCCTCGACCAGCGTCGGCATCGACCAGCTGGTCGAGCGGATGGAGCGCGACGAATTCGACATGATCGCAGTCGGGCGGGCGCTTATCAGCGATCCGAACTGGGCCGCCAAGGTGCGCGCGGGGGATGCCGCGGGCCTCAAGGGCTTCGACGCCTCGGCGCTCGCGACGCTGGTATAACCGTGCCGGGCGGCGTGCGTATCCCGCGCGCCGCCCGCATCGATCAGTCGGCCCCACTCCTGCGCGAGGTTGCGCGGGGCTTCAGTGCATCGAGCGCATCGGCGTTGTCGCGGCCCCATTGGTACAACAGCTCGACCGGCGCGACGAAGCGCGCGCCGAGCGGCGTAAGCCGATACTCCACCGCCGGCGGCACCGTGCCCTGGACGTGACGCGTGACCAGCCCGCTGGCTTCCATGTCGCGCAGCGTCTGGGTCAGCATCTTCTTGGATATCCCCGGCAGGCTGCGCAGCAGCACCCCCGTGCGCACCGCGCCTGCATGGCGCGCGTGCAGCGTGTGGAGGATCATGCTGGTCCATTTGGTGGCGAACAGTTCCAGCACCCGCCGGGGGGCGCAGTCCTCGCGCCATTCGCTGTCGTCGCTGCCGGGCTTCATGCTGGGTACCTCCGGGTGCCTATGTCCCCAAACGGTGCCGTCTAGAACGGGTGGCACGCCGCGCCTAGCTCCATCAGGAACGAGAGAAGGAGTACGACATGGGCAAAACCGCACTGGTCGTCGGCGCGAGCGGCATCGTGGGCAGCGCGACCGCCGCGTTGCTGGCGCAAGAGGGATGGACGGTCCACGGGCTGGCACGCAGCCCGACCGCGCAACCCGGCGTTGCGCCACTGGCAGCAGATCTGCACGACGCGGCCACCACCGCCGCCGCGCTCCGCGATATCCGCCCCGATGCGGTGTTCCTCACCACCTGGGCGCGGCAGGACAGCGAAGCGGAGAATATCCGCGTCAACGCAGCGATGGTCCGCAACCTCCTAGACGCCCTCCCCGCCGCCGAAGCGCCGCGCCACGTCGCGCTGGTGACCGGGCTCAAACATTATCTCGGGCCCTTCGAGGCCTATGGCCGGGGCGTGCTGCCACAGACGCCGTTCCGCGAGGAACAGGGGCGGCTCGACGTCGAGAATTTCTATTATGCGCAGGAGGATGCGGTATTCGCCGCGGCCGCGCGCGACGGGTTTTCGTGGAGCGTGCACCGCCCGCACACCGTGATCGGCAAGGCGGTGGGCAACGCCATGAACATGGGCACCACGCTTGCCGTATATGCGACGCTGTGCCGCGAAACCGGGCGACCGTTCCGCTTTCCCGGCTCGTCGGCGCAGTGGAGCGGGCTCACAGACATGACCGATGCGGGGCTGCTGGCCCGGCACCTCCTGTGGGCCGCGACCACGCCGGCGGCTGCCAATGAAGCGTTCAATGTCGTGAATGGCGACGTGTTTCGCTGGCGCTGGATGTGGGCGCGGATCGCCGCCTGGTTCGGGCTGGAAGCGGCGCCGTTCGACGGCGCGGTTCTGCCGCTGGAAGTGCAGATGGCACAAGACGCCCCGGTCTGGCGCGCGCTGGCCGAACGCCAGGGGCTTGCCGAGCCCGATCTCACGCGGCTCGCCTCGCCCTGGCACACCGACGCCGATCTCGGCCGCCCGATCGAGGTTGTCACCGACATGTCGAAAAGCCGGCGGATGGGGTTCACAGCCTATCAGCCGACCGATGACGCCTTCTTCGCGCTGTTCGAAAGCCTGCGCGCGGCTTCGCTCATCCCCTGACGAACCCGCGCATCGCGGACGGCCGCGCCCAAGACGGGCATGGATCGCCGCAGGATCGCGCTGGCCTATTCGGCGCGTCGTTCCCCCGCACCGCCTATCACTATCTCGCCGCGCCGCTGCTGGCGGCCACCTTCCCGCTGCTCGACCGGCGCGTCGTCGATTTCATGCTGTCGCTGCCACCCCATCTGTTCCTGGCCGATGGCCAGGCCCGGCAACCCTTTCGCCGGGCGATGCGCGGGATTCTTCCGGAGCGGGTGTGGCTTGCCCGGCACAAGATCGGGCTTTTCGACCATCGATTCCGGCTCTACGCCCTTGGCGGGACCGACGCTCCCATCGAAGAAGCATGTGACAAACTGTCCTATCGCCATTGTTCGGCCCTGGAGGTAGCGACCGCATCTGCGGCGCCTCGGGCAGTATTTTCCGTTGGCGCCGACTTGAGGCGGCAGCCGACCGTTTCAGATGACAAGATGACACGGCGTCGGTAAGGCTTTTCCTATGTTGGGGGCAATTCGGAGCAGGAAGAGCGCGCGCAGCCTTGTAGCTGTGTTCTTTGCGTTCGCCCTGTTGCTGCGAATTGCCATCCCCACCGGCTTCATGCCCGCCCAGACGGCGCACGGCATCGTCGTGCGGATGTGCGGCGGCATGGCCAGCGGCACGACGATGGTCCTCGACATCGGGGTCCCGGACCCGGGCGAGCACCACCCCGAGCAGGACAAGCCGACCGCGCCGTGCGCGTTTGCGGGGCTCTCGGCACCTGTACTCGGCGCCGATCCTGCGCTCGCCATGGCGTTGCCGGCGATGGTGCTGGGCGAATTCGCGTTGCCGCCGCCCTCGGACTTTCGCCTCGCCGACGCCGATTTCCTGACCCCGCCGCTTCGAGGGCCGCCCGCGCGCGCTTAAGCGCCGGAGTGGATTGATCCCGTCGCGCGCCGCGCGGCTTGTTTCCCTGTTCTCCGGTGTGCTGCGCGCCTGTCGCGCATTCCCAGCCCTGCCGGAGAATTCCATGCTCAAGACCCGAATGCTGGCGACGCTCGCCTGCACCGTAGCGCCCGTTGCCGCCCATGCGCAGGACAAGCCCACCCAGGGCTGGACCGCAGACACCATCGTCGTGACCGGTCAGCGCGAAACCTATGCCACGCCGCAGACCACCACCGCGACGCGCACCGCCACCCCGGTCGAGAAAACCCCCCAGTCGATCCAGACGATCACCCGCGTGCTGATCGAGGAGCAGGATCTCCAGACACTGCCCGACGCGCTGGTCAACGTCTCGGGCGTGGTGCCCACCAGCATCGAGCAGACCGTGCTCCAGCCGACGCTCGTCCGCGGCTTCGCAGTCAATTATTACATCGACGGCGTGCCGACCTATCAGCTCCCGGCTGGCGTCGGCGATCCCGGCACGCTGGTCAATGTCGAGCGCATCGACGTCGCCAAGGGGCCGACCGCCACGCTCTATGGCGGGGGCACCGGCGCGCCGCTGTCGGGAGTCATCAACCTCGTCTCGCGCGATCCCTATGACCGGCTGGGCATGACGATCACCGCGCGGGCGGGCTCGTTCGGCACGGTTGGGGCGGAAGGCGACGTCAATCTGCCGCTGATGGCCGGCGTCGCCCTGCGCGTGACCGGCATGATCGACAGCGCCGACAGCTATATCGACTTCGTCAGCCGCGATCGCCGCGCGATCTTCCCGACGCTGGCGATCGGCCTCGGCACCGATACCAGCCTCGTGGTGCGCGGGCGCTACAGCAGGATCGAGCAGACCGAATATGCCGGGCTGCCGGTGTCGCTGCTCGCCCCCGTCGCAGTGATCGACCGCGCCACCTATTCGGGATCGCGCGACATGCCGCGCACCTGGATCGCCAACAAGGGACTGACCGGATCGCTCACCCACCGCTTCTCGGACCGGGTGGAGGCGAATCTGACCGTCGCGCGCACCATCACCAGCTTCGAGGAACGGGGTAGCTTCCCCTACGGCCAGATCAGCGGGACGGTCTATAATTTCGGCACCGCCTTTCTGCCGTCCGATAGCAAGAAGACCTATGCGACCGGCACGGTTACCGCCCGATTCGGGGATGGTGGCCTGCGCCAGACGATCCTGATCGGCGCCGATTATGACCATACCCGCTATTTCGGGGCGATGTATTTCAATCCGGCCTGGGCGGCGATCGATTATGCCCGTCCGCTGCCGGCGCCGAACTTTGGCGGCGACCCGCCCTTCTATTTCGACCAGCACGACCGGATGGAGAGCTTCGCCCTCTTCGCGCAGGACCAGATTGGCATTGGCGACCGGCTGGACGTGACGCTCGGCCTGCGCTGGACGCATATCAAGGTCACCAGCAATGTGGGCGTGGCGACCGAGGATACCGCGGAGAAGGTCACGCCGCGGATCGGCGCGACCTTCCGCATCGTCGACGGCATCTCGCTGTTCGGCGGCTATGCCGAGGGGTTCCAGGGCGTGGTCGGCGGCGGCTTCTATACCATCACCCCCAAGCCCGAGACGTCGCAGGCCTGGGAAGGCGGAATCAAGTTCGCAGCGCCGATCAAGGGGCTGACCGGCACCGCCTCGCTCTACCAGATCACCCGCCAGAATGTGGTGACCGCCGATCCGGTGGTGCCGTTCGCGAACATCCAGACCGGCGAGCAGCGCGCGCGCGGCGCCGAACTCGACCTGATTTATGAGCCGGTCCCCTCGGTGTCGCTGCTGTTCAACTATGCCTATACCGACGCCAAGGTCACCAAGGACAACAGCCTGCCGGTCGGCGACCGGCTGCGCGCGGTGCCGGCGCATAGCGGGCGGCTGGCGGCGCGCTACCGGTTCCGCGACGGCGTGTTGCGGGGCTTTTCGCTGGGAAGCGGCGTCACCGCCGTATCGCGGCGCGAGCTTACCTTCCCCAACACGGTGTCGGTCAAGGGAATAGCGCTGGTGGACGCGCAGGCCTCCTACGATCTCGGTCCTGTCTCGCTCAGCCTGTCGGTGACCAACCTGCTCGGCAATGACGGGCTGGAGCCGTACCAGTATTTCGGCGGCCCCTATGTAATCCCCACCCAGCCGCGCTCGGCCTTCCTCACGCTCAAGGGAGGGTTCTGATGGCGCTGTTCGGCGCGCTGACCCCAAGGCGGCAGGGCTAAGCCGATGCCGCTGACCACCCGGATCCGCCACGCCACGCACGCACGGCGCGTTTTCGCGCTGCTGCTGTTGTGCGTGCTGGCGATCCGGATCGCGGTCCCAACCGGGTTCATGCCGGTCGCCGGCGCGCACGGCATCACGATCTCCGTCTGCACGGGCCAGGGCGCGGTGAAGGCGTTCCTGCCGATTCCGCAGCACGAGGACGGCCATGACCCTCATGGCCCGGCGGCGCCCTGCGCCTTTGCCGCCGGGCTAGGCGGCCCGTTGCTCGACCCGATAGACTCGGCATTGCGCGTCACGGTGCCGCAAAGCTTCGATCCGCCGCGCCCGCGCACCATGGCGGATATGACCGTCCACAGCCTCGCGGCGCCGCCGCCGCCCGCCCAGGGGCCTCCCTCGCGCGGCTGAGGCAGGCGCGGCGCATCGATCTCGGTCGCCGCTGACGGCGCATGGCTGGCCCATGCGCAGGCCCCTCCAGGGGGCTGGAAGAGCTGATGAGGTCCCAAAATGTCGAATATTGCAACGGCACCCACGCCGTTCATCGCCTGGCTGCGCCGGACGCGCCGCTCGGCCTGGCTGTTGATCGGCCTGTGCCTGGTTTTTCGCGTCGGTGATGCGGTCGTTGGCGAGAGCCCCGCCGCCGATGCGGGCACGCCCGCCATGGCGGCAATGGCCCAATGAGCGCCGAGGCCCTTTCCGGGCGCACGCCCCCGGACGCGATCGGTCCGTGGCAGGCGGCACGCGCCACCGAGAACGAAATCCGCATGATCGCGCCGCGGTCGGCGCTGCCGGTTCAGGGGAAGTATCTGCTCTGGGCCGCCGGCGTTGCCGCCGCGCTGGTGTCGCTGCGCTTCGTGCTGATCGGCGCCTGGCCGGTGCTGCTCTTCTCGGTGCTCGACATCGGCGGCCTCGCGGTCGCACTGCACCTGTTCAACAAGGGGCCGGTCCCCGAGGAACGGCTCCGCGTCGTCGACGGGGTTATCGAACTCGTCCGCCTCGACGGGCGCGGGCGGCGGTCGCGGATCGCCCTGCCGGCCTATTGGACGCGGATCGAGGCAAGCGGCCGTACCGAACTCGACCATGCGCTGTGGCTCGTCTTCCGCCGCGAGCGATACCCGATCGGCCAATGCGTGTCGGCCGCCGAGCGGCGCGCGCTCGAGCCGCGAATCCGGGCGCTGCTGCAAAACGCGCGGGGCGCCGCGTGACCGCACGCACCCGTATCCTTCTGCGCCAGCTCCATCTCTGGCTCGGCCTCGGGCTCGGCGGGCTGTTCGCGCTGCTCGGCGCGACCGGCTCGGCGCTGGTCTTCTATATCCAGATCGACCAGGCACTGCATCCGACGATCCAACCGACGGTGTCCGCACCGGCGCTGGACTGGGCCTCGCCGACCTGGGACCGCGCACTGGCGACCGCCCGGACGCACTGGCCCGATCCCCACGGCAACTGGTCTTTCGAGGCGACCGGCGAGCCTGGTGCCATCCCCGCGCGCTACTACCCATCGGAAGAGCATGGCCACCACGCGCCGCGCGAGATGGTGTGGTTCTCGCCCGATGGCAGCCGGGTGCTGCGCGCCGAGCCGTGGGGCGGCTATCTGATGAGCTGGCTCTACGAACTGCACATGCACCTGCTGGCCGGCGAGATCGGCAGTCAGATCGTCGGCTGGTCGGGCTTCGCGATGCTGGTGCTGCTGGTCAGCGGCATCGTGGTCTGGTGGCCGCGCGGGTCGTGGCGCAAGGCGCTCGCGTTCAAGCGCCACGCCGTGCCGATCCGGCGGCTGCGCGACCTCCACAAGCTGGCGGGCGTGTGGAGCATGGGCCTGCTCTTCATCCTGGTCGGCACCGGCGCGTTGCTGGCGCTGCCCACGGTCAAGGCGCAGTTGCTGACCGCGACGATCGCTGCGCCCGATGCGATACCCGATCCGCAATCGAGCGCGTCTATCGGACGGCAGATCCCGATCGCACGGGCGCTCGCCGCAGCGCATCGCGCTGTTCCGGCGGCCCGGCTCGCCTTTATCGACGTGCCGGGCACGGGACCGACGCCGTTTCGCATCCGGGTGCAGATGCCCGGCGATCCGCACCGGCGCTTCCCCGGCAGCTTCGTCTTTATCGACCAATATTCCGGCGCCGTGCTCGCCGTCCATGACGTGCGGCGCGGCAACACCGCGACAACCACCATCAAATGGATCCGCGTCCTGCACGACGGATCGATCGTGGGCCTGTCGACCCGCATCCTCGCCGTGATCCTCGGCCTCGTTCCGCTCGGTCTGTTCGTGACCGGGTTCCTTCACTGGCGCCGCCGCCTCGCGGCCCGCGCCCACGCACATGCAACAGGGAGTTTCTCGTGAAATCATCGTTCCTCGCCATCGCGGCGTGCCTCGTCGCGTCTCCGGCGCTGGCCCAGGTCGCGGACGAGTCCGCCGACCGCGACGCGATCCTCGTCACCGGCCAGCAACTCGAGCGGCGAACCGAGGTGTCCGGCCGTCTCGGCCTCTCCATCCGCGAGACGCCGGCGGTGGTCGACATCGTCACGCAGCAGGATTTCCAGCTCCAGGGCGTTCGCAACGCGATCGAGGCGATGAACGCCGCGCCCGGCGTCGCCTCCGGCAACCTGCCGGGATCGATCGGATCGGTGTCGATGCGCGGTTTCAAGGGGGCGGTGAACTATCTCTATGACGGCGTGCGCATGGCCAATTCGGACGTCGGCGTGCGCAACTGGGATGCCTGGTCGTTCGAGCGGATCGAAGTCATCAAGGGACCGGCCTCGGTCACGTCAGGGGAAGGCGCGCTTGCCGGCGCGATCAACTTCGTGCCGCGCCGCCCCACTCTTGACGGGGCGAGCGGCGAGATGCTGGCGAGCTATGGCAGCTTCGATACCGCGCGCCTCGCCGCCGATGTGAACCTGCCGCTGGGCAAGACAGTGGCGGTGCGCGGCGACGTGTCCTTCTCGCGCTCGTCCGGCTGGATCGACGATGCCGACAGCCGGACCTTCGCGGCTACCGGCTCGCTCCTGCTCAAGCCCAGCGACCGCTTCTCGCTGGTCGTCTCGGTCGACCATTTCGAGGATCGGTTCGAGACCGCCTATTACGGCACACCCGTCGTCGCGCGGTCGGTGGCGCGCGACCCGTCATCGGCGGTGTCGGGCAGTTCCGGGCTGGTGCTCGACAAGGCGATGCGCCGGACCAACTTCGACTATACCGACGGCAACGACGGATCGAACACGACCTGGCTGCGCGCCCGCGCCGACTATGCGCTGAGCGACACGCTGACGATCGTCAGCGACACCAGCTATTATGACAGCTTCCGCGACTATAAGGACGCCGACGAATATAGCTTCAACGCCACGACCGGGCGGATCGATCGCGGCGCCACCTATATCAGCCACGATCACCAATATTGGAACCAGCGCCTGCACCTCGCCTTTGACGGCCGGATCGCCGGCTTGCGCAATCGCTTCACGATCGGCGCCGAATTCGGCCATACCGATTTCTTCACGGTGCGGCGCTTCGGCGCCTCGTCCGTCGATCCGTTCAATCCGGTGCGGGGCACCTTCCCGGCCGACACCCCCGCCAATTTCTCGACGCGCCAGGACGTCACCGCAAAGGTCGATGCGCTTGCGATCTTCGCCGAGGATGCGCTCAATCTGACCGACCAGTGGCTGGTCGTCGGCGGCATCCGCTATGACGATGTGAAGCTCGACCGCAGCGTGCGCAACGCCACCAGCGGCGCGGTCCAGACCTATGGCCAGACCTATCATCCGATCTCGTGGCGCGCGGGCACGGTCTACAGCGTCACGCCTCGCACCCAGTTGTTCGCGCAATATACCCGCGCGGTCACCCCGGTCAGCGGCCTGCTGTTCCTCAGCGCCGCGAACGCGAAGTTCGAGCTGACCACCGGCTATTCCTATGAAGGGGGCATCAAGACCTCGCTCAGCGGAACCGGAGTCGAACTGACCGCGTCGGCCTTCTATATCCGGCAGGACGACATCCTCACGCGCGATCCGACCAACCCGGCGGTAGTGTTCCAGGGCGGTGCGCAGCGCTCGCGCGGGGCGGAAATCTCGCTCAACCTGCCGGTCACGCCGGAGCTGAACGTGACCGCAAGCGGGACGCTGCTTGATGCCGAATATCTGGAACTGATCGAGGCGGGCGGCGTCAACCGCGCGGGCAACCGGCCGCAGAATGTCCCCGAGCAGCTGGCCGATCTCGTCGTCACCTGGTCGCCCAAGGCGCTCCCGATCACGCTGGTCGGCAGCATGCGCCACAATGGCGATTTCTACACCGAGACGGCGAACGTCACCAAGGTCAACGCCTTCACGACGTTCGACGCTGCGGTGTCGTGGAACGCATCCTTCGGCACGCTGACGCTGCGCGGACGCAACCTCACCGACAAATTCTATGCGGACTGGTCCGGCTACGCCTCCGGCCTCGTCTTCATCGGCGCGCCGCGCAGCGTCGAGCTGTCGTTCACCCGCAAATTCTGACGCGCTTTCCAGGAGACGAACGCATGTATGCCATCCCCTCGCTCTTCGCCGCCGCGCGACCTTGAGCCTCCTACCGATAGCCATTCAATCAAATAGGGGAATTTCAGCTTGTTAAAGACAACCTTGCTGCCCGTCGCGGCCCTGTTGGCCTCGACATCGGCGCTGGCGCAAACGACGCCTGCACCGGATGACATCGTCGTCGTCGCGACGCGCGTGCCGGAAAAGCTGGCGGATACCGCAGCACCGGTCTCGGTGGTAGCGGCGGAACAGCTCGAGGACCGGCAGGCGCTGAGCGTGTTCGACGCCCTTCGGCTTCAGCCGGGACTCAACGTCGGCGGCGGTCCGCGCCAGCAGGGCGAGACGCCCTCGATCCGCGGCTTCACCGGTCGGCAGATCATCATCACGGTCGATGGCGCGCGCCGCAACACGACAGAGACCCTGCGCACGCCGCTGTTCATCGACCCCAGCTTCGTTCGCCAGATCGAAACGCTGCGCGGCGCGAGTTCGGCGGTGCATGGTGCCGGCGGCCTGGGCGGAGTGCTCGCGCTGGAGACGATCTCGGCAGAGAGCCAGTTGACGGCGGGGCAGACGGTCGGCGCACGCGCGCTCGCCGAATATGCCAGCGGCGCCGGTGCCCAGCGCTATGCGGGGCAGGTCTATGGCCGTGCCGGCGCGATCGATGCGCTGTTTGCCGTCGCCTCGCGTGACAGCGGCCCGATCCGCCAGGGCGGCGGCGTCGAACTGCGCCCCGAAGACAGCAACAGCAAGACCTGGCTCGCCAAGGTCGGGGTCGATCTCGGCGGCGGCTTCCGGCTCCAGGGATCGCAGCACTACTTCGCGCTCGACGATTTCGGACCGAACAACCCGCAGGCCAACGCCGCCTTCCCGTATATGCAGGCCCATCGTTCGACCCAGGACGAAAGCGTGGTCAACCTGACCGGCGGCGAAGCCGCGGGCAAATGGAGCCTGAAGGCCACCCTGTATCGCACCGCGCTTCGCGTCATCACCTATGACAACCCGGATACCACGCCGGCGCTGACGGGCAGCAACGGCCTGACGCGCACCACCGGCGGCGCGCTCCAGTCGACGCTGCGCTTCGATGTCGGCGGGATCGCGAACACGCTCACTGCCGGTATCGACGCGTAAGGGCGTGCGGTGAGCGCATTGCGCGGCAGGCCAGCGCCAGCCGTGCCGCCGCCAGCTTCGGGCCCCCCCCAAGGCTGCACCCACGGAAAGCGGCCCGCCTCCAGTTCGGCGATGATCCGCCCCGTCACCTCGTCGTAGAGGCTGGCGCGGGTGTTGTGGGGTTCCGTTCGCGCGTTGGCCGGGTTTGGGGTTCCCGCGCTGGACGCTTTGGGTTTCCGGCCCTTGCCGCGCGCGCGGACGTTCGGGGAGACAGGCATCGTTCACCTCCTGCACCGCCCCAAAACCACCATAGCCTCCCCCGGAAGCGGGGGTGGGCGGCAAGATGCGACCGGAAAGGCCCGCGCCAAGCGGCTCCGGCACCCGAAGGGCCGCAACGAAGGTGAAGGAGCCGGGCGCAGCCCGGCTTGCCGGGGACGCGAGCGGGCCTAGAGCGGGTTCACGACGGGTGGAATCACGGGGGATTCCCTTTTCGCTGATCGTGTGATTCATAGGCAGCCGTCACGAAGGAGGCGGCGATGGGTTGGCGATCTGGGCAGAGTTACTCGCAGGATTTGCGCGATCGGGTGCTGGCGGCGGTGGACGGCGGGATGCCGGTCCGCGAGGCAGCAGTGCTCTTCAAGGTCAGCGTGGCCTATATCTACAAGGCTCGGATCCGGCGGCGGCTGACCGGCGATGCCGGGATCAACCCGAACCGCGGCCGCCCGCCGCGCAAGCTCTCCCCGGCGCAGGAACTGGCGCTGGCGGCGCACATCCGCTCGCAACCAGGGATCACGCTGCCGCAGGCACAAGCCTGGCTGTTGGCCGAACACGGAATCGGGCTCAGCACCGGCGCGATGTGGAATGGGGTGCGGCGGCTCGGCCTGTCGTTTAAAAAAAGCCCTGCACGCAGCCGAGCAGGAGCGGCCGGACGTGGCGGCGCGGCGCACGCTGTGGCGGGCAGCCCAGCCGTTCATCGACCCTGAAAGCCTCGTCTTCCTCGACGAGACAGGGGTGAACACCAAGATGGCGCGGCTCTATGGCTGGGCGCCGGTCGGCGAGCGCTGCCGCGATCGCGTGCCGTTCGGACACTGGAAGACGATGACGTTCATCGCCGGCCTGCGCCTGACCGGCATGACCGCGCCCTGGGTGCTCGATGGGCCGATGGATGGCGATGCCTTCCGGGTCTATGTCCGCGACGTCCTGGCCCCCACGCTCCGGCGCGGCGATGTCGTGGTGCTCGACAATCTGCCCGCCCACAAGGTGGCCGGCATCCGCGAGGCGATCACCGCCCGGCGCGCCCAGCTCTTCTACCTGCCTCCCTACAGCCCCGACATGAACCCGATCGAGATGGCCTTCGCCAAGCTCAAGGCACTCCTGCGCCAGCAGCCAGCCCGAACCGTCGATGCTCTTGTCGAGCGCATCGGCGAACTCCTTGATCGCTTCCCGCCCTGCGAATGTGCCAACTTCTTCCAGGCCGCTGGATATCAACGGTCAATGTGAAATTGCTCTAGCAGGGAGCGCCGTCCACTCCCGCGCCACCGGGAGAGGCCACCAACAGCACCGCCGCGCGAGCGGCGACCGTAGAACTTCCCGGCGGCGAAGCCGCCGCCAGCAAAGGGATGGCACCCCGGCCGGCGCGGGCGGATCAGCGGTGCAGGGTCGGGCTTCGCAAGGCCAGGGCGGCATGTGTCGCCGGCCTCGCGAAACCGGGCGCACCGCCCGACCGAGAGGCCGGAGTGCCCGCGGGGCCGCCATCAGGCGCCGCACCCTGCCGAAAGCCTGCGTCGGCAGTGTGGGTCCTCAGCGCCGCTCCATCAGGTCAGCGGACACTGACCTGCTTGATCGCGATCGACCGCAAGAGCTGGCTGTTCGCAGGCTCGACGGCAGGCGGCCAGCGCGCTGCCGCCGTCTATTCCGTCGGGTACGACCCGTCCATCGCAGCCAGTTCCGCAAGCGTCAGGTCCCTCGGATAACCTCCCACGCAAACTTCGTCTTGAAAATCAACCGCATAGCGCTTTCGCGTCATCTCCATCGCCATCCATCCGTGACGCTCGGGATAGCTGGGCCTCTTGTCCGAAAATCCAGCACCACGTCAGTGCGTTCAAGCGCGAGGATCTCAAATATGCGAGGCCCTCGACATAGTTCAGGGGAGTTGACTGGACGCAGCGACCAGTGCGTGTTTCAGTTTCTCCCCTGCGTCTGCGCTGACGACCTGTACCGTACGCTTCCCCGTGGAGGGATCGGTCTGGTGGAACCGGAATTCCTTGCCCGCCAGCGGCTTGGAGACGAGGTCCGCAATCATCAGTTCGCGATGGCGATTTTCCGCATTCGCGAAGGGAGCGATCAGATCGACGAGCCAAATCTGATCGCCGCCATTCCACTCCTCCAGCGTCAATCGGTTCTCAGGTTCGATCATGCCAGCATCCAGCTTTTTGGCAGCTTCGGGCGAGCATTTTGCCCAGAGTGCCAGGCCGACGGGCCGCTCGCCATCACGAAACATGTAGAATTGCTGATGAATCAGCGCCGGCATTACCAGCCATTCCAGGTCGCCGATCGCCAGTGCGCGGTGCAGCGGCGATTGCGTTAGCAGCCAGGCCATCTCGCCCAGAAGGTGGCTGACGGTGGGCGCTTGCAAAGGGGCTGCGCCGTTGCCGTGTTTATTGTTGGTCATTACAATCCTTATGCCGCGCGAGCCGCCAGCACATCAATGCCGGATTGGTGTTCGGTCCAGCGCGCGGACAGGCTGCCTTCGCTCATCCCGACCCCGAAGCCATTCATTGCCTGAACAAGGCGGGAGGCGGCAAGCGCTGCTGCGGCCTCCTGGGGCGCTATTTCAGGAGCGGGCGTCGGCGTTTCGTCCGCGCCAAGCCTTGCCGCGCCCGGATCAAAGGCCAGGGCAACATTGCCGATGGTGGCCGTAACGCCATTGGCCCATTTGAAGGTTGCGGTGGATAGCGGCACATTATCGCCGACCTTGCCGCTCTCCCCGCTCGATACCGAGCGAAGACCGATTTCGGTGATCCCTAGTTCGGCCAGCGACTTGATCTCGTCCGTCTGCGACACGCCATCGCCATTGCGATCAGCCCAGACTTTGAGCTCACCAAACCGGGTATCCTTCGCGTCGATCTTCCCATCCCGCGTGCTGTCGAGCACCGACAGGCCATCCCATGCGCTGGTTGCGCCGTCCTTCTCGGCAAGGAACGACAGCTCCGACGCGTGCGTGATCGAACCGCTGCCGTCGCGGTCGATAACCAGCATTCCATCGCCCCCCGACATCCAGCCGGTGTTATCGGCAACGCCATCTCCATTCATATCGAACGCGGCGCGTGATCGGTTCGAGCGTTTGGCCTCCAGGCCATCCCCATCTAGATCGACCAGGATTGTGGACAGCAGACCCACGATCCGGTCATCGAACGCCATGATCGCCGCTGGCGCGATCTGGCCGGCATCGGCGCTCAGCACCCCCTTGGCATAGCGCGGCGCCACGCGAGCCGCAGCGCTGCCGCCCGTCACGGAATAGCTGCGCGCTTTGCCCTTCCAATCGCTGTTCTGGAATTCGATTTCGGGCAGCTTTGACATCGCCTTGAACGCCAGGCCGACATCGAGCAGCGTGCCGCTCGCGCCAGTGGCGCGGGTGAAACTGCCTTTGTTATAGATGACATTGCTACCTGCGCTCGTCGCCTCACCGGTGGGCGTACCCGTCAGCGAGATCGACACGACGCCAGCCTCAGCGAGGCTTTGCAACTCGCCCGCGTCGGTCAGGCCGTTGGCATTCGCATCCCGCCACGCGCGGAATTCCACGAACCGGGTATCAGCCCCATCGAGCACGCCATCGGTATTCGTGTCGAACGCTGCCAGGCCCTCCAGGTCGGTCGTTGCGCCGGCCTTGTCCTTGACGAACGAGATTTCGTCGATGCCGTCGATCGCACCGTTTCCGTTGCGGTCGAGCGCAAGCAGCGCGTCGCCGGCTTCGATCCAACCGGTCTTGTCCGCAATGCCGTCGCCATTCATGTCGAAGCGCGTCTTGCTGTCGGCCAGAGAAACCAGCCCTGCATTATCTCCATCGAGATCCAGGACGATGGGAGGGGCTACTTCCGCAACGGGCTCTTCATCTGCTGGCTCTTCCGGATCGAAAGCGAAGCTCACGTCGCCGATCAGTCCGGTCGTTCCGTCGGTCCGCTGAAACTCGGACGTCGCGAAAAGCACATTGCGATCGCTGACAAGCTCCTGGTTCGTGAGATTCAGGGTGAGGTTCAGACTCCGGATCCCGAGCGACGACAGCGAGAACAGCTCGCCCGCTTCACTGACCCCGTTCTGATTAATATCGCGCCAGATCTGGAAGCGCGCAAAATCCACGTCGCCCGCCTCGAGGAAACCGTTGCGGTTCGAATCCCAGGCCCGGAGCCCTTCAAGATCGGTCACCGCCTGATCATCGTCCTTGGCGAAGGACAATTCGCGCGCGTCGTCGATGATGCCGTTACCGTTGCGATCGAGCACCAGCAGGCCGTCGTCCGCTCCCACCCAGCCGGTCTGTTCGGCCAGGCCATCGCCGTTCATGTCGAAGCGCACACCAGAGGTGTCCGCCTCGGCCATTTCCACGCCATCGCCATCGAGATCGAGGATGATCGGCAAAATGCCCGACTGTCCGTGCTTGAGGAAGATGATTTCGAACCGCTGCGGTTCGCCAACCTTTCCGGAAGCATCCGTCATCGTCACGTCCATCCGATAGACGAGCTGGTAGCTCCAGCGACCTCCATACACGGGATGGTTGCGGATCCCGCCCTCCCATTCGCCGTCCCCGGGGGTATTGAAGGACAATCGACCGTTATTCCACGCAACCGACACTGTGGGGTTGGCATAATTGTCCACGTCGGAACTTCCACCAGGTGACGCAAACTGCTCCTCGGAGCTGACCAGGCTGATGCTGTAGCTCACTGCCGCGCCACCGGTATCGGGATCATAGCCGTATAGCTGACCGAGGAAACCGTTCGACTGATCATCGCGGACGATGAACCTGGGCGTATATCCGAGAACAGGCCCTTCGTCGTCGTCGGTCACAGTGATCGTCACGGGAGCGGTAGCAACGTTTACAACCGGGCCACCAAGGTCGGTAGCCATCACATTCAAGTTGAATGTCGCCCGCGAAGCATCACGGCCCAAGTAGACATACTGCTGTTCGTAATACCCGCTCCCATAAGGGTCATACGGGTCCTGGACCCACACGTCCTGCCATTCGTATACAGACGTCAGCGCTTCATAGTCGAAAGGCACGTTTAGAATGATCTGGCCCGTCATCGCTTCAATCGTAAAATTCCCCTGGCTGGACGAGCCGTCGGCGAAGCTCCATCGCATGTTAGCTTTTTCCGGATCGCTCAACTTCGGAATGAGATCGCGCACCGCGACCATGGGGCCGACGGAATAATTTTCCGGAATGTCAAAAGCATCCGGGGCCAGTGTATGCTGCTCATTAACATCCGCGACCGAGACCGAGAACCACTCGTCTCGTACAAAACCACCCGCGTCGGTTGCACGGACCAGGATGGAGTGAGTTGTCTCGGGAACGTCATAATCAAGCCCCGTTGAACCCACCATCAACAGACCATCGTAGCGGATCGCAAATCGGTCGCCAGCACTATTGAGCAACGAGTAATTTGTTATGTTACCCTCAGGGTCGGCACCCCCGAACCAAGCTATCCCGGTACCCACGGGGATGTTTTCGTCAAACGAAAGCGGTACATTTGCCCATATGTCGCTTGGGGCTTCATTCACGTCCCCGATTGCAACGGTGAACCACTCGTCCCGGAAGAGCCCGACCGCGTCGGTCGCCCGGACCAGGATAGATTGCGTCGCGCCCGCTTCGTAGTTCAGACCGGCCGAGCCCACCATCAGCACGCCGGTTGGCAACATCGAGAACCGGCCACCCGCGTCATTTAGCAACGAATAGCTCGCTAGATTGCCATCGGGATCGAACCCGGCGAACCCGGCGATAATTGTCCCGACGGCAATGTTCTCGTTGAAGGAGAGTGGGCGATCTGCCCAGATATCGGTCGGGGCTTCTGGGAGATCGAGGATCGTAACGGTGAACCATTCGTCGCGTACAAGGCCGCCAGCATCCGTCGCCCGGATCAATATCGACGGGCTCGCGCCCGCCTCATAGTTGAGCCCCGCCGAACCCACCTTGAGCCGTCCATTGGCATCGAGCGCGAAACGGCCACCTGCGTCATTGAGTAGCGAGTAACTCGCAATATTGCCGTCTGGATCGGCACCGCCGAACCAAGCAAGGGCGGTTCCAACGCTGATATTTTCGTTGAACGCCAGCGTTCGGTCTTCCCAGATATCGCTAGGATTTTCGTTCAGATTGCCGATCGTGATCGCGAACGACTTGTCATATGTGAGCCCGCCCGCGTCGGTCGCCCGAACCACGATCGTCTGGCTGGCCCCCGCCTCATAGTTGAGGCCGGCTGCACCGACCATCAACTGACCGCTGGGCGCCATAGCGAAGCGCCCCCCCGCATCGTTAACGAGCGCGTAGCTGCTGATATTGCTGTCGGGGTCAGTCCCCGCGAAAGAGGCGAGAACCGTGCCTATTGCGATGTTTTCGTTGAATGTCAGCCCCTTGCTCGCAGAGATGTCGGTCGGGCTTTCGTTGACATTGCCGATCGCGACCGTGAACCACTCGTCGCGCACGAGACCGCCGGCATCGCTCGCGCGTACCAGGATCGACCGGCTCGCTCCGGCCTCGTAGTTCAGCCCAGCCGAGCCAACCATCAGCAAGCCGTCCGACCGCAAGGCGAAGCTCCCGCCCGCGCTATCCAGAAGCGAATAGCTGCTGATGTTGCTGTCAGGGTCCGAGGCGACAAACCAGGCGATGCCGGCGCCAATCGGGATGTTTTCGTTGAACGCCAGCGTCCGGTCGGCCCATATATCGGTCGGAACTTCGTTGACGTTCTTCACCGAGACCGTGGCATCTTCCACATAGGTGAGACCGCCCGAATCCTGGACCTGAATGCGGATGGTGTGCGCTGTGCCGCCCGTCGCCTCATAGTCGAGCAGCGCGCCTGTCACGACGGTGATAGCTCCAGTGCTGGCGCCGATCTGGAATCGTCCTCCGGCATTGTTGAGCAGGCTGTAGACGCGACTGTCTCCGGCGTCCCCATCCGTGGTGGCGAAGTTCGCGACCAGCGTGCCCGCACCAGCGTTCTCGTTCACCTCGATCGCGCGGTCGGGTACCAGATCGGTCGGTCGCGCATTCAGCACGATGTTGAGCGCTGCCGAAGTCGACGCGGTCTGTCCGGTCGAGGTCTCGCGCGATGTTGCCGTCACGGTCAGCGCAAGATCCTGCGTCCACGACGCCGGACCCAGCAGGCGAAGGCCGGATAGCTCGGCCGGTGCGAAGCTCCATGTCCCGCTGCCGACATTTGTCCCACGATCGAAACTAAGGCCTGTCGGGAGGCCGGAAATGCGGACACCGAGGGTCTCGGAGCCGTCCTGGTCGGTGAGTGCCGCCTGGACATTGAGAGCCCAGCTTCCGGAATCGAGGGTCGGCTTGGTGAGCGGTGCGACGGGTGTGGCCGCCGTTGCGCTCGTTATGACTGGGGCATCCGCGCCGGGGGTGACGTTGACCAGGAAAAACTTCTGGGTCGACAGACCGCCTGGATCGATTGCAGTCACCTTGATCATCGCCGAACCGCTGGCATTTGGTTTGGTCCGGATGCTGAGGACGCGATCCCCCGCGGCATTGGCGCCGCCCACGGTCACGCTCTGGATGACGCTGTTGTCGATAACCGCCGGGTTGTTCGGATTGACGACGACCGCGGTTACGCTGATGCCCGTCACCGGCGTGACATCGTCGGTCACGCGGATCGTGACTGCAAGCGGAGTGGCGCTATAGGCGTCCTCGGCGATTGTTTGGGTGCTCACGTCGCTCAGCACGGGAGCGCCGTTTTGATCCCAATAGTTCTTCCATTGATTCTCGAAGGCGAGATTCGCGTGCAACGCGGCATAAGCGGTCATATCGGCCGGCTTCGAATGGGCCGCCATCAGCGCGACCAGGCCGTCGATATTGATCTCTTTGGTGTAGTGCTGGCCGGCGATGACGAAGTCGATCTTGAAATTGGCAAGGTCGCCCGGTGTCGCGGTGACGAAATAGTCCTTCACGGTAGTGGTGGTGCTCGTCCCGACCACGCTGATGACCAGATTGTTGCCCGATCGTGCGAACCACAATCGGTCGCGATTGATGTCTTGATATCCGATCACATCGATGTCGGTGCCGCTCGGGTCGAAATTGCGGATCTCGTCGACACCCGACGATACATTCATCAGGTAGGTGTCATTTCCGGTGCCGCCAATGAGCACATCCATGCCCGCGCCGCCGTCCAGCGTGTCTCCGCCGGCCTGCGCATCGATCGTGTCGTTGCCGTCGCCGCCGAAAATCTGGTCGTCCCCCCCGCCGCCATAGATGGTGTCGTCTCCAGCGCCGCCATACACAATGTCGCGCTGGGCAGTGCCGGTGATCTGGTCGGCATAGGCCGATCCGATCAGGATCTCAGGCGCATCCTCGAAAACATCGCCCTGCGCCTCACCGAGCGAACCGGATCCCGTCGTCAGATTGACCGCGATCGCAGCACCTGCGGAGGCATAGGTAACGGTATCGACACCCTCTCCGCCGAGGAACCGATCGGCATCGGTACCGCCCGAAAGCGTATCGTCGCCGCTGCCGCCCTCGAGGCGGTCCGCGCCCGCGCCGCCGGTGAGCGAGTCCGCATCGCCGCCGCCGTAGAGCAGGTCGTTCCCCGTGCCGCCGTCCAGCGTATCGAGGCCCACGCCACCCTGTAACGTGTCGACGCCGTCGCCCCCGGCCAGGGTATCGTTGCCATCGCTGCCGTCGATGAGGTCGGTGCCAACGCCGCCCGCAATATTGTCGTTGCCAAGCTCACCATAAAGGCGATCATCGCCGTCCCCACCGTTGAGCGTGTCGCCACCATCGCCGCCATAGAGATCATCGTTCCCCGCGGCCCCGATCAGCGCGTCGTCTCCCCCCAGACCGCGCAATATGTCCCGCCCGCTCTGGCCGGTGAGCGTATCCGTCGCGGAGGTGCCGATCAGGATATCGTCGCGGTCGACAAGGGCGAAAGTGGACCTGCGCGTGAGCGACAGTGCGCCGGCACCACCCGCACGGTCCTTCACCGTCACATCCACAAACACGCTTGGGCTGGTCTCATAGTCCAGACCGGCCATCGCTCCAGCCTTCAGCCACAGCTCGTTTCCGTTCCGAATCTCGAAGCGCGTATCGCTGACGGAATAGGCCAGCACCGCATCGGTTCCGCTCGACGGCGAATCGGGATCGATGGCGGCGAGCGTGCCGAGCAGAATCGCGGGTGGCGCCGGATCGTCGCCGATCCGGTCACGCTCCGTCACCGTGGCGCCAGTCGCCGTCAGCGTGAGACTGGTTGGCGCTTCGTTCACATTGACCACGTTGACAACGAAGTTTTCAACCCGCTTCAGTCCACCGGCGTCCGTCACGCGAACCTTGATCGCATGGCTGGCAGCAGTCTCGTAGTTGAGCACCGCGCCCGAGGCGACGGTCAGCTTGCCATCGGCAGAGAGGGCGAAGCGTCCCCCCGCATTATTATCGAGCCTGAAGGTCAGCCCCGTAGCGGGCGTGTCGGGATCAATCGCTGTGAGCGTTGCGATCAGCGTGCCGCTGGCGGCATTCTCGTTCACCACGAGCGCGGGGGCGACGATGTCGATCGGCGCCTCATTGACGTTGATGAGGCTTATCGTGAACGCCTCATCGCGGGTCAGGCCACCGGCATCCGTGGCGCGTACCCAGATCGTCTGCGTAGCCCCAGCCTCATAGTCGAGGCCTGCCGTGCCGACCGTCAGCAGGCCATTGGCCTGCAGCGCAAACCGCCCGCCCGCATTGTCCAGCAGGACCAGGCTCGTGATGTTGTTCTCGGGGTCCGCGCCCCGGAACTGGGCGAGGCTGGTGCCTGCCGCCAGATTTTCCTGGAACGCGAGCGGCGCCTCCGCCCAAATGTCCGTGGGCACTTCATTGACGTTCGCGACGTTGACCGTGAAGCTCCGGGTGACCGACAGCCCCCCTCTATCCGTGGCGCGTACCACGATCGCGTGGCTCGTCGCCGCTTCGTAATCCAGCACGACGCCCGCCGCGAGGCGCAGCTCGCCCGCCTGGGTAATCTCGAACCGTCCGCCAGCGTTGCTGTCCAGCGAGAAGACCAGCGGATCGACTGCGCCGTCAGGATCGACTCCCGTGAGGAAGGCGACTCGCGCGCTGCCCGTAACATTCTCGGCGATGCTCAAGACAGGCGCCACGATGTCCGTCGGCGCCTCGTTGTGATCCGCGACCGCCACGGTGAACAGGCGATCAGTCGAGAGTCCTGAGGGGTCGGACACCCGAACGCGGATCGAATGACTTTGCGCGCCGTCGAAATTGAGCACCTGTCCCGATGCGACCTGCTGTGGCGTTCGATTGACCAGCAAGCGCCCATCATTGGTGATACGGAACCTGCCGCCGGCGTTATCCAGCAGATCGAAGAGCAGCGCCCCTTGGGGATCGTCAACGTCGGTGGCCGAGAAGATGCCGACCTCCGTGCCGTCGGCCGCAAGCTCGTCGACCGCGAGCGGCCCGGACGTCAGGCCGACCGGCGCGTCGGCGACCGACGCGACAGCCACCTTCACCTCAACCGCGACGGCCTGACCGTCGGCGTCAGTGGCAACGACCGTGAACGCGTCGCCGCCGTTGAAGTTCGCGGTCGGCGTGTAGACGAACTTCCCGGTCGCCGTATCGAGCGATACCGTCCCATGCGCCGCCTGCGACTGGAGCGCGTACCCGACGATATTGTCGTCGTGGTCGACGACACCCGCTGCGATCAGCCCCGTCGGATTGTCCTCGTTAATGCTGAGCGCGATGGGGTTCGCGCTCGGCTTCGCCTTGTCTCCAGCATGCCAGTAGTTCGCCAACTGCGCTTTTAT
This sequence comes from Sphingomonas degradans, assembly GCF_053502645.1. NCBI lineage: Bacteria > Pseudomonadati > Pseudomonadota > Alphaproteobacteria > Sphingomonadales > Sphingomonadaceae > Sphingomonas > Sphingomonas degradans. Next base: position 4,036,795 of record NZ_CP177172.1, read on the forward strand.
CGTCTCGGGCAATGCGTTGGGCGCTGCCAATTGTATCGCGGTCATGGCGTCGATGAGCGGTTCGGCATGCGCGAGGAACAGGGTGTGGGTCGCCGTCGACACCGAATACATCGGAGCAAGGGAGGGTGACGAGAAATAACCTCGAAGGGTGACCCGGTCCGAAGTCCCGATAATGCCGATCTGCAGGTTGATTCCCAGTCGACCGAACCAGATCTGATCGAATGTGATCGCCTTGTCGATCACAATTCTGTTCTTGCCGCCGGAGTCGAAGAGCACATCGCTGCCGAACCCAGTGCCAAATATATATATGTCGTCCCCGGCTCCACCATCGAGCCGATCGTTGCCAGCGCCGCCGGTGATGGTATCGTTGCCAATGCCTCCAAAGATCGTATCGATGCCGTCGTCACCGATGAGAGTGTCGTTACCATCGTCCCCGTTGAGGGTGTCGTCGCCAGTACCTCCCGTCAATGTGTCGTTGCCGGCGCCCCCATTGAGGTTATCCCCGCCTTCGCCCCCGTCGATACGATCATTGCCGGCACCACCAGAAGCGAAGTCATTCCCAGCACCGCCCGCGATCGCGTCATCGCCGTCATCCCCGTAGAGTGTGTCCGAACCAGCACCAGAGATCAGGACATCGTCCCCGCCGTTCCCATGGATGATATTGTCACCATCGAGGCCATCAATGCGATTGCCGCTGTCGTCGCCGTCGAGCGTGTCACCAAAGGTTGAGCCGGTGAGATTTTCTATGCCGGCCAGGATATCACCAGCAGCATCTCCACCGATTTGCCCTGTCGCGGTATTGCGCAGATTGATCTGAACCGCCGCTGTCGAACGCACATATCGTGCGGTATCACCCCAGCCGGCTATGGTCGCGGCGGAATGGCTACCGCCATCGATCAGGTCCGCGCCCGCGCCCCCCTCGATGACGTCGTCCCCTGCTCCACCCGATAGCCTATCATTGCCTGCCCCTCCGCTCAGCACATCATGGCCCGCTCCGCCGTCTAGTTGGTCTGACAAGGCACCTTCCTGGCCGACCAACAAATCGTCGTTCGTAGTCCCCATCAGCACCGCGCCGCTGCCCGCAGTCAGGATGCTGGCAAGCGAAACCGCCAGTCCGTCTTGGAACTGCAGCGTTTCAATCCGACTGTTTACCATGAAATGATTGCGAATCGTGACCTGGCTCAAGGCCGATCCGCCATAGCGGATGATCAGGTCGTTGCCGCTGATGATGAAACTGAGATCGCTGAGGCTTATTCCGGCTCCCATTTCGAGAACGTCATCGCCCGCATCGACCGCGGGATCGAAACGCTCACGGGCGACCTGCTGCCCGTTGACGCGGGCATAGCCGCCGAGCCACCCCGACTGGATATAAGCAGCCGGCGCCGGCTGCGCTGGAGCTGCAACGGTCGGGGCATACAGCGCGCTGTCGTAAACGAGACTGCCCGACGGGTCGGTGATCCTCAAGCGCCAATAATAGCGGTTGGTGAAGCCGGGCTGGAGTTGCCCCGTCGACGCCCAGGTGGCGGTGAAGCCACTGGCAAGTGCGCCAGCCGCAGTAACCGCATCTTCTACGATGAAGCTGCTGTCGTCGATGACATCGGCACCATCAGCAACGTTCCAGATATAGGTGTCGTTGCCCTCCCCTCCGAGCAGCGTGTCGTTGCCTTGGCCGCCGGCAAGTTCGTTGTCGCCGTCATCCCCACCGAGCAGATCGGCTCCGCTTCCGCCGAGCAGGTTCTCGATCCCGCTATACGTGTCGCCAGCGGCGTCGCCGCTGTTGGTCGAGGCAAGCGACAGATGCGCGCGAACCCCCGCGCCGGCAGAGGAATAGGATGCTGTATCCAGGCCGTTGCCGCCGATCAGCACGTCCGTGCCAGCGCCGCCATCGAGTATATCGTTGCCGGCACCGCCATACAGCACGTCGTCGCCGATCTCGCCCTTCAGCACATCGGAACCGCTGTTGCCTGCAAGGATATCGTTGCCGAGGCCCCCGGCGAGCACGTCGTCACCGGCGCCGCCGGTCATCCAATCGGCGATGGACGTGCCGGCAAGCGGCGCGGCGGCAGTGCCGTCCGCAAGATCGGTGCCCGCAACCAGGTTGGTCGCCGAGATATCCAGGATGCCGGTCTGATAGAATGCCAGCTTCTCGATCTGGCCGGGTGCGGCGTACCAGTCCTTCAGCGTGATGCTGTCGGTCAGCGATGCTGCCGAGGCGAACTCGGCATTCTCCTGCGTAATACCCAGCACCAGGTCCTTGCCGTCCGCCGACCGCGACAGCACCACGTCCTGAACGTTGATCCCCAGCGCCATCTCGATCGTATCGACCCCGCTATTGGCAGAGATGGCAGCGCCCGCCGGCGGATTGAAGTAGCGGAGAATATTGGCCGTGCGATCGAAATCGAAGCGGCCCAGCCACTGGAGATCGACCTTTTCCGCCGTCCCGACATTCTTGCGGAGATAGACACCGCCTGGGCCGGTTACCTCGCCGGTCGCGCCGTTATAATGGTATCCAGCCGCTTCGTTCCAATTGCCCGCCGTCCAAACCGTCTGCCAATAATTGGCGTACTCATCGAGCATGACGTCACGCCCGTCGCCGCGTGCAAATTTGAACGTGTCGTTGCCGGCGCCACCGACCACGACGTCGCCGTCACCGCGCCCGCCCGACAGGATGTCGTCGGCATCGCCACCATAAAGATCGTCGCCGCCGCCGTCGCCGGACAGCACATCCTTATCCTTGCCGCCGATCAACTGGTCGATGCCGAGCCCACCGATGAGAAGGTCCTTGCCCTCATGCCCCGCGACCAAGTCGTTGCCGGCACCGCCATTGCCGATATCGTCGCCGCCGAACAGCAGGATGGCGTCGTTGCCCGCGCCGCCATAGACGAAGTCGTTGCCTTCGGTACCGATCAGCACGTCGTTGCCGGCGCCGCCGATGATGAAGCTGGTGATGTCACCGATCCGGATCTCGGTACCGTCGGTGAACTTAAGCCACTCGACTCGCTTGAAGCTGTTCGTGAACCAGTCCTTCACCGTGAGCTGCGTGCCTGAGAAGACCTGGGCGTCGTTCTCGGTCTTCATCACCCGGATGATGAGGTCGTCGGAATCGGCACCTGATCGCGCGAGCACGATGTCGCCCATCTCGATTCCGGTGCCGAAAACGATCGCATCCTCGCCGCCAGCGATAGCCTGGCTGCTCACGCCCGGCGCATCGCCGACCCAATTCTTCTTGATCGTACCCGCAAGCAGTCCCGCCATGCGCTGGCTGACATAGTCGCCACTGCCCGCCGACGCCGCTAGCGCGCCTTCAGCTTCGTCATCAATGATGTCGGCGCCGTCGCCGGCACGAACCACATACTGGTCGTCGCCGAGCCCGCCTTTGAGATTGTCACCGCCACCCGTGCCGCCGGCGAGGATGTCGTCGCCCGCGCCGCCGGTTAGCAAGTCGGTGCCGTCGCCGCCTTCTAGCCAGTCGGAGCCTTCGCGACCTTTGAGCGTGTCGTTGCCAGCGCCGCCGTCGAGATAGTTGCCGTCGCCGCCCAATGCACCCTGATCGGCCGTGCCGACGTCGAGCAAGTCATCGCCATCACCTCCGAGAAGCCAGTCGTCGAGACGGCCGCCAAAGAGCACGTCATTGCCTGCGCCGCCCAACAGATTGTCACCAAGGTCGGATGCATAGATAGTGTCGTCGCCCGTGCCCGCGTCCACCGTCGCGGCAATAGGAATTGTGAGCCTCACCCGATCGGTGGTGCTGGCAGCCACCGAGACCATAGAAGCCGCCGGCCGAGATATTCCAAGACTAATCGCAGCGGCGGTGCCAGCGTGGACGACTGTGTCGTCAGCCCAAGCCAGCGCCCATTCGCTCTCTCCTGCGACAATCGTGCCCTTACCGGTCAACAGCGTGCTTCCGTTGGAGAGCACATCGGCACCTTCAACGGCCTTCACACCCAGCGTGAAGCTCTCGTCCTGCTCGAGGCCGCCAGTGGTGGCGTTATTGTCAGCCATCAACGCGACGCGGACGAAATATTCGATAGCGCCGGTCGAGAGCGTAACCGCTGATGCATCGCGCCAGTCAGTGCGGCCGTCGGCCGACACTTGGAGGGTGGTGCCGTAATCAAGTCCTGCCACCGCCGAACCATCCGCTAGCGATAAGGCTAGCGTCACCGCAGACCCGGCAGCCTTTGAAAGTGCGATGCGAAAGATCGCATGACCGTCTTGCTCCCCGGCATAGGAGCGGCCCACGCTCAAATAGGCGCGATCCGCAGCATCGACAATCTTTACTCGGGCGTCCGGGCCGACTGGCATGGCAGTGGCTGTGGGCGCGAGAGCTACCCAAAAATTCTCGTCGGCCTCTCCTGGAACGTTTGTCGCAACAGATAAGGCAAGATTAGCCCTGTAGGCTCCGGCGGCGATGTTCACGGACTGATTGATCTTCGCATTGTAATCACTGCCCGACGAAGCGATGTCGTCGTTGAAATGGCCGTTTATTGTAAAGCCGCGCTGATCGAACAATCCGCCGCTGCGCAAGTCGACAACGTCGGAGCCTGCCGTCGCGTCGATCATCGTCTGGCCCGCGACATCGATCGAGTCGTACATCGCGTAACGACCAAACTGTACGACGCGTGAATATTTGTCATTCTGCGCATCGTAGTCAAAATGGAATCTACCGAACGCGGCTGTCGTGTCCACTTCAGCAAGCGCGGATTTGAATCCACCATACCAATCCGACGCGCTCCGCCGGTCCAGACCAAGTTCCTTGGCGCGCGTTGTGACGACTATCCAACCGGCGAGATAAGCGTCCCTTTCGCCGCCCGTAAGTCCGGCGCTGATCGCCTCGATCGCGCCGGGACTATTCCGGTAAAAGCTCCAGTCGCGCGCTATGCTAAGGTCGCCAAACAGTGCCTGGGTGTCGACGGTTCCGTCGCTGGTGCCGTGCCGGGTCGGTGAGCCGTACAGCGCACGCTTGACGAACACATCGCCGCCGATGAGTTTGAAATCCGGATCGGACAGGGCCTGCGCGACTCCGTAGTTGATCAGGCGCTGCGTGGCATCTTTACCCTTGAACACCCTGGTGATCGCATCGGTATCCTGGGTTGAGTACGGTCGATACACGAACTCGGATTTGCGCATCCCATAATTGCCCGCCTGGACGGCGGTCGGATTCAGCAATACACCGCCGGTCGCAGCGATAATCCCGTTGAGGGTCTCGGCCGCCGATGTGGCCAAACTGAAGGCGGCATCTTTTGACCCCGATTTTCGCGACCAGACATTGGCCACGACGAATTTGCCTTGTGCCTCGCTCCATTGCGCGTCAGCCCCGGACCGGGGAGTTCCTCCGAACAGTGAACCGATCAGTCCTCCCAGCAGGAAACCTGCAAACGCGCCGACAACCGCGCCCAACGGCCCCGCCAGAAGCGTCCCAGCCTTGGCCAGTTCGGTCACGGCCAGCGAGCCAAGCGCCGAGCCGAGCGACGATCCGAGTTGTCCGCCTATCGTGTCGAAGGTGATGATCTCCGACGCCAGCTTGCTGCCGACAAACGATCCGACTGCGTTCAGGACCTGCGCGCCGCTGATATCGAAGATATCCTTCAGCGTCTTGCCGCCCTCGGCCAGATTGACGGCAATCTGGCCAATCGCCGACCCGAGCGCGACATTGGCAAACTCCCCGGCGAGCCCGTCGAGTCCGATCGCGTTGATCAACTCGGCCGTAATGAACGACGAAATGGCGCCAAGCGCCGCATCCTGGAGGTTGCTCGGGAGCTCGGCAAGTCCTGTATCGACTCCCTGCGCGAGTGAATCGGCGGTGGCTCCGGTCGCGATCGCTTGGCCCACGCTTCTGGCGAGCGAGCCCATAACGCCGCTCAGAACCACCCCTGCAAGCTTGTCGTCTCCGGCCAGCGCGCGGCCGAGAGTTGAACCGAAGATGCTACCGATCTGGCCTGCGACGCCGATCTCGCGCACCTGCGCCTTGACCTGCTGCTCGAAGCTTCCCTGGAATTCCTTGGGGTCGACGAACTCCTTTCCGTTTTCCCGATATTGTGCAGCCAACCGTGCCGCGACCAGCCGGGCCGACACGGAGACGATCCGGTCTCCGCGGAACTGGTCGGCGACATTGCCCTCGATCTCGCGAACCGAGATCACCATCGCGCCGGGCCGAGCGTCCCGATCCTGCGCGGCCGCTATGTCGCGCGGCGTCTCACCCACCACGGTGACCTCTGCACCGTCCCTCTGTTCGCTGGCGACCGCGATGCCGGTCTTCGCATTAGCCTCCATTTCCTGGAAGACAACACGCTGCTCAGCGTTGGGCGACACGACCTCTTTGCCATCGACCGAATAGCGCGTAGTGCCACCGGCCTGGCGAACGACCTTGTAGGTGTGATTGGTAATCGTAGGGTCGATGGCGTCGGAGACAGTCCTCGTGATCGCGACGCCGTCGGCCCCTGACTGGATCACGTCCGCAACGATTACCTTCGTCTCAAGATCGTAGCCATTCTTGGCGACGCGGACCAGGACATAGTCCGAAGGGCCGAGCCCCACCACCAAAGCTGATGTAATCGAGAGTTCGCCCCGAGTTGAGCGTCGGACCTCGACATTCGGCTGAACGCCTGCGGCATCGCTCGCCCGCCTTAAACTGTTGACAATACCCTGCCCAAAAAGCTGGAGATTGTCGCCGGTAAGCTGGCTTTGCTGCACCAAACCTGGACTTGCGACTATGTCGAAATGGAAATGTCCATCTTCTTCTGCAGGACCAGGGCGTATCACGAGCATGGTGCCGATCGGCAAATCGCCCGTCGCGTCTGGGTTGACGAAGCGGGCCGGCGTACCCGCCTCTTTAACAATATAGGCGAGCGGGATTGGCCCCGCCGCGATACGCTGGACATTGTACGTCACGCCAGGCGCGTCGTCGAACCAGATGGTAGAGTTGTCTAGAGTAAACGCGCCCCAAGATGAGTCGAGCGCGCTGACATAGGTCTGGAAACTGGCAATCGCCGAATCGGTCAGCGGGCTGGCTGGTAGCGGCACGGGTCCGGAACCGAAGACATAGGGCACTTGCGTGGCGCCCGGTGCGGCGACCATCTCGGTGCCAACCGGACCGAGGTCGATCGACTGACCGTTGATCAGGCGCGTCGTGATCTGCGAAAGAACCGACGTCGTGCTGCCGATGAAGTCATTGACGACTGCGCGCGTTTCGTCGTCGGATGCGTATTTATATAGTCCATAGCCGACCGCGGCGATGAGGGTCTCGGGCAGCAATCCGAGGCCCAATGCCATCGTAGAAAGCTCAAGCCCTACCGCGACGCTGGCGTCGCGCAAGATGGTATTGCGCTCCTGTACCGAGTTTGCATTGCTCGCCCGCGCGACATCCGGCGCGGCAAGAGCGAGGGTGAACACCACTCCCAACAGCCCCGGGATTCCGATTTTCTTCAAGAACTGCTTCGGCATTGCGCGGGCAGCAGGCGTATTGTTTAGGTAACTTGCGATGCTCCCATCATCGATATGGCTGATGAACCCGGCCAGCCCTGTTTGCCGCGCAGCACTCCTGTTGAAGGGATTCGCCTCCATCTCGGCGATGGTTTCGCGTAGATAGGCGATCATCTTGGGTGGCGCGTCGAACGCGATCCATTTCGGGTCAACGCCTGCGGCAACCAAAGCAGCGCGTTCGTTGCGCAGGCTCAGCAGATCGGCATGAAGGGCGTCTTCCGCAGCGGTGCTTGCGTTGAACTTGTCCGCAGACAGATAGGTGTTGGCTTGCGCACTGACATCGATGCCAATGGCACGAGGGTCCTGCGCAGTAAGAAAGAGATCGCCGTCCAAAAGGCCCTTGTAAGTGGCGTCACGCAAATCCGCAGCAAAAGTCTTAGCCGCCGCCACCATTTCGTCATAGGCAGCGGGGCTGCTCTCGCGGCCCGCTTCAATCAGGTCCGCAGCAGTGGCACCGCCTGCAAAAGTGCGCCCCAGGAAATCGTCCAGCCGAGCTCGTTGTACGGCTTCCATCCAAGGGTGGTTGGATTGGTGGAGCGGCGTGGCGGTAGCCGACGCCACATCCAACATGTTCGTGAGATTGAGTTTGTTCGTGTCAAGCTCAATCCAAGTGCGGCCCCCGATCAGATCGATGACCGGATGATCGACCAAGCCTTGCTGCAACACATGGTGCGTCTCGACGACGTGGGGAGTTCCAGGCATGCCTACTTCCGGTTCTCAGACCAATAGGGATAGTTCGTGAAGCGATCTCGCTGCTCCAGTTCTGAGGCAGTGGGCGGTTGCAGCGGCGTAAATCTGACGCCGGTCAGCCCCGCGTCATGCCATGCCACCTTCATTAATTCATCAAAAATAAAGTTTCTCGTGAAATCGATAAGGTAAAAAGCATGAACGTCCCAAGGCAATTTCAGGAAATGCATGTCGTTCAACATCAGTATCCCGTTATTGGTCGGAGCGTCCCGAGCGGTCGGAAATCGTTCATTGTACCGAACGACATTAGACTTTTCCTCGTCGAATTTCTCGATCACGCGGATTACGTCCATCATCCAATAGGGCTCGACCGGCCCTCCTGTACCGTCGACGGTAATGCATTCGGCGAATTCGAATGCGTCCGGATCGATGGCAGAAAGCAGTGCTTTCGCACGTGTCGAAACGTAGCGCTTTCCGAGACCATACATGTCCAGCAGCCGATCATCGTCCACGCCCACCACCAGCGCGGGAGAAGTCCGTAGTGGAGGAATGCCGAACATGGCCGGTATTGGCCTCCCTTTGCGTGGGAACTCGTGGGTACCGCCCCAGCGTCCGCCGATCAATGCCTCGTGTTTGTTGACAAAGGAGAAGTCGCTGGCATTGTAGTCTGTGTCATTATCGACGAGGTAAAAACGCCGCCTCTCGCCACTATTCCAAGTCATGGAAGGATCTCCTGACGCGCCTGGACATTGGGCAGCGCTCGGGATTGGGAACGGACGACTCCGACCGCGCCGGCGAAACAGCGCCACGCAGATCGTCGAGCGGCGCAGCGTGGCAGAGTTAAGTGCGTACGCCTCCTCGAGCTGGTCGGCCAGAATACGATGCACGAGCTTGGCGGCATGCGATCAGCCTCTCCCATAGATGACGATGAACATGACCCGGTCGCCAGCCACCTGATCGTCCGTTGCGGTATAGATCACCACGAGACGAGAGTTGGTGAGAGAAAGTACGAGCGTCGCTGAGAGCCGGAGCGACCTATTCCTCGCCGAGTGCGCCTCTCTGAACTCTGGATAGAGGTTGAGATCTACGAGCTGGAGATTCCGCGCGGCCGCAGAACGCAGGAAGGCGCCGATAAACAACCCTGGCTCCGCAACGCCGCGACTTAGCTCCATGCCAGATGCGTATACCTGCTCCGTAATCATCGTCCCGCCCGCGCACACCCTGCCAATAAAGACGGTGGGGATTCGCGCCAAATTGGACCCACAGGAATAGGGTGTAAACTTATAGCGCGTGGTCCGCCCGACCGAAGCGTCGGCAACCTTTGCTTCGGTACTGAGCCGCCTCCCGATGCTCTCAGGATCCAACCGGACATCGTGATCTAGGTTCGCGAGGATCGCCGTGTAGACCTGGCTCGGACCCCACGGCACCACTTGCCATTGACCGCCTCGTTCCTGCACGGGATCTTGATGCTCCGACGCGGCTCGAAGCGCAGCCAGTTGCTCTTTCGCCTCCTGGAGCCCGGGTGCTCGGAAACCGAAGTCAAGAGTCATCACGCGCCCGGTATCTGAGTGCGACACGGGAGGCGAATAAACCTGCACCTTGCCGTCATCGTCGTTCGCAGCACGCTGATAGAGTCCCTCTGCCCGCGCCAAGTTACGCGGAACGCCGTCTCCTCTCTCGAAACGCCGGCCGAGTTCCAGTTGCGCTAGCTTGTCCCCGGTCCTAGCTCTCACGGCGAGAGCCTGAACATCAGCCGGCGCTCCACCGGGGCGCAGACTGACGTCCTGATATGAGGCCCCGGCCGCGCAACCGGATAGAAGAAATCCAGCACAAATAGAAGTCGCCAGCGATGAAGCCGGCAGCGAACCTGCTCGCCTCATGTTTGCGCCCGAGGCAGACAAAGCGCCGACGTCAGCAAACAGACTACCACAGAGTCTTCGACGTCAAGTGTGGACGCGAACCCCGCGACAGGCAGCGGAAGAAGGGACGGCGAGACTCGGACAGTCCTGCATGTGGGCCGACGTGAATTCCAAGATCTCTGATGCGCCAATCCCGCCCGCGAAGCTTGATTGCGACGAAACGTCACCACGTGCTCGACGCGTGGCCGCAAGTGCGTTTTATCCCAAATCCGTAGCAACGTGTCCACCCTCCGCAGCGCCAATCTACACTTCATGACTCCACGGGCAAGATGAATTGAAATCGATATTGTCAAATTCGCCTCACAAGGGTCAATCATAGACAAAGACTTCCGAACAGATTCTCAACGTTCCCGCCCAGCCTGCGACACGGTCGACTGCAACGGGCTCAACAAATAGCTGATAATGCTTCGCGTGCCGGTACGGACGTCCACCGTAGCCGCGAGCCCCGGCGAAAGTGAATAGCGCCGTCCATCCGCGTCAACCCAGGAACGTTCCAGCGCGATCGTCGCAACATAGACGAGCCCGAGCTCCTTATCCTGCACGGCATCGCGGCTGATCGCGCGGACGCGGCCGGGCACCGCGCCGTACCGCGTGAACGGAAAGGCCTCGAGCTTGACTGACGCTTCCTGACCGACGCGGACAAAGCCGACATCCTTGTTGAGGAGCCGCGCCTCGACCTCCAGCCCGGCATCGCGGGGGACGATCACCATTAGCGGCTTGGCGGGCTCGACCACACCGCCGATCGTGTGCGCTTCGAGTTGCTGTACGGTTCCGTCGACCGAAGACACGAGACGCTGGAACCGGCTTTTCTGCCGCGCCTTCGTTACCTCCTCGCGCCGCAGGATCGCCTCTGCCTCGGCCTTGGCGAGATCGGTGAGGGCGGTGCGCCGCGCCTGTTCGCGGGTTTCTCGGACCTGGCTTTCGAGCTTGCGCGCTTCAGCCTCTCCGCGGGTGATCTGGGTCCGTGCCACGTCGCGCTCGCCCGACTCCAGCCGACGCTGCCGTTGCAGCTCGATGAGCCGCGCGCCTGGCGCATATCCCTTCGCATCAAGCCGGTTCATGCTGGCGATCTGCCGGTCGAGAAGCGGCACGGTATCCGAAAGCTTCGCAACCTGCGCGCGCGCCGCGTCCGCCTCCGAAATCGCCGACATCCGCGCGGCATTCAGGCTGGCCGTCGTGGCTTCGATTTCGGCGAGTTGTGCCGCGATCAGTCGATGCTGTGTATCGGCAATATCGGGCGGCGTACCGAACGGCGCTACGAACCGCAGCCCCTTACCCGATAGCGCATCGGCGATCGCCAGGTTGCGGGCAATCTCCAGTTCAGCCGCAGCCAATGCCTTCTCGGCCTGCGCGAGATCGGCGCCGACGAGAGTGGGGTCGAGATCGAGCAGCGCCTGCCCCTTGCGCACCTGGTCGCCATTGCGGACGTGGATGGCACGCACGACCCCCGCATCAGGCGACTGCACCAGCTTAACATTGCCTGCCGGGATGATCATGCCCGGCGCTGACGCCACCACATCGACACGTCCGAAGACTGTCCAGGCAATCGTAATCGCCAGAAAGACAAGCGCTGCCCAGGTCACCATGCGTGCGGTCGGGGATACCGGCTGCTCGATAACTTCGAGCGCCGCGGGCAGAAACTCGGTGTCCGCCGAGGGGACGAAGCGCTTGCGGCGTTCGCGGTCGTCGCGCAGCGCCTGTTTCAGCACCTCCCAGTGATGCCGCCAGCCGCTCATGCTGACACTCCGCTCTGGCGGCGATGGAGATCGGCGTAGCGACCGTTGGCGGCGAGCAATTCGGCGTGGCTGCCGCGCTCGACGATCTGACCCGCTTCCAGCGTGATGAGCATGTCGCACTGCCGTACCGCCGACAGCCGGTGCGCGATGATGATGACGGTGCGCCCTTCGGCGATCGCCTTGAGATTCTTCTGCACGATCTCCTCGCTTTCGGCGTCGAGCGCAGAGGTCGCCTCGTCGAGGATCAGGATGCGCGGTCGGGTTACGAGCGCCCGCGCAATGGCGAGGCGCTGGCGCTGGCCGCCGGACAGGTTTGTGCCGCGCTCCTCGACCGGCGTGTCATAACCCTGCGGCAGCCGGACGATGAACTCATGCGCCCCGGCGAGGTTCGCCGCCTGCATCACGCGCTCGAGCGGCATCGCGGGATTGGCAAGCGCGATATTCTCTCGAATCGACCGGTTGAAGAGCAGATTCTCCTGGAGGACAACGCCGATCTGGCGGCGCAGCCATGCGGGGTCGATCTGTGCGATATCGACGCCGTCGATCAACACGCGGCCCGAGGCAGGCACGTACAGCCGCTGGAGAAGCTTGGTCAGCGTCGACTTGCCCGACCCCGACGAACCCACAATGCCCAGGGTCGCGCCCGCAGGAACGGTCAGATCAACATCCTCGAGCGTCCAGGCGCCCTCCAGCCCGTAGCGAAACTTCACGCCCTCGAATGCCACATGGCCCTTCACCGCGGGAAGCGCGATGCGGCTGCCCGAACCGGGCTCGACGGGCTGGTTGAGCACGTCGCCCAGCCGCTCGACGGCGATCCGGACCTGCTGGAAGTCCTGCCACAATTGCGCGATGCGGATCACCGGCCCGGAGACGCGCTGGGCGAACATGTTGAACGCCACAAGCCCGCCGACTGTCAGGTCCTTCTCGATCACCGCCTGGGCACCGAAATAGAGGATCAGCACCATATTGATCTTCGAGATCAACTGGATGAGCTGCGATCCCGTATTACCGAGGTCGATGACCTTCTGATTAACCTGGCTGTAGCCCGCGAGTTGGCGATCCCAGCGATCCTGCCATTGCGGCTCGACCGCACCGGCCTTCACCGTCTGGATGCCGCCGATGCTCTCGACCAGCAGCGCGTTGTTGGCGGCCGAGCGCTCGAATTTCTCCTCAATACGGGCGCGCAGCGGCCCGGTGATGAAGAACGCGACTGCCGCGTAGCAGGGTATGGCGAGCACGGCGATCAGGAACAAGGTCGGCGAATACACCCACATCACGATCAGGAAGAGGATCGTGAAGAAGGGATCGACGAGCACGGTCAGCGACGCATTGGTCAGGAACTCGCGGATTGTCTCGAGCTGGCGCACCCGCATCGCAATGTCGCCGACTCGCCGCGCCTCGAAATAGGAGAGGTTGAGCCCGAGCAGGTGCCGGAACAGCTTGGTGCCAAGCTCGACGTCGATCTTCTGGCTGGTGCGCGAGTAGAGGCGCGTCCGCAGCCATCCGAACAGCGTCTCCCACACGGAGACAACGCCAAATCCGAGGACAAGGATCGTCAGCGTGTCCAGCGTGTTGTGGACGAGCACCTTGTCTATCACGTTCTGGAAGAACAGCGGCGAGGCGAGCCCGAGCAGGTTGATGGCGAGGGTTACCAGCAATACCTCACCGATCAGCCGCTTGTACTTGACGATCTGCGGGATGAACCACGAAACGTCGAACGCCCGGCTGACGCCTCCCACGCCCTCGCGCGTCGCGATCAGCACCAACTCGCCGGACCACATCGCCTGCAGCGCGTCGCACGTGACCTTGAGTATTTGCGGCTGCACGCCATCGAGGCTCGGGCATGGCGGCTGGATAATCGCTTCGTCCCCGCTGACCTGCGCAATCACGAACCAGCCAGCCGGACCATTGGCGAGCGCAGGCAACGGGGTGCGCGCAAGCTTTTCGTAGCGCGTCCAGACACCCCGCGCGCGCGCATCAGCCTGCCGCCGGGCCAAACGCTTCAGGTCGTCTGCATCGACCGGGCGGTGATGGCCAAGGCTGTGCCGAAGCTGACCGACATCCACCGCGATCCGGTGTACCGCGAGCACCGTTGCGAATGCGACAAGCCCGCTATCGTCAACGCCATCCCGCGCGGTTGCAGTCTCCGGCATGTCCCCCTCGCTCATGGCAGACGCTCGCCCGCCGAAGAGGGCGCTTCACGCTGCAAAGCCGCCGGGCCTGTCGCGGGTGCGATCTCCGGCGATGTATTCGGCTCCGATGGCGCTACCTCGGGCGTCCCAAAGGCGGGGGGCATCCGTTCGGTGCGCTGTGGCCGATCGCTGGTGTGACTGGCGTCATCGAACAAGCGGAACGCAGCATCCCAGGGTAGCGCCGCTCGTGTTTCGACCTTTCGGGTATAGGCGGCAGGGTCGTAGAGACCGGTGCCCGTCATCAGCCGCCCCGCGTCGAGTTGACCGATCCTGCGCAGGAGCGCGGCTTGGGCGACATAGGCATCTCGCCGGCTGGAGATCAGCCCGATCTCGGTTTCGCGCAGCTGGTTCTGCGCGTAAAGGACATCGAAGGTCGATCGCAGCCCTTCGCGATATTCCTCGAACGTCCCTTCATAATAGATGCGCGCCGCCTGAAGCTGCACCTGCTGCGCCTCGGCGTTGCGGCTGGCCGATGCCCAGGCGTTCCAAGCGCCGAGCACCGCATCGGTCACCTGGCGACGCGTCGCCTCTATCCGCAGGAAGTCGGCAGTATTGCGGTTCTTCGCCTGCGCAATCAGCGCCTGCACCCGACCGCCATTCGCCAGCGGAATCGTCAAGGTCACGCGGGCTGCGAGACTGAAATCCTGATCGCGGCTATCGAGCGGCGAAACCGGGCCATTGCTCCCGGCGGTACCGCGCAGTGCGATTGTCGGACTGCCCTCGGCCCGCGCGCCCGCGATCCGCGCGCGCGACGCGCGCTCGGTTGCGATTGCCGCGGCGAGGTCCGGATTGGCGCGCGCCGCAGTCGCCAACGCCTCGTCGATCGAGGCGGGCAGCAACGGCAGAGGCGGCTCGGGTGCGAGGCGCCCTGGCGTCCGCCCGACGATGGCCGCGAAACTCGACCGGCTCGCCTCAAGCTGCGCCTGCGCAGCGGTGCGCTGTACTTCGGCCGCTTTGAGCTGGGTCTCGGCCTGCGCGATGTCGGTGCGCGTAAGCTCGCCCGCCTCGCGGCGCGCGACTACTTCGTCGAGGGTTGCCTTCAGCACGCGCACATTGCGCTCGCGGATCCGCAGCGCCTGAGTGTCCCTCCGCACATCGGCATAGGTTGCGATCAGGTTGACCAGCAAATCCCCCTCGACGCCGCGAAGAGACTCCCGGCCGGCGCTACTCTCGGCGCGGGCGGCACGCACTTCTGCACGCGCACGCCCCCCGGTCCATAGCGGCTGGTCCACGACAAGCTGCGTCGTCACGTCATTGCGCTGAATGTCGGGACTGTTGAGCCGGTCCACCAGCGGGCGCCCGGCCTGGGTGATCGCCCCCGGATCGGTATAGTCATATCCTGCGGAGGCCTGTAGCTGGACCGTCGCGCGCGTTTGGGACAGTGCCAACCCGAGATTGTCGTCCGTCGCGCGCAGATCATAGCGGCTCGCGCCGAGTGCGGGGTTGGATTCATAGGCTTCGGCGATGGCGGATGCGAGATCCTCGGTCGGCGGCAATGGATCGACGACGACCTCGTCTTCGATCTTCGGACCGGGGTAGCGGGAATGGACAGGGTTGAGCGCCTGATCGCGCGATTGGGCGAAGGCAGACACGCAGAAGGTTAGACCAGAAAGCGCCGCAAGTAGCGCCGATGTCCGCGTGAAACTGGCCATCAACGGACGAAGGCCGCAGTGCGGTGGCAGCCAAGCGTCACCGCCCGATCCAGCGCGGCATGGAAAACCGCAATTCGATAGGCGCGCGCCCGCTTGCCAAAGCCCGGCGACACGTAAATCGACTGCGCAGCTTTCAGCAGTTCGGGCGGAATCGGCAGCATCCCTGGGTCGCGATCGCCAGCGAATCCGGGATCAACCCTAGCCAGATCGGGAACCAGATCGCGCCAACGGGTCGGCGCGCCGCCGTTCACGCGGATGACTGCCTGCGAGTGATCGGAGCGCCTCGGAAGGCGGATAGCAATGGTGCCGTGGCGGTAGAGTGCATTGCCGCCGCGGGTCGCAAGGCGACAACGCCGCTCGCCGGAAAACCGGTCGACGACAACTGTCAGTTTCCAGTCACCGACCGCCACGCGCTGGCGCAAGGACAAATAGGAATGCGCCTCCCCAGTATCGGGAAAAAACAGTACCACGAGCGCCAGCAAACCGGCCAGCACCGCCCCCCTCTTAACACTCCGCATCAATCCCCCCGTAGCACCGCCCCAATGCACGGCACCATCGTTTGCTTTCCCCCAACGTCGCAAACACAGATGACAGATGCCTGATCTATCGACGAATAGGAAGAGTGTCCGTGGCATAAACAATGGCAGGCTCCGCTTCTTCGCCCCAATGGACGGGCACCAAATCCGCAACCAAGATCACGCGGCAGCGGCCGTCGGCAGGACCTGGTCTTGGCGACGCAGCAGCCCGACCGCACCCGACCATCTCTTTCTCAATGGGATTGCGCGTGCTGCGGCTGGGTCCGCAGCACCGCATGCCTGGCTGGCGGCGCCGCGAGGAGCGCTCCCCGGCAAGGCCGGCGCATATCAAGCTGCTCGCCTATGCCGACAGCTTTCTTCAGGGGACCGACTCGCAGGCCGATCTTCCGACGGTTGTGCCCCTGCTCGGGCAGCCGCTCGTGGAGACCTGCCTGCGCGTCCCGAGCTGGTGCTGGTTCGAGGACGGCCGCAACCGCGCCGTCGCGCGTCGGGCCTTCGCGTCGGTGCTGCCCGAGGAGATCACTGGCCGCCGCTCGAAGGGCTCGCCCGATGGGTTTCTGGGCGAGATCTGCGAACGGCACGGCGCGGCGTTGCGCGAAATGCTGCTCGGCGGCCTGCTCGCACAGCAGGGAATCATCGATACCGCCGCCGTCGAGCAGGCGTTGGACGCGGCGGGGCCGATGGCGCCCGCCGACTTCGGACGCCTGCTGCGGCTCGCCGACGTCGAGGCTTGGGCGCGGAGCTGGTCGAGCCGAAGTGCAGCGTGAAGCAATAGCCATTCGGGTCAGGGCACTGCGCGGGCGATCAGCTTTGCGCGCATCGCTTCCCATCGCCGATATTGCGCGGCCTTGGCGGGGTCAGAATTTTCGTGTCGCTGCAGCCAGAAGGCGAACCAGTCGAGATTGCGCTCGTAGATCGCCCGGCGATGTGCGGGCTGCCATTTCATGTGATGCTCGCCGGGAAAGATGTGCATCTCGACGGGCTTGTCCTTCTCGCGCAGCGCAGTGAACGTCTCCAGGCCGAGCAGATATTCCTCGTCGGCGAGCTGCATGAGCAGCGGCGTATCGATATGCTCTGCGTTGAGCGCCAGCGAATAGGGACGCCAATAGGTGCTGGCGTCGCCCGTCGCCGGTGGCGCGCCCATCTTGCGCTGCATTTGAGGCTGTCGATTGACGCTGCCCGATCATGCGTCTGCCATTTTCAGACCTCCGCGACCGCAGTGGAACTCCTTCTGGCTCAATTGCCAAACGGTTGGCCGCAGCGGTTCGTATCAATCCGGCGAAAAAACCCGGGCGCGGACCCGGGCGCGAGCCTGGCATCCCGAAAATTATCCAATGATTTCAATGAGTTTTGGCGGAGCGGGAGGGATTCGAACCCTCGATACGCTTTTGGCGTATACTCACTTTCCAGGCGAGCGCCTTCGACCACTCGGCCACCGCTCCGCATTGCACTGGAAGGCGCGTGCACTAGCCGGTGTGGGCGGGCTAGGCAAGCGGGGCTGCGCGTGCCAGTTTCCGGCTATGCTCAAGCACTGCCTCGCGCTCCTCGCGCTCGCCACTCCGGTCGCCGCCACGGCGCAGACCGCGCCTGCCCCCACCCCTGCGGATGCCATCGATTCGGACTGGCACCTGATCCCCGACAGCGAGATCCTGGTGATGACGCTGCAGGGTGGGCACCAGGTGTTCATCCGCCTCGCCCCGCGTTTCGCCCCGGCGCATGTCGCCAATATCCGCAAGCTCGCCGAGGCGCGCTGGTGGGACGGGACCAGCGTGTACCGGGTGCAGGACAATTATGTGACGCAATGGGGCGACGCGACCGAGCAGAAGCCGCTGCCGCCGCTCGTCATCCCCAATCCCGCGCCGGAATATGAATGGGGCGGGCCCTTCGCGGGGGTGACCAGCTTTACCCGTGCCGACCCCTATGCGCTGCGCACCGGGCACAGCGCCGATGGCTGGCCGCTGGCGACCGATGGCAAGACGAGCTGGCTGACGCATTGCTATGGCATGGTCGGCGTGGCGCGCGATCTGGCGCCCAGCACCGGCAGCGGATCAGAGCTCTACACCGTGATCGGCCACGCGCCGCGCCACCTGGACCGCAACATCGCGGTAGTGGGCAAGGTGATCGAGGGAATGAAATGGCTGTCCAGCCTGCCGCGCGGCACGGCCAATCTGGGGGTCTATGAGACCGAGGCGGAGCGCCTTCCGATCCTGTCGGTGCGGCTCGCCAGCCAGTTGCCCGAGGACGAACGCCCGCATTTCCAGTATCGCGCGACCGACAATCCGCGCTTTGCGGCATGGGTTCTGGGCCGCGAGAACCGCAAGAATGATTTCTTCAAGGTGCCCGCCGGCGGCGTCGAGATCTGCAACGCCGAGGCGCCGGTGCGCCGCGCGCGGTAAAGGGCTCGGGGCGACGCGACTGCCGCCCCCTTCCTCAGGCCGCGCGCTTCTCCAGCGCGTGCGCCGCTTCGGCCATCAGCGTCGCGAGGATTACGGCGACCGGCTCTTCCCTGGTCACCATGCCGACCGACTGGCCGGCCATCACCGAGCCATGCTCGACATCGCCGTCGATCACCGCGCGGCGCAGCGCGCCTGCCCAATAATGCTCGATCTGAAGCTGGGCCTCCATCATCTCGACCTTGCCCTCGTCGAGCAGCTGGGCGACTTCGCGCTGCTTGGCAGTGAACAGCTCGGCCCCCGCATTCTTGAGCGCGCGCACCGGGATCACCGGCAGGCGCGGGTCGATCTGGACGCTGGCGATCGCATCGCGGGCCGAGGCGCGCAGGAACGCTTTCTTGAAATTGGGGTGCGCGATGCTCTCGGTCGCGCAGACGAAGCGCGTGCCGAGCTGAACGCCGGCCGCGCCCATATCGAGATAGCCGGCAATCGCCTCGCCCCGGCCGATGCCGCCCGCGACGAACACGGGCACCTGTTCGGAGACTTCAGGCAGGATTTCCTGCGCCAGCACGCTGGTCGATACCGGGCCGATATGGCCGCCGGCCTCCATCCCCTCGACCACCAGCGCGTCGACGCCGGAGCGGATCAGCTTCTTCGCCAGGCTGAGCGCCGGAGCAAAGCAGATCAGCTTGGCCCCACCCGCCTTGATCGCGTCGATGCTGCCCGCAGGCGGCAGCCCGCCGGCCAGCACGACATGCGTGACGCCGTGGCGGGTGCACACCTCGATCAGCTCCATCAGCTTCGGGTGCATGGTGATGAGGTTCACGCCAAAGGGCTTGTCGGTCAGCGCCTTGGTCGCGGTGATTTCAGCGTCGAGCAGCTCGGGCGTCATCGCGCCGCATGCGATCAGGCCGAAGCCGCCCGCGTTCGACATGGCGGAAACCAGGTTACGCTCGCTCACCCACGACATCGCGCCGCACAGGATCGCGACCTCGCTGCCCAGAAATTCGCATCCGCGCGCCATGCGCCGGGCAAGGCGCTCGGCGCCGATCGTGTTCGTTGTCATGGCACCGGCCTAGCCGCGCGGGCAGCGCCCCTGCAAGCCCGCTTGCGCACGGGCGGCTATTTGGGCCGCTGGGTATAATCGATGCGGATCGAGACCCAGCTGCCGATCATCGGCTTGCCGCCCTTGCGCGGCGGGCGGACGAGGAACTGGAACGCCGCCTGGCGCACCGATCCGGCATAGCCCGATCCGCGCGGCCCCTCGCCCAGCTCCTGGCAATCGGTGACCTGATAGCGCGCGATCGTCCGGCACGCGATCAGCCCCCAGCCGGGTCCGCGCGCACGCGGCGAGAGATACGGACTGAGCTGCGCATCGGTCGGCCGGCGATACCATTCCGCGGCGTAGAGAGGCTCGCCATTGGGCGCGGTGCCCACCTGTTCGCTGTCGCCCGGCATCGAACCGCCGCCGCCCGCCTCCGCCACGTCGGCCGAGGAATCGGACGAAGACGGCGCGCTGGCCGGGGCCTTGGCGATGTCGGACGCGGCATAGTCGCGCCGGGTCATGCGGATGAACGGCAGCGTCGAATTGGGGGTGCTCACCGGCGGCGGCGGCGGGGGCGTTTCGGGCGGAGGCGGCGGGGGCGTCACCGGCTTCACTTCGGCCTTGGCGTCGCTCTTGGGCTTGGGCTTCGCCTTGGCAGCCTCTGCCTTGTCCGCCGCCTTCTCGCCGGACACGTCGAAGCCGAAGATCGCCGGGGTCTTGCCCTTGTCGGTGCCGGTCAGCTTTGGCGACAGGAAAAACAGCAGCAACAGCGCCAGCAGCAGCTCTACGATCAGCGCCAGCACGAACGCCGCGCCGCGACGCCCCAGCACCGTGCGCAGCCATTCGGGCAGCAGGGTCCGCGGCGGCGCTTCCATGGGGCTTAGGTCTGAACCTCGAACGACGGCGGACGAGGGGAGACGCCCTCACGATCCGCGACCAACACCATGGATACGGCGCCAACGCGACCGAAAAATGTCAGGAAAGGGCGGACCGGCGGCGCGGCACGCCCCCTCCCCTTACGCCGCGTCTTCGCTGTCGAGGCCATAGGCGGTGTGCAGCACGCGCACCGCCAGTTCGGTGTAATCCTCCTCGATCAGCACCGACACCTTGATTTCCGACGTGGTGATCGCCTGGATATTGATCCCGCGATCGCCCAGCGTCTTGAACATGGTGGCCGCGACGCCCGCATGGCTGCGCATCCCCACGCCGACGATCGAGATCTTCGACACGCGCGTGTCGTGGACCAGCTTCACATAACCGATCTCGTCCTTCTGCCGCTCCAGCACGTCGAGCGCGCGGGCGAGTTCGGCGGTCGGCACGGTGAAGGTCACGTCGGTGGACCCCGCCGAATGCGCGATGTTCTGGACGATCATGTCCACGTTGATCGAGGCATCGGCCAGCGGGGTGAAGATCGATGCGACCGCGCCCGGACGATCGGGGACTTCGGTAAGCGTGATCTTGGCTTCGTTCTTGTCGTGCGCGATGCCGGTGATGAGCTGGCGTTCCATATCGTCGATCTCCTCTTCGCCCACGATCAGCGTGCCGGGTTCGCTCGCGCCATCGGCGTCGACGAACGAAGACAGCACCTGGACGCGGACGCCTTCCTTCATGGCGAGCCCTACCGAGCGGGTCTGGAGCACCTTGGCCCCGACGCTGGCGAGCTCGAGCATTTCCTCATAGGTGACCCGCTTGAGCTTGCGCGCGCGCGGCACGATGCGCGGATCGGTGGTATAGACGCCGTCGACATCGGTGTAGATGTCGCAGCGATCGGCCTGCATCGCCGCCGCCATCGCCACTGCCGACGTGTCCGATCCGCCCCGGCCCAGCGTGGTGACGCGGTCGCCCTCGGCCACGCCCTGGAAGCCCGGGATGACGGCGACTTCGCCCTTGGCCAGGCTGGCGTCGAGCGCGACCGTGTCGATCGAATCGATCCGGGCGGAGGCATGTGCGCTGCTGGTGTGGATCGGCAGTTGCCAGCCGAGCCACGAGCGCGCGGGCACGCCGATCGCCTGGAGCGCGATCGCGAGCAGCCCGCTGGTGACCTGCTCGCCCGCCGATACGACGACGTCATATTCGCGGGTGTCGTACAGCGACGATGCCTCGCGGCAGAAGCCGACCAGCCGGTCGGTCTCCCCCGCCATGGCGGAGACGACGACGGCAATCTGGTTGCCGGCTTCCCACTCGCGCTTCACGCGGGCGGCGACGTTGCGGATACGCTCGATGCCGGCCATCGAGGTGCCGCCAAACTTCATTACGATGCGCGCCATGGCTGGTTGCTTGTTTCCTGCCCTTGGGAGAGATGGGCGAGGCTGATAGGAGGGCGGCATGGCAAACGCAACCAAAGCAACGATTGACCCCCGCGAAGCTGAACATTTCGGTCGTCTGGCGGCCGATTGGTGGAATCCAAAGGGCTCCTCGGCCATGTTGCACAGGCTGAATCCTGCGCGGCTGGGCTATATCCGCGAAGCGGTGGACGCGCAGTGGGGCGGCGATGCGAGCGGATTCGCCCCCCTTGCCGGGCGCACCGCGCTGGACGCCGGGTGCGGCGCCGGGCTGCTGGCCGAACCGCTGGCACGGATGGGCGCGCAGGTGACCGGCGTGGATGCGGCGCCCGAGAATATCGGCGCGGCGCGCGCCCATGCCGAGGCCGGGGGGCTCGCGATCGAGTATATCGCCGGCGAGGTCGAGCAGCTGGCCGGGCGCCAATTCGATCTGGTGACGTCGATGGAAGTCGTCGAGCATGTCACCGATCCCGCCGCCTTCGTCGCGACGCTGGCCGGGGTGGTCGCGCCGGGCGGGCTGCTGATCCTGTCCACCCCCAATCGCACCGCGCTGTCGCGGCTGGCGATGATTACGCTGGGCGAAGGCACCGGCGCGATCCCCAGGGGCACGCACGACTGGAGCCAGTTCCTGAAGCCCGACGAACTGATCGGCTTGCTTGAGGCGGCGGGGATGCGGGTAGTCAACCGCGCCGGGCTGGGCTTCTCACCCGCGCGGGGGTTCGTGACGGGCACGGACGAGACGCTGAACTATCTGGTGACGGCGGTACGGGGCTGAACGTCCCCCCCCCCTCTCGTCACCCCGGGCTTGACCCGGGGCCCAGCTAACCATGGTGACGACCCATCGGGTGCGACTTTCGGAGCCCCGAACACGATTGGCTGAGACCGGAAGAAGCGGGGCCCCGGGTCAAGCCCGGGGTGACGGGATTGCTAAAACAACCGCCCGCCATCGGGCACCGCCACGCTCGGCCGCACCAGCACCACCTTGCCCTCGGCATCCGGGAAGCCCAGCGTCAGCACTTCGGACAGGAACTTGCCGATCTGGCGCGGCGGGAAGTTGACGACGGCGGCGACCTGGGTGCCGACCAGTGCCTCTGGCGTATAATGTTCGGTGATCTGCGCCGACGAGCGCTTGCGGCCGATCACCGGGCCGAAATCGATCAGCAGTTTGTACGAAGGCTTGCGCGCCTCGGGATAGGGCGCGGCCTCCACCACCGTGCCGACGCGGATGTCGACCGCCAGGAACTGGTCGAAGCCGATCGTGTCGGCAGGGACGGCGGCGGGATCGTGGGTGACGTGCATTGGCACAGCATATCGCGGGGCGCGCTTGGTTGACAGGGCCCGCCGCATTGCGGACAGCGCGCGGCATGGGCGAACCGAAACTGCACCCAAGCTGGCTGGCGCCGCTGCGCACGGAATTTGCGAGCCCGTATATGGCGGCGCTGCGCGCGTTCCTGGTCGCGGAAAAAGCGGCGGGCAAGCGCATCTTCCCGCCCTCCGCCAACTGGTTCCGCGCGCTGGACCTCACCCCGCTCGACCAGGTTCGCGTCGTCATCCTGGGGCAGGACCCCTATCATGGCGAAGGGCAGGCGCACGGGCTGTGCTTCTCGGTCCAGCCGGGCGTGCGGACCCCGCCCAGCCTTGTGAATATCTACAAGGAGATGGAGGCGGACCTCGGCATCCCGCGCGCGCCCCACGGCTTCCTCGAACATTGGGCACGGCAGGGCGTATTGCTGCTCAACGCGGTGCTCACCGTCGAACAGGGCATGGCCGCGTCGCACCAGAAGCGCGGGTGGGAGCAGTTCACCGATGCCGTCATCCGGCTGGTGAACGCCAGCCCGGAGCCGGTGGTGTTCCTGCTCTGGGGCAGCCATGCCCAGAAAAAGGCCGCGTTCGTCGACTCAGTCGATCGCGGCGGCCGCCATCTGGTGCTGAAGGCGCCGCACCCCTCCCCGCTTTCGGCGCATTCGGGCTTTTTCGGATGCCGCCATTTCTCGCAGGCGAATAGCTTCCTGACGAGCCACGGGCGAATGCCCATCGACTGGGCATTGCCGCCCATTCCAACGGAGAATTGAATACATGGCCGATGACGACGATGCATTCGTCTATGACGAAGCAACCGGCGAGTGGATCAGCGCCGCCGACGCAAAGGCCAAGGCGGAGAGCGCCGACACGGTCGAGGTCCGCGATTCGGTGGGCAACCTTCTCGCCGATGGCGACCAGGTGACGCTGATCAAGGATCTGACCGTCAAGGGTGCGGGCCAGACGCTGAAGCGCGGCACGCTGATCAAGTCGATTCGGTTGACCGGCGATGAGCAGGAAATCGACTGCAAATATGATGGGATAAAGGGGCTCGTGCTGCGCGCGGAGTTCGTCCGCAAGCGCTGATTGATCGAGCGGCTCGATCACACAGGGCGTGGCACTGCGTTGGTAGTTGCGAACCATTCGCAATATATCGGCTCCACACCCAGTGGAGACTCCCTATGCCCCGCGATCTCGCCAAGACGCTGACCTATCTGTCGATCCACCTCACTGTGGGCTTCACGGTCGCGTACGCCTTTACCGGCTCGCTGAGCCTGGCGGGCGGGATCGCGCTGATCGAGCCGTGCATCAACGCCGTCGCCTTCTTCTTCCACGAACAGGCGTGGAAGCGCGTGGACCGGCGCGCCTCGCTAGGCGCGCTGCTTCCAGCCTGACGGCGCGCGCCCGTCGGGAGCGCGCCTTCAGGGCATCAGAGCCGGACGCGCTCGTAATGCGTATCCAGCTGCGTGGCGAAGTCGTCGTCCCAGCCGGGCTCGCGCTCCGCGCCATAATGCGGGGCATCGATGTTCAGCACGTCCTTGTCGAGATTGACGGCATAGCCGCCGCGCTCGCTGTCATAGGACAGGACGTGCCATGGCAGCGGGTAATAATCCTCGCCCAGCCCGAACAGGCCGCCAAAGCTCATCACCGCATATTCGACCTTGCCGCTGCGCTTGTCGATCATCAGGTGGTGGATCGCGCCGAGCTTTTCGCCCTCGCGGTCATAGACCGAAGTGCCGTCGACACGTTCGGACGAAATCAGCGCGCGGCCTTCCTGGGCAGCGCGGGTCTGGGTGGCGGCTTCATAGGCCATGGCATCGTCTCCTGTTTGTTATCGGATACGGGGATAATGGGCGGGCACCGTGGGTTGTTCCCGAAAAAGCACAGGGTCACCGTAGCTTACGCCCCAGCAACATTGGCGGCTGACAGGGGCGCGATCGCGTTCTAGCCTTGGCCGACAAGGGGGTAGCCAAGATGAAGCCGTCGCGTCTGCTGGGTCTGGTCAGTGCCGTGTCGTTGCTCGCATCCTGTGGGGGCGGCGGCGGCGGCGGGGGCAGCGTATCGGTGCCGGGCGGGACCGGCACGGTGACCCCCACCCCCACGCCGACATCCGCCGCCAATGGCTGTACCCTGCGCGAGCGACAGGACTGGGCGGCGGCGCAGCTGCGCGAATGGTATCTGTTTCCCGAGACGCTGCCCACCGGGTTGAACCCCGCCGCCTATACCAGTGTCGACGACTATATCGACGCGCTCACCGCCAACGCGCGGGCGCAGAACAAGGACCGGTACTTCACCTATCTGACGTCGATCGCCGAAGAAAATGCCTATTACGCATCGGGCTCCAGCGCCGGGTTCGGCTTTCGGCTGGGCTATGATTCGGTCAACCGCCGCATCTTCATCGCCGAATCGTTCGAAGGCGGCCCCGCGCTGACCGCGGGCATCGACCGGGGGGCAGAGATCGTCGCGATCGGCACCAGCGCGGGCAGTCTGCGCACTGTCTCCGCGATCCTGGCGACGGAGGGGCCCGACGGCGTCAACAACGCGCTCGGCCCGTCGACCGTGGGCACCACCCGCGTGCTGCGCATCGCCGATGCGAGCGGCACCCGCGACCTGACCGTCGCCAAGGCCGATTACGCGCTGCCGCCGGTGTCGAGCCGGTACGGCGCGCGCATCCTGGACGATGGCGGCACCAAGATCGGCTATCTCAACCTGCGCACCTTCATCGAGACCGCCGACCCGGCGCTTCGCACCGCCTTTGCCCAGTTTCGCGCGGCGGGGGTGACCAAGCTGATCGTCGACCTGCGCTACAATGGCGGCGGGCTGATTTCGATCGCCGAGCTGATGGGCGACCTGATGGGGGCCAATCGCGCGGCGTCGGACGTGTTCGATTACGTCACCTTCCGCCCCGAAAAATCGGCGGAAAACAGCGTGCGCTATTTCCGGCCCCAGGCCGAATCGGTGGCGCCGACCCGGATCGCGTTCATCGGCACCGGCGGCACGGCGTCGGCGAGCGAGATGGTGATCAACGCCTTCGTCCCCTATCTCCACACCAATGCCGGGCTGATCGGCACCAACACCTATGGCAAGCCGGTGGGACAGATCGCGCTGGACCGCACCCAGTGCGACGACCGGCTGCGCGTGATCGCGCTGGCGGTGCAGAACAGCGCGCGGCAGGGCAATTATTACAACGGCCTGGCGAGCACGATGGAGGCGAGTTGCCGCGCGGTGGACGACATCGCCCACCCGCTGGGCGATCCGGCGGAGGCATCGACCCGCGCGGCGATGGACTATCTGGCGGGCCGCAGCTGTACCCCGATCAGCGCCAGCCTGGCGACCGCGAGCGCCGAGCGCGTGGCGCTGGGCACGCCCGAAACGCGGCTGCTCACCCCGGCGCGGCCCAGCCCGGTGCAGCGCGAAGTGCCCGGCGCCTATTGAGGGCGGCGGGGGCATTCGTTGTCGAAGTTTAGGCTGCGGAAGCCGGTTTCGCCCGAAGCGCCCGCGACGCGCCGGGCAGGCGCCGGCGAGGCGACACCGACGCGACACCGCCGCGCCACCCGCGCGCCCCGGACGCGCCACTAGCGCGCCACCGTCGCGCCGCCGGGAGGGCCGGGCGGCGCAGCGGGCGGCGGTGCGTCGCGCGCGAAGGGATCGGCCATGCGGCGGGCGTGGCTGGCCAGCACCTGGTCCCAGGCGCGATCGAACGGGGTGCCCGCCAGCCGTAGCCGCAGCCGATGCGCGCTGGACCGCGACATCCCCGCCGCGCGCGCGGCCTGCGCGACGCTGCCGCTCTCCAGCAGCGCGACGAGGAAGATACGCTGGCGCGCAGGCGTCCAGTGCGCGCGGCGGGCGGGCGAGTCGGCGTTCTTTGTTTGTTCCATTCCGCCTATGAAGCAGACCAGATCCTACATTGGAAGTCCCCGCGTCCGCGCCGCCCGTACGATCGGCGGAACCGACAACAGCACCGCCGCGGCCAGCCCGCCCAGCGCAAGCAGCCCGAGCGGCGTGACTCGCACCTCCGCCTCCATCACGACACGCTCGCCGAAGCGAATCGCGGCGCGGGCGGCCTGGGGCGTGGCGAGGGGATGGGGTTCGGGGTCCATGGCGGGGTCCTTGTGATGGGCGGCTTGATGCTTGTACCGAATATTGTACATATAGGCCATGTACTCGCTCAGCTTCTCCGATGCCCGCGCCAATCTCAAGGCCGTGATGGACCGCGCCGTCGACGACAAGGCGCCGGTCGCGATCACGCGCCAGAAGGGCGAAGGCGTGGTGATGATCTCGGCCAGCGAGTGGGAGTCGATCGAAGAGACGCTGTACCTGCTGCGCTCGCCCGCCAATGCCAAACGGCTGCTGGAGGCGATCGCCGGGCTGGAAGCCGGCGAAGGTGAAGAACACGAACTGATCGAGCCGTGAAGCTCGTCTTCTGGCCGAGCGCGTGGGAAGACTATCTCGCCTGGCAGGCGGAAGACCCCAAGGGGCTGGCGCGGCTCAACGCGATCCTGAAGGAATGCACGCGCGACCCGTTTCTCGGGATCGGCAAGCCAGAGCCGCTGGGCGGGAACCTGGGCGGCTGGTGGTCGCGGCGGATCGGGTGGGACGAGCGGCTGGTGTACCGGGTCAGCGGCAAGGGCGACGGGCGGGCGCTGGAAGTCGCGCAGTGCCGCTATCACTATTGATCCGCGCGGCGGGCGCTTGGCGATTTTAGCGCAAAATCGTATAAGAGCCGCATGGCACAGATGAACATCTCGATCCCCGACAAGCTCAAGAGCTGGGCCGAGCAGCGCGTCGCCGAGGGGCGCTACAGCAGCACCAGCGACTATGTGCGCGATTTGATCCGGCGGGATGCAGAACATGCCGAGAAGCTGGCCGCGCTGAAGGCTGCGATCGACGCGGGGCTGGCGTCGGGGGTTAGCGAGCGCACGATCGAGGACATCATCGCCGATCGCCGGAAGCGGGACGGCGTGGATTGATCCCCGTCACGCTCAGTCGTGGCGCCGATTCCGACCTCGACGGAATCCTCGACTATGGCATCGCGCAGCATGGTCGGGCCGTTGCCGAAGCCTATCTGCGGATGATCCATGCCGCGTTCGACCGGCTTTCGGATTTCCCCGAACTGGGCATTGCCCGACCCGACCTCTCGCCGGACCTGCGCAGCCTTCCGGCGGGCGAACATCGGATCTTCTATTTTGTGCGGGCGGAAAACGTGTTGATTGCGCGCGTGCTGCACAAGGCGATGGACCCGGTGCGGCATCTTTAGCCCTTGTGCACCGGTGCCCGTGTCGGAGGGCGGGTCGGCTATGCAGCTCCGGGAACCTCGGTCGCCCGGCTCCGCCATGCGGATTTGTTATCGATTTTAAAAGCGAATCATATTAGAACGCGCGCATGCCCAAGGCGATCGCTTATAGCCGGGACGCGCTGAAGGTCCTGTCGCGGCTGGATCGCCGGACGGCGGCGCGGATCGTCGCCAAGATCGAGCAACTCGCGGCGGAACCCGAAGCGCTGGCGAACAATGTAACCGCGCTGAAAGGCGGCGAGGGTTTGATGCGGCTGCGGATAGGCGACTGGCGGGTGGTCTATCACGACGGCGTCGTGCTCCAGATCCTCCGGGTGGCGCCGCGTGGATCGGCCTATGACTGAAGGAAGCGAGCCATGACCTACCAGCCCCAGCGCTTCACCGCACCCGACGGCACCGAGATGGTGGTGCTGACCGCGCAGGATTACGAGCGGCTGCGCGCGCTGGCCGAGGAGGGCGAGGATCTAGCCGATGCGCAGGCGATCAAGGCGCGGATCGATGCGGGCGAAGAGACGGTGCCCGGCGAGGTCGTGCACCTGATGGTGATCGACGGCCTGTCGCCGCTGGGCGCATGGCGGCGGTATCGCGGGCTGAGCCAGGCGGCGCTGGCGAAGCAGGCAGGGCTGAGCCAGGCGTGGGTCGGGCGGATCGAATCCGGCGGCGGCTATGGCTCGCGCGAGACGCGGCGCAAGCTGGCGGCGGCGCTGGATGCGCCGGTTTGGGCGTTGGAGGAGGGGGAATAACGCGCCCCTGCGGGTGCCGTAACCTATCGCGAACACCCACGCGGCATTCAGCCGGCTTGAAGATTGGGCATAGCGCCGCGCGTCGAGCATGAAGGAGAAAGAGTTGGGAGATTGGCAAATCGGCGAGGAGATCTCGGAAGCCGTAAATGAATATGAGCGACTGATCGGTCGACCGGCAACGGCTACACGCGCTATGATGGTGCGTTACGATCCCGTCGAGTTACTTTCAAGGTTGGTAAGAGACTCCAAAATTCAGCAAGGCCTAAAAGCTCTTGCTAAGGCCGACAGGCTTGACCTCAGCTTTGAGTCCATCGTGGTGCGGCACAAGGATCACCCTAGGCCCTGTTGACAAAGTTGGGCAACCATCTGCGGATGGCGGCGAGATTGAGGAAACTGGCGAAGGACAGCGCGGTCTTGTCGTAGCGGGTGGCAATGCGGCGTTGATGCTTGAGGTGCCCGAACATGCGCTCGATGCGGTTCCGGTCCCGGTATCGACGGAAGTCGCAAGCGATGGGTTCGCGCCGGTTGGCCTTTGGCGGGATGATCGGCAGGATGCCGCGGATCAACAGGTTCTCCCGGACCGCATCGCCGTCATAGCCTTTGTCGGCCAGCAGCGCCTTGGGCTTGTTGACCGGCAGCGCCATGAGGTCATCGACAGTGCCGTAATCCGACGCTTCGCCGCCGGTCAGGACGAAGCCGAGAGGGCGTCCCTGATTGTCACAGCGGGCGTGGACTTTGCACGTAAAGCCGCCGCGTGATCGACCAAAAGCCTCCTTATGAGTCCCCCTTTAGCGCCCGCTGCCGAAACATGGCCGCGAACCGTGGTGCTGTCGATCATGTGCTGCCAGTCGTCGGTCAGCCCGAAATCGACCAGCGTGGCCAGCATCGCATCCCAGACGCCTTGTTCCGCCCAACGCCGGAACCGCACATAGACCGAGTTCCACTTGCCGTAGCGCTCGTGCATGTCGCGCCAGGGGCAGCCGACCCGCAGCACATGCAGCATGCCGTTCAGAAATCGCCGGTTGTCATGGGCAGGGCGCGCCTTTCGGCCGCGCTCGGATGGCAGCAGGCCTTCGAGCACCGCCCATTCTTCGTCCGTGAGATCGCCCCGCGCCATTGCTGCTCCCCGCAAAAAGCAGCCTTGAATCAGAGATCAGGCCGTTTGGGAATCCACTTTGTCAACACAGCCTAGGCTAAAGCACGACGTCCAAGCGGCGGAATGGCGCCTAGAAAGAGCCCGCCGGGGAGATTTCGATTAAATGCATGGTGTGCCTGACCGCCGCGTCTAGCGCCCAAAGAACACTGCCCCGCCCTTAGCATAGAGCGAGGCAGTGGTCCCCAAATTCAATCCCGCTCCCGTCCCCCGCTCCCCATATACAGTTCGCTGCCGGTTTCCTTGAACACGCGGCTCATCTCTTCCATCCCCTTCAGCGCCGCCGCCTTGCTAGCCGCTGCGGATTCCGCGCCCGTCGGCCCGGTGGCGATGAAGCCCTCGACGCCCTGGTTCTGCTTTGCCGCAAACGCCCGCACTTCCTGCGAAATCTGCATCGAGCAGAATTTCGGGCCGCACATCGAACAGAAATGCGCGGTCTTGGCGCCCTCCGCAGGCAGGGTCTGGTCGTGATACTGCTCGGCGGTGTCCGGGTCCAAAGACAGGTTGAACTGGTCGCGCCAGCGGAACTCGAAGCGTGCCTTTGACAGCGCGTTGTCGCGGACCTGGGCTGCCGGGTGCCCCTTGGCGAGGTCGGCGGCGTGGGCGGCGAGTTTGTAGGTGACTACGCCGACCTTCACATCGTCGCGGTCGGGCAGGCCCAGATGCTCCTTGGGGGTGACGTAACAGAGCATCGCCGTGCCGTACCAGCCGATCTGCGCCGCGCCGATGCCGCTGGTGATATGGTCATAGCCGGGCGCGATATCGGTGGTGAGCGGCCCGAGCGTGTAGAAGGGCGCTTCGCCGCACACCTCCAGCTGCTTTTCCATGTTTTCCTTGATCTTGTGCATCGGCACATGGCCGGGGCCCTCGATCATGACCTGGACGTCGCTCTTCCACGCGCGGTGGGTGAGTTCGCCGAGCGTGTACAGCTCGCTGAACTGGGCCTCGTCATTGGCGTCGGCGATGCTGCCGGGGCGCAGGCCGTCGCCGAGCGAATAGGCGATGTCATACGCCTTCATGATCTCGGTGATCTCGTCGAAGCGCTCGTAGAGGAAGCTCTCCTTGTGGTGCGCCAGGCACCATTTCGCCATGATCGAGCCGCCGCGCGAGACGATGCCGGTGACGCGCCGCGCCGCCATCGGGATATAGCCGAGCCGCACGCCGGCATGGATCGTGAAGTAGTCCACGCCCTGTTCGGCCTGTTCGATCAGCGTGTCGCGGAAGATTTCCCAGGTCAGCTCCTCGGCGACGCCGCCGACCTTTTCCAGCGCCTGATAGATGGGGACGGTGCCGATCGGCACGGGGCTGTTGCGCAGGATCCATTCGCGGGTGTCGTGGATGTTGCGCCCCGTCGACAGGTCCATCACCGTGTCCGCGCCCCAGCGGATCGACCAGACGAGCTTGTCGACTTCCGCCGCGACGTTCGATGCGACCGCGCTGTTGCCGATATTGGCGTTGATCTTGACCAGGAAATTGCGGCCGATCGCCATCGGTTCGGATTCGGGGTGGTTGATGTTCGACGGGATGATCGCGCGGCCGCGCGCCACTTCGTCGCGGACGAATTCGGGGGTGACATAGTCCGGGATCGACGCGCCGAAGCTCTCGCCGTCGCGGACATATTCGGCCAGTCGCGCCCGGCCCAGATTCTCGCGCTCGGCGACATATTCCATCTCGGGCGTGATGATGCCGCGCCGGGCATAGTGCATCTGGCTGACGTTCATCCCCGGCTTGGCGCGCAGCGGCAGCTTGCCGGTCGTCGGGAAGGGCTCGACGCCGCCGCTGCGGTCGGGGCCGAGCTGGCCGTTATCCTCGGGGCGGACCTCGCGCGGCGTGACCTGCTCGACATCGCCGCGCGCCAGAATCCAGTCGCGGCGGATCGGGGCAAGGCCCGCCTGAATGTCGATGCGGGCGTCGGGATCGGTATAGGGGCCCGACGTGTCATAGACGCGCACCGGCGGCTCGCCGCTGCCGGGCTCGAGATGGATTTCGCGCATCGCGACGCGGCGCTCGCCGACATAGATCTTGCGCGAGCCGCGGATCGGGCCGGTGGTGACACCGATTTCGGTCCCTTCGACGCCGCCTGCGGCGACGCTCAGGACAGGCTTTGCGGGAATGTCGGCCATGCTCGTCTACTCCTTGTGACGGGGAGAGACGGACCTTGGGTAAGAACCGCTCCCTCCCTACGCCGGTGTCAACCGGATCAGGTTCAGCGGGTCGGGGGCTCCTGCCCCCCTCTCAAGCGCGGATCGGCGCTCCCCCGGGGATGACGGTGTTGTAGCAGCTTGGCGGCGGCAAGGAACCCCCTTGCCGCCACGTTGCGTCAGAAGGAGAGCGCGAGCCCGGCGACGCCGATCCACTGGCCCTTGGCGCCGGCATCGCTGACGATCGGCGAGTCGGCGAAGTCGCCGAGCAGGCGGCTATAGGTGGCGCCACCGACAAGCTGGAGCCCGCCGGTCAAGTCACCGGTCAGCGACAGCGCGCCGCCCACGCCAGCGGTCCAGCTCTTCCAGCCGCCGCGCGGGTCATAGACTGCGAGGCCGCTCGCCGCCGAGCCCTGGGGCGTGACGCCGAAATAGGTGCGGGCATAGCCCTGTTCGACGCGCTCGGCCGAGCCGAACACCGTTACCATCGCCTTGCGGCTGAGCGGCGTCATATAGGTGATCGAGGGCTGAAGGATGCCCGCGTCATGCACGCTGCCGACATCGTGGCGATAGCTGACCGATACCGACAGGCGGTCATATTCGCTGGTGATCACGCCGACGCGGCCGATGCCGAAATAGGCGCCGGCCTCATAGGCCGTGTCGATCTTGCCCAGCGCCTTGATGCGCGTGTCCTCGATGCTCTTCATCCGGGTGCGGTTGAAGTTGACCACGCCGACCGGGCCGGCCTGGATATCCCACCCGGGGCCGTTGCCGTCGTCGATCAGGTCGACGCTGGCGCGGTTGCCCAGCACCTGGAAGTTGAAGCCGCCCACCCGACCCACGGCGGCGGGGATCGGCGAGAAGCGATAGTCGTTCGACCCTTCATAATCCGGCATGATCGCGGCGCCTGCACCGACCATGGCGAAATCGCCGCTGGTATCGATGGTGGTGTCGGCAGGAGCCTGGGTCGTTTCCTGCGCGAGCGCAGGGGATGCCGCGACCAGCGCGGCGAGAAGCAATACGGGGCGCGAGGCCATGGGAAGTCTCCGGGGAATGTTGCAGGTGCGAAACTCAGCCTGCGGCCCCCGGTTCCCTCACAGCAGGTAGCGAATCCTGACCTGTTGCCTTTCGGCACCAGTGCTCAGCCCGAACTGCGCGGCGGAGAAGCGCGGGGGGCCGAAGCCGATCGCCGGATTGCGCGAAAAGCCGAAGCCTTCGCGCGGGATGCCCATCACCGTATCGAGCTTGCCGTTGCCATTCTCGTCATGGATGATCGCGATCGCATAGCTGCCGAGCGGCAGCCCATCGAGCGTGATGTGTCCCGCACGGGCGGGCACGCTGCGGGTGATGCCGTCGGCGCCATCCTTGCACGTCGGGAAATTGCCCGGCGTTGCCGTCAGGCACAGCCGCAGCATCCCCTTGTCCGACCGCAGCCGGACGATCTCTACCTCAAGGCTGCCTACGGGCGTGAACCCGCCCAGCGCCGTCAGGCACCCCAGCGCGGCGGCTGCGCGTAAAGTCGCCGAGCCCCTTGTCCGTGCCGCAAAGCCGATCCCAGACGCGGAAATAGAGGCCATAATTGCATCCATAGAAATCGTGGTGGCGCTGGTGATGGCTCGCCGTGATGAGCCATGCCCCCAATCGCCCCCGCGTGACGAAGTCGGGGAACATTTCCCAACCCATGTGATTGGTCACTCCCATAACCGTCATGACGGTGAGGACCAGCCCAAGTGCGCCGACATGAATGGGAATCACGAAGACCAGTAGCGGAATTACCACAGCGCCGCTGATCGCCTCGATCGGATGAAAGCTCATCGCCGCCCATGCCGTGGGCGGGCGGCTGGCGTGATGGACCGCATGCGCGACGCGGAACCAGCGCGGGCGGTGCATCAGCCGGTGCGTCCAATAGAACCAGGTGTCGTGCGCAAAGAGATAGAGCAGCACCGACACCGGCAGATACCAGAGCGGCCAGGCGTGGACGTCCGCGTAGATCCGCGTCCACCCCAGATGCTGCCAACTCCACGCCACCAGCCCTGCGGGCACGCCATAGATCGCGGCGGAGACGAGGCTCCACCAGATTTCGCGCCCGATCTGCTTGTCGAGCCCCGCATACAGGCCGGGATGCCGCACGCGCGTGGCGAGCGCGAACGCCGCCGAGGCGAGCAGATAGCGCACGCCGACGATCAGCGTCATCGCAAGTGCGGCAAGGGCGAGGGCAAGCGCGACATTCATCGCTCGCTGGCTACTCCTTCGCAGCCCCGGCGGCAAATGCCCGCTTTGCCGGGCGCAATTTGCCGCACCGCAATATAACATAGGCACCGGGATGAACAGCCGCCAATCTTCTCCAGTATATCCCCCGCCGAAGGGCCCGTTCCTGAAACATGCCCGCGATACGGCGAAACACGTACCGCAGCAGATTCTGACTTCTTGAGGGAACGCCCCGCTCCGTGGCCTTCTATAATCCCGAATTGAGGGAGAGGGCGTATTGGAGTAGGCTTTGTGAAGGCTCGTCATCTTTTGCTCGCGTTCACCGCGAGTGTCGTCAGCCACCCGGCATGGGCGCAATCGGCAGAAAGCCCGCCGCACGCGACCGCGAAGCCGGCGCCCGAAAAGCCCGCCCCCCATAAAGCAGCCCCCGAAAAGGAAGTATTTTCCACCGGCGTCGCCAAGGGGCGCGACCGGCTGGACAGCGCCACCTCGACCAGCGCCTATCGCGCGAGCGAGTTCGAGAAGCTGGGGCCGCGCCCGCTGGGCGACATCCTGCGCACCATGCCGGGCCTGCGCGTCGAATCCGGGATCGGCGACGGCAACGCCAATTACACCGTGCGCGGCCTGCCGCTGGCTGCCGGTGGCTCCAAATATATGCAGATGCAGGAAGACGGGCTCCCCGTGCTCGAATTCGGCGACATCTTCAACGTCGCCGCCGACGTCTTCATGCGCGCCGATTTCAATGTCGCCCAGATCGAATCGATCCGCGGCGGATCGGGCTCGACCTTCTCGTCCAACGCACCCGGCGGCGTCATCAACCTGTTGTCCAAGACCGGCGACACGCCGGGCGGCGCGGTGCAGGTCAGCACGGGCCTTGATTACGGCGACAAGCGCGTCGACTTCGATTACGGCAACAGCCTGGGCGGCGGCTGGCGGTTCCATGTCGGCGGCTATTATCATTCGGGCGAAGGCCCGCGCGACATCGGCTTTACCGGGTACAAGGGCGGACAGGTCCGCTTCAACGTCACGCGCCAGTTCGCCAATGGCTATATCCGCGTCCACGCCAAATATCTCGACGATCGCTCGCCCACCTTTGCCCCCTATCCGGTCAAGATCACCGGCACCGACGCCAAGCCGGTGATCGAGAGCTTCCCCGGCTTCGACATCCGCAAGGATTCGCTGCTCTCGCCCTATCTCCGCCCGGTGACCACGCTGGACGGCACCAACACGCTGCGCCGTTTCTCGACCGACAACGGCATGCATCCGGTGAGCAAGTCGGTGGGGCTGGAGGCGCAGTTCGAGATCGCCGGCTTCACGATCAGCGAGCGCGCGCGCTATTCGGCCAATTCGGGCGACTTCCTGCGCGTCTTCCCGTCGAACGTCGCACCGGTATCGACGCTGGCCGCATCACAGGCGGGCACCGGCGCCGTCGCCACCTATGCCAGCGGCCCCAATGCGGGCACGGTGATCGCGCCGGGATCGCTCATCAACGGCAACGGGCTGCTCGCCTTTTCGTACATGGCGCAGACCCGCGCGCGGTCGCTCGACAATTTCACCAACGATCTGCGCGCGACGCGGGTGTTCAAGATGGGGCGCGGCGACCTGACCGTGACGGCGGGCCTGTACAAGGCCAACCAGAAGCTCCGCGCCGAATGGCTGCATTCGGCGATCGACACCGATGTCGCGGGCAACGGCAAGACCGCGATGGTCAACATCACCAGCGCCGGCGGCGTCGCGCAGACGCTGGACGGATTCTACGCGTTCAGCCGCAACGGCAGCAAGTTCCGCCGTATCTTCGACGTGTCGTACGACATTCTCGCGCCCTATGGCTCGGTGAATTACCATGTCGGCAAGATCGCGATCGGCGGCAGCCTGCGCTATGACAGCGGGCGTGTGCGCGGCAGCCTGATCGGTGCCGATCTGGGTGGCGGGCGCAACGGGCTGGTCAGCCTTGACGTCAATGGCGATGGCAAGATCATCGCGCCGGAAACGCGCGTCGCGTTCCTGCCGCTCGATAAGCCGGCACCCGTCAACTATAATTACGGCTATTTCAGCTATTCCGGCGGCGTCAATTATCGCGTTGCCGAGTTCTTCTCGGTATTCGGCCGCTATAGCCGGGGGGCGCGCGCCAATGCCGACAAGGTGCTGTTCACGCCGGTGGTCAGCGCGACCGACGGCAGCGTCGCGGACTCGAGCGACAAATATGACGAAGT
This sequence comes from Sphingomonas degradans, assembly GCF_053502645.1. Taxonomy (NCBI): domain Bacteria; kingdom Pseudomonadati; phylum Pseudomonadota; class Alphaproteobacteria; order Sphingomonadales; family Sphingomonadaceae; genus Sphingomonas; species Sphingomonas degradans. The sequence continues at coordinate 4,073,766 of NZ_CP177172.1, forward strand.
CCGCCAGCTGGAAGGCGGGTTCAAGTTCCGCAAGGCCGGCGCCACGCTCAACGTCACGGCGTTCAAGGCCAGCGCCGACGACCATAATGTGCTCAACGGATCGGCCAACCAGACCATCCGCAGCTATAGCGCGCACGGCGTCGAGATGGAGGGCAGCATCCGCCAGGGCCCGTTCAGCCTGACGGCGGGCGCGACCTATACCAAGGCCAAGATCAAGCAGGACAAGCTCGACCCCACGCTGACCGGCAAGGAGCCGCGCCACCAGCCGTCCTGGACGCTGGAGGCCACGCCCCAGGTCGAGCTGCGCAATGTCACGCTGGGTGCGAACGTGGTCACGATCACCGGCAGCTATGCGCAGGACAGCAACCTGTTGCGGATGCCCGGCTTTACCGTGGTCAACGCCTTTATCGTGGTGCGCCCGATCGAGCGGGTGGCGCTGATGCTCAACGCGAGCAACCTGTTCAACACCGCAGGCTATTTCGAGATCAACCAGAGCCAGGTGCCCACCAACGGCATCGGCTGGGCGCGATCGGTCAACGGCCGCACGGTTTCTGCATCGGCGCGGTACAGCTTCTGAACCGCGCCCGGTCCGGGCAGGGCCGCCCCCGCCACGCCCGGACCACCCCCGGCCTTTAATCCGCACCGCGCTTCGGCTAGACGGAGCGAATGCCGGCAACGATCACCTGCGACATAGCCATTGTCGGCGGCGGCCTGGCCGGAGGGCTGATCGCGCTCGCGCTGGCCCGCAAGCAGCCGGGGCTCGACGTGCGGCTGATCGACGCGTCGCCGGTCATCGGCGGCAACCATCTGTGGTCGTTCTTTGCCAGCGATATCGCGCCGGACCATCGCTGGCTGGTCGCGCCGTTGTTCGGCCATGGCTGGACCGCGTACGACATCGCCTTTCCCCGGTATCGCCGGACGCTCAAGGCATCCTATTACTCGATCGAATCCGCTCGGCTCGACGCGGTGGTGCGCGAGACGTTGCCGCCCGAGGCGCTGGTGCTGGGGCGCGGCGCGGTATCGGTGAGCGACACAGCCGCCGTGCTGGACGACGGCACCCGGATCGCGGCGCGCGGCGTGATCGATTGCCGGGGCAGCGGCGACACCGGGCATTTCGATGCCGGCTGGCAGAAATTCTTCGGCCGCGAGATCGAGACCGCGCGGCCCCATGGTCTGAAGCGGCCGGTGGTGATGGACGCGACCGTCGAGCAGATCGACGGCTATCGATTCGTCTATTGCCTGCCCTTCACCCCGACGCGCCTGTTTATCGAGGATACCTATTACAGCGACACGCCCGATCTGGACACAGCGGCACTGGGCACGCGGATCGACGCCTATGGCGCGGCGCGCGGATGGCAGGTCGCGCGCGTGCTGCGCGAGGAAGGCGGCGTGCTGCCGGTGGCCTATGGCGGCGATTTCGACGCCTATTGGCGCTCCGGCGGCGAAGGGGTGGCAAAGGCGGGGATGCGCGCCGCGCTGTTCCACCCGCTGACCAGCTATTCGCTGCCCGATGCCGTGCGCACCGCGGTGCTGATCGCCGATTCGGGGCTGGTCGAGGGCGTGGCGCTGCACGCGCTGCTCCATCGCCATGCCCGCGCCACCTGGCGCCGGCGCGGATATTATCGGATGCTGACCGCGATGTTGTTCAAGGCGGCCGAGCCGGCGGCACGATACCGCGTGCTCGAACGTTTCTATGCGCTGGACGCCGGGCTGATCGGGCGCTTCTATGCCGGTCAGTCCAGCCTTTTCGATCGCGCGCGAATCCTGACCGGCAAGCCGCCGGTGCCAGTGGGGCGCGCGATACGGGCAATTTGGGGAAAAAGACGATGAAGCGGGTTGCAGTGATCGGCGCAGGCTTTGGCGGGCTCGCGCTTGCCATCCGCCTGCAATCGGCGGGCATCGACACGACGATTATCGAAGCGCGCGACAAGCCGGGCGGGCGCGCTTATTACTGGGAGAAGGACGGGTTCGTGTTCGATGGCGGCCCCACCGTCATCACTGCGCCCGACGCGCTGGAGGAGCTGTGGCGGATTTCGGGCCATAACCTGGCCGAAGACGTCACACTGGTGCCGGTATCGCCCTTTTACCGGCTGTCCTGGCCCGATGGCACTGCGTTCGATTATTCGAACGACGACGCGCTGCTGACCGCCGAGATCGGCAAGCTGAACCCCGAGGATGTCGCCGGATACCGCCGCTTCCTGGAATATTCCGCCGGCGTCTATGAGCAGGGATATGTGAAGCTGGGCACCGTCGCGTTCCTCGATTTCAAGTCGATGATCCGCGCCGCGCCCGCGCTGATGAAATACCAGGCGTGGCGATCGGTCTATGCGATGGTCTCGACCTTCGTGAAGAACGAGAAGCTGCGCGAGGCGCTGTCGTTCCACACGCTGCTGGTCGGCGGCAATCCGATGGCGACCAGCGCGATCTATGCGCTGATCCACAAGCTGGAGCGCGACGGCGGGGTGTGGTTCGCCAAGGGCGGCACCAATACGCTGGTCGCCGGCATGGTGAAGCATTTCGAGCGGCTGGGCGGCGTGCTGCGGCTGAACGATCCGGTCGCCGCGATCGACACGCTGGGCGACAAGGTGACGGGCGTGCGCACGCAGAGCGGGTTCAGCCTTGCCGTCGATGCCGTGGCGAGCAACGCCGATGTGGTCCACAGCTATCGCCACCTGCTGGCCGAATCGCGCACCGCGCAGCGCACCGCCGACAAGCTGGAGCGGATGCGCTTCTCGCCCTCGCTGTTCGTGCTGCATTTCGGGGTGAAGGGCGACGTGCCCAACGTGCCTCACCATTCGATCCTGTTTGGCCCGCGCTACAAGGGGTTGCTGGAGGACATTTACGACCATGGCGTGCTGAGCGAGGATTTCTCGCTGTACCTGCACCACCCGACCGCGACCGACCCGAGCATGGCGCCAGAGGGGCATTCGGCCTTTTATGCGCTGGCCCCCGTGCCGCATCTGGGCAAGTTCCCCGCCGATTGGGACGCAGTCGCGCCGGTGCTGGAGGAGCGGATCATCGCCGAGATCGAACGGCGGCTGATCCCCGGCCTGAAGGACCGGATCGTCACCAAATTCTCGTACGCGCCCACCGATTTCGTGACCGATCTGAACGCGCATCTGGGGTCTGGCTTCAGCCTGGAGCCGATCCTGACGCAGAGCGCCTATTTCCGGGTCCACAACCGCGACGATGCGATTTCCAACCTGTACTTCGTCGGTGCGGGCACGCATCCGGGCGCGGGCATCCCCGGCGTGGTGGGGAGCGCCAAGGCAACCGCCGCCCTGATGCTGGAGGATTTCAAGTGAAGCGTATCGCCGTGTATTGCGGGTCGGCGACCCCGGCCGATCCGGTCTATATCGAATGCGCGCGTGACGTTGGCCGCAGCTTTGCCGAACGCGGCATCGGCGTGGTCTATGGCGGCGGCAAGCTGGGGCTGATGGGCGCGGTGGCCGATGCCTGTCTGGCGGCGGGCGGCGAAGTGATCGGCGTGATCCCGCAGGCGCTGGTCAATGCCGAAGTCGCGCATCGTGGGCTGACCGAGCTGCACGTCGTCGACACGATGCATGAGCGCAAGGCACGCTTCACCGAATTGAGCGACGGATTCCTCACCATCCCCGGCGGCACCGGCACGATGGACGAATTGTGGGAAGCGATGAGCTGGGCGCAGCTGGGCTATCATGCCAAGCCCGTCGCGCTGCTCAACGTCGCGGGGTTCTACGACGGGCTGATCGAATTCGTGCATAAAATGGGCCAGGTCGGTTTCCTGCGCCCGCAGCACCAGGGCATATTGCTGACCGATTACGACCTGCCCCGGCTGCTGGAAAAGATGGACGATTTCGAGCCCACCGTGCCGATCATCCGCATGCAGCGCAGCGACCTGTGAGCGGGCACGGCGACGCTCCGCCGCTGCCGACGCGCGAGGCGATCGTCGCCACGGCGAGCGAATCGATCGCGCGCGGATCGAAGAGCTTCGCCGCCGCCAGCCGCCTGTTCGCGCGACAGGAGCGCGAGCGGGCGTGGATGCTCTATGCCTGGTGCCGCGCGTGCGACGACCTGGCCGATGGGCAGGACCATGGCCACGGGATGGCGGTCGTCGACGACCCGCAGGCGCGGCTGGAAGCGATCCGGGCGCGCACGCGCGCCGCGCTGGCCGGGCAATGGGTGGGCGATGCCGCGTTCGATTCGCTGCGCATCGTCGCCGCCGAGACGGGGATGCCGCACCGGCTGGCATGGGATGTCGTGGAGGGGTTCGCGCTCGACGCCGCCGCCCGCGAGCCCGCGACCGAAGCCGATCTGCTGCAATATTGCTATCATGTCGCCGGCGCGGTCGGCTGCATGATGGCGGTGGTGATGGGCGTGCGGCCCGACGACCAGGACGTGCTGGACCGCGCATGCGACCTGGGGCTGGCGTTCCAGCTCGCCAATATCGCCCGCGACATCGGCGAGGATGCGGCAGCCGGCCGATGCTATTTGCCCGCGGAGTGGCTCGCAGAGGTGGGCATCGACCGCAGCGACCTGATGGCCGACCGGGGCAAGCTGGCGCTGCTCGCCGCGCGGCTGGCGGGGCGCGCCGAGGAATATGAGGCGAGCGCACGCGGCGGCACGCCGGCGCTGGGGCGGCGATCGGCCTGGGCGGTGCTGGCGGCGGCGGGAATCTACGGCGACATCGCGCGCGACGTCCGGGAAAAGGGGCCGGCGGCGTGGGACCAGCGTGTCTCCACGGGCAAGCTGGCCAAGCTGGGGTGGATCGCGCGGGCGTTTGTCCAGGCGGTGCGGCGGCGCGACCTGTACCATTCCGCGCATCGCCCGGCGCATCTGTGGACGCGCCCGCGCTGAGGCTTTGCCACGCACGGCGCTTCGACAGGCTCAGCACGAACGGTTGTTGGGGGGCGCCCTTTTTACCCGCGCGGGGCGCGTGCGGGGCGGTTCTGCACCATTTGCGGCGTCTGGCGCTGGCACGTCGCACTGATGACCGGATAATCGATGTCGGTATTGCGCTGGAGCGCGGCGGGCATCGCCTCCTGGCAGGCCATGATCGAGGTGTAGCGCGCGGGCTCGACGCGCGCCTGCTTGCACAGCGCGGAATCGTCGCCGCAGCCCATGATCGCGAGAACGTAGAGAACGGGTTCCATCGTCGTTTCCCTTCGCGGTATAAACGAAGCGGCCCGCATGCTGTTCCGCCAGACCGTTGCATCCCGGCGCCGGACGCCCCAAATCGCGCTTGATGCCTCCCGAAAAACCTGATTCCGCGCCCGAGCGGCCGATGCTCGGCACGATGCGGCGATTCCTGCCCTATCTGTGGCCCGCCGATGCCCCGCAATTGCGCGTGCGCATCGTCATCGCGATGTCGCTGGTCGTGTGTTCCAAGCTGGTCCAGGTCTATGGCGCGCCGTTCGCGTTGCAGGGCGCGATCGATCGGATGGCGGGCGGATCGCGCGACGGGCTGTGGCTCGTCGTCGCGCTGGTCGCCGGCTATGCGGCGGCGCGGCTGGGCGGCGTGGTGTTCGACAATCTGCGCAACGTGGTGTTCGAAAAGGTCGGCCAGATCGCGACCCAGCGGCTGGCGTCCGACGTGTTCCGCCACCTCCACGCGCTGTCGCTGCGCTTCCACCTGGAGCGGCGCACCGGCGCGGTGACCAAGGTGGTCGAGCGCGGGACCAAGAGCATCGACACGATGCTGTATTTCCTGCTGTTCAACATCGCCCCGACGATCCTTGAACTGGGGCTGGTGATCGGCATCTTCGCCACGCGCTTCAACTGGTGGCTGGTCGCGGGCACGTGCACGATGGTGGTGGTGTACATCGCCTTTACCCGATGGGTGACCGACTGGCGGGCCAAGCTGCGCCAGCAGATGAACGACCTGGATACCGGCGCAGTCGCGCACGCCGTCGATTCGCTGCTCAATTTCGAGACCGTGAAGTATTTCAACGCCGAGGAGCGCGAGGCGCGGCGCTATGACGACGCGGTCACCGCCTATGCGCGCGCGGCGGTGGTCAGCGAAAATTCGCTGGCATGGCTCAACATCGGTCAGGCCGTCATCACCAACGCGATGCTGGGCGCGGGGATGGCGCTGATCGTGTTCGGCTGGGCGCGGGGGGAGTTCTCCCCCGGCGACGTCGTGCTGGTGTCGACGCTGCTCAGCCAGCTGTTCCGCCCGCTCGACCTGCTCGGCATGGTCTATCGCACGATCCGCCAGGGCGTGATCGACATGGGCAGCATGTTCGACCTGGTCGATACCCCCGCCGAAATCACCGACGTGCCGGGCGCGCAGCCGCTGGCCGTGGCGCGCGGGCATGTGCGGTTCGAGAATGTCGCGTTCGGCTATGATGCCGACCGCGCGATCCTGAAAGGCATCGACCTCGACATTCCCGCCGGGGCGACCGTGGCGGTGGTCGGCCCCTCGGGCGCGGGCAAGTCCACGCTCGCGCGGCTGCTGTACCGTTTCTATGACCTGACCGGCGGGCGGATCACGATCGACGGGCAGGACATCGCCCGCGTGACCCAGGCCAGCCTGCGCGCCGCCATCGGGATCGTGCCGCAGGACACGGTGCTGTTCAACGACACGATCGGCTACAACATCGCCTATGGCCGCGAAGGCGCGACGCCGGAGGACGTGGCGAATGCCGCGCGCGGGGCAGCGATTGCGGGCTTCATCCAGTCGCTGCCCGACGGGTTCGACACGCGCGTGGGCGAGCGCGGGCTCAAGCTGTCGGGCGGCGAGAAACAGCGCGTGGCGATTGCCCGGACGCTGGTGAAGAACCCGCCGATCCTGATCCTGGACGAAGCGACCAGCGCGCTCGACAGCCGGACCGAGGCGGACATCCAGGCGACGCTGGAGGCGATCGAACAGGGCCGCACCACGATCGTCATCGCCCACCGCCTGTCCACCATCGTCCATGCCGACCGCATCGTCGTGATGGAGGCCGGCCGCATCGCCGAGCAGGGCACGCACGCCGAGCTGCTCCGCCAGGGCGGGCTCTATGCCGAGATGTGGGCCCGGCAGGCGCAGGAGCGCGAAGAGGGCGAGGACGTCGGCGCGGCATAGGCCGGATCGACATTCAGGAAGCTCCCCGACAAGCGCCGCTGGCATCCCCCCCGTGGGCAGGGTGATCGCGTCAAACAATGCGTCGTCACCCTGAACTTGTTTCAGGGTCCAACCCTCCACGAGCGACGCCACGGCCTGTTGCCCGATGGATGCTGAAATAAATTCAGCATGACGGACAGTGTAATAGTCCCTCCCGTTTCTTATGCGATTCGCCTGTCGATACGGGGGGATCAGCGCCGAATGCGATCCGCCCCAGCCTGCCCCTCACGCCTCGCGCAGGTCCTGCCATTCGGGGTGTTGCGCCATATAGCGCGCGACGAAGCTGCACAGCGGGCGGACCTTTCGGCCGCTTGCGCGTACCTGGCCCAGTGCGCCTTCGACCAGCCGGCTGCCGACGCCCATGCCCTGGAGCGCCGGGGGCACGATCGTGTGCGTGAACACTACGACATCGCCGTCGATTTCATAGTCCGCATGGGCGACGTGCCCCTGCTCGACCAGCTCGAAGCGCTGCGCCTGCGCATTGTCGCGTACCGTTTCCATCGTCTGCATCCTCCCAAGCCTTGGCAAGCGCGCGTCGCCCACTAAGGTTGCACGCATAACAAGAAGCGAGGGATGGGGATGCTGATACCTTTGGGTGTGGCGGGCGCGGCGGTTGCCGGGCTGGTGGGATGGTCTGGGCTGATCGCGCGCAAGGCGGAGGACGCGGTGCCCGCCGATGGCCGCTTCGCGCATGTGCCGGGCGGACAGCTTCATTATGTCGATCTAGGCCCGCGCGACGCGCCGGCGATCGTGATGATCCATGGGCTGATGGGGCAGCTGCGTAACTTTTCCTATGCGCTGGCCGAACCGCTGGCGCGCGACCACCGGGTGATCCTGGTCGATCGCCCCGGCTGGGGGCATTCGACGCTGTCGGGCACGCGGCCCGGCATTGCCGGACAGGCGGAGATGATCGCCGCGCTGATCATCCAGCTGCACCTGGAAAAGCCGCTGCTGGTCGGGCATTCGCTGGGCGGCGCGGTCGCGCTGGCACTCGCGCAGGCGCGGCCCGAGCTGGTGCGCGGGCTCGCGCTGATCGCGCCGCTGACCCAGAAAGTGGATCACGCGCCCAAGGCGTTTGCCAGCCTGGTCGCCCCGCCGGCGCTGCGCCCGCTGCTCGCCTGGACGCTGGCGGTGCCGGTGGGGGCGAGCAAGGCCGTCGCGACAGCGGCGGCGGTATTCGCGCCCGATCCGGTGCCCGACGATTTCGTGACGCGCGGCGGCGGCGCGCTGGCGCTGCGACCGCGCAGCTATATGGCGGGATCGGCCGAAGTGCGCACCACCCCCGCCGAGGTCGCGGCGATCGCGGCGCGCTATCCGGCGATGACGGTGCCGGTGGCGATCCTCTATGGCCGCAGCGACGCGGTGCTCGACCCGGTGCTGCAGGGGGAGAAGACCGCCGCTGCGATTCCGGGCGCGCGGCTGACGATCATCGAGGGCGGGCATATGCTGCCGGTGACGCACGCGCAGGCGACCGAGGAGTGGCTGCGCGGCCTGATGGCCGGGGGTTGATCTCAGCCGGCGACGGGGCGGGTGGCGGCCAGCCGCCCGTCCATCGTCTTGAACGCGCCGGTCGCGGGGGCTTGCGGCGCGAAGCGGCCGAAGCCCATAGCCTTGCCGACATCGACATACACCGCCTCCATCGCGCCCGAGCGGCAATAGGTTTCGTGCCAGAAACCGGCGCCATTGTAGCGCTTGAGGAAATTGCTCCACCACTGCGCATGCGGGGCGCTGCGCGTGAAAGCCTGGAGGCTTTCGAGGTCGCGCCAATATTGCCGCATCCCGAAATGGCCCCAGCCAAAGATCAGCGGCTCATCGGCGAGCAGCCCGTCGGGCCAGTTCTTGCCGCGCACGGCGCTGAGCCCCGGCCCGATGCCGAACAGCGTGCGCAGCCCGCGCAGGCCACGTAGCCGGATGCCCAGCACGATGACGCACAGGTCGGGATAGGCGGAAAGATCGACGGTGCTGCGCTGGACCGATTGCATGGCTTCGACTCCGATGTGTATGCTGTAAACATACCAGCATTGCTTACGGTGTACACATTGAAAATAACTTATCCTCGCAGTGACTTGTCCGATCGCCTTATCGCTGCCGCGCTGGCGCTGCTCGATTCGGGCGAGGAGTTCAGCCTGCGTTCGGTCGCGCGCGCGGCGGGGGTTTCGGCGATGGCGCCGTATCGGCACTTCGCGGACAAGGACGCGCTGCTGGGCGCAGTGGCCGCGCACGGTTTCGACGAGCTGCGCGACACGCTGCGCGAGGCCGATGCCGCGCCCGATCCCCGCACGGCGTTGCTGGCGCAGGGAATGGCCTATGTCCGGTTCGCGCTGGGGCGCCCGGCGCTGTTCCGGCTGATGTTCGGCGGCGCCGCGTCGGGGCCACCGCCGAGCGAGGACACCGCCTATGGCGTGCTGGCGCGGCGGATGGCGGACCTGCTGCCCGACGATGCCCAAACCGGCAGCATGACCTGCTGGGCAACCGTCCATGGCCTCGCGACGCTGGCGCTCGACGGGCGGCTGGGCCCCGCGCCCGAACCCGTTGCGCACGCGGCACTCGCGCTGATGGTCAGCGGGCTTGCGGCACCGGCGCGCTGACTACTGACAGTACAGCGTCACGCGCTTGGCCGGCTTGTCGAACACGATCGCCGAACAGCCGGACAGCGCGGCGCGCCCGATGGTCAGCGTCGTGCGGTGCTTCTGCTTGCGTTGCGCAGTGACGAGGATCTCGTCGGGATCGACGGCCTTGTCCGCGTCCGCCACGCCATCGGTGCTGCCGAAATCGCCGGTGCGCACCTGCACCGCCCGCAGCGACAGCGGCCCGACGGCAAAGGGCGTCTCCAGCGCCAGCGTGCGAACCGGGCGCGATACGCCGAGCAGGATCGGCACCGCGCGCGCCGCCCCCTGCATCTGCCCGCCCTGCGCCTCCGCCAGCGCGGCGCCGGCGGCGGCGGTGGCGAGGCTTTCGTCGCGCTCGAGCGTGAAGCGCACTTCGAGCGTCACGTCGGCCACGGGCAGCCGCACCCCCATCCCCGAAAAGCCGAAATCGACGAGCGGCAGCGATACTGCGCGCTCCCCCGTGCGGGCGGAGTGGAGATCGAAGCGCACCACCGGCGCCGGCACGCTGCCGGGGCCGATCAGGCCATCGGCGCCGGCGACGACCGGCGCATCGAACCAGCCGGTACGGCGCTTATACGCCCCCTGCCCCAGATCGTAGCGGATCACCGCCGTACGCCCACTGACACGCACCGGGCCGATATGGACCATCGACCCGAACAGCCCGGCATCGAACTGCGCGCGCGCCGCAAAATCAGGGTTCATGATCGGCATGCTCGGCGCACCCGGATCGAGCCGCAACTGCGCGGGCACGCCCGCGACGGTGGCGGACAGCGTCCCGCCCGGCGCGATGCGCATCTCTGACGCGCCCGACACGAACAGGCTCGCAACCCCAACAGCCACGATGCGTAGCATCGCTTCCCCTCCCCTTGATCCTTATTCGGACAAGGTCGAGGTCGATTGGGGCGGATATGAGGCCGGGGTTCAGCCGACTTCGGCGGGCTGCGTCGTCCAGCCGAGCCGGGGAATCGTGATCGACCGCTTGCCCGCCAAGTCGATGCGCGTGACGAACAGCTCGCGGCTTTCGATATAGGTCATCAGACGGCGGACGCGCCCAAGCGAGCTGGTGCCATAGGTGGCGGCGATTTCGGTGTCGCTGGGGCACGGCAGCCCCTCACGCGCGGCCTTGGCGATCAGCAGGAACGGCCCGAGCATGTCGTCGGGCAGCGCACGCGCGGCGTCGAGCGCCTGCGCCCAATCGTCGTCCGGATCGCCATGGATGCCCGCGCGCGCCGCCGACAGCCGCCGGACAAAGCCCGACAGGTCCAGCTGCGGGCGCGCAAGGCCCACCATCCGGCAGCGGACGAGGAAATCCTGGTACAGCACCGCCGGCGACCGCAACGCCGATTCGGGATCGCCGACGATGTCGCGCAGCACATCGGCGATTCGCGCGGCGGCCTCTTCGGGATCGACGTCGGGCGTGGTCTCGGCCGGCGCGGGGACCGAGCGGGCAAGCTGTTCGATCAGCCGCTCCGACGGGACCGGCGGCGGGGCCGCGGGCGGCGCGGGCGGCGTCCAGGTCGGCTCGGCGGGGGCGAGCAGCATGTCCTTGATATCCTCGCTCGGCGCCTGGGGCAGCGGCGTCAGCTTGGGGCTGGAGCTGCGCGCGCTCGTCTCGACATCGCCGATGCGGATCGACACCGGGCGGCGCGACACGGCGGGGCCGAGCGCGAGGAAGCTGCCGCGTTCGAGGTCGCGAATCTGCTCGGCCTGGCGACGCTCCATGCCGAGCAGGTCGGCGGCGCGGGCCATGTCGATGTCGAGAAAGGTGCGACCCATCAGGAAGTTGGAGGCCTCTGCCGCGACGTTTTTCGCCAGCTTCGCCAGTCGCTGCGTCGCGATCACCCCCGCCAGCCCGCGCTTGCGGCCCCGGCACATCAAATTGGTCATCGCCCCCAGCGAGGCACGGCGCACATCCTCGGCGACTTCGCCGCCACCGGCGGGCGCGAACAGCTGCGCCTCGTCGACCACGACCAGCGCGGGATACCAGTGATCGCGCGGGGCATCGAACAATGCAGAGAGGAACGCGGCGGCGCATTTCATCTGCCCTTCGGCCTCCAGCCCCTCCAGGCTGAGCACCACCGACGCACGATGTTCGCGGATGCGCGCGGCAAAGCGGGCGACGTCGCGCTCGCTATGGTCCGCCGCCTCGATCGCGATATGGCCGTAACGATCGCCGAGCGTGACGAAATCGCCCTCGGGGTCGATCACCACCTGTTGCACCTGCCCCGCCGATTGTTCGAGCAGGCGGCGCAGCAGATGCGACTTTCCCGACCCCGAATTGCCCTGCACCAGCAGACGGGTGGCGAGCAGTTCTTCGAGATCCATCGATACCGGGCTGCCGCCGGTATCCTTCCCCATTTCCACGCGCACCGTCATTCGCGCGCAGCCTTGGCGGATGCAGGGGGCATCAGGCAAGCCCGGATACGGCAAAGGTGCCACCGCCTGCCGCAAGCCTGTGGACAGGCGCTTGCCCCCCGGCCCCGCTCGGGGGATAGGGGCAGGGTGAACGATCCGCGCGACATCCTCCGCAAGACCTTTGGCTTCCCCGATTTTCGGGGCGTGCAGCGCCAGGTGATCGATCGCGTGCTGGGCGGACAGGGCACGCTGGCGGTGATGCCGACGGGTGCGGGAAAATCTTTGTGCTATCAGGTGCCGAGCCTGGCGCTGGAGGGCACGTGCCTGGTCGTCAGCCCGCTGATCGCGCTGATGCACGACCAGTTGCGCGCCGCCGAGGCCGTGGGCATCCGCGCCGCGACGCTGACATCGGTGGACGAAAACCGCGACGAGACGATCGCCCGCTTCCGCGCAGGCGAGCTGGACCTGCTCTATGTCGCGCCCGAGCGCGCATCGAGCGAAGGGTTCCGCCGGCTGCTCGAACAGGCAAAGCTGAGCCTGTTCGCGATCGACGAGGCGCATTGCGTATCCGAATGGGGGCATGATTTCCGCCCCGACTACCGCCTGCTGCGCCCGCTGCTCGATCGGTTTCCGCAGGTTCCCCGACTGGCGCTGACCGCGACGGCCGATGCGCATACCCGCGCCGATATCCTGGAACAGCTGGGGATCGCGCCGGACGGGCTGATCGTCGCCGGATTCGACCGGCCCAATATCCGCTACACCATCGCCCCGCGCGAAAACACGACGCGCCAGGTGATGGACCTGATCGCCGAACAGCCGGGCCCCGGCATCGTCTATGCCCAGACGCGCGCGGGCGTGGAGAAGCTGGCCGAAAAGCTCGCCGCCACAGGGCGCAGCGTGCTGCCCTATCACGCCGGGCTGGACCCCGCCGTGCGGCGGCGCAACCAGGCTGCGTTCGTCGCATCCGAAGACATGGTGGTGGTCGCCACCGTCGCGTTCGGCATGGGGATCGACAAGCCCGATGTCCGCTTCGTCGCGCATGCCGGGCTGCCCAAGTCGATCGAGGCCTATTACCAGGAAACCGGGCGCGCGGGGCGCGATGGCGATCCGGCGGTGGCGCACCTCTTCTGGGGGGCCGAGGATTTCGCGCGCGCGCGCCAGCGGATCGGCGAAGTCGAACCCGGCCGCCAGCCGGGCGAGCGCGCGCGGCTGGCAGCGCTGGGCGCGCTGGTCGAGACCGCCGGGTGCCGCCGCCGCATCCTGCTCAAGCATTTCGGCCAGGATTCGCCCGAGAGCTGCGGCAATTGCGACAATTGCCTCCATCCCCCCGCCGCGATCGATGCCAGCGTGGTGGCGCAGAAATTCCTGTCGGCGGTGTTCCGCACCGGCATGTTGTTCGGCGTCGGCTATATCGAGAGCATCCTGCTCGGCAAATCGACCGAGCGCAGCATGACCAACGGGCATGAGGCGCTGTCGGTATTCGGGATCGTATCGGGCGAGGAGGCCGCGCTGATCCAGCCGGTGGCGCGCGCGCTGCTGCTGCGCGACGCGCTGCGCACCAACGAGCATGGCGGGCTGGAGTTCGGGCCCGAGGCGCGCCCGATCCTGAAGGGCGAGGCGACGCTCAGGCTGGTCCAGCCGCCCAAGCGCGAGCGGCGATCGCGGCGCGGCGGCCCGGCGACGGGCGGCGGCGCCAATCCGGTCGGCCATCCGCTGTTCGAGGCACTGCGCGCCAAGCGCCGCGAGATCGCGCAGGAAACCGGGCTGCCGCCCTATGTGATCTTCCACGATTCGGTGCTGCGCGACATGGCGATGACGCGCCCGGCCAGCCTGGATGCGCTGGGCGAGCTGTCGGGCGTGGGCACGCGCAAGCTGGAAGCCTATGGCTCCGCATTCCTTCAGGTCATACGGGAGGCAGCATGACAATTTGGATCGCACTCGCTGGCGCGCTGGCCGGCGCCGCCCCGGCGCAGGAAGCCCCCGCTCCCGCCCCCCGGCTGGAGCGGATCGAGATGGTCACCCAAAGCTGGGGCCGCCCCGTCTCGCGCTGGTGGATCGACGCAAGCGGCAAGGGCGAGCAGGTGCGCCCTGCCCCCGACGTGTTCAACGCCGGCACGCTGGTGACGCGCGGCTTCGACGCGGGCACCGCCGGGTTTCGCCGGGTGCGCGTGATGCTGGGCCGGGCCGAGGCGCGCGGCGGGGTGCCGCTGCCGTGCATCAACCGCATCACCGACGCGCCCTATGGCGAGATCCGCTGGACCCGCGCCGACGGCCAGGTCCAGACGCAGCGCTTCGACACCGGATGCCGTGATTTCGGCGCGCGCCAGTCGCTCGACGAGCGCGCGCGGGCCGAGGCGCTGGTCGTCGGCTGGGCCGATGCAGGCCCTGTCGTGAAGACCGAACCCGCAGAGGAAGGGAAATGACCATGCGCCGTATCGACGAGACCATCAGCGTCGCCCCGCAGATCGCGCCCGAGGACGTCGCCGCTATTGCCGCCGCCGGCTTTACCGCGATCGTCAACAACCGTCCCGAGGGCGAGGAGCCCGGCCAGCCGAGCGGCAGCGCCGTGCGCGCGGCGGCCGAGGCGGCGGGGCTGGCCTATGCCGAAATCCCGGTGACGCATGCCGGCTTCTCGCTGCCCCAGGTCGAGGCGATGGCGACCGCGCTGGCCGGAGCCGGCGGGCCCGTGCTGGCGTTCTGCCGATCGGGCACGCGCTCGTGCAATCTGTGGGCGCTGGCGCATGCGCAGGGCGGCGCCGATCCCGAGACGCTGATCGAAAAGGCGGCGGGCGCAGGCTATGACATTTCGGGCATCCGCCCGCTGCTCGACCAGCTTTCCGCGCGGGGATGAACCCGCTGGCGACGCTCGCGGCATCGCTGGTCGCGGTGCTGGCGCTGGCGGGCATTGCCCGGCTGCTGCGGCTGGGCGGCGGCCGGATCGAGAGCGAAGCAGCGGCGATCGAAGCGGCGGAGGCGATGCTTTCGGGTTTCGAGGCCGCGCGCGCCGTTCTGGGCGCGGATGGACAGGCGGCGCTGGTGCCGGGGCGGGCCGGGGACGCCGCGTTGCTCAAAGTCCATGGCGCGCACATCGCCGCGCGGCGGCTGGCGCCCGGATATGCCGCTGTATCGGTGCCCGAGGGATTGCGCATCGACAGCGGCGATGCGCGGTTCGGCGCGGTGGTTTTGATGGGCATCCACGCCCTCTGACACCATGCTGCGGCGCGGCGTGACACGTTACTGACATCAGGGTAAGCAAGCGGGGTGATGCCCAGCCTGCCCGACCCCGTCACGCTTGCGATACCCGCGTTCGTCGCGCTGGTGCTGATCGAGATGCTGGTCGCCCGCGCAAAGGATCGGCGCCGCTATTGCCCGCGCGACACGCTGACCTCGCTGCTGCTCGGGCTGGGCAGCACCGTGGCGGGGCTGCTCTCCGCCGGGCTGGTGCTGGCGATGGCGGAATGGGTGTGGCAGTTCCGGTTCTTCGACATCGGCTATGCCTGGTACTGGTTCGTCGTCGCATTTGTAGTCGACGACCTGGCCTATTACGTCTTTCACCGATCGGCGCACCGCGTGCGGTGGTTCTGGGCGAGCCATGTCATCCACCATTCGAGCCAGCATTATAACCTGTCCACGGCGCTGCGGCAGACCTGGACCGGGTTCTTCAGCCTGGCCTTCCTGTTTCGCCTGCCGCTGTTCCTGATCGGCTTTCCGCCGCCGATGGTGTTCTTCGTCGCGGGGCTCAACCTCGTCTATCAGTTCTGGATTCATACCGAGGTGATCGGGCGGATGCCGCACTGGTTCGAGGCAGTGATGAACACGCCGTCGCACCACCGCGTCCATCACGCGACCAATCCGCGCTATCTGGACCGCAACTATGCCGGCGTGTTCATCGTGTGGGACCGCTGGTTCGGCACCTTCACGCCCGAGCGCGACGACGATCGCCCGCGCTATGGCATCGTCAAGGACCTGGGCAGTTTCGACCTGCTCTGGGCCGCGTTCCACGAATGGGTCGGGATCGCGCGCGACGTGGCGGCGGCGCCCGGCTGGCGCGCGCGGCTGGGCTATATGCTCCGGCCGCCGGGATGGAGCCATGACGGCAGCCGCGACACGTCCGAAATCATAAAGGCGCGCTGGGAGGCGCGGCAAGGGGGAGAGGCGGAATGCAGGAAGCCGACATCGTCGTCATCGGGGGAGGATCGGGCGGCAGCGCCGCCGCAGGCCGCCTGAGCGAGAACGGGCGCTATACCGTCGCGGTGCTGGAGGCCGGGGGCCGCAATACCGGGCTGGGCACGATCATGCCGGGGATGATGCCGTTCCAGCGGCCGGGCGTGAACTGGGCGTTCGAGACCGTGCCCCAGCCGGGGCTGAACGGGCGCCGGGGATACCAGCCGCGCGGGCGCGGGCTGGGCGGATCGAGCGCGATCAACGCGATGCTCTATATCCGGGGCAATGCCGCCGACTATGACGAGTGGCGCGATCTGGGCTGCCCCGGATGGGGATGGGACGAAGTGCTGCCGGTGTTCCGCCGATGCGAGCACAATACGCGCGGCGCCAATGCCTGGCACGGGGCCGAGGGGCCGCTCTGGGTCAGCGACCAGGACTATGCCCATCCCGGCAGCCGCGCGTTCATCGCGGCGGGGGCGGCGCTCCAGATGCCGGAGAACCCCGATTTCAACGGCGAGCGGCAGGACGGGCTGGGGCTGTACCAGGTCACCCAGCGCAACGGCGAGCGCTGGACGGCGGCGCGCGCCTATCTCGACCCGGCCAAACGCACCCACCGGCTGGAGATTTTGTGCGATTCGATGGTCGATCGCATCCTGTTCGACGGGAACCGCGCGTCCGGCGTCGCCTATCGCCACCATGGCCAGCCGCACGAGATCCGTGCGCGGCGCGCAGTGGTGCTGGCGGCGGGCGCGTTCCAGACGCCGCAGATGCTGATGCTGTCGGGCATCGGGCCGGGCGCGCACCTCCAGGAAATGGGCATTCCGGTGCGCGTCGCGCGTGACGCGGTGGGCGCGGATTTGCAGGACCATATCGACTATACCGCCGCGTTCGAGACCGACGGGACCTACTTCCTCGGCAAGTCGCCCGCCGGCGCGATCCGATCGCTGGGCTCGATCGCCAAATGGCTGGTGACGCGCAAGGGCGGGATGACCACCCCCTATGCCGAGGCAGGCGGGTTCCTGCGCACCGACCTGGCGGGCGAGCGGCCCGATGTGCAGCTCCATTTCCTGATCGCCATCGTCGACGACCATGGCCGGGCGGAGGTCAAGGGCCATGGCTATAGCTGCCATGCCTGCGTGCTGCGGCCCGAGAGCCGTGGGACCGTGCGGCTGCAATCGTGCGATGCGATGGCGGCGCCGCTGATCGATCCCAATTTCCTGTCCGACGACCGCGACATGGCGGTGCTGAAGCACGGCGTGCGCGCGATGTACCGCATCCTCGAGACCCCGCCGATGGCCGATTTCCAGGGGCGCGACCGCTATCCGCTCGACCTGTCGGACGATGCCGCACTGGAAAGCGCGATCCGCGCGCGCGCCGACACCGTTTATCACCCGGTCGGCACGGCGCGGATGGGATCGGACGACGCGGCGGTATGCGACCCCCGGCTGCGGGTGCGCGGCGTCGAGGGGCTGTACATCGCCGATGCCTCGGTCATGCCCCGGCTGGTGGGGGGCAACACCAATGCCCCCAGCATCATGATCGGCGACCGCTGCGCCGAATTCATCGCAGCGGACCTGGGATGAAAAAAAGGGCCGGTGGTCGAAACCACCGGCCCAGTCGTCCGCAGGAGGAACATCGGTGGGGCGCCGCGACCTGCGCGGCGCCCGATTTCGTCAGTAATTGTAGGCGCGCTCGCCATGTTCGTTGATGTCGAGGCCCTCGACTTCGACTTCCGCGCTGGGGCGGATGCCGATCGTGTATTTGAGCGCGAGGAACAGCACGAGCGAGACCAGGCCCGACCAGACCAGCGTCAGCGCAACGGCCTTGATCTGGGTGACGATTTGCAGCCCCAGGTCGTAAGTTGCGGGTACTGCGGGGATCACGGTGTAGTTCAGGGCACCCTGGCCGCCCAGCGCGGGGTCCGCGACGATCGCAGTGCCGATCGCACCGATGATCCCGCCGACGCAGTGCACGCCGAACACGTCGAGCGAGTCGTCGTACTTGAAGGCGTTCTTCACCTTGGTGACGAACAGGAAGCAGACGACCGAGGCGACCGCGCCGAGGACGATCGACGTCATCGGATGGGCAAAGCCCGCAGCCGGGGTGATCGCGACCAAGCCGGCCACCACGCCCGAAGCGGCGCCGAGCAGCGACGGCTTCTTGTGGACGATCTGTTCGATGATCGCCCACATCGCGCCGGCGGCGGCGGTCGCCACCATGGTGTTGATGAAGGCAAGGCCGGCAAGCCCGTTCGATTCGAGGTTGGACCCGGCGTTGAAGCCGAACCAGCCCACCCACAGCAGCGACGCGCCGATCATGGTCATCACCAGCGAGTGCGGCGGCATCGGATCGGTCTTGTAGCCGATGCGCTTGCCGATCACGAGGCAGCCGACCAGCCCGGCGATGCCGGCGTTGATGTGGACCACGGTGCCGCCCGCGAAGTCGAGCGCGCCCCAGCCCCACAGCAGGCCATGGTCATCGGGTGCGCCGACCAGGAAGTCCGGGCCCGCCCAGTACCAGACCATGTGCGCGATCGGGAAATAGGCCAGCGTCAGCCACAGCACGGTGAAGATGATGAGCGGCGTGAACTTCACGCGCTCCGCAAAGGCGCCGACGATCAGCGCCGGGGTGATCATCGCGAAGGTCATCTGGAACACGACGAACACGAATTCGGGCAGATAGACGCCGTTGGAGAAGGTCGCGGCGAACGTGCCCGCCGTCACGCCCTGGAGCAGCACCTTGGAGAAGCCGCCGACATAGAGGTTGAGCCCGCCACCATTGGTGAACGCCATCGAATAGCCCCAGGCGCACCAGACCAGGCCCGCCACGCACACGATCGTC
The DNA here is from genome assembly GCF_053502645.1 of Sphingomonas degradans. NCBI lineage: Bacteria > Pseudomonadati > Pseudomonadota > Alphaproteobacteria > Sphingomonadales > Sphingomonadaceae > Sphingomonas > Sphingomonas degradans. The sequence goes on from NZ_CP177172.1 coordinate 4,092,819, forward strand.
AGCACCTGCATCAGCACCGACAGCATGTTCTTGGTGCGGACCAGGCCGCCATAGAACAGCGCGAGGCCGGGGACCGACATCATCAGCACGAACGCCGACGAGACGAGCATCCAGCTGACGTCGCCCTTGTTCACCATCGTGGCGTCCGGCACCACCGTCGCAGCCGGCGCCTGTGCCCAGGCGGGCAGCGCGGCGAAGGCGGCCAGCCCTGCGGCGGCCGCCAGTTTCATTCCATGCTTCATCGATACCCCCTTCATCAGAGCGCCGTCTCGTCGGTCTCGCCGGTGCGGATGCGCACGGCCTGACCCATTTCGAGGACGAAAATCTTGCCATCGCCGATCGCGCCGGTGCTGGCGGCTGCCTGGATCGCTTCGACGACCTTGTCGGCGATGTCGCTGCCGCAGGCGACTTCGATCTTGATCTTGGGCACCATGTTGGTGCTGTACTCGGCCCCGCGATAGATTTCGGTCTGGCCCTTTTGCCGCCCGAACCCCTTCACCTCGGTCACGGTCATCCCCGCCACGCCGACAGCGGTCAGCGCTTCGCGCACCTCGTCGAGCTTGAACGGTTTGATGATGGCGATGATGAGCTTCATGTCGCCCCCTCTTGGCAGTTTTCCCGGGGAGCACATCAGCAAGGGGCGTGCCAGACGCAATCAAGCGCCGCGCAGAGGGCGCCCGACGCAATCAAATATTAGCAACAGGTAAATTTTTGTGCAGATGCGAAAGCCTGCCCAAAAATCAGGCAGGCTTTCCGATGCTCGCGCGGGCAGCGTCGAGGTCCTCGTCGTCGACCATCACCCGCACCGGGATCAGGAAGTAACTGCCGTCGGCGATGCTGGTTCCGGCATCGAATACGAAAGACAATATGCCGTCCGCCTCCAGCCGGGCCTGGACGATATGCGCCTCCTGCCGATCGAACCGGCCCAGTTCGACCAGCGCCATCAGGCGGCGGTCCCGCCCACGGTCAGTCCTTCGACCAGCAAAGTCGGCTGGCCGACCCCGGCGGGCACGCTCTGCCCGCCCTTGCCGCACATGCCGACGCCTTCGTCCAGCGCGAAGTCGTTGCCGATGCCCGTCACGCGCGTCAGCACCGAGGGGCCGTCGCCGATCAGCGTCGCGCCCTTGATCGGCGCGCCGATCCTGCCGTTCTCGACGCGATAGGCCTCGGTGCACGAAAATACGAACTTGCCGGAGACGATGTCGACCTGCCCGCCGCCGAAGCTCTTGGCGAAAATGCCCTTCTTCACCCTGCTGAGCAGCTCGGCGGGATCGTCGCTGCCGCCCTTCATGAAGGTGTTGGTCATGCGCGGCATCGGCGCGTGCTGGAAAGATTCGCGGCGACCGTTGCCGGTCGGCTCGACGCCCATCAGCCGGGCGTTGAGCCGATCCTGCATATAGCCGCGCAGGATGCCGTCCTCGATCAGCACGGTCTCGCGCGTCGGCGTGCCCTCATCATCGATCGACAGCGAGCCGCGCCGATCGTGGAGCGAGCCGTCATCGACCACAGTGACGCCCGGCGCGGCGACGCGCTCGCCGATGCGCCCCGAAAAGGCGCTGGTGCCCTTGCGATTGAAATCGCCTTCCAGCCCGTGGCCGATCGCCTCGTGCAGCAGCACGCCGGGCCAGCCGGGGCCGCACAGCACGGTCATGTCGCCGGCCGGCGCATCTTCGGCGTCCAGATTGACCAGCGCCTGCGCCAGCGCCTCGTCGATCGCGCGATTCCACGTCTCCGGCTCGAACAGCCGGTCGTACAGCGTGCGCCCGCCGGTGCCGAAGCTGCCCGTCTCGCGCCGGCCCTTGGACTCCACCACGATCGACACGTTGAGGCGGACCAGCGGGCGCACATCGGTGGCGATAAAGCCATCGGGGCGCACCACTTCGACCACGCTCCACGATCCGGTGAGGCCGACGCTGACCTGCACCACGCGGGGATCGCGGGCACGCGCGGCGGCGTCGATCGTCTGGCACAGATTCACCTTGTCGGCGAAGGAGACCAGGTCGAGCGGGTCGGCATCGGTATAGAGATGGCGGTTATTGCCCTGGGGCGGGGGCGCCTTGGGCTGGTTCGACGGATCGATCAGCGCCATCGTCTCGGCCGCGCGGCGGATGGCGGCGGCGCTGATCTCGTTGGCATGGGCAAAGGCCGTCGTCTCGCCCGACACTGCGCGCAGGCCGAAGCCCGATTGCGTATCGAACGACGCGGTCTTGAGCCGGCCATCGTCGAAGCCGAACGCCTCGGTCTTGCGATACTGCAGGTACAGCTCGCCATCCTCGGCCCGGCCCAGCGCCTCGGCGGTCAGGCGGGTGGCCGTGTCGGGATCGAAAGCGTCGCGATAGAGATAGGCGCGCGGATCGGAGGGAATGCTCATCCCTCCGATATAGGAGACTTAAATGCTGGCGCCAGCCGGATGGTCGGGCAATTGGCTCTGGTCCGCGCCGTCGGCAGGGCCGCCGATCAGCACGAAGCGGCGATCGCAATAGCCGCAATCGACATAGCCATGCTCGTCGATCTGCAGGAACACGCGCGGATGGCCAAGGGCTGCGGGGACGCCGGGTCCGCTGCCGTCGCAGGACACGCGGGCATGGGACGTGCGGATGGTTTCGGGCGGGGCGATCATGCGCCCCCGGTAGCAAAGCCCGACGGGGCTCGCAATCAGGAGCACACCGTCTTATTGCGGGAACCATGACTCAGGCCGCGATCGACATCCAGAATCTGTGCAAGACCTATGCGGGGGGCAAGCGGGCGCTGGACGGCGTAAGCTTCGCGGTGCCGCGGGGGCAGATTTTCGGACTGCTGGGGCCGAACGGCGCGGGCAAATCGACGCTGATCAACATCCTGGCCGGGCTGGTGAACAAGACCAGCGGGACCGCGACGATCTGGGGCTTCGACATCGACGCCCACCCGCGCAATGCCAAGGCGAGCATCGGCATCGTCAACCAGGAGATCACCTTCGATCCCTTCTTCACCCCCATCGAGACGCTGGACATCCAGGCCGGGCTGTACGGCGTGCCCAAGGCGCAGCGCCATTCGATGGACTTGCTGCGCGCGGTGCATCTGGAGGACAAGGCCAACGCCTATTCGCGCACGCTGTCGGGCGGGATGAAGCGCCGGCTGATGGTGGCCAAGGCGATGGTCCATTCCCCGCCGATCATCGTGCTCGACGAGCCGACCGCCGGAGTCGACGTGGAACTGCGCCAGCAGCTCTGGGCCTATGTGAAGCAGCTCAACCAGCGCGGCGTGACGGTGGTGCTGACCACCCACTATCTGGAAGAGGCCGAGCAGCTGTGCGATCGCATCGCGATCATCAACCACGGCCAGCTGATCGCCAACAAGCCGACCCGCGAGCTGGTCGGCATGGCGCAGGAAAAGGTGGTCGAAGTGACGGTGGACCGCGACATCGTGGCCGCGCCGGACAATGCCTGCTTCCAGAAGGTGGAGCTGAAGGGCGAGCGCGTGCTGGTGATCACCTACCGCAAGGACCAGGCGAACGCCGGCGAAGTGCTGGGCGCGGTGCAGGCGGGCGGATACGGCATCGTCGATGTCAGCACGCGTGAGGCGGACCTGGAGGATGTGTTCCTGAACCTGACGCGGGCGGCGTAGGGGGTCGATCTATTTCAACGGCTTTTATGAGCCCTTCGTCTGAAAGATGGCCGTAACGTCGCTGCATGGATTGTTATGGAACGGGGCAGAGTTGTCCCAGTAGCTTTGCGGGCCGCCGTGGAAGATGATCAGACGCGCGTTCGAGGCCCATTCAATTCGGGCTTGCTCGTCTTGATAATGCGACGCCGCGACACAGCCCGTCAGATACCAGTCTGGCTCCCAGGATCGCCGGACGAGGATGACGATCGAAGGCTCGCCGCCAACGATGACGCGTTCCACCTGCGCGATGCGCTTCCCGTCGGGTGACGATGCACGGGAAATGACTGAGCGCTCGGAATCGAGGAACACGGCAGAGCCCATGCCCCAATAGGGCAGAGTCAGGATCAGGAACGCGACGATCCCCGCGATACTGAGAAGGATTGCTCTCGATCGCTTCACGCCAGACAGCGTGTCACGCGCCAGAAGCCATCGCAAGCTCTGCCGTCGCCCGGTCGAAAGCTGTGGCCTCCCACGATTCTTGCCGAGGTGGTGCAGCGGGTGCTCAATCCACCAGCGGCGATGCAAGTGGATCGCTTGCCCTGTACGTGATGTTTGCTCCTTTCGCAGAGGGCAGCTGCTTGAAAACACGCGCTTTCGAGGCGCGGGCGACGGAGAGCTTGCCAGGAGCGATCCAGACGACGTTTGTCCAGATCGCGCCACCGCCGGCATCGTCAGCGGCACCATGGTCACTATCGGCGACGAAAACCTCGGTGGCGTCCTTTGGCGATTCCGTCCTGTGACCGACCAGGATTGCCGTCACATAGTCCGTCGTCGCCCCACAGTCTCTGACGATCGTGGCAGCGAAGCGATCGCTCCCCGGGTCACGCGCGACCTGCAACGTTTTTGAAAAGCACGTCGAGTCCGTGCCACAGCCGCCAAGAAGAAATGGGACCCCGCAAAGAAGCAGCCATTTCGTCATCGGGCCCTCACCGCCGGTGTCGCGCAAAGAACGCCCACATCGCCTCGTTGTCCGCCACCCACACATGCCCGGCGCCGTGCGTGACCCGCCCGGCCACGTCCGCGCCGCCCCGGCAGCGGGTGAACCGTTCTTCCTTCACGTCCGCCGAAACCGCGCGCTCCTCGGGCCCCACGCGGCACGCATTCAGGTCCGCCCAGCGGGCCAGCGCACTGTGCATCGTGTATTGCCAGTATCCCGCGCCGCCGCCCTGGATGGGGTTGGTGGTGTCGGCGTCGCCCGCGAACGCCAGCACCGGCATCGGCCGGGACGGGGCGCAGGTCGCCGGATCGGGCAGCGCCACGTCCTTCAGCGGATTGCCGGCGCGCAGGCCGACATTGGGCGCGATCGCGGCGAAGCGATCGGCGGCGACACAGCCCAGCCAGGAGGTGAACCGCCCGCCGCCCGAATGGCCGCTGGCATAGACGCGCGCGGGATCGGCACAGCCGCGCGCCGCCAGCCAGTCGATCGCCTGCTTCACGAACGCGACGTCATCGGCATCGCCGGGCCCCGGCACCTTGCCCGTGACGGTGGGCACGCCGGGAATGTTCCACACGAAGCCGCGCTCTGCCGGGATGCCGCCATCGGGCGCCACCACCAGGAATCCGTGCGCGTCGGCGGTGGCGGTCATTTTGGTCTGGTCGAGGATGCCCTGCCCCGTATCGGTGCTGCCGTGGAACAGGAACAGCAGCGGCGCGGGCGCGGCCCCCTGCCCCAGCGGGCGGTGCAGCAGCACGCTGCGCCCGGTGTCGGCGATCGCGATCCGCTGGGTAACCCCAGCCTGGCCCAGCGTACACCGCGCCGCCGCCGGGCTCGCCCCGAACAGTGCCGCGAGCGCCAGCACCGGCGCCGCTACGCGCTTCCATCGAAATTCCATGCCATCGTCTCCACTACCGGTGCGCAGCCTAGCCGCGACGGACGAGCCACGCAAAAAGGCGCGGCGCGGGATTGCGCGCGCGGCCAGCAACGCCTTTATAGCCGCGCATGAACACTGGTCAGGCCGACGCCGCGCACACGAGCGACATCCTCGTCATCGGATCGGGCGCGGCGGGGCTTACCGCCGCGCTCAACCTCGCCGCGCGGTTCAAGGTGACGGTGATCGCCAAGGGCGGGCTGGCCGAAGGATCGACGGCCTGGGCGCAGGGCGGGATCGCCGCCGTGCTCGAACCGGGCGACACGTTCGAAAGCCATATCGAAGACACGATGGTCGCCGGCGCGGGGCTCAACGACCGCGCGACCGTGGAAATGGTGGTCGAGAACGCCCCCGCTGCGATCGAGCGGCTGGCCAAGCTGGGCGTGCCGTTCAACACCGAGGGCAACGCGCTCCACCTGACGCGCGAGGGCGGGCACAGCCATCGCCGTATCGCCCATGTCGATGACGCCACCGGCTGGGCGGTGCAGGAAGCGCTGCTCAAGGCCGCGCGCGCGCATCCCAACATCACGCTGGTGCCCGACATGGTCGTGATCGACCTGGCGACCAGCCGGCACGAGATGCGTTATTCGGGCGCGGGCAATGTCTGGGGCGTCTATGCGTTCAACCGGGCGACCAATCGCGTCGAGCTGTTCACCGCGCGCGCGACCGTGCTGGCGACGGGGGGCGCCGGGCGGACCTATCTGTTCTCCACCGCCCCGCGCGGCGCGACCGGCGACGGAATCGCGATGGCGTGGCGCGCGGGGTGCCGCATCTCGAACATGGAGATGATGCAGTTCCACCCGACCTGCCTCTACAATCTCGACGTCAAGAATTTCCTGATTACCGAGGCGGTGCGCGGCGAAGGCGGGCACCTGCTGCTGCCCCCCGATGCGGGCGAAGAGGCCGGGCACCGCTTCATGCCCGGTTTCGATCCCCGGATGGAACTGGCCCCGCGCGACATCGTGGCGCGCGCGATCGACCATGAGATCAAGCGGCTGGGGCTCGACTACGTCCATCTCGACATCAGCCATATGGGCGCCGATTTCGTCCGCCACCATTTCCCGACGATCCACGCGCGGCTGCTCGACCTCGACATCGACATGACGAAGGAGCCGATTCCGGTCGTGCCGGCGCAGCATTATACCTGTGGCGGGGTGATGGTGGACCGCGACGGGCGCACCGACCTGCCGGGCCTCTATGCGGCGGGTGAAGTCAGCCAGTCTGGGCTGCACGGCGCCAATCGGCTGGCGAGCAACTCTCTGCTCGAATGCTTCGTGTTCGGCGAGGCGGCGGCCAACCATATCGCGGCGCATTGGGGCGACCTGGCGCCCCCGCCGGCGATACGCGCCTGGGACGAAAGCCGCGTCGCCGATTCGGACGAGGAAGTCGTCATCAAGCAGAACTGGACCGAGATCCGCCGTTTCATGTGGAATTATGTCGGCATCGTCCGCACCACCAAGCGGCTGGAACGCGCGGCGCACCGCATCAAGATGCTGCGCGAGGAAGTGAACGACTATTACGGCCATTTCCGGGTGACGCCCGACCTGATCGAACTGCGCAACCTGCTGGAAAGTGCCGACCTGATCGTGAAGTCCGCGCTGCACCGCAAGGAGAGCCGGGGGCTGCACTATACGCTCGATTACCCCCAGACCGACGAAGTGGCGCGCGACACCATATTGGTGCCGTGAGCGGCCCGCGCCCGGACGCAACCGGAAAATAAACGCCCATCGTGTCATTTTGGTTCACGATTCGCCGCTATGATGATAGGATTCGTCGCATCGCGCGCGTCGCAGGCTTTTGCGAGCAACGTATCCGCAGCAGGGTTGCGGCCGGGCAAGAGGTTGTGTTGGTGAAGAAGGTCGAGAGTTTCTCGAAAGTCGAAAGAGCGTTGACGGTTGCCGGGCTGGGCCCGGCGCTGCTGATGGGATGCGCGGTGCACGAGGATGTGGCGCTCGCCGCCTATCTGCCCGCGCCCAGCTATAGCGTGACCATGCCCTTCCCCGCCGCGCCGCGCCCGGCGCCCGCCCCCGTGCGGCCCGCACCCCAGATGCTCGTGTCGCAGCTCGACACGCTGCTGCGCAATTTCCAGGGCGTCGCCGGCGTCGCGGTGACCAGCGTCGAGGATGGCTGGGTGGTCGCCACCCCCAACGCCACGCGCCGGATGCCGCAGCAGAGCGTGAGCAAGCTGTGGGTGACGATGACGCTGCTCGACGCCGTCGATCGCGGCAGGATCCGGCTCGACGATCCGCTGACCATCACCCGCGCCGATTTCACGCTGTTCCACCAGCCGGTCGCCGCGCTGGTCAAGGGCGATACCGGCTATACCGCCACCGTGGGCGAGATCAGCCGCCGCGCGATGCAGATGAGCGACAACACCTGCAACGACAAGCTGCTCCGGCTGGTCGGCGGCCCGCAGGCGGTGCGGGACTTCATTGCGCGCAAGGGGCTTGGCGCGATCCGATTCGGGCCGGGCGAAAAGCTGCTCCAGGCGGGAACCGCCGGGCTGGAGTGGAAGCCGCAATATTCGATGGGCAACGCCTTTGCCCAGGCACGCGCGCAGCTTTCACCCACGGTGCGGCTGGCGGCATATGAATCCTATGTGAAGGACCCGCCCGACGGCGCGGCGCCCGAAGCGATCGCGAACGCGCTCGCGCGGCTGAAGCGCGGCGAGCTGTTGTCGCCGGCGTCGAGCGATTGGCTGCTCCAGACGATGGCGGGGGCCAAGACCGGGCGCGCGCGCGTGCACGGCGCGGTGCCGCCGGGCTGGTCCTATGCGCACAAGACCGGCACGGGCCAGGACCTGGGCCGCCGCACCGCGGGCTTCAACGATGTCGGCATCCTGACTGCGCCCGATGGCCGTTCCTATGCACTGGCGGTGATGATCGGCGACACCCCGCGCCCGATCCGCGAGCGCCAGTTGCTGATGCAGGCCGTGGCGACCGCGATCGTTTCCAGCCACCGGTAATACCCCGGTTTCGACCAGCCGTTCGTCTGGCGGGGTGACGGGCCGGATCGCCGCTGCTAAGCCCCTCGACGATGGGCAATCATCTCTACCTGGTCGACGGCTCGGGTTACATATTCCGCGCGTATCACCGGCTTCCGCCGCTCACCAACAAGCATGGCGAGCCGGTGGGCGCGGTCTATGGCTATACGACGATGCTGTGGAAGCTCGCCGACGAGCTGCACAAGGCCGATGGCCCGACGCACATGGCCGTGATCCTGGACAAGTCCAGCCACACGTTCCGCAACGAACTGTACGATCAGTACAAGGCGCATCGGCCGCCTGCGCCGGAGGATCTGGTCCCCCAGTTCCCCATGATCCGCGACGCCACCCGCGCCTTTTCGCTGCCGTGCATCGAGGAGGAAGGCTGGGAGGCCGACGACCTGATCGCCAGCTATGCCAAGGCGGCGCTGGCGCAAGGGTGGTCGGTCACGATCGTCAGTTCCGACAAGGACCTGATGCAACTGATCGAACCGGGGCTGGACCTGTACGATACGATGAACAACCGGCGGCTGGGGCCGGAAGCTGTGATCGAGAAATTCGGCGTCGAGCCCAGGCAGCTGGGCGACGTGCTCGCGCTGATGGGCGACACCGCCGATAACGTGCCGGGCGTACCGGGCATCGGCCCCAAGACGGCGGCGAAGCTGATCCAGGAACATGGATCGGTGGAGGCGGTGCTGGCCGCCGCGCCGACGATGAAGCCGTCGAAGATGCGCGACAACCTCATCGAACATGCCGACATGGCGCGGCTGTCGCGCCGGCTGGTCGAATTGTCGAGCGACGTGCCGCTGCCCGATCCGCTCGACGCATTGCAGCTTCAGGGAATTCCCGACGCGCCGCTGCGCGCGTTCCTGGAGCATCACGGCTTTCGCACCTTGCTGTCGCGCCTGTCCGCCGTCGCCGACGCGCCGGTCGAGACGCACGAGGCGCCGGGTGTCGAAGCGGACCCGCCGTGCGACCATGACGGATACGAGACCGTCGTGACCGAGGACGCGCTCGATAGCTGGATCGCCGCCGCCACGCACCAGGGCTGGGTCGCGATCGATACCGAGACGACCGGGCTGGACGCGACGCGCGCCGATCTGGTCGGCGTGAGCCTGGCACTGGCGCCGAACAAGGCCTGCTATATCCCGCTCGCGCATGGCGGGACCGACATGTTCGCCGAAAAGCCGGTGCAGCTCGATGCCGCCACCGCGCTGGCGAAGCTGAAGCCGCTGTTGGCGGACCCGGCGGTGCTCAAGATCGGGCACAACCTCAAATACGACATGAGCGTGCTGGCGCGGCTGGGGCTGGTAGTCGCGCCCTATGACGACACGATCGTGATGAGCTTCGACCTCGATGCCGGGCTGCATGGCCATGGCATGGACGAGCTGGCGGCGACGCACCTTGCGCACAGCTGCATCGCGTACAAGGACGTGGTCGGCACCGGCAAGAAGCAGCTCGGCTTCCACGAAGTCGATCTGAAGGCGGCGACGCGCTATGCCGCCGAGGATGCTGATGTGACGCTGCGGCTGTGGCGGCGGTTCAAGCCGCGCCTGTCGCATGAAGGCGCGACGCGCGTGTACGAGATGGTCGATCGCCCGCTGGTGGCGGTGATCGCGGGGATGGAGCAGGCGGGCATCAAGGTCGATGCCGCCGTGCTCGCGCGCCTCTCGGACGAGTTCTCCAAGCAGATGGCAGTGCTGGAAGACGAAATCCACGGCATCGCCGGGTTCAAGTTCACCATCGGCAGCCCCAAGCAGCTGGGCGACGTGCTGTTCGAGCAGATGGGGATCAAGGGCGGGCGCAAGGGCAAGTCGGGGGTCTATTCCACCGACGTGACCGAGCTGGAGCGGATCGCCGCCGACAAGGATTCGCCGGGCCGGGTGATGGCGGCCAAGGTGCTCGACTGGCGCCAGCTGTCGAAGCTGAAATCGACCTATACCGACGCGCTCCAGGCGCAGATCAACCCGGCGACGGGCCGCGTCCATACCAGCTACAGCCTCACCGGCGCGCAGACCGGGCGCCTGTCCTCCACCGACCCCAATCTCCAGAACATCCCGATCCGCACCGAAGTCGGCCGCCAGATCCGCGACGCCTTTGTCGCGGAGCCGGGCAATGTCATCCTGGCGGCGGACTATTCGCAGATCGAGCTGCGGCTGGCGGCGCATATCGCCGACGTGCCGGCGCTGCGCGATGCCTTTGCGCGCGGCGACGACATCCACAGCATGACCGCGATGGAGCTGTTCGGCGAAGTGAACCGCGACACGCGCGGGCGGGCCAAGACGATCAACTTCGCGATCCTCTACGGCATTTCGCGCTGGGGCCTGGCCGGGCGGCTGGACGTGACGCCGGACGAGGCGCAGGCGATGATCAGCCGCTATTTCGAGCGCTTTCCGGGCATCAACCGCTATATCGCCGATACGCTGGCGGAGGCGAAGGAGCGTGGCTACACCACCACGCTGTTCGGGCGGAAGACGCATTTCCCCCGGCTCAAATCGTCCAACCCCAATGAGCGCGCGGGCAGCGAGCGCGCCGCGATCAACGCCCCGATCCAGGGGACCAGCGCCGACATCATCAAGCGCGCGATGGCGCGGATGGGGCCGGCACTGGCCGAGGCCGGGCTGCCGAATGTGCGGATGCTGCTCCAGGTGCACGACGAACTGGTGTTCGAACTGCCCGAAGCCGATGTCGAGGCGGCGCGCCCGATCATCGAGCGCGTGATGGCGACCGCCGCCGAGCCGGCGATCGTGCTGAGCGTGCCGCTGGGCGTCGAGATCGGCGTGGGCCCGAGCTGGGGCGCCGCGCATTGAGCGACGCGGCGGGTTCGCAGGACATCAACGCGCTGGCCAAGGGCGGGCGCACCAACATGCTCGGCTTCATGCTGCGGCTCGCCGCGCGGCTGCCCTTCCTGTTCATCGCCGGGCGCGTCTATGGCCCTGACATCGTCGGTCGCTATGCGATCGCCGTGCTGGTGATCGAAGTCGCCGCGCTGTTCGCCACCCTGGGGCTGAAGCGCGGGCTGGCCCAGGCGCTGTCGTCGACCGATCGGCCGCATGCGCATGTCGTGTGGGACGCGATGGTGGTCGCGCTGGTCGCATCGGCAGTCGCGTGCGGCGTGCTGATGGTCTTCCCGCAGGCGATGTATCCCAACAGCCAGGTGATCGGGCTGGAGCGGCTGTTGCCGCTGGTGGTGTTTGCCACCGCCGCATCGGACGTGGCGCTGTCCGCGCTCGCCTATCGCCACAATATCCGCGCATCGGTGACCGCGCGGGCGGTGATCGAGCCGTGGACGATCAGCATCGCGGCATGGGTGTTTTCGTTCGTCTCCGCGCGCGACGGGCTGATCCTCGCCTATGTCGTGTCGATGGTCGCGGCGATGCTGGCGTCGATCGTGCCGTTCGTGCGCGAATATGGATTCCCGCGCGGCTGGCGCCCCCGCCCCGCCGACATCTGGGCACTGGCGCGGCGCAATGCCCCGCTGGCGGGCGCCGACACGATCGAATGGGCCACGCGCAACGTCGACCGATTCATCCTGGGGCTGTTGTTCGCGCCCGGCGTGGTCGGGGTCTATTACATGGCGCAACAAGTCGCATCGGTGCCGCAGCGGCTCAAATCGAGCTTCGACCCCATCCTCGCGCCCGTCGTGACCCAAAGCCTGGCAGTGGGCGACAAGGGCGCGGTGGCCAACCAGGTGCGGCAGGTCGGGTTCTGGATCACCTGTGCGCAGGCGGGGCTGCTGGTGATGTTCGCCCTGCCCGCCGAGGGCGTGATGGGGCTGATCGGGCCCGAGTTCGTGACCGGTGCGGGCGCGCTGTGCATCCTGCTGATGGCGGAGGTATTCGCCTCGACCGGCGCGGTGTGCGAGACTGCGCTGGTCTATATCGCCCGGCACCGCAACCTGATGATCTCGCTGTGCGTGCTGTCGTTCCAGATCGCGCTGAGCTTCGCCTTCGTCATCCTGGCCCGGCAACAGGGCTGGTCCGAAGGGTGGCAGGCCGCCGGCCCGGCGGCGGCGCTGGCGATTTCGGTGACGATCGGATCGGTGGTCAAGGCGATCGTGCTGCGCCGCCTGCTCGGCGCGTCGGTGCTGCGCGTCCGGCCCAGCTTCTTTGCGGCGATCGCGATTTCGGGGCTGGTCGGCATGGCGTTCATGGCTTTGCCGCATCGGTATGAATGGGCGAAGCTCAGCCTGGGGATGCCGGCGATCCTGGTGACCTATCTGTTCGTCATCATCCGCTTCGGCTTCGGCGCCGAAGACCGCGCGCTGTTCCGCAAGATGCCCGGGGCGGAGGCGGCACTTCCGGTCGCCGAGCCCGCCTGAGCGCGAAAATGCCCGGCGCGGGGGCCGGGCATTCGTTTTCGATCAATGCCGGAAGTGGCGCATGCCGGTGAACACCATCGCAAGGCCCGCTTCGTCCGCGGCCGCGATCACTTCGTCGTCGCGGATCGAGCCGCCCGGCTGGATCACGGCGGTCGCGCCCGCTTCCACTGCCGCCAGCAGGCCGTCGGCGAAGGGGAAGAAAGCGTCCGACGCCACGGCCGAGCCGATCGTGCGTGGCGTGGCCCAGCCGGCCTTGTCCGCCGCGTCCTTCGCCTTCCACGCCGCGATGCGGGCGCTTTCCAGGCGGTTCATCTGGCCGGCGCCGACGCCGGCGGTGCTGCCGTCCTTGGCATAGACGATCGCGTTCGACTTGACGTGCTTGGCCACGGTCCAGGCGAACAGGCAGTCGGCCAGTTCCTGCTCGGTCGGCTGGCGCTTCGTCACGACCTTGAGCTGGTCGCGCGTGACGATGCCGTTGTCGCGCGATTGCGCCAGCATGCCCCCCGCGATCGACTTGAGCATCAGCCCGCCGCGCGCCGGATCGGGCAGTTCGCCGGTCAGCAGCAGGCGCAGGTTCTTCTTGGCGGCGAACACCGCGCGCGCATCGTCATCGGCGTCGGGGGCGCAGACGACTTCGGTGAAGATGCCGCTGATGGCCTCTGCCGTCGCGCGGTCGAGCGGGCGGTTGACCGCGATGATGCCGCCGAATGCCGAGACGGTGTCGCAGGCGAAGGCCGCCGCATAGGCCTCGGCCAGCGTCGCGCCGCTCGCCACGCCGCAGGGATTGGCGTGCTTGACGATCACCACGGTCGGCGGGCCGTCGCGGAATTCGCTGACCAGTTCGAGCGCGGCGTCGGCGTCGTTGTAATTGTTGTAGCTCAGTTCCTTGCCCTGAAGCTGCCGGGCCTGGGCGATCCCGCCGCCGACGACGCGCTGGGGCACGTACAGCGCCGCCTGCTGATGCGGGTTCTCGCCGTAGCGCAGATCGGCCTGCTTCACGAGCGCGAGCGGCAGCGTGGTGGGCAGCACCTCGCCCTGGTCGACCGTCGCGAACCAGCGCGCGATGCCCGCGTCATAGGCCGCCGTTGCCGCATAGGCCTTGGCGGCGAACTTGCGGCGCTGCGCCAGCGTGGTCGTGCCGCCCATCACCAGCGCGTAATCGGCGGGATCGGTGACGATCGCGACCGATTCATGGTTCTTCGCGGCAGAGCGCACCATCGACGGGCCGCCAATGTCGATATTCTCGATGATCTCGTCGCGGTCCGCGCCCTTGGCGACGGTCTCGGCGAAGGGATAGAGGTTCACCACGACCAGGTCGATCGGCACGATGGCGTGCTCGGCCATCGAGGCCTGGTGCTCGGGGTTCGCGCGGACCGAGAGCAGGCCGCCATGGACATTCGGGTGCAGCGTCTTGACGCGCCCGTCCATCATCTCCGGGAAGCCGGTGAGGTCGGAAATGTCGCGCACGTCGAGCCCGGCGTCGCGCAGTGCCTTGGCAGTGCCCCCGGTCGAGACGAGCTCGACTCCCTGGGCGGCGAGCGCCTGTCCGAGTTCGACGATCCCGGTCTTGTCGGAGACCGAGAGAAGGGCGCGCTTGATGATGACCTGATCCATGCGCGGCCCTCTCCCGAATCATGGGCGCGGGGGCAACCCCTTTTCGACGTTATTTCGCGCGGTGGAACAGCCAGCTGACGTTCGTGCCGCCGGGCGGGGTCTCGCCGGCGATCACCAGCTGGCGCGTCGCCATCGGCCGCCCCTCGCCGTCGATCCACACGCTGTCCTCGACCGTAAGCGCCGCGCCCTTGCCGCGAAACTGCCAGAGCGTGCCGCCCGGCAGGCGCAGGATCGCGGCCATGCCGTCGGCGGTGGGGGTGATTTCGACGCTGGGATGCAAGTGGAAGCGGATGGCGAAGGGCGTCATCGGCCGCGCCTTGCGCCGATCGGCGGGGAGCAGCATGTCTTCGCCGCGCACATCCTTGCCATCGTCGGACAGCGCCAGGATGCGGCGGTGGACGAAGCCCAGACGGCGGGCATAGCCGTCATGACTCGCCTCGATCCGGCTGCCGCGATCGGTTTCCTGCCGCGCCAGCTCGACTTCGGCCACGCCGCGCCCGAGCGTGCCGTCGGCATGGATCGCAGTGGAATTGCTGTCGGCCAGCACCAGCGTGGAATGCGCGGCGGTGGTCCGCAGCCCCTCGACCAGCGCCGCCGGCAGCTGCACATGCGCCGCGCGCGCGCCGCCGCAATTGACGACGATGCGATGCGCGCCGTCCGAAAGTTCGAATGCCAGCGTCGATGCGCAGCCCCCCTCGACCAGCCGGGCGAGCGGCGGGGGTGCGGCGTCCATGATCGCGACGGTGCCGCCGGCGTGGAGCCGCTGATATCCCCATTCGCGCGCCTGTTTCAGCGGGCGGGTGCGCACGCCGGTTGCCTCCACCGTCTGGCCAAGCACGTCGCCCGGAATCGGCCCGCCACCCTGCCAGCTGGAAAGCCCGCCATCGCCATGGCACACCCCCAGCAGCGCCGTGACCATCCGCGCGATCGTGGTGGTGAGGAAGGTCGGCGGCTCCAGCCGGCGGGCGTCATAGCCATCGGCGAGCATCGTCAGATACTGGATCGCGTCGAGATGCGCGGCAGGCGAACGCGACACCAGCCCGCCATCGTCGAACACCGATTGCTCGATCGCGCGGCGCAGCCCCGCCTCGCCGGCGCCGCGTCGCGGATCGCCGCCGGGCATCACCAGCCCCGCCGCCAGCACGCCGCACCATGCCGCCACGCGCGGCGCGCCCACCGGCGTACGATCGGCCGCGCGGTCCAGATGGCGCGCGCCCCGTGCCAGCGCGTGGAGCACGCTGGAGCGATAGACGAGGTCGGAGGCAGACAGGATCAGCGGCGCGTGCGCAGTCCAGAACAGGATGCGCCGCCCCCACAGGTCGCCGCGCCACGCCGGCTCGCTCACCTTTTCGCCGTGTACGGCAAGCCAGCGCCGCGTCAGCTCCTCGGCAATCGGCGCGCCAATCGCGCGGGTGGTGACGCTCGACAAGTCGCGCAGCCACGCGAAACTCTGGAGATAGTCGTCGAATCCGGGCGACCAGTCGGGATGCGCGAAATCGACGGCCTCGATCTCCCGCGCTTCGCCGCGAAAGGCGATGACGCCGTCGAGCAGCGCGTTGCCGCGCGCGGGGTCGCCGAAAAACGGGTCGTCGGGGATCGCGATCAGCTTGAGCGGATGCCGCCCCTTCAGCCGCATCGCGTGGAAGGGCAGGCGCCAGCTCAGCCGCTGCAGTCGCTCGGCGATGCGATCGGCCAGGCTCAGGCCGCGATCGCCGCCCTGTCGCACCAGCCGCTTGCCCGGCTCGATCCCGTCGGCGGCGGGATCGTGCGGGGAATCGCTCACCCGGCGCGCAGCGCGGCGATGTTCGCCGCATAGCGATCGGGGCCGCCGGTGAAGGTGGCGGTGCCCGCGACCAGCGCATCGGCGCCCGCCGCGATCACGCGCGGCGCCGTTTCGCGATCGACCCCGCCATCGACTTCCAGGTCGATCGCGCGGCCCGAGGCGTCGATACGGCGGCGCAGCTCGGCGATCTTGGGCAACTGGCTCTCGATGAACTTCTGGCCGCCGAAGCCGGGGTTGACGCTCATCACCAGGATCAGGTCGACCAGGTCCATGACATGGTCGATCGCATCGATCGGGGTGGCGGGATTGAGCACGACGCCCGCGCGCTTGCCCAGCGCCTTGATCGTCTGGAGCGTGCGATGCAGGTGCGGCCCCGATTCAGGGTGGACCGAAATCGTGTCGGCGCCCGCGTCGGCAAACGCCGCCAGCAGCGGATCGACCGGCGCGATCATCAGGTGCACGTCGAACGGCTTGGCCGTGTGCGGGCGCAGCGCCTTGATCACCGCTGGCCCGATCGTGATGTTGGGCACGAAATGCCCGTCCATCACATCGACATGGATCCAGTCGGCACCCGCGGCGTCGATGGCGCGGATTTCCTCGCCCAGACGGGCAAAGTCGGCGGAGAGGATGGACGGTGCGATGCGGACGGCGGACATGCGCGAATCCTTACGCACACCCCCTGCGCCAAGCAACTAGCGCGTTTCCGCTTTGCTGAATCTGTGCCGGCCCGCTCCCCCACCCGACCACCCAACGACAGTGTATTCTATGGGTGGTCGGGTGGGGGAGCGGGCGGTACGAACCGGGTAGATGTTCCACAGATTGGACCGGGTTGATCCTCCACGGCAGCGTTGTGTCGCAGGAGGGTTTCTTCGATGCCATTTGTGGAGAGCAGCCGGATGGAGCGGCGGATAGGTCTGCTGTCGGATTACGATACCGGGGCATTCAGCGTGACGGCGCTGTGTGCGCGCTACGGGATTGATCGGTCGACCTTTTACCTGTGGCATTCGCGGCGCGCGGGTGGCGATGCGCGTTGGTTTGCGGATCGCTCGCACGCGCCGCGCAGTTGTCCGCACCGGACGGTGGCGGAGGTGGAGGCGGCGGTGATTGCGGTGCGGACACGCTATCCGCATTTCGGTCCGAAGAAGATTCTGGCGTGGCTGGAGCGGGAGGCGCCGGGGAGGGACTGGCCAGCGGCCTCCACGATCGGGGACATCGTGAAGCGAAGCGGGTTGGTTGCGCCGCGGCGCATACGCAGGCGTGGGGTCGCGGTTGATCCGCAGCCGCTTTGGCCGGATGCGCCCAATGTGGAATGGGCGTGCGACTTCAAGGGCTGGTTCCGCACGCGGGATGGCAGGCGTTGCGACCCGTTGACAGTGACGGATGCGTACAGCCGCTATCTGCTGGAAGTGCGCATCACCGATCCGTCGATTGCGGGTGTGCGACCGGTATTCGAGCAGCTGTTCCAGGCGCATGGCCTGCCGCAGGCGATCCGTTGCGACAACGGGCCGCCGTTCGGATCGGATGGCGCGGGCGGGCTTACGCGGCTGTCGGCATGGTGGCTCAAGCTGGGGGTTCGGCCCCACTTCATCCGCCCTGCCTCGCCGCAGGATAACGGCCGTCACGAGCGGATGCACCGCGAGCTCAAGGGGCAGACCTCGCGGCCCGCGGCGGCGACGCTGGGCGCGCAGCAGGCACGGTTCGATGCGTTCCGTGCGCACTATAACGAAGAGCGGCCGCACGAGGCGCTTGGCCAGGTCGCGCCCGCGAGCCTGTGGCAGGCATCGCGAAGGACGATGCCGGAACGCGTGCCGGAGCCATGGTACGACGCCGATCACGAAGCGCGCACGGTGCAGGGGTCGGGGGACATCAAGTGGCGCCAGGGGCGCGTGTTCGTGAGCGAATCGCTGGCAGGCGAGGTGGTCGGTATCACCGCGCAGGAGGACGGTTCGCACCTCGTGCGGTTCTGCGACACCGACCTGGGTGTAATCGACCGCTCGGGCCGCTTCCGGCGCTTCGCACCGCCCCGATACAGGCTGCGCGAACCACCAAAAGCACCCGGCCAAAACTGTGGAGGATCAACCCGGTCTGATCTGTAGGGCTTCAACCCGGTTGATCAGGCCGGCACCGCATCACTAGGCCCGGCGCAATCGCGCGATGAAGAATCCGTCCACGCCGCCCTTGTCGAGCAGCATCCCCGGCAGGATGCGCAGGCTGCCGTCGTCGCGGGGCACGATCCCCTCGGGCAGTTCCTCGACGCGCACGGGCTGGATCGCGAAATCGGGATGCGCGGCGAGGAAAGTCGCCAGCTGCGCCTCGCCCTCCTGCGGCTCGAGCGAGCAGGTGGAGAAGACCAGCACGCCGCCCGGCTTCACCCACTGCGCGGCGCGGGCCAGCAGCTGGGCCTGGAGCGCCGCCATTTCGGCGATCAGCGAGGGGCGGACGCGGTGGAGCACGTCCGGATGGCGGCGGAAAATGCCGGTGGCGCTGCACGGCGCGTCCAGCAGCACGGCGTCGGCGGGCGACTGCGGCTGCCACGTCAGCAGGTCGGCGGCGACGACGCGGGCATTCAGGCCGGTGCGCTCCAGATTCTCGTGAAGTCGCGCCAGACGACTTTCGGACACGTCCACCGCCGTCACGTCCCAACCGGCAGCGGCGAGCTGGAGCGTCTTGCCGCCCGGAGCGGCGCACAGGTCGAGCGCAGCCCCCGCGCCTGCGCCGATCAGCCGGGCGGGCAGCGACGCGGCAAGGTCCTGGACCCACCAGTCCCCCTCGGCATAGCCCTCCAGCGTCGGGATCGCGGCCTTGTCCTCCAGCCGCAAATGGCCGGGGAGCAGCGACATGCCGGCAAGCTCGGGCGCATGGCCCGCGTCGCGCAGCGTCAGGTCGATCGGCGGCGGCACGGCGATGGCGCGCTCGGCATCCTCGATCATCTGGTCGCCCCATGCCGCGTGCCAGCGCAGCGCGACCGCATCGGGCAGCGCCGGCGGCTCGGGCAGCGTCACGCCCGAGCGGACGAGCGTGCCGAACACACCGTGGACCAGCTTGCGCGGGCCGCCATCGACCAGCGGGAGCACGGTGGAAATCGCGGCATGGCCGGGCGTGCCCAACGCCAGCGCCTGGACCAGCGCGATGCGCAGCGCGAAGCGCGCCTTGGCATCGTCGGGCAGGCGCTGGCGCGTCGCCGAATCGATCAGCGCGTCGAGATCGGGCAGCCGCCGCAGCGTTTCCGCCGCGATCGCATGGGCGAGCCCGCGATCGTTGGGCGCCAGCCCCTGGGCGGCATTGTCGAGCGCCTGTTCGAGCGCGAGCCCACGGCGGAGCACGGCATCGAGCAGCTTGAGCGCGGCACGGCGCGCGGGAACACCCGGCGCATCGGATTGGGGAGCGGGACGAGACAAATCAGGCGCGCCCTAGCCGATTGGCGCGCATTTCGGAACCCGTGCCAGCCATTGCCTTGAACCCCGCTGCGTTCGCGCCCACTGTGAGGGCAGTCAACCAGTGAGGCAATGCCATGGGCCAGCGCCCCGATCATGTGAAGCCGCCCGCCTATCTCTCGAAGAGCCCGCCGCTGCCACAGCCCGCGCCGGCGGAGAAGACGAACGACCCGCTCGGCACCGATCCCACCCGCTATGGCGACTGGGAGGTGAAGGGCATTGCGGTGGATTTCTGAAAGCCGTTTGGAAATTCGCGGAAGAGCGAATTTCAAGGCGGTGCCGGCCCGCTCCCCCACCCGGCCACCCAACGGCAGTATTCTGTGGGTGGCCGGGTGGGGGAGCGGGCTGGCACCGTGAAATGCGCTGCGGCGCATTTCCAAACAAACGCTGAAAGCCCAGAACGGGGTAAGAAATTACCAATATGTTGAGGAAGTTTAGGCGTGTTTAGGGGTATTTCGCCCTGAAATTACCCTATCCGGGTAATTCCTAGCGCACCTCTGGCTGTAACGGGCGGCTGAGCAGCGCGTCGATCACGTCGCGGACCGGCGCGCCTTCGAGCAACGCGTTGACCGCTGCGGTCACCGGCATGTCCACCCCCGCATCGCGCGCCGCGACGCGCAGCACCGGGGCCGTGAAGGCGCCTTCGGCCACGGTCCGGCGATCCGCCAGCAGCTCGGATGCGCTGCGCCCCTGCCCCAGCCCGAGCCCGAGCGAGAAGTTGCGCGAATTGGTGGACGAGCAGGTCAGCACGAGGTCGCCCAGCCCCGACAGCCCGGTCAGCGTCTCCGCCTGCGCGCCGCGCGCGAGGCCGAAGCGCGTCATTTCGGCAAAGCCCCGCGCGATCAGCGCGGCACGGGCGTTGAGCCCCAGCCCTGCCCCCTCGACCACACCGCACGCGATGGCGAGCACGTTCTTGACCGCGCCGCCGATCTCCGCCCCGATCACGTCGGCCGAGCCATAGGTACGGAACGCCGGCCCCGCGAGCCGATCGGACAGGCGCGTGCGCAACCCCGCATCCTCGCACGCCAGCGTCACCGCCGTGGGCTTCCCCGCCGCGACTTCGTGCGCGAAGGTGGGGCCAGAGAGCACCGCGATCGGCGCGCGCGGCGCGACCTGGTGCGCGACTTCGCCGACGAGCAGTTGCGTTCCCGCCTCGATCCCCTTGGCGCACAGCACCAGCGGAGTATCCCCCACCGCCGTCTCGGCCAGCACCGCGCGGACATGCTGCGCCGGCGCCACGACGAGCAAGGCGTCGCACTCAGCCAGCGCCCCCAGGCTCCCGGTCGCGCGAATCGACGGCGACAGCGCGACACCGGGGAGGAAGGCGCTGTTCTCCTGCGCGTCGTTGATGCTGCGCACCACCTCGCCCTCGCGCGCCCAGAGCAGCACGGGCGCCCCATCGCGCGCCGCGACCTGTGCAAGCGCCGTGCCCCAGGCACCGCCGCCGATCACGCCGATCTTCATAACTTGTCGCTTCCCGGACAGAGCTGGCTATCAGGAACGGACCGCAGCAGCTGTGGCCCGCGATCTGTCCATTCATATTGAATTGCGCCCGCCAGCTTCGGATCTTCATTTCGCGTGCCCAACGCGACCAGCAACCGGCTGTCGCGCCGATACACGAGCCGGGAGTCCTCGAAACCCGTCTCGCGCTCGACATCACGGGCACGGGAATAACCCCACTCGACGCTTTTCAATCCTGGAATCTGCCAGACTCTGCCGGTCTTCAAATCCAGGATAAGCGGGCAGATCATCCCCGCACCGCAGCCAGCGCGAACGATCTTGTAATGGCCCGCGAAATCCGGCGCGCTCCGGGCATTCTGCCGGATCAGCGTGCGGTAGAGATGCGCATTCCCCCTGCGGACATCCGGCGCCCTTCTCACGCCGCGCCAGTCGGCATCGGCGGGGTATCTGCCAAAGGCATCGGGGCTGAACAGGCTGGCAGCCGACAGGCAATGCCTTGCGGTGGGCCTTGCGCTGGCGGGAATGTCATCGGCGGCCGCCGGCATTGCGACCAGTCCCACCATCATGCCTGCTAGCATCGACTTCATGCCTTCACTCCTGCCCCACGCACCTTTTCCGCATCCGGATCGAGCGGCCAGCGGGGGCGTGCGGGAAAGTCCAGCGGATCGGTGAGCCCGGCGGCGAAGCGTTCGGCCCCGGCCCAGGCGATCATCGCCGCATTGTCGGTGCACAGCCACAGCGGCGGCGCGACGAAGCGCAGGCCGTGTTCGGTGGCGAGCGATTCGAGCGCCCCGCGCACCGCACTGTTCGCCGCCACCCCGCCGGCCACGACCAGCGCGGTCGGGCGCACGCCCTCCAACGCCAGCCGGGTACGATCGACGAGGCAGTCGACCACCGCCTGCTGGAACGAGGCGGCCAGATCCTCCGCGCTATAGTCGCCGACGGCACGCGCGACCGCGCTCTTCAGCCCAGCGAACGAGAAATGCGGCTCGCCCGATCCGACCAGCGGGCGCGGCAGCGGGACCGCGCGGGGATTGCCGCGCTTTGCCGCCGCCTCCACCGCCGGGCCGCCGGGAAAGCCCAGGCCGAGCAGCTTGGCGGTCTTGTCGAACGCCTCACCCGCCGCATCGTCGATCGTGGTCGCGAGCCGGCGATAGGCCCCGACGCCCTCGACCAGCAGCAACTGGCAATGCCCGCCGGAGACGAGCAGGAGCAGATAGGGAAAGGCGAGGTCGCGGTCGCTGAGCCGGGGCGACAGGCCGTGCCCTTCCAGATGGTTGACCGCGATCAGCGGCTTGTTCGCCGCCAGCGCCAGCGCCTTGCCGGTCACCAGCCCCACCATCACGCCGCCGATCAGCCCCGGCCCCGCCGTGGCGGCGATGGCATCGACATCGGCCAGCGTCACGCCCGCCTCGGCCAGCGCGGCCTCGACCAGCGGGGCCAGCACCTCGACATGCGCGCGCGCGGCGATTTCGGGGACAACCCCGCCATAGGGGCGATGCGCGTCGTCCTGGCGCGCCAATTGGTGCGCGCGGATCGTGCCGTCGCTGTCGACCAGTGCCGCCGCTGTTTCGTCGCAGCTCGATTCCAGCCCGAGAATAAGTGCCATCGCTTCCATCTAGGCCGCCGGGGCGCTAGCACAACCCGCCATGTCTTCCGCACCCTCTCTCTTCCGTCTTGGCACCCGTGGGTCGCCGCTCGCTTTGACTCAGGCCCATATGGTGCGCGACGCGCTTGTCGCCGCGCACGGCCTGGCGCCCGACCAAATCGAAATCCACGTCATCCGCACCACGGGCGACCGGGTGCAGGACCGTGCGCTCGCCGAAATCGGCGGCAAGGCGCTGTGGACCAAGGAGCTGGACCGCGCGCTGCTGAGCGGCGAAATCGACTGCGCGGTGCATTCGATGAAGGATGTCGAGACCGTGCGGCCAGAGGCCATCGCCATCGTCGCGATGCTGCCCCGCGCCGATATTCGCGACCGGCTGGTCGGTGCCGAGTCGATCGACGCGCTGCGCCACGGTGCGGTGATCGGCACCAGCTCGCCGCGCCGGGCAGCCCAGCTGCGCAAGCTGCGCCCCGACCTGGAAATCATCCTGTTTCGCGGCAATGTCGATACGCGGCTGGCCAAGCTGGCGGCGGGCGAGGCCGATGCAACGCTGCTCGCCGCCGCCGGGCTGGAGCGGCTGGGACGGCACGATGTCGGCGCCGCGATTCCGATCGACACGATGCTGCCTGCACCCGCGCAGGGCGCCGTGGGGATCGAATGCCGCGCCGACGACACCCATGCTCGCGCGCTGCTGACCGCGATCGACGATCCCCGCACCCATGGCTGTGTGCTGGCCGAGCGCGCGCTGCTGGCGGCGCTCAAGGCCGATTGCCATTCGCCGGTGGGGGCGACGGCAGTGATCGAAGGCGCGATCCTGACGCTGCGCGCCGAATTGCTGAGCGAAGACGGCAGCGAACATGTGTTCGGCCAGATCGAAGGCGCGCCGCTGGACCATGCCGTCCCCGCCGCCCTCGCCGCCGACCTGCTGGCGCGCGCGCCCGAGGGCGTACGGCGGCTGTTCGCCGGATGAGCCGCGCGATCGCCGTGCTGCGCCCGGAGCCCGGCAATGCGGCGACGGCGGCGGCGATCGAAGCGCAGGGCGGGCGCGCGCTGCGCGTGCCGCTGTTCGCGGTCCAGCCGGTCGCGTGGAACGTGCCGGCGGGCGCGTTCGACGCGCTGATCCTGACCAGCGCCAATGCGGTGCGGCACGGCGGGCCGGGGCTTGTGGCGTTGCGCGCACTGCCGGTCCATGCCGTGGGCAGCGCGACGGCGGCAGCGGCGCGGGCGGCGGGATTTGACGTCGTCGCGGTCGGGAGCGCGGATGCGGCAGCGCTGCTGGCCGAGGCCGCGCGGGCGGGCGTGGGCCACGCGCTCCACCTGGGCGGGCGCGAGCGGACGGTGGAAGCGGGCGGAATCGTTGCGGCGGCGGTGACCGTCTATGCGAGCGAACCCATTGACGCGGATGTCAGCCCGCTGGCCGGCGCTGTGGCACTAGTCCAGTCGGCACGCGCGGGCGCGCGGCTGGCGGCGCTGGTCGACGCTGCCGGGCTGGCGCGCGATCGAATCGCGCTGGCGGCGATCAGCCCCCGCGCGGCGGCGGCGGCAGGCGCCGGCTGGGAACAGGTGCGAGTCGCCGCCGACCTGCGCGGCGCGACGCTGATCGACACCGCAATCGCGCTTGGCCGACGCGCTGCCGATTGACCCCGCGCACGCTGGCGCGAATAAGGGGCGCATGAGCGACGCTACCCTATCGCCCGAACCGGCTGCCGAACAGCCGCGTGGCCGGTCGACCCTGGTCCTGAGCGGCCTTGCCTTTGCCGGGGGAATTGCCGTCACGGCGGCGGCGTTCCAGCTGGGCGGCGCGCTGTCTCCGCGCGCCACGACGCCCGCCCCCGTCGCGACGACAGCGGCACCCGTCCCCCAGACTCCGGCGGCACAGGCCAGCACCCTTGCCACGCTGGACGCGCGCGAGGCCGAGCTGTCCGGGCGGCTCGACCAGCTTTCGATGCGGCTGCGCGATACCGAAGGCAGCGCGCGCGCCGCCTCTGGCTATGCGACGCGCGCCGAGCGGCTGATGATCGCCTTTGCCGTGCGGCGCGCGATCGAGCGGGGCCAGCCGCTGGGCCCGCTGGAGGCGCAATTGCGCGCCCGCTTTGGCGACGCGCATGGCGAAGCGGTGGGCGCGATCCTGCGCGCCGCCGCCGAGCCGGTGACGATCGAGGACCTGCGCCTCGCGCTCGATACGATCGCGCCGCGCCTGATCAACGCGCCCGACGACAGCCTGTGGATGCATGTCCGCCGGCTGGTCGGCGACCTGGTGGTGCTGCGCCCCGCCGATGCGCCGAGCCCGCGCGCGTCGGACCGGCTGCGCCGCGCCCGCCGCACGCTGGACGCGGGACAGGTCGAGGCGGCGCTGGGCGAAGTGTCGCACCTGCCCGGCGTGAACGCCGCCGGCAGCAGCTGGGTCGCCGCCGCGCGCCGCTTTGTCGCTGCGCGCCACGCCCTTACCGAAATCGAGCAGGCAGCGATCGAGGCCCCCCTCGCCACGCCGCCGCTGGAGCCGCCGGTGGCAACCACGCCCGGCACCTGAGAGGATTGATCTGATGGCGACGATGGGCCGGTTCGACTGGCAGGACCCGTTCGGGCTGGACGCACAGCTGACCGACGAAGAGCGGATGGTACAGGGTGCCGCACGCAATTATGCGCAGGGCGAGCTGTTGCCGCGCGTGACCAGCGCGTTCCTGGAGGAGCGGTTCGACCGGGCGATCATGGCGGAAATGGGCGCGCTGGGGCTGCTGGGCCCGACGATTCCAGAAAGCTATGGCGGCGCAGGGCTCGGCTATGTCGCCTATGGGCTGGTCGCGCGCGAAGTCGAGCGCGTCGATTCTGGCTATCGCTCGGCGATGTCGGTGCAATCCAGCCTCGTGATGCACCCGATCCATGCCTATGGCACCGAGGAGCAGAAGCGCAAATTCCTGCCCCGCCTCGCGACCGGCGAGTGGATCGGCTGTTTCGGGCTGACCGAGCCCGATGCGGGTTCCGACCCCGGCGGCATGCGCACCCGCGCCGAGAAAGTGGACGGCGGATACCGGATCACCGGCGCCAAGATGTGGATCACCAATTCCCCCATCGCCGACGTGATGGTGGTGTGGGCCAAATCCGACGCGCATGGCGGCGCGATCAAGGGTTTCGTGCTGGAACGCGGCATGAAGGGGCTGACCACGCCCAAGATCGAGGGCAAGCTGAGCTTGCGCGCATCGATCACCGGCGAGATCGTGATGGACGGCGTCGAAGTGGGCGAAGACGCGCTGCTCCCCCATGTCGAGGGGCTTAAAGGGCCGTTCGGCTGCCTCAACCGTGCGCGCTATGGCATTGCCTGGGGCACGATGGGCGCGGCGGAGGCGTGCATGGCGCAGGCGCGGCAATATACGCTGGACCGCCAGCAGTTCGGTCGCCCGCTGGCGGCGACCCAGCTGGTGCAGCTCAAGCTGGCCGACATGGAGACCGAGATCGCGCTGGGGCTTCAGGCGGCGCTGCGCTGTGGCCGGATGTTCGACGACGGCACGCTGAGCCCCGAGGCGATCAGCATCATCAAGCGCAACAATTGCGGCAAGGCACTCGCCATCGCCCGCACCGCGCGCGACATGCACGGCGGCAACGGCATTTCCGCCGAATTCCATGTGATGCGCCACGCGATCAACCTGGAAACGGTCAACACCTATGAAGGCACGCACGACGTCCATGCGCTGATCCTGGGGCGGGCGATCACGGGGATCGCCGCGTTCTGATGGTGCCGGATCGGCAACCGGTGCTGGAGGGCGATTTGGTCCGGCTGCGCCCGCTGGCGGCGGCGGACTGGGACGCGCTCTATGCGGTGGCGTCCGATCCGCTGATCTGGGAACTGCATCCCGCAAAGGACCGCTGGCAGGAAAGCGTGTTCCGCCAGTTCTTCGCCGATGCGCTGGCATGCGGCGGGGCGCTCGCGATCGAGGACAAGGCGACGGGCGCAGTCATCGGATCGAGCCGCTATGATTGCCATGTGCCCGAGGACGACGAGATCGAGATCGGCTGGACCTTTCTCGAGCGCGCCTATTGGGGCGGGACGTACAACCGCGAAGTGAAGCGGTTGATGCTCGACCATATCCACCGCTTCGTCGGCTCGGTCGTGTTCATCGTCGGAAAGGACAATCTGCGCTCGCGCGGGGCGATGGCGAAGATCGGCGGCACGCTGGTTCCCGGGCGGCACCATCGCGGCGGCGGCAAGCTGTTCCCGGACCATGTCGTGTACGAAATCCGCCGCCCGTGAAGCCACTGGCGGGCATCAAGGTTGTGGAACTGGCGCGCATCCTGGCGGGGCCGTGGTGCGGGCAGTTGCTGGCGGATCTGGGCGCCGACGTGGTCAAGGTCGAGCGGCCCGGCGCGGGGGACGACACGCGCCATTGGGGGCCGCCGTTCCTCCACGATGCCGAGGGCCAGAACCGCGATGCGGCCTATTTCCATGCGTGCAACCGGGGCAAGGCGAGCGTTGCGATCGACATCGCCACGCCGCAGGGCCAGGCGGCGGTGCGCGCGCTGCTGGCCGATGCCGATGTCGTGATCGAGAATTACAAGGTCGGCGGGCTGGTCAAATACGGCCTCGATCCCGCAACGCTGCGCGCCGACTTCCCCCGGCTGGTGGTGTGTTCGATCACCGGGTTCGGCCAGACCGGGCCCTATGCCGCGCGCGCCGGCTATGACTTCATCATCCAGGGGATGGGCGGCGCGATGAGCCTGACCGGCGAGCCCGATGGCCCCCCGCAGAAAGCGGGCATCGCCTATGCCGACATCTTCACGGGGGTATATTCAGCAGTCGCGATCCTCGCGGCGCTGCGGCGGCGCGACGTCACGGGCACGGGCGCGCATATCGACATGGCGCTGCTCGATACGCAGGTGGGCGTGCTCGCGAACCAGGCGCTCAACTGGATGGCGAGCGGCGCGGTGCCGCACCGGATGGGCAATGGCCACGCCAATCTGGTGCCGTACCAGGCCTTTGCCTGCAGCGACGGCGAGCTGATCGTGGCAGTCGGCAATGACGGCCAGTTCCGCAAGCTGTGCGCGATCCTTGGCCTGCCGCTCGCCGACGATCCGCGATTCGCCACCAATCCGGCGCGCGTCACGCATCGCGACGCGCTGATCCCCCTGCTTGCCCGCGCGATCCTCGATTGGCGCAAGGCCGATCTGTACGAGGCACTGGAGGGCGAAGGCGTCCCCGCCGGGCCGATCAACCGGCTGGACGAAGTGTTCGCCGACCCCCAGGTGATCGCACGCGGCATGGCGATCGTGCGCGAGGGCGTGCCGGGGCTCGCCAGCCCGATCGTGATCGACAGCGAACGGATGGTATCTGCGCAGTGCAGCCCGAAGCGGGCGGACGCCGACTGACCGTGCAGCGCTTGCGGATCGCGATTGCCGGGTGCGGGACCGCCGGGCTTGCCGCTGCGCTGCTGCTGCACCGCGACGGGCATGACGTGGTGCTGTTCGAGCGATTCGACGCAGCGGGGCCGGTCGGGTCCGGGCTGATGCTCCAGCCGACCGGGCTGGCGGTGCTGGCGACGCTGGGGCTCGCCGAGGACGCCATTGCCCGTGGTGCGCGGATCGACCGGTTGTTCGGCAGCGCAGGGCGGAGCGGGCGCACCGTGCTCGACGTGCGCTATGCGGCGCTGGGGCGCGGCGACCGGTTTGGCGTGGGCATCCATCGCGGCGCGCTGTTCGCGGTGCTGCACGATGCCGTGGTGGCGGCGGGAATCGAGATCCGCACCGGGCATGCCGTGACTGGCACCCTGCGCGAGGGCGACGCGCGGCGGCTGGTGTTTGCCAAGCAGCCTGCATCCGAGCGATTTGCGCTGGTGATCGACGCTATGGGCGCCCGCAGCGGCCTCGCCGCCCAGCCGAGCCGCCCGCTGCCCTATGGTGCGCTCTGGACGACGGTGCCTTGGCCGGGCGACGATTTCGATGCGCAGGCGCTGCAACAACGCTATCGCGGGGCCAGCGTGATGGCGGGGGTGCTACCGGTGGGGCAGGCGCCCGGTGCTGCGGGCAGCCATGCCGCCTTCTTCTGGTCGCTCCGGGGCGATCGGCTCGCGGCATGGCACGATGCTGGGCTGGAAGCGTGGAAGCGCGAGGTCACCACGCTATGGCCCGAAACGGCGGAAATGCTCGCCGGCATCACCGATCCCGCGCAGCTCACCTTCGCGCGCTATGCCCATCGCACGCTGCGCGCGCCCGCCGAGCCCGGCCTGATCCATCTGGGCGACGCATGGCACAGCACCAGCCCGCAACTGGGGCAAGGCGCCAACATGGCGCTGCTCGATGCCCATGCGCTCGCGCTTGCGCTGCGCGGCACGAAGACCGTCGACGCGGCGTGCGCGCAGGCGGTGCGGCTGCGGCGGCGCCATGTGCGGCTGTACCAGGCGATGAGCCGGCTGTTCACGCCGGTGTACCAGTCCGACGGACGCGTGCTGCCGTTCCTGCGCGACCGGCTGGTCGGTCCCTTGTCGAAGCGCTGGCCCGCCACCCGGCTCCAGGCGGCGATGGTCAGCGGGCTGGTGGGCAGCCCGTTGGGCGCGCTGGGGCTGGAATAGCTATCCCAGCCGCCGGATCAATTCCTGCGCCGCCGCCGGCGCGCGGACCTTGCCGCCGTGGATGAAGAAGACGAAGGTTTCGCGGGGCGTGGCGGGCGGGGCTTCGTCGGTGACATAGGGCAGGCCTTCGGGGCGGCCTCCCTCGGCCCAGAGGCGCGCGGCGGACTCCCAGCGGGGGAGTTCGGCCTCGGGGTAGCAAAGCGGGTTCTCGTCCTCGCCGGCCTCCAGCCGGGCATAGACGAAGTCGCCGGTGATGTCGGCGATGGCGGGATATTGCGGCGAATCGGCGTAGACGATCGCCACCCCGGCGGCACGGCACATCGCGACGAATTCGGGCACTGCAAAGCTTGCGTGCCGGACCTGGATCGCATGGCGCAGCGCCACCCCGTCCTGCGTGCGGGGGAGCAAATCGAGGAAGGCCTGGAAATCGGGCGCGTCGAATTTCTTGGTCGCCATGAACTGCCAGAAGATCGGCCCCAGCCGGTCGCCCAGCGCGGTCAGCCCCTGCCCCACAAAGCGCTGGACCGATTCGCCCGCCTCGGCCAGCACCTTGCGGTTGGTGACGAATCGGCTGCCCTTGATCGTGAAGACGAAGCCGTCGGGGACGGCGCTTGCCCAGCTCTCGAACGTGGCGGGCTTGAAGCTCGAATAATAGGTGCCGTTGACTTCGATCGCAGTCAGCGCGCGGCTGGCAAATTCCAGCTCACGCTTCTGCGCCAGACCGGGCGGGTAGAAGGTTCCGCGCCACGGTTCGAACGTCCAGCCGCCGATACCGACGCGAATCATGCCCTGTGCCATAAGGCGAGCATAGCGCGGCGGCGGGGGTGGGGCGACTATCCTTGCGCGTGTGGGGGATGGGGCCGCCTGAGGTCCCGGCTTTCGCCGGGATGACGGCTGGTTCAGCGCACGCGCGACCAGGTCTGGGCCTTGCAGATCAGGCCGAACAGCACGCAGCCCTGGCCGACCATCTGGTTGGCGCCCTGGAACCGGATCGTGCCGGCGAAGGTCTTCTGGATATCGGGTACGTACACCTTGCCCTTCCAGCTGCCGTTGCCGGTGGGCTTGAGGTTGCGGAACAGCGTGGTGCCGATCAGCTGGTCCGCGCCGCCGCGCTTGGCGTCGGCGATCGCCTTGGGGCTGGCCCAGCTGACCACGCCGCACAATTCCGTGCCGCAGCGATCGAGCCGGATATGCACGCTGTTGCTGGGATTGCGCCATTCGCTGGCGATCGGCGCGGCCATCGGCTCGTCCGACGCAGCGGCCGGCAGCGCGGCGAACGGAGACGCCAGCAATGCCAGCGCAATCAGCTTGGAAAGAATCGAACGCATATACCTAAACCCTTGTCAGACGCCGTTATTCGCCAGTGCCGATGGCACTGTGGTGGCGACATTGTGTCAAAGGAGGCCTGGTCCCCGCCGGGTCTCTTGCTGGGGACGATCTGGAAATCCGGAGGGCCCTCCGCAAGGGGCAGTTTCGGAAACGCAGCGTTCGATGCGGCGCTCAGGGCGCGATTCGCGTCCAGGTCTGGCTCTTGCAGATCGCGCCGAACAGCACGCATCCCTTGCCGAGCAGCCGGTCCTTGTCGAGCCGGGTCACCGTGCCGAAAAAGGTCTGGTTGATGTCGGGCACGTACACGCGCCCGCGCCACGTGCCGGGCTTCACTTCCTCGAAATCGCGGAAGATCTGGGTGCCGATCAGCGGCTCCTTCGCGCCCTTGAGCGCATCCGCTTTGGCCTTTTCGCTCGCCCAGACGACGGTGCCGCACATCGCCGCTCCGCACGCCGAGAAGCGGATATGCACCGATCCGCTGGGGTTGCGCCACACGTCTTCGGGCGGCGGCGGCGCGGCGGCGCCGGTCAGCGCGGCGACGATGCCGAAACCCAGGATGAGGCGTGCAATTGGCTTCATGGCAATCTCCCTGTCCCGCTCTCTATAGCGGAATTCCGGCAATCGGAACCACCCCACGGGTGTGTGACTCACCCCCCGATCAGCGCCGCCAGATCGATCAGCGCGCGCGGCACCGACAGCCCCAGCGTCACCGCGACATAGCGCGGGACCCAGTCGGGCGCGAACTTGCTCTTGTAGCTTCGCAGCCCGGAAAAGCCGTAGAGCCGCTCGCCATGGCCATAGACGGCGGCGCCCAGCCGCGACCAGACCGGCGCCAGCGGCCCATCGTTTAGCCCCGACAGCGGCGCCATGCCGAGGTTGAATCGCGCAAACCCCTGTTCGGCGCCATATTGGAACAGCCGCACGAACAGCAGGTCCATCGCGCCATAGGGCGTATCGGGGACGTGGCGCATCAGATCGACCGAGATTTCCTCGCGATTGGGCGTCTCCCAGATATTGGCGAAGGCGACGATCCGCCCCTCCAGCCGCAGCACCGCGCAATCGAACCGGGCGAGATAGGCCATGTCGAACCGGCCCAGGCTGAATCCCTTTTCCGCGCCCGGCTTGCGCTGGAGCCAGGCGTCGGAGACGGCGCGGAGGGCCTCGGCGTGCGACGGCACCTGATCGGCGGGAATCACGTCGAAGCTGAGCCCCGCCCCCGCCGCACGATTGATCGAATGGCGCAGCGACTTGTACGCCGGCCCCTTCAGGTCGAAGCCATGGGTAAGGTCGACGATCGCCTCGTCGCCATATTTCATCGGCTGGAGCCCCAGGCTGACGATCAGCGGCAGCATTTCGGTGCTGACCTGGAACAGGCACAGCCGCCCACGCGCGGCATCGCAGCGGCGGCGCAGCTCCCATACCAGCTCGGGCCACGCCTCTATGGGGCCGACCGGATCGCCCATCGCGATCCAGGTGCGCCCCTGGACGCGGTACATCAGGAAGGCGTCGCCATCGGTGGAGACCAGGAAGCTCTTGTCGCCGGTATAGGCCAGCATCGCATCGGCGCGGCCCGTGTCCGCCATCGCGCGGATGGCGACCGCCTCGGGCACGTCGGTGGCCGGGGCCACGGCGGGCGCCGCCGACATCAGCCGCCATAGCGCCCAGCATCCGACCAGCACCGTGGCGCCGAGCGTCGCGCGCAGGAAGCGCGGGGCATTGCCGCGCCAGGCGAAATCCCACCACAGTGCCTGCGAATAGGGCACATGCTTATAGGCGAAGAACCCCGCCCAGGCGCTCAGTGCAATCGCGATGAGCGCGGCGGCCCACCACCAGCTCGCGATCGGCGCCCCGGCGATGCCGGCGCGGCGGTAAAAGGCCGGCTTGCTGAACTGGAGCAGCCCGGCAAAGCCGAGCAGGACGAATGCCTCCTCGTAATCGAAGCCTTTGAGCACCGAAAACAGCGCCCCCGCGATCATCAGCGCGCGCGCGGCGTGGAACCCGCTTTTCAGCCGCGCCTGCACCGCCGGGGCGATCAGCAACAGCGCCGTGCCGATCAGGCTGCCGGCGAAGTGCGAGGTCTCGACGAACTGCAGCGGCACCAGCTCCCGCACCGAGATCATGCGATCGTGCAGCGCAGGCAGCGCGCCCGACACCAGCAGCATCAGCCCCGCGCCGAACACGAGCGCCGCCAGCAGCGACGGCGCCAGCGCGCGGGTCAGCCGACCCGCCACGGTCAGCCCCAGCGTGAGCGGACGGCGCAGCCGCCGCCCCTCGATCGCCGCCAGCGCCACGCCGGCAACGGCAAGCGGGAAGACATAATAGACGAGCCGGTACAGCAGCAGCGCCGCGAACAGATCGGTCCGGTCGATCGGCACCAGCGCGAGGATCGTCGCCTCGAACACCCCCACCCCGCCCGGCACATGGCTGAGCAACCCGACCAGGATGGCGAGCGCATAGGCGAGGAAGAACGGCCCCAGCCCGACCGAGGCGGCGTTCGGGACGAGTACCCACAGCGCGGCGGACGCGCAGGCGAGGTCGGCGGTGGAGACCGCGATCTGCGTCACCAGCAGGCGGCGCCCTGGAATCGGCACGCTGGCATCGCCCAGCCGGATCGACCGTGCCGCCCGCCCCCGCGCGACGATCAGCACCGCGAACAGCGCCAGCGCTCCCGCGCCGAGCAACCGCTGCACGCCGACGCTGCCGACGAATCCGGCGATGTGGAGCGGCACGGGATCGACCAGCAGCGCAAAGGCCGTGGTGACCAGGATGCCGCCCCAGAAGGTGCTCGACGCGATCAGCGTGACGCGCGCGACATCGGCGAACTCAAGTCCCGCCGCCGAATAGACGCGCAGCCGCGCCGATCCGCCGGTGAGCAGCGACAGGCCCAGATTGTTGCTGAGCGTATAGCTGGTGAACGATGCCAGCGCCGCCGTGCGCCAGGGCAGCTTGCGTCCGATCGTGCGCAGCGCCGCCCAGTCATAGAAGGTCAGCAGGAAATAACTGAGCGCGGTGAAGCCGAGCGCGGCGAGCAGGTGCCCGGTGCCGATCGCGCCCAGCGCGGCGCGGACGTCGCGGAAATGGACTTCGGCGAGCACTGTGCGCAGCGCCTCGAACCCCAGCCATGCCACCACGGCAACGGCCGCAATGGCGAGCGGGCGCCGGAAGCGCCGCACACCGTCCACCAGCCGTCGCGGGCGCGGTGCGGTGTCGCTCAGAGCCGGGTCCAGACCTGCGACTTGCACAGAAATCCTCCTACCAGACAGCCGGCGATGCGCAGCGAATTGGGCGATTCGGCCACGATGTGCGACGAAAAGCTGCGGCCCATATCGGGCACATAGACCGTGCCCGACCAGCGCGTCGGCGCGGTCTGGCGGTAATCCTTGAGCAGCTCGACGCCGATCAGCGTGTTGACTCCGGCTGCGCGCGCGTCCTGCTCGGCCTTTGCCGTCGCCTCGACGATGGTGCCGCAAATCTCTTGGCCGCACGCCGCGATGCGCACGGCGATCGTCCGGGCCGGGTTGCCCCACACGCCGAAGATCGGATCGGCGGCCACCGGCGCGGGTGCCGCCGCGCACAGCAGCAGCGGCGACAGGGCGAGCGATAGGAAACGCTTCATTGGCGAGGCTCCTTGCCTGCGGAAAGCTGGGGCGTGAGCGCGGTCAGCACGGTGCGCACCAGCAGGTCATGGTCGTTGTTGAGGAAATGGCCGCCGGGCAGGACGATGCTACGCACATTGCCCCCGGTCAGCACCGGGCACAGGCTGTCGGGCTCCAGCGCGCCGCGGATGCAGGTGAGCGGCAGCCAGTCGATGCGGTTCGCTTCCTCCGGGCCCGCATCGGGGGTGCCGCGATAGGCGAAGCCCGCCGGGTCGGCGCGGAAATAGGCGGTGCGCCCCGGCACCACCAGCACGGCGGCAGCCACTTTGGCACGCAGATCGGCGGGCAGCGACGCCAGCCCGACGCGGGTGATGTCGGCGCCATAGGACTGGCCGATCAGGATCACGCGCTGCGCGCCGGTCTGGCGCAGCGTGTCGCGCACGGCCTTGGCAAAGATCGCATCGGTCTCCGCCCGCGTGCGGTGCGTGGCAAAGGCAGTGGACGAACTGACGCCCAATACCGGCACCCCGGCATCGGCGAGCCCTGCGGCGATATACGGCCCCATGCCATAGCGCAGGCCCATGTCGCCCGAGAAATAGAGCGCGGCGACCGGCGCGCCGCGATGCTCCATCCCGAACAGACGCACCGGATCGCGATCGAAAAAGCCTGCGCTGGCGTACAACACGACCAGACCGATCGCGATCACGGCCACGAGCCCCGCGACCCAGGCTTTCCAGCGGCGCAGCATCCGGCGATACCAGGAAGGATTGGCGTTCATTCCCCTGCTCCTGCTGCCGGCTTGGCCGCATCGGACACGCGCCCGGTCCGCTCGAGCTTGCCCCAGCCGACCACCCAGCCGCCGATGGCGGAGGCGATCGCGCGCACCACGACCCAGTACATGATCTGGCGATAGACGAAGCGCTGGGCGATCAGCAGGAACACCGGATAGCGGGCGCGATCGCCGTCGAGCCGGTACGCCAGCCGCCCGCACAGCGCATCGATCGTGACGAAGGCCAGCCAGTACGCGCCCATATAGCCGACATCGCCGCTGGTCTGTGCCCAGCCATGCTGGACCACGCGCAGGATCGTGCCGAGGATCGACAGCACCAGCGTCAAGTCGATCAGCGGCGACAGCGCGGCAAAGGCGATCTGGAACACCCATGCCTGGGGCAGGCCGACCAGCGCGAGGCCCGAAGGCTTGCGCGTCCACAGCACCGCGCGGTGCTTCCACAGGCATTGCAGCGTGCCGAACGCCCAGCGATAGCGCTGCTTGGCGAGCGCACGGAACGTCTCGGGCGCCTCGGTCCAGGCGGTGGCGCGCGGGTCATAGGTGACGCGCCAGCCCGCGCGCTGGATCGCGATGGTCAGGTCCTGATCCTCGGCCAGCGTATCTTCGGGGTAACCGCCGACCTGGTCGAGCGCGGCGCGGCGCCACGCCCCGACCGCGCCGGGGATCACCGTCATCGCATCGAACCCGGCAAGCGCGCGGCGCTCGAGATTCTGCGCGGTGATATACTCGATCGCCTGCCAGCGCGTGACGAGGTTGACGCGGTTGCCCACTCGCGCATCGCCCGCCACGGCCCCGATCGCCGGATCGGCGAACCAGCGCGCGAGGCGGCGGATCGTCTCCGGCTCGAACTGGGTATCGGCGTCGAGTGCGATCACGACTTCGCCGGTCGCATCCTGCAACGCGCGGTTGAGCGCCGCCGCCTTGCCGCCATTGACCAACGTGAGCAGCGTGACCCGGGGATCGTCGGCAAAGGCGGCGGCGACCACGGCGCTGGTGCCGTCCTTCGACCCATCGTCCGCGACGATCACCGTAATGTCGGGATAGTCGCTGGCCAGCACGCGACGGACCGAATCGGCGATCACCTTTTCCTCGTTATAGGCCGGGATGATGACCGACACGGTCGGCATATAGACCGGCGGCTCGGGCCGCTGGCGCCGCGCCTGGGCCCAGGCGAGCCCGGCCATCGTCACCGCGCGGCCGATGCCCAGCGCAATCGCGACGAAGAACAGCCAGCCCAGGATCGCCGACAGCGTCGCGAGGATCAGGAAGATGACGACATCGGTGCGCACCGCCAGCAGGTCCGCGCCGCTGACCTTGGGCATCACGTCGTTCTGCGACAGCCCGACGAGCTGCGACACGGGGACGAAGCGATAGCCCTCCGCGCGCAGCGTCGCGATGATCCGGGGCAGCGCGGCCACGGTCTGCGACCGGTCGCCGCCGCCGTCGTGGAGCAGCACGATGTTCTGGGGGTTTTCGGGCGTGGCGCTGTGTATCTGGTCCAGCACCTGCTGGACGATGACGTCCTCGCCCGGCCGCTGCCAGTCATTGGGATCGACGTGGAGCCCGACCACCGTATAGCCCGCCTGTTGCGCGACCAGCGCAGGGGCGATTTCGTCCTGCGTCGTCGGCTCGGCATCGCCGAAATAGGGCGCGCGGAACAGCCGCATCGCCCGCCCGGTATAGGCCTGGACCAGCCGCTGCGTGGCGTTCAGCTCCAGCGTCGTCGTCTGGGGCGAGGACAGTGCGAGATTGGGGTGGGTATAGGTGTGGTTCCCCAGTTCGCCGCCGCCGGCGATGATCCGGTTGAGCAGCCCCGGCTGGGTCAGCGCATTCTCGCCGATCACGAAGAAGGTGCCGGGCACCTTCGCCTTTTCCAGCACGTCGAGGATCTTGGGCGTCCATTCCGGGTCGGGGCCGTCGTCAAAGGTCAGCGCGATCGTCTTTGGCACTGCGCCCGCGCGCTGGACGACATAGGGCGTCGGCAGCGAATCGTAGCGCACGCCGCGAATCATGCGATTCGCGTCGAAGGTCATCGTCCGGTGTCCCTCGGTCGGCGATGCCGTGATTCGCAATATCTCGCCCGTCCCCTCGACGTCGACGTCGAGCGCAGGGCGCAGGCGGGTGAGGTCCGGCACGCCGCCGCTGCGGAACGCGGCGAACGCCTTCCACAGCTCCGGATCCTCGGTGCCCAGCCGCCACATCGCGATATTGCCGATTCCGAGCTGCTTCAGCGCCTGGAGCTGGTTCCACGTCGCCGCCGCATCGAGCATCCAGATATCGTGATGCGCGCCATTCTCGTCATAGGCGAAGCCCGCATTGCCGCTGGCGGGATCGAAGGTGATCGGCGCCTCGCTGTCGTGCGCGGCCAGCCATGCCTCTTCGATCGACAGCGCATCGGCGCCGCCGCCATGCCAGTCATAGGCATAGCTGCCGAGCGCGACGATCAGCCGTTCGGACCCCACTTGGCGCAGCGCCGATTCGACCTGCTGGACCAGCCAGGGCTGCGACGCGATCGGGCCGGGCGTGCCGGTCTGCCAATGTTCGTCATAGGCCATCAGGATCACGCGATCGGCAACCTTGGCAAAGGCGCGTAGATCCCAGTCCGGATCGCCGGCAGGCGCCGTCACCGCGACCACCGCCCCCTTGGGCAGCGCAGCGTTGAGTTCGGCGAGAAACTGGCGATAGCGCGGCAGCGCGGGCGCAGGCAGGCTCTCGAAATCCATCACCAGCCCGGCGGCATGCCGCTGCGCGACAAAGGCGACGAGCTGCTGCACCAGCTTCTGGCGCTGCGCCGGGCTGGCGACCAGCGCGGCGATCCCCTTGCCGTCCCATTCGTCGTCGGTGAGGTTCTGCACCATCGGCAGCACCTTGGGCGCAGTGGGCGCGGCGGCGACGATCGCGTCGAACTGGCGATCGTCGGTGATGTTGAGCTGGTGAGTCGCGCCCGCCACGCTGATCGTCGCCGGGACGACCCAGTCGAGCGCGCCGACATGCTGGCGCAGCGACGCGACACTGGCTTCGTTGCCCGGCACATAAAAGCCGACCGTCAGCGGCGCGTGGCTGTTCTTGCGGCGCAGCGCGGGCAGCCACGAACGGTGCCGCGTCGGCACATGGTCCATGCGCAGCTGCGCGGGCTGTACGCGCCCGAAATTCAGCGGAAGCCCGTTGACGTGCGGCATCGCCACCAGCGTCGTCGCAAAGGCAAGCGCCGCGACGATGATCGCAAGAATGCATGCCGCCGCCGCACGCCGCGCCACGATACCACGCCGACCGGTGGGGTCGAAGAAAACAGGAGAGGACATGCGCGCACTTCGCCAATTGCAAACCGGGAACCGCCCTATCCTAGCCGCGACTGCGCACCATTTAGGTGAGTTACCGATGAATTTTCTGTCATGCAGCGTCCTGACGGACGACTGCATGGGCGCAACATAGCGTGATCTATGCGCGTAACGATACATGCTTAGGGATGCCCCTGACCGGGGCCCGGTGCTTCGCGCCGCTATCGGCTGCGAAGGTCGCTGGAGCGGGCGAAGGGATTCGAACCCTCGACCCCGACCTTGGCAAGGTCGTGCTCTACCCCTGAGCTACGCCCGCTCTGGCGTCTTGCCCGGTCGGACCGGGCTGGGTGAGGCGCGGCCACTAGCACCGGCTTTTCGGGTCCGCAACCCCATAATCGCACTTTTGGAAAAGGCTTGGCGCTTTGCGCGGAAACCCCCACATAGCCGCCGAACCCGGATCACCGCTTTAGCCCCCGTGAAGGAGCCGCGCCTTGGCCACGCTTGGAATGACCCCCGCCGAGAAGGAAGCCGTCGACGCATTCCGCCGCGATATCGTCGAGCCTTCGATGACCAGCCTGGTCATCATCGATTTCTGGGCCGAATGGTGCGGGCCGTGCAAGGCGCTGACTCCCGTGCTGGAAAAGGTCTCCGCCGATTACGCCGCCAAGGGCGTGAAGCTGGCCAAGGTCGATGTCGACGCGAATCAGTTCATCGCGGCGCAGTTCCAGGTGCGATCGATCCCGACCGTCTATGCGATGTTCCAGGGCCAGCTGGTCGCCGACCTCACGTCGGCGCGCACCGAGACGCAGCTGCGCACCATGCTCGACCAGATCCTGCGCCAGCTGCCGCTGGAGAGCGAAGCGACGAGCATCGAAGCCGAGCTGGAGCCGCTGATCGCGATGGGCGAGCAGGTGCTGCAGGAAGGCGACGCCGCGCGCGCGCTGTCGGTGTTCGACCAGCTTGCCGAAATGGCGCCCGACCATGCGCAGGTCGCGGCAGGGCGCGTGCGCGCGCTGGTGGCGCTGGGCCGGACCGACGAGGCCGAGGCCGCGCTGGCGGCGCTGCCCGAGGATGCGGCCAAGGCTCCCGAAATCGAGCGCGCCCGCGCCGCGCTGTCGATCGCCAGGGAGGCCCAGCCGGTAGAGGACCTGTCGAGCCTCGCCGCGCAGGCCGCCGCGACCGGCGACATGGATGCGCGCTATGAACTGGCCGGCGGGCAGATGGCGGCGGGCGACCGCGATGCCGCCGCCGCGACATTGCTGGCGATGATCGCCGAGGACCGGACGTGGAACGAAGGCGCGGCGCGCCAGCGGCTGCTGACGCTGTTCGAGGCGGTCGGGCTGGAAGACCCCTGGGTTTCGGCGCAACGGCGCAAGCTGTCCGCGATCCTGTTCGGATGACGGCGACGCGGCTGTCGGTGTTCCCGCTGGGCGGGGCGCTGCTGTTCCCCCGGATGCACTTGCCGCTGCACATCTTCGAGCCGCGCTATCGTTCGATGGTGTCGGACGCACTGGCGCGCGACCGGCGCATCGGCATGGTCCAGCCGCGCGACGCAGGCGATCCGCCGGCGCTGTTCGATGTCGGCTGCGTCGGGCGAATCGCCGAAGTCGAGGCCTTGTCCGACGGGCGATTCGACATCGTGCTCGAAGGTCTGGCCCGATTCACCATCGTGCGCGAGCTCGACGTGACGACGCCATTCCGCCAGGTCGAGGCGATGCTGGAGCCGGTAGGCGATGGCGGCATATTGCCGATGGCCGACCGCGCCTCGCTGGAAATGGAATCGCGCCGCTTTGCCGACAGCCAGGGCTATGCCGTGGACTGGGAAGCGGTGACGCGGCTGGACGACGAATCGCTGGTCAACGGCATCG
The DNA here is from genome assembly GCF_053502645.1 of Sphingomonas degradans. NCBI lineage: Bacteria > Pseudomonadati > Pseudomonadota > Alphaproteobacteria > Sphingomonadales > Sphingomonadaceae > Sphingomonas > Sphingomonas degradans. The sequence goes on from NZ_CP177172.1 coordinate 4,132,949, forward strand.
CCCAGATCGCGCCGTTCGACATCGCCTCCAAACAGGCGCTGCTCGAAGCCGATTCGCTGCGCGACCGGGCGGAACTGATCGTTCAGTTGATGCAATTTTTCGGTCGCCACGGCGATGAGGGAGCCACGCTGCAATGATCGACCCGTGGCTGCTCGACAAGCTGGTCTGCCCGGTCACGCGGACCAGGCTGCGCTATGACGAAGCGGCGCAGGAACTGGTGTCGGACGAGGCCGGGCTCGCCTATCCGGTGCACGAGGGCGTGCCGGTGCTGCTGGCCGAGGCGGGGCGGCGGGTGACGCCGGAGGCTGTGCCGGACGCCAGCTGAATAAACAAACGGCGCCTTACGCTAGCCTCCTCCGCTTTTGGCGGAGGAGCAGGACGTTCAGGCCATTTCGCCCTGCAACAACTTGGGCACGTCGCCGCTTTCGCCGCGGGCCTCCGCCATGAACATGCGCTTGAGCGGCGGGATGCGATCCACCGCCGAGAGGCCGAAGCGGCGCACCGATGCGGCGGTCTTGCCCGGAATGCCGAACAGCCGGGTGAGCCCGTCGGTCGCCAGCGCGACCGAGAAGGTGTCTAGCCCGCGCCAGCGCTGATAGCGCGCGAGCAGCTGCGGGTCGCCCAGGTCCATCCCCAGCCTTTTGCCGTCGACGAGCACCTCGACCAGCGTCGCCACGTCGCGGAAGCCGACATTCACGCCCTGCCCCGCGATCGGATGGATGCCGTGCGCCGCATCGCCGACCAGCGCCAGGCGATTCGCCGTGATCCAGGCGGCATGGTGGAAGCCCAGCGGATAGCTGGTCCGCGCCGACAGGTTGCTGAGCGTGCCGAGGAACCCGCCCATCCGCTTGTCCAGCTCGGCCAGATAGGCGCGCTCCGAAATGCGCAGCATCGGCGAGGCCTCATCGGCATCGACTGTCCACACGATCGCCGAGCGATGGCCATGGGCATCGTCGAGCAGCGGCAGGATCGCGAACGGCCCCTTGGGATAGAAGATCTCGAACGCGATATTCTCGTGGCTGCGCTCATGGTTGATCGTCGCGATCATCGCGGCGTGATCATAGGTCCAGCGCGCGACCTTGAGCCCCGCACTCTCGCGCGTCGGCGAATTGCGCCCCTCCGCGGCAATGAGCAGCGATGCGCGCATGGTGGCGCCCGAATCGAGCTGTGCGGTCACGCCGAATTCGCCGCGCTCGACCGACAGCGCGCGCGTCTGCATCCGCATATCGGCGCGCGGCGCGGCCACTGCCGCCTCGTACAGCGCGGTGCGCAGCACGCGGTTCTCGAACATATGGCCGAGCGCCGTCTCGCCTTCGCCCGGCGCGAAATCCAGCTTGCCGGGTTCCAGCCCATCGGACACGCGGATGCCCTGGATCGGGCACCCCTTGCCTGCCAGCCGTTCGCTGACGCCGATTGCCTCGAACATGCGCATCGGCGCGCTGGCGATCGCCGAGGCGCGGCCGTCATGGCCGGGGGCGAGGATGGTTGCCGGATCGGCGGGATCGACGACGATCGAGGTCAGGCCATGGGCATCGAGCGCGACCGCAAGCGCGCTCCCGACCAGGCCGCCGCCGAGGATGAGGACATCTGCGCTTTCCATTCGCCGTCTTTAGCACGGCAGTGGCCGGGCACCAGCCTTGACGCGGGACTCGCCACAGGCGATGCTTTCTCCCACACCCCTGAAAATCTGGAGGCTGGGCATGGCGACCCGGGCACAACCGTCGCAGTTCCGCGACACGATGAAGGCCGGCGCCCGGCGCAGCGGCGCAGTGATCGCGGGGACTCTGGTGTTCCTGGCGACGATCGCGATCGTCCTCGCGCTGCTGACCTATCATTCGCAGGACCCGTCGCTGAACACCGCGTCGGGCGGGCCGGTGCGCAACCTGCTGGGGCTGATCGGCGCCTGGGTGGCCGATGCGCTGCTCGCCACGCTGGGGCTGCCGGTGGCGCTGATCGCGCCGGTCGGGCTGATCGTCGCGAACCGGCTGTGGCTGGATCGGCCGCTCGGCAACTGGGCGGGGATGCTGCGCGGCGTCGTGATCGGCGTGGTGCTGATGGCGGCGGCGCTGGCGTTCTTTTCGAGCGATGCGGTGCTGTGGCTGGTCGGAGGCTGGGGCGGCGTGATCGGACTGACGATCGCGGGTGCGTTCAACTGGGCGATCGGATTCGCCGGCGATCCGGTGATCGGATTCTGGGCCGGGCGCGGCCTGGGGCTGGTGTTCGGGCTGGCCGGGCTGTGGATCTGGGCGCGCAGCCTGGACTTTTCGCTGCCCGAGCGCGGCATCCGGCTGCCCAGCCTGCGCGGGATGGGCAAGCCGTCGTTGCTGGGCGCCCCCGAGCCGCGCGACCTGCGCGAGCCCCGCGACCTGCCCGAGATGCGCGAGCCACGCGAACCGCGCAAAGTGGTGGTGCCCGACAATCGGCCCGGCCCCGTCATCGCCGATCGCGGTATCTCCCCCGCCCCCGCCAAGACCAAGTCGCCGCAACAGAGCAGCCTGGATTTCAAGGACGCCTATACCGCGCTGCCCCCGCTCGACCTGCTCAAGCCCGCACCGGCCAACACCAATCCCATGGTCGACAAGGCCGCGCTGGAGCGCAACGCCCGGCTGCTCGAAAGCGTGCTCGACGATTTCAACGTCAAGGGCCAGATCGTCGAGGTCCGCCCCGGCCCGGTGGTGACGATGTACGAGCTGGAGCCCGCCCCCGGGATCAAGGCCAGCCGCGTCATCCAGCTGGCCGACGACATCGCCCGCAACATGAGCGCGATTTCCGCGCGCGTCGCGACGATTCCCGGCCGCAGCGTGATCGGCATCGAGCTGCCCAATGCCAAGCGCGAATCGGTGAACCTGCACGAGCTGATCGGCAGCCAGAGCTTCGAGGACCAGGGCGCCAGCCTGCCGCTGGTGCTGGGCAAGAACATCGCCGGCGATCCGGTGATCGCCGATCTGGCGCCAATGCCGCACCTGCTGGTCGCGGGCACCACGGGATCGGGCAAGTCGGTTGGGCTCAACTGCATGATCCTGTCGCTGCTCTACCGGCTGACCCCGGACCAGTGCCGCATGATCATGATCGATCCCAAGATGCTCGAACTCAGCATGTACAAGGGCATCCCGCATCTGCTGGCCGACGTCGTGACCGAACCGGCCAAGGCCGTGCGCGCGCTGAAATGGGCAGTCGAGCAGATGGAGGACCGCTATCGCATGATGGCGAGCGTCAACGTCCGCAGCCTGGCGAGCTATAACGACAAGGTCCGCCAGGCAAAGGCCAAGGGGCAGAAGCTGGGGCGCAAGGTCCAGACCGGCTATGACGCCGACACCGGCAAGCCGATCTATGAGGAAGAGACGCTCGACCTCCAGGCGCTGCCGCAGATCGTGGTGATCGTCGATGAGCTGGCCGACCTGATGATGACGGCGGGCAAGGAAGTGGAGTTCCTGATCCAGCGGCTCGCGCAAAAGGCGCGCGCGGCGGGCATTCACCTCATCATGGCGACGCAGCGCCCGTCGGTGGACGTCATCACCGGCGTCATCAAGGCGAACCTGCCGACGCGAATCAGCTTCCACGTCACGTCCAAGATCGATTCGCGCACCATCCTGGGCGAACAGGGCGCCGAACAGCTGCTGGGCAAGGGCGACATGCTCTACATGCCCGGCGGCAAGCAGCTGGTGCGCGTGCACGGGCCGTTCGTCAGCGACGACGAAGTCCAGGCGGTGTCCGATTTCTGGCGCGCGCAGGGTGAGCCCGACTACATCACCGCCGTCACCGAAGAGCCCGAGGATGGCGGCTTCAGCCTGGACGGCGCGCCCGAAGGCGATGATTCGCCCGAGGACCAGCTGTATCGCCGATCGACTCAGCTGGTGGCGGAGAGCCAGAAGGCGTCGACATCGTGGCTGCAACGCCAGTTGCGCGTCGGCTACAACTCGGCGGCGCGGCTGATCGAGCGCATGGAAAAGGACGGGCTGGTCTCGCGCCCCGACCATGTCGGCCGCCGCGAAGTGCTGATGGATACAGACGGGCGGCAGCTCTAAGACGGATCGTTTCGCGCGCGGGCGGGTTCACGCGACATTCAAGCCGCCCCCGCCAAGGGCGCTGCCCAGTTATCGGAGAAGACCCACGTGTTTGCACGTCCCCTCGCCCTGACTCTCGCGCTTGCCACCCCCGCGCTGGTCGCCGCCGCGCCCGCCCCGGAACTCGCGCAGGTGCAGCAGCACCTGACCAGCGTCACCAGCATGACCGCCGGGTTCAGCCAGACCGATCGCAATGGCCGGGTGGTCACCGGCACGATGACGCTGAAGCGCCCCGGCAAGATCCGCTTCCAGTATGAAAAGGGCGTGCCCCAGCTGATCGTCGCCGACGGCAACAGCCTGTATTTCATCGATTACCAGGTGCGTCAGGTCGAGCGCTGGCCGATCGGCAATTCGCCGCTGGCGGTGCTGCTCAATCCCAAGCGCGACATCACCAAATTCGCCAAGCTGCAGCCCACCGGCGACCCGCGCGTGGTGTCGATCGAAGTCAACGATCCCAACCATCCCGAATATGGCCGGATCACCATGATCTTCCAGAAGAACGCCGCGGCCCCCGGCGGGCTGATGCTCCAGGGGTGGGTCGCGCTCGATTCGCAGAACAATCGCACCACCGTCCGGCTCAGCGGCCAGCAATTCAACACCGCCGTCGCGGACAGCGCGTTCCGCTGGAACGACCCCCGGCCAAAGGGTCCGCGCGGGCGCTGATGCGAGGTCGCAAGGCGCGACGCAGACCGCCCGCCCCGCCTGGGGTTCGGGTCAATGAACCGCCAGCATGAAAAGGCCCGGCAAAAGCCGCATTTCGTTCATGCTGGCGACAGGTTGCCCCCACTAGACCGAAGCTGCGGATGTGGGGCGATAGCCGGGATTTTTCCCCCTGTTGCCCGGGATCGAACCCACTTCCCGCCTGCGTGACGAACGCTAGGTCGGCCCTCGCTCCATTGCCCCCGGAGCGGGGGCCTTTCCTTTTCTGGCGGCCCCGCTGGTACAGCGCCTCGCGAAACTCTACATCGCGCGCCATGAAGATCGCCTCCTGGAACATCAACTCGGTCCGTTTCCGCATCGACATCGTCGAACAGTTCCTGCGCGAAGAGGCGCCGGACGTGCTGTGCCTCCAGGAAACCAAGGTCATCGACGGCGATTTCCCAGAGGCACCGTTCCGCGCGCTGGGCTACACCCATGTCATCAAGCACGGCCAGCGGATGCACCACGGCGTCGCGATCGTCAGCAAAGTGCCCGTGGTCGAGGACGACCGGCTCGACTGGCAGGCGAACCAGGAGGCGCGGCATGTGGGCGTGCGGCTGCCCAACGGCGTACGGCTGGAAAATGTCTATGTCCCCGCCGGCGGCGACGTGCCCGATCGCGAGGTGAATCCCAAATTCGGCCAGAAGCTCGATTTCGTCCAGCGCATGACCGAATGGTCACAGGGCCTTGCGGTGCCGACGATCCTGACCGGCGATTTCAACATCGCCCCACTGGAATGCGACGTGTGGAGCCACAAGCAGCTGCTCGACGTGGTCAGCCACACGCCGGTCGAAGTCGCGGCGCTGGCCCGGCTCCAGGCGGCGCATGACTGGGTGGACCTGGGCCGCCGCTTCATCCCCGCGCCCGAGCGCTGCTTCACCTGGTGGAGCTATCGCGCCAAGGACTGGGCGGCGAGCGATCGCGGGCGGCGGCTCGACCATATGTGGGCAAGCCCCGAAGTCGCGGCACAGGCGACCGCGCACAAGGTGTGTGAACCGTGCCGCAGCTGGCTCAAGCCCTCGGACCATGTGCCGATCGTCACCGAGTTCGCCTTTTGAGCGCGCGTAGCGCGGCGCTGGCGGTGGACGCGCTGCGGCGCGGCTGGCCGGTCGCGATTCGGGGCAATGCGGGGACGCTGCGACTGCTCGCGATCGAGACGGCGGATGCCGAGCGGCTGCGCGCTTTCGATCCCGAGGGCGCGGCGCCGGTGCTGCTGTCCGCCGGGCGCGCGGCGACGCTCAAGCTGGCGAACCAGCGTGACGCAGCGGTGCCCGACGCGCCGGTGCTGGTCGCGCGCGTGCCGTGGCTCGATTTCGACACTGCGACCGCGCTGGCCGACCCGCAATTCGACCTGGCGACGCCGCTGAAGGGGCCGTTCCGCGCCATTCCCGTGGCACAGGCAGATGCGGCGCAAGCGGCGCTGCGGCTGGCGCGGATTGCGGGGCTGCTGCCCGCCTTTTTCGTGGCCGAGGGTCCGGCCGAAGACTCGATCACCCCGGCGGACATAGACGCGCATGAGGACGCCGATCGCCTGCGCATCGTCGGGCGCGCGCGGCTTCCGGTGGAGATGGCCGAGGACAGCGAAATCGTCGCGTTCCGCACCGACGAGATGCCGGGCGAGCATGTCGCGCTGGTCATCGGCCAGCCGAGTGGCGCGGCGCCGCTGGTGCGGCTGCACAGCGAATGCCTGACCGGCGACATGCTGGGCAGCCTCAAATGCGATTGCGGCCCGCAGCTAAAGGCCGCGATCGCCGAGATTTCGCGGAGCGGCTGGGGCATCCTGCTCTACCTGCGACAGGAAGGGCGCGGGATCGGCCTGATCAACAAGCTGCGCGCCTATGCGCTCCAGGACCAGGGATTCGACACGGTCGATGCGAACACCCGGCTGGGTTTCGCCGTGGACGCGCGCAATTTCAGGGTGGCGGCGCGGATGCTGCGCCTGCTGGGCCAGCCGCGCATCCGGCTGCTCACCAACAATCCGCAAAAGGTGGAAACGCTGCGCGCGGCGGGCGTGGACGTGATCGAACGCGTGCCGCACGTGCTGCCGGCGAACCCGCACAATGCGCGATACCTGGCGACCAAGCGCGACCGGACGGGGCACGAGTTTTAGGGCCAGGCTTGCGCTCCTGCGAAGGCAGGAGCCGAGGGTTGCTCCGCACGCCGCTATCCTGGGCTCCTGCTTTCGCAGGAGTACCGCTGGGTGCGGGGCGCCGTCTGGCACACCGCAGGTGGCGCTACGCCTTGCCAGCCGAAGGCTTTATTTGTTCGCGCAGAGGCGCAGAGAGCGCAGAGACCGAGTACCGCAACCCTCTGCGCTCTCTGCGCCTCTGCGCGAAACATCATCGCGTCTTCGCGCGACTTTCTAGGTGCCGTCTCTGCTTTCGGCCGCACCGCTATCGGACGCCGGCTCTTCAGATCCGCTCCGACGTCGTGCGGCCACAGCCCTGTTGGTCGCCCACATCGAGCAGATGCCTACAATTATGGGGACTCCAAAGACGAGAAATGTCCAGCCAGCGCTCGTGCTGCATGGCGGGGGAACCCCCTCACAGCCTCCGCTGGTCAGCGCAAAAACGCCCACTAAAGGCACGCCAGCAAGGGTAGCGACCGCAAGCGCGGCTATGCATCCCCAATTGGTGTGGCGTCCGTCCAGATAGGCCATTTCTACCCGATCAGCCGCGCCACTTCGTCGAAATCGTGCGCGATGTGCTGCACCCCCAGCGCACGGAGCCGCTCGGCATGGTCCGCCGCGCAGTGCGATCCCGCGCACAGGCCGATCACCGTCGCGCCCGAGGCGACTGCGCCCGTCACCCCCACCGGCGAATCCTCCAGGATGACGCAATCCTCGATCGGCACGCCCAAAGCGGCGGCGGCGTGGAGGTAGAGGTCGGGCGCCGGCTTGCCGCGCGTCACATGCTCGCGGCCCGAGAAGATCTTGTCGCCGAACAGGTCGCGCACGCCGAGATGGTTCAGGTGCGTCTCGATCCAGTGGGTGCTGCTCGACGAGGCGATGGCGCGGGGCAGATCGGCGGGCATGCCCTCGAGGAAGCGCAGCGCACCGGCGACTTCGGGCATCCCCTCTTCCAGCGCACGGCGGTCCTCGATCGCGCGGGCGGCGTGGAACGATTCGGGCAGCGGGCCGCCGATCCACTTCTCTACCGCCGCCTGGAAGGCATCGCCGGCCAGCCCCATGAAATGCGCCATCGAATGTTCGGGCGTAGTCGGGTGGCCGATGCTGGTCAGGAATTCGGCAATCTGGCGGTTGCCCGCATATTCGCTCTCGATCAGCACGCCGTCGAAGTCGAAGAGAATGGCGTCGAACTTCATGCGCGCGTCCCGAACAGAGCAGTGCCGACACGCACATGCGTCGCGCCGATGGTGATGGCGGTGGCGTAGTCGCTCGACATGCCCATGCTGAGACCGTCCAGCCCGTGATCGCGGGCAAGCTTGGCTAGCAGCGCGAAATAGGGTGCGGCCTCGGTCTCCAGCGGGGGCACCGCCATCAGGCCCGCAACGGGCAGCGCCGCCGCATGCGCCTCGGCCAGCAGCGCGGTGAGCGCATCGACCGCGCAGCCGCCCTTTTGCGGCTCGTCGCCGATATTGACCTGGAGGAAGCAGGCCGGGCGGCGATCGGCCTTGTCCATCGCCCGCGCCAGCGCCGTCACCAGCGAGGGGCGATCGACCGAATGGATCGCGTCGAACAGCGCGACGGCCTCGTCCGCCTTGTTCGACTGGAGCTGGCCGACGAGATGGACGGTGATTCCCGGCGTCTCCTCGCGCAGCGCAGGCCATTTGCCCGCCGCCTCCTGGACGCGGTTCTCGCCGAACACGCGCTGGCCGGCGGCGATCAGCGGGCGGATCGCCGGGGCATCATGGGTTTTGGACACGGCGATCAGAGTCACCGATTCGGGCGGGCGGGCGGCGAGCCGGGCGGCATGGGCGATTGCGCCCTGCACTTCGGCAAGCCGCTGACTGGCGTCGTCTGCGGGCATGGGGTGCGCTATAGGGTCCGCGATGCCCGCCCGCCACCCTCTCCCGCGCCTTTGGCTGATGACCGACGAACGCATGGGCGACGCGCTGTGGAACGCGCTGGAACGCCTGCCGCGCGGGAGTGGCGTGGTGTTCCGGCATTATGGGCTGCCGCCAAGCGAACGGCGGGCGATGTTTGCTAAGGTCGCGCGTGTCGCGCGGCGGCGGCGGCTGGTGCTGGTGCGCGCGGGTGCCGCGCCGCTGGGCCGGGGGGCGGCGGGCGCGCATGGGAATCGCCCGGCGCGGGGGCTTCACACCGCGCCTGCCCATTCGCGGGTCGAGGCTATCCGCGCGATTCGCGCGGGCGCGGATGCGTTGTTCGTCTCGCCGGTGTTCGCCACGCGATCGCATCCCGGCGCGGCGGTGCTGGGCCGGGTGCGGCTGGGGCTGATGATTCGCGGGCTGGGCGTGCCTGTCATCGCGCTGGGGGGGATGAACCCCGCGCGGGCGCGGTCGCTACACGGGCTGGGAGTCCATGGATGGGCGGCGATCGACGCCTGGACCTCACGTCCGGTTTAGAAGCGGAAGGCAGTGCCCACATAGACCGCCTGGCTCTCGCGGCGCTCGGCCTCGAGACGCGGCAGGCGATCCTGCTCGCTCTTGTAGCGCAGCCCTGCCGTCACATCGAGGTTGCGCGTCAGCGAATAGGAGCCGCCAAGGTCGATCGAATAGCTGGGCTTGTCGCCGATCAGCACCGGCGTGTTCGCCAGCGGACGATCGGCCGCAGCCTGGACGCGCCCGGTGATGCGCTTGCCCGAATAGCTGATGCCCAGATCGGCGCGCTCACGGCTGCCCGGTTCGGTGACCAGATCGACGCGCGTCAGCTCACCCGACACGGCAAAGCGCTTCCAGCCGACCGAGACGCCCAGATTATAGGCGATCGGCGCGAGGCTGACTGCGGGGGCCGCGTTGGCGGCATTGCGATCGCCCTGCACCGCCCGCGTCGAGCGCGCCCGCACCGCCAGCGTCACCGCCCGGCTGGAGCGCGTCACCGAATCGGAGGGCGTGAAGCGAAAGCCGCTCTGCGGCAGGCCGCTGCGCGCGAGAATCGCCGCCAGCTTGGGGTCCGCCGCAGCGGGGGTGAACGTGTCGAGACCACCGCGTGCCGACGCCACGGCTGCAAGCCGCTTTGCCACCATATGGTCCGCCCGACCGCTCTCTTGCGCCTGTAGCGCCGGCGCGAGGATGGTCCCGGCGACGCAGAGCGCCCCCAGTCCAAATCCCGTCATCCAGCGCGACACGTGCATTAGCATTCCTCTTCCGTGAGAGGCGACTACCACAAGTGCGAACCAAGGTTCCACCTACGGTATAAATTTTAGACTCACTGTTGCAACAACCCCACAGATTCGCCGCATTTCTCTCCGGCGAAAGCGATTCGCGCGCCTTGCTCCCGCCACACGAGCCCCTATAGATGCTCCCCGCTCTCTATTTGCCTTTAGGAATGTGTCGATGAACCGCCTGTTGCGCACCGCGATCCTGGGGTCGCTCGCTCTCTCGATCACCGCATGCGGTGGCCAAAAGCGGCCCAATGCCGATCTGGCGGCGTCGAAGGTCACGACGATCGGCGTCAATTCCTATCTGTGGCGCGCGTCGCTCGACACGCTCAGCTTCATGCCGCTGCTCCAGACCGATTCCAACGGCGGCGTGATCGTCACCGACTGGTACGTCAATCCGAACACCCCGACCGAGCGGATGAAGGTCACCGTCACTGTGCTCGACCAGGACCTGCGCGCCGACGCCCTGCGCGTCGCGGCGCTGCGCGAGATCAATCGTGGCGGCCAGTGGGTTTCGGCCCCGGTCCAGGCGGCGACCGTCCAGAAGCTCGAGGACATCATCCTCACCCGCGCCCGCGATCTGCGCCGCGCCACCATCGTCAACTAAGACTGGATTCATAGCATGGCGTCGCGCTTCAATCCCTTGAAGGCGGACGCCGCGTGGCAGAAGGTGTGGGACGATTCCCGCACTTTCGCCGCGCGCGACGATTCGCCCAAGCCCAAAAGCTATGTCCTGGAAATGTTCCCCTATCCTTCGGGGCGCATCCATATGGGGCATGTCCGCAACTACACGATGGGCGACGTGCTCGCGCGCTTCCGCCGGATGAAGGGCATGGAAGTGCTCCATCCGATGGGCTGGGACGCATTCGGCATGCCCGCCGAGAATGCGGCGATGGAAAAGAAGGTCCATCCCGGCACCTGGACCCGCGCCAACATCGCGACGATGAAGGCGCAGCTCAAGCGGCTGGGCTTCGCGCTCGACTGGACGCGCGAAATCGCGACGTGCGAGCCGGATTATTACGGCCACGAACAGGCGATCTTCCTCGATTTCTTCGAGAACGGCCTGGTCTATCGCAAGGAATCGGCAGTCAACTGGGACCCGGTCGACATGACCGTGCTCGCCAACGAACAGGTGATCGACGGGCGCGGGTGGCGCTCCGGCGCGCTGATCGAACGGCGCAAGCTGAGCCAGTGGTTCCTGAAGATCACCCAGTTCGCCGACGACCTGCTGGAGGGCGTGCGGGGGCTTGAGCACTGGCCCGACAAGGTCAAGCTGATGCAGGAAAACTGGATCGGCAAGTCCGAGGGGCTACAGTTCCGCTTCGCCCTGTCCGACGGCGGCAGCGTGGAAGTGTTCACCACGCGTCCCGACACGATGTTCGGCGCGAGCTTCGTCGCGGTCGCCGCCGATCATCCGATCGCGCAGGCGCTGGCCGAGACGAACCCGGATGTCGCCGCCTTCATTGCGCAGTGCAAGCTGGGCGGGACCACGGCGGCCGAGCTGGAAACGCAGGAGAAGCTGGGCTGGGATACCGGCATCACCGCCGCGCATCCCTTTGATACAACACGGCAATTGCCGGTCTATATCGCCAATTTCGTGCTGATGGACTATGGCACCGGCGCGGTGTTCGGCGTGCCTGCGCACGACCAGCGCGATTTCGATTTCGCGACCAAATACGGCCTGCCGATCCGCCGCGTCGTCTCCGAAGGCGACAAGACCGATCCCGAATTCCGCGACGATGCCGCTTATACCGGCCCCGGCACGCTGGTGAACTCGCACTTCCTCGACGGGCTCGACGTCCCCGACGCCAAGCGCGCGGTGATCGTGCGCGCCGAAGAAGGCGGCTGGGGCACCGGCACCACCGTATGGCGCCTGCGCGACTGGGGCGTCAGCCGCCAGCGCTATTGGGGCACGCCGATCCCGATCATCCATTGCGACAGCTGCGGCGCGGTCCCCGTGCCACGCGACCAGCTGCCCGTGGTGCTGCCCGAGGATGTCAGCTTCGACGTGCCCGGCAACCCGCTGGACCGGCACCCGACCTGGAAGCACGTCCCCTGCCCCCAATGCGGCGCGGACGCCCGGCGCGAGACCGACACGCTCGACACCTTCGTCGATTCGTCCTGGTATTTCATACGCTTCGCCAGCCAGCCGAAGGACAGGCCATTCGACAAGGCCGTGGCCGAGCAATGGCTGCCCGTCGGCCAGTATATCGGCGGGGTCGAGCATGCGATTCTCCACCTTCTCTATGCCCGCTTCTTCACGCGCGCGCTGCGCCATATCGGCAAGCTCGACGTGGCGGAGCCGTTCGGAGGCCTGTTCACGCAGGGCATGGTGACGCACGAGACGTACAAGACTCTCGGCGGCAAATGGCTGTCGCCCGACGAAATCCGCAAGGACAGCGCCGGGGCGATCGAAATCGCATCGGGCGACGTGATCGAAGTGGGCCGCATCGAGAAGATGTCGAAGTCCAAGAAGAACACGATCGATCCCGAGCCGATCGTCGACCAGTACGGCGCCGACGCGGTCCGCTGGTTCATGCTCTCCGACAGCCCGCCCGAGCGCGACCTGGAGTGGAGCGAAAACGGCATCGAGGGCGCCTGGCGCTTCGTCCAGCGGCTGTGGCGGCTGTTCGACGGCCTGGCCGATCAGGCCGGTGCCGAGGGCGCCGACAAGGATCTCGACAAGCGCCTGCATCGCACGATTGCCGGGGTGGCCGAGGATATCGAGGCGCTGACCTTCAACAAGGCGGTGGCCAAGCTCTACGAACTGACCGCCGCGATCGAAAAGGCAGCACCCTCGGCCTCGCGCACGGCCGCGATCCGCACGCTGGTGCACATCGTCGCGCCGATGGTCCCGCATCTGTGCGAGGAAGCATGGGCGGCGATGGGCAATGCGGGGCTGGTCGCCGATGCGGCATGGCCCGACGTCGATCCCGCGCTGCTGGTCGATGACGAAGTGACGATAGCCATCCAGGTCAATGGCAAGCTGCGCGACACGCTGCTATTGGCAAAGGGGCTGTCGCGCGAAGATACCGAAGCGGCGGCACTGGCGTCCGACAAGATCGTTCGTGCGCTGGAAGGCAAAGCCCCGCGAAAGGTAATCGTCGTGCCCGACCGACTGGTGAATATCGTCGCATGAGGATGCTGCCCCTCCTCGCCGCCGCGCTGGCGCTTTCGGGCTGCGGGCTGCGGCCGCTGTATGGCGGCGGCGCGGCCGGGCCCGTCCAGTCAACGCTGGCGGCGGTGGATGTGGCACCGATTCAGGGCCAGTCGGGCTGGCTGGTCGCCAATGCGCTGCGCGACCGACTGGATACCAAGGGGATTCCCCCGCGATTCCGGCTGGAAGTGGCGCTGGACGACCAGATTTCGGGGCTGGGCGTGCGCCGGAACGACAGCGTGGCGCGCGAACGGCGGACGCTGCGCGCCCGCTATCAGCTGATCGATCTGCGCAACGGCACCGTGCTGCTCGATGCGACTGCCGGATCTGATGCCGGCATCGACGTGGTCGGTTCGGAATATGCGACGATCGCGGCTGAAAAGAGCGCGCTGGAGCGGCTTTCGGGAATCGTCGCGGACCAGATCGTCGCGCGGATCGCCCGCTATGCCCGGGCGACGCCCCCGCAATGAAGGCGAACGCGACGCAAATTCGCGCCGCTGTCGACAAGCCGAACCCGCAGACGCGGCTCTATCTGTTCCACGGGCCGGATGAGGCCGGTGCGTCCGAGCTTGCCGAGCGGCTGGCGCGCGCGCTGGGCCCCGATGCCGAGCGCGTCGATATCGACATGAAAGGCCTGCGCGAGCAGCCGGGGCGCCTGGCGGACGAGGCCGCGTCGATGTCGCTGTTCGGCACCGTGCGCTTCATCCGCGTCACGGGGATCGAGGAAGGCGCGCTGGAGGCACTCACGCTGCTGCTGGCCGCCGAGCGCGCGGGAAACCCCGTGGTGGCGATCGGACCGGGACTCAAGGCCAGCGGCAAGCTGGTGAAGATGGCGATCGCGGCCCAGCTGGCGGTGGCGCATGCCTGTTACGTGCCCGAAGGCATTGATGCGACGCGGCTGGCGACGACGGTGGCGCGCGAGCATGGCCTGCGGCTGACGGGCGACGTCCCGCAGCGGCTGGCGCACGCGACCGGGGGCGACCGGGCGATCCTGGCGCGCGAGATTGAGAAGCTGGCACTGTTCCTCGACGCCGCCCCCGATCGCCCGCGCGATGCCGATGGCGCGGCGCTGGACGCGATCGGCGCCGATCTGGGCGATGCCGAGCTGTTTACGGCGATCGACGCGGTGCTGGACGGGCGCGTGGCGGATATCGGCGCCGAACTGGCGCGGCTGAGCGAGGCGGGCAGTTCGGCGATCCCTTTGCTGCGCCAGCTGACCCGGCGCCTGATGACGCTGGCCGAGTTGCGCGCCGATATGGATGCGGGCGCGAGCGTCGACGATGTGCTGGAAAAGCACCGCATCTTCTTCCGCGAAAAGGCCGCCATGGGCCGCGCGCTGCGCCGCTGGAGCGCCCCGCAGATTGCCCGCGCGATCGACCGGGTACGCGTCACCGAACGCGCGATGATGCGCAGCGCCAGCGCGGGCGAAGTGCTGGCCGAAGCGGAATGCACCACGATCGCCCGCGCCGCCGCCCGGGCACGGGGATAGCGCTAGATTCGCTCGCCGCTGAGGCGCTGGCACACCATGTCGAGCTGGTCGAGCGTCGAATAGCTGACGGTGATCGTGCCGCCCTTGGCCGCATGCGCGATCTGGACCTTGAGCCCCAGCACGTCGCCCAATTGCCCCTCCAGCGCCGCCAGGTCGGCGTCACGCGACACGGGCTCGGCGCCCTTGCGCTTCGACGCCGGCTTGGCTTCGCGCGCGAGCTTTTCGGTGTCGCGCACCGACAGCCCCTTGTCCGCTACGACGCGGGCGAGCTTTTCCGGGTCCGGCGCGCCGATCAGCGCGCGGGCATGGCCCATTTCGATCGCCCCCTCGACCACCATCTCGCGCACCGGCGCCGGCAGATCGAGCAGGCGAAGCAGGTTCGCGACATGGCTGCGCGATTTGTGGACCAACCGGGCCAGCGCCTCCTGAGTGTGGCCGAACATGTCGATCAGCTTCGAATAGGCCTCGGCCTCTTCGATCGCGTTCAGGTCTTCGCGCTGGATATTCTCGACCAGCGCCAGTTCCATCGTCTCGGCATCGGTCAGCTCGCGGACGATGACCGGGACTTCGTGGAGCCGGGCGCGCTGCGCCGCGCGCCAGCGGCGCTCGCCAGCGACGATCTGGTAGCTATGGCCGTGCGGGCGCACGACGATGGGCTGGATCAGCCCGCGCGCCGAAATCGACTTGGCGAGTTCCTCCAGCGCATCCTCGTCGAAATGGCGGCGGGGCTGGCCGGGATGCGGCGCCATCGCGCTGACCGGCAGCGTGCGCACGCCGGGCGTGCTGCTGGTATCGGGGCTGCCGTTGATCGGCGCTTCGGGGACCGAGTCCCCCAGCAGCGCGCTGAGTCCGCGGCCAAGGCCGGGGCGAGGTTTGCGTGCGGCAGGTTCGGTCATGCGGCCTTCTTGAGCTTGGGCAGGCGGTCGAGCACTTCGCGGGCGAGCGCGATATAGGCTTCGGAGCCGGCGCATTTATGGTCGTAGATCAGCGCGGGCAGCCCATGGCTGGGCGCTTCGGACAGGCGGACGTTGCGCGGGATGACGGTATCGAACACCACGCGGCCCAGCACCGCGCGGACATCGTCCGAAACCTGATCGGTCAGCCGATTGCGGCGATCGTACATCGTCAGCGCAACGCCGAGGATCGACAGGCCGGGATTGAACCGGCTGCGGATACGCTCGACCGTGGTGAGCAGCTGGCTGAGCCCCTCCAGCGCGAAGAACTCGCACTGCAACGGCACGAGCAGCGCATGCGCCGCCACCATCGCGTTGATGGTCAGCAACCCAAGCGAGGGCGGGCAATCGATCAGGATCACGTCCCAGCGATGCGCGGTGTGTCGGGCCACCGCCGCATCGAGCCGGTGGGTGCGCGCCTCGAACTCGATCAGCTCGATTTCAGCGCCCGACAGGTCCTGCGTCGCGGGGACGATGTCGAGGCCGGGCACCTTGGTCGGCACCGCGACTTCCTCGAGATCATGGTCGCTGAGCAGCAGGTCATAGGTCGAATGCTCGCGTTCCGCCCGGCCGATGCCGAGCCCGGTCGAGGCATTGCCCTGGGGATCGAGGTCGAGCAGCAGCACCCGCTTGCCGGTCGCGGCCAGCGCGGTGCCGACGTTGATCGCAGTCGTGGTCTTCCCCACCCCGCCCTTTTGGTTGGCGATCGCGATGCAGATCATCTTGGGCGTACCCCCTGGGCAACCACGATACCGGAATCCGGCTGTGTGATGCTGTGTTCCACGTGGAAACTACCTTGCCACCGCTCGCCCGCCGCTTCCACCTCTGATTGTGCATTGCGGCCCTTTGGCAGCACCCAGACGGTCGATTCATCGGTGCAGTGCAGCGTAGAGGCGAGCAACTGCGACAATTCGGCCACGGCGCGCGCGGAGATCACGGCGGCGCGATTGAGCGGGCGATAGGTCTCGATCTTGGTCGGCTGCACGGTGACGCGCTTGTCGATGCCCAGCGCCGCCGCCGCATCGCGCAGGAAGGCCACGCGCTTGGCACGCGGTTCGACCAGCACCACGGGACGCTCGGTCAGGATCGCGACGACGATGCCCGGAAGCCCGGCCCCTGCCCCCACATCGATCCACGCGCCGCGCGGCGCAGCGGCGGCGAGCGGCACCAGCTGCGCGGAATCGAGCAGGTGGCGCGTCCAGAGCGAGTCCAGCGTCGAGGCCGCGATCAAGTTCTGCCGGGCCGATTCAGCCTTCAGCAGCGCTCCAAAGCGCTCCAGCAGCGTTCCACGTGAAACACCGAAGGTCTGGTCGATCCACGCGCGGGCTTCGTCTTCGGTCATGCCGCGTTCCTTCGGGCGTGAAGCAGGATGGCCGACAGCGCCGCCGGGGTGATCCCGCGAATGCGCGACGCCGCACCCAGCGTTTCCGGGCGCGCCGCCCGTAGCCGCTCGACCATTTCGTTAGAAAGGCCGGGAATGGCGGCGAAATCTAGGTCGGCGCTGAGGCGGATCGCATCGTTACCGCGCAGCTGGGCGACCTCGGCTTCCTGCCGCTCCAGATAGGGCGCATAGCGCGCATCCTCGATGAACTCGGCGAGGATCGCCGGATCGGCAGTCACGTCCGACACCAGATGGTGCAGCTCGACCCCAGAGAAACGCAGCCATTCCTTCGCCGAGCGGCGGGCGCCGTCCTGCCCCACCGGCGCGCCGCGCGCTGCCAGCACCGTCGCGGTAAGCGTGTCCGCAAACGCCGCCTCGACGCGCGCGCGCTCCTCGAGCCGCCATGCGAGGCGTTCGGTCCGCGCCGGGGTCAGGCACCCCAGCGCCGCAGCCACCGGCCCAAGGCGCGTCTCGGCATTGTCTGCGCGCAGACGCAGCCGGAACTCGGCACGGGCGGTCAGCATGCGATAGGGTTCGGTGACACCCTGAAGCACAAGGTCGTCGACCATCACGCCGAGATAGCTGGTCGCGCGATCAAGTAGCAGCGGCGCGATCCCCATCGCGTGCGCGGCGGCATTGGCGCCCGCCGCAAGGCCCTGCCCCGCCGCTTCCTCATAGCCGGTCGTGCCATTGATCTGGCCCGCGCAGAACAGCCCCGGAATATCGGGCAGGCCCAAGGTGGCATCCAGCGCGCGCGGATCGATATGGTCGTACTCCACCGCATAGCCCGACGTGACGATCCGCGTGCGCTCCAGCCCCGGAATCGAGGCGACCATCGCCGCCTGGATATCGACCGGGAGCGACGTCGACATGCCGTTGGGATAGATCAGCGGCGTATCGAGACCCTCGGGCTCGAGAAAGATCTGATGCCCGTCACGGTCGCCGAAGCGGTGGATCTTGTCCTCGATCGAGGGGCAATAGCGCGGCCCCTGCGCATCGATCGCCCCGCTGAACAGGGGCGAGCGATCGAGCCCTGAGCGGATCGCGTCGTGCGTTGCCTCGGTCGTGCGGGTGATGCCGCAGTGCAATTGGGGCAGAAGGCGCGCGGCGGTGACCGGCGACATCGTCCAGGGTTCGACGTCCGAAGGCTGCTCGGCGACGCGCGCCCAATCGATCGTGCGGCCATCGAGCCGGGGCGGCGTGCCGGTCTTGAGCCGCGCCATCGGCAGCGCAAGCTCGCGCAGCTGCGCCGCCAGCACGGTAGCGGCGGCCTCGTCGATCCGGCCGCCCTCAAGCCGTTCCTCGCCGCGAAAGATGCGCCCGCCCAGAAAGGTGCCCGTCGCCAGCACGACCGCACGCGCCGCGATCGACGACCCATCGCGCAACCGGACGCCCGCGACCCGCCCGCCCTCTACCAGCAAGGCAGAGGCCTCGCCTGCGACCAGGCTCAGGCCGGGCTGCGCGGCCAGCATTGCCTGGATCGCGCCGGCATAGCGCTTGCGGTCGGCCTGGACGCGCGGGCCCTGGACGGCAGTGCCCTTGCTCCGATTCAGCATGCGATAATGTATGCCGGCGGCGTCGGCCGCGCGCGCGATCAGCCCGTCGAACGCGTCGACTTCGCGGACCAGATGCCCTTTGCCCAAGCCGCCAATCGCCGGGTTGCACGACATGGCGCCCAGCTTGGTGAGGTCGAAACTAAGCAGCGCAGTGCGGGCGCCCCGGCGAGCCGCGACCGCCGCGGCCTCGGTGCCCGCATGGCCTCCGCCGATGACGATGACGTCGAATTGCATGTCCGACCGCCTACCCGCTCGGTCGCCGCGCGTCAAAAGCGTTCCACGTGGAACGCCGCTATTTGCCGATGCAGAAGCGCGAGAATAGCGAGTCCAGCATGGCCTCAACGCCCGCTCGTCCCGTCACAGCGTCGAGCGTGCGCCGCGCACTGCGCAGATCCTCAGCCAGCAGGAGCAGGTCCGCCTGCCCCGCCGACGCCGCCAGCGCGTCCGCCGCCGACGCACAGAGCGCGCGCTGGCGCTGGTTGAGCGCGACCAGATCGGGCGGCGGCAAGAGCGTCGCTGCAAGCTCGGCGAGGCGGTTCCATAGAGCTTCGAGGCCGAGCCCGGTCGCCGCCGACACCGCAACGTCCGCCTGCCCGGCATCCTCCCGCCCCGCCACATCGGCGCGGGCATGGACCCATAGCAGCGCCGGATGCGCCGGCGGGGTATCGTCACCCAGCCACAGCACGATGTCCGCCGCCGCCAGCGCTTCCTGCGCACGGGCGACGCCGATCGCCTCGATCGCATCACCCGGCAGGGCCGTCAGTCCGGCGGTGTCTGTGAAGACATAGGCCACGCCGTCCCGCGCGATCGGCACTTCGATCCGGTCGCGCGTCGTTCCCGCGATTGGCGAGACGATGGCGGCATCACGCTGCGCCAGCGCATTGAGCAGCGTCGACTTGCCGGCATTGGGTGGCCCCGCCAGTACGACCCGCAGCCCGTCACGCAAACGCTCGATGGCAGGGCGATCGGTTGCGGCGCGGATCTCGGTGGCGAGCGCGGCGGCAGTCGCCTGGAGCACCGACAGCGTGTCGCTCCCCGCCTCGACATCGTCTTCGTCGCTATGGTCCAGGATCGCCTCGACCTGCCCCGCCAGCGCGAGCAGCCGCGCGGTCCAGCCTTCGACTTCGCGGCGCACGGCGCCCTCGGCCGATCGGATCGCGACCCGGCGCTGCGCCTCGGTCTCCGCCGCGAGCAGATCACCCAGCCCCTCCGCCTCGCTCAGATCGATGCGGCCATTGGTGAGCGCACGCCGGGTGAACTCCCCCGCCTCCGCCGCGCGCAGCCCCGGCATCGCCGCCAGCGCGGCTTCGACCGCGCGCACCACCGCGCGTCCGCCATGGAGGTGCAGCTCGGCCAGGTCCTCGCCCGTCGCGCTGCGCGGACCGGGAAACACCAGCACCAGCGCGCGGTCGAGCAGCGCCCCGTTCGCGGGATCACGCAGCGCGCGCACGGCTGCGCGGCGGGGTTCGGGAAGGCTGCCGGCGAGGCTGCGGACCGCGCCGAACGCCGCCGGGCCGCTGAGCCGCAGCACCGCGATGGCGGCAGGCGGCGCGCCGCTCGACACCGCAAAGATCGTGTCCATGTCAGCCGGTCTTCTTGCCCTCGAACATCCCGCGCCAGAAATTCATCCCCGCCTCGCCCATGGGCGCCCAGGTCTTGAGCATCGCTTCGAACGCCTCGGGGCTGCCCTGCTTGTCGATCGCGTCGACCATCATCGCGATGTATTTTTCGTGCACCGGCGCAAGGTCCGGCAGTCCCATCGCTCGGCGCGCCTCTTCGGGCGTGCACTCTACCTCGACATTGATCTTCATCGCTCTTCTCCGCTTGAGCACGCCTCGGGGCAGAGGTACGCCATGCCCCATGTATGCGCGCGACCATAGCCTGATCGCAACGCCCATCGGCTGCATCCGCATCGAAGGGGATGACGCCGCGCTGTTTTCCGTAACGATCGACGCGGCGGGAACACCCTCGCCGGGCAGCGCCGTTGCCGTGCGTGCGGCTGCCGAGCAACTGGCGGAGTGGTTCGCCGGCGAGCGTCGCAGCTTCGACCTGCCGCTTGCCCCCGCCCCCACTTCACGCGGCGCCGTGCTGCGCGACGGGCTGATCGGTATCGGCTTTGGCGAGACGTGCAGCTATGGCGCGCTCGCGGCGCGACTGGGATCGAGCCCGCGCGCGATCGGCCAGCTGTGCGCGCGCAACCCCTTCCCCATCCTGGTGCCATGCCACCGCGTGCTGGGTGCCGGCGGAGCGCTGGGTGCCTATTCGGCGGGGCGCGGCCCGCAGACCAAATCCTGGCTGCTCGACCATGAGCGGCGCTTCTCCGGAGGACTATTGTTATGACCGAGACCCTCAGCATCGCTGCGTCGGACGGCAGCGGCACCTTCGCCGCCTATCTCGCCCGGCCCGAAGGCACGCCCCGCGCGGCCATCGTCGTGATCCAGGAGATTTTCGGCGTGAACCCCGGCATCGGCCAGAAGTGCGACGATTGGGCCGCGCAAGGCTATCTCGCGCTCGCGCCCGACCTGTTCTGGCGGATCGAGCCGGGCGTGAACCTCGACCCCGATGTGCCCGAGGAATTCCAGACCGCGCTCGGCCTGATGGGCAAGTTCGACCAGACCGCCGGGGTGGCGGACATCGAGGCGACGATCAAGGCGGCGCGCACGCAGCTGGGCGACGGCGGCAAGGTCGGCGTGGTCGGATATTGCCTGGGCGGGCGCCTGGCGTTCATGGCGGCGACGCGCACCGATAGCGACGCCAGCGTCGGCTATTATGGCGTCGGGATCGACGGCCTGCTGGGCGAGAAGCATGCGATCGCGAATCCGGTGCTGCTCCATGTCGCCGGCGCCGATCACTTCGTGACCCCCGACATCCAGGCGAAGATGCACGAAGGGCTGGACGACCACCCCAAGGTCACGATCCTCGACTATCCCGGCGAGGATCACGGCTTTGCCGCCGAGATGGGCAAGCGCCGGTCGGAGGCGGCGGCGCAACTGGCCGATCAGCGGACGAGCGATTTCTTCGCGCAGCATCTGGGGTGATTGTTTCACGTGGAGCGGTCCGCCGGGCCGCTTCCCCTCGAGCATGAAAAACGGCGCGGGCATCGCTGCCCGCGCCGTTTTTGCGTCCGTCAGGTCGGGCCGATCCGGCCCTTCCCTCACTGGTTCATCGAATCGAAGAAATCCTCGTTGGTCTTGGAGTCCTTCATCTTGTCGAGGAGGAACTCCATCGCGTCGATCGTGCCCATCTGCATCAGGATGCGGCGCAGCACCCACATCTTGGACAGCTTGTTCTTGTCGACCAGCAGCTCTTCCTTGCGGGTGCCCGACTTGCCGACGTCGAGCGCGGGGAAGATGCGCTTGTCCGCAACCTTGCGGTCGAGGACGATTTCCGAGTTGCCGGTGCCCTTGAACTCTTCGAAGATGACTTCGTCCATGCGGCTGCCCGTGTCGATCAGCGCGGTGGCGATGATCGAGAGCGAGCCGCCCTCTTCGATGTTGCGCGCGGCGCCGAAGAATCGCTTCGGGCGCTGGAGCGCATTGGCGTCGACGCCACCGGTCAGCACCTTGCCCGAGCTGGGAACGACGGTGTTGTAGGCGCGGCCAAGGCGCGTGATCGAATCGAGCAGGATGACGACATCCTTCTTGTGCTCGACCAGCCGCTTTGCCTTTTCGATAACCATTTCAGCAACTTGCACGTGGCGGGTCGCCGGTTCGTCAAAGGTGGAGGACACGACCTCACCCTTCACCGAACGCTGCATGTCGGTGACTTCCTCGGGGCGCTCATCGATGAGCAGCACCAGCAGGAACACTTCGGGATGGTTCTCGGTGATCGCCTTGGCGATGTTCTGGAGCATCACCGTCTTGCCGACGCGCGGCGGGGCGACGATCAGCGTGCGCTGGCCCTTGCCCTGCGGGCTGATGATGTCGATGACGCGCGCCGACTTGTCCTTCTGCGTCGGGTCGAGCGTGTCGAGCGTCAGCTTGCGTTCGGGATAGAGCGGCGTCAGGTTGTCGAAATTGACGCGGTGGCGAACCGCATCGGGATCGTCGAAATTGACGGAGACCAGCCGGGTCAGTGCGAAATAGCGCTCGCCATCCTTGGGTGCGCGGATTTCGCCTTCCACCGTGTCGCCCGTGCGCAGGCCGAATTTACGGACCTGGTTGGGGCTGACATAGATGTCGTCGGGACCGGCCAGGTAATTGGCCTGCGGGCTGCGCAGGAAACCGAAACCGTCGGGGAGCACTTCGATCGTGCCCTCGCCCATGATCTGGTCGCCATTCTCGGCCTGCGACTTGAGGATCGCGAAGAGCAGATCCTGCTTGCGCAGCGTCGATGCGCTCTCGACGCCCAGCTCCTCGGCCATGGTGACCAGGTCTGCGGGCGATTTCTTCTTGAGGTCCTTGAGGTGCATGCAGGAGTCCGAAATTCTAGCGGGGGGAGCGTCGGCCGGCGGATGTGCGCACGAGAAGCGATGCTGGAGGAAGGAACCGCCGCCCGGGGGCGTTCGGTCTGTTACGCGAATTAGGTTCCCCCCTGCCCCAAGTCAACCGGAGTCAGAACGGTTTCACCACCGCCAGTATAACGATCAGCACTGCGGCAAGCGCCGGCACTTCGTTGAGCAGGCGCAGGCGCCGCGACGGGATCGCCCCCTGCCCGCGCGCCAGCTTCTTCGAATAGGCGACCGCCCAGCCATGATAGCCCGACAGCAGCACTACGAGCAGCAGCTTGGCGTGGAGCCAACCGAGCCCTGGCTGCCCCTCGAACAGCCCCAGATTGACCGCCAGCACCAGCCCCAGCGCCCATACGACGACGATGGAGGGGGTCAGGATCATCCGGCGCAACATTGCCTCACGCCGGGTCCAATCGGCCGCCTGCGGGGTGCCCAGCGCTTCCTGATGGTGCACCAGATAGCGCGGCAGCAGGAACAGCCCCGCCATCCAGAAGATCACGAAGATGATATGGAACGCCTTCACCCATAGATAGGCGCCGCCCAGGAGCCCCGTCATCGCTCGTCTCCGCGCACGCGGGCCAGCAACTGCTCGACATGCGCGATCGGCGTGTCCGGCAGGATGCCGTGCCCCAGATTGAACACATGCGGCCGCTCGGCGAACGCGGCGAGGATGCGATCGACCGCCGCATCCAGCGTCGCGCCCCCGGCGATCAGCGCCAGCGGGTCGAGATTGCCCTGCACCGGCAACCCTTCAGGCAGCGATGCATGCGCCCAGACGGGATCGACCGTCTCGTCGACACCGATCGCATCCACCCCGGTCTCACGCGCATAGGCCGGAAGCTTGCCCCCCGCCCCTTTCGGAAAGCCGATGACCGGCACGTGCGGGGCGGCAGCATGGAGCGCAGCGGCAATCCGCGCGGTGGGGGCAATGACCCAGCGCTCGAACTGCGCGGGAGACAGGCTGCCCGACCAGCTGTCGAACAGCTGCACTGCCTCTACGCCTGCGGCGATCTGGCCCAGCAGATAGGTGATCGTGCACGCCTCGATCCGATCGACCAGCGCCTGCATCAGCGCGGGATCGCCATAGGCCAGCCGCCGCGCCTCCGCCTGTTCGCGGCTGCCCTGCCCGTTGATCATATAGGTCGCGACCGTCCAGGGACTGC
The DNA here is from genome assembly GCF_053502645.1 of Sphingomonas degradans. Taxonomy (NCBI): domain Bacteria; kingdom Pseudomonadati; phylum Pseudomonadota; class Alphaproteobacteria; order Sphingomonadales; family Sphingomonadaceae; genus Sphingomonas; species Sphingomonas degradans. The sequence continues at coordinate 4,157,161 of NZ_CP177172.1, forward strand.
CCGCAAAGCCCAGGAAGCTGGTCTGGGGGGGCAGAAGCGCCGCGACCCTCCGCACGGTGCCATATACGGGCTCAAGCGCCTCAGGCGCATCCTGGAGGCCGTCCAGCACGTCCTTTGCCTGCACCTTTGGGGCCAGGCGGGGGCCTTCGCCCGTTTCGAACCACAGATCCTGCCCGAGCGCCATCGGCACGACCAGGATGTCGGAAAACAGGATCGCCCCGTCCATGCCGAAGCGGCGGATCGGCTGGATCGTGATTTCGGCGGCGGACTCGGGGTCCATCGCGAGCGCGAGGAATCCGCCCTTTTCAGCCCGAAGCGCGCGGTATTCGGGCAGATAGCGCCCGGCCTGACGCATGAGCCAGATCGGCGGGACGGACTGACGCTCGCCGCGCAGAGTCTGGAGCAGCGGCTTGGCCGACGACGGGGGGGCGGACTGAGTCAGGGCACTATCCTAAATCTATAAGAGAAGAATCTTAGGGTTGTTGGAGTCAGTAGGGCGGTGAAAGCCGGGGTTTAGGACTCTGTCCGGATTCTGCCAACAGCTTGACTCATCGCGGGCCGCGGAACGCCGCAGATTCGATTCAGGGATTCCCGATTCCCACAGGCTGTGGACGGAATCATAACGCTGGGGATCGCGCTGTGGACGAATCACCCGTGACTCAGCCGGATTTCGGCGGCTTGGCCCGGCGCTCAGGTTACGCTAGCGGTTTTCGGCATGTTATCCACAAGGCCATCCCCATAGCCGTGCGGCTCCACCTCCACCTCCTCTCCGATTCCACCGGCGAGACGCTGGAGAACATCGCCAAGGCTGCGTTGGCGCAGTTCGACGATGTCGAGACGCTGCGCCATTTCTGGCCGATGGTGCGCTCCGAGGCGCATCTGGAACGCATCCTTCAGGAGATCGCGCAGAACCCCGGGCTGGTGATCTTCACGCTGGTGAACAGCGAGATCCGCCGGACGCTGGAAACGCGGTGCCGTGCGATGGGGCTGCCTGCGATCGCCCCGCTCGATCCGGTCAGCCACGCGCTGTCGGGCCTGCTCGGGCAGGAGGCAAAGGCGCGGCCGGGGCGCCAGCACACCCTAGACGCCGCCTATTTCGCGCGGGTCGACGCGATCCAGTTCACCATCGCGCATGACGACGGCATCGGCGCCGAGGATTGGGAAGAGGCCGATATCGTCCTCGCGGGCGTCTCGCGCTCGTCCAAGACGCCGACGTCGATCTATCTCGCCAATCGCGGATACAAGACCGCGAACATCCCGATCGTCGTGGAATCGCCGCCGCCGCCGTCGCTGTTCACGCTGCGCCGTCCGCTGATCGTGGGGCTGACGACCAGTGCCGACCGGCTGGTGCAGATCCGCCGCAACCGGCTGTTGTCGCTCAACCAGAGCCCTGAGACGAGCTATGTCGACCAGGAGTCGGTGCAGCGCGAGATCGCGCTTGCCCGGCGGATGTTCGCCGACAATGGCTGGCCGGTGATCGACGTCACGCGCCGCTCGATCGAAGAGACTGCGGCGGCGATCATCCAGATGTGCAACGAACGCACGCTCCAGACAGGAATGCCATGAAACTCGTCCTCGCTTCCCAAAGCGCGTCGCGCCGCGCGATGCTGACTCAGGCGGGCGTCCCACATGAGGCGGCGGCGGCGCTGGTGGACGAGGCATCGGCCAAGGATTCGCTGGTCGCCGGGGGGATCTCCGCGCGCGACCTGTCCGACGCGCTGGCCGAGCTGAAGGCGCTGAAGCTGTCGGGGATGCACCCGACGGCGCTGGTGCTGGGCTGCGACTCGGTGGTCGCGCTCGACGACGGCAGCCTGCTCGACAAGCCGGTGAGCCGCGAGGATGCTGCCGCGCATCTGCGCCGCCTGTCGGGGCGCACTCATGATCTGTTCAGCGCCGCGGTGATCGCCGAGGGCGGGCGCCCGGTGTGGCGGCACGTCGATCGCGCGCGGATGCATGTCCGTCCGCTGTCCGAAGACTTCATCGCCGACTATCTCGACCAGGAATGGCCCGCCATTGCCGGCTGTGTCGGCTGCTATCGGATCGAAGGGCCCGGCGTGCAGCTGTTCGCGCGGACCGAGGGCAGCCATTTCACCATATTGGGGATGCCGATGCTGCCGCTGCTCGACTATCTGCGCGTCCGGGGAGTGATGCCGTCGTGACCAGACTCTATGCCGAAGTGATCGGCGATCCGATCGCGCATTCCAAATCGCCGCTGATCCATGGGTTCTGGCTGAACGCGCTGGGCATCGACGCCGAGTATCGCGCGACGCATGTCACGCCCGAGGGGCTGGGCGCCTATTTCGACGCGCGGCGCGGCGATCCCGATTGGCGCGGGTGCAACATCACCATTCCGCATAAGCAGGCAGCACTCGATCATGTCGAGGATCGCGGCGACGTGCGCGCGAGCATCGGCGCGATCAACACCGTGCTGCGCGCCGAAGACGGCGTGCTGATCGGCACCAACACCGATGCGGGCGGTTTCTACGCGCCGATCGCGGGGCTGGAGCTGGAGGGCGCGCATGCCGTGGTGGTCGGCGCGGGCGGCGCGGCGCGGGCGATCCTGTTCGCGCTTTCGCGGGTCGGCATCGGCAAGGTGACGATCCTCAACCGCAACGTGCTGAAGGCGGCGGCGCTGCTTTCCACCTTCGGGATCAAGGGCCAGGCGCTGCCGCTGGCCGCGCCGCTGCCTCCGGCTCGGCTGCTGGTCAATGCCAGCGCGCTGGGGATGACCGGCCAGCCGCCGCTGGCGATCGACTTGTCGCCGCTGCCCGAGGATGCCGTGGTCTATGACGCGGTGTACGTGCCGCTGGAGACCCCGCTGCTCGCCCAGGCGCATGATCGCGGGCTGGATACGGTCGACGGGCTGGAAATGCTGATCGGCCAGGCGGCGCTGGCGTTCGAGCTGTTTTTCGGCGCGGAGCCGCCGCGCGACCGCGACGACGAACTCCGCGCGTTGCTGACGCGGTGAAGGGCTGGCCGTGCTGACGCTGGGCCTCACCGGATCGATCGGCATGGGCAAGTCGACCGTGGCGGCGATGTTCACCGAGGCCGGCGTGCCCGTGTTCGATGCCGATGCCGAAGTGCACCGGCTGCAAGGGCCGGGCGGCGCGCTGGTCGCCGCGATCGAGGCCGAATTTCCCGACACTACCGATGCGCAGGGCGTGAACCGCACTGCGCTGGGCGAGGCCGTGTTCGGCAATCCGGCGGCGTTCGCGCGGCTGGAGGCGCTGGTGCATCCTGCGGTTGCGGCGGCGCGGGCGGCGTTTCTGGCGGCGCATGCCGATGCCCCGCTGGTGGTGCTCGACGTGCCGCTTCTCTTCGAAGCGGGGGGATGGCAGGACGTGGACCGGATCGCCGTGGTCTCCGCTCCCGCAGAGGTTCAGCGCGCGCGGGTGCTGGCGCGGCCGGGCATGACCGCGGCACGGTTCGACGCGATCCTGGCCCGGCAGATGCCCGATGCGGAGAAGCGCGCGCGCGCCGATTTCGTGATTCCCACCGGCGGGACCCATGCGGATACGCGCGAACACGTACGTATGCTGATCGCTTGCCTCTCGGCGCCGACGGGAGGATAAGGTCGGCATGCGCGAAATCGTGTTCGATACCGAAACGACGGGGCTCAGCTTCGCGGGCGGCGACCGGCTGGTCGAGATCGGCTGTGTCGAACTGGTCAACCGGGTGCCGACCGGGCGCCATTACCACGCCTATATCAATCCGCAGCGGTCGATGCCGGTCGAGGCGTTCAACGTCCATGGCCTGAGCGAACGCTTCCTGTCGGATAAGCCGCTGTTCGAGCATGTCGTCGAGGATCTGCTCGACTTCATCGGCGATTGCCCGCTGGTCGCGCACAATGCCGGGTTCGATTTCGGCTTCCTGAACGGCGAACTGGGGCGGTGCAGCCGCCCGCTCGTGGACATGGGGCGGATGGTCGATACGCTGACCATCGCGCGCAGCCGGCATCCCGGCGCGAAGCACACGCTGGACGCGCTGTGCAACCGCTATGGCATCGACCTGAGCGCGCGCCAGCTGCACGGGGCGTTGCTCGACGCGCAGCTGCTGGCGCAGGTCTATGTCGAGCTGACCGGCGGGCGACAGATCACGTTGGGGCTGGCGGTGGACACGCCCGTGCTGCGCGAGACCCCGGCGGAGGCGCCGACGCGGGTCCATGTTCGCCCCGCGCGCCATTTTGCGGCGAGCGAGGCGGAACTTGCGCGCCACGCAACGTTTCTCAAGGGGTTGGAAGATCCGCTCTGGGGGGTGGCCGCATCCGGTTGACGCAGGATGACGATCCGCCAGGCGGCGCGTTGAAAATTTAGTGTAGTAGGAGAATTGCCCATGGATATCCGTGTTTCTGGCCACCAGGTCGACACCGGCGGCGCGCTGCAGACGCAGGTTGCGGATCGGCTCCAGGGTATTGCCGACAAATATTTCTCGCGCGCGATCTCGTCGAACGTCACGTTCGGCAAGGGGCCGCACGACAACGGCTTCACCTGCGACATCGTGATGCACGTGATGCAGGGGCTGGTGCTCAAGGCATCGAACACCGGCATGGAGGCCAATGGCGCCTTTGCGGGTGCGGCCGACCGCATCGACAAGCAGCTGCGACGCTATACCCGCCGCCTGAAGGATCGCCAGAACGGCGAAATCAATGCGCTCGCCGAAGTTGGCGCCTATGATGCCGGCTATACGCTGTTCCAGGAGCACACCGAGGAAGAGGAAATCGCCGATGCGCCGCTCATCATCGCCGAGACGCGCGTCGACGTGCCAGAGGCGACGGTGTCCGACGCGGTGATGATGCTCGATCTGCGCAACACCAACGCCCTGTTGTTCCGCAACACCGGAACCGGCAGCTTCAACATGGTCTATCGCCGTGGCGACGGCACGATCGGCTGGGTGGAGCCCAATCGCGTTCAAGGATGACGTCACGCCCCGGGGGGGCATGATATGCTGATGCATGCCCGGGGGCCGGGGGGCCCCCGCTACTGGATGATTGATGACCGAACTTAACGATCTGCTCACGTCGGAAGCCGTGCTGTCCGGCGTGAGCGCTGCCAACAAGAAGAACCTGTTCCAGCAACTGGGGGCCGCTGCGGCGCGCGCCTATGGGCTGGACGCACGCGCCGTTGCCGATCGGCTGGCCGAGCGGGAAAAGCTCGGCTCGACCGGCTTTGGCGGCGGAATCGCGATTCCGCACGGCAAGCTGGATGGCCTGCGGCGGGTGTGCGGCGTTTTCGCGACGCTCACCCACCCGATCGACTTCGGCGCAGTGGATGAGCTGCCGGTCGACATGGTGTTCATGCTCGTGTCGCCTACCGGCGCAGGGGCCGAGCATCTGAAGGCACTGGCCTGTGTCTCGCGCCACCTGCGCGACCGCAACTTTGCCGCCAAGCTGCGCGGGGCCGGCTCGCCCGACGCGCTGTTCGCGCTGCTCGCCCGCGTGGAAGCGCGTGACGCAGCCTGATCCCGCACCCCCGCCGCAGGGCGAGGCGGCGCATTTCCGTGCGCTCGAATCGCTCTATGCGGCGGCGCCGATCAACCAGCTGTTCGACTCGGTGCTCGAGATTCCGGAAAGCGGGATCGCACGCATCCGCTTCAACATTGAACCGCAACTGTTCCACGCAGCCGGGGCCGCGCACGGTACGAGCTATTTCAAGATGCTCGACGATGCGGCCTTCTATGCGGCCAACAGCCTTGTCACCGATCGTTTCCTGCTGACCACGGCGTTCAACCTGCTGCTCACCAAGCCGCTGGCCGAAGGGCCGGTGGTGGCCGAGGGCCGCTGGGTCAGCGGCCAGCGCCGCGTGTTCGTGGCCGAGGCGCGGCTGATCGATTCCACCGGCGAAGAGGCGGCGCGCGGCACCGGCACCTTCATGCGCTCTAGAATCCCGCTCGCCTCGCTCCCCGGCTATCGGGCGGGTTGATGGCGCGGCTGACGAGCGCGATGCAGGTCAGCGCGCTGATCCGCCGGGTCAACCAGGAAGGGGGCGCGGCAATGGTGCTGGCGCGCGGCGACGCGACCGCAGGCGCGATCCTGGTGCTGGCACTGGAAAAGGGCGGAAATCCGCGCTTTTTCGAGCGTGGCGTGGGGCCGGAAGGGACCCCCATGCTGCTCCCTTCGGGGCCCAGCGAACTCCCTGACGACGCGGCGGTCACGGCCTATTGGCAGCGCCGCCGCGCGCGCGACACCGATCTGTGGGTGATCGAACTGGACGTCGCATCGGCAGAACGGTTCGCCGCTGAAACGATGTCGCTGAGTTGACATTGCACGCCTGTGCAGGGAAAGGGGCCACTCGTATCCATAAGCGTTGTGCCGTTCGAGGTGTGAAGTCGAGCGGTTACGCAGTCGGGGGGAAAGTCCGGCGCGCCATACTGAGAAAAGTGGCCCGTCCGCACGCCAACCGCATAGTACTGAAAACAAATGAAGTTTCTGCCTCGCGTCGCGACTTTCGCGGCGGTGACATTTTGCGCTGGCGCACTTGCGAATGCTGCCACGCTCGACCCGACCATGACGGCACAGCCGGCATCGGTTCAGTCGGTAAACACGCAGGAACACCATGTTGTTCCGCCGCAACTCGCCGTTGCGGCCACCCTTCCGGAAAAACAGGACGGAGAGATCGTCCAGCCGCTGCCGCAGCAGGCGCTCCAGGAAGACCAGGAATTCGAATCGCTCTCAGCCGTCGTGGCAGCGCAGGACGCGCCCGAATCGCTGTCGAGCGAACTCAACTGCCTCGCCGCCGGCATCTATTACGAGTCGAAGGGCGAACCGCTCGCCGGCCAGCTGGCCGTTGCCGAAGTGATCCTCAACCGCACCACTTCGGGTCGTTTCCCGAAATCGGTCTGTTCGGTGCTGACCCAGCGCGGCCAGTTCTCGTTCGTGCGCGGCGGCAAGATTCCGACGCCGCCGGCCAATGCCCAGTGGCGCCGCGCGCTCGCCGTGGCGCAGGTCGCGCAGAAGGACCTGTGGGACAGCCCGGCCGAAGAGGCGCTGTATTTCCACGCGCGCTACAGCAAGGCGAGCTGGGGCCGCCCCACCGTCGCCACCATCGGCAACCACGTCTTCTATCGCTGAACCACGCCGGGAAAGTCCAATGGGGCTTTCCCGTGTTCGTGTAATGTTCTAGCGTTCGGGGATGCGCGATCTGCCATCCCCGGCCGCGGCCACGTCGGTCGCCCTCCCCCCCATAGACGCGGCCGACGTGGCGCGCGGCGTATCCCGCATGTTGTTGCGCCACGATTGCGTGGCGATCGCCGAAGTGCCGCTGGACGGGGGCCGGCGCGCCGATCTGATGGCGATCGATGCGCGCGGGAATATCGTTATCGTCGAGATTAAGGTGTCGCGTGCCGATCTGCTCGGCGACGGCAAGTGGCAGGAATATCTGCCGCACTGCGACCGGTTCTTCTGGGCAGTGCCCGCCGGGTTCGATCTGCGCCCGTTCGAACAGGAAGCGTTCCTGCCCGCGCGCGCCGGTATCCTGGTGGCGGACCGCTATGACGCGGCGGTGGTGCGCGAACCGGCGACGGTGCCGCTGGCCAGTCCAACGCGCAAGAAAATCACTTTGGCCTTTGCCCGCCGCGCGGCGCGGCGCGTGCTCAACCTGCTCGACCCGGAGGCCGAGCAGGTGTTTTGAGCGCTTAGGGCAAGGCTCATTGGCATGAGCCCGCCACCACCCGCCCCGCCTCCCCGCCCGACCACCAACGATACCATCAGGCTATGGTGGTCGGGTGGGGAGGCGGGGCGGGTGGTCTGCGCAGTAAACTTACAGCCGCGGCCCCGCTGCCGCAGCGTTGGTGTCGGTCTTGGGCGCATCGGCCAGCATCTTGGCGATCGCCGGAAAGCGCGTTTCGTCGCGGGCATAGTCGCGCGCGTTCTTGCCGGTGCGGTAATCGCCGCGATCGGGATTGGCCCCCGCGTCGAGCAACTGGCGGACCATCGCCTGGTCATGGTTCAGCACGGCGCGGATCAGCGGCGTCTCGCCGGCCGAATTGGCCAGGTTCACATTCGCCTTGTACCGCAGCAGGATCGACACGCCTTCGGCCCAGCCCTGGTTGACGGCGACGATCAGCGGGGTGTTGCCCGCGCGATCCTGGATATTGGGGTTGGCATCGTCCGCCTGGAGCAGCGCGCGCAGCCAGGTTGCGTCCGAATCCTTGTGGCGTGCCGCGACGATGTGCAGCGCACCCTCGCCATTGCGATCCTTGGTGTTTATGATCCGCAGCGACTTGTCCTGCAGGAACTTGTTGACCTTGTTGCCATCCGCCTTGCGGACCGCCTCCAGGAATTCATAGCTGTCGGAGAATTTCTGCGCGAAGGCAGGCGTGGCCGAGAACACCAGCACGGCAGCGGCGGCGAGGCGAAACCCACGGTAGTTCATGATCCAGCGACACCCTTTGTTCGGACGAGTTCTTGCAAGGCGCGGCGTAACAGATCATGGCAGGAGACGCTATGAATAGGATGTTTCAAGCGCTTGCATGCGCGCTGCTCGCGGCCCCGCTGGCGAGCTGTGGCGGGGGTGCGGACAAGCCCCCGCTCGCCGGTGCCCGCATCGGCGGACCCTTCGCGCTGACCAATCAGGACGGCAAGACCGTGCGCGATACCGATTTCACCGGCCGCTATCGGATCATGTATTTCGGCTACACCTATTGCCCCGATGTCTGCCCCACCGACATGCAGAAGATCGGCGCGGCGATGCGCGAGCTGGACAAGACCGACCCCCGGCTCTCGCAAAAGATCGTGCCGGTGTTCGTCTCGGTCGATCCCGAGCGCGATACCCCGGCGGCGATCAAGCAGTTCGTGGGCAATTTCCACCCCCGCGTCGTCGGGCTGACCGGCACGCCCGCGCAGATCGCGCAGGTCGCGAAGAACTATGCGGTGTATTTCAAGAAGCAGCCGGCAGCGCCCGGCGGCGGCTATCTGGTCGATCACCTTGCCGTCGCCTTCCTGATGAGCCCCGATGGCAAGCCGATGGCGTCGCTGCCGATCGACCAGGACGGCCCGGCGATCGCCGCGCAGCTGCGGCACTGGGTAAAGTGAGCGCGCGCTTCTGGGAGGATACGCCGCTCGACAAGCTCGACCGGGCACAGTGGGAGGCGCTGTGCGACGGTTGCGGCAAATGCTGCCTGCACAAGCTGGAGGACGAGGACACGGGCGAATTGCTGCCCACCAACGTTGCCTGCCGCCTGCTCGATCGCAAGATGGGCATGTGCAGCGATTACAAGCACCGCCACGCCTATGTCAGCGAGTGCGTGCGGCTGAACAAGAACAATGTGCGCGGCATCGAATGGCTGCCCTCCACCTGTGCCTATCGCCTGCGCGCGGCGGGCGAGGCGCTGCCCGGATGGCATTATCTGGTGTCGGGTGATCGCGAGGCCGTGCACCGCGCGGGGGAATCGACGCGCGGCTGGACGGTCTCCGAGGACGATGTCGGCGATTTCGAGCATCACCTGGTGGACCGGATCTTGTGAACCCGCCGGTCGAGGTCGTCCGCAACGCACGCGCCCGGCGCATGCGGCTTGCGGTCGATCCGCGCGACGGCCGCGTGCGGCTGACGCTGCCGCCGCGCGCCTCGCTGAAAAAGGCACTGGCCTGGGCCGAGGAGCAGCGCGGCTGGATCGCGGCGCAACAGGCGCGGCTGCCGCAGTCGATGCCGTTCGCGCCGGGCGCGCGCTTTCCGTTTCGCGGGGAGCAGGTCGAGATCGTCTGGCCCGCGCCGGGTGCGCGCGCACCCCGGCTGGAGGGCGACCGGCTGTATTGCGGCGGCCCGGCCGAGGGGCTGGAGCGCCGCATTGAACGCTGGCTGCGCGCCGAGGCGCTGCGGGTGCTGAGCGCCGAGACGGCGGACTATGCCGCGCGGGCGGGGGTCACGGTGACGCGGGTGTCGATCGGCGATCCGCGGGGCCGCTGGGGCAGTTGCGCCTCGTCGGGGGCGATCCGCTATAGCTGGCGGCTGATCCTGGCGCCCGATTTCGTCCGCCGCGCGACGGTGGCGCATGAAGTCGCGCACCGCGTCCATATGAACCATGCGCCCGCGTTCCACCGGCTGGTCGACGACCTGTACGAGGGCGATCCCGACGCGGCGCGCGCCTGGCTGCGCAGCCATGGGGCGGCGCTGCACTGGGTGGGGCGATAGGCGGGCGCTGAAGCGTTTCGCACGCAGTGCCCGTGACCCTGGGCCCCCGCTTTCGCGGGGGAACCGGGCGCTTCTGACTACCTGCTATTGCTGTGCGCCGTCGCGCGGCTGGACGCGATCGGGAGGCGTCAGAACCTGCGGCTGGCGTGACGGTTCGCGCGCCGGTGCGCGGCCCGGCTGTTGTTGCGAAGGCGGCGCGTTGCCGGTCATCCGGTCGATCCAGTCCTGATCGAGCTTGTCCTGCGGCTGCCCTTCGCCCTGGTCCTGCTGCGCGGGCGCCTCGCGGCCCTGGTCCTGCGGAACCGGATTGCCGTCTTCGTCGACGAACACCCCATTGTCGGGCCCGGCATAATAGGCGTTGTCCTCGGGCTCGAGCTGCCATTCGGGCAGCGTCACCTTGGTGTCGAACTCCTCGACCGGGCGGTTCGCCACCGCCTTGCGCATGAAGGCGGCGAAGGCGCGTGCGGGCGCGGTGCCGCCCTGCAGGCCGGGGACGACCTTCGCATCGTCACGGCCCATCCACACGCCGGTGGTGAGGCCGCTGGAAAAGCCGATGAACCAGCCGTCCTTGTTCGACGTGGTGGTCCCCGTCTTCCCCGCGACGGGGCGGCCGATCTGCGCCGCGCGTCCGCTGCCCGTGGCGACGGCGGTCTGGAGCAGGTCGGTCATCTGCGCGGCGACATAGGGGGCGACCAGCACATGGCTGGTATCGACTTCATGTTGATAGATCACCGCGTTGTTCGCCGTGACGCGCGTGATGCCATAGGGAGTGACGGCCACGCCCTTTTGCCCCACCGATGCAAAGGCGCGGGTCATGTCGATCAGCCGCACGTTCGACGTGCCCAGCACCATTGCCGGCTGGGTGTTGATGGGGGTCGTGATCCCGAACCGGCGCGCCATGTCGGCGACTGTGCTGAAGCCGACTTCCTGGCCCAGCTTCGCCGCGATCGTGTTGATCGAATAGGCAAAGGCCGTGCGCAGCGTGATCTGGCCCGAATTGCGGCGAGAATTGTTGCGCGGGCTCCACCCGTCGATCGTCACCGGCTCGTCGACCACCATGTCGTCGGTCTTGTGCCCGGCCTCCAGCGCGGCGAGATAGACGAACAGCTTGAACGCCGATCCTGGCTGGCGCGTGGCCTGTGTCGCGCGGTTGTAGATGGACGAGACATAGTCCTTGCCCCCCACCATCGCGCGCACCGCGCCATCGCGGTCCAGGCTGACCAGCGCGCCCTGGGCATTGCCCGGCGCGTTGGCGCGGATCGCATCGTCGGCGGCGCGCTGCATCCCCAGGTCGAGCGTGGTCCACACTTCCAGCGGCGCCTGCGTCTCGTCGATCAGCACTTCCAGCTGGGGCAGCGCCCAGTCGGTGAAATAGCGCACGCTGTTCTGGCGCGGTTCGGGGGCCAGCTTGACGGTGCGCGGATCGGTCGCGCGCGACTGCGCGGCGGTGATCTTGCCCGTCTCTGCCATCAGCGACAGCACCACGCCGGCGCGGTCCACGGCGGCCTCGGCATCGGCGCTGGGGGAGTAATGCGAAGGCGCCTTGACCAGCCCGGCGATAACGGCGGCCTCGGCCAGCGTCAGTTCGGTGGCGGGGTGGCCGAAGAATTTGCGGCTGGCCGCGTCGATGCCATAGGCGCCGCCGCCGAAATAGACCTTGTTCAGGTACAGCTCGAGGATCTGGTCCTTCGAGAATTTACGCTCGAGCGCCAGCGCGAGCACACCTTCGCGCACCTTGCGGCCATAGGAGCGCTTGAGCGAGAGGAAGACGTTGCGCGCCAGCTGCTGGGTGATGGTGGACACCGCGCTCACCCGGCCCTTGCGGTCGAAGCTGTCGCGGATGCCGCGCACGATGCCGACCGGATCGACGCCGAAATGCGATTCGAATCGCCGGTCCTCGGTCGCGATGATCGCGTCCTTCATCACCTGCGGAATCTGGTCGGACTTGATCCATTCGCCATAGCTGGGCCCGAGCGACACCAGCACAGTGCCGTCGGCGGCATGGACACGGATCATCTGGCCGTTGGGCGATGATTTCAGCTCGTCGAAACTGGGCAGCGACGACCGCGTCGAATACACGGCGATTCCCAGCGCGATGGCGGCGATCAGCCCCATAGCGGCGCCGGCGGCGATGCTCCACACTGCGAAGCGTTTCCAGCGGGAGCCGCTGCGGGCGCCGGGCTTTCCGGCTTTTTTCGGTTTGGTGGCCATGGAGGGGGTTCGGATACCGCCTATTCGGACGGCTCACAAGGATTAGGAGCCGGCAGTCTCGCCGCCGCTACCCCCGCTTGCGTTGCCGCTGCGTGAACGAAAATCCAGGCTGACCGAATTCATGCAATAGCGCAGCCCCGTGGGGGGAGGGCCATCGGGGAAGACATGGCCGAGATGCCCGTCGCATCGCGCGCACCGCGCCTCCACCCGGCGCATCCCGTGGCTGTTGTCGGCATGTTCGACCACGCGATCGGGCGCGATCGGCTGGGTAAAGCTGGGCCAGCCCGATCCCGAATCATATTTGTCGACGCTGTCGAACAGTTCGAGGTGGCACGCCGCGCACCGATAGATGCCGTCCGCCTTGTTGCCGTTATAGCGTCCCGAAAAGGCGCGCTCGGTGCCCGCTTCGCGCAGCACATGATATTGTTCGGGGGTCAGGCGCTTGCGCCACTCGGACTCGGAAAGGTTCAGCTGTTCCATCGCATCAGCATGTGTGGACGCGCGGGGGAATCGTCAATCACCCCTGTCGTTTTGCCCCAGCCGCACGCCGCTGGATTTGAGCTGCGCCTTGAGCATTTCGGGGCGCGGCGCCCACAGGAACCCGAAGCTGACCGTGCCATGCTTTGTCCCCACCGCATGGTGCAGCCGGTGCGCCTGGACGATGCGCTTCATATAGGACGAGCGCGGCACATAGCCGGTGCGCAGGCGGCGATGCACGATCACGTCGTGGAAACCGAAATAGATCGCGCCATAGGCGGCGATGCCGGCACCGATCCACGTGAAACCATCCCACCAGCCGAGTTGCACGCCGCCCAGCAGCAACACGAACGACGGCACGGCGAATATCGCGGCATACAGGTCGTTCAGCTCGAACGGGCCGGTGCGCGGGCGATGGTGGCTCTCATGCAGGAACCAGCCCGGCCCGTGCATCAGCCAGCGATGCGCGACATAGGCGAATCCTTCCATGCCGATCACGGTGGCGAGGAACAGGGCAAGGGCGGAAAGCGGGTGCATCGCGTCGATATAGGCGTTTCGGGGCCGCGCGTCAGTGGGTTTGGCCCGGATTGACGTCGAACGGGAAGCTTTGGTCTCCGCACGGCGTCGGTGTGAGGTCATAGGCAGCGAAAGCGCGCGTCGATCCGTCGGGCTTGCGCTCGGTGATCGTCCAGTGCCAGCCTTTGCCCTTGCGCTCCAGCCGGTTGCGATAGCCGGCGTCGGGATAGGCATAGTCGATTTCCAGCACGCCATTGGTGACGGCGCCCTTGCCGGCGGCGCTGTAGCCCGCGCCGAAACTGTCCATCCACCACCCGGCCAGCTTGTCGCCATCGTGCCCGCCCATCACGATCGCGGCGTCATACGGATCGGCGGGGTCCAGCCCGTGCATCTCGACCAGAATATAGCGTTCGCCCAGCCGCCAGCTGCCGCGCACTGCCATGCGCACCGGCTTGCCCATCACCTGTCCGGGGGCGTCCCAGCAGCCGGTAAGGCCCGAAAGCGCGCCAGCGGCGGGATCGGGGCGGATCGGCGCCGCGACCAGCGTGGCGGCAAGCGCGAGGGGGAGGATTGCGATGGGCATCGCGGAACGATAGCGCGCTCGGTATGAAAGCGAAACAACTCGGCGCCCTCGCCCTTGTCCTCACCCTTTGCGCCTGCGCGGTGCCCGAGGCGCGGCTGCGCGCCGGGCTGATCCGCGCCGGGCTGCCCCGGCCGCTGTCGGCGTGCATGGCCGGGCGGATGGTCGATCGGCTCTCGCTCAAGCAATTGCTGCGGATCGCCGATCTGCCGAACGCGGGCGCCTCCGAGTCGGTCGACCAGTTCCTCCACCGTGTCCGCGCGCTGGGCGATGCGGAGATACTGGGCGTGACGTCGAGTTCGGCGGCTTTGTGCGCGATCGGTGCCGGACGGTAAACCCCGGGGGTGGATTCGCAGGGGCGGCTGTGCTTAAGGCAGCCCCAAATCTTCGATTTTCCCAGCTCTTCGATTTCTAGCGAGGAATGCGCGCTCATGAACATCCACGAATACCAGGCCAAGGAATTGCTGGCCAAGTTTGGCGTTCCGGTCCCCGCCGGCTATGCCGCGATGACCGTTGAGGAGGCCGTCGAGGTTTCCAAGAAGCTCCCCGGGCCGCTTTACGTGGTGAAGGCCCAGATCCACGCCGGCGGCCGCGGCAAGGGCAAGTTCAAGGAACTCGGCCCCGACGCCAAGGGCGGTGTCCGCCTTGCCAAGACGCAGGACGAAGTCCGCGCTGCCGCTGCCGACATGCTTGGCAACACGCTGGTGACGATCCAGACCGGCGATGCGGGCAAGCAGGTCAACCGGCTGTACGTGACCGACGGCGTCGACATCGCCAAGGAATTCTACCTCGCGCTGCTCGTGAACCGTGCGTCGGGCCGGATCGGCATGGTCGTGTCGACCGAAGGCGGCATGGACATCGAAACCGTCGCGCACGACACGCCGGAAAAGATCCACACGATCGACATCGACCCCGCCACCGGCTTCATGCCGCACCATGGCCGCGCGGTCGCGGCGGCGCTGGGCCTGGAGGGCGATCTCGCCAAGCAGGCGGCCAGCACCGCGTCGAAGCTGTATGACGCCTTCCTCGGCACCGACGCCGCGCAGATCGAAATCAATCCGCTGGCCGTGACCGAAGACGGCAATCTGATGGTGCTCGACGCCAAGGTCGGGTTCGATTCCAACGCGATGTTCCGTCACAAGGACCTGATGGAACTGCGCGACGAGACCGAGGAAGACCCCGCCGAGCTGGAAGCGTCGAAGTACGACCTGGCCTATATCAAGCTCGACGGCGACATTGGCTGCATGGTCAACGGCGCCGGCCTGGCGATGGCGACGATGGACATCATCAAGCTGAACGGCATGTTCCCGGCCAACTTCCTCGACGTCGGCGGCGGCGCGAGCAAGGAGAAGGTCACGGCGGCGTTCAAGATCATCCTGAGCGATCCCGCCGTGAAGGGCATTCTGGTCAACATCTTCGGCGGCATCATGCGCTGCGACATCATCGCAGAGGGCATCGTTGCGGCTGCCAAGGAAGTGAACCTGTCGGTGCCGCTGGTCGTCCGCCTCGAAGGCACGAACGTCCAGCAGGGCAAGGACATCCTGGCCAATTCGGGCCTGGCGATCGTTCCCGCCAACGACCTGGGCGACGCCGCCCAGAAGATCGTGGCGGAGGTGAAGAAGGTCGCGTGAGCGACGCGGCCGCCCCGACGGCTTCGCCGGTCGAGGGCGGCTGCCGCTGCGGTCGCGTGCGGTTCCGGGTGACGGGCGATGCGCTCGTCACCATGGCCTGCCACTGCACCGGCTGCCAGCGGATGACCGCCAGCGCCTATTCGCTGAGCGGACTCTATCCGGCGGAAAGCTTCGCAGTGATCGAAGGCGAGCCGGTGATCGGGGGCCTGCACGGCCCCACCCGGCATTTCCATTGCGATCATTGCAAGAGCTGGCTGTTCACTCGGCCCGAGGGTCTCGACGCCTTTGTGAACATCCGCACGACGATGCTCGACGCGCCGATGCCTGCCCCGCCCTTCCTCGAGACCTGGACCGAAGAGGCGCTGCCTTGGGCACAGACGGGCGCCGCGCACAGCTATCCCAAATTTCCGCCCCCGGAATCCTTCGGCACGCTGGTGCAGGCGTACGCCGAATCGCTTGCGAGCGGTTGACGTTCGCGTAAACGTAACCCAATTGTCGGGGGACAGCCCTGACGGACAGGAAGGATGCGATGAAGGTCTTGGTGGCGGTCAAGCGCGTGCTTGACTACAATGTGAAACCCCGCGTGAAGGCGGACGGCACCGGCGTCGACTTGGCGAACGTCAAGATGAGCATGAACCCGTTCGACGAGATCGCGATCGAGGAAGCCGTGCGCCTGAAGGAAAAGGGCGTGGCGACCGAAGTGGTCGTTGTGACCATCGGCGTGCCCAAGGCGGAAACCGACGTGCTGCTCACTGCGCGTGCGATGGGCGCGGATCGCGCCATCCTGATCGCGACCGAGGACGAGGTGGAGCCGCTGGGCGTGGCCAAGCTGCTCGCCAAGGTCGCCGAGGAAGAACAGCCCGGCCTCATCATCCTGGGCAAGCAGGCGATCGACGACGACGCCAACCAGACCGGCCAGATGCTGGGCGCGCTGCTCGGCTGGCCGCAGGGCACGTTCGCGTCGAAGGTCGATGTCACCGGCGAGCGCGTCGCCGTGACGCGCGAAATCGACGGTGGGCTCGAGACGGTGGACCTGAAGCTTCCCGCGATCGTCACCACCGATCTGCGCCTCAACGAACCGCGCTATGCGACGCTGCCCAACATCATGAAGGCCAAGTCGAAGCCGGTCGCGAAGAAGACCGTCGCCGATTACGGCGTCGATATCGCCCCGCGCCTGACGACGCTCAAGGTCGTCGAGCCGGGCAAGCGCAGCGCCGGGATCAAGGTCGGGAGCGTCGACGAACTGGTCGAGAAGCTCAAGGGCATGGGAGTCGCGAAATGAAGACGTTGGTCTGGGTCGAACACGACAATCAGAGCGTCAAGGACGCGACGCTCGCCGTCGTCACCGCCGCATCGCAGCTGGGCGAAGTCCATCTGCTCGTCGCCGGCGCGGGCGTATCGGGCGTGGCCGAGGAAGCCGCGAAGATCGCCGGCGTGGGCAAGGTCCATGTCGCCGACGATGCCGCCTATGGCCATGCGCTCGCGGAGAATGTCGCACCGCTCGTCGCCAAGCTGATGGACAGCCATGACGCCGTGCTGTTTCCCGCGACCACCAACGGCAAGAACATCGCGCCGCGCGTCGCCGCGCTGCTCGACGTGATGCAGGTGAGCGATATCCTGTCGGTCGAGGGGCCGGACACTTTCACGCGGCCCATCTATGCCGGCAACGCGATCGCCACGGTCCAGACCCGCGATAAGAAGCTGGTCCTCACCGTGCGCGGCACTGCCTTTGCCAAGGCGGAGCCGAACGGCGGCACCGGCACCGTGGAAGCGGTGGCGGCGGAAGGCGATGCGGGGCTCTCCAGCTTCGTCTCGTCCGAAATCGCCGAGTCGGTCCGTCCGGAGCTGACCAGCGCCAAGGTGATCGTGTCGGGTGGCCGCGCGCTACAGAACAGCGAGAATTTCCACGCGCTGATCGAGCCGCTGGCCGACAAGCTGGGCGCCGCCGTGGGCGCGTCGCGCGCGGCCGTGGATGCGGGCTATGTCCCCAACGACTATCAGGTCGGCCAGACCGGCAAGATCGTCGCACCCGAAGTCTATATCGCGGTCGGCATTTCGGGCGCGATCCAGCATCTGGCGGGGATGAAGGACAGCAAGACCATCATCGCCATCAACAAGGACGAGGATGCGCCGATCTTCCAGGTCGCGGACATCGGCCTGGTCGGCGATCTGTTCAAGATCGTCCCCGAACTGACCGAAAAGCTCTGAGCCCGGCGTTCACACTGGAAGAACAGGGGGCAGCGCACCTGCAAGGTGCGGCTGCCCCTTTTCTTAAGGCGCTCGCAGCGCTGGCGGATCGAGTGCCGAGGGATCGCGCGGGCGTGCGCCTGCACGACGTGCCGGGACTTGGGGCGTTGCTCGCTCCCGATGCGCTCGGTGCCATCGCCTGCCGCACGCTCGGCGCGGAGGCACGGCCCGTGCGGGCGATCCTGTTCGACAAGAGCGATGGCAACAACTGGGCACTGGGCTGGCACCAGGATCGCACGATCGCGGTAACGGCGCGCGTGGATACGTCCGGCTTCGGGCCATGGTCGGTGAAGGCGGGATTGCTCCACGTGGAACCACCGTTTGCAGTGATCGAGGCGATGGTGACGATGCGCATCCATCTGGACGCGGTGCCGGCCGACAACGCGCCGCTGCTGATCGCGCCGGGATCGCATCGGCTGGGCCGCGTGCCAGAGGCGGAGATTGCCGGTGCGGTGGAACGCTGTGGCACGGCGATGTGCCTCGCCGATGCGGGGGATGTATGGCTGTATGCAACGCCGATCCTGCATGCGTCCGCCGCCGCTTCGGGGCACGCGCATCGCCGGGTGCTGCAAGTGGATTTTTCCGCCGGCACCCTGCCCCATGGGCTGGAGTGGCTCGGCATTGGATAGGTGGGGGTCGCCGGAGGGATTGGCCGACGACCCCCTCGCTTCGCCAGGGCGTTTGCGAAGCGAATGGGTTACGGCATCAGCACGCCGTCGATGACATGGATCACGCCGTTGGACTGATTGACGTCGGCGATCGTGATCTTGGCCTTGCCGCCCTTGGCATCGGTGATCCACCAGCCACCCTGCGGGCCGCTCGACACGGTGAGCTTCTCACCCTGCACCGTCGTCAGCATCGCCTTGCCGCCATGCGCCTTGGCGTCGGCGGCGATCTGGGCGGCGCTGATTTTGCCGGGGACGACGTGATAGGTCAGGATCGTGGTCAGCGTGCCCTTGTTCTCAGGCTTCACCAGCGTTTCGACGGTGCCGGCGGGCAGCTTGGCGAAGGCGGCGTCGGTGGGGGCGAACACCGTGAAGGGGCCGGGACCCGAGAGCGTCTCGACCAGCCCGGCGGCCTTTACGGCCGCGACCAGCGTGGTGTGGTCCTTGGAATTGACGGCATTCTCGACGATCGTCTTGGTCGGGTACATGGCGGCACCGCCGACCATCGGATAGTTCTGGATCGCAGCGGTAGCACCAGTGGCAAGCATCACGGCGCCGAGTGCGCAGGTGACTTTCGCGAGCGGAGATTTCAGCATCTTGGGGCTTCCTTCCGATTGGGTTCGCCGCACCTCTTCAGGGTGCGCGTCGGAAGGTACGGCGCGGTTCGCGCGCCGGATGCGTCAGAGCAGCGAAATTTTTCCTGCCGCGACCGGCGGGCCGCTCGGCCCGGCATGGGGCGCGCCGGTTGCGTCCTCCATCGTGATCGCCAGCGTCGCGCCATCGACCAGCAGCGCGCGCGCGTCCGCCGGTATGTCGAGGTCGCTATTGCCGTGCGCCGCGACCAGCCCGAGCGAGCGCGGCGTGCCGCCCTGCGGGATCACCCACAGCTCGGGCGCCTTGGGGCTGTCGGGCATCGCTTCGGCACGGATGCGGAGCACGCCGCCGGCGGGATCGTAGCGCGCGGCAAGCTCCGCGCCGGGAAGCCCGCTCAGCCGCGCTACCGCGACCGGTTGCATCAGCGGCGACATCGGCGGCGCGGTGGGGCGCAGCACCAGTACCAGCGCGAGCCCGGCGGCGACTGCGCTGGCAGTGATCGCCGCGCGCCGCCACATGCGTACCGCGCGGGCACCCTGGACGTTCAGCCGCGCGTCGATTGCGTTCCACAGCCCGGCGCTCGGCTCCACGCCGGGAATCTCGACCGCCAGCGCGCCGAAATGCTCGCGCCAGCGCGCCACGTCGGCGGCGAACGCGCGGTCGGCAAGCTGGCGGCGCAGCGCCTCCGCCCGCGCCTCGCCCTCCAGCACGCCCAGTGCCAGTTCGGCGGCCAGGGTATCGCCGATTTCTTCGGGAGGCATCGGCTCAGCCATCGCCCAGGCACCCCTTGAGCTGGATGAGGCCGCGGCGAATCCAGCTCTTCATCGTGCCCAGTGGCACGGCGGCGCGTTCGGCCAGTTCGGGGTAGCTGAAACCATCGAAAAACGCCGATCGGATCGCCGTGCGCTGCTGCCCCTCCAGCGCGTCGAGGCAGTCGAAGATCCGCGCCTGTTGCTGTCCGTCCTCGATCAGGCGGTCCACCATCGGGCGGGCGTCGGCGATGCCGTCCGCCGCCTCTATCCCCAGCGCGGGCGGCAGCGCGTGCGCGCGGCGCCAGTCGATCGCGGTGTTGCGCGCGATCGTGCACAGCCAGGTGATCGGGCTCGCCCGGTTCGCGTCGAAGCGCCCCGCACGGCTCCAGATCTTGAGATACACGTCCTGCATGATGTCTTCTGCCACGTCACGATCCTGGCAGATACGCAGGCAAACCCCCATCAGCTTCGCGGAGGTCATGTCATAGACCTGGCGCAGCCCCGCCCGGTCGCCGCGCGCGACGCGCTGGAGCGCCTGTACCAGCCGCAACCGGGCGGCATCCGCTGTGGCGGGCGAAGGGGCGGATGCGGGCACGAGCGCCAGCCTAGTCGCCGATTCGCCCCGCGCCAAGCCGTTGCGCGCGTCCGGCGAAGCGCAGCACCGCAAAGCCCGCCAGCGCCGAGAGGATCGATCCCGCCAGCACGCCGATCTTGACCTCCTCCACCAGTTCCAGCCGTCCGGGGAAGGCCAGCCCGCCGATGAACAGGCTCATCGTGAAGCCGATGCCGGCGATCAGCGCGACGCCATAGACCTGGATCCAGCTGGCCCCGGCGGGCTTCTGTGCCAATCGCAAGCGCACCGCCAGCCAGATGCTGCCGAAAATGCCCAGCTGCTTCCCCAGGAACAGCCCCAGCACGATGCCCAGCGGCAGCGGCGCGAGCAGGATCGATGGCGAAAGCCCGCCGAGTGCGACGCCCGCATTGGCGAAACCGAACACCGGCACGATCAGGAACGCCGACCAGGGATGCAGCGCATGCTCCAGTCGGTGGAGCGGCGAATCGGCGGCGTCGGGGCGTCCGGGCGACTTGACGATCGGAATCATCATCGCCGCCGCCACGCCCGCGATCGTCGCATGCACGCCCGACAGGAACACCAGATACCAGAGCAGCAGCGCGAGCAGCAGATAGGGGGCAAGGCTCCGGACGCCGCGCCGGTTGAGCACGAACATCGCCGCCAGCACCAGCGCGGCCCCGCCCAGCGCCAGCACGTCGATATGCGCGGTATAGGCGACTGCGATGATCGCCACCGCGCCCATATCGTCCACGATCGCCACCGTGGTCAGGAACAGCTTGAGCGACGTCGGCGCGCGGCTGCCCAGCAGCGCCAGCACGCCGATCGCAAAGGCGATGTCGGTCGCCGCCGGAATCGCCCAGCCGGATGCCAGCCCCGGCGTCGATCCCGCAGCAAGGGTATAGAGCAGCGCGGGCACCGCCATGCCGGCGGCGGCGGCGATCACCGGCAGCCGCCGATGCTCCCAGGTGGCGAGCCGCCCGTCGACGAACTCGCGCTTGATCTCCAGCCCGACGAGCAGGAAAAACACTGCCATCAGCGCATCGTTGATCCACAGATGCACCGTCATCGGCCCGTGCAGCGCCGACAGCGTCACCCCGGTTTCCAGGTGCAGCAGCCCGAAATACGCAGCGGAAACCCCCGGCAGGTTCGCCGCCAGCATCGCCAGCGCCGCTGCCGCGATCAGGAAGATGCCCCCCGCCGCCTCGCTCTTGAGGAAGGCGCGCCGTGCCGAATCCGGTTTGACGGGTGCCCCGGTGACGGCGTCGCTTTCTTCCTCGATTCCCGTCATGCCTTGGCCAGTGCCTCCGCGATCAGCTTGCGGGAGTTGTCGATCCCGTACAGCGCGATGAAGCTGCCCATGCGCGGGCCCTGTTCGGAGCCCAGCAGCGTTTCGTACAGCGCCTTGAACCAGTCGCGCAGCGTCTCGAACCCGGCGGTCTTGCCGATTTCATAGACGATGTTCTGGATATCCTCGGCCGGCGCATCGGCGGGCAGCGCCGCGAGGTCCGCGTCGAGCCGCTTCAGCGCGTCGATCTCGACGCCTTCGGGCACGCGGCGTGACAGGCCAGGCGCGACAAAATCTCGATTGTAGGCGATTGCAAAGTCGACGAGGCGATCCAACTCGTCTTCGAGATAGGCTAGGCCTTTCGTCGCCACGGTACGATCTCTCTCCGTGGCTTTTTCAATGGGTTCCCCGAAATACTTTCCGAGATAATTCAGAACCTGTCGGCGATCGGCACTTGGACCGAGCACACCCACGAGATTTAACAGCAAACCAAAAGTAACTGGCAAGCTGCCAGACGGCACATCGCCGTTGTGGATGTGATGTACAGGGTTACCCAGCTTCTGATCAATCGGCTGATCCCACCACTTATCTCGCGACTGGTAGTATTCGTCGATCGCTCTAGGGATCAAAGCAATGTGCAGCGCCTTCGCCTTCTTTGGCTCGCGATAGGCATAGAAGGCGAGGCTCTCGTCGGGGCCATAGGTCAGCCATTGCTCCAGGCTGAGGCCATTGCCCTTGGACTTCGAGATCTTCTCGCCCTTTTCGTCGAGGAACATCTCGTAGTTGAAGCCTTCGGGGGGCTTGCCGCCGAGCACGCGGGCGATCTTGCCCGACTGGATCACCGAATCGATCAGGTCCTTGCCCGCCATTTCGTAATCCACGCCCAGCGCGACCCAGCGCATCGCCCAGTCGACCTTCCACTGGAGCTTGGCCTGGCCGCCCAGCACGCTCTGGACGACGCGCACGCCCTCGTCCTCGAACGCGATCAGCCCGGCCTCGGCGTCGACTACTTCCACCGGCACCTGCAGCACGATGCCGCTCGTCGGGCTGACCGGCAGCACCGGCGAATAGGTCGCCTGCCGCTCGGCGCGCAGCGTGGGCAGCATCACGTCCATGATGCCCTGATAGTGGCGCAGCACGCCCTTCAGCGCTTCGTCGAAGGTGCCGTTGGCGTAATATTCGGTCGAGGACACGAATTCATACTCGAACCCGAACCGGTCGAGAAATTCGCGCAGCCGGGCGTTGTTGTGCGCGGCAAAGCTGTCATGCGTGCCGAACGGGTCGGGAACGCGCGTCAGCGGCTTGCCCAGGTGCTGCGCCAGCATCTCCTTGTTGGGCACATTGTCCGGCACCTTGCGCAGCCCGTCCATGTCGTCGCTGAACGCGATCAGCCGCGTGGGAATATCCGACAGCGCCTCGAACGCACGGCGCACCATCGTCGTGCGCAGCACTTCGTTGAAGGTGCCGATATGCGGCAGGCCCGAGGGGCCATAGCCGGTCTGGAACAGCACATGCCCCTTGGCCGGCGCGCCATCGGGATAGCGTTTGAGCAGCTTGCGCGCCTCTTCATAGGGCCAGGCCTTGGAGACGAGCGCGGCGGCGCGCAGTTCGGGTGTGATGTCGTTCATGATAGCCCGCGTCTAGCGAAGACTGGCGCGGGGGGCCAGTCTCAGCCGGCGGGGGCGGGCTCTGCGCCCTCCCGCCGCGCGATCACGCGCAGATAGGTCTCGGCCAGCCCCCGATTCACCGCGTCCCAGCTATAGCTGGCGGCGAAGGATGCGCCCGCCGCCCCTGCCCGCGCGCGCTGCGCCGGATCGGTCGCATAGGCGGCGACGGCATCGGCGAAGCCGGCGACGTCGCCCGGCGCGATCAGCCGGCCGTTGACGCCGTCGACGATCAGGCTGGCGGTGCCCGGCGAATCCGCGCCCACGACGGGCACGCCGCACGACATCGCCTCCAGCGTGACGATGCCGAAGGTCTCGGTGATGCTGGGATTGAGGAAGATATCCATCGACGCGATCGCGCGGGGCAGCGCGGCGCCGCTCTGGAACCCGACGAACACCGCGTCGGGCAGCCGCTGGGCAAAGCTCTTGTGCGCCGGGCCGTCGCCCACCACCAGCACGCGCAGCGTCACACCGCGCGCGCGCAGCATCTCGATCGTGTCGCAGAACACGTCGATTCCCTTTTCCAGCACAAGCCGGCCGAGGAAGCCGACGACCACTTCGTCATCGGCGATGCCCAGGTCGCGGCGCCATTCCAGCGAGCGGGCGGCGGGGGTGAACACGTCCTGGTCGACGCCGCTCGGCCAGATGCCGATTTCGGCATTCATCCGCTGGCCCCGCAGCACTTCCGCCATCGATTCGGACGGCGCGACGATCGAGTCGCACTTGCGGTACAGCCGGCGCAGCAGCGCAGTGATCCCGCCCTCAAGGAAGCCGATGCGGTAATAGCGTAAATAGGTGTCGAAGCGGGTGTGGACCGAGGCGAGTACCGGGATGCCGTGGTCCTTCCCGTACGCCACTGCCCAATGTCCCAGCGTCTCGGGTGCGGAGACGTGGAGGATGTTGGGGGCGAATTCGGCCAGATCGCGCGCGATCTCGCGTCCGACACGGTAGACCACCCGATATTCCGACCGACCGGGAATCGGTACCGACGGCACGCCGACAAGATCGCCCGTCGCCGGAAACGCCGGTTCGTCGACCACCGGCGAATAGACCCGCACCGCCGCGCCCTGTGCCAGCAGGAATGCGACCAGCCGATTGAGCGCCATGTTGGCGCCGTCGCGCGTGTAATTATAGTTTCCGCTGAACAGCGCGACGCGAAGACCGGACAGAGTCATTGCGGCAACTTGCCGGTTCGGGATGCGATCGGAGGGCGCGCCATCGAGGTCATGAAGGTTCCGGGCTAGGACTAAGGATCGGTAACGGCGAGCCTATCCCCCGGACCGGTCGTTCCATCGGCCGGCCCCTGCGGGGAGAGGCGGCGTTTGTAAGCGCGCAGGCGGAGCCATGCCAAGGGCAATATCGCCGCAGCCGAAATGACCCGCCGCCGGGCCGTCGCGCGGCTGCCCATCGTGGCTGTTCAGCGGGAACGAACAGTGTACAAGGGCGCAGTGCGCCGGGACGGTCCGGCGCGTCGCATGGCCTGTGGACTCGATCGATGCCGCCGCTTCCCTATCCCGCGCTGCACGCCAGCCATGCCGGCATCTGGATCGCCACCGCCGACGATACGCGCGCGATCAGCCGGGGCGAGGCGATCCGGGTCGCGGCGGATACGCCGGTGATCCTGCTCAATGCGCCGTTGATCGGCCAGAGGCTGGGGCATCCCGAGATTTCGGGGCTCGACCTGCTCGAATTGTTCGCGTTCCTCCATCCCGCGCGCTTCGCCGTGCCGACGCCCAAGGGGATTGCGCGCGCCGTCGGGCTGGCCCCGCCTGTGTCGGATGCCGAGACCGCGCCCCTGCTGCGCAGCGTGGCGGAGGCGCTGCTCGCAGTGCCCGGCGGCGACTGGCCCGAGCGCGAAGGGGCGTGGCACGGCCTGCAATCGCTGTTCCGGCTGCGCTGGGCCTGGGCACCCGCGCTGTCGCAGGTCCTGGCCAAGCCCGAGCGCGCCGAACGCTGGCTGTTCTCCAAGCTGCCCGAATGGGAGGAACACGCCCCCCGCCCCGCCCCGCGCACCGTGACGCTCGCCGATGCCGACATTGCCGAGCGGCTGGCGCGGCTGACCGGCAGCGGGGCCGAGCGGCGGCAGGGCCAGCGCGATTATGCGGCGGCGGCGGCGGCGGCCTTTGCGCCGCGCGAAATGCGCGATTCGCCCAATCTGGTGCTGGCGGAGGCCGGGACGGGCATCGGCAAGACGCTGGGCTATCTCGCCCCCGCCTCGCTCTGGGCCGAACAGGCCGATGGCGCGGTGTGGGTGTCCACTTTCACCAAGGCGCTGCAACGCCAGCTGTCGCAGGAGGGCGAACGGCTGTTCCCCGATGCGGAGGCGCGCAAGCGGCGGATCGTGACGCGCAAGGGGCGCGAGAATTACGTGTGCCTGCTCAACCTGGAAGACGCGCTGCAAGGCGGGTTTGCGGGCCGCGCGGCGGTGCTGGCGCAGCTCGTAGCGCGCTGGGCGGCCTATACCGCCGATGGTGACATGGTGGGCGGCGACCTGCCCGGCTGGCTGCCGATCCTGTTCCGCCGCAACGGATCGACTGCGCTGACCGACCGGCGGGGCGAGTGCATCTATGCCGGCTGCCCGCATTACCGGAAATGCTTCATCGAGCGCGCCGCGCGGGCCAGCGCCGATGCCGATGTCGTGATCGCGAATCATGCGCTGGTGATGGTCAACGCCGCGCGCGGCCGCGAATCGGCGACTCGGCCCAGCCGCTATGTGTTCGACGAGGGGCATCATTTGTTCGATGCCGCCGATGCCATGTTCTCGGCCGCGCTGACGGGGCAGGAGGCGATCGAGATCCGCCGCTGGATCATCGGGCCCGAAGGCGGATCGCGCGGGCGCCGGCGCGGGCTGGCGGCGCGATTGTCCGACGTGGCGAGCTATGACGACGAGGGCGCGCGCGCGATTGCCGAGGCGGTGGACGCGGCGCAGGCGCTGCCCAGCGACAAATGGCTCCAGCGCGTCAACGAAGGCGAGCCGTTCGGCCCGATCGAGGCGCTGCTCGCCGCGGTGCGGGGGCTTGTCTATGCCCGCGACACCAATGGCGGGGCGGAGGCGGGCTATGGGCTCGAAACCGAGCTGGCCGAGCCCGATCCCACGCTGGTCGAGGCGGCGGGACCGGCCAGCGCCGCGCTCGACGCGCTGGTCCGCCCGCTGGTGCGGCTCGGGCGGCGGCTGGAGGCGGTGCTGGACGACGCCCCCGACTGGATGGATGGCCCCGCCCGCGCCCGGATCGAAGGCGCTATCGCCTCGCTTGGCTGGCGGACCGAGACGATCGGCGCGTGGCTGGCGCTGATCGCGCGCATCGGCGGGCCGGCGGACCCCGATTATGTCGACTGGCTCGCGGTCGACCGGGCCGAGGGGCGCGAATATGATGTCGGGCTCCACCGCCACTGGCTCGATCCCTCGCGCCCATTCGCGCGCACCGTGCTGGAGCCGGCGCAGGGCGTGCTGGTGACCTCCGCGACGCTGCGCGCGGGGGGCGACTGGGACGTGGCCGAAGCGCGCAGCGGCGCGGTCCATTTGCTGCGCCCGGCGATCCGGTTCGAGGCGCACAGCCCGTTCGATTATGCCGGGCAGGCCGAAGTTCTGATCGTCACCGATGTGAAGCGCGGCGACATGCCGGCGCTGGCCAATGCCTATGCCCAGCTGATCGTCGCGGCGGGGGGCGGCACGCTGGGGCTGTTCACGGCGATCCGGCGGCTGCGCGCGGTCCATGCCCGCATCGCCGACCGGCTGGCGCGTGAGGGGTTGCCGCTGCTCGCCCAGCATGTCGATCCGATCGACACGGGCACGCTGGTGGACATCTTCCGCGACGATCCGCGCACCTCGTTGCTCGGCACCGATGCGCTGCGCGACGGCGTGGACGTGCCGGGCGATTCGCTGCGGCTGGTGGTGATGGAGGGCGTGCCCTGGCCCAAGCCCACGGTGCTCCATTCGGCGCGGCGGCTGGCCGGCGGGGGCAGCGCCTATGACGACCGGATCGTCCGCGCGCGAATGGCGCAGGCGTTTGGCCGGTTGATTCGCCGCGCGGACGATCGCGGGGCGTTCGTCCTGCTCTCCTCCGCCATGCCCTCGAGGCTGCTGGGCGCGTTTCCGGCGGGGACGCCGGTAGTGCGGGTGACGCTGGAGGAGGCAGTGGCGCGGGTTCGGCTTTCCTTGGCCGCCGGGTTGCGGCATGACGCCCCGGCAACCGCCCGTCGCCCCGAGGACGCATGAAGACGCTAACGCTGCTGCGCCACGCCAAATCGGGATGGGACGACCCCGTCTCACGCGATTTCGATCGCCCGCTCAACCCCAAGGGCCAGCGCGCCGCCGCGATGATGGGGCGCCACATGAAGGCCGAGGGGCTGGTGTTCGATCATGCCGTCGCTTCGCCCGCCGTGCGCGTGGTGGAGACGCTGCGCCACGTCGCGACCGGCTATGGCAGCGACCTTGCGCCGGCCTGGGACCAGCGGCTGTACCTTGCCTCGGCGGCGACGCTGCTGGACGCGGTGCGCGAATTGCCGGATGCGACCCAATCGGTGCTGCTGGTCGGGCACAATCCCGGGCTGGAGGAACTGGTGCTGCTGCTGGCGCCGGAGGGCGGCGAACTGCGCGCGCGGGTGGAAACCAAGTTCCCGACCGCGAGCCTGGCAGAGCTGCGCCTGTCCATCGATCGCTGGGACGCAGTGATGCGGGGCGCTGCGGCTTTGACGCGTTTCGTGCGGCCGCGCGATCTGGACCCGAGCCTGGGGCCAGACACCCCCTGAGCGCGGCTTAGCTTTCTTCGAGCGCGGCGACGAGGGTGTCGCGGATTTCCACCAGCGACTCGACGCTGGATTTGGCGGCGCTGCGTGGGCGCTCCGATTCGAGCAGCCGCTGCACGCCGCGAATCGTGTAGCCTTCCTGGCTGAGCAGCGCATCGATCCGCCGGACCAGCGCGACATCGTCGGGACGGTAATAGCGGCGGTTACCTGCGCGGGTCAGCGGGCGCAATTGCGGGAAGCGCGTTTCCCAATATCGCAGGATGTGCTGCGGGCGCCCGATGTCCTGGGCGAGCTCGCCGATCGTGCGAAGCGCGCCAGCGGCCTTGGTTGGCGCCGGCCGGGTCATCTCAACCGCCGGCCACGATGCGGTCGCGCATCATCTGGCTTGCCCGGAATGTCAGCACGCGGCGCGGCGCGATGGGCACTTCGACCCCGGTCTTGGGGTTGCGGCCGACGCGCTCGCCCTTGTCGCGCAGGATGAAGCTGCCGAAACCGGAGATTTTGACATTCTCACCCTTCGACAGCGATTCGCACATATGGTGCAAAATCTGCTCGACGATGCGCGAAGCATCCGCGCGCGAAAGGCCGACTTCGCGATGTAGCGACTCGGCGAGATCCGCTCGTGTTAGCGTTCCTGCGGCCGACATCAACTATTTCCCCCGCTAACCTGTGTTGTCTTACGTGTATCAGATTGTGTTTCGGTCGCAAATAACATCGTCACGCTTTCGTAACGCTTCCGCCATTTTGGGGAATATCACATGCGAACGACGGCAGCGCCCCAGGTAAAACCCCCACCCATCGCTTCCAGCACCACCAGGTCGCCCTGTTTGATGCGTCCGTCGCGGACGGCGGTATCGAGCGCGAGGGGCACCGATGCGGCAGAGGTGTTGGCGTGTTCGTCGACCGTGACGATGACCTTTTCGGGCGACAGCCCCAGTTTGCGCGCGGTCGCATCGAGGATGCGGGCATTGGCCTGGTGCGGCACCAGCCAGTCGACATCGGTGGCGGCAAGCCCGGCGGCGACGAGCGATTCGTCCATCACCGCCGCCAGGTTGACGACGGCGTGGCGGAATACCTCGCGCCCCTTCATCCGCAGCTTGCCGACGGTCTGGGTGGTCGAGGGACCGCCATCGACATAGAGCAGGTCGTTATAGCGGCCATCGGCGTGGAGCTTGGTCGACAGGATGCCGCGTCCGCCCTGGTCGGGGGTGTCCTGCGCATCGAGCACGATCGCCCCGGCGCCGTCGCCGAACAGCACGCAGGTCGCGCGGTCTTCCCAGTCGAGGATGCGGCTGAACGTCTCCGCCCCGATCACCAGCGCGCGGCGATGGACGCCCGCGCGCAGCATCGAATCGGCAACCTGCACCGCGTAGAGAAAGCCCGAGCACACCGCCGCCACGTCGAACGCGACGCAATCGTTGATGCCGAGCGCGGTCTGGACGCGAGTCGCAGTGGCGGGGAAGGTTTGGTCCGGCGTCGCTGTCGCCAGCACGATCAGGTCGATGCTGTCGGCGGCAACGCCAGCGGCGGCCAGCGCGGCCTTTGCCGCCTGCGTCGCGAGCGTGCTGGTCGATTCGTCAGGCCCGGCGATGTGGCGAAAGCGGATGCCGGTGCGCTCGACGATCCATTCGTCGGTGGTGTCCACCTGTTCCGCCAGTTCCGCGTTGGAGACGCGACGCTCGGGCAGAAACGAGCCCGTACCCAGTATCACCGAACGAATCGTCACGCAGCTTTTGCCTCGAAATTCCCAAGATCCTCGGCGATGCGGCGGTTCAGATCGTCGCGCAACAGCTTCGCCGCGAATCCGATCGCCGTATCGATGCCCAGTTCGTTGGCACCGCCATGGCTTTTCACGACGATGCCGTTCAGGCCGAGAAAGACCCCGCCATTATGGTTGTTGGGGTCCAGATGATGCCGCAGCAATTCGGTTGCGGGCTTGGAGATGAGGAAGCCGATCTTCGACCGGACCGAGCTGCTGAAGGCGCGCTTGAGCAGGTCGGCGACGAATCGGGCCGTCCCCTCGACGGTCTTGAGCGCGATGTTGCCGGAGAAGCCGTCGCACACGATCACGTCGACATCGCCGCGCGACAGCTTGTTGCCTTCGATGAAGCCGGTGAAATCGAGCGGAAGGTGCGTGGCGGCGCGCAGCTTGGCTGCGGCGTCCCGGATATTCTCCGTGCCCTTCATCTCTTCGGTGCCGATGTTGAGCAGCGCGACGCGTGGCCGCTCAAGGTCGAGCGCGATGCGGGCATAGGCTGCCCCCATCACCGCAAACTGCACCAGGTTGCGCGCGTCGACTTCGGTATTGGCGCCCAGATCGAGCATCACCGTGTCGGTCGCACCCAGGCTGGGCATCAGCGCGGCCAGCGCCGGGCGGTCGATGCCGGGCATCGTCCGCAGCGACAATTTGGCCATCGCCATCAGCGCGCCGGTGTTGCCCGCCGATACGGCGGCCCCCGCCTGCCCCTTTTTCACCAGGTCGATGGCGATTCCCATCGACGTGGTCTTGGCGCGGCGAATCGCCTGGCTGGGCTTTTCATCGGACGCGACAATGTCTGCCGCGTGGACGATCTCCGACGCAGCAGCGAGATTGGGGTGTTGCTCCAGGCCCTGGCGAATCCGGGTTTCGTCGCCGACGAGAAGGAACTCCATCCCCTCGAACCGGTGCCGCGCACGCGCAGCACCAGCCAGCATGACGGCGAGCCCCTCGTCGCCGCCCATCGCATCGACGGCGATTCGCGAGGGATTGGTCATGCCGGCGCTTTCCCGAACGATAGCTGGGCTCAGGCTTCGACGGAAACGATCTCGCGGCCGTTATAATGGCCGCAAGCACCGCACAGGTTGTGCGGACGCTTCAGTTCGCCGCAGTTCGGGCATTCCTGGAACGATTCGATCGACAGCGCATCGTGCGAGCGGCGCATGCCACGCCGCGACGGCGAGGTCTTTCTCTTAGGGACGGCCATTTCGGCACCTTTATACCAACACTTGAATCAGGTCGCGATACGCCCACAATTGGCACCGGGCAAGCGACGGAACGATCCGACCGCTCGCCGGACCAGAGGACAGGTCACGAAGCGAGCCCGCGCGTATAGCGATTTGTACTCAGGTTGCAAGCGAGAGTCGGGCGCACAAGGGGAATTAGGAAATGATATTACCAGTTGCACTCACGACGGCCAGCGGCGCGGCGCTGCTCAATTTCTGGCTGGGCTGGCGCGTGAGCAGCATACGACTCGCCAAGAAGATCTCGATCGGCGACGGAGGTGACCCGCGCATGCTGGCACGGATGCGCGCGCATGCGAACTTCGCCGAATATGCCCCGATCATCCTGATCCTGATCGCGTTGATCGAACTGGCGACGGGATCGACGCTGTGGCTGTGGTCGGCCGGCGCGCTGTTCCTGGTCGGGCGGATCGCCCACGGCATCGGCATGGACGGATGGATGCTCGGCCGCCGCATCGGCGTGATCGTGACGATGCTCCTTATGCTCGGGCTTGCCGGCTATGGCGTATGGCTGGCGTTCGATCAGGCGCCGGCGACGCATCCGGCGGAGACGGTGTTCAAGATCGCGCCGCGCCCCTGACTCCTATCCCGCCAGCGCCGCATCGCTCACATAGGGGTTGGTGCGGCGCTCATGCGCGAAATTGCTCGCGGGGCCGTGGCCGGGGACGAACACTGTGTCGTCCCCCAGCGGCCAGAGCCGCCCGGTGATCGCATCGAGCAGGTCCTGATGATTGCCCATCGGGAAATCGGTGCGCCCGATCGATCCCTGGAACAGCACGTCGCCGACGATCGCCAGCTTTGACGGGGCGTGGTGGAACACGACATGCCCCGGCGTGTGTCCGGGGCAGTGATAGACGTCGAGCACCAGCGTCCCCACCGTCACCTGTTCGCCATTTTCCAGCCAGCGATCGGGTTCGAACGGCGCGCCGCGCACACCATAGCGCCGCCCGTCATCCTCAAGCCGCGCGATCCAGAACCGGTCGGCCTCGTGCGGGCCCTCGATCGGGACGCCGAGTTCCTTCGCGAACTCGCCCGCCGCGCCGCAATGATCGATATGGCCATGGGTGATGAGGATCTTTTCGATCGTCACGCCATGCTCCGCCGCGGCGGAGCGCAGTTTCTGAAGGTCGCCGCCCGGATCGACAAAGGCGCCGCGCATCGTCTGCGTGCACCAGAGCAGGCTGCAATTCTGCTGGAGCGGCGTGACGGGGACGATCGCGACGCGCATCGGGGGATTTGCCATGGCCCGGAGATAGGGTGCGTGGCGCCGGGGAGCAACACGGGCTTGCCCGGCGGCGCCTGTGGTTGCATGCCTGTTAACAATGCGGTTGCCCGATGCGCCTTTTATACTGCTGGATGACGCCCGCGCCGATGGCGCTGCCGCCCGGCTCTATGCCGATCCGGTCGAGATCGTCGCGGCGACCGATGCAGCCGGCGTTCCGGCGGCCTTGGCGCGGCTGCGCGACGTGCGAAAGGCGGGGCTGCATGCGGCGGGCTATCTCTCGTACGGGGCAAGCGGGGCGCCCTTGTGGTTCGGGGTATTCCCGTCGTTCACCGAACTGCGTGCGGAGGACGTTGCCGCGCTGCTCCCCGATCCCGAGGGCGCATGGGCGGGCGCGCCGGTGCCGCAGGTGGACGCGGCCGCCTATGCCGACGCCTTTGCGCGGGTGGCCGGATATATCGCCGCCGGCGACATCTATCAGGCCAATCTGACGATCCGCACCGCGCTGCGCTATGCCGGGCATGAGGCGGCGCTGTATGCGCTGCTGCGTCGCCGGGCCGGGGCGGGCTATGGCGCGCTGGTGGCGACGGGGACGCAGTGGCTGCTCAGCCTGTCGCCCGAATTGTTCTTCGCGCTGGACGATGGCCGGCTCACGGCGCGGCCGATGAAGGGCACCGCAGTGCGCAGCCCTGACCCGGAACGGGACAGCATGCTGGCCGAGGCACTGCGCAGCGACCCCAAGCAGCGCGCCGAAAACCTGATGATCGTCGATCTGATGCGCAACGATCTGGCCCGCGTCGCCCGGCCCGGCAGCGTGCGGGTGCCGAGCCTGTTCGACGTCGAGCATTATCCGACGGTGCACCAGATGGTGTCCACGGTGACGGCGGAGCTGCTGCCCGATCGCGACGGCATCGATGCGCTGGCGGCGCTGTTTCCCTGCGGATCGATCACCGGCGCACCCAAGATCCGGGCGATGCAAGTGATCGCCGAAGTCGAGCCTGCTCCGCGCGGCGTCTATACTGGTAGTATCGGCAGGCTGGATGCGAGTGGCGATGCGATGTTCAACGTGGCGATCCGGACTCTCGTTTGCGATGGGCGCGGGGGCGCGGTGCTGGGGCTTGGCTCGGGCGTCGTCGCCGATTCTGTCGTGCGTCAGGAATGGGAGGAATGCCTGGCCAAGGGGGCGTTCGTGACGGCGGGCGAGGCGGGATTCGACCTGATCGAGACGATGCGCTTCGATCCGGTCGAGGGCATCGCGCTGCTCGAACGCCATCTGAGCCGGATCAAGGCGAGCGCGCTGGCGCTGGACTTCGCGTTCGATCGGCACAGCGCGCGCAACGAATTGCAGGCGGCAACCTTTCGCCTGCGCGAGCCCGCGCGCGTGCGGCTGGTGCTTGCGCGCTCGGGGGCAGTGGCGATCGGCGTGGCCCCCCTGCCCGCCGTGCCCGAGGCGCCGGTGCGCGTCGCAATCGCGCCTTTGCCGGTCGATAGGCACGATTTCCGCCTGTCGCACAAGACCAGCCGGCGCGGTTTTTATGACGCCGCGCGGCGCGCGGGCGGCGCGTGGGAAGTGCTGTTCACCGATGCCGAGGGGTTCCTGACCGAAGGCAGCTTCACCTCGCTGTTCGTGCCGCGCGGCGAGGTGCTGGTCACGCCGCCGCTGCACCGGGGGCTGTTGCCGGGGGTGTTGCGCGCCGAGCTGATCGAGAGCGGCCGCGCGGTGGAAGGCGATCTGCGGCCCGAGGACTTGGGCGGCGGATTCTTCGTCGGCAACGCCCTGCGCGGACTGGTTGCAGCCGTTACAGTTGCGAAAAACGCGCAGGGAGACGTATAGGCGCGCGTCCCCACCGGAAAGGCGCCTTTCATGCACATCTCCGCCGCGCTCCAGCGCATCCAGCCCTCGCCCACGCTCGCCATGACCAGCCGGGTATTCGAGCTGAAGCGTGCGGGTGTCGACGTGATCGGCCTGGGCGCCGGCGAGCCCGATTTCGACACGCCCGATTTCGTCAAGGAAGCCGCGATCGAGGCGATCCGCGCAGGCAAGACCAAATACACCAATGTCGACGGCACGCCCGAGCTGAAGGACGCGATCGCCGCCAAGTTCAAGCGCGACAACGGCCTGGAATACACCCCGGCCCAGATCACCGTGAACGTCGGCGGCAAGCACACGCTGTTCAACGCGATCGTCGCCACGGTCGAGGCCGGCGACGAAGTGATCGTGCCGGCCCCCTATTGGGTGAGCTATCCCGACGTCGTCCAGTTCGCCGGCGGCACCCCGGTGTTCGTCGCGGCGGGCGCCGAACAGAATTACAAGCTGCTGCCCGAACAGCTTGAGGCGGCGATCACCCCGCGCACCAAGTGGGTCATCCTCAACTCGCCGTCCAACCCGACCGGCGCGGCCTATACCGCCGCCGAGCTGAAGGCGCTGGGCGCAGTGCTCGAACGGCATCCGCATGTGTGGATCTTCGCCGACGATATGTACGAACACATCGTCTATGACGATTTCGACTTCGTCACGATCGCGCAGGTCTGCCCGTCGCTGTACGAGCGCACGCTGACCGTGAACGGCTGTTCCAAGGCCTATGCGATGACCGGCTGGCGGATCGGCTTCGCCGGCGGCGCGGCGCCGCTGATCAAGGCGATTGCCAAGCTCCAGTCGCAGTCGACCTCGAACCCCTGCTCGATTGCGCAGGCGGCGGCGGTTGCGGCGCTGAACGGCGACCAGAGCTTCCTCAAGGAGCGCGCCCGCGCGTTCCAGGGGCGGCGCGACCTGGTGGTGGGCATGCTCAACCAGATCGACGGCATGACCTGCCCCACGCCCGAAGGCGCCTTCTATGTATACCCGGAATTTTCGGGGCTGATCGGCAAGACGACGCCGAAGGGCGCAGTGATCGACACCGACGAGGCGATGATCAACTATCTGCTCGACGAGGCAAAGGTCGCGGCGGTCCATGGCGCCGCCTTCGGCCTCTCGCCGGCGATGCGGATCAGCTATGCCACGTCGGACGCGCTGCTCACCGAAGCCTGCACCCGAATCCAGACGGCCTGCGCCGCGCTGCGATAAGCAGGGCACGCAATCCTTGTAACATCGGCGCGCATTCCGACGTATAGAAGCAACGCTTCATCTTCAGGACTTGCGCCGATGTTCAAGCTTTTCGTCCTTGTCGCCGCTGCAGCGGGTGGCGTGGTGCTGCTCGCGGGGACGGGGCGTCCGGCCGAGACCGCCATCGCGATTCCGCCGCCCGCCACTGATGTGCCCGCCGCGAAGACGCCGCAGACCGCCGTGTTCGCGGGCGGTTGCTTCTGGGGGATGGAGGCCGTGTTCCAGTCGGTGCGCGGCGTCCAGTCGGTGACCAATGGCTATGCCGGCGGCACGCGCGAGACCGCGACCTATGCCCAGGTCTCGACCGAGCGGACCGGCCATGCCGAGGCGGTCCGCATCGTCTATGATCCGCGCAAGGTGAGCTACGGGTCGCTGCTGCGCGTCTATTTCTCGGTCGCGCACGATCCGACTCAGCTCAACCGCCAGGGCCCCGATCGCGGGCCCAGCTATCGCTCGGCGATCTTCCCGCAGAGCGAGGACCAGCGCCGCGTGGCGGCGGCGTATATAAGCCAGCTGGCAAGCGCCAAGGCCTATCCGCGCCCGATCGTGACCAAGCTGGAGACCGGCGCGTTTTATACTGCGGAATCCTATCACCAGGACTTTTTCTGGCGGCACCCCACGCACCCCTATATCGTGCGCTGGGACAAGCCCAAGGTGGCGGCATTCCGCAACGCCTTTCCGCAACTGGCGAATTAGGGGCGCGGGCGCTGGATGCCGTAATCGTTCCTCCCCCGGAGGGGGAGGGGGACCGGCGAAGCCGGTGGAGGGGTAGTCTCCACGCGGGATAACTGTGGTGTGGCGGATCGTCGCGTTTAGGTCGGACAGGATTCTGCGCGGTTCGGAGCTTTAGAGCCGTCTCTATTAGTGTTCTTCGATTCGTGGACCATGCGGAGACTACCCCTCCACCAGCCTGCGGCTGGTCCCCCTCCCCCTCCGGGGGAGGATGAAATGGAGCCGCTTGCGCATCGTAATGAACGCTCGGCACACCTCGGACTTTCATCCCGCTCGGAAAGCGGCCGCCTAACCGATCAAAGCAGCCCCATCGCGGAGAGCTGGCCCATCATTTCGGGCGGCATCGCTGCCACGTCGCCGCTCGAATCGCCCAGGTCCGCCGGCGCGTCGGCGCCCTCCAGATAGCGCCAGCCCTGATGCGCGCGCTTGGGGCGGGCCTGGACCAGGATCAGGCGGGGCTCGAGGTGGATGGCGACGCGATTCTCCTCAGCCTCGCCAAAGCCCAGGATGGGCGAACGCCCGACCAGCTGGTGCTTGAGAATCCAGAACAGCGAGCCGCCGACGATCTCTTCGTGCCGCTTGGGCAGATAGCGCGTCGTCAGGACCGCCGGCCCCTGCGCCGCGCGCAGCGCCAGCCGTTCCTGGAGAAAGTCGATACTGTCGCAGCCAAAGGCGACCTTGGTGAGATGCAGGGGCACGCGCGCTATCTGGGAACGGCAGGCGCGGCGATCAACCGACGATCCCGCTGGCCGAGGCGAGGCCGAGGAACACCAGGAACCCCATCGAATCGGTCGTCATCGTCACGAAGATTGAGGATGCCACGGCGGGATCGGCGTTGAGCCGGTCGAGCGTCAGCGGCACGATCACGCCCGCCAGCCCGGCGATGACGATATTGCCCAGCATTGCGGTGGCGATCACCGCGCCCAGCGCGGGATGGCCATAGAACAAGCCCACTGCCGTGCCGATCACGACCGCCACGGTCAGCCCGTTGAGCAGCGCGATCGAAAGCTCGCGGCGCACCGCGCGCAGCATGTTGGACTGCGTCAGCTGGTTGGTGGCCAGCGCGCGGACAGTGACTGCCATCGTCTGGGTGCCGGCATTGCCGCCCACGCCCGCGACGATCGGCATCAACGCCGCCAGCGCGACCATCCGCTGGATCGTCCCTTCGAACAGGCTGATGATCGTCGCGGCGACCAGTGCGGTCGCCAGGTTGGTGATGAGCCAGCGGACGCGGCCCTTGTAGCTGTCGAACACCGGCTCGTTGATGTCGCCTTCGCCCGCGCCGGACAGCCGCAATATGTCTTCGCCGGCTTCTTCCGAAATGATGTGGACCACGTCGTCCACGGTAATCATGCCGACCAGCCGCCCGCTCGAATCGACCACCGCGGCAGAGATCAGCGCGTATTTCTGGAAGCGTAGCGCGACTTCCTCCTGGTCCATGTCGGCCGGGATCAGCGTCTGCTCGCGCTTCATCACGTCGCTGACCGTCACGGCGCGGGGGGTGCGCAGGATCCACGACAACATGCAGGTGCCGACGGGCTTGTGCGCCGGATCGACGACGAAGATTTCCCAGAAATCGGTGGTCAGTTCCTCGTCGCCGCGCAGATAGTCGAGCACGTTGCCGACGGTCCAATGCTCGGGCACCGCGATCAGCTCGCGCTGCATCAGGCGGCCGGCGGTCTCCTCGGGATAGCTGAGCGCTTCCTCGATCGCGGCGCGATCGTCGGGGTCGAGCGCGCGCAGGACCTCGCGCTGGTCCTCCGCGTCCATGTCCTCGATGATCGCGACGGCATCGTCGGTATCGAGTTCGGCGGCGATGTCGGCGACCTGGGTGGCGGTGAGCGACTCGATCAGCGCCTCGCGCACCCAGTCGTTCATTTCGGCGAGCACGTCGCCGTCGATCAGGTCGGAAATCGCGGCGGCCAGCGCCGGGCGCAGTTCGGATGGGGTCAGTTCGACCAGGTCGGCGATGTCGGCCGGGTGCAGTGGCGCGACCTTGGCATGCGCGGCTTCGTTGTCGCCGGCGGCGACTGCTTCCAGAACCGCGCTGACGAACTCGGGCTTGAGCCGGTCGTCCTCGTCCAGCTCGCTTTCGGCCGATGCCGTGTCGTCGCGGAGTTCGGTCTCGCTCATCGTCCGATCTCCCTGTCTGGCCCCGCGTTGCCGCTGCCACCGTCGCGGGCGATTTGCAACTCCTTCGCAGGCAGCTTAGGTGACGGGTAAATCAAAGGAGTAGCATTGTGTCCGAACCGACGACCCTCACCATGACGCTCGAAACCGGCGAAGTGCAGATCAAGCTGCGCCCCGATCTGGCCCCCCAGCATGTCGCGCGCATCGCCAAGCTCGCGAATGACGGCTTTTACGACGGCGTGGTGTTCCACCGCGTGATCGACGGCTTCATGGCGCAGGGCGGCGATCCCACCGGCACGGGCACCAGCGGTTCGAAGGAGCCGAACCTTCCCGCCGAATTCAGCAGCGAGCCGCACGTCCGCGGCGTATGCTCGATGGCGCGCACGATGGACCCGAACAGCGCCAATTCGCAGTTCTTCATCTGCCTCGACGACGCGACTTTCCTCGATCGCCAGTACACGGTGTGGGGCGAAGTGACGTCGGGCATGGAACATGTCGACGCGCTGCCCAAGGGCGAGCCGCCCCGCACGCCCGGCAAGATCGTGAGCATGCGCGCCGAATAAGCGATACCTGTGGTCTCTCCCCGCATCGGGGAGGGCTACGCATATGGCAATAAACGCTGTCATCCTGACGAAAGTCAGGATCCATTCGGTGCTTTGTCCGCGCTTTTGACGAAACGGAGCGGTTGAATGGATCCCCCGGACTCACGGAACAAGTGCACCACCTGCTAAGGTGATTGCGCGATGGGACGACATTACAGGCAGCTCAGCCTCGACGAGCGGATCGAGATATACCGCCTTCATGAAGGCGGTATATCTTGCCGACAGATTGCCACCGCGATCGGGCGTGATCACACGACGGTCGGTCGGGAACTCAGGCGCAATAGCAAGCCGACCAAGGTCTGGCCCGGCGGCTATGCGCCCGGGCGTGCCCATAGGCTCGCGATCAGACGACGACGATGGGACGGCCGTTTCAAGCTGGCGCGCCAGCCGGACCTGCGAGATATCGTGAAGAACGGCCTTGCGATGGGATGCTCTCCCGAACAGATCGCCGGCCGACTGGCGCTTGAGCACGGTCGCACCATGGTCAGCCACGAGTCAATCTATCGATACGTCTATCATCGCTCGGCCCAGAAGGACTACTGGCACCGCCTTCTGCCCCGCTGCAAGGCAAGGCGCGGCCGCTATGGCCGCCAGGGCGGAAGCCCGGCCAGCTTCATCAAACAGCGCAGGCCGATCGGCGAACGCCCCCTCGAAGCCCGGGATCGCGCACAGCCGGGCCATTGGGAAGCAGACTATATGCTGTTCGCCCGATATGGGCACAATGTCCTCGTCTTGCACGAGCGCCACACACGCTACACCATCCTCGACAAGCCTCCCCACCGCAGAGCCGAGCTGACCGCACGCCGGATCACCCGCAGACTGCGCCATATCCCCCAGGATCTGCGCAGGACCATCAGCTTCGACAACGGCACCGAGTTCGCCGAACATCACCGCCTTCACGACAGTCTCGGCATCCAGACCTTCTTCTGCGATGTCCGAGCCCCATGGCAAAAGGGCGGTGTCGAAAACACCATCGGCCGACTGCGCCGAAGCCTGCCTCGCAAAACCGACCTCGACACCGTCAGCCACAGACAACTCCGTGCCTGTGCCGACCGGCTCAACAACATCCCCAGAAAATGCCTTGGCTTCCTCACACCCGCCGAGGCATTCTCCAAAATCTCAACCGGTGCACTTCAACCGTGAGTCCACATCCCAGCCTGCGCTGGGATGACTGCGTTTATAATTGCGCTGTCATATCCGATTTCGCTGCCGCATCGGGCCGGGCGCTAAAGCCCCTCTGCCCCCAGCGCCTCGACCAGCCAGTCGTGGAAGATGCGCACCGGCCGCTGCGCCAGCGCGCGCGGGCGGCATACGAACCAATAGCTGTAATGGCTCTCGACCGTCAGGTCGAACAGCTGGACGAGCCGTTCGTCGCGCGCCGCCTCAAAATGCGATTCGAGCATGAACGCGACGCCCAGCCCCTGCGCGGCGGCTTCCAGCATCAGATTGCCCGAATCGAAATGATCGATCGCCAGCGGCTCCAGGTCGGGGAATCCCGCTGCGACTCGCCAGGCCGTGAACGTCTCCGGCATGTCGCGGTGTACCAGCGCGGTCAGCTTGGAAAGCTGTTGCGGCGCGACGATCGGATCGGGCCCCTCGACTAGCGCGCGCGCGCCGATCACGTGGACTCGGTTGCGATCCAGCCGGCGGGCATAGAGCCCCGGATCGATGTCGCGCGAAATCACGATTGCCGCGTCGAGCCCGTCGCCGAGTCGCGCCACGCCGTGCCCGGCGGTGTCGACGTCCAGGTGGAGTTCGGGATGCCGGCGCTTGAGGTCGGGCAGCTTGGGCAGCAGGCGCTGCGTCGCGAACAGCGGGAGCACGCCCAGGCGCAGCCGCAGCCGTTCGCCGCCGCTCGTCATCGTCTCGACCGCATCGGTCATCGCGTCCAGCGCGGGGGCGATCAGCGCGAGCAGGCGTTCGCCCTCCGCGTTCAGGCGCAGCGCCTGGTGGCGGCGTTCGAACAACGGCTTGGCGATGAAGCGTTCCAGCGACTGGACCCGGCGGCTGAGCGCGGGCGAAGACAAAGCGAGTTCTTCCGCGGCCGCCTTGATCGAGCCAAGCCGGGCCACCTGGACGAACGCTTCGATGGCTGTGAGGGGAGGTAATCGGCGCATCGTCTTGTCGTGCAGTATCTTTCTTGTGCAGTGCGGCATGGGAGCGCACGAGCCCCAACGACCCGCCTCTCCTGTGCTGTGCTATGGCACAGTATCGTTTCGCGGCAAAACGATTGCAACCCGTGCAATCACTTTACGTATATTTCGCACTTGCACAAAAGTTCGCCGCACTGCACATAGAGCAGGCCTTTCAGGCATCCTCTCCTAAAACTTTCCCGGCGGGCCCTTGTGGTCCGCCATTTTTTTTGTGCCCCTCCCGGCACTCGATCGGCGTTCCTATGTTCCCGCATTCATGCCTTTAGGGGATTTTGAATGGCCGATGACGAAACCAGAGCACGCAAGCTGCAGGTCGCGAATTCGCGACCCGAGGACAGCGGGCGCGGGC
This sequence comes from Sphingomonas degradans, assembly GCF_053502645.1. Classification (NCBI taxonomy): domain Bacteria; kingdom Pseudomonadati; phylum Pseudomonadota; class Alphaproteobacteria; order Sphingomonadales; family Sphingomonadaceae; genus Sphingomonas; species Sphingomonas degradans. The sequence continues at coordinate 4,198,518 of NZ_CP177172.1, forward strand.
TGGCGCATATCCCGCGCGCGATGATGGGCGCGCTGGGCATCACCGAAGGCGACGTGATCGAGATTGTGGGCAAGCGCTCGACGCCTGCGCGCGCCGTGCTGCCCTATGCCGAGGACGAGGGGTTGGAGCTGCTGCGAATCGACGGGCTCCAGCGCGCGAATGCCGGCGTCGGCTCGGGCGATTTCGTCGAAGTGCGCGCAGTGCAGTCCAAGCCCGCGACTCGCGTGGTGTTCGCGCCCGCGCAGGAAAATCTGCGGCTCCAGGGCTCGGCCAGCGCGCTCCAGCGCACCTTTTACGGCCGCCCGCTCGTGGCGGGCGATGTCGTGGCAACCGCCGGGCACCAGCGCGTGGTCGATCCCAACATCCAGCGCTTCGTCAATGCGCCGGCCTATGCGCTCCAGGAAATCCGCCTTGCGGTGGTCTCGGCCGCGCCCAAGGGCGTGGTGCACATCGACGAGAATACCGAAGTCGAACTGCGCACCGAATATGAGAAGGCGGGCGACAGCCGCCGCGCCGACGTCACCTATGACGATATCGGCGGGATGGCCGGCACGATCGACCAGCTGCGCGAGATGGTCGAGTTGCCGCTGCGCTATCCCGAATTGTTCCAGCGGCTGGGCGTCGATCCGCCCAAGGGGGTGCTGCTTCACGGCCCGCCCGGCACCGGCAAGACGCGGCTGGCGCGCGCGGTGGCGAACGAGAGCGATGCCAATTTCCACCTGATCAACGGGCCGGAAATCATGGGCTCGGCCTATGGCGAATCGGAAAAGCGGCTGCGCGACGTGTTCGAGGCGGCGGCAAAGGATGCGCCGTCGATCGTGTTCATCGACGAAATCGATTCGATCGCGCCCAAGCGCGGGCAGGTGTCGGGCGAGGCCGAGAAGCGGCTCGTCGCGCAGCTGCTGACGCTGATGGACGGGCTGGAGGCGCGCGCGAACATCGTCGTGATCGCGGCGACCAACCGCCCCGAGGCGATCGACGAGGCGCTGCGGCGTCCGGGCCGGTTCGACCGCGAGATCGTGGTCGGCGTGCCCGACGATCGCGGGCGGCGCGAGATCCTGGGCATACACACCCGCGGCATGCCGCTGGGCGATGATGTCGACCTTCAGGAACTGGCGCGGACCACGTACGGCTTTGTCGGCGCCGATCTCGCGGCGCTGACGCGCGAGGCGGCGATCGAGGCGGTGCGGCGGCTGATGCCCCGGCTCAACCTGGAGGATCGCAGCATCCCGCCCGAAGTGCTCGACACGCTCTCGGTCACGCGGCTCGATTTCCTCGAGGCGATCAAGCGCGTCCAGCCGAGCGCGATGCGCGAAGTGATGGTGCAGGCGCCGCAGGTCCGCTGGGAGGATGTCGGCGGGCTTGATGACGCGCAGATGCGGCTCAAGGAAGGCGTCGAGCTGCCGCTCAAGGACCCCGACGCGTTCCGCCGGCTGGGCATCCGCCCGGCGAAGGGCTTTTTGCTCTATGGCCCGCCGGGCACCGGCAAGACGCTGCTCGCCAAGGCCGTGGCGCGCGAGGCGGAGGCGAATTTCATCGCCACCAAGTCGAGCGACCTGCTGAGTAAATGGTATGGCGAGAGCGAGCAGCAGATCGCACGGCTGTTCGCCCGCGCGCGGCAGGTGGCGCCGTGCGTGATCTTCATCGACGAGCTCGATTCGCTGGTGCCGGCGCGCGGCGGCGGGATGGGCGAGCCGCAGGCGACCGAGCGCGTGGTGAACACGATCCTGGCCGAGATGGACGGGCTGGAGGAGCTGCAATCGGTGATCGTGATCGGCGCGACCAATCGCCCGAACCTGATCGACCCGGCGTTGCTGCGTCCAGGCCGGTTCGACGAGCTGGTCTATGTCGGGGTCCCCGACCAGGCCGGGCGCGAACGCATCCTGCGCATCCAGACGGGCAAGATGCCGCTGGCGAGCGATGTCGACCTGACGGCCCTGGCCGCACGGACGGTGCGCTTCACCGGTGCCGACCTGGAGGATGTGGTGCGCCGCGCCGGCCTGGTCGCTCTGCGCGAATCGCTGGCGACTCGCGAAGTCACGATGGCGCATTTCGATGCCGCGCTGAAGGAATCGCGGGCGACCGTGACGCCCGAGATGGAGGCGGAGTATCAGGCGATGTCGGGGCGGCTCAAACAGGATGCCGCCGCGATCCAGCCGATCGGCTTCATCGCGCCGGGGATGCTCCAGGCACGCGGCGGGAAGGTGATAGACTGAACCACGCATAGACAAGCAGGCAGACGAGCCAGCCGGCGGCCGTGAGATAGGGTAGCGGCCGCCACAGCTCATACAGTCCCACGCCGATCGACGGCCCGAGCACGAACGCCGCGCCGTTGATCGACGTGACCTTGCCCGCGACCGACCCCTGCGCCGCCGATCCCACCGCCAGCGACGATCCGGCGGTGAACCCCGGCCGGGCAAAGCCGAACCCGAGCGAGGCCAGCGCATAGCCCATGGCGATGCCGTACAACGACGTCGCGGTGCCGGTGGCGATGCACCCGAGCGCGCTTACCGCGACGCCAGCCAGCACCAGCGCGCGCGGCTTGAGGTCGAGAAGGGGAATGAGTCCCCATTGCGCCAGAAGCGCCGCGCCTGCGCCCATCATCAATACCAGCCCGGTGGGTTGCAACGCCTCCATCGGAGTGACGTGGAGTCGGTCTATCAGGAGGAATCCAATCGCCTGTCCGGTCATCGCCTGCGCATGGCCGACGACCAGCCCGACGATGATCCAGCCGCGGATGCGCGGATCGAAATAGCCCACCGGCTCCGACTGGTCGGCGACCGTCGCGGTCACGCTGGCGCCGGTGCCCTGCCCGCCGATCGAGGGATAGCCGACCGCGCCGCCATGCGCGGCGCGATCGTCGTCGGGCAGCAGCCGGGCGACGGCGATCCAGACGACGAGCCCGAACGCGCCGGCGAAGAAGGCGGGGCCGGCCAGCCCGATCTCCGGTCCGCCGCGCCACAAATGCCCCAGCACCAGATAGGGCGCGATAGCCGGCCCCAGGATCGTGCCCAGTCCGAAGGCGGAGGCGATCAGCGTCAGCGCGCGGGTGCGTTCGTCGCGGCTGGTGCGCCCGGCCACCAGCGCCTGCACCGCCGGCGGCGCGGCGGCGCCGAAAATGCCGTAGATCATCCGCCCGAGGATAAAGGCAATGAACGTGGCCAGCGGCGCGAGCACGCCGTTGATGCCCAGTGCCAGGAACAGGCCGCACAGGAACAGCGAGACGGTGAACCCCGCGACGCCCAGCAACACCATTGCGCGGCGCCCGTGCCGGTCCGAACGGTTCGCCCAGAACGGCGCCGCCACGACCCACAGCAGCGCCGACACCGAGAAAACCGCCGCCACCGCGCTGTCTGCCACGCCCAGCGACCGGCCGAGCGCGGGCAGCACCGATTGCAGCGCGGTATTGCCCGCCGCGATGATGAGCATGACCGTGAACAGCAGCGCAAAGGTGCGGTCCAACCCGGCGGGCTTCACGATGCTGCCCAGTCATGGCTGCGGCCGATCGTCGCGACATACAGGCGATACCAGCGATACCAGCGCCCGCGCCCGGCTTCGCGCACGGCGGCATGTTCGGGGTGGCGGCGCCACGCGACGGCGCTCGCCTCGTCTGCCCAATAGCTGACCGTGATGCCGACGCCGTCCGCTTCGCGCGCCGAATCGACTCCGCAATAGCCCGGCTGCTGCGCGGCAAGCGCCGCCATCCGGGTTGCGGCGTCCGCATAGCCCTGCGCGTCTTCGTCGGTCCGTTCGGACACGAAGATCACGGCGACCTGCCCCTCGCGGTTGCTCTCCATGGTGCGGACGATAGGCACTTTGGTCCGATGCGCAAACCGGGTAGCGGGGGGCGATGATCCTCGACTGGCATTTCTACGCGCTCGCCATCCCCGCCGTGATCCTGGTCGGGCTGGCCAAGGGCGGTTTCGCAGGGATGGGCGCGCTGTCGATGCCGATGCTCGCCTTCGCGGTCGATCCGGTGCGGGCGGCGGCGATTTTGTTGCCCATCCTGATCGCGCAGGACGTGGTGGGGGTATGGGCGTTCCGGCGCAGCGTCGACTGGCGGCTGCTCGGCTGGATGGTGCCGGGCGCCGTGCTGGGGATCTGGCTCGGCTATCGCTTCGCCGCCACCGTGTCGCCGATGGCCGTGATGGCGGCAGTGGGCGCGATTTCGGTGCTGTTCGGCAGCTACCGCCTATGGGCGTCGCGCCATGCGGCTGCGCCGGCGGGGGCAGGGCGCTGGCCCGAATGGGTGGGCGCGCTGTTCGGCGTCGCCTCAGGCTTTACCAGCCAGATCGCCCATGCCGGCCAGCCGCCGTTCCAGCTCTGGGTCCTGCCGCGCAACCTGCCGCGCGACGTGCTGGTCGGCACGACGGCGGTGTTCTTCGCCGCGATCAACTGGATCAAGGTGCCGGCCTATGCGGCGCTGGGCCAGTTCACCGCGGCGAACCTGCTGACGTCGGCGGCGCTGCTGCCGCTTGCCATCCTGTCGACCCTGGCGGGGGTATGGCTGGTCCGCCGGGTATCGCCCGCCCGCTTCTACCGCGCCATCTATTGGCTGATGGTCGCGGTAGGGCTGGGGCTGATCTGGGAAGCGCTGGGCTGAGGCCAGGGCCGCTCCCCAGATCGCATCCCCAATGCGCCGTCGCCCTGAACTTGTTTCAGGGCCCAACCCGCCACGGGCGAATGCGGTACTTTCGGCACGCTGGATGCTGAACCAAGTTCAGCAGGCCGGGGAAACAGGAGACTAACCGGCTCAGCCGCGCAGCGTGGCCCCCAGCTTCGCCGCCGCCGCGACGACCTTGTCGGCCACGGCCTTGAGGTCGGCATCGGTGAAGCTCTTTTCGCCCGGTTGCAGCGTCACTTCGATGGCGAGGCTCTTCTGCCCCTCCGGCACGCCCTGGCCGGTGAAGACGTCGAACAGCCGGGCATCGACGATCGTGCCCTTCTCCGCCCCCTTTACGGTGCGCACCAGATCACCGCCTGCCAGCGCCACCGGCACCAGGAAGGCGAAGTCGCGCGTCACCGCCTGCAGCGCAGGCGGCGTGAAGGCCGGGCGGGTGAAGCCGGTCGCCTTCTTGGCCGGCAGCGCGTCGAGATGGATCTCCACCGCCGCCACCGCGCCGTCGAGGTCGAACGCCTTGAGCACGCTCGGGTGGACGATGCCGAAGCTGGCGAGGATGTTCTTGGGCCCCAGCCGCAGCGTCGCCGACTGGCCAGGATGGTAGGCGGCACCCGCCTCCCCCATCACCTGCAGGTTGGCGACCGGCGCGCCGGCAGTCTCGAGCAGCGCCAGCGCCTCGGCCTTGGCGTCGAACGCGGTGAACGGCTGGGCCTTGCCGCCCTGCCAGCCGCGTGGGGCCTTGGCGCCCGCCAGCACCACGCCGAGCGTCAGCCGCTCCTTGTCTGCCAGATAGCGGCGGCCGACCTCGAACAGGCGGACGCTGGTGGCGCCGCGCTTGAGGTTACGCTCCGCCGCCGCCAGCAGGCCGGGCAGCAGCGAGGGGCGCATGACCTTCATGTCCTCGCTGATCGGGTTGGCGAGCGTCCAGGCGCCACCGCCGAAGACTTCAGCTTGCGACTCGGGGAGGAAGCTCCAGGTGATCGCCTCGTTGAGCCCGCGCGCAGCCGCCGTGCGGCGCATCCGGCGCTCGAGCCTCTGCTCGGGCGTGGCGGTGGGCGTCGCGACACCGGGCGTGCGCGGCAGCGGCACCGAGGGCACGTTGTCGATGCCGGCGATGCGGATCACTTCCTCGACGATGTCCGCCGGACCGTCGATGTCTCGGCGCCAGCTCGGCGCGGTGACTCGGAGCGCGTCGAAGCCCTCGCCCAGCTCCACCGGGTCGCCATTGCCGTCGAGCGGCTGGGCGGTGAAGCCCAGGCTTTCCAGGATTTCCACCTGCTGCGCCGCGGGAACGGCAAGGCCGCCCAGCGTCTCGGCCATCGCCGGATCATAGCCGACGGCCGCGCCCACCTTGGGCGGGGTGCCGCTGCGGGTGACGTCGCTCGGGGTGCCGCCGCACAGCGCCAGCACCAGCCGGGTGGCGATCGCCAGCCCCTCGTCGAGGAATTCGGGATCGACACCGCGCTCGAAGCGGGTACGCGCATCGCTGGTCAGCAGCAGCTTCTGGCCGGTGCGGGCGATATGCTCGGGATCGAAATAAGCGCATTCGATCAGCACGTCGGTCGTGTCGTCCGAACAGCCCGAATGCTCGCCACCCATGATGCCGCCAATGTCGTGCACCGCCGCATCATCGGCGATCACGGTCATCGTGTCGGTGAGCGTATAGGTCTTGCCGTTGAGCGCCAGCACGGTCTCGCCGTACTTGGCCTTGCGCGCGACCAGCCCGCCCGAGAGCTTCGCCATGTCATACACATGGAGCGGACGGCCCAGCCCGAACATCACGAAGTTGGTGATGTCGACCAGCGCGGAAATCGGCTTCTGCCCCACCGCCTTGAGGCGCTGCTGCAGCCAGTCCGGCGAGGGGCCGTTCTTCACGCCGCGCACGATCTGGCCGTAGAAGGCCGGGCAGCCTGCCGCATCGTCCGTGCGCACGTCGGGGCCTGCGCCCTGCGGGCTGATCGCGGGGAGCCCCGCCACGACCACGTCGAGCGGCTTGAGCGTGCCGAGGCCCGCTGCTGCCAGATCGCGGGCGATGCCGCGCACGCCCATGCAATCCTGGCGGTTCGGCGTGATCGACACGTCGATCACCGGATCGTTCAGCCCCGCATAGTCCGCGAACGCCGTCCCTATAGCCGCGTCCTCGGGCAGCTCGATGATGCCGTCATGGTCCTCGCCCAGCTCCAGCTCGCGGGTCGAGCACATCATGCCGTTCGATTCGATGCCGCGCACCGCCGCGACCTTCAGCGTCATGCCGTTGGCCGGCACCACCGCGCCGGGAAGTCCCAGCACGCCGACCAGCCCCGCACGCGCGTTCGGCGCGCCGCAGACGACCTGCAATGGGCCCTCGCCGAAGTCGACGCTCAGCACCTGCAGCTTGTCGGCCTGCGGATGGCGCTCGGCGGTCAGCACGCGGGCGACGCGGAAGCCGGTCAGCCGCTCGGCGGGGTTCTCGACGCCCTCGACTTCGAGGCCGACACGGGTCAGCGCCTCGAGAATCTCGGTCAGCGAGGCTTCGGTTTCCAGATGCTCCTTGAGCCAGCTCAGGGTGAACTTCATGCGCCGACTCCCCCGCTCAGCGTGGGCACGTCGAGCGCCGAGAAGCCATAATGCTTGAGCCAGCGCAGATCGCCGTCGAAGAAGGGGCGCAAATCGTCCATCCCATATTTGAGCATCGCCAGCCGATCGACGCCGGTGCCGAAGGCGAAGCCCTGCCATTCCTCGGGATCGAGCCCGCAGGCCTCGATCACCCGCCGGTGCACCATGCCGCTGCCCAGCACTTCCATCCAGCCGCCGCCGGGCGCGTCGCCGCTGCCGCCGATGACGCGCTTGCCGTCCTTCCAGGTGAAGCCGACATCGACTTCGGCCGAAGGCTCGGTGAAGGGGAAATAGCTGGGGCGCAGGCGCAGCACGATGTCGTCGCGCTCGAAGAACGCCTTGAGGAAGGTCTCCAGCGTCCATTTCAGGTGGCCAAGCGTGATGCCCTTGTCGATCACCAGGCCTTCGATCTGGTGGAACATCGGCGTGTGGGTCGCATCGGAATCCGACCGATAGACGCGGCCCGGCGCGATGATGCGGATCGGGGGCTTCTGGCTGGTCATCGTGCGAATCTGCACGGGGCTGGTGTGCGTGCGCAGCACCATCGGCCGTTCATGCTCGCCGGCGAGGTAGAAGGTATCGTGCATCGCGCGCGCCGGATGCGTCTCCGGGATGTTGAGCGCGGTGAAATTGTGCCAGTCGTCCTCGACCTCGGGCCCGGTGGCGACTGCGAAGCCCAGATCGGCGAAGATCTCGGCCAGCTCGTCCATCACCTGGCTGACCGGGTGGACCGAGCCGGGGGCGACGCCGTCGACCGGCAGCGTCATGTCCACCGTCTCGCTGGCGAGGCGCGCGTCGAGCGCAGCCTGCTCCAGCCCGGCCTTGGCGGTCGCGATGGCTTCGGTGACGGCCTCGCGGCGCGCATGAATCGCCGGGGCAACCGCCTGCCGCTCCTCGGGGCTCAGCTTGCCCAGCGTCTTCAGCTCGGCGGTGATGACACCGGCCTTGCCGAGCATCTCGACGCGAATGTCTTCCAGCGCGGCAAGCGTCTCGCACTGCCGGATACGGTTGAGGATCGCTTCTTGCGGGTCCAGCTCTGCCACAATTTACTCCGTCATCCCCGCGGAGGCGGGGATCCATGTTCCAGTCGGTTGCAGGGGCTCGAACCCCAGTCCCGTTGCAAGGTCAACCCATTCCGGGTTCGAACGCTCAATCAGGTTGAGCTTCCAGTCCCGATTCCACTTCTTGATCCGCTTCTCACGCTGGATCGCGGCGCTCATATCCTCGTGCACTTCGTACCAGACCAGGCGGGCGATATCGTGTTTGGCCGTGAAGCCAGGCGTCAGCTTCTCGCGATGCTGATAAAGGCGCCCCAGCAGGTTCGAGGTCACACCCGTATAAAGGGTGCCATGCCGCCGGCTTGCCAGGATGTACACGCAAGGTTGCTTGTCCACGCCCCATCCCCTCCGTTCGTCATCCCAGCGAAGGCTGGGATGTGGACTCACGGTTGAAGTGCACCGGTTGAGATTTTGGAGAATGCCTCGGCGGGTGTGAGGAAGCCAAGGCATTTTCTGGGGATGTTGTTGAGCCGGTCGGCACAGGCACGGAGTTGTCTGTGGCTGACGGTGTCGAGGTCAGTTTTGCGAGGCAGGCTTCGGCGCAGTCGGCCGATGGTGTTTTCGACACCGCCCTTTTGCCATGGGGCTCGGACATCGCAGAAGAAGGTCTGGATGCCGAGACTGTCGTGAAGGCGGTGATGTTCGGCGAACTCGGTGCCGTTGTCGAAGCTGATGGTCCTGCGCAGATCCTGGGGGATATGGCGCAGTCTGCGGGTGATCCGGCGTGCGGTCAGCTCGGCTCTGCGGTGGGGAGGCTTGTCGAGGATGGTGTAGCGTGTGTGGCGCTCGTGCAAGACGAGGACATTGTGCCCATATCGGGCGAACAGCATATAGTCTGCTTCCCAATGGCCCGGCTGTGCGCGATCCCGGGCTTCGAGGGGGCGTTCGCCGATCGGCCTGCGCTGTTTGATGAAGCTGGCCGGGCTTCCGCCCTGGCGGCCATAGCGGCCGCGCCTTGCCTTGCAGCGGGGCAGAAGGCGGTGCCAGTAGTCCTTCTGGGCCGAGCGATGATAGACGTATCGATAGATTGACTCGTGGCTGACCATGGTGCGACCGTGCTCAAGCGCCAGTCGGCCGGCGATCTGTTCGGGAGAGCATCCCATCGCAAGGCCGTTCTTCACGATATCTCGCAGGTCCGGCTGGCGCGCCAGCTTGAAACGGCCGTCCCATCGTCGTCGTCTGATCGCGAGCCTATGGGCACGCCCGGGCGCATAGCCGCCGGGCCAGACCTTGGTCGGCTTGCTATTGCGCCTGAGTTCCCGACCGACCGTCGTGTGATCACGCCCGATCGCGGTGGCAATCTGTCGGCAAGATATACCGCCCTCATGAAGGCGGCATATCTCGATCCGCTCGTCGAGGCTGAGCTGCCTGTAATGTCGTCCCATCGCGCAATCACCTTAGCAGGTGGTGCACTTGTTCCGTGAGTCCGGGGGATCCATTGCCCGTGCCGATTCAGCAGACGCCGCACCCGATGAGTCAATGGATTCCCGCCTTCGCGGGAATGACGCCGTGGGGTTTGGTCTTCGCGTTAAGCCCGGCTGCCGAGCAGCGCGGCGCCGAAGGCGACGAACACGCCGCCCGTCACCCGGTTGAACATCCGCTGGCGGGCCGCCGGTGCCAGCCATGCCGCCAGCGATCGGCCGCCCAGCGCATAGACCGAGAACCAGAATGCCTCGATCACCGCGAAGGTTAGAATCAGGATCGCCAGCTGCGGCAGGAACGGGCGGTTGACGTCGAGGAACTGCGGGAACAGCGCGGCGGCGAAGACGATCAGCTTGGGGTTGGACAGCCCCGTGCCGAGCCCGGTGAAATAGCGCGCGCGCACCGACTGGCGCGCCGGTACCGGTGCATCGGCATGCGCCTCCCCCACCGGCGCGCGCCACGCCTTGATGCCCAGCCAAACGAGATAGGCGACACCGGCATAGCGCAGCACGTCGTACAAGCCCGGCGACGCCTTGAGCAGCGCCCCCAGCCCCGCCGCCGACGCGATCAGGCAGAACATGTTCGCGCTCATCAGCCCCGCGGTGGTCGGCAGCACGCTGCGCGCGCCCTCGCGGATGCTCTGCACCATCACGTGGAGCATGTTCGGTCCCGGCGTCATCGACACGAAAAACACGGCGGTGACGTAGAGCCACCAGGTCTTCATCGCCACGGGAAACCCCTCCCCCGGTTGAAATGAAAAAGGGCGCCGAAGCCGCAGCCTCGACGCCCCAATTTCAGCTTGCGCGCAGTCCGCTCAGGCGGCCTGGGGCAGTGCCGCCTTCGCCTGCGCGATGATGGCGCTAAATGCTGCGCCCTCGTGCATAGCGATGTCGGCCAGGACCTTCCGGTCCAGTTCGATGCCCGCCAGCTTCAGGCCGTGCATGAACTGCGAATAGGTCAGACCCTCGGCGCGGACGCCGGCGTTGATGCGCTGGATCCACAGGCCGCGGAACGTGCGCTTCTTAACCTTGCGGTCGCGATAGGCGTACTGGCCGGCCTTTTCGACGGCCTGGCGTGCGATACGGATGGTGTTCTTGCGACGGCCATAATAGCCCTTCGCCTGCACCAAAATACGCTTGTGCTTCGCCTTGGTGGTCGTGCCACGCTTTACTCGTGCCATCTAGCGGCCCTCCTTACTTCAGGCCGTAGGGCGCCCACTGGCGCACATGGGCAACATCGGCATCGGCGAGCACGCTGGTGCCGCGATTCTGGCGGATATACTTCGCGTTGTGCGAAATCAGTCGGTGGCGCTTGCCGGCGACTCCATGCTTCACCTTGCCAGTGGCGGTGAACTTGAAGCGCTTCTTCACGCCGCTCTTCGTCTTGAGCTTGGGCATTTTCGTCTCCTTATGGTTCGACGATTGCGAACAGCCACGGCAGCCCTATTAGCCGGACGGTCCCTCGATCGCGGAAAGCGCGGCCCTTAACCGAAGCGGGGCCGGCTGGCAACCCGGCTGGGCGATCGCGCCGCCGCTCGATCCACCGCACACGCCGGAACCGACGCCTGCGCGATGCTTTGGAGCGCGATGGCACAGAACCCCGCGCTCCCGAACGGAAACACGGCTGCGGCGCGGCCCGCGCGCACGCTGGGCACGCCGCTGGCGAGCGCGATCGCGGTCGCGGCCACGATCCTGGGGTTGATTGTGCTGGCCTGGGCGATCCTGTTCGTCACCAAGGGGCGTTTCCTGAAAGCGCCGTTCGAGCGGATCGTCGCCGCACAGACGCACCGGGACGTGAAGGTCGCGGGCGATTTCCAGCTCTATTTCGCGCCGTTCGACGTGAAATTCGTGGCGGAAGGGCTCAGCATCGCCAACCCGGCATGGGCCGGGGCCGGCAATTTCCTGTCGGCGGCGCGCATCGATGCCCGCATCTCGACCTGGAGCCTGGTGACGGGCAACCGCCGGGTGAACTGGCTGGGGCTGCGCGATGGCCGACTCGATCTGCAATGGGACAAGGCCCATCGGCGCAACAGCTGGACTTTCAGCGAGGAAAAGGGCGAGCCGCTGGACCTGCCGGTGATCCGCCGCGCCCTCATCCAGGGCACGATGGTCCGCTATGTCGATCCGCGCATGCAGGTGCAGGCCGCGATCCGTGTCCACACCGTCGAGGCGAAGGATACGCGCTTCGCCAGCAGCATCGGCTTCGACGGCAACGGCACCGCGCGCGGCACGCCCTTTTCGCTGTCCGGCGCGCTGCTGACGCCGAACGCGACGATCACCGGCGGCCAGAACCAGCTACGCTTGCGCGCCCAGGGCGTTCGCACGCGAGTCGACGTGGCCGGCACGCTGCCCGGCGCGACCGAGATCGAAGGCGCCAGGCTGCGTGTAGACGCGCGCGGCCAGAACCTTGCCGATATCTTCGCGGTCGCCGGAGTCGCGGTGCCCGATACGCGCCGCTACCGGCTGACCTCGGCGCTGACCAAGGTCGGGCAGGAATGGCGCTTCACGGGGCTGCGCGGCACCGTGGGCGAGAGCGACCTTGCCGGCAGCCTCACCGTCGCGCTGGGGCAGCCCAGGCTGATGCTGACGGCGGCGCTGGAGACGCGTACGCTCGACATCGTCGATGCCGGCCCGTTCATCGGCTATGACCCCGCCCGGCTGGAGGCGCAGGGCGCCGCCGGTGCGATCACGCAAGTCGGCGGCACGCCCCGGCTGCTCCCCGATGCACCGCTGCGCGTCGAGGCGCTGCGCAATTTCGACGCCAAGCTGACGTGGAACGTCCGCAACGTGCGCGCCGACAATCTGCCGGTGTCGAACATCAAGCTGGGGCTCGACCTCGACAACATGCTGCTCAAGCTCAGCCCGCTAAACTTCAGCCTCGCGCGCGGCACCGTCCAGTCCGACATCATCATAAATGCGCGGAAACAGCCCGTCTTCACCTCCTATGACATAAGGCTGTCGCCGACGCCGATCGGCGTGCTGCTCGCCGGGTTCGGGCTGGAGGAATCGGGCACCACGGGAACGCTCAAGGCGCGCGTCCAGCTGACCGGCAGCGGCAACAGCGTGCACGATTCGCTGGCGAACGCGAATGGCCGCATCGCGATCATCCTGCCCAAGGGACAGTTCTGGACCCGCAACGTCCAGCTGTCCGAACTCGACATCGGCACCTTCGTGCAAAAGATGTTCGAACAGAAGCTGAAGGAGCCGGTGCAGATCAATTGCGGGCTGATCGGCTTTTCGGTGCGAAACGGCATTGCCGCCGCCGATCCGATCCTGATCGATACGCAGAAGAACGTGATGCTGGGCCGCGGCGGATTCAGCTTCAAGAACGAGACGCTGGACCTCGCCTTCCGTGCGGACAGCAAGAAGTTCAGCCTGTTCGCCGGCCAGTCGCCGATGGGGATCGGCGGCTATTTCGCGAAGCCAAAGATCGACGTGGTCTCGGGTGACCTGCTGGCGCGCGCGGGCGCCGGCCTGGCGCTGGCGGCCACCGCGACGCCGCTCGGCGCGATCATCGCCTTTGTCGATGTGGGCGACGCCAAGGCCGCCGATTGCGGCCCGGTGCTGGCCGGCGCATCGGCGCGGGCGCAGCGCACCACCAAGGGCAAGCCGCGCGACGATGTGGGCAAGGGCACCACCGCCAAGTCGGAAAGCGGCAAGCCCGCCGCTGGTGAGCGCAAGGAGCAGCGCAAGAAATTCCTGGGGATTTTCTGAGCGGCCGGGCCGGGCTCGTAAAGTGAAGCTTGCCCACTAGGCGTGGACAAATTTCCTAGAGGCGGGCTTTCCAAGTATCTTCGGGATATTTGATGATTTGTCGCCGCCATAACCAGACGGCGAAAGCGAACATGATTGCTCCGTTCGCTATACCTGCGCCCCATCCCTTCTGCTGACCATGAAAATAGGCCACCAGAATACTGCCAATGGCCGGAGCAGATAGAGCGAGCCAATCCCGTCGGGTCACTTTCCTCATTGGGCGTAACCTATCGCGAAGTGACCAGAAAAACACCGATTTCTGTAAGGTGTCTGGGAACGTGATTGACGCGGTGGCCAGCCCTTGATCCAAGCCTGCTTTTTTGAGGCAGGTTTGAGCCGGGGCGATCTCACCGAAGCGGAATGGCGGATTTTGAAGGGATTGTGTTGAAAAACTCTGTCATCGGCTGACCGACAGCGATGGAGCGCAACATAAGTTCGCATAGATTGGGTAACGAGTTATTAATACGTAACTGGCGAGGCTTTACAGCATCTATATTTCAGTGCTGACCACTGTGATCGGCCCACCAGGAGTTTTTCAACACAATCGAAGGGCTTGTTGCCAATCGAGCCTGAAAATCGCGGTCGAGGCAAGGCGTCCCGAACAAAACCGCCCAATCATCAACGACATTCTTTGGCGTCTCCGCTGTGGAGTGCCGTGGCGGGACGTTCCGCCCAAATATGGCAGTTGGAACACCATTTATCGGCGGTTCCGACGATGGAGCGAGGCCGGGGCCTGGGAGACCGTGGCCGTGACGCTGGCCGAGATCATGGCAGACAGCGGCCACTATAGCATCGACAGCACCACAGTCCGCGCCCACGTTTCGGCAGCGGGCGGAAAAGGGGGACTCATCGACGCGCTCTTGGCCGCTCGCGGGGCGGGTTCACCAGTAAGCTTCACTGCCTGGCTGATGCCCTCGGACGACCGCTTGCTTTCATTCTAACTGGTGGCGAAGCAGCGGACTGCAAGGCGTATGATGCGCTGATCGATTTGCCCGAGCGCGGACCCGATGCCTTCCTTTCAGATAAGGGCTATGACGCCACCGCTATCCGCGCGAACCTCGCCGAAAGGACGATCAAGGCCGTCATTCCGGGCCGATCAAATCGCCGTGTGAAAATCGATTATGATCGGGCGCTCTACCGACAGCGCAGTCGCATCGAGCGCACGTTCGGCCATCTCAAGATCAATCGCGCCATCGCCACCCGCTACGACCTACTGGCCAACAGCTTCCTCGGCATGGTCCACATCGCCACCGCCAGATGTTGGCTCAAATTTGTCCACGCCGCCTAGGGCCCCGATAGCGGGCGCTGTGCCTCTGGGTTATCGTCAGGCATGTTTAGGAAGCTCATTGCAGCAATTCTGGTGATGGCGTGGAGCTTCCCGGCTTCCGCGCTCTGTACATACGACGGTGTGGATGACGCAAAAACCACTATCGCCGAGGAGTTTAGGGACTCCCGATGGGTTGTCCGCGCGCATGTCGTCTCGGTTGATTATCATTGGTCGGACGAAGATGAATCATGGGCAATCTACCGACTTAAGATTGTAAAATCGTACAAGGGCAAGCTGTCGGCACGTTTCACCTTCTTCACGTACCGCAACAGCGGTGGTTTTTATATGGATAGCGACGGTGGAGGGCCCGATCTCGAGAGGGATTATCTATTGTTTCTGACACCGCACACTTTTCCAAAGGTCCTCCCACCGTCTGCCAAGGGTGCCTTGTGGGTCAATTATAACTGCGGCCAATCAAAGGTCTGGAGCGAGGTTACAGCTGGCGAAGCTGAAGAGCTTGCCGCGCTTTCCCGACAGCGCTGAGCGACCGCCCCCCAATGTCGGCGGTTCAGTGCTCGCGCGCGGTCGTTTAGGGGTTCACGCCCTCAATGGCCGCGACAGGCCAGGATTTCCAGGATTTCCTCGATCCGCGCCGGGTCGCCGGCGGCGATCACTTCGCCCTTGCTGCCCGCATGGAGCGGATCGCCCTGCCAGTCGCACATCCGGCCACCTGCGCCCTCGACCACGGGCACCAGCGCGGCGAAATCGTGGAGCTTCAGCCCCGCCTCGACCACGATGTCCATCCAGCCGCTGGCGACGCAGCCATAGCTGTAGCAGTCGCCGCCCAGCACCGTGCTCATGACGGCGGCGTCGAGATGCTCGAACGCGTGCAGCTGGTCGTCGTCGAACAGCGCGGGCGACGTCGTGCCGAGGATCGCGCCCTTCAATTCGCGGCAGGCGCGCGTGCTGGCGGGCTTGCCGTTGAACAGCGTCGGGCGCCCCGTCACGCCCAGCCAGCGCTCGCCGATGATCGGCTGGTCGATGATGCCCAGCAGCGGCCAGCCATCCTCGATCAACGCGATCAGCGTGCCGAAGATCGGCCGCCCGGCGATGAAGGCGCGGGTGCCGTCGATCGGATCGAGCACCCATTGGCGGCCGCTGGTCCCTTCGCGCACGCCGAATTCCTCGCCGATGATGCCGTCCATCGGACGTTCGGCGACGATCAGGCGACGCATCGCCTCCTCTGCCTCGCGGTCGGCGAGCGTGACCGGGGACAGGTCCGCCTTGGCCTCCAGGCCGTGTTCGGCGCGGAAACGGGGGCGGATCGCGGCGCCGGCTGCGTCGGCGAGCCGCTCGGCAAGGGCGATATCGGTAGCGGTGACTGGCATTTCCCGCGACTAGCGGCACCGAAGCGCCTCCGCCAGCATCGAATTTTGACTCGCAAACGTCACAAACCCCTGCCAACCGTCACGGCGATGCGCGCGCCCCTTTTCCCCCCGGCCCTGACGATCGCGTGCCTGTGCGCCGCCGCGCCGGCCATGGCACAGGTGCGTGCCGTGCCGGCCCAGCCCGATTCCGAACAGGCGGCGCTGCGTGGGGTCGAGGTCTTCCTGGTCAACGAAGGCCCCGCCCCTATCCCCGCCGAGGGGCCGCGCCAGATCGAGGTGACTGCCGCCGACGGCACCCGGCTGGTGCTGGAGCGCACGCCGGGGCCGGTCGCCGTCCTTGCGCCGGGCAGCTTCGTCAAGGCGCGCTATGTGCCCGTCGGCATCGCCGGCGTGCAGGTGGCGCCCGCCGCCCAGCACGCCGCCGCCCCGACCCCGTCGGACGAGACGATCGTGCAGAGTTCCACCGGCGCCGCGTCTGTGTTCCTCGATCGCTTCGCGCCGCACGAGCCGATCTATGGCGCGTTCGGCACCGGCGATGCGGGCGGGAAGGTCCAGTTCAGCTTTGCGTTCCGCCCCTTTGCCGAGAGCGCACCGCTCAAGCTGGCCAATCTGCGCTTCGCCTATACCCAGACGATGTTCTGGGCGATCAACGAGCCCTCGGGACCGTTCCGCGCGACCAATTACAGCCCCGAAATCTATGCCGAAGTGCCGTTCGACGACTCGACGCAGGTGGCACTGGGCTGGCGCCACGATTCGAACGGCGGCGACGGGCTGCATTCGGTGGACCTCAACCGCATCTTCGCGCGGGTCGAAAAGCGGTTCGACCTGGGGGATGACTGGCGGCTCGATATTGCGCCCCAGGCGTGGTTCTATGTCGGCCATGCGGGCAACGCACGGGATGTCGCCGAGTATTTCGGCTACACGGCGCTCACTGCGGCGATCCAGCAGGCCAATGGGATCAAGCTCTCCGTCACGGCGCGCGGCAATGTCGAGACGCGGCGCGGGGCGGCCGAATTGTTCGTGTCCTATCCGCTGTCGCGGATTGGCGGGCTGGGCGTCTATCTGTTCGGCCAGGCATTTACCGGGCATGGCGAGGTGCTGAGCGACTATACGCGCCGCGATACCCATGCCCGGCTGGGCATCGCGCTGACGCGCTGACGCGCTGACCCGAGGCAACCGCGCTGGCGCGCTAGCCTTGTCCCGCAACCGCGCTGCCGCGCTAGCCTTGTCCTCCACACCGGCGTAGAATGCCACAACCACAGGAGATCGATTCCATGCGCGCACGCCTTGCCCTCGCCGCCTTTGCATTGTCGCTTGGCATGCCCGCCGCAGCGGCGCTCGCCCCCGGCGCCCAGGCGCCGATCTTTACCGCGCCCGGCGCGTCGGCCGGCCAGCCCTTTACCGTCGATCTCAAGGCCGCGCTGAAGAAGGGGCCGGTCGTGCTCTATTTCTTCCCCGCCGCCTTCACCTCGGGCTGCAACGCCGAAGCGCACGCTTTTGCCGAGGCGCTGCCCGATTTCACCGCCGCCGGCGCCACCGTGATCGGCATGACGGCAGGCAATGTCGACCAGCTCCAGAAATTCTCGGCCGAGCATTGCGCGGGCAAGTTCGCGGTCGCAGCCGCCAGCCCTGCCGTGGCAAAGGGCTATGACGTCCTGCTGAAGAAGCCGGACGGCACGCCCACCGGGATCACCAGCCGCACCAGCTTCGTCATTGCGCCGAATGGCAAGATCGTGTTCGCCCATACCGATATGAGCCCGGCGGACCATATTCGGCTGACTCTGGAAGCAGTTCGCAAGTACAAGGCGGCCCGGCGCTGACACGGCACTGCCCGTATTCGACAAAATCCGGGGATTTACTCACCGGATGTTAGCAGTTGCTCGCCTATTTCGTCGCCACGCAATTGGCGGCGATCGGGGCCGCTTCAGGCATTGGTGAACCAGTGAAGCATTTGGGGTTTTCGAGAGGAGTGCGGGCGCCACACGCCGAGGCGGATGCCGCGCGTGGCCTGTACGACCGGATCGGCGCCTTTCTGGCCGACCAGCGGCTCGACCCCGATCCGGGCAATTATGCCTTCGCCTATCATCTGCTCGCCGACCCGGAGGGTCCGCTGGCCCGCGCCGTCCACGCGCTCACCGATGGCGGGGTGCGGCTGACCCAGCGCGATATCGCGACACTGGGCGTCGAAATGCAGCCCGGCCCCGCCGCGGCGGCGCCAGCAGCAACCACGACGCAAAAGGCCCAGGGGCTGGTCGCCCGCACCCAGATGCAAGTCGAAGGCTTTGCCGACATGGTCAGCGCGATGCGCGTCGAGACCGAAGGCTTTGGCCGCGATCTGGCGGCCAGCGCCGCCGCGATTTCGCGATCGACCGGCACGGGCGGCACCGCGATCATGGTCGACGAAGTCGCGCGGATCACCGCGGCGATGCTCGCGCGGGTCCGCAGCGCCGAGGCGCGGCTGGAGACCGCGACGCGCGAGGCGAGCGAGCTGCGCAAGAAGCTGGAAGAAGCGCGGGACAATGCCCGCCGCGACCCGCTGACCGATCTGCCCAACCGCCGCGCGTTCGAGGAGGCCTATGCCGCCCAGCAGGCCAGCGGCGTCGCCGTGTGCATCGCGGTGTGCGACGTCGATCATTTCAAATCGGTCAACGACCGTTTCGGCCACGCCGTCGGCGACCGCGTGCTCAAGGCGATCGGCGAAGCGCTGACTCAGGCATGTGCCGGCCATCTCGTCGCGCGCTATGGCGGCGAGGAGTTCGCGGTGCTGTTCGCGGGCATCGACCTGGCGGCGGCCGCCGACACGCTCGACACGGCCCGCGCCACGGTGGCGACGCGCCGCTACCGGGTGCGCGAAAGCGACGCGCCGCTGGGCGAGATCACTTTCTCCGCCGGATTGACCCCGGTGCACCCCGACGACCCGTACCACGCGGCATTCCAGCGCGCCGACGGGCTATTGTACGCCGCGAAAAGCGCGGGGCGGAACTGCCTGCGCACCGGGTGACCGATAACGGACAGCCATGTCCGCTTTTGATTGGTAAAATGCGCCAACTTCCGGCGCGAATTTCACCAACTCGCCGCGCTTGAAATTGATAATCTTTGCGATTCAATTGCTTAGAAAATTGGCACGCTCCCTGCAAACTCTCTGGCATCGATCGCGAATGGTTCGCCGATCGGCTCAGGGAGTAAACATCATGACCGCACATCTCGACTCGGTACAGCGCAGCGCCGCCGCTTTCGGCGCCATCCTCTTCACCGTTGCCCTGGTCGTGCTCTCCACGCCCGTGGTTCCGATCGCATGATCGCCGCGATGGAACGCATCTCTGTCGTCCGCAGCGTGGTGCTGGGCTTTGCCGCGTTCGCCTGCACCACCACGATGGTCCTCGCCGCCGGTGCGCAGGGTTCGGCCCTTCTGGGCTGAACCCACGCCGCCCGGCGCGGCGATCGCGCGGAACTTCCGTCGTTCCGAACGGGTTCTCCTGGACGCATTATCCAAGGGAACCAAGATGATGAGCGACACCGAAGTGATCGACATGATCCACGATGACGCGCTGCCCGGCCATGAAAGCGCGCTCACCCCCAAGCCCGACTGGGCACCCCGCTATCCCGGCTCCGACCGGTTGAAAGACAAGGTCGCCGTCATCACCGGCGCCGACAGCGGCATCGGCCGCGCAGTCGCTGCGCTCTACGCCCGCGAAGGCGCCGACATCGCCATCCTGTACCTCTGCGAGCATGACGATGCCGAAAAGACTGCCCAGATCGTCCGTGGCGAAGGCCGCGAGGCACTGACCATCGCGGGTGACATCGGCGACAAGGATTTCTGCACGCGCGCCATCGCGCAAGTGATCGAGAAGTTCGGCAGGATCGACGTGCTCGTCAACAATGCCGGCGAGCAGCATCCCGACAAGGACATCACCGACATTACCGAGGAACAGCTGAAACGCACGTTCCAGACCAACATCTTCGGCATGTTCTTCCTGGTTCAGGCCGCGCGCCCGCACCTGAAATCGGGCGCGGCGATCGTCAACTGCACGTCGGTGACGATGTATCAGGGGTCGAAGGAACTGCTCGACTATAGCGCGACTAAGGGCGCGATCACGGCATTCACGCGCAGCCTGTCCGAGAATCTCGTGAGCGAAGGCATCCGGGTCAACGCCGTCGCGCCCGGCCCGATCTGGACCCCGCTCAACCCGATGGGCGGCGCGAGCCCCGAGAAGCTGGCGACCTTCGGCGAGGACACGCCGATGGGCCGCCCGGGCCAGCCGAACGAAGTGGCCCCCGCCTTCCTGTTCCTGGCGTGCGACGATGCCAGCTACATGTCGGGACAGGTGCTGCATCCCAATGGCGGGATCATCGTCAACGGGTGAAGCAGGAGCGAGCGGCTGGACCATGCGCCAGCCGCTCGATCCTGTCCTTCAGGTGGGGGCAGTCGCTCCGACCGGGCCGACCGTCGCGTCCTCTCCGCGCGAATAGGTGCCGGTCAGCAGCCCGGCGCCCAGCACATGCCCCTCCATCGCGCGCAGGATCGCGCCGCGTCCGGGATTATGCCCGGCATCGGGGCCACCGTCGGAGAGCGCGAAGAGCTGGAAGACATAGCGATGCTCGCCATGCCCGGTCGGCGGATCGGGGGGCAGCCAGCCCTCGGCCAGATAGGAGTTGCGCCCGACATCGCTGCCGCCCGCATCGCCCTCCCCGTCCGCTGCGATCGCGCCCTCGGCCAGCGTGCCGTCCTGTGGCGGCAGGTTCCACACCACGGCATGGACCAGCGGCTGCGGCGCGGGCGCGTCGGGGTCCTCGACCAGCAGCACCAGCAGCGCGGTCCCCTCGGGCACGCCGGTCCAGAACAGCGGCGGCGATATGCCCGCGCCGTCTGCCGTGAAGCGTTCGGGCAGGCGCGCGCCATCGGCGAAGGCCGGGCTGCGCAGGTCCATTGCCGTGAAGCTGCCCAGCCCCGGATGGACGATCGCCAGCTTCTCCGCCCCCGCACGCACGCTTTTCAGCGCGCTGCCGAGCCAATGGGGGATATGTTCGAGCATGGGCTTCTCCTGCAGTCTCGGCAGGACAACCCCGCGCGCGGCGGAAAGCTCCGCGCCTCTACAGGTCCAGCTTCTCGTAATCGGCAGGCGGCGGGATGCCCTCCATCCGCTCGCTCAGCAGCGGGCGGAAGCTCGGGCGGCTCTTCATGCGGATGTACCAGCCCTTGGCCTGTTCGTGGCTCTTCCAGTCGATCCCGCCCAGATAATCGGCAACCGAAATCTGCGCCGCCGCCGCCAGATCGGCGAGGCTCATCGTCGGCCCGGCCAGCCAGGTGCGGTGATCGAGCAGGAAATCGATATAGTCGAGATGCGCGACCGCCGCCTTCATCGCCTCGCGCAGCGCCTTGGCATCGGGCGCGACCTTGTGGACGATGCGCTTTATCATCCGCTCATGGAGCAGCGGCGCCGTGATCTCGCCGAAGAATTGCGTATCGAACCAGATCGTCAGCCGCCGGATCTCGGCGCGGTCGACGGCGGTGCCGTTGAGCATCGCCGCCTTGTCCACCGTCTCTTCGAAGAACTCGCAGATCACGCTCGAATCGATCAGCGCGACCCCGCGCTCGGTATCGACCATCACCGGCACCTGCCCGGTGGGGTTCAGATCGAGAAACTCGTCGCGCCGCGCCCAGGGCGATTCGCGCACCGGCTCATAGCCGACACCCTTTTCGCCCAGCAGCAGCCGGACTTTCCGGGAAAAGGGGCAGAGCGGGAAGGTATAGAGTTGCCACATGCTGGCCTGTTACCGCGCCCGCACACCCGGCGAAAGGGCAAAGCCCCCCGAAATGCCGGTCCGCCGCACCGCATGATTGACCATGGCCACGAAACATGACCTGATATGCGGATAGTATCTGCGTAGATCTCATGCGTCGGGGAAACGCCATGAAGACGAGCATGCGACTAATCCTGATCCTTTCCACTGGCTGGATCGCGCCGGCGCAGGCGCAGACGCCTGCCAATCCGGCCACCGGCAAAGTATATGACTGGTTGAACAACCGCTTTGACACGGTGGTGCAAAGTTGTCTGGCGGGGGCGACCCAGATCAAGCTCAAGCGCAACCTGCCGGGAACCGATTCGAAGGTGGTAAGCGCGGTGCCCAAGGCGTTGCAGCGCTGGGTCTCCGACAATGGCAAGACCGATTACTGGGCACTCGGCCCGCGCGACGTCAGCCGGCAGTTCGGCTATGTGTTCACTCGCGCCGATGTGGAGAGCGGCGCGTTTCCCGGCCGTGTGGAGCGCTATCTATTCGCCGAATATGACCAGCAGGCCGAACGGATGCTGCTGCGCGGCGGCGTGGGCGAGGCGGTATTCCGCCAGACCTGCGACACGGCGTTCAAGGCGGCGATCGAATCGGGCATCGAGTTTTCCGGCGGCACGATCGAAGCGGCGGGAAAGGCCACGTCGAGCGGAAAGGTGAAGAATCGAGTCGATGTCGCAGCGGGCACGTTCACCTCGCCCTTTGTCGATGCGTATCGCGCGCCCGCCAGTACCGGCGAAAGCAAGGCCTATATCGCGCTGATCTTCTGGGACTGGCGCGCGCGCGTGGGCGTGGAAGAGGCGTATCTGATCCCGCAATTCGACGGGATGGCGCTGAGCCGGTCCGAAGAGAGCGATTTCACTGCATCCGTGGAAGCGAACGCCAGCGCCAATCTGGGTTTCATCCCCTTCCTGACACTGCGCACCAAGGCGGAAGGACGCTACAGCGATTCCTCCAACTATCTGATGAAGTCGTTCGAAGTCATCACCACCGAAGCGCTGGGCCGTACCGTCGCCAGCCGGTTCGAGATGCCGGGCGAGGCAAGTCTGATTGCGATCATCGCCCAGACCACGCCACAGGTCAGCTTTGGCGACATGGGCGACATGCTGGTCGCGGGGCTGCCCAGCCTTGCCTATGTCGATGTGCCGGCGATGCCGGAAAAACTGTGCCGCGACGCCGGCATCTATGAAGCGATCGACGTATCGGCGGGCACGGTTTCAATCCGCAGCGTGGCGATGCGCCCGGACAATCGTTGCCGCTTCACCACGGCCTATACTGCCCCCAACAGCCTGACCGGCAATACGGCGGACGTCAGTTTCAAGATCCATCGCCGCGCCGCCGGGCTGCCGTCCGGCATGGCGGGATTCCATATCCCCGTCCCGACGATCCAGTTCCGCCGGCTGGACATTCCCCGGCTGGAATCGCTCGCCGCGATGCACGCGCTCTATGCGATCGAGCCCGCCGATCCGGGCGCCGAATTCCTGGTGTGGCAGACCAATGGCTGGATCTATGACAACAACCAGCTGGCCGCAGGCGTGGTGGACACCGACCTGAAGCTCGGCGACGATTGCGGCCTGCCTCTGCCCTATCCGATGCTGAAGGGTGAGATGATGCTACAGGACCGCCAGGCCGGGCGCATCGGCTTTCGCCTGACGATCCGCAGCCGCTATGCCAGCGCGGCGTCGAACGACATCCGCAACCCGCTGAATCCCAAACGCGCGTGCCGCGTCACCGGCACGCTATCCTATCACATCGGCCCCGCGATCGGCGGCCAGACCATCTCGCGCCCGCTGACCAAGGAAATCTACCTCCAGCTCCCCGACCCGGTCACCGCACAGGAAGTGCGCAACTTCACCGCAGCGCGGATGCGGCAGTGACGGGGGTGGCGGCGGCTATTCCGCCGCCACCGCCTCGACGCTGTCGTCGAGCGGATAGGGCAGCCGCGTCAGCATTTCGCGGGGCACGACTTGCCAGAAGCTGCCGACGACGCGGTCCCAATCCTCGATCAGGCTGCGCGACCATTTGCTGTCGGTCGCGTCCGCATGCGCTTCGACCAGCGCGCGCAGCTTGCCCTCCCAATGCGCGGAGGCGACGCGCTGCCAGGTGATGTTCTCCGGGTTGGCGCGGCGCTCGAAGCTGCCGTCCTCGTCATAGACGAACGCCATGCCGCCGGTCATGCCCGCGCCGAAGTTCATCCCCACCTTGCCCAGCACCACGGCAGTGCCGCCGGTCATGTATTCGCAGCCGTTCGCGCCGCAGCCCTCGACCACCACGTCGGCGCCCGAATTGCGCACCGCGAAGCGTTCGCCCGCCTGCCCCGCCGCGAACAGCCGGCCCGAGGTCGCGCCATAGAGCACGGTGTTGCCGATGATCGTGTTGTGCTGGCTCACCAGCGGCGAGCTGACCATCGGGCGCACGACGATGACGCCGCCCGACAGCCCCTTGCCGACATAGTCGTTGGCGTCGCCGAACACTTCCAGCGTGATCCCCTTGCACAGGAACGCGCCCAGCGACTGGCCCGCGCTGCCGCGCAGCCGGACCTGGACGTGATGGTCCTGGAGCGTCGACATGCCGAAGGTGCGGGTGACTTCGCTCGACAGCCGGGTGCCGACCGCGCGGTGCGTGTTGCGCACCGAATAGGTTAGCTGCATCTTTTCCCCGCGCGAGAACACGGCCTGCGCATCGCGGATCATCTGCGCATCCAGGCTGTCGGGTACTTCGTTGCGGAACGTGCTCAGGCTGAAGCGGCGCTCCGAATCATCGGCATCGACCTTGGCCAGGATCGGGTTGAGATCGAGATCGTCGAGATGCTCGGCGCCGCGGCTGACCTGGCGGAGCAGCTCGGTGCGCCCGACGATGTCGTGCAGCGTCCGGACGCCCAGCTTGGCAAGGATCTCGCGCACTTCCTCGGCGATGAAGGTCATCAGGTTGATGACCTTTTCGGGCGTGCCGACGAACTTGGCGCGCAGCTTCTCATCCTGGGTGCACACGCCCACGGGGCAGGTGTTCGAATGGCACTGGCGCACCATGATGCAGCCCATCGCGACGAGGCTGAGCGTGCCGATGCCGAATTCCTCGGCACCGAGGATTGCGGCGATGACGATGTCGCGCCCGGTCTTGAGCCCGCCATCGGTGCGCAGCGTCACGCGCCCGCGCAGGCCGTTGAGCGTCAGCGTCTGGTTGACTTCGGACAGCCCCATTTCCCACGGCGTGCCGGCGTACTTGACCGAGGTGACCGGCGATGCGCCGGTGCCGCCGACATGGCCCGCGATCAGGATGACGTCGGCATGCGCCTTTGCCACGCCCGCCGCGACGGTGCCGATGCCCGCCGAGCTGACCAGCTTGACGCACACCCGCGCGCGCGGATTGATCTGTTTGCAGTCATAGATGAGCTGCGCGAGATCCTCGATCGAATAGATGTCGTGGTGCGGCGGCGGCGAGATCAGCGTCACGCCCGGCGTCGCGTGGCGCAGCTTGGCGATGAACTCGGTGACCTTGAACCCGGGCAGCTGGCCGCCCTCGCCGGGCTTGGCGCCCTGGGCCACCTTGATTTCGATTTCGTCGCACGCGCCCAGATATTCGGCGGTCACGCCGAACCGGCCGGACGCGACCTGCTTGATGACCGAATTGGCGTTGTCGCCGTTTTCATACGGCTTGTAGCGGATGCGATCCTCGCCGCCCTCGCCCGACACCGCCTTGGCGCCGATACGGTTCATCGCGATCGCCAGCGTCTCGTGCGCCTCGGGGCTCAGTGCGCCCAGCGACATGCCCGGCGTGACGAAGCGCTTGCGGATTTCGGTTATCGCCTCGACCTGGTCGATCGGCACGCCTTCTGCGGGGAAGTTGAACTCCATCAGGTCGCGCAGATAGACCGGCGGCGTGTCGCGCACGCCGCGCGAAAAGGCGAGGTAGCTCGAATAGCTGTCGGTCGACACCGCCGTCTGGAGCAGGTGCATCAACTGCGCCGAATAGGCATGCGTCTCGCCGCCGAAGCGCTGCCGATAAAATCCGCCGATCGGCAGCGCCGCGACTGCGGGGTCCCAGGCGGCGTTGTGCCGCAGCATCGCCGAGAGGTGGAGCGAGGCATAGCCTTCGCCCGAAATCTTGGCGGGCATGCCGGGGAACAGATCGTTGACCAGCGCCCGGCTGAGCCCGACGGCTTCGAAGTTATAGCCGCCGCGATACGAACTGATGACCGCGATGCCCATCTTGGACAGGATCTTGAGCAGCCCCTCGTCGATCGCCTTGCGGTGGCGCTTGAGGCACTCCTCCAGGCTCAGGTCGCCGAACAGGCCGCGCGCCTGGCGATCAGCGATCGAGGCTTCGGCGAGATAGGCGTTCACCGTCGTCGCGCCGACGCCGATCAGCACCGCGTAATAATGCGTGTCGAGGCATTCGGCGGTACGGATGTTGACGCTGGCGTAGGAGCGCAGCCCCCGGCGGACGAGGTGCGTGTGCACCGCCGCTGCCGCCAGCACGCCGGCGATGGCGACGCGATCCGCGCTGACATGCTCGTCGGTCAGGAACAGCTCGGTACAGCCCGCGCGGACCGCCTGTTCGGCCTCATAGCGGATGCGCGCGATTGCGGCGCGCAGCGCGTCCGGCCCCTCGCCCGAGGCAAAGGTGCAGTCGATCTCGGCGCTCTGGCTGCCGAAATGCGCGCGCAGGCGGTGCCAGTCGGCGTTGGTCAGCACCGGGCTTTCCAGCACCAGCACCGGGCTCTTGCCGCCCTCGACATCGAGGATGTTCGCCAGGTTGCCGAAGCGGGTCTTGAGCGACATCACGTGGCGTTCGCGCAACGGATCGATCGGCGGGTTGGTGACCTGGCTGAAATTCTGGCGGAAGAACTGGCTGATCAGCCGGGGCTTGTCCGAAATCACCGCAAGCGGCGTATCGTCGCCCATCGATCCGATGGCTTCCTTCGACGTCTCGACCATCGGCGCGAGGATCAGTTCCATGTCCTCGAGCGTCATGCCCGCCGCGACCTGGCGCCGGGTCAGGTCGGCGCGGTCGTAATAGGCAGGCGCCGCTGCCGGCGCGGGCAGATCGTCGATGGCGAGGAATTCGCCGATCATCGCGGCATAGTCCGCCTCGCCGGCGATCTTGTCCTTGATCGCCATGTCGTCGAGCAGCACGCCTTGGTCGAGGTCGACTGCGATCATCTGGCCCGGCCCCAGCCGGCCCTTCGCCACGACGTTGGATTCGGAAACCTGGACCATGCCGGTCTCCGATCCGACGATCAGCAGCCCGTCGGCGGTCTGGGTATAGCGCAAGGGGCGCAGCGCGTTGCGGTCCATCC
This sequence comes from Sphingomonas degradans, assembly GCF_053502645.1. Taxonomy (NCBI): domain Bacteria; kingdom Pseudomonadati; phylum Pseudomonadota; class Alphaproteobacteria; order Sphingomonadales; family Sphingomonadaceae; genus Sphingomonas; species Sphingomonas degradans. Next base: position 4,225,707 of record NZ_CP177172.1, read on the forward strand.
CCGCGACCGCCCAGCGGCCATCGGTCATCGCGAGCGCGGCGGGGCCGTCCCACGGCTCCATCACGCTGGCGAGGTACTTGTACATCGACAGATGCGCCTCGGGCGTCTCGTCGCCCATCGCCTCGGGCACCAGCATCAGCTTGGCCGTGGGCGCGTCGCGGCCCGCGCGGCAGATCGCCTCGAATACCGCATCCAGCGCCGCCGTGTCGGAGGCGCCGGCGGGGATCACCGGCTTGATGTCTTCGCTCTGCTCGCCGAACGCGATGCTCGCCATCTTGATCTCGTGGCTGCGCATCCAGTTCTTGTTGCCGCGGATCGTGTTGACTTCGCCGTTGTGCGCCAGGCAGCGGAACGGCTGCGCCAGCCACCATTGCGGGAAGGTGTTGGTCGAATAGCGCTGGTGAAAGATCGCGACGCGGCTCGTGAAGCGCTCGTCCTTGAGGTCCGGATAGAATTCGGACAGCGATTCGGCGAGGAACAGCCCCTTGTAGATGATCGAGCGGCACGACAGCGAGCAAACATAGAATCCGCCCACCTGCGCCTCGATCACGCGCTTTTCGATGCGGCGGCGGATCAGGTACAGGTTCTTTTCGAATTCGGCGGCGTCGACATCGTCGGGCATCGGCCCGGCGACCATGATCTGTTCGATCTCGGGCCGGGTGGCCTGCGCCTTGAGCCCGATGACGCGCACGTCCACCGGCACCTGGCGCCAGCCATAGATGGTATAGCCCGCGTCGATGATTTCGCTTTCCACGATCGTGCGGCACGTTTCCTGCGCGCCCAGATCGGTGCGCGGCAGGAAGATCATGCCCACCGCCAGCCGGTTCGGCCGCACGCGGTGGCCGCCCGCCGCAATGGCGTCGTCGAAGAAGCGCGCGGGCAAGTCGACATGGAGCCCGGCGCCGTCGCCGGTCTTGCCATCGGCGTCCACTGCGCCGCGATGCCACACTGCCTTCAGCGCATCGATCGCCGACTGGACCACGCGGCGCGACGGCTGCCCATCGGTCGCCGCGACCATGCCCACACCACAGGCATCGCCCTCGAACTCGGGGCGGTACATGCCTTCGCGGGCGAGGCGTTCATGCTCTGCGGTGGGGAAGCCGGTGGTCACGATCAATTGCTCCTGCTTCGTCATTCGTCTTCGCCCTGCGTCTCGAGGGTCTTGGGGTCGACACCCAGCAGCCGCGCGACCTTGGCGCGTTCGGCGGGCGTCAGGTCCTTGTTCTTGCGGGCGGGCGGGAAGTCCTTCTCCGTCACCTGCATCTTTTCGACAATGGCGGGCATCCGCTCCATCATCGTCGGAACCATCTTCTGCATCGCCTCGACCATTTCGGGGTCCATGCTCAGCGCCATCGACTGGTCCGCATAATGCGCCCCTGCCGGGGTGGTGAAGAAACGGTCCATCTCGGCGAGTTCCGCCGCCGTGAATTCGCGGGCATAGGCGCGCGACATCGCCTCGCGCAGCGAAGGCTCCATCTCGGTGCCGAGATCGGTCATCAGCGCGGTGAACAGGTCCATCATCCGATTGGTGCGGTCCTGCCAATGCGGGTCATAGATCGCCATGACCTCACCCAGCGTGCCGTCGCCCAGCTTGCTGGCCTCTGCTTCGTCCACGCCGGTCAGGCGGACGACCTGCTTGAGCGGCATGTCGCCCGCCGCGCCCATCATCCGTTCCATCATCTTGCGGAAGTTCTCGCCCAGCATCCGCTTGTAGATGCCGGCGGGCAACAGCTTGGCCACGACGCGCTGCGCCACGGCCAGCCGCGCGGGTTCGATCGGCGCGGGCGGGACCACAACGGTCACCACCGGCGCGGTCTGCGCGGCGGCGACAGCGGGCATCGCCAGCGCGGCGGCGGCGATCGCGAGACGCACCACCGCGCTCACTTCTTCTGCGCCAGATATTCGGCCGCCGCCTTGGTCGCGAGCAGCTTCATCGTCGCTTCGTTGTCGGCCACCAGCTTCGCCGCCCAGGCCTGGCTGGCCGCCGCGATTTGCGGGTTCACTTCCTGCATCTTCTTGGACGCGGGGCTGGCGCCGAACGCCATCAGCGCTGGGTAATCCTCGGGCTGGAGGTTCGCCATCACCGACTGGATCGCCGCCTGCTGCATCGCCGCCTGGTCCTGGGTCGGCTTGTCGGCCATCGTCTGATAGACCTGCGCGGTCAGCTTCTTCCCGACCGGGCTGGAAAAGAAGGTCAGCGTGTCGGCGATCTCGCCCGGCGTCATCGCGCGCGCGACGATGTCGATCAGCTGCCCGCGCAGCGTCGGCAGTTCGCGCCGCAGCACAGTGACGAAGGTCTCCCGCAACTTGCCCGAGACATAGGTCTTGAGCCCCGGATCGGTGGCGTACAGTGCGCCCGCCTGCGGATCGGCGGCGATTTCCTGTTCGATACCCACGTCGAACGCGCGGCTACCCATCCGGACCATCGCCTCTTCGCCGACGAGCAGCGCGATCAGCTTTTCCGCCTCGGGGCTGGGCGCCGGGGCGGGTGCGACGGGGGTATGGGCCGATGCCGCGAACGGGATCAGCGCGGTGGTGCCCAGCGCAAGGGCTGCAACCAGATGCTTCATGTTTCGCCGTCCTCTCAGGCCGCGCGGACAGCCGCGTCCGCGCGCGCGCGCATCCAGGCATGCATGTGCGCCGCGACATCGCGACCGTCGCGAATCGCCCAGACGACGAGACTCGCGCCGCGCACAATATCGCCCGCCGCGAACACGCCGTCGAGGCTGGTCATCATCGTCTTGCCGTCCGCGCGCACCGTTCCCCAGCGCGTCACGCCCAGTTCCTCGGCCCCGAACAGCCGGGGCAGGTCCTCCGCCTCGAAGCCCAGCGCCTTGATCACCAGATCGGCGGGCAAGTGGAACGAACTGCCCGGATCAAGCTCGGGCGCGCGGCGGCCAGAGGCATCCGCCGCGCCCAGCCGCATCCGTGCAGCGCGCACGCCGGTGACGGTGTCGCCGCCATCGAACGCCTCGGGCGCGGAGAGCCAGACGAACTCGACGCCCTCTTCCTCCGCATTGGCCACTTCGCGCTGCGATCCGGGCATGTTCGCGCGGTCGCGGCGGTACAGGCACTTCACCGACGTGGCGCCCTGGCGGATCGCGGTGCGAACGCAATCCATCGCGGTGTCGCCGCCGCCGATGACGACGACGTTCTTACCGGCGGCATCCAGGCTGCCATCGTCGAACGCGGGGACGGCATCGCCAAAGCCCTTGCGGTTCGACGCAGTGAGGTAATCCAGTGCCTCGACCACGCCCTGCGCACCGACGCCGGGAGCCTTGATCGCCCGCGCCTTGTACACGCCGGTCGCGATCAGGATCGTGTCGTGGCGGGCGCGCAGCTCGTCCAGCGTCGCGTCGCGGCCAACCTCGAACCCGGTGTGGAAGACGATGCCCGCTTCCTCCAGCCGCGCCACGCGGCGCATCACGATGTGCTTCTCCAGCTTGAAGCCGGGAATGCCATAGGTCAGCAGCCCGCCGGCGCGATCGTGGCGGTCATAGATATGGACGTCATAGCCCATGGTGCGCAGATATTCGGCAGCCGAAAGCCCGGCGGGCCCCGCGCCGATCACGCCGACCGACTGGCCGCGCGCCGCGCCGACCTGCACCGGCTCGACCCAGCCCTCGGCCCATGCGGTGTCGGTGATGAACTTCTCGACCGAACCGATCGTCACGGCACCATGGCCGGAGAATTCGATGACGCAGTTACCCTCGCACAGCCGGTCCTGCGGACAGATGCGGCCGCAGATCTCGGGCATGGTCGACGTGCTGTTCGACAGCGCATAGGCTTCGCGCAGCCGCCCCTCTGCGGTTAACCGCAGCCAGTCGGGGATATGATTGTGCAGCGGGCAATGCACCGAGCAATAGGGCACGCCGCATTGCGAACAGCGCCCGGCCTGCGCTTCCGCATCGGGCACGGCATAGCGCTCCGCGATTTCCTGGAAATCCTCGGCGCGGAGGTCGGCGGGGCGCTTGTCCGGGTAGGATTGCCCGCGAACCACGAATTTGAGCATTGCATCGTCTGCCATGGGCGCCCCTTACCGCAGGGGCACCACAGACAAAAGACAGCATTACTTACCTATATATCGTTTCGGTCGCCAAAAGAGCGAAAATCAGGACGAAATGGCAAATTAAAAGGTCCGATTCGGCCTTATCGCATCCCCAGCCACACCAGCGCCGCCGTGCCCGCGACGATTCGATACCAGGCGAACGGCGTGAAGCCGTGCTTGCTGATGATCCCGACGAACCATTTGATGACCAGGATCGCCACCAGGAACGACACGACAAAGCCGACCGCCACTTCGGTCCAGCCGACCCGGCCCGTGGTGAGCGTGTCGCTGTTCTTCGCAAGTTCGAGCAGCGTCGCGCCGAGCATCGTGGGGATCGCGAGGAAGAAGCTGAACTCCGCCGCCGTGCGCCGCTCGACCCCGAGCGAAAGCGCGCCCAGGATCGTCGCGCCCGAACGGCTGACGCCGGGGATCATCGCAATGCACTGAATGAAACCGATGCCGATCACGCGCACCAGCGGGATTTCCGCGATGCCGACGATGTCGGCGCGCTTTACCAGCCGCTCGATCACCAGGATCGCGACGCCGCCGACGATCAGCGCCACCGCCACCACGCGCGGGCTGCCCAGCAGCGCCTCGATATAATGGTGGAGCGCCAGACCGATGACGGCGGCGGGAATGAACGCGATCAGCAGGTTGCGCACGAAGCGCAGCGACACCGGGTTGCGCTGGAGCAACCCCGCCGCCACCGCCCAGAAGGTGCGCCAGTACAGCACCACCACCGCCAGGATCGCGCCCAGCTGGATGATGACGTTGAACATCGCCCATTGCGCGGCGTCATAGCCGAGCAGCTCGCTGGCCAGGATCAGGTGGCCGGTGGACGATACCGGCAGGAATTCGGTGACGCCCTCGACGATCCCGAGCAGGATCGCGACCAGAATCTCGGTCATGCAGTGCTTCCTTCAGCGCGGGCGCAGGGTTCAGGCGACGCCGCGCTTGGCAAAGCGGCCATTGCGGCGGAAGCGCACGAGCCAGGACGGCGCGACTGCCGACAGCGGCGTGGCGGGGATTCCTAACGCGGCGAGCCCTTCTGCGCCCGCAGGCACGACATTGTCGTGCTGGAGCATCCGCCACTGGTCCTTGGTGATCGGCGTGCCGGGCAGCGATGCGAGCAGCGATCCCACCGAATCGGGGAGTTCGAGCAACGCCGGCTTGCGCCCGATCGCCGCCGCGATCCAGCGATGGAGTTCGCCCATGCTGATGATGTCGGGGCCGCCCAGGCTGAACGTCTTGCCCCCGAAGCGCTCAGGATCGGCGACCGCCGCCGCCACGGCCTGCGCCGCATCGGCGACATAGACCGGCTGGAACTTCACGCCCGCGCGCAGCACCGGGACCACCGGCGCAGCGGCGATCATGGTGGCGAAGCGGTTCACGAACGCATCCTCGCGCCCGAAGATGATCGAGGGGCGCAGGATCGTGGCGTTCGGGAACGTCGCCAGGACGGCCTGTTCACCCTCGCCCTTCGACCGGCCATAGGCCGAATCGGATGCGGGATCGGCGCCGATCGCCGAGACATGGACCAGCGCCGATGCGCCCGCCTGTGCCGCGGCCGCCGCGACGGTGCGCGCGCCATCGACATGCGCCGCCTGGAAATTGCCGGCCAGGATGCCGACCAGGTTGACCACCGCATCCGCGCCATCGACCGCGCGGGCGATCGTATCGGGCATCGTCACGTCGGCCGCCACGAACTGCGTCTGGCCCAGCCCGCCCTGCGGCTTCAGGAAAAACGCGTCGCGCGGCCGCCGCTGGGCGATGCGCACCCGCGCGCCGGTGCGCAGCAATTCCTGCGCGACATAGCGGCCAAAAAATCCGCCGCCGCCGATGAGCGTTACCAGCTTGTCCTTCATGCCTGCCTCTTGCGCCTGGATACTTGCCCCACCCCATGCCGCGCACACACGCAAACGGCAAGCACCCAGAAGCCCGCCGCCACTACCCCGGCCCCGCCACCGCCAAGCCACCGGGCACAACAGATTTTCTGCGCAAGCGTGTTGACACCCCCGAATCCCCCCCGTAAAGCCCGCCGCCTACCCCGTGCCCAGATGGCGGAATTGGTAGACGCACCAGCTTCAGGTGCTGGCGATCGCAAGGTCGTGGAGGTTCGAGTCCTCTTCTGGGCACCATTTTCCTGTCTCACAGGATCCCAGGACCTCGACGAAAACGGCAGAAATCTGCCATTTTCGCTGGGTTCTGTCCGAGACGATCCTAGCAGGTTTCAGTCGATCCCAGGGGCCATATGGGCCACCATCCGGGCCTAATATGGCCCGGGAAAAATGATGGCCCGGTGGGCCATTTCGACTGAAAGATGGGCGCCATCCGAACAGAACCGATCGAATCGGGAGTTTGGGTTATGGCTTTGAAAGACATGGAAATTCGCGCCCTCCAGCCAAGGGATCGCATTTACAAGAAAGCTGACGAGCGCGGCCTATATATCGAGGTGCATCCGAGCGGCTCGAAACTCTGGCGCTTTAAGTACGGCTATCTCGGCAAGGACAAGCGGCTGGCCTTGGGACGCTACCCGGAGGTCACTCTTGCGGAAGCCAGACAGAAGCAGGACGAGGCGCGGCAGAAGCTGCGCGATGGCGTAGATCCGCTCGCCGAACGCAAGCGCGCCAAGCTCATGGCCCACTATAAAGCGGCGAATACCTTCGGCGACGTGGCCCGGGAGTATATCCAGAAAATGATCGCCGAGGGCCGCGCGACCTCCACGACTTCCAAAGCCGATTGGTTACTGGAACAGCTTCAGCCACTTTGCGGACAGCCAATTGCCGATCTGAAGCCGATCGACGTTCTCGCTGCGCTCAAACGCCTCGAGGCGAAGGGCAAGCTCGAGACCGCGCGGCGCTGCCGGTCCTTTGCCGGCCGCGTGTTTCGCTATGGCGTGGCGACCGGGAGGGCCGAGAACGACCCTACCCCTGTCCTGCGTGGGGCATTGATCACGCCCAAGACCACGCACCATGCGGCGATTCTCGATCCAGCGGCGTTTGGGGAATTGTTGCGGGCAATCGAAGCCTATCCCGGCCACCGGATAACCAGGCTCGCGGCCCAGGTATCGCCTCATCTGATGGCCCGCCCCGGGGAGATCAGGCAGGCGGTATGGCCCGAGATCGACTTCGAGAATTCCGTGTGGCGGATACCTGCGACTAGGATGAAGATGCGGCGGCCGCACAACATTCCGCTGTCGCGGCAGGTGAAGGCGATGCTTGAGGAGCTGTTCGAACTGACTGGTCCTGACGGCTTCATCTTTCCGGCATTCCATACCTCTCATCGACCGCTCAGCGAGAATACCGTCAATCAGGCGTTCCGGCGCATGGGTTACGCGGCTGGTGAAGTGACGGCGCACGGCCTGCGGACGACCGCTTCGACCCTGTTGAACGAAAGCGGCAAGTGGAGTCCGGATGCGATCGAGCGTTCGCTAGCACACGCCGACAAGGATGCGGTGCGTGGCACCTATAATCGCGGCGCCTATTGGAATGAGCGGGTAGCCATGCACCAATGGTGGAGTGACTATCTCGACGAGCTGCGTGACGGCCCGTTTGGAAAGCATGCAGGAGCGGCGCCGGTGCCTTGTCGAGATAGCGCTCGAAGCACGATCGGCAAGTTGGCTAGCAAGAGTGGCAAGTGAGAAGAATGACCGGGTCCGTGGTCACTCACCAGAATGACCTGCGGGTGAGCGGTACCAAGCTCCTTGGCGCCTGCGAGACTAAGGGCGATCGATAGATCATCGCCCACTCCGCGCCAAAGGGCTTGGAACTGGGCGGGGAACTCGATCCATACTGGAGTCGCACCTGCTCGCGAACGGTGAGTCCGAAATGGTTTCAGCGGTGCTTGGCAATCCGAGCCTAAGCCGGGATTATCGCGCGGCTGGATACGGTGCTCAATGTGCGCGTGAGACCGGGGGAAAAGTAGTGATTAGGTTCATTGTCGTCGTTCGAGAGACCGGGCGCCTGAAGCCCGATTATTCACTTGGATTCGAAGCGCCCGAGCTGCCGCGTGAAGGCGATTATCTGTCGATCCAGCGGCCCGATAAGCGCCGGCCATATAGCGAGGACATGATCGTGAGGAGGGTGTGGTGGCGCCTCTTTCACCCAGAGACAGGCGGCATGGAGGGCGATCCCAAGACCGGCGGGGTCGAGGAGATATTCGTGGAATGCGAGCCGGCGATCGGCCCCTATTCAAGCGATCAGTGGCGAGACGGTCATGCGAGCGCGCCTGAGTTCGAGGTCGAGCGGTTTTCGGTTCGTGAGTCCGATCTCGGAGCCAGCTAGGTTGGTTAGCGCGGGAGCACATCCTTAATCCAGGTAACGGAAGCCGCCTGACCGGTCTGGCCGTCAAACCCGATCGTCATGCCGGCAAGTTTGCCAGCCGCAGTGAGCACTGGCCCGCCCGAAAAGCCTTCTGACGGCGGAGGACTGAAAAGAAGCAACCCGTCCTTTTCGCCCAGTGCCTGAGCTCTTAGAGATCGACTCGGCCGATGGGGCCATGGATTGTCCGCGGTCGGGTGGCCCCGAACCACCAGGGACATGCCCTTTTTGCCGGCCTTACCCGCCGCGATGTCGAAAACTTGATATTCGGGCAAGCCTCGGGCGAACTCCTTCGACACAGGATAGGCGAGAAAGTCATGCATTTGGCCGCTCGCCTGATACCAGTGCCTAAAGATCGGAGCGCGAACCGCGCCCGTTATTTGAAAGAGCGGGAGGTCAATCGACCCGCTGCCTTCGGCGCGCACCAGGATCAGTTTCTCAGGCCACCTGGTCCAATCGTTATGCTGCGGCACTCCGATCGGCACATGTGCAGCCGTAAGGAGCCAATATCCCCCTTTCAGCTTCGCCAAAAAACCAGATCCCGCCACGTGCTTATCGGCGGTTCCCGGTAATATCGAAGTGGTCAGAGGGATCGCTGCTTCGGTCATACGGCGGACATAGCAGCGCTCAGCGATGTTTGGAATCGAAGCAGGGCGAATAGCCGCGCCCGTCACCGGAGCAGCGCGAGATCGAATCGTTATACTTCCAAGTTAGCGATTAACCGCCCAAGCTGGTCACACCAACGAGTGCTTCCAAGTCGTTCATATGCTGGATCCACCACTGACGGAGTTCGGTCAGCTGGTCGGTCGCGACCCAGGCTTGGTCTAGGTTGTGGAGTGGGTCGCTCCGGTAAGCGACAGGGGAATGCGTCGCGACCTGAAACACATCGGCGATTAGCGCGTGGAACACCTTGATGATCGCCGCGTGGCAAGTCGCGATCCTCTCGATCGTGACGTCGATATCGCCGCCGGCCGCTTCGCGCGATCGCTCATCGGCGGAATGCGCGACGAACTTGTTCGCATACGCCTCTAGCGCGTCGAAGGCGGGGTCCCCGAGATGGGCTTCCAGCTCATCGAAATAGGCCACGCGAATGAGGTCCTCCCGCGAGCGCCGATCGCGCGAGACCCCGGAAAGCGTATCAAACGCCTCATGGAGGGTCTCGGCCATGTCCCAGCCCTCGCTTCCGTCGGTGGCGATCCAATACATTTCGTCGGGTTTCTCAGCTGCGGCCGCGAATGCTCGCGCCACACCTGGCGCCGGATCATACGGCAGGCCATCATGGCAGACAAAATTCTCTCGGGTGATGAGGCCGCGATTGCCCTTCACCGCGGCGACCACCCGGCGAAGCGAGATGATCTGCCCCTTCGGGTTGGACTGTTTCTCCTCCAGTAGGCGCCGGATCGCCAAAGTCTGCATGGCGACGTGACCAGCATCCAAGAAATCGGCGAGCATGCCATTCTGGGCCGCCGATCGCCATTCGCCGTCCGTCGCCTTGCGTTCCCGCGCTAGCCTGCGTGTTTCATTGATGAGACGCCAGGTCCTGTCGCGGTCGATCATCGCGACGATCTGGCTGTAGACATTGTGGACCGGGTCGGTTTTCAGCTGCTGGAGGCTTCGTTCACGAAACTCACGATAGGCGGCCAGCTTGCTTTGGTTGACCACGTCGACGGTGGTTGGACTGGATTGATCGGTGCTCATGCGAGCGAATTACTATCGTCGGAACCGGCGGGATAGAGCGCTGGCGCGCCGCTATTGTCCGCCTCGTTCTCCACCGCCAGTGGGTCCTTGGGAGCGGACTCATCCTCGGTGTCGCGCGCGCGCACAATGCACACCATCTGATAGGGCTCGTCCCAGCGCTCGACGCTTCGAACAAACACGATAGCCTCTCTTGAATCCGAGGATTCCAAGGAAGTAGCAGCGACTTGTTCGACGGCGGCCCTGAGCTCATCCCCCGGCGGAATCTCGTGGACGAAGAACGTAACCACGGCCTTACGGGCGAGCGGCGGTATAGCCTGGACCACGGCCCCGCCTTCCATACCAGGCTTCTTGCGGTGGACCGCCTTACGCGCCTTTTCGAGCAAACGGTTGAGGCGAGCCCGTTCGGCGTGGTCCGCCGCCGCCAAGAGGTGCATACCCGCGATGGACCAGCCGGATGCACGGCGCTCCTCCAGCCTGTCGATGGTTGAGCGTATCATTGCGGTCAGTTTGGCGCGCGGCTTGGCGACGGTAATGCCGGCGTCCCTGGCCTCATAATAGTGATCGATTGGCCCAGACATGCCAGATAGCGCGAAGCGAGCGCCATCGGGCAGGCCAGCCAAGTTGAAGCCGTTGTCCAGATACGCGCCCAGATAGTCGAGCTCGTCCCCGAGCAGATTGAAGGCACGCTGGAAGGGCCCGCGCTCGCGCAGATAGTGCAGAAACAAGACGGGTTGATCGAGGATGTCCGCTACCGCCTCGAGGTCGGCGATGTTCATCATCGGCGCCAACACATGGTACTCCGGGATCCAGCCGACGGTCCGCAGCTCTGTCTCCGAGGCGGAAAGTACTGAAAGGTCGTCGAGCGAGACGGACAATCGGATTACAAGCTCGACGTTACCGGGAGCGCTGATGCCCGCCTGGCCGACAGTTTCGATCGCTTCGGCTGATCCGGCTTTCGCTTCCCAAATCAGTGCCTCAAGCCGTGCCGACTGGACCGACGGATCGAGAATGAGATCGCGGACGTGCTTGCGGACGCGGTCGGGCGCGCCGCGAAGTCCCTGAGGAGACAGGTGATGCGCCTTGGCCTCGGCGATCAATACGACCTTGTCGATTTGGGCGATCACGTCCGTTTCGAAACGTGTGCCCTGATGAGACCAAGGTACGCCCGCGCCAATATTCGCGCCGGGCAATGCCATTGTGATCACCTGCGCTAGGCGACGTTCGAGATAGTCGGCCCGAGCACGATCGAGCTTCTTGAGAAGATCCGCGTCGCCGGCGAGGCGTCGCAGAATGCCATGGATATGGCTCATCACCATCTGTGGCACGGGCACGAAGAAGCCGGCGGGCAGCTCTATGGCGGGAGCGTGCCAGACAGGGTTGGTCAGAAAGAGATAATCGAGCTTTTGTTCGATTAGCGCCCCCGGCTTCAGGGAGATCGCGCCAAGCGCCTTGGAAACCCGAACCACATCGATTTCCATGATCGCCGCGAGATCGGCTGGGTCGAAAGTCGCCGCGGCTGGAAGGCGTAGATCGGCATGGCCCATCAGCATCGAGAGAACACGCTGAAGACTGGCCTCGGGCGGTATCATGCCCAACAGATGCTCGGGATCGCCCACCAATTCCGGGAACGCCTTGTAATAGGCGGCGATCATCTCCGGGATCTTCTTCTGACGGACGACACGCCGGAACGAGCTACTCCATTCGGACATTCGACGCTCGAATTCGGAAGTCATCGTTGCGCCGAGGGCGATCACATCGGTCGCCGCGAAGCCGAGCGTCGCCAGAAACGGCTCGTCGAGCGGCGCGTAGAGTTCCTTCGCGATCCGGACCACGTCACGGAAATATCCCCAGTTCCGAACAGCGTGGGTGTGCAGGCGCATTCTCTCCTGCAAGCCCTCCACGGCGCGCTCCTGCTGGTCCTCCGTATCCTTGGCGGAAACGAGACGCTGGGCCATGAAAGCGTCCGAGAGTGACGGGAGAGTATCGAATATCTTCTGGGTCGCGCGCGGCGTTGACGGCGAGGCGGCCCAATCCGCCTCCGGAATGGTCAACATGATGGCCTGCAGCAACTCGACTTGGAACTGCTCGAGTTGCTGCCGCATGCTGTGCATGACACCCTGGTCATTCATCGATCGCTGAAGGCCGTAAAACGCGGCCGACGCCATTAGCCCGGTGGGATTGAACTCCCGGAACATGTTCTGGAACTCGACGAAGAGCGCTGGAAGCTTCTCGACCCGGGTGCGAGCCGCTTCCATCATCGCTTCCTTGAAGGCCGCGTGATCGGCGCCCTCGGGAAACCGCAGGACGCTCATTTTGGATCCCGTCGCCTCGCGAGGCGGCTTGGTCGGTTGCTTGCGGCGGCGTCCTCGGCTCTTCGGCATGTCCAGTCATCCGACCTTCAAATTACCCCGCGCGTGAATCGCTGATGGCCGCATCGATCTCAAGCGAAGCCGTAATCAGGAGCGGCAGCGTCTCCCCTTGAAAGTTCGACCATGCGAGCGAGACATTGTTGGCTTGGGCCTCCGCTCCGATCGTGGCGGCCTTCTCCGCCGTGAGCAGATCCCTGCTGAAGACTGTCGAGAATTGTAGGCCCATGGGTTTCACAAGACCGGTGAATAGCTCAGGGCGTGCCTGGGCGGCCCGGTAGAACGCCTCGCGATACTCCGTCTCACCGGGCCCGAGGATTAGCGAGACATTAATACGCCCCGGCTTGCTATTGAAGGACTTCACCTCGAACAACAGGCCTCTACCGGAGCGCGTCCATTTCTTCTTGTCAATGCGGAGTGACAATTCGGCGTCCCACCGGTCGGGCGCGAAACGCAGCATGGAGATGCCGTCCGTATCGACGGTCAGGCCTTCGATCGATCGAACTCGCTGCCCCACGAGCTCCACCAGGCTTGCCTGCCGAGGTCGGCTCTCGAAGATGAAATCGAGAGCCTCAGCATGCCGTTCGTAGAGTCTGGCCGCGAGGCCGCGCAGATATTCGTCTTCCACGATATGGGTCCTCAGCATTTCCGTATAGTGGCTGACGATCAGCTTCGTCGCATCCGCCGCCGGCAGATCAGAGACCAGGGTGTCGAGCGTTCCGGCGAGAGCCGCATAGCTGAATGGCAAATAGGCGGGGTCATGCGGATCCGTGCCCTCGGGCGTCAGGAATATGAGCAGCCTGCGGTAGGTGGGGTAGCGCCTCTCGACGAGCTCCCGGTAGCGACGCAGCTGCCCATCGCCGGCTTTGGCGTGAACCTTGTTCTCGATCAGTACGACGAGTTGAAGAGAGTCGATCTCAATGAGCAAGTCGATGCTGTCGCGCTCGCGATGAACGACTGCGTCATCGAGGTCGCCAACCAGCAGTTCGACTGTGCTGAGGGGGCGCCGGTTCGAGGGTACCGTTTCGAGCAACCGCCGCAGCACCTGGGCGAGCGGGCGGGCGCCAAGACCGTGTGGCCTGCTTGGCGCCAATAGATAGCCGAGGAAGTTCGAATGGCGCAGCTCCGCGTGCACCGCGCCAACGGCCTCGAAGATATTGAAGCGAGCGGTTCGGCGTTGCACTTCCGCGAAGTCGGGATCGTCGAAAAGGGCGCTAAGCTGGTCGTCGATCATCATTTGAAGACTCGTAGCCAACCTAGCCGCTGAGACAATCCTCGGCTTTCGGAGCTTGCCTCACGGATCGGCGCCATCTTGATGCATTCAAAAGCGAGCGGTCCGCTTGCCTAGCCAGGGCGGCTCGCGGCACAAGCGAGCATGGGCTTTTCGAACCAGATCCTACTTGTTCTTGGTGGCGCCGCGATCGTCGGCGCGCTCGCTGGCGTGGCGCCGAGGCTGATCGGATCCAGCGCCGCGCCCGTGCCCACCTCACCTGGCCCAACCGTTTCCTGCGCGGGTGTCGATGGAGACACGTTGCGATGCGAGGGTGAACGCATCCGCCTGCTCGGCATAGATGCTCCGGAGCTACCAGGGCATTGCGCCCAAGGCCGTGATTGCGCGCCGGGTGACCCGTTCGCTTCAACGCAGAGCCTTCGTCGCGCGCTTCTCTTACCGTTGCGCATCGATCGGGTCGGAACCGATCGCTATGGCCGTACCCTGGCGCTGGTCTCCGGCGCGAAGGGCGATCTCTCCTGCTGGCAGCTCAATCAGCATCAGGCGATCTACAAGCCGCGATGGGACAATGACGGGCGGCTCGCTCGCATATGCGCCGCCGCGCGCTGAAAACATCGAGGGGGCTATGCCAATCCTGTTCTGCAACGTCGCTTGGATGGACGACTATGCCGGCCGCGACCCAAACGACCCGCCGCTTGGCGGAGGCGGTTTCCCTCGCGCCGAGGGCTATTGCGGCGAGGAATGCAACTTCCTCGTTGGCGATGACGGCATGGTCTATGGCCATTTCGAGATCAGCAAGAACGGCGTGGATCGGCAGGTGAAGCTCGAGCGCCTTGGTGCTTCGCGAACCGATGATTATCTCGACAATGTCGATATCGTCTGGACCGCGCCGCTTCGGGGCCGTGATCCTCGCGTTGTTGTCGGCTGGTATCGCGGGGCCCGGCTCTATCGCGAACGCCAGGCGTTTGATGAGGAGTTTCCTTCCGCGCGGCACCGCAAGGACCAGATCGGCTCCTATCAGGTCAAGGCTCGAGCGGCGGACGTCGTGTTGATTCCTCCCAGGGATCGCGATCTCCAGCTTCGCCGTGGACGCGGTTGGAGCGGGCAAGTCAGCTGGTGGTACGCCGAGGACAGCACCGACCCTGATGCGATCGCGTTCCTCGCGGCGGTGCGCGCGAAAATGGATGGGGAAGCGGTCGCGCCAATCCATGCTCAGGGAAATCGTCGCGGGCGCGGCGGGCGCGGTGGCAGGGCCGGTCCGGCGCCGTCCGAGCCGCACCGACGGTACCTTCGTAAATTCGAGGTCGAGGTTCATCCGCGGCATCACGAGCTCGAGACGCGGTTCAAAGCGTATTTGCGAGCCAAGCACGCGCGCATTGAATTCCCGGAATGCTACCGCGACGACCTTCGCTACACCGTGGAGGGAGAAGTTCCGGTGATGGTGGAGGTCAAGCCGACCGATCAGGGTAGCCAGCGCTATGCCATTCGCACCGCGATCGGGCAGCTATTGGATTACCGTCAGCATCAGCTCTGGAATGGCCGTCAGCTCATCGTTGTCGAGAATCCGGTGGACGGTACCGACGATCTCGCCTTGGCGCTGGACAATGGCTTCGGGATCGCCTGGCCCAAGGGTAAGAAGGGCTTCGTAATCCGCTGGCCCTGACGGCAATCGCGACCGCCTGAGGCGCCTCTCGCGAAAGTGTGGATGGCGCTCACTCCCTTTTGCGCCGGGGGGGCGTTTCAATCGGGGAGAGACGGCAGGCTTCAACAAAGCGAGCCAGGGCTTCGCTATCGCTCAACTCGCACTCCCAAATCGTCCGCACTTCCCAACCCTTCGCGATTAGCGCGGCCGCGTTTCGCTCGTCACGCGCGCGGTTCGCCTCGAGCTTAGTCACCCAGAAGTCGAGACGTGACTTGGGCAAGCGCGCCAGCTTGCACGCGGGATCGGGATGCCGATGCCAGAAGCAGCCATGCACGAAAATGGCGAGCCGCCTTGAGGGAAGCACGATGTCGGGTTTCCCTGGCAGCCCCCGGTCGTGCAGCCGGAAACGCAAGCCCGCGCGGTGCAGCGCCCGCCTTACCCTTAGCTCCGGGCCAGTATCACGACCCTTCACGCGCGCCATCTGAGCGCTGCGTTCCGCGTCGACCTCAGTCTTCGGCGGCGCCGGCTTCGTCATCCGTCGGTCCATCGACATCCCCGAGAGGCGATATTGTTGGCTCCTCCGGGATGGCATCCTGTTGGCGGAAAGCCTCGAGAACTTCCTCGAGCAGGCTCGCGTGATCCGTGCGGGGTGGCACTTGGCCCAGGATCGCGTCGATACGCGCCTTGATCTCCGCAGGCGTCAGGGAATCGACAAGGAGTTCATCTAGCGCCCATGCGCGGCCCGGATGGACCACATCCCATGGCGACCGCTTATTGGCGCGCGTTTTGGCCGCGTCGCCGTGCTTGCTCATTCCCCAACAAGCCTTTGTCTCGGAATTCCAGAGGGGCCAGAACATGCCGATAAGATGCTTTTCGGCGACAAGCTGGGCATTGGTCGCGCAAACCAGGCGCCGGCAGGTGAAGTCCTCGAGCTTGATTGGATACAGGCCGTCGGCGAGGGCCGCCTTGCCATGGTTCGCCGCTGTCTCGATTGTTCCCGCATGCTCGAGCAGGCGTCCGGTCAAGCGGGGTCCTTGCTCGCGAACGGTGCTCGCATCGCCCGAAGCGGGATCGGCCTTCCCCACATAGATCGGCGTCTCCGTTCCGCTGATCGCAGCGTAGAAGGGATGATCGCCTTCATAATAGATGGCGTACACGCCCGAACCGTAGGTCGGTGTGATCTGGTTGAGCGGGACGCGGTTCTGCGCCAGCAGCGCCAGCGCGACCATTCGCCCAACTACCTTGGGGTCCGATGGATCAAAGCTCGCGCGCGGCGTCGCGATCGGATCGGTGGCCGCGCGGGCTGCCTCGATAGCGAGGGCGTGGTCGGCGAGGCCCTTTCGGATGCGGCGCGCCACGGCCGGCGCCGCGCCGCCCTCCGCCGCGTGAACTACTGCGGCGAGCGCGGCGTCCAAAGCGTCGAACGCGATTCTGTCGGGGGATTTGTTCGCCATCAGGCGAGCGTCATACCGCCTTGTGACGGAACGACAATGTCCTCAGGCGACCGCGCGGCCTTGTTCTTCCTCGTTCTCCCGCTCGATCATCGAACGCATCCAGCGTCCAGCGGCCTCGCCGAGTTGCGCGGGCACCGCGTTACCGAGCTGACGCATTGTCTCGGACCAGGAACGCGAGAATTCGAAATCGTCTGGGAGGCCGACTAGGCGCGCGGCTTCACGCATGGTGAAATAGCGCACCGAGCCATCGTCACGGACCATCATGTTCTCGCCGCCCGGCACGCCGTGGTCGCCTGCCTTCAACGCCTTGGCGGGAAGATCAAGCGGGCTGCCGGTATGGCCGGGATATACGCGAGCGCCGGCCTGGAAGACGTGATTGCGCGTGCCGTCGGGCTCTCCGAGGCCCAGCAGGGCATCACGGACCGTGACCCAAGGCAAGCCCGCTGGGGCCATCCCTGCGGCGCGCAGCTGCTCGACACGAGCCTGGTCGCGTAGGAGCGTCGGCCGCTCGCGCTTGGGCAGGCCGTGCCGGCGCCAATAGTCGCCAGTCACAAATTGGTCCCACAAAAGACGGTCGCGTGAATGGGTGGGGCGTAGTGCCTCCGGCGCCACGCCAAAGCTGGCGGCCAACCCCGCGATCAGCACACGGAAACGGATCTGCGGCGCGCCAAA
The DNA here is from genome assembly GCF_053502645.1 of Sphingomonas degradans. Classification (NCBI taxonomy): domain Bacteria; kingdom Pseudomonadati; phylum Pseudomonadota; class Alphaproteobacteria; order Sphingomonadales; family Sphingomonadaceae; genus Sphingomonas; species Sphingomonas degradans. The sequence goes on from NZ_CP177172.1 coordinate 4,243,137, forward strand.
ATCGGCCGCGTTCACCACCTGCCAGCGAACCTGGTACGCGCCGGGCTTGCTCGACAAGCGCAGCCGCTCGCGATGGCTGTCGAAATCCTCCCCGACGCGGCGCGTGTCGTTGGGGTAGCGAAGGTGCAAGGTGATCCAGTCGAGATAGGGCTGGAACCGGGGCCCCGCCAGATTGCGAACATTCTCGAATAGAAAGGCCTTGGGCGCGCCCTCACGGATCGCGCGCACGGCCTCGGGCCACATATCGCGACTATCCTCGTGGCCCAGCTTCTTGCCGCCAATGCCAAAGGGCTGGCAGGGCGGGCCACCCGAGACGATGTCGAGCGTGCCAGTGTGCCGAGACCAGTCGATGTCGCGAACATCGGTCAATTCCATTGGCCAATGGGCGACGTGCTTCACGCGGCGCTTGCGATTGTGCAGCACGGTTTCGACGGCGTCATGATCGAATTCGGCCATCAGGGAGTGGGTGAAGCCGGCTCGAGACATCCCGAGCGCGAGGCCGCCACAACCCGCGAACAGCTCAGCCCCGATCATTTTGACGCTCCCTCACAGAGTCGAGAACCGACCCATCTCCAACCTCATCGAGGTACCTTTCCACGGCCCGGCGAACGATCCAAGCTTCCTTCACGCCCTCGCGCTCCGCGAGACGCTCAAGCTGCGTTTTCCTGTGAATCGTTAGCGTTGTCGTGACGCGCTTGGCGTCGGCGCCGTCCCGTCCCATCGCGGTTCCCGATTCAATCCGCGGCAAAATGCTGCGGATTGAATCGCCCTAATCCGTCTGCCGCCGCGAATCAAGCAAAATGGAACATAGGGGAAACACGCCTTCTCGGCCAACACCACGTCACGAGGCATGGGCGACCACGCCAGGCCTGGGCGATCGCGCGTTCACGTCCACGATTTGACCCCTAGGTTCCGACGAACCGATCGCGATGATGCTGAAGGAAGGAGGGCCTTGGCCATAGAGCCTTGTCGGTCGGCAGATGGATTTGCTCAACTTGCGGCGCCAGAAGGCCCCGGAATTCCTCGGGGATCTTGTTGTGCGACACGAGCAAACGATAGTCGTCAGTGATGCTGATCAGGTGGCGATCGAACAACCAGTGCGCGGTGCCGGAGAGCGCCAAACCATTTTGAACGATGTCTGGTCCATCATCCGAAGCCGGTCGGATATGCGCGGCCTGAACCTCGGCTCGACCGCCACCATTGATCATCCGCAACCGCGTGACGGCGCATCGATTGTCGTATGCGTCGCATACTTCCCCGCGGAACGCGGCGTCCCGGATCTTCCGGTTGACTAGGATCTGTTCGATGCGCCGCTTCTGGGTCTCCTCCGGCGCGGCGAGAAGGTCCGCGGTCGCGGTATCGATCTGATCCGGATCGAGGTTCAATCGGCGAAAATTGTCGTGATCCAATGTGACGGACAGGCCTTCGCGCGTGATCGAGGCGAAGTCATCCTCCGCCAGCATTCGGATCGAGTGACCCTGCAGTGTTCGGCCTATCGTCGCGCGATCCGGTATCGAGCGCAGAGGTTCCTCGCGATATCCACCAGGCGTCCAAAAAGGCACGGGTTTCGGAAAGCGCAGGAAGCTGTCCAGGATGGCGTAATAGTGCTTGGCCCGGGTAGGATCCTCCACCACGTCAACGACACGCGCGACAGCCACATAGGCGCGTCGGCCACCTTCCCGCTGGGGTTCTCGATATACGATCCAGTCGCCAATCATTTGGCGGGCGCGGTCTCGGTACAGCGTTCCAGAAAAATGGTACCGACGAGCGATCTCGTCGTCGTAGCGAGAGTTTCGCTTCGTATCGAAGACGCCCTTCATGCGCTCGCTGTATCCTTGAGATCCGTCTGCTCGAGCGCTTGCTCCTCGGCTTGCTGCTCCATCACCTTGCGCGGCAACTTCGCCATTTTCCGGCCGCTGAAATAGTCATCGACGCGCGTTTCGAGGAAAGGCGCGTCGACCGGGCTCTCCGCGAGTTTTCGCGCGAAGACGCGGCCGGGATGGAAGACGTCCCAAGGTGAGCGGAACTGATCCTTCCGGCGGCGGCCAGGGTCCTTATTGCCGAAGCCGTCGACGGCGCGATTCCAAACGGGTTTGAACGTCTCGATCAGCATATTCTCGCCCAGCGGAATCCAGATGTCGTCGACGACCAGGTAACGCACCCAGAAGTCGGCCAGGCCGAGATTGTCAACTTCATTGATGGAGGTCGCGTGCTGGCGGAGCCGCTCGGCTAGGAGCGCTTGAACGTGCCGACCCATTCTGCTCGGCTTACTGACCCGCTTCGACGGAGTAGAACATAGGATTGCGCAGCCAGGTGTTGATCGCGGATTCGCGCCAGCCTGCGCAACGGGTGCTGATCTGGACGTTCTTCGGGAACGTCCCGTTCTGCATCTTGCGGTACATGGTCGAGCGGCTGAGGCCGGTACGCTGGAGGACGGCCTTGATCCGGAGGATGCGGTCTGGAGTGTCGGTCTGCATTGGTTTCACCTTGCATCTAATGCGTCTGAGTGGTGCCCCGCAGGAAAGGCTGGGCACGGATTCTTGGCGGTGCAAGGGGTGGCCAAGCGGTCTGCGTCGTCCCGCGTAGCTACGCGTAGAACAGCGTAGAAATTTATTTTTCTGGCTTCTGGGCGCGCGTGTCAGGGCGTCTCAAGCTTCGCGTGACCGCGCTCTACGCCGCGAAATCGCGGCCCCGAGTCGCTGCGCGTCTCGGTAGGGTAGGCGCGAGATGCCTCTTGCGAGGACACCCCTGCGCCTCCCCCCGAACCGTGCATGCACCTTTCAATGCACACGGCTCTCCATTCTGTCGGGCACCCGGCCACCGTGGAACGCGACATGGCATGATCGGCACAGGACGACCGTCCTGCGCCGCCGCGCCGATTGCTTCCAGAGTGTCATCGGGCCGCTCCGCTTGTCCTTCAACCGATTGGGATGATGCACCTCGAACGGACCATTTTCGTTGCCGCACGCTTCGCATTCGGAAGCGCTGAGCCGCGAGATCAGGTCGTTCGGACTTTGCGCCAGGCGCGAGCCGACCGTGATGTTGTCCACGGCAGCGTGCTGCCATGTCGTCACGGTCAGGTGTTTCAGCCGCCACAGCTTGTGGATGCGCGGCTCGCCACGGACCATGGTCGTGACACCATAGTCCGCCCCCATCCTCAGGCGCCTCATGGTCCGCTTCACCGTCGTGCGGTGCCGGGACGCCATCGTCGCCAACAAGCTTCTGAACATGACCAGTTCGAGCTTGCTGAGCGAGCTTTTGACGCCGTCGGCGATCGCATAATAGTTGGCGAAGCCGCGAAGCTCCGAGTTGTACGCAACGATAATTTCCGCGTCACTGGAGTCGAGGAACTGCGCACGCGCCCGGCCATTCCTCAGGTCGAGGTTGCCGAGCTTCTTGCGGCGACAGAACGCATAGACCCGCTCCATCGGCACCCACAGCTTGATATTGCCCCGCGTTGGCCGACGACGAACACGACGTGTTTCGCCGCCGGGCTTGGGTCGCTCCGCCATCGAACCGGCGGTGCGCAACGTGAAGGCGCAGACATGGAAGCCGAGGAACGGCGATCCCTTCGATGCATCGCGAACACCCGTCTTCTCCGGTGACACCGCGAGATTGAGCCGCTCAGCGAGGAGGTGCTGTATATCGGCCATGATCTGCACGGCGTCCGCCTTGCTGCCGATCACGCCGACGAGGAAGTCGTCAGCATATCGGCAATAGCGAAGGCGGCGGAAGCCGGGGTCCATCGGATCGACCGACGGGACCGTCAGCCGTTCCTTCTTGATGGCCTTGACCCGCGCCAGAAGCGCGCGGACCTCGGCACCCTGCGCGCCATCGGCACGCAGAACATCGATCTTCTTGCGAAGTTCGGCGATCCGGTTGGAGTGCGAGATATAGGCGGGGTTGGCCCGCCTGCGCACTCCCCGATCGAAGCCCGCCCGCATTTCCTCCATGAACAGATCGAGCTCATGGAGGTAGATGTTGGCGAGCAGCGGCGAGACGACCCCGCCTTGTGGCGTTCCGCTATAGGTCCGCTCGACCTTCCAGTCTTCCATACACCCCGCTTTCAGCATCGCCTCGATCAGGCCGACGAACAAAGGATCGTCGATCCGGCGCGACAGCAGCATGAGCAGGATTTCATGGTCGATGTTGTCGAAAAACCCGCGGACATCCACTTCGATCAGCCATTTGACGCCCGTCCAGGTGTGCCGGATCTCTTCGAGAGCCGTGTGGCACGACCGGCCCGCCCGGAACCCGTGGCTGTGTTTCGAGAACACAGGCTCATAGATTGCCGAGAGGATCGTCCGGACCACCTCCTGAACGATGCGGTCATCCGCCGTCGGGATGCCCAATGGGCGTAACTTACCATTGCCCTTGGGGATATAGACCCGCCGCACCGGGCGAGGGCGGTAACGGCCTTCGGCCACGCTCCGGGCAAGACGGTCGAGTTTCTCCAGCGTCATGCCGTCGAACGTCGCGCCGTCGATGCCCGGCGTCATTGCGCCCCGGTTCCGGGACACCCTGACATAGGCCCGCTCATAAAGGTAACGAGGCCCCATGAGGCGGTGAAGACCATTGATCCGCTTGCCCGCCCGAGACAGGGCCGGAAGCGTCTCGATCCGTCTCAGGATAGTAGCGGCCTGCATCAGCAGTTCCTTTCCATCGAGTTGCCGAGTTTTACAGAACTGCCGTCCTTCCCCCGGATGCAGCGGGGTTCGCGCCGGTCACCCGACCCTTATGCCGATGCTCCGTCCGCTTCGTGGCGGCTGTCCCGGCCGTTACGCCGGGCGTTCGAGTACTATGACGGCTCCGTCGCCATGCAGGTCCGGGCCAGCCGTCCTGTTTAGGCGATCCCGCAGTTGCGCGAGCGAGGAGTTGCGGTGCGTTTAGGTGCCCCGTTCGTTCCCGTGATCCCCTTACCGGGGCTGCGCCGCGTGCATTGGCAGTGATCCGCAAGGCCGTACTTCACACTGCACGCGAAGTGGCGTGTCATCCGCATTCACCACCGCTTACCTATTAACCGCAGGGAACTGGGATTCAGACAATCCAGTCTTCACCATGCGCACCTTGTCTGCGGGTCAACCATCAGGCTGCGGAGCCCGATTTCGATCCCTCACCGACATGCTATGGTCCCGTTCCCCTTTCGGGATTTCAGCCGGCTCGTCGCCGGCACCGGTAAGTCGGTCAGACAGAAGCTACGCCAATAAGCTTCGTTCGATAGAACACTCCTTTCTTCTCCGCGCCACAACGGCGCACGCCCATTCGGGTTGCGATCGCTGACGCGGGGACGGCGATGCCGTTCTGCGGAACGCGATATCTGATGGTCGTTCTCTGACGGACTGCTGCGCAGCCGCCAGGGTTCGCAGTGCTTCCTGTTTTCCGCGTGGCACACTCGATCCGGCCGGAAGGCGCGGCGGCGGCTGGCGCACAGTTGCGCGCGCACGCCGCCGCGACGGCCGACCGGATTCGAGAGTGCTGCTTTGATGGGCGCCTTGGGCGCCGGGCGCTGCGCTGATGGCTGCGGACGCCGCGCGGGCGCGGCGGAGTTTTTGCCTCCGGCACTCGAACTGGCGGGGGTGGGCGTCGCTACCCTCTAGTCCCGCCGTGGCGGGCCGCAACCCGCTGCGCGGGTCCTCCTCTTCGTTTCGGCCCTGCGAGTGCTGCCCGCCTCTATCGGCGAGACTGCCGGTCCGCTCCTGCCGCCCACCCCCGCCATTCCGGCGCCGGCTGCGATGGTTTGAGGAGTAAGGAGCATGACTGCCAGGACCGAGAACCGAGCGAGCCTCTATGCCGAAGTGACCGCCCGTGTGATTGCCGAGCTGGAAGAGGGGCGGTTGCCCTGGGTGCGGCCATGGGACGCGGCGGCGTGTCCGTGCACCATGCCGGCCAATGCCATGACCGGTCGGCGCTATTCGGGAATCAATGTGCTGATCCTGTGGTCGGCGGTGATCGAGGCGCAATATGCCTCGCAGCGCTGGCTGACCTACAAACAGGCGCAGGCAGCGGGCGGCAATGTCCGCAAGGGCGAGCGCGGCACGACCATCTGCTATGCGGATCGCTTCACACCCAAGGATGAGGCCGAGCGGGCGCGGGACGAGGATCGCGAGGCGCGGCAGCTGGCATTTCTCAAGCGCTTCACCGTGTTCAACATCGACCAGTGCGAGGGTTTGCCGGAGCGCTTCGTGCCGCAGATCGAAGCCAGGCCGGTGGAGGATGCCGACCGGATTCCGGCGGCGCATGCGCTGCTCGAAGCGAGCGGCGCAGACTTCCGGATCGGCGGTGGGGAAGCCTATTACAGCCCCGGCGCGGACTATGTGGCGGTGCCGCCGCAACAGGCATTCGGCGAGCCGATCAACTGGTATCGCACCGCGCTCCATGAGTTGGGGCACTGGACCGGGCACCGTTCGCGGCTCAATCGGGACCAGTCCGGCGCGTTCGGAAGTGGCCCTTATGCGCGCGAGGAACTGATTGCTGAGATGGCCAGCGCCTTTACCTGCGCGTCGCTGTCGATCCGCCCGACTGTGCGCCATGCCGACTATATCGGAAGCTGGCTGGCGGTGCTGCGCGAGGATGAAAAGGCGATTTTCCGGGCGGCCAGCGCTGCCAGCAAGGCGGCGGATTTCCTGCTTGGCTTTGTGCCTGCCGAGGAGGCGCTGTCATGATCCAGTGGCTGGAAATACGGCGGATACGCCGCACGTTTCGAGCGCTGCCGGAGCGGGATCGCGCGATCTTTGGATCGGTTCGGTTTGACGATCTAGACTATGTCGCAGCCGCTGCACTGCACGGCTGCAGCGTTGAGGAGGTGGAGCAGACCGTTGCGCGGGTGCTGATCGCTCTCGATCGCGGAACCAGGCGGCGGAGCCGCTGGCGGCGGGGTCGCTGAACGACACTCGCCGGGCTCTTGCCCGGCGAGGTTTTGCGCTTCCCGCAACGCCGGTTAGGAGTGGTTTCATGAAGACCGAGTTGGATCACCTCCCCGAACGGCAACAGCGCGAGCTGGCGCGCGTGCGCGAAATCTTGCTCGAGGAATTCGATAAGGCCATCGCCACCGCGACCAAGCCGCACAAGCGCGACGGCAAGGTCTACAAGATCATCCTGTTCGGCAGCTATGCGCGCGACGATTGGGTCGACGAGCCGGAGAATGGCTATCAGTCCGACTTCGATCTGCTGATCGTCGTCAGCCATGAGGACCTGACCGACATCGCAGATTACTGGTACATCGCTGAGGACCGGATCGCACGCGATCCGACCATCGCGCGTCCGGTCAATATCATCGTGCATTCGCTTAACGAGGTGAACACCGCGCTCAAGCGGGGCGAATATTTCTGGACCGATATCGCTCGCGATGGCGTCGCGATCTACGAGCTTCCATGTCATTCGCTGGCCACGCCGATGCCACTCAGCGCGTCCGACGCCTACAGGATGGCGGGCGAATACTATGATCGAAATGCGGCTATCGCGTCACATCGAATTGAGACGTTCGAGTTTCAGTTATCCCGAGCCACAGATTCTCAGACATGGCGCAACGAAGCTGCCTTCATGCTTCATCAAGCCACGGAAGCCCTCTACGCCTGTTTCTTGCTTGTGCGGACGCTCTATTTCCCGCGCTCGCACAACATCAAATTCTTGCGCTCTCTGGCCGAGGACAAGGAGCCCCGGCTTGTGAATGCATGGCCTCGCGCCACCAAACAGGATCGTGCGCGGTTCGAGCGGTTGAAACGGGCCTATGTCGAGGCCCGCTATTCGGCCAGCTATGCGATTACGGCCGAAGATCTGGAGACGCTCGCCACCTCGATTGCACGGCTTCGCGATATCGTCGCGGCAGTTAACGCCGAACGACTCGCCGAACTGAGGCAAGCCGCCGAAGCATAAAGGCGGCGTCTACTTACTTCTGCTCTTCCAGCACGCCGGCGATCATCGCGGCGAGCGCTTCCTCGGCGCGTTCGCGCGTGCCCGGTTCTTTGGATAGCATTTCCTGCCGTATCCATTCCGGTGTCCGCGCAAGGAGGGCGGCAATAGTGCCCGCAAGGTTCTCGGTCATGCCCGATGCTATGCGGCTGGCTCGGCATCCCCGGCAAGGGCAAAGGCCCGCTTGCCGCGTCGCGTCCAGAGCAGGCGCGCGTCATCGCCGCGTTCGCTGCGCAGCATGGCGGCTGCTTCGACTAGCAGGCCAAAGAATACCGCGCGATCGTCGTCGGTCAGTTCGATTAGCCCGGCTTTGGCAACCAGGCCGCCAAGTTCGATCAACTGGCGGGTGCGCTCGCGACGCTTCACGGCCCATGCCCGCTTGTCATTTCGCGCGATCTGAGCTTGGTGACGATGGCGCGCCGCCACCAGCCCCCGCAGCGTCGCGCGGTTGCTCGCCAGCGCCGTCGCCAGCGGTGCGTGCACGTTGAAAGAAGGCGGCGCCTCGCTTGCGCCAAACCTCCTTTGTCGCAGCGTCTTTGGACTCGGCGGCATGCAGCAATGCGCCGGCCAGCTGCTCGATCGGCAGCGCGTCGGCGCTGCTGGCCACCATCAACTCACCCAGTTGGCGCAGCTTCTGCTCGCGCGGCTGGCGGGCCTTGTCGTTGAGAGCCTTCAGCTCGGCATCATAATCACGGAGTTTGCGCATGGCTCGCCCCTCATTTGCACGATGAGGATCGACCAGTTATCGCTGCCTTCGATCAGCGACAACGCCCTGAAATCTCATGGGATTGCGCAGTCCCGAGAAAGATAAATTCTTTCGAGGGCGCGCTTATACGTCGTGCCGACGTCGCTTGTGTAGTGTAGATGGATTGCCACTATGGCGATCTATCACTTCACGGCCAAAGTCATTTCGCGCGCTGCTGGTTCGAGCGCGCTTGCGTCGGCTGCATATCGCTCGGCTTCGCGGCTGCACGACCAGCGGCTCGATCGGCATCATGATTTCTCGAACAAGACGGGCGTCGTCCACTCCGAAGTGCTGCTGCCGGAGGGGGCGCCGGAGCATCTGTCGGGCCGCGAGCGGCTGTGGAACGAAGTCGAGGCAGCCGAGAAGCGGATCGACGCGCAGCTGGCGCGCGAGATCGAGTTCGCGATTCCAAAGGAGATGACTAGGGAACAGGGGATCGCGCTCGCCCGCGACTTCGTGCGCGACGAGTTTGTGGACCGCGGCATGATCGCCGACCTCAATGTCCATTGGGATATTGGCGCCGATGGCGAACCCAAGCCGCATGCGCATGTGATGCTCACCATGCGCGAGGTTGGCGAGGACGGGTTCGGAAGTAAGAACCGCGACTGGAACCGCACCGACCTGCTCGAGAAGTGGCGCGAGCGCTGGAGCGGCCATGTCAACGAACGGCTCGCCCAGCTCGATATCGACGTCCGCATCGATCACCGTTCGTTGGAAGCGCAAGGGATCGACCTCGAGCCGCAGCACAAGATCGGCCCGGCGGCATCGCGGATGGCAGCGCAGGGGCTTGAGTCCGAGCGCGCCGCCGAGCATCTCGAGATCGCGCGCTCGAACGGCGAGAAGATCATCGCCCGTCCGGCACTCGCGCTCGATGCGATCACGCACACCCAGGCGACGTTCACCACCCGTGACCTCGCCCGGTTTGCGCACCGGCATAGCGAGGGGAAGGACCAGTTCGATTCGGTGATGGCGGCGGTGCGGGGATCGCCCGAACTGGTCGCGCTTGGCAGCGACGGGCGCGGCGAAGAGCGGTTCACTAGCCGGGAGATGATCGAGACCGAGCAGCGGCTCGCGCGAGAGACGCAGGCGCTGGCGGAACGCGAGCGGCACCGCGTCGGAGCGCGGAACCGCGAGCGCGCGCTTGAAGCTGCCGAGCGGCGCGGGATTCTGCTGTCGGGCGAACAGCGCGCGGCGTTCGAACATGTCACAGATGCCAGGGATCTCGGCATCGTCATCGGCTATGCTGGCACCGGCAAATCCGCGATGCTCGGCGTTGCGCGCGAGGCGTGGGAGCGCGCGGGCTATCAGGTCCAAGGGCTCGCGCTCTCCGGCATCGCCGCCGAGAATCTCGAGAGCGGATCGGGCATCGCATCGCGGACGATCGCGAGCATCGAACATCAATGGGGGCAGGGCAGGGAGCTGCTGACCGACAAGTCTGTCCTCGTCATCGATGAAGCGGGGCTAATCGGCTCGCGACAGATGGAGCGCGTGGTGGCAGAGGCCGAGAAGCGCGGCGCCAAGATCGTGCTGGTCGGCGATCCCGAACAGCTCCAGGCGATCGAAGCCGGGGCTGCATTCCGCGCCACCGCCGAGCGGCACGGCGGCGTTGAGATAACAGAGGTCCGCCGCCAGCGCGAAGACTGGCAGCGCGACGCCACCAGGCAACTGGCGACCGGCCGCACCGAAGAAGCGCTGGGCGTCTATGCCCGCGCCGGAATGCTCGTCGAGTCGGAGACCCGCGCGGAGGCGCGCGAGGCGCTGATCGAACGCTGGGATGGCGACCGGACCAGTGATCAGGCGCGCTCGTCGATCATCCTGTCGCATACCAACGAAGAATGCGATGAACTGAATGCGCTGGCCCGGGACCGGATGAAGCGTGGCGGGACGTTAGTCGCTGAAGTTGCTGTCAAAACCACGCGCGGCGAGCGCTTGTTTGGGCCTCAGGACCGCATCATGTTCCTGCGCAACGAACGCGAACTGGGCGTGAAGAATGGCTCCCTTGGCACCATCGAACAGGTTGATCGCGCCCGCATGGCAGTGCGGCTCGACGATGGTCGGCGGGTCGCGTTCGACGTCAAAGATTACGCCGACCTCACCCATGGCTATGCGGCCACGATCCACAAGGCGCAGGGGCTCACCGTCGATCGGGTGCATGTGCTGGCGACGCCTGGTCTGGATCGGCACGCTGCCTATGTCTCGCTGTCGCGGCACCGTGACGCGGTGCATCTCCATTATGGCCGTGACGACTTCGAGGGCGTCGAACGGCTTGCACGCACGCTGTCGCGCGACCGGGCAAAGGACAGCGCGCTTGATTACCAACAGAGCGCAACCCGCTTTGCCGAGCGGCGCGGGTTTGATCGGTCGCGCATTCTCGACGCGCTGGCTCGCGAACCGCTGGTCGATCGTAGCCATACGGCGCCCGAACCGCCGAAGCGTGGCAGGTTCGACGGGTTGCGGCTGCGGGTGCACGATGCCGAGCCGGCACGACCGCGCAGCCGGTTCGACGGTCTCAAGCTGTCGACTTCTCCGGAGCAAGCCCCAGGCGATCAGCAGTCCGCGCTCGGCTCGACGGTCCAGCGCTACGCCCGCGCCGTACAGGACATGGATCGCATGACCGGGCAGGGCCTCCCTGCACTCGAATATCAGAAGGCCGCCAAGCTTCAGGCAGCCCAGGCGCTCGACGCCGTCCAACCCAATAGCGCGCGCGACCTCGACGCGGCGTTCGCGCGCGAGCCCGGCCTGGTCGGCGAAGCAGCCAATGGCCGCACTGCCGGCGCTATCCGTCAGATGCAGCTGGAGGCGGAGGTGCGCACCAATCCCGAGCTTCGGGCCGACCGGTTCGTCCAGCGCTGGCAGCAGCTGCGCGCGGAGCGCGACAATCTCCCGGGATGGCAGGATCTTGATGCCCGCGGTGCAGTCGAAGGCCACATGCGCGCCCTGGCCAAGGGGCTCGAAGCCGACCCGGCGCTAGGCGCCGCGCTCAGCCGCCGTGGCGGCGAGCTGATCGGGCGGCAATGGTCGCTGGAATGGGCGCCCGGCAGCCATGATGGCGGCATCGGTTCTGCGCTCGCAGAGCAAGCGCGGACGCGGTCGATCGCCCAGCAACTGGCGCTCTCGATCGATCGCGGGCGGAATCTTGGGATCGGGCTATGACCGAAGAGACCATTGCCACGTCAGCAGGCGACATCGACGATCCGGAGGTCGCGTTCGCGACCATGAGCCGCAAGCTGGCCGGGTTGGCCGCCGCTGTGGAAGGGTTCGCGGCGCGACAGCAGGAACTGCATGCCCGCGACTACGGGCCGGATCTGGCCAAGATCCACGAGCGGTGGAACAAGGTCGTCGAGGCGTTCTACTTCCTCGCCGACAAGCCCGGTGTTGCGCTTACCCCCGCGACGATCGGTCAACAGATTGCCGAAGCCGGCGCGCAGGTAAGGGCTGTCGATCATCAGGCATGGGACCAGGCCAACCGAGAGCTGGGCGTCGCGATCCGGTCGCTTCAGGGCATGGTCGAGTCTGCGGCGACCGCCGAAAACCAGAAGCGTTGGATGATCGGCGTTGCCCTGGCAGCTTCGGTTCTGGGGCTCGCGCTGGGGGCGATCCTTCCGATGGCGGTCGCACGGTCGGTGCCTGAGAGCTGGCGCTGGCCGGAGCGCGCTGCTGCGCGAATGCTCGAGCGCACAGAATGGGATGCAGGCGTACATCTGCTCCGGGTGGCTGACCCGGCGCGGCTGCGCGCTTTGGACGACGCCGCGCGGCTTGTGCAGGACAATGCGAAGGCCGTGGCTGAATGTCGCAAGCGCGCCGCGCGATCCAGTGGCCGGATTAGGTGCCGAATCGAAGTAGGAACGCCGAAAGCCCGCTGAAGCCGTTCGACTGGATTGCGCCCCAGATTCGGTCATTCGAGATATCTTCGAGTGAACCAAAAAGCGGACGCTTATCCATCCGCGATGGCGCGACGTTCGTGCTACGTCGCGACCTCGGCGGTCGATACGAGCTTGAGCTTCGTCGCGTAACTGTCGATCACGTCGAGAAGCGCGTTCGCGTTTGAGGCGTTCTGGTTGCACAAGATCTTGTTGCGGACGGAATTACGCCCACCCTCGAGCATGATGAAGTTAGCAATAGAATTTGGTGCAAGATCTCAATCACCGAAATTATCATAAATATCTTCAGGCGGCGGTCCGCCTGCCACGAGGTACCATTGATCATCCTGGCGGCGGTAGAGCTGCCCGATGCCCCAGCCGATGTTCGGGCTGCTCTTGTAGGCGCACGACACGCAAAGATTGGCCCACATCGAGTCCGCAAAAGGTCGCGCTTTGCCGTCAATCATGTAGGTTTCGCCCTGCATCGGGCGTGAGCAGACGTCGCAATTTTCGATGGCACCAACCCATGTTGCGCTGTCCTCTGTAATTACGGGGTGTTCATCCAGACCGGCGAAATGGGCCGTGGCAGCAACATGATCGACACGCATGTCAATTCCTCAGGGCTGGGCAAGAAAGAGCGGGGACGCGTAGACCTTGTGCGCCTCATCATCGATGCGATTGATGCGAACAACCCCGCACAGCCGAGCATGGCCTGACTCCAACGTCACGCCTGCCGTGTTTGTTGTGATCCAGCGGGGATCGATCGCGCAAATGAGGCGCCAGCCGGCACAGTCACGGTAGATGACGCTCTGGTCCCTGGCCCAGGCCTGCTCAACAGCGCGCGATTTACCGATCGCGACCGTTCGAAAATTGGCCTCCTCGATGAAGCAATAGTCCCCCACGATCAGGTCATCGATCCGATCATCGGGAGCGATCTGCCGACCGTAAAGCTCTTCATTGTTGAAGATGTGCGTATAGTTGGCCATGACCCGCCCCGCACCAATGCCCAGGTCGGAGAAGCGCTGCGCCGTGCCTAGGTCTAGCTGCGGTGGCAGGATCGAGCTCGCGACGGCGTACAGGTCGGTGCGGATCAGGTTGAGATAAAGAATGTAGCGAAATCGCGGCTTCTCGATGGCATCCTGGCCAAGCCGCGCGTCTGCCCACGCATAATGCTCCTCGCGCATGCTCGTCAGGACCGCAGGAGTATATTGAAGTGGCTGCTGGTCGACCTCGCTGTGGCAGGTTTTGCAGAGCAGGATGATGTTACCGCGGTCATTGGGGTTAGCCGGCGCGCCAGGCGAGTCACCGCGTGGGCCGTCTGCCGAATAGGCGTAGATGTGCGCATCATCGGCGAGCCGTGCACGCTCGCCAAATTCATTTTCGACGAATACCCGCATCCGGCATTTGTTGCAGGATCCAGCCGATCGACCGATGATGAACCGGCGGTCGGCTTCCGGTAGCGCCGTCCTCTGCAAGCTCATGATTGTGCGCTCTTCCATGTCGACGCTTGGACGATTCGGACGGAATACGCGGGTCCGCGCCCTATGATAAGGCCTGAGCGGCAGCCTAAAGTCGCACAATCGAAACCGTACCGGACCAAAGTCGCGCTGTCCTCAATCTAGAGCCGACACGGACCGCTACGCCTTGCGGCAGAGGATTTGGCAGGTGCGCCGCCGCCTTACCTCCGGCGCAACGCGCGTCCGACTCTTAACGTCAAAGCGCCGCAGTTCGTTGCAGTGTTTAGGAGCGTTGCTTTCACGCACCGGATTCAGAGACGCGAACCAGATCTGGGGATCACATCTACCGACAGTCCGCTTCGCGCCCTATGGTCGGTAATCGAGCGGCATGGCTACGACTCCTAAAAGCCGCCTTTAGCTCGTTCTTCGACTAGCTCACAACGCCGTAAATCTTCGCGCGGCGCTTGAACGCCTCTTCCGATCCTTCGAGAATCGCGCAGGCGTTGCGACGAGTCTCAGGGTGGTCGATTGAACCGGTGGAAACGATCATACCCTTGTCATCCATGGCCTTCAGGACGATGATCTGCTCCGCGTCGCCGAGCACCGCAATGTTCGCATTGTGTGTGACAACGATCACCTGGCGCCGCTCCTTTGCGCGTCGCAGAACCGGCACGAGCGTTTGATAGATGAACTCGCTGTCGAGATGGTCTTCGGGCTGATCGATGATCAGCGGCTTGTTGGACTCGGCTGACAGCATGAGCGCAAGTGACGTGACCCCAGTCTTTCAACCAGCGGCAACCAGAGACCGACCGGTGTTGTCGCGCATGAGCGCAGGTGAAGCAACGGGCGGGGTTAACCCCGCCCGTTGCTGTTCGAGCCCGGCAGCTGAGCCGCTACCCGTTCTTGGACCACTCGGCTGGCGTTCATCCAGCATCTGCCGGCAGCGGCGGGCCATGTGCCGCTGACTGGTTCACCAGCGATATCGGCGTCTTGTTGCCGATGGCGCTATGCGGTCGCACCTCATTGTAGTCTCTGCGCCAAGCCTCGCATTTTCGGACCGCGTCGTCGAGGCTCATGAACCAGTGCTGGTTCAGGCACTCCGCTCGGAACTTGCCGTTGAACGACTCGATGAACGCATTGTCGGTCGGCTTGCCCGGTCGGCTGAAGTCGAGCACGACACCGCGGGTGTACGCCCACAGGTCGAGGTCGCGCGAGATGAACTCGCTGCCCTGATCAACGCGGATCGACGCCGGATAGCCCAGCTCCCCGCACACCCGCTCGAGCACCTCGACCACGTCGGGAGCCCGGAAGCTGAACCGCGGCACCACCGCCGGCGAGAACCGGCTGAACGTGTCGACCACCGTCAGGATGCGCAGCTTCGGCCCCGTCGCAAGCTGGTCATGGACGAAGTCCATGGCCCACACCTCATTCGAACAAGACGCCGCGCAGCGGCCTTCTCTTGGCTTCGCCTTCACCCGGCGTTTCGGCGGCTTGTGCCGCAGCTGCAAGCCCATCTCCTTGTAAAGCCGATAGATCCGCTTCGCGTTCACGTCCCAGCCTTCGCGCCGCAGCAGCACATGGATCCGGCGATAGCCGTACCGCACCCGCGTCTCGGCGATCTCCTTCATCCGCTTCTTCAGATCGGCCTGATCGGCGCGGCGTCCACGATAGTGGTACGTCGATCGCTCCGCCCGAAGCACACCGCATGCCCGCCTGATGCTGACCTGCCAGGTGCTCCGCACATCATCGACCAACTGCCGCCGCCGGTCAGGCCTCAGAGCTTTCGCGAGACGACATCCTGCAGCATCGCCTTGTCGAGGCTCAGATCAGCCACTAGCCGCTTGAGCTTAGCGTTCTCTTCCTCGAGCTGACGCAGCCGTCGCATCTCCGACGGCATCAGACCCGCGTACTTCTTGCGCCACGCATAGAAGGTCGCCTCGCTGATCCCCGTTTTGCGGCACACCTCGCCGACGCTCGTCCCATCCTCCGCCTGCTTCAACACGAACGCGATCTGCGCCTCCGAAAACTTCGACCTCTTCATCGCTCACTCCGCTTCCCTGGCCCTCCTCCATAACTGGAATTTTCCAGCTCAAAATGGTCCAAGAAACGGGCAGCAGGTCACAGCGAATGCGGCCGGGGTAGCGTAGCCGAGCGACGAGTGCGGCCGCTCGGTGTTGTAGTCGTCGACCCAGCGGGCCAGGATCGAGCGGGCTTGGCCAATGGTGAAGAACAGCGTCTCGTTGAGCAGCTCGTCGCGCATGCGACCGTTGAAGCTCTCGACGAACCCGTTCTGCGTCGGTTTGCCTGGCGCGATGTAATGCCACTCGATGCTGGCATCGGCGGACCAGGCGAGCACCGCATTGGAGGTCAGTTCGGTCCCGTTGTCGCTGACGATCATCTTCGGCCTGCCACGCTCGGCGATCAGATCGGCCAGTTCGCGCACGACCCGCCGGCCCGAAATTGACGTGTCGACTACCGCCCGGAGGCATTCGCGCGTCACGTCGTCGACGATGTTGAGCACACGGAACCGCCGCCCGGTGACAAGCTGGTCGTGGACGAAGTCGAGGCTCCAGCGCTGGTTGGGGAGCGCCAGCACCGGTGAAGGTGCCCGCGCGCCCGCGGCGCGCCTTCGTCCTTTCCGGCGCCTGACCGTCAGACCTTCCTCCCGGTAGAGCCGCTGGGTCTTCTTGCGGTTGATCGTGATGCCGTCCCGGCGCAGCAGGATGTGCAACCGTCGATAGCCGAACCGCCGACGCTGCTGTGCCAACTCGCACAGCCGCGACCGCAGGTCGCCATCATCTGCCCGGCACGAGCGATACCGCATGCTCGTGCGATCCGCTCCGACAACCGCGCATGCCCGCCGCTCGCTCATCCCCAGGGTCGCCTGGAGATGCGCGACCGCTTGCCGCTTCGCGGCGGGCGTCACCACTTTTTTGACAGCAGGTCTTTCAACCCCGCGTTGTCGAGCATCGTATCCGCGAGCAGCCGCTTGAGCCGGGCGTTCTCCTCCTCGAGTGACCGCAGGCGCTTTGCGTCGGACACCTCCAGGCCGCCGAACTTCGCCTTCCACGCGTAATAGGTCGCGCTCGACATCCCGTGCTTGCGGCACAACTCCGTCACCACTGCGCCCGCCTCGGCCTCCTTCAGGATACCGATGATCTGCTCTTCCGAGAATTGCTTCCGCTTCATTCCGTCCGTCCCTTTGAGGGGCCGGTCTCTAGTTCCACCTGGATGAAGAAACGGGGGTCACGTCAGGCCTCCAAGGTCGGGAGATAGCAGAGTACGTGCCCATGGGCGGTGGAGAGTTCGACGCCAGGTACGACCATCAGCGGGAGTGATTTCGCCGCGGCGATCGCGCGTTCTACTGCGGTGATCTCGTTGTGATCTGCTATGGCAATCAGGTCTAACCCCTCGCGATGAGCGGTCTCCACAATTGCTTCGGGCGTCGCCGTGGCATCCGAAACATCGTGAGATCCCACGACGCTATGAATGTGAAGGTCGCCTCGAAAGAACCGCGCTCCGCGGTCCAGCGTCTGAGCTACGACAATGTCCATCTGATACCCCCCGGGAAGAATAAACTCGAGGCGCTGTTTTGACCAGTACCGGCTAAAATCGCGACCTTACTTGCCACCGAGGAGCTATTTCCTAGAAGCTTCCGAGAGGAAGCGCGGGCCACTGCCTTCGATCTAAGACGGTGCCATCGCCGTTGATGTCAGGTGGACCATGATACTTATACGGCTAAGCCGAGTCGTCGAGACCGCTACCAGGGTAGTCGATGCACGCCCGTCACATGACCTAAATAATGATCGCAATCAGTTTGAAAGTTTACTGGGCAAACTTTTGGGGGGAGGCAGAGGTGAAGTCGCTAATTTCCGAATTCTCGTATGGCTTCGCGCTTACGCACGAACTCGTAATCGCCTTAGGTTCTGTTGACAAAGTTGGGCAACCACCGGCGGATGGCGGCGAGATTGAGGAAGCTGGCGAACGACAGTGCGGTCTTGTCGTATCGGGTAGCAATGCGGCGTTGATGCTTGAGGTATCCGAACATGCGCTCGATGCGGTTACGGTCTCGGTATCGACGGAAGTCGCAGGCGATGGTTTCGCGCCGGTTGGCCTTTGGCGGGATGATCGGCAGGATACCGTGCATCAACAGGTTCGCCCGAACCGCATCGCCGTCATAGCCTTTATCGGCCAGCAGTGCTTTGGGCTTGTTGGCCGGCAGCGCCATGAGGTCGTCGACTGCCCCGTAGTCCGACGCTTCACCGCCGGTCAGGATGAAGCCAAGAGGGCGTCCCTGATTGTCACAGCGGGCGTGGACTTTGCACGTAAAGCCGCCGCGTGATCGACCAAAAGCCTCCTTATGAGTCCCCCTTTAGCGCCCGCTGCCGAAACATGGCCGCGAACCGTGGTGCTGTCGATCATATGCTGCCAGTCGTCGGTCAGCCCGAACTCGACCAGCGTGGCCAGCATCGCATCCCAGACGCCTTGTTCGGCCCAGCGCCGGAACCGCACATAGACCGAGTTCCACTTGCCGTAGCGCTCGTGCATGTCGCGCCAGGGGCAGCCGACCCGCAGCACATGCAGCATGCCGTTCAGAAATCGCCGGTTGTCATGCGAGGGGCGCGCCTTTCGACCGCGCTCGGACGGCAGCAGACCTTCAAGCACCGCCCATTCTTCGTCCGTCAGATCGCCACGCGCCATTGCTGCTCCTCGCAAAGAGCAGCCTTGAATCAGAGATCAGGCCGTTTGGGAATCCACTTTGTCAACACAACCTAGGCAGCCTGTCCGCGGCTCCAATCTTTCCCTCGCTGATCGAGGAAGGGCGGACAGGCGGTGGCTATGACGTGAAACTCGAGGCCCCGGGTATTCCTCTCTTCCTTCAGTTCAAGCGCTCTGAGTGTCTACAAATGCGGAACGCTAGAGAGATACGCGCTGGTGCCCGGCTCAATGTGCCCTTCTATCGTTGCGAGATCACGGGGAAGCGAGATTCCCGGCAGCACGAGATGCTTATCGATCTCGACCAGGCCCCCAACCGGGTGTTCTACGCGGCGCCCATGTTTCATCAAAAGGATGAGTTCGATGCTGCTTTTCTGAGCGGCACCGTTCGCCAGCGCTCGTTTTTCGTGCGACCGCGTTTGATCGGATCTTTTTCCGACGACCGCCCGCACCATGTCTCGTTCGACGGCAGCAGGTGTATCGTAATGTCCGAGCCGACGGAGATTGAGGCGCTAGGCGCCGCCGATCTCGAATCCATGTTCGCGGCGCAACTCGCCGAGGACAAGCGGCCTCTCCGCGCAGTGGCCCAGGAGGCGCTAAACGAGGCGGAAGCGGCGCGAGACCGCTCGCGAGACCGTATCGATCGCATCGAACGCCGCACCGCGCGCGAAGACGGCTTCGAGCTTCGCAGCGTTGCAGCAGCCCCGGAGGCGATCTCCGCGGCGGAGGCCTTCAAGCGCAGGCAGGAAGCGAGAATTCCGGCAGTCAGCGATGCCACGCTACCTGTCGATCCCGACAAGCGCGTGTTACGTGAGCTCGCCGACATCGGACTGCGGGAATTCAATGCTCAGCTCTATGTGGTCCAGGTAAAGGGTGGGAACTGAGAATTCGAACGCAGCATCAACGTCAGTTCATCGCCTTCTGACGGCCTCGAACACTTTCAACGGAAAAATTCTCTGCAGCCGATACAGCCGTTCTGAATGTCGGCTATCCCAAGCTGGTCGCCCGAAAGCTGCCAGCCTGGTCTCGGCCCAAAAGTGGCCTTTCGTGTGGGAGGGTGAGGCCGAAGAATGCCCTCAACGGCAAGCAATCTACGATTGTTTCGTTGGGAACATCTCTTAAGATCTCTTGACATTATTTGGCGCAAACGGTAGTCAAATCTCTGGGCCAAAATCATGCTAAGCTGAATTGGCCATACTTCGTGTACTATATTGCTCTTATACAAGCACATTTAGTAACAATATTAAATACTTAGTTAACTTTTTTGCGTTCTCTTCTGGGCACCACTTCCCCCTAGGGGGAGGTAATCATTGGATTTCTGTAGCTTACGGCAGCCGGCGGCACATAAACTTGTCACAGAAGAGGCTCGCGACGTGTCGCGGAAATTCAACCAGATCCAGCGAAATGGGCGCTGGTCCTTCAACAAGGCGTTCCCCAAGGCGCTGTGGCCGGTCGTAGGTCGCGCGCCTTTCCGTCTTGCGCTGAATACGGACAGCCTGGAGCAGGCGCAGCGCCTCCGTGGTTTCGCCGAGCAGCGGTATTGGGCGGCCGTCGACGCGGCACGCAAGCGGCTGGGCGAAGTCGTTGCCCGCCCGCTCACCAGCATCGAAGCCGTTGCCGTCGTCTCCCGCTGGTTCCTTCAGCGGAACGAAGAGCTGGACCACTCCCATCTCCATGCGCCCACCCCACATGTAATCCTGGACGTGGTCAGAAAGGAGCTGACGTACAGCGAACGCGAGCGCCCGCGACTCCTAGCGGGGATCGACATTCGGGATTCCCAAATGGGCTGATCGCTGATTCATAGGCATCCGTGTTGAGACGCGGAGCAACTGATGGCGGTCAAGCGGTACGAACTGAGCGATGCGCATTGGCAACGGATAGCATCGCTGTTACCTGGCAAGGTGGCGGATCCGGGGCGCTCGGGTTCCGATAACCGATTGTTCGTAAACGGATGTTTGTGGGTGCTGCGCTCTGGCGCGCATTGGTGCGATCTGCCGGAGCGCTATGGGAAGTGGAAGAGCGTCCATCGCCGCTTCAGCCGATGGTGCCATGCCGGCGTTTGGGAACGGGCATTCGATGCGTTGACCGCCGAGCGGGACAATCACTATCTGATGATCGACAGCACGATCGTCCGGGCACACCAGCATGCGGCGACCGGAAAAGGGGGGCGTGCGACCAGGCGCTGGGGCGTTCCCGAGGCGGACTGACGACCAAGGTCCACATGCTGGCCGACGCGCTCGGTCGCCCGCTGCGCTTCATCCTCACGCCTGGCCAAACCGGCGACATCACCCAGGCCCCGGCTCTGCTTCAGGGGCAGAGCGGCAATGCCGTGCTTGCCGACAAAGCCTATGACAGCAATGCCTTACGCGCGATCATCGCAGAGATGCGCGCCGAGGCCGTCATCCCCTCAAACCGCTGCCGAAAGCTCCCAATCCCCCATGACGCGGTCGCCTATAAACAGCGCAACCGCATCGAACGATGCTTTGGTCGCCTCAAGCATTTCCGGCGCTTTGCCACACGCTATGATCGTCGCTCTATCCACTTCGCCGGCTTTATCCACCTCGCCGCCGCCATGATCTGGTTACGTTGAATGTCGATCCGCGCTAGCCCTCGCTGCCAAAGGCCTGGGCGAGGAACCAGCGGCTCGCCGGATCATCGACCGGATTGGGACCGGGATCCTGTTGGACCCCCGCGAACACATCCTCGCCGCGAAGCCATCGCCGTTCGGCGTCTTCCACGGCCAGCGCGACCGCCAGCGCTTCGTTCATTTCATAGGTTTCGAGCCGGAGGCCGGCCTGAAGAAACGCACCGCGCAACGCCATCAGATAGCC
The DNA here is from genome assembly GCF_053502645.1 of Sphingomonas degradans. NCBI lineage: Bacteria > Pseudomonadati > Pseudomonadota > Alphaproteobacteria > Sphingomonadales > Sphingomonadaceae > Sphingomonas > Sphingomonas degradans. The sequence continues at coordinate 4,264,654 of NZ_CP177172.1, forward strand.
GGTTCGCTGAAACATGAAGAACATCGGCGTGGGGACATCCTCCCCGCTCATCTCGAGATAGCCGCGCCGGCAAACTTCCGCGTCTGCGGATGCCGCGGTGCGGCACACCATCGGCCGCGCCGCATAGACCGAGCAGCTTCCGTCGCTACTGAGCAACGGACATTCGCCGATTATGCGCTGGCGGGTCTCGAAGCTCAGCCCCTGAGTGGTGCCGCACCGCGCGACGATATCGGCGACGTCAAGCCGCGCAGCCCGCACCGCGCGTGCGAGGTGAAAGATCTCTGGCGCTGTCGCGGAGACCCACATCTTGCAGCAATGGGAGCATCCCTTGCGACAAGCGACCAGATCGTGTGGCGCTTGCGAGTCGGTCTTGGCGAGGTTGCGCAGCAACAGGTCGAGTACCGGTGTGACACGCCCGGTCGTGCGGGCAGTGAGGACCTCGCGATGGACAAGTCGGGTCAGCGCCATGACCTGGGCGGGGTCACGTTCCTCAATATTCAGGCCGCGTGCCGTGTTGCGCTCGTCTTCCTTTTCCTGCCGACGCCGATCCGCCCTGTTCATATGCTTCCCCTATTCCGGAGACATTAGATGGGGACGCCGGCGCGTTGCGTCGAGGAGCCCGTCGCGGCCGCAAAAGAGAACGCATGAACGGTGCTTCGGCGCAGACACGCAACCCGATGGCAGGCTTCGCTCAGCCCGGCTGGAGCAGGTTCACCCGCTGCTCGAGGTCGGCAATGCTTTCGGTGACGGCTTCGAAGCTGGGGGCGGTGCCGAAGATCATGCCGGACATCGCCGCATAATCCTGGCGGAGAGCATCATACATCTCGCCTTCGGGCATGAGCGCGAACGTCGGCGGCACCGCGCTCGCCAGGTCGAACGCCGGGCGGTTGAAGAACATGCGCGCGTGCGCGACGCAGTCCGCGCCCAGCGCGGGATCGGCGATCGCCTGTTCGCCGAGCGGGGCATGCATCAGCTCGTGCAGGTCGTAATAATGGCGCGAGATGCGGTTGCCGCCGCCGCGCAGCACGCCCTTCGCCTCGTACCAGTGGCGCAGGCCGTGCAGGATGACGACCTTGTCCCAGAAGGTCCGTTCGGCATCGACGATCGTGATGTTGGGCACTTCGAGGTCCAGCCCCGGCGCGTCCGCTTCCAGATAGGGGCGGATCGCGCGGACCGAATTCGGGTCGAGCGCCGATTTGGCGCCGGACTCGATCTTCACCGCCTTGGGGATATAGGCGTCATGATCGGTCGCGGTCGGATAGCGCACCAGCAAGGTCTGCCTGTCCTTCTCGTCGGGGACGATGCTGAGCTGCCCCGCTGCGATGCCGGTGCGCGCCGAGGCCTCTGCCGCGATTGCGCTGAGATTATCGAGCATGCTGCCGTTGATGAAGGCCTCGCACGCCTCGCGGATGGCATCGAGCGCCTTGTCGCGCTTCTTGCCGGTCATGCCCTGGAGATCCTCGACCGAATAGGCTTCGCCAAGATCGTCGCGGAACACCGTGACGTCGATATCCTCCGAGAAGCGGCGGATCAGGCCGAAGCCCTTCGACAGCGAGGTGCCGCCCTTGAACAGCAGGCGCGGGCCTTCGGGCAGGCCGTTGAACAGCGCGTCGAGCGTCCAGCACACCCAGAAGTCCTTCTCGACATTCTGCGGCGTGGTGCCGATCCGCTGGGCGGTCGCGGTGAACAGGCCGGCGCGCGTCGCGGCATCGGCGGACAAGATCGCATCATAAGCGGGGTTCATGCGGCGCGCCTCGCGTTCAGCAGGGGTTTGAGGAAATCGTGCATCCAGGCCGGCAGCGTCGACAGCCCGTCGCGCAGGTCGTTGCGGACCTTGGCGGCGTTGGGGCCGCTGTGCAGCAGATCGTCGAGGCGTTGCTTGAGATCGTCCCGCCCGTCGGGATCGCCCAGCGTGTCGCGCAGCCAGTGCAGCGCCTGCACGATCCGCATCGCCGGGCGGCCCGCCCAGTAGAGCTTGCTCGCTGCCGCCGGCTTGAAGGTGATGATCATGTTGCCGAGATGGACCGAGCGCAGCCGCGCGTCGGTATGCACCACGATCTTGGATGGCACCGCATTGGTGAGGCCCAGATCGTTGGCGGCGGTCATGCCGTCGACCAGCACGCGTATCTGGTCGCGCCGCGCGATCGCGTCGATCACCTCGCGCGGGTCCGGCGCCGTGGGCTGCCTGGTCAGGCTGTTGATGCCGGGCTTGTCGTACAGGCCCCGGTCGATCCGCCGGAGGTCGCCGGCCTTGACCAGGCGCTGCAGCACCTTGTCGACCGCGTCCCTGGTGCCGAGGTCGAGAAAATCGGCAGGCGTCCACACCGCGCGCGGCTTTGCCTTGGCGATCCGCTGCAGCATCTGGGTCTTGAGGTCGGGCGTATCCATGTCCGAAATTTGCCTACATATTTCGGACAGAGCTCATAACTGCTTGTCCGAAAAACAACAACAAATTTCGGACAGAATGGCGCTGTGTGGCCGATCATAGCCGGACTGGCATATTCGCTCTCTGGACTTCGCACCCAAAGATGACGATCTCAAACCGGCAATGACCAACGCGACTTCACCCGGCGGCCCCGTGTTCGACGAGGCCTATCATTTCCCTGCCGACTTGCTCGAGCAGCTCATCGACACGATTCCGCTTCTTGTGCGGGCGAAGCGCGGCGTCTTCACCTTCTTCCGCGGCGCCGGCGTCGCGCAGGATATTCTGTCGGATCTCGAAGCCGAGCTCGCCCGGGACAAGGACAGCCTCACCAAATATGCCATCGCGCGCGCCGTGCTCACCCGCCTCAACGAGCGCGGCGATGCGACCCTGGCCGCGCGCCGCGAGGTCATCAAGCGTGTCGTCGAGTTCGAGGATTTCTCGATCTGCTGGGATAGCGACCAGCAAAAGGCCCGGGGCCAGGCCGCCGCGGTCGCCGACGTCAAGGATCGGCTGTTCGCCCTGTTCGGCGAAACCAACCCGCACCGGCGCGGCAAGGCGCTCGAGAAAATCCTCAACGACTTGTTCGCGGTCTACGGCATCCTCGTCCGCGAATCCTTCGAGCTGCGCGGCGACCCCGGCGAGGGAATCGTCGAGCAGATCGACGGCGTCATCGAGATCGACGGGCAGATCTATCTCGTCGAGCTTAAATGGTGGGCGGAGAATATCGGGGTCGGCGACGTCTCGACCCATATGGTGCGCGTGTTCGGCCGCGACGGCGCCCGCGGATTGTTCATCGCCAACCCCGGCTTCACCGAGCCGGCGATCAAGGCCGTGCGCGACGCGCTGCGCCAAGAGACCATCGTGCTCGCCACGCTTCACGAGATCGTCAACGTGCTGACCAACGGCAGCGACCTGCGAGACGTGCTGCGCGACAAGATCCGCACCGCGGTGATCGACAGCAACCCGATGCTCGACACCACCCGCCGACAGCGTCCGGCCTCATGATCGACATGACCGACTGGCAGTTCAGCATCGGCGGCGGCCGCCCCGACCTGGTCGCGCTCGGCCTGAATCCGCCGCCGGTGCCGCTCCACTTCCCGCAAGTCCTGGATTTGCTCACGCACCTCGCAGCCGGCGAGGAGCTGCCGACCGGGCAGATCGACAAGCGGCTCAAGGCCAGCGCGGCAGCGATGAGCTGGCCCGGCCTCTACACCCGCCTCAAGGCGGCGCCGCACTTCAAGGCGTATCGCGGCAGGCAGTACGATGCCTACAAGCAGGCGGCATTCGACCGCGCCGCCGGCACCGCGACCCCCCGGCAGCTTGCGCTAGCCAATGGCTTGTCCGCCGAAATCGCCGCCAGCAAGGTGATCGTACCGCGCGGGCAGCTCGTGCTACATGGGCGCAGCGATCAGTTGCCCACGGCGGCTCCGCTCTACCACGCCTATCTGTCGACCAGCCTCAGCCCGTTCGTCGCGCGGCTGAGCGCGATCCGCCGTCAGAACCAGCTTGGCGGACGGCAGACCATCTATCTGCTCACGCTCGCGCGCGACCTGCCGGCGATGTGGGGCCACGTCGGGAGCTCACCGGAATGGGAGCTGCTGTTCGATGCGGGCCTGCCGGTTCGCCGGACCGCCGCCCACACGGCCGGGCCGCTCGACATCATCGAAGCCTCGCTGGGCTGACCTGGCCGAGGCGAACCATCTTGCGCCATCGCCATAGCCCCTAGCCGCCGGCATGACCGCCATGGCAAGACCGGCGGCATGAGCGACGAGCATCTCGAGGCGACCAGGGAGGCGCTGGCACCGCTTTGGCGCCTGGCGCCGCCGGGGCCGAAGGACTTCTACCGGCATCCCGCCTTCGTCGCATTCAAGGCGTTCTGCGAGCAGCGCTTCCCCGCTGCGGACCGCGGTATGGGCTTCTCCTTCGGGCTGTCCGACGCGCTTCGCGGCGCGGGCCTGCCATGCCTGATGTCCGGGCCCGCAAAGCCCTCCTCGGTCGAGGAAGCGGCGCACAGGATCGTCCAAGCCTTCGAGGCAAGGCCGATCCGGCGGCGTTATCTGTGCCCGCTCGACCTTGCCGACACGATGCCCGACATGCGGTTCGGCCAAGCGACGGTTCGGCGCTTCGCGTCCGCCGAGCTCGAGCAGCTCTTCGACGGGGTTGCGCTGGCGCGCTATTTTTCCCGGGAGCGGCTCGACGTCGATCGGCTCAGCGAGTTCCAATGGCTGGTGGTCGAGGAGCAGGTGCCGGTGCCAGAGCGCGCCGGACAGCGAGCCCTGCCGTTCCTCTACGAGAATTGGAGCCGCGATTTCGGGGCGATCGATCCGCACGGCGGCACGCATCCGGGGGCGGTGACCGACGCCCTGTTCGGCCTCCTCCTGGCGCCCTGGGAGGATTGGCATTCGCTCGAAACCGACTGGCGCGGCTTTCTCGTTCCCTGGATCCATGTCGCGACCGATGACCTGTTCCTTCGTCCCCGCCCGGTGCCGACCGCCGACACCCTTACCCGGGAGGATGCCGCGCACGAGGGCTATGACGGCGAAGTCGTCGAATATGAGCGGCCGGTCCGCGTGCCGTTGTACGACGCCGCCGAAACGGTCCTCGCCGGATTCGACGCCTCATGGTGGGCCAGGGTCGAGGTAGCTCAGGCGACCAGCCTGTTCGAGACGCCGGTGAAGCATTTCCTGGTCCGTGCCGCGTTCAGCGAGGGCATGGACCAGATCATGGCGCATATGACCACGATCGAGGCAGCGCTCGGGCTCCGGTCCGATTTCAGCCAGGCGGGACGGCCCAAGGGAACCCGCATGGCGCCCAGCGACCGCCAGGCACGCCGCGTCGAGGTGCTCCTCGCCGATCCGAAGGCCGGCGCGGACTATGCCGCCTTGTTCGAGACGCGCAGTGCCTTCGTGCATGGCCGGGCGATCCAGGGACTGGTGCCGAGCAAGGATCGCAACCTTGCGCGCCGCCTCGCGCGGCGGGTGACCGTAGCGCTGATCGACGCGGCGAACGGGCCGGCCGGGCAGATGGCGCGTGCGGATTTCCTCAACGGCCTCGCCTGATACCGGGCTTGCAGAATGGCGGGGTTCCCGCTGGCAGATCCGAAAAGGGGAAGGTCTTCCCCTGACGGCCAGCCGCGTCTGGCCGTACCCCTTCTGCGGGCGCTTCGCCCCGCAACGCCCCGAGAGGAAGAGAGCGGCCGTTCGGCCGTGACGGGTCAGGGCCGGGAGAGAGTCTGCCGGCGCCCGTCGCGGAGAATTTCCATGGCGACTGTCCTCAACCACTCCCCTGCGCCGCCCCTTCGGTCGGCCCCCTACAAGGTCGATATCTCGCGCGGCGGCCGCATCGGCCGTGTTTCGTCCGAATGGTTCTCGCGGCCGGACGACGAGCGCTACCTCTCGCTGCGCGAGCTCCATGCCGCGACCCTGGCGCGGGCGAAGCGCGCCACGACCCGGACCATCGAGACCCGCGAGGTTCGGGTGGATCCTCCACGATCCCGCCGTCCAACGCCCGGTCAACATCATCGTCCATACCCTCAACGAGGTGAACCACGCGCTCCAGCGCGGCGAGTATTTCTGGGTCGATATCGTGCGGGACGGAGTCGTGCTCTACGAGCTACCCCAGCACGCGCTCGCCGCGCCGCAGCCGCTGACGCCGGTGGACGCTTATCAGATGGCACAGGGCTATTTCGACCATTGGTTGCCGAGTGCCGATGAGTTCTATGAAAACTTTGAATTCAATCAAAAGCGGAATCGGCGAAACAACGCCGCCTTTCAGCTGCACCAGGCAACCGAGCGCCTGTATATATGCTTCCTCCTAGGCGGTGTTGACAAAGTTGATTCCCAAGCGGGCTGATCTCTGATTCAAGGCTGCTCTTTGCGAGGAGCGGCAATGGCGCGTGGCGATCTGACGGACGAGGAATGGGCGGTGCTCGAAGGTCTACTGCCATCCGAGCGCGGCCGAAAGGCGCGCCCCGCCCATGACAACCGGCGATTTCTGAACGGCATGCTGCATGTGCTGCGGGTCGGTTGCCCCTGGCGGGACATGCACGAGCGCTACGGCAAGTGGAACTCGGTCTATGTGCGGTTCCGGCGTTGGGCGGAACAAGGCGTCTGGGATGCGATGCTGGCCACGCTGGTCGAGTTCGGGCTGACCGACGACTGGCAGCACATGATCGACAGCACCACGGTTCGCGGCCATATTTCGGCAGCGGGCGCTAAAGGGGGACTCATAAGGAGGCTTTTGGTCGATCACGCGGCGGCTTTACGTGCAAAGTCCACGCCCGCTGTGACAATCAGGGTCGCCCTCTCGGCTTCGTCCTGACCGGCGGCGAAGCGTCGGATTACGGCACTGTCGATGACCTCATGGCGCTGCCGGTCAACAAGCCCAAGGCGCTGCTGGCCGACAAAGGCTATGACGGCGATGCGGTCCGGGCGAACCTATTGATCCGCGGTATCCTGCCGATCATCCCGCCAAAGGCCAACCGGCGCGAACCCATCGCCTGCGACTTCCGTCGATACCGAGACCGGAACCGCATCGAGCGCATGTTCGGGCACCTCAAGCATCAACGCCGTATTGCCACCCGGTACGACAAGACCGCACTGTCGTTCGCCAGTTTCCTCAATCTCGCCGCCATCCGCCGGTGGCTGCCTAACTTTGTCAACAGGACCTAGTTCGGACGCTCTATTTTCCGCGATCGCACAACATCAAATTCCTCCGCTCCTTGGCGGAAGATAAAGAGCCGAGGCTAATTGATGCCTGGCCCCGAACCAGCCGGGTAGATCGCCGTCGCTTCGAATTGCTCAAGCGCGCCTATGTCGAGGCGCGCTACTCGCCGAGCTATGAGATTGGCGTTGATGATCTCGACGCGCTCGCCGGTTCCGTTAAGCGGTTGCGCGATATCGTCGAGAATGTCTGCCTCGAGCGGCTCGACGAGCTTCGAGCAGCTACCGGGCTCTAGCGGGGATCGACATTCGGGATTCCCAAATGGGCTGATCGCTGATTCATAGGCATCCGTGTTGAGACGCGGAGCAACTGATGGCGGTCAAGCGGTACGAACTGAGCGATGCGCAGTGGCAACGGATAGCATCGCTGTTACCTGGCAAGGTGGCGGATCCGGGGCGCTCGGGTGCCGATAACCGATTGTTCGTAAACGGATGTTTGTGGGTGCTGCGCTCTGGAGCGCATTGGTGCGATCTGCCGGAGCGCTATGGGAAGTGGAAGAGCGTCCATCGCCGCTTCAGCCGGTGGTGCCATGCCGGCGTTTGGGAACGGGTATTCGATGCGTTGACCGCCGACCGGGACAATCAATATCTGATGATCGACAGCACAATCGTCCGCGCCCACCAGCAGGCGGCGACCGGAAAAGGGGGGCGGGCGACCAGGCGCTGGGGCGTTCCCGAGGCGGACTGACGACCAAGGTCCACATGCTGGCCGACGCGCTCGGTCGCCCGCTGCGCTTCATCCTCACGCCTAGCCAAACCGGCGACATCACCCAGGCCCCGGCTCTGCTTCAGGGGCAGAGCGGCAATGCCGTGCTTGCCGACAAAGCCTATGACAGCAATGCCTTACGCGCGATCATCGCAGAGATGCGCGCCGAGGCCGTCATCCCCTCAAACCGCTGCCGAAAGCTCCCAATCCCCCATGACGCGGTCGCCTATAAACAGCGCAACCGCATCGAACGATGCTTTGGTCGCCTCAAGCATTTCCGGCGCTTTGCCACACGCTATGATCGTCGCTCTATCCACTTCGCCGGCTTTATCCACCTCGCCGCCGCCATGATCTGGTTACGTTGAATGTCGATCCGCGCTAGCGATGGCGCGCACGCCCGTCGTTGGCGGGACGCCTTCGGCGCGTCCTCCTGTCGCCGAGCCGCTTCCTTTCAAACCGGTCCGTCCGGCTATGTCGCGCAGCGCCGTATCGAAGGTGCTGACTGGCGCATCCGCGACCTCTGGGCTGTCGAGGGCAAGGTGCTTCGTTGGCGGCGCGATGGGGATGGCTGGACTTCTGCCCGGCGCGGGTTCGGTGAATGGGGATATCGCCACAATCTCTATAGCGATCGCCTCGAAGCGTATTTCGGACTCCTCGAGGGCGATGCGAAGAAACCCGTAGAGATGCTGCTGGACACCAGGCCGCTTAATGGTCCCCAGCGCGAGGCGTTCGTCGGCTTTCTCATCATCCAGCTGTTGCGCAATCCGGCCTTCATCGAGGCGCACAATGAGCATCTTGCTCCGGTCCTGGAGAGTCTCGATCCGAGCGAGGGCGAATGGACACTTGAGCGGTCTTACGAGGCGATGTTCCAGAACAACGACCTCTACCGCCTGCTGGCGACCCCTGTGATGGAGAGCCGATGGGCGTTGGTGAAGTCTGCCCAACCAGTTTTCGTGCTGCCCGATACATTTGGTGTCCGTGCACCAGGCCGGGATGGGTTGCGGCTTATCGCACCACTTTCGCCAACAGCCTGCTTTGTCACATTGCCCAATCGCGAAGAGACGAAGCGCATCGTGCCCCGGCATCTCCCTGCCGACCAGGCGCTTGCCGCACGGATCACCGCTGCGCTGATGCGGGCGTCCGATCGGGAGTTCCTTTCGCACCCGTCGTTTGTGTTGCCACAGCTTCCTGCACGTGAGCCGCGGTCCGTGCTGCTCTCGGATATCGCGGCGGCAATTGCTGAACGTGATGACGATTGAATCTATCGCGGCGGTCGGCTCCTTCCGCTTCCTCGCTCACTATTGCGCAAGCTCAGCGAAGTAGGCCCGGAAGTCGGGCGAAAGGAGATTGCCGATCGCAGGCTCGGCCGCGAGCACGATTGCTGCGGCCCGCGCCAGACCGGGCGAACGGGCCAAAGCGCGTTCGATGGGTGGGATCGTGAGAGAAGGAGTGAGAAGCGCGAAGCGTTGGGTGGCGATCATCTGGTCCCACTCGGTCGCGATCCAGCGATCGATCGGGAAAGCAGCCTCGCGCTGGAAGGATGGCAGTCGGCCAGCCTTCTCGACGAGACGAACGGTGGCGTTGAGCAGGTCCTGAGCGCCGAACCGCGTACCTTGCGCGATCTCCCCGATTATTCGCGCGCAGATCAGGCGCGTGTCGATATCGGGTGCTCTCGGATTGCAGAGGGCGTCGAGGAAATCCCCGCCCGGAAACCCGGCCGGGAGCTGCGCACGGCACGTCGCAACAAAGTCGCCGAGCGGTCCATGGTTGCCGCCCAACACGCGTACGACGCTGTGGACGAACAGCACGTCCTCGGTCGCGTCGCGCGCCAGCTCTGAAGCAAGCTGCTGGGGCGTAGCCGCCGGGATCGGCTCGCGAAGTGGCGCTTCCAAGCCGGCCGCTCGAATTGCCGCAAACCGGTCCGGCAAATAGACTCGCAGATCAACCCAGCGCTCGAGCGCCGGGATTAGAGCTGCGTCGTCCTGGCCTTCGATGGCTGCGCTGACATGCCCGTCGCGCAGGCGCATCTCCATCGTGATCAGCGGCAAATCACCAACCCTGTCCTGCAGAGTCTTGGCGATACCGGCATCGATGTGGAATCGAGCCGCGGCGTCCGCCAAGAGGTACCAGAGTGAATCCAAAGGCGCCTGCGGAAGATCCTTGATGCCTTCATTGGGCTCCGGATTGCTGCAGCTTCCCGGCGGAAGCAGATCGAGGCCTTCGACTTTGTCCCCGAAATCGTGGCTCGCATCATTGTTGATCGACAAGATCATGTGCCCGACGACTTTGTAGCAGTGGGTCGCTCGCAGCGATGCCAAAGGCATCAGCTTTTCGAGCTCACGCAGCGTGACCGCAAGCTCCTCGAACGCGCGTTGTCGGTCACCATCGCGATAGGATGCGTATGCCGCATCCGCTCGTAGGCCGATCGCCATCGGAAGCATCATGTTGCTAGGCACAAGCGCGGCCGCGACCCGTGCCCGATCAAACCAGCTCCGAGCATCCTCGAAGCATCTGAGATGCGCGGCGCATATACCGGCCTCCCTTAACAGGTACGAGCGTTCGATGTGGTCGGCCTTGGCGAAATCCGGGTCCAGGGCCTCGATTTGGGCGAGCGCGCCAGCATAGTCGTTCTTGCGATACAAGACCTTCGCCACCGATCGCCCGAAATGATCGGCATGCCCAAGCCTGGCCTGACCCTGCGCCAGGGTGTCGAGCGCTGCCTGGCTGTCCCCACCATACTCATCCTGCATGATGGCGACCGCAATCTCGGCCCGAGCCGCAAGCGTCCCATAGTTCCAGCGCTCGGCGAGCGTGGCGATTTCCCGGAAGCCCTTCGCGGCCGCGCTCGCATCGATCGTCCCGGCGCGGTGATCGTTGAGCCAGGCATTGTTGATGAGAATCGCGAACTCGCTCGGGATCTGCGAATACTCGGCGAGCAACCGCCCCCGTGTGACTTCATCGAGCTTGTCGAGGCGCTCGAACACCGCGACCAGCGCGGTGACGCTTGGCAATCTCCCGGCCTGTGCCATGAACAACATGCCGGTCACGGTCGGCGCCGATTTCAGTCTCCTTGGCGTTTCGATCTCGCGAATGAGATCCGCAACCTTGGCGTCCTCACGACCCAGCGCGTCTAGGCGCAGAATCAGGTCGAGCCAGTCCGGAATGGCGCGGCACGCCCGATCCGAGACGAGAAGCTTGGTGAGGATCATCGCCTCGAAGCGCGCCGCATTGCCGTTGAGAGTGACCTCGTCCTTCTCGCTCCAGAGCACGCGCCAGACCTTGGAGATTTCTTCCTCGCTGGCCGTGTGCAGACATACGATGAGCTGAGCGAGCCGCAGCAGGCCCGAGACCTGCATATTGTCCGGTATGATCGGGCGCTTGGTCTGGGTAAGGCGCAGCGACGTCATGTAGCGCGATACCCTGAGCTGCGTCTCGGTGCTTGCGGTGATGAGGCCCAAAGCAAGTTTGGTCAGCGCCTCGTCCGCCCGCCCCGCGATGCCATGGACATAAGCGGCGCTTACTTGGTCGGGGTCGATCAGGTCGGGCGCCATGATTGCTTCAGAGAAGGCCTTGTGAACCGCGCGCGTCGCGGGATCCCCGAGCATGTCTTCGCCCGCCCGGTAGAGCAGCGGCGACACGCGATACTCGCCCTGACCAGCGGCATCGATCCACGGCCCGATCAGCGGGTCCAGCGCTTCGCCCGGACTGGCGATGGCCGGCTCCAACTCGCTAAGGGCGAGCGCGGTGCGCCGGTCGAAACGTCCAATCGCCAGACTGAGCCGATAGAGCAGCGCACGCGACGCCTCCGGCACGGAGCCAATGAGGCACGCCCGCGTCGCGATGCGTTCCTCGGCGACATCCTGAAGTCCGCCGCCGGCTGGCGCGAGTGCTGACAGGTCCGCCGGCGGCCAGCCCCGCGAGGACAAGCCGACGATACTGGCCTGAACGAGCTGCGGATGCCCTTCGTCAGCCCGTCGATGGATCGGAGCCGCCCAGACCTGAGGGTCGCCGCCGGCCGCTTCGACCATGGCCTTGACTTCGTCGAGTGCCAGATCGGGCACCTCAATAAGAGCCTCCAGCCGAATGCCGAGCTCGCCCAGCGCTCGTACGCCTGGGCGCGTGTACAATGTGGCGCAGGCGAGCAGATCGCGGCGGCGCAGGGCGTGAAGCAATTGCGCGAACGCTCGGGCGGCACCGGGATCGTCGAGCTGATTAATGTCGTCGATCAGGACGCCGCCAAGGCCTGGTTCGCCGATCTCGCCGAGCGCTTCGCGCAGCCGGGCCGCGGCGGCGGTTGCGGCGAGATCGCGTAGGTCGAGGATCGCCCAGCGGCGCTGGGTCGCTCGCCCGGCCAGCCTGGCGGCGATTGTCTTTCCCCTTCCCGATCCGCCCAGCACCAGCGCGACGCCATGTTCGCCGAGTGTTGTGGCGAGCGTCTGCGTGAATGCCTCGCGGGTCGCGAGCAATTGCGGCATGCCCAATTGCTCTTCCGGCACCAGCCGTCGCACGCTGGCAAATGGACCGGCACCCTGCGCCATCAGTCGTTCGGCATCCGCGCGGCTGACCGATAGTCGCGAGTGGCTGTCGATCAATGTCAGGAGATCAGCCCGGCTGAGCCGGCGATGCCCCTTCTGGGTGCAGGTAACTAGGAGCTTCTCCATGACCGGGCCGGCCAATAGCCGGGCTTCGGCAGGAGGAATTCGTGCCTGGACCCAGGCGCACGGGATCAGGAGCTGCTCAAGCTCCTCGCGAATTCCACTCAGGTCACGGGCGCCACAATCCCATTGAATGCGCCGAAGCACCTCTGCGCGCAGCTGACTGTCGTCACGCGCCGCAAGGAAGGCCTGGGTCTCGGGAGCAAGCGCCGCATGGGAAAGTGCGAGGCGGAGCGGGGCTACATCGCCACCGGCGGCGGCGCTGCGCCAATAGGCCAGCGACCCCTCGGCACTCGCCCGCAGGGCCGTATCCTGCTCCCGCCCGATCGGTGCCGTGGTCAGGTAGCGGCAGGTGACGGTGCGCGCCGGATTGCCCTGGGTAAGTTCGACGAAACTGTCGAGGAACTGCGCGGCTGCTCTCGTCCCCAGCGTTATCGAACCTGATCCGGGCGTATCCCTGACCTGGACGGCGCTGAGCGCCGACTTGGTGGCGACGGCATAATCTTCGGCAACTTCGAGATGGAGCTCCTCGTCGCCGCGAAGGTCGAGCCATGCGATCGCGCTCGTATACAGCTGATACGCATAGCCTCGGAGCGCGTGGATCGCCTGCCGCGCCCCATCGCCTGCAATATCGTCGGTATCTTCTTGGCGCGACGAGGACATAAGTGGAACGTAGCGCCTTGTGCGGTCATCACTCAAGGCCCGTAGATATTGTCCGGCCCACCTGCCGCGACGACCGCCCCCGCTCTTTGAGGCACTTCCTTGGTCCGGCCCACGGCCTGACGCCATCAACCCGTAAAGGGTCCGCTATGCCTTGCATGCGGCCGCTTCGCCTGCGTCTTCGCGGTGATTGCGGCCGTGCGCCGGACACTTCGGGCGCCTGTCGAGCGGGGGGCGGTCCCCGCTCCCGGACAGGAGCTTCGAAATGCCGCTCAGCCTCGCTCAGAAGAACGCCTGGAGTCTTGCGCGAACCCTCATGACCATCGTCGTGGTTTTCCGGATCGATGGCGGCCAGTTCGGCGTCGTGGAGGCGCCCGGCGGTCGCAACCAGCTCCGCAGGTGTCGCGGAATCCAGGTCGGGACCTCGAATCGCGGCGGTCCGCTGGAACGAGCCGTCCTTGTTGAGGACCACGCCCGGCGCGATCAGCGCCGCCCAGGGCAGGAAATCGGAGAGCGTCGTGCCGCGCGCACGATATTCGCGAAGGAACATTATGGCCGGCTCACGCGCGCAGGAAGGCGGGATAGCGCATGTGGCGCCGCCCGACTTCGAGGAATTGGGGATCCCGGCGCGCCGCCCAGACGGCGGCGGCATGACCCGCAGGCACGCCCGCGGATGCGGCACGATCCGGAACGTCAGCTGACCCGGCAACCCACGCCATCCGCGCATCCCGACGACGACGCCACGTGCGACCAGGGTCTCCGATTGTCCGGCTGCGCGCTTCAGCATGACCTCGCGGCCAGGGTCTTCAGCCGGAGATGGCGCGCCGCCGTTCGCAGGGGCGCTATGCGGAATCTGCCCGCGGCGCACCGACGATCGCCGAGACTTTCTCCGCCACCTCCGCCAGCGATGCACCAAGCCGGTTGAGCTCCGATGTTTCCGTCGGGGCGCAGTCGTAGCGGGTGGTGAGGTATTCGCGGCGTTCCGACAGCCGGTTCAGGTGCGCCAGCGTGCGCTTCTTCAGCACCAGCTTCATGTCCACCGCGCGTTGCGTGCGCGAGCCGCTGTCATGCTGGAGGCGCCGGACTTCAATCGGAGAATGTCCCGCCGTGAGCAAATAGGCGTTCAGGTACCGCTCGATCGCGTGAATGGCGATCAAGCGGTACGGCGCGCGCGACAGCGGCGAGCGGCGACGCCCGATCGGCAGCAAGGCCTCGGCGGCGCGCCGATATTCATGGGCGAGCGCGAGCACTTCGGCCGGGCTCGCCGCCTCCCCCGGATATAGCTTTTGCCCCTCCGCCGACATTGCATCGGCATAGGCTGTTAGCAGCAAAGACTTTGCTAATCGGCGCGACGCGCCGCGCTCCCCGCGCGCAATCAGCGCGCGAAGGGATCATATTCGCGAACGATCAGCGACGGGTCGCCGTCGAATTCCTGGGCTTCGACGTGTCCTATGACACCGGCGTCGAGGTGCTCAAAAAGGTCGAGGCGGGATTCCGCTTCACCGATCGCAAGGCGCATCGCGAATTCGGCAACCGGTACTGGAACTTCATCGGCGCGGCCGATTATTCGGCGGTGCCGGTGACGCAGGCGCCGCTCGACTACCAGCTGTTCACGCCGGGCTTCCGCGGCACCGATGCCGCAGTGCCGACCACATGGTTCTCGCCCACGTATCAGAGCGTGCGCGACAATCTGGGCAAGCTGCGGGAATTCAGCATCGCCAACGCCCCCGGCCAGCCGGGCAACGCATCGACCGGCACCGTCGCCGCCGATCCGCTGCAGGGCTATGACGCCAATGAAAAGACCTGGGCCGGCTATGGCCAGCTCCGCTACGAGATCGGCAGCGCCGACGGGTTCCGGATCGACGGCGTGATCGGGATGCGCGTGACGCGCACCGACCTCGACATCGCCGGCACCTCGACCGTCGCGGGCGTGCGGACGCCGGTGGAAGTTACGCGAAGCTATTGGGACTGGCTGCCCAACGCGAGTGCGCGCGTGCATCTCTCCGACCAGCTCAACCTGCGCCTGTCCGCCACCAAGACCCGGACCCGGCCGACCTTCGGCCAGCTCAACCCCTCCGCCAACTTCGGTCCGCCGGCGGTCTGTCCGGTGGGCGCAAGCCCCGAATCCGACACGTGCCGGACGGTGGGCAATGGCGGCAACCCGTATCTGAACCCGTTCGAATCGAACAACTACGATGCGTCGCTCGAATATTATTTCGCGCCGACCAGCTTCGCGTCCGCCGCCGTGTTCCGTCGTGACCTGCGCGGGTTCATCCAGCCGAGCCAGGTGCGCTACACCGATCCGCAGCTCGGCCCGGTGCTGGTCAACGGCAACGTCAATTCCGGCGCGGGCCGCATCGACGGCGCCGAGGCGCAGTTCCAGACCTTTTTCGACGTGCTCGGGCTGCCCGGCTGGGCCAAGTCGTTCGGCATCCAGGCCAACGTCACCTATCTGGACGCCAAGACCGACCAGGCGACCAACACCGCCAATGTCTATGAACGCGACACGATCGTCGGGGTCTCGAAATGGACGTACAACGTGGCGGCGATCTATGAGAATGCGGGGCTCTCGCTGCGCGCCTCGTACAATCGACGGAGCGCCTTCCTCGCTTCGCGCCAGACGCGCGGGGACGATCTGTACCGCGAGTTCATCGATCCGATCAGCCGGCTCGACTTTTCGGGCAGCTATGACGTCATCCACAATTTCACGGTGTTCGCCGACTGGACCAACGCACTGGGCCAGCCGCTGACGTCGCGGCTGGTGTCGAACCGCAACAACGCCGGTGAAGTCACGTTCCCGCGCGGCGTCCGCTACGAAGAGAGCACGGTGTCGGTGGGCTTCCGCTTCCGCTACTGATCGGCGGGTTCGGCCCGGCCGGCCTGCTGGCCGGGCCACCGCTCCGCCCCTGCCTTGGCAGGGGGCTTCGCTAGGGCCGGGCGCTCCGCGAACCCGCGCCGAACCGTGCGCCTTCGTCCTGGTCCATGATCCGGCGGTACAGCAGCGTGATTGCCACGCGGCGGTTGCGCGCGTCCATCCGGTTGTCGGCGATCAGCGGCTCGCGGTCCGCCACGCCCTCGATCCGCTCGAAACGGGCCTCGCCCACGCCGCCTGAGGCCAGCCGCCGCCGCGTCGCCTCGGCTCGGCCGCTGGAGAGCATCCAGTTGTTCATGTTACGCGGGTCGCCATAGCCCAGGCTGTCGGTATGGCCGCGAATCATGATCGGGTTTTCCATGCCCGCGATCGATTCGGCGATCGTGCCGATCAGCGCGCTCGCCTCTGGCACCAGTGCGGTCGTGCCCAGGTCGAACATCGAATAATTGGCATCGTCGAGCAGGTCGATCCGCATCCCGTCGCGCGTCGGCACGAAGCGGATATGCTTGGCCAGCTTGGCCAGTGCCGGGGTAGCGCGCATCCGCGACTGGATGCGCTTGGCGGTCTCGGCAAAGTTCTTCTGGTCCTGCGCCGTAATCGCGCGCTGGTCCTTCAGCGTGCCCTTCTGCCCGGTGCCCACGTCCTTGCCGCCCGCCCCGCCGACCGGGACGGTCAGCGACTTGGTGCCGGTCTGCGACGCCTTGTTGGGATAATTGTCCTGGCTGTTGATCGCATCGCCGCCGAACATCCCGTTGGAACCGGCGCTGTTCTGCTTCAGCTCGACCAGGGTCGGCGCGAAATAATCGGCCAGCGCCTTGCGCTGCTTCTCGTTGGTCGCGCCGAGCAGCCACATCAACAGGAAGAACGCCATCATCGCCGTGACGAAATCGGCATAGGCGACTTTCCACGCGCCGCCATGATGGCCGCCATGCCCCTCGACATAGACCTTCTTGACGATGATCTTGGGTGGCTGGTTCGATCCGTGGGGAGCGCGGGCGGCGGCCATGGCGTCAGCGTCCGCGCAGTCCGTCGAACACTTCGCCGAAGCCCGGCTGGTTCGCATGCGCGATGCCCGAGCGCGCGGCTTCGATCACCAGCGGCTGGGGATGGCCGTGGAGCGAGGCGATGATGATCTGCTTCACCACCTGATAGATCGCGGAGTCCGCGTCGATCACCTGTTGCAGCCGCCCGGCCAGCGGCGCGACGATGCCATAGGCCAGCAGCACGCCCATGAAGGTCCCGACCAGCGCCGAACCGATCATCGCGCCCAGAATCGCGGGCGGTTTGTCGATCGAGCCCATCGTCTTCACCACGCCCAGCACCGCCGCGACGATGCCGAGTGCGGGCAGTGCGTCGCCCAGCGATTGGAGCGTGGTCTGCGGCCCCTGCACTTCGTGGTGATGCGTCTTGATGGCGTTGTCCATCACGTCCTCGACTGCGTGGACGTCGAGCGTGCCCGACGAGACGACGACCAGCCGCAGCGTGTCGGTAATCAGGCTGATGAGCGTGTGATCGGCGAGCAGGCGGGGATATTCGGCGAAGATGGCGCTCGACTTGGGGTCCTCGACATGCGGCTCCAGCGCGATCGGCCCCTCGGTGCGCAGCATCTTCATCAGCTTGGAGACCAGGAAGATCGTGTCGAGATAGTCCTGCTTCTTGTACTTCGGCCCCTTGAATACCTTGGCCACGCCGCCGCCCAGCGCCTTCAGCTCGTGCATCGAATTGCCGATGATGAGCGCGCCCAGCGCGGCGCCGCCGATGATGAGCATTTCGTGCGGAATGGCCTCCATCACCGGGCCCAAGGCGCCGCCGGTGATCGTGAAGCCGCCGAACACCATCGCCAGCAGTACGACTAGGCCGATCAATGGAAACATGGCGTTGCGTCTTCCCCCTGGCCCGAGTGGCCGCCTGTGTCGGTTAACGGCCGGTTCGCCGCAAAATTCAGTGGAAAATGTGGGCGGCGACGGGCGCGGCCCGGATCATTTCAGATAATCGAACAGCGACAGGTTGGAGAGCTTGCTGAAGCTCGCCTGTGTCGCCTGGAGCGCGGTGAGCGTCTTTTGCAGCGCAACGGTGGCGCTGGAAATGTCGGTGTCTTCGAGTGCGGAGCGCGCGGTGTCGCGCGTCTCTGCGGCCTGGGTCAGCGTCTCCGCGTCGAGATCGAGCCGCGCGGCGCGGGCGCCCAGCGAGGTGCGCGACTGGGTGACATTCTGCTGCGCGGCCTTGATCCCGGTGAGCGCGGTCTGTGCCGCCGCGCTGGTGTCTCCGCCCGCAGCGAGCGCGCCGGACAGGGTGGCGATGACCGAGAAGATGTCGCCGCCGTCGCCGGTGGCGAACGCGGTCTCGCCGGTCACCCCCGCCTGGACCGAAACCCCGTCGCCGATGGGAATCGCGGCGGGAGACCCCGTGTCGGTATAGGTGACCGTGCCGTCGGCGCCGACGGCATAGGGCGTGGTGCCGCTGGCGCCCCCGAACAGGGGCTGGCCGCGCACGTCGGTGCTGTTCGCCAGCGAAACCAGCGTCTCGCGGATCGAATCCAGCTCGGTCCTGATCGCCGCGCGGTCGCTGTCCGAATTGGTGCCGTTCGCCGCCTTGGTCGCGAGTTCCTGGACGCGCTGAAGCTGGGTTTCGATGCTGTCGAGCGCGGTGTCGGCCTGTGCCACCAGCCCCTGTGCCAGGCTGATATTGCTGGCATAGGCAGTCGCGTCGGCACCGGCGCGGGTCAGGCTTTGCAACTGAAGATAGGCGCCGGCATCCTGCGATGGCGACAGGTTCTTCTTGGTCGTCGCGATCTGGGTCTGGATCGTGTCGGCCTGCGCCGTCAGCTGTTGCATCAGCGACATGGGCCGGTCGAACGTCTGCGAAGTGGCGATGCGCATCAGCGGATATCCAGTATCGATTGCAGCGTGTCGCGCGCGATCTGGATCACGCGGCTCGACGCCTGATAAGCTTGTTGGAAGCGCATCAGGTCGACCGCTTCCTCGTCGATGTTGACGCCGGTGACCGAATCGCGCGCGCTGACCGCGCCGTCGCGGATCACGCTCTGGGCCTCGGCCACGCTCTTGCGCGCGGCGAGGGCGGAGGCGTTGGCGGCGGTCAGGTCCGACACGCCGGTCTCGACCTTGCCGGTCGTGCGCAGCGTGTCGAGCGCCTTTAGATTGCTGTTGTCGCGCGTGCCGCCGCCGGGTGCGGCTGCGGCGATGCCGCGCGGGTCGGTCAGCGTGACGCTGAGCTGCGCGGCGGGGTCGCCGATCGCGAAGATCGGGGCGCCGGTCTGCCCATCCAGATCCTGTCCGCCGGCCTGGACGGTGTTGACGCCCTCGGCAAAGTCGCGCGCGAGGTCGGACAGCGCGTCCTGCGCGGCCTGGATGCGCTGCGCACCCTCGGCGACGCCCGCGATCGCGCCGCCGGTAGCGGACAGCGCGTGCGCCTCGCCGTCCTTGGTAAGCGTGAAGGCCGTGGCGCCGCCGTTGCGCGCATAGGTAATGGTCGCCGCGCCCGTGCTATCCACCAGCACGCCGCCGCCGCCCTGCACCGTGGCGCGCCCGCTGGTGTCGAGCGTGACCGACACGTCGGTGAGCGCGCTCATCTGTTCGAGCAACTGGTCGCGCTGGTCGAGCAGCGCCGCCGCGCCGCTGGTCCCCGGCGCCGCCCGGCCCAGCCCGCTATTGACCTTGGCCAGCGCGGCGGTGAGCGTGTTGAGCTGCGACACGGCGGCCTGCGCCGTCGAATCCAGGTCGGCCATCGCCCCGTCCAGCGCCTTGCCGGTGGTGGCAAAGGCGGATGCGGCGCCCGAGGCTGCCTCCAGCATCGCGGCGCGCGAGCTGAGCGACGTGGCATCCGCCGACAACGTCGTCGCGGAGGTGAAGAAGCGCGTGATCGAATCGCCCAGCTTCGCGCCGGTCAGCGCGGTTTCGATCCGGCCCAGCCAGGTCGCGCTCGTCTCGGTCTTGGCCAGGTCGGCGCTGGCGGTGCGGACATTGGCGCTGCGATAGGCGTCGTCGCTGCGCACCACGCCGGTCGCGACCGCGCCCATGCCGTTGACGGTGGCGTTGAGGCTGCCGGTGGTGGCGGTGAGTTCGCGCACGCCGGTGGTGCGCCGCGCATAGCCGGCGGTACCGGCGTTGGCGATATTCTCGGACGTGGTGCTCAGCGCCGTCTGATAGGCGCGCACGCCCGACGCGCCGATCGAGAGCATGTCGCTCATGGCGTACCGTCCCCGCTGGCCGGCGCCGCGCCATCGACGGGGGCGGAGCGGGCGAGGAATTCGGTCATCGCCTTGCCGATCCCCATCGGCGCGTGTGCGGCCATGCTCTGGGCGAGCTGCTGGTCCTGCATGTCGCGGAACTGGTCCTCGGCCTTGCTGTCGAACAGCCCGTCGCCCAGCTTGGCTGCGCGCATCGATTTCAGCATCATGCCGGTGAAGATCGCTTCGAACCGCTGGCCCGCCGCCTCCAGATTCGCCTTCGACGCCAGGCGTGACGTGTCGGACGACACGCTGCCGGTGAGGGCGGGGGTGAGGGCGGGCAGATCGGTCACAGGACGATCAACTCGGCCTTGAGGGCGCCGGCTTCCTTGAGCGCTTCGAGAATCGCGACCAGATCGGCAGGCGATGCGCCGATGGCGTTCACCGCCTTGACCACGTCGGACAGCTTGGGGCCGGGTTCGATCAGGAACATCGGGCGCTTCTCCTCTTCCACGCCGACCCCGCTATGCTGTTCCATCACGGTCTGGCCCTTGCTGAACGGGGCGGGCTGGCTGGCCTGTTGCTGTTCATCAATACGAACAGTCAGTTTACCATGTGTTACCGCCGCCGGCGTGACGCGCACGGCGGAGTTGATCACGACCGTGCCGGTGCGGGCGTTGACGATGACGCGGGCAGGCGCCTCCGCCGCCTCGACAGTCAGGTTCTCGATCTCGCTCATCAGCTCGGCGCGGACGTCGGCGCCGGCGGGCGCCGACACGGCGATCGACACGCCGTCGATCGCGCGGGCGCGGGCGCCGCCGAAGCGGGCGTTGATTGCGTCCTGCACGCGCTGCGCCGTGGTGAAATCTGCGCGGGCGAGGTTGAAGGTGAGGAAGGGGGACCGGTCGAAACCGGTGTCGACCGTGCGCTCGACCGTCGCCCCTTCGGGGATGCGACCGCTGGAGGGGGTGTTGACGACGATCTGCGACCCGTCCTTGCCCTCGGCCCCCAGCCCGCCGACCGCGAGGTTGCCCTGCGCCATCGCATAGATCTGGCCATCGGCGCCGAGCAGTGGGGTGAGGATCAGCGTGCCGCCGCGCAGCGACTTGGACTTGCCCATCGACGATACGGTGATGTCGAGCCGCTGGCCCGGCTTGGCAAAGGCGGGGAGTTCGGCGGTGATCATCACCACGGCGGCGTTCTTGAGCCCCGGTGCCACTCCGGCAGGCAGTTGCAGGCCGAAGCGCGAGGCGACGCTCTTCATCGACTGGACGGTATATTCCAGATTGTC
Organism: Sphingomonas degradans; assembly: GCF_053502645.1. Lineage (NCBI taxonomy): Bacteria > Pseudomonadati > Pseudomonadota > Alphaproteobacteria > Sphingomonadales > Sphingomonadaceae > Sphingomonas > Sphingomonas degradans. The sequence continues at coordinate 4,286,170 of NZ_CP177172.1, forward strand.
GTCACCCGTGCCGGGAAGCCCGACGACGATGCCATAGCCGGTGAGCTGGTTGGCGCGGATGCCCTGGAATCCGCCCAGATCCTTGACGCGCTGTGCCTGGGCAGGCGCGGCGGCGGCGAAGAGGAGCGCGAGGAGCGCAAGGCAGGACCGGATCATGTGCAGGTGCTCCGCGTCAGAAGGGACTGATCATCTGGAAGAACCGGCTCAGCCAGCCCTGGCGGCTGGCGCGGGCGACATCGCCCTTGCCGGTATAGGCGATGCGGGCGTCCGCCACGCGCGTCGACGGCACGCGATTGTTCGCGTCGATGTCGGCGGGGCGGACAATGCCCTTGATCTGGACGAATTCGTCGCCGCGATTGAGCGTTACGCGCTTCTGCCCCTGCACCAGCATCGTGCCATTGGGATAGACGGCGGCGACGGTCACGCTGATCTCGCCCGACAGCGCGTTCGCCTGGTCGGCGGTGCCGCTGCCGGTGAAGTTGCGCGTGCCGCTGGCGCTGGCGTCGGTGGACTTGAACAGCGACAGCGCGCCCGTGCTGGGCGGCGTCAGCGAAACGCCGCCGCCGCTGTCCAGCTTGGTCGCGGCGGATTTGGACGCGCTCGTCCGCTCGACCAGCACGATCGTCAGCGGATCGCCGACGCGGCGCGCACGCTGGCCTTCGTACAGCGCGGCATAGCCATCGGCGACCTGGAAGATGCTGCCATTGGCGGGCGGCGCCGGCGCGACGGCAGGCGGGAGCGTGACCGAGAAGTCCTCGCGCACCTTCTTCTTGCCGATGCCCAGGATCTGAGCGCGCGCCGGGGTGGCGGTGAACGCCATGGCGGCGACGACCAGCGATCCGGCGGCGATGCCTGCGAGGAACTTCATCGCGGCGCCCTCAGATGTTCTGGTTGACATATTTCAGCATCTCGTCGGTCGCCGAGATCATCTTGGAATTGACCTCATAGGCGCGCTGGGTCTCGATCATGTCGACCAGCTCCTCGACGACATTGACGTTCGATCCCTCGAGCATCCCCTGCCGGATGCGGCCGCGCCCGTCCTCGCCGGGTACGCCCAGGCTGGCGGCGCCGCTGGCGGAGGTTTCGATCAGGTAATTGTCGCCCGTCGCCTGAAGCCCGGCGGGGTTCGAGAAATTGGCGACCTGGATCTGGCCGATCTGGCTCGCCTCGGTCTGGCCCTGCAACTGGGCCGAGACGGTGCCGTCGGTGCCGATCGTGATCGACGTCGCGCCTTCGGGCACAGTGATGCCGGGCATCACCTGATACCCCTCCGACGTAATCAGCATCCCTTCGGGCGAGCGCGAGAAATTGCCCGCGCGGGTGTAGCCCAGCGTGCCGCCCGGCATCTGGACCTGGAAATAGCCATTGCCGTCCAGCGCCAGGTCGAGCGAATTGCCCGTGGTGGCGAGCGATCCCTGCGTCTCGATCCGCGCCGTGCCCTGGATGCGCACGCCGGTGCCCATGTTCAGCCCGGTGGCGTATTTGGTCTCCGCCGTGCTGGCCGCGCCCGGTGCGGTCACGACCTGGTACGCCAGCGTCTGGAACGAGGCGCGATCGCGCTTGAACGCCGTGGTGTTCACGTTGGCGAGGTTGTTCGAGATCACTCGCATCCGCGTATCCTGGGCGTCGAGCCCGGTCCGCGCGATGTGCATTGCCGATGAACCCATCGTCTGTTCTCCTTAACCCGGCATCCGCATCAGCGATGCGGCGCTTTCGTCCATGTTCTTGGCTTCCTTGAGCAGGTTCGCCTGTACTTCGTAGCTGCGCTGGTTCTCGATCATGTCGACCAGCGCCTGGGTGAGATTGACGTTCGATTGCTCGAGCGCGCCCGACTGGAGCTTGGCATCCATGTCGGCGGGCAGCGTGCCGCCGGCCTTCACATGGAGCAGGTTGTCGAGGCCCTTCACTGTCTTGCTGCCTTCGGTGCTGACCATCTTGATCCGGTCGATCACCTGCGGCTGCGTCGCGTCGCCGCCCTGGGGCACGATCGACAGCGTGCCGTCGGCGGCGATGGTGATCGATTGATAGGGCGGCACGGTGATGGGGCCCCCCGACCCCATCACCGGGAAACCGTCGCCGGTTTCCAATACGCCCGACGGCGCGACCTGCAGGTCGCCGCGCCGCGTATAGGCTTCGGTCCCGTCCGCCGACTGGACCGCGATCCACGAATCGGACGTCACTGCGATGTCGAGCGGGCGCGCGGTCTGGAAGATCGCGCCGGCGCGGCGATCGAAGTCGTTGACTTCCTCCGCCGCCATCTGCCGCGAATCCATCCCCGATCCCTGCAGCACCATCCGGTCGAACGTGACGCGGTCGGCCCGGTAGCCCACGGTCGATGCGTTCGCGATGTTGTTCGCGATCGTCGACTGGGCCGCCATCTGGCTCTTGAGGCCGGACATTGCAGTGTAGACGAGCCGGTCCATGCGCGTTCCCTCTCAGCCCGGCGCTTAGCTGCGCATGTTGAAGATGGTCTGCGAAAGCTGGCTGGCGGTATCCAGCGCCTTCGCGTTCGCCTGGAAATTGCGCTGCGCGGCGATCAGCGCGACGAGTTCCTCGGTGATGTCGACATTGGAGCGTTCGACCGCGCCCGACATCAGGTCGCCAAAGCCGTTGCTGCCCGCTTCACCCAGCCGGGGTTCGCCCGAAATGCCGGTGGCGGCCCAGGTGCTGCTGCCCAGTTGGCGCAGGCCGGCCGCGTTCGAGAAATTGGCGAGCACCACCTTGCCCAGCGCCCGGCTGTCGCCGTTCGAGAAGCTGGCCTTGACGATCCCGTCCTCGCCCACCGTCACGCCTTCGAGCTGGCCGACGGCGGACCCGTCCTGCGTGGGGGTGCCGGCGTTGAACGCCGTGCCAGACTGGTTGGTCGCGGTGCCGAAATCGAGCGTCAGCGATTGTTCGGCAGCGGCGCCCGGGGGCGTGAAGCCCGCAAAGGTCGTCGGGCTGGTCGGGCTGGTCAGCTTGCCGGTGGCATCGAAGCTGAGCGTGATCGGATCGGTCGATCCCGCGCTGGTGCCCAGCTGCTGGTCGCCGACGAACGAATAGACCGACCAGCTGCTGGTGCCGCCCTCTGCGGTCGGCTTGGTCTCGCGGACGAAATAGTTGTTCATCGTCAGCGCGTTGCCATTGGCGTCGTAGATGGTCGTCTGAGTCGACTGGTTGTACGTGCTCGGATCGAAGCGATCGAAGGCATAGCTGCCATCGGTCTTTGCCTCCGAAGGAACCGCCGCCGTCGAGCTGAGGCTGACGCCCATCGACACGGTCTTGGTCGCGCTGGGGGTGCCGCTGGTCTGGGGCAGCTGGAGGCTGGTGGTGGACCCCAGCGTGGAGGAGACCACCGATCCCGATCCGTCGACCGGATAGACCTGGAGCTTGTTGCCCTGGCCATCGACGACATAGCGGTTCGCATCGACCGAGAAGCTGCCGTTGCGGGTATAGGCGACGCCGTCGCCGCCGGTGCCTGCGCTCTTCACCACGAAAAAGCCGTCGCCCGAGATCGCAAGGTCGAGCGCCGAGGAGGACTGGGTGAAGCCACCCTGGCTGAACTGCTGGCGAACCGATTTCACGACGGTGCCCGAACCGACCATCTGGGTCGGGTTGGAGTTCGACGTCGATGCGATGATATCGGCGAACTGCGTCGTGCTTTTCTTGAAGCCGTTGGTCGATACGTTGGCGAGGTTGTTCGAGATCGCCGACATTTCGGTCTGGGCCCCTTGGAGCCCGCTGAGCGACGTGAAGAAGGACATGGTGCGTTACTCCTTGTTGGGGGTCAGCCGACTTGCCAGACGGCGGAAAGCGGAACCTGGCCGATGCCGGGCAGAGTGAGCGTCGGCTGGCCATCGCTGCCGAGCGAGACGGTCGAGACGGGTGCCCAGACGAGCGGCGTGGCCTTCACGGCGCCGCTGGCATCGCGCGCGGATACCTTGATCGTGAACGGGCCGTCGCCGGCGGCCGCGCCACTGTCGGTCGTGCCGTCCCAGTCCCAGGCGACGGCGCCCTTGTCCTGTGCGCCCAGGTCGATCGTGCGCAGCGTCTCGCCGGTCGAGGACTGGATGGTGACCGAGACGCTGGTCGCATCCTTGTCGAGGCTCACTGCCCCGGCCAGCCCGCCGCTGGTGCGCGGATAGGCCGTGTCGCCGGCGGTCAGCACGGTCTTGCCGACATAGCCGATCGCCTCGCCCAGCGACGTGCCGGCCAGCTTGTCCGAAATCGCCTTGAGCGTGGTGTTCATCTCGGAAATGCCCGAGGAACTGGAAATCTGTGCCATCTGGGCGACCATCTGGCTGTTGTCGACCGGATCGAACGGGTCCTGGTTCTTGAGCTGCGCGGTCATCAGCGTCAGGAAATCGGCCTGGTCCATGCTGGTCGTGCCGGTCTTGCTGTTCGCCGTGCCGGCGGTGCTGCCGGTGCGGGCGATACCCAGGCTGGCGAGCGTGCTGTCGAAATCTGTCATTGTCAGCGACCCAGTTTGAGGGTGTCGACGATCAGCGACTTTGCCGTCTGCATGACCTCGACATTGTTCTGGTAGGTGCGCGCGCTCTCCATCATGTCGACGAGCTCGCGGGTTTCATCGACGGCGCTTTCCCAGACATTGCCGTCCTTGTCGGCCATCGGGTTGCCGGGATCGTAGCGCTTCTCGGGCTCGGCCCCCGCCGTGACGACCTGTTCGACATCGACGGTGGACATGCCGCTGGCGGCGTCGATCGCGGTGCGGAACACCGGCTTGATCGTGCGATAGGCGGCGCCCGCGCTGGAGGCGACGGTGCCCGCATTGGCGAGGTTCGACGCGGTCGTGTTCATCCGCACGAGCTGCGCGCTCATTGCGCGCCCGGCGACCTGGAAGATCGAAAGCGGCTGGTCCCCCATCGCTTATTCCCCCCGCAGCGCGCGCGTGACCTGGCTGATCCGCCCGTTCAGGAAGGACAGCGTAGTCTGATAGGCGACGGCGTTTTCGGCAAAGGCTGTCTGTTCGGTGCTCAGCTCGACGGTGTTGCCGTCGCCCGAGGACTGGACCGGCACGCGGTAGAGCGTGGAGGCGTCGATCGCGCCGTCGATCGACCCGCCCGGCGCCTCTGCCGATGCGAGCGCGGCGCGGAAATCAATGTCCTTGGCCTTGTAGCCCGGAGTCGATGCGTTGGCGATGTTCGACGCCAGCACGCCCATGCGCTGCGAACGCACGGCAAGCGCCGCGCCATGCACGCCGAAAAGGCTGTTGTCGGTCATCTGCACGGTCCTTTCGCACAATGTTCGCCGGGCTATCTGCAATGGGCGTGCCAATTTCCCACAGGGCCGGGGATGCCGCTCGAAAGGCGGCGCGCGGGCCGGGGGCGGCAGTTTCTTGCCGGGCGGGCGGCAAGCCGATGCCCGGTGGCCCCGGAAGAGCGACGGCGCGGCGAAGGCGGGCGATTTGGCCCGCGCCTTGCAATCATGGGCGCATGGAACCGCACGCCCTTTCCGCGCTCGCCCCGTTTCTGGACCCTGTCGCGCTCGCCATCGTTGGGGGCGGCACGGTGCTGGCGACGATGTTGCGCACGCCTTTGGGCGACCTGAAGCGCGGGATTGGTGCCCTGCGGGTATTGGTGCGGAGACCTTTTCCGGTCGAGCCGTTGCTGGAGCAGGTCACGGCGCTCGCGCGCATTGCCCGGCGGCATGGCGTGATCGCGCTGGATCGCGCGGTGATTGCCGACGCCGATGTCGCGGCGGCCGTGGCAGCCATTGTCGATGGCGCTGCGCCCGATGCGGTCGCCGAATTGCTCCGGCACCGCCGCCTTGCCCGATTCGAGCGACACCGCGCCGCCGCAGAGATGTGGAGCTGTGCCGCCGAGACCGCGCCCGCCATGGGCATGGTCGGCACGCTGGTGGGGCTGGTGCAGATGTTCACGGCGATGCGCGATCCCGCGGCGATCGGCGGGGCGATGGCCGTGGCGCTGCTGGCGACACTCTATGGCGCGCTGCTCGCGAGCCTGGTCGCGCTGCCGATCGCTGCGCGGCTGAAACGCCGGGCACGGCATGAAGCGCAGGAGCGCGCGCGGCTGGAGGCGCCGTTGCTGGCGCTGGCGGCAGTCGAACAGCCCGCGGTGCGGCGCGAGCGGGCGGCATGAGCGGCGAGGTGCTTCTGGAGCCGGACGATCCGCCCGCGCGCCCGGTGTGGCTGATAACGCTGGCTGACCTGTCGCTGCTGCTGGTCGGCTTCTTCGTGTTTCTCCAGGCAAATCCGATCGAGCCGCGCGCGCTGGCGGCGGGAATCCGCGCCGGCTTCGGCGTGGCGGAGGCGCCGGCGATGCCGGTCGACCTCGCCATGGTCACCGGCTTTGCGCCCGGATCGATGCAGCCCGCCGATGCAAGCGCCGCGATCGCATGGGCGCGGGCGGCGGCGCGCGATCCGCGCACGCAGTTGCGCATCATCGGCGAAGTCGATGGCAGCGCCGCCGATGTCGATCCGATCACCGGCAGCGGCCCGATCCTGGCCGCCGACCGCGCGCGCGCCATCGCCGCGATGCTGGTCCGCTCCGGCGCCGTGGCGCCCGAGCGGATCGCCTTGTCCACCGCGCGCGGCCAGCGCCGCGCGGTCCTCACCCTTGGCTATGACGGCGGGCGGCAAGCGGTTGCCGGCCGGCAACCCGCCGCTGCCGCCCCCGACCGCCCATGAAGGAGAAGGCCATGTTTCTGGTCCTTGCGCTTGTCGCCGCCCCGGTTCCGCTCGCGGCGGAGCCGTTCCAGTCCACGACGGCGCTCGACGCCATCGTCACACAGTTCACCGGTCAGCCGATCGGCAGCGAGGGCGGGGCAATGACGCCGGTCGATGGGCGGCTGAAGCTTGCTGCCTGTCCCGCGCCGCAGCTAAGCTGGCGCACCGATGCGCATGATGCCGTGGTCGTGCGCTGCATGGCGCCGGCCTGGCGGATATTCGTGCCGGTAAAGGCCGCGCCACGCCCTGCGCCGGTCGCGACACCGAACGCCGTGGCGGTGCGCCCTGCGCCCGTGGTCAAGGCCGAGCCCGTGATCCGGCGCGGCGACCTGATTACCATTGCGGTCGGCGCCACCGGCTTTTCGATTTCGCGCGACGGGGTGGCGATGAACGATGCGGCGGCGGGCGCGCGCGTCGCGGTGAAGATCGACGACAAGAAGCCGCCGATCCAGGCCATCGCGCTGGAGCCGGGCCGCGCCAAGCTGCCCGGATGGAGTGATTGATTATTTGCTAAAGGCTTTGCGCCGGCGGTCGTTCCTAGCTGTGCAGACAGTGGTTCTGAGGACACGGCAATGGTGGATCCGATCGGCAACAAGGCAAATGCGGTATCGACCCTGCGCGTTGCGGCGGTTGGCGGCTCGGCCCCCGTGGAGGCTGCAAAGAGCGTGGCGCCCGAGGGCGCGGCAGTGGAATCGACTGCCGCCCGGCTTTCCGGCGACATGGCCTCGGCACCGCCGGTGGACAGCGAGCGCGTCGCCCGCATCCGCAAGGCGATCCAGGACGGTCGGTTTCCGATCCTGCCCTCGACGGTCGCCGACCGCCTGCTCGCGTTGAAAATGGAATGGAATCCCAATGACAAGGCGTGACGCGCTGATCGCTGTGATCGAGGCACTCCATGCCGAGATCGCCGCGCTGAAGGCGAACGACGTGTCCGCGCTGGAAGCGGCGACGCAGGCCAAGCTGGGCGCGATCGACACCGTGGCGCTGTACGACGCGGAGGCGCCCGACGCCGAGGTCCGCGAACTGGCAGGCGAAGCGCACCGGCTGAACGAGACCTGCCGGATCTACGTCAACCTGATGACGGCAAATGTTCGCCGCCGCCTGCAAGTCCTTTCCGGCAATGCCGCCCCCTCCTATCGCCCCGGGGGCTACGCGCTGGCCTGATAGGGTTCTGGCACGCTCCTTGCTGAATGGCCCTGTACCAAGGGCAATCGGGCAAGGGGTCGATGAGCGTAGTTTCGGTCAGTGCCAGGGCAAGCGCGCAGACGGCGATTGCCGCGGCCAGCCGCAAGACCGGCATTGATTTCAATTATCTGCTCGGACAGGCGCAGGTCGAGAGCGGCCTGCGCGCCGATGCCCGCGCCGGCACCTCCAGCGCCACCGGGCTGTACCAGTTCATCGACCAGAGCTGGCTGGGGGTGGTCAGGGATCACGGTGCCGAGCACGGCCTTGGCTGGGCGGCGGACAGCATCCAGCGCACGGCCAGCGGCAAATATGTCGTCAGCGACCCCGCCGCCCGTCGCGCCATCCTCGAGCTGCGGAGCGATCCCGAAACCGCCGCGATCATGGCCGCCGAACATGCCGCCGACAACAAGGTCGCGCTCGAATCGCGGCTGGGCCGCCCGACCACCGGCACCGACCTCTACATGGCGCATTTCCTGGGACGGGGCGGTGCCGAGAAATTCCTGAGCGCGATGGACCGCGATCCCGGCCAGTCGGGCGCCGCGATGTTCCCCGCCGCCGCGCATGCCAATCGCTCCGTATTCTACGCCGCAAACGGTCAGCCGCGCTCGCTGGGCGAAATCTATTCGCGCCTGTCGGGCAAGCTCGACGATGGCGCTGCGAGCGCGGGCGGCACGGGCCTTGCCTCCGATATGCTCGAGGGATTTGGCGGCGACGATACCGAAGTCGTGCTGGGCAACGGCGCGGTGGGGGGCGACCGCCACTGGATCGAGACGACACTGGCCCAGCTCAACACCTCGCGCGGTGCCGGGGGAGCGACGCCGGTCAACCCGCTCCGCCCCACGCCGGAGACGGCGCGGCTTGCCTATCTGATGCTTGCGAACCTGGGAGCCTGATCGAACGTGAACGGCCTGACGCTTCCCGCCGGCTTCGCGCCGGCCATGAAGAGCTTTTCCCTGCCCGGCGCGATCCTGTTGCTGGTCGCGCTGATGGTCGTGCCGATCCCGGCGTTTCTGCTCGACATGTTCTTCATCATGAACATCATGATCAGCCTGGCGGTGCTGATGGTCGCGCTCAATGCGCAGAAGCCGCTCGACTTCTCGGCCTTTCCCACGGTGCTGCTGTTCGCGACGCTGTTCCGGCTCGGCCTCAACGTCGCCTCGACGCGCGTCGTGCTGGTGCACGGGCATGAGGGCGAAGCGGCGGCCGGCCATGTGATTGAGGCGTTCGGCACGTTCCTGATCGGCGGCGACTATGTCGTCGGGCTGTTCGTGTTCGCGATCCTCATCATCATCAACATGATCGTGGTGACCAAGGGCGCGGGGCGCGTGTCCGAAGTGGCGGCGCGCTTCACGCTGGACGCCTTGCCGGGCAAGCAGATGGCGATCGACGCCGATCTCAACGCCGGGCTCATCACGCCCGACGAGGCCCGCGCCCGCCGCGCCGAAGTGGCGACCGAGGCCGATTTCCACGGCGCGATGGACGGTTCGTCCAAGTTCGTGAAGGGCGACGCGATCGCCGGGCTGCTGATCCTGGCGATCAACATCGTCGGCGGGCTGATCCTGGGCGTGGTCAGCCACCAGATGGCCGTGGGCGAGGCGGCGCAGACCTATGTCCTGCTCGCGATCGGCGACGCGCTGGTCGCGCAGCTGCCGTCGCTGATGCTGTCGATCGCCGCCGCCGCCATCGTCACGCGCGTTACCTCCAGCCACGACCTGGCGGGCCAGATCGGCAGCCAGTTCAACAGCGCCCGCACCTGGGGCCCGGTGGCGGGCATCCTGGGCCTGCTCGGGCTGCTGCCGGGGATGCCGCATGTCGTGATCCTCACCGCCGCCGCCGGCGCAGGCTTTGCCGCGTGGAAGCTCAACAAGATCGCCAAGCGCCCGCCGCCGCCCGCCGCAGCGCCCGAGCCGGTCGACCTGTCGCGCATCGGCTGGGAGGAAGTCACCGACACGATGCAGGTGATGCTCGACATCGGCTATGGGCTGGTGCCGCTGGTCGACGAGCGGCGCGGCGGCCCGCTGATGAGCCGGATCACGGGCGTGCGGCGCCAATTGTCCAAGGAACTGGGCTTCGTCGTGCCGCAGGTGCGCGTGCGCGACGACATCAACCTGCCGCCCTTCACCTATCGCATCGTCATCGGCGGCGTGGTGGCGGGCGAGGACAGCGTGTCGCCGGACGAGATGCTGGCGCTCGACACGGGACAGGCCGTGGGCAGCCTGCGCGGCAAGCGCGTGAAGGACCCGACCTTTGGGCTGGATGCCGTGTGGGTCTCGGCCGGGGATGCGGATGCCGCGACCGGCGCGGGCTATCTGGTGGTCGATCCGGGCACGGTGATGGCGACGCACCTGAACCAGGTGCTGCTCCAGAACGCATCGGACCTGCTCGGCCCCGACGAAGTCCAGGCACTGCTCGACGGGCTGAAGGAGCGCGCCGCTGCGCTGGTCGCTGCGCTGTGCCCCCAGCCGGTGCCGCTGACCACGCTGACCACGGTGCTGCGCGGGCTGCTGGCGGAGAATGTGCCGCTGAAGGAATTCCGCCGGATCGCTGCCGCGATCGCCGTCGCCGCGCAGCGCAGCCTGGATGCGGACGAGATCCTGGAGCTGATCCGCCCGGACCTTGGCCCGCTCATCATCCAGCGGCTGTGCGGCGTGCGCGAGCCGTTGCGCGTGATGACGCTGGAGGGGCAGCTGGAGGGCCTGCTGGGCCAGGCCGTCCGCTCCGATCCGTCGCGCCGCCACACGATCGAGCCCGAACTGGGCCGCCGCATCGCCGATGCGCTGCAACGCGCCGCCGCCCCGCTGATCGCCGATGCCAAGCCCTTTGCGCTGGTCGTCCAGCCCGCGATCCGCGTGGCGATGCGCAAGCTGGTGCGCACCGTGCTTCCCGACACGCCCGTGATGAGCTTCTTCGAAGTGCCCGAGGACAAGGCCGTCGAAGTCGTCGCGGTGGTCGGCGCGCCGGAGGCGCTGCCGGCATGACTGCTTCTCCGCTGAGGAAAACCGACGCCATGGCTTCTCTCGCCCCGATGCCGCTGACCTATGACCGCGCGCCCGCGCCGCGCCGCGATGCCGAGGCGCTGGTGCGCCGGCATTTGCCGCTGGTGCGGCGGATCGCGTGGCACATCCACGGGTCGATGAGCGCGATCGTCGAGGTCGAGGACCTGATCCAGATCGGCATGGTCGCGCTGATCGAGGCAGTCGCCGCGTTCGAGGATCGCGGGCAGGTGACGTTCGAGCAATATCTGGTCACGCGGCTGCGCGGCGCGATGATCGACGAGCTGCGCCGCCAGGCAACACTCACGCGCGGCGCGATGCGGCGCCGCCGCGCCTATCAGGAGGCGGTCGCCGCCCTGACCGGCACGCTCGGCCATGCGCCCGACGACGCCCAGGTCGCCGAGCGGCTGGGGGTTACCGTGGACAAGCTGCGCACCGATTATGCCAGCGCCGAGGCGGTCCGGTTCGATTCGATCGACGAGCTATACGCCGACGATTCGCCCTGGTTCATGTCCGACGAACCCAGCGCGTTCGACCAGCTGGCCGAGAGCGACCAGCGCGACGCGCTGATCGCGGCGATCGGCGAACTGCCCGAGCGCGAGGCGCAGGTGATCCAGCTTTATTATGTCGAGGAACTCAACCTCGAGGAAATCGGTCAGGTGCTGGGCGTGGGCGCGGCGCGCGTCTGCCAGATCAAGGCATCGGCGCACGGCCGGCTGAAGCGCGCGCTCCAGCGTCGGCTGGGCTGAGAGTCTGTTTGGAAATGCGCCATGGCGCATTTCCAGATTTGCTCTCAGCGGGCGGCGGCGTCCTCGGCCTGCTGGAGCAGGCGCAGCGCATTGCCGCTCCAGATCTTCGCGATGTCGCTGTCCTTGAACCCTTCCTTGCGCAGCCGTGCCGTGACCTTGGGCAACAGGCTGACGTCCTCCATCCCCCGCACGCCGCCGCCGCCGTCCCAGTCGGCGCCGATGCCGACATGGTCGACCCCCATCACGGCGATGGCGTGGAGCAGGCTCTTCATGAAAAGCTCGAAATCGGCCCCGGCATAGGGGTTGGCGGCGTCGGCCGCTGCCTTGTCCGCGATCAGCGCGCGTTGCGCCGCGTCGGACAGCGCCCACCAGTCGTCCTGCCGTGCGCTTACCTTTGAACGGGCCTCGTCGCGGTCCGGCGCGACCAGATAGACGGTGTTGATCTGCATCACGCCGCCGGCCCGCGCGAGCCGGCGCATACGTTCGTCGTCGAGGTTGCGGGGATGGTCGAAAATCGCCTTCGGCCCCGAATGCGACAGGATGATCGGCGTTTTGGACAGCGTCAGCAGCTGGTCGAACACCGCATCCGATGCGTGGCTGGCGTCGATCACCATGCCCAGCCGGTTCATCTCGGCCACCCATTGGCGGCCCAGCGGGCTCAGCCCGTTCCAGCGCGGCGTATCGGTGGCGCTGTCGGCGAACTGGTTGTTGCGGAAGTGCACCGGCCCCGCCATCCGCACGCCCAGCGCGTAGAAGGTCGCCAGCAGGCCCAGGTCCTCGCCCAGTGGGTAGCTGTTCTCGATGCTCTGATAGACGATGCGCTTGCCCGTCGCGGCGATGCGGGCGGCGTCGGCGGCGCGCGTGGCGAAGGCCATGGTGTCGGGATTGGCCGCGACCACGCGCTGGATCCAGGTGGCGCGCAGCAAGGCCGCGTCGCGCGCCTTGGCGAAGCCATCCGCCGTCAGTGGCCCCTGGCTGGTATAGATGACGAAGAAGCCGCCATCGAGCCCGCCTTGCTGCATCCGGGGCAAGTCGACCTGGCTCTTGTCGAAGTCGCGGTCGTGCCAGCGATCGAAGCGCCAGCCGGGGTGTTCGAACAGCTCGGGCGTGTCCAGATGCGTGTCGAGCACCAGCATCTGATCGTGCGCCAGCCGGTCGGCGGGGGACACCTGCTGCGCGGCGGCGGGCGCGGCGAGGGCGAGGAAGAGCGAAATCGGGAGGATCGTCCGCATGGCTGGGCTCCGCTGGATAGCCCCCTGCATGGGGCAGGCGGCGGCAAAGGAAAAGCCCCGGTGATCGCAAGGACCACCGGGGCTTCCTGCGCCCTCTGGCCAGGACCAGAAGGGAGCGCCCGGCCGCGGCGCCTGTCAGGGGGGTGACACCCCGACCGGCGTGCGCTTAGCGGAGCAGCGTGAGAACGCCCTGCTGGCTCTGGTTCGCCTGGGCGAGCATCGCGGTCGATGCCTGCGACAGGATCTGCGCCTTGGCCAGCGCTGCCGTCTCGGCCGAATAGTCGGCGTCTTCGATGCGGCTGCGCGCATCGCTGAGGTTGGCGACGTTCGAGGTGAGGTTGTTCACGACCGATTCGAGCTGGCTCTGCCCGGCGCCAAGGCTGGCGCGTGCGGTGTTGACGGTGGTGAGCGCGGTATCGAGCGTTTCCAGCGCGGACGATGCGTCGCCTGCGTCAGAAATGTCGATTTCGGCCACGTCGCCCAGGTCGACCTCGCTGAAGTCCAGCGTGACCGTGTCGGCGCTGGTCGAACCGGTCTGGATCGTCACGCTGCCGGCATCCCCTGCGTCGCCGGTGAACAGGTTGACGCCGTTGAACGTGGTGTTGTCGAGGATGCTGGTGATCTGGGTGGTGAGCGCCTTGACTTCGGTCTGGAGGTTGCCGCGGTCATCGTCCGAATAGGTGCCCGAAGCCGACTGGACCGACAGCTCGCGGATGCGCTGCAGCATGTTGGTCACTTCGCCCAGCGCGCCTTCGGCGGTCTGCGCCATCGAGATGCCGTCATTGGCGTTGCGGATGCCCTGGTTCATGCCGCGGATCGACGCGGTCATGGTCGATGCGATCGCGAGGCCGGCGGCGTCGTCCTTGGCGCTGTTGATGCGCTTGCCGGTCGACAGGCGCTCCATCGCGGTGGACAGCAGCTTGTTGGCGCTGCTGGAGGCGTTGGCGGCGCGCAGCGCAGCCGAATTGGTTCCGATAACAGTCATGTCTGTTCTCCATGCTTGCCGGCTTCCCGCGTCCCCCCTGAACGGGAGCCCGGAGCGGCCAAGCCAAGGAACGACCGCGCGGCGCGGGCCTTAAGCGAAAAAAATGGTCTTACACGCGCACGCGTAGACGCGCCCGGACCAGATTATGTGCGGAAAACTTAGGTTTACGCGGAATTAACCAGAATCGCGGCACACCAGAATCGAAGAGGGGGAATTCCATGCGCTCGATCGTCCCATCCGCGGCTGTGCTTCGGCAGAAATACGCACTGGTTTCGACGCTGAGGGCACAGGGGTTTGCTATCGGTTCGTGCGAACAGGGCAAACCGGGCAGCCACGACCTGTTCCTGGTCGCCGACGGCGAAGTGCCGCCTGCGTCCGCCCGCACCCTGATCCTGGGCGGCGAGGGGCGGCTGGCGGTGCCGTTCCGCGACGGCAATCCCGCCCGGCTTTCCTACCCGGCCGAAGACACGGCGATCGCCCACGGCTTTGCCAGCGCGATGGCGCGCGGCCCGTTCGAGCCGATCGCTGCCGATCCCGAGAGCCTGGCGCTGCTCGCGCTGGCCGAGCGCGTGGCGGCGTCCGACATCACCGTGCTGATCAACGGCCCCACCGGCACCGGCAAGGAAGTGCTGGCGCGGGCGATCCATGCCGGTTCGTCACGGCGCGACGGGCCGTTCGTTGCCATCAATTGCGCGGCGCTGCCCGAATCGATGCTGGAGGCGATGCTGTTCGGACACCAGAAGGGTTCGTTCACCGGCGCATCGTCGGGCGGGCAGGGTTTCTTCCGCGCCGCGAACGGCGGCACGCTGTTGCTCGACGAGGTCGCCGAGATGCCGCTCGCGCTCCAGGCGAAGCTGCTCCGCGCGTTGCAGGAGCGCGAAGTCGTGCCAATCGGCGGCACGATGCCAGAGAAGATCGACGTCCGCGTCATCGCCTGCGCCAATCGCGATCTGCACGCCGAAGTGGCGGCGGGGCGGTTCCGCGCCGACTTGTTCTACCGGCTGTCGGTGTTCCCGCTGGCGACCAAGGCGCTGGCGGAACGTCGCGGTGACATTCCGGCGCTGGCGGCGGCAATGGTGCTGCGCCACGCAGGCGAGCGCGCGACGCTGCCCTGGGTCTCGACCGAGGCGCTTACGGTTCTTTGCGACCATGACTGGCCGGGCAATGTCCGCGAGCTGGAGAATGTGATCCAGCGCGCGCTGTTGCTGTGCGCCGGCGACACGATCGAGGCGGCGCACCTGATCTTCGACCGGCCGGCCCAGCCCCGGCAGGAGCGCCCCGACACGCTGAGCAACATCGTCCAGATGCACGAATTCCAGGCGATCCGCGAGACGCTGGCCGAATGCAACGGCAGCCGGATCGAAACGGCGCGGCGGCTGGGCATTTCGGAGCGCACGCTGCGCTATCGGCTCGCCAAGGCCCGCGAACAGGGCGAGGAGATCGATCCGGTCCCTAGCCGGGCGGTGTCGGCATGAGCGGCGTGACCGGCCCCGGCGGCGCGATGAGCGTGGATCGGGTGATGGCTCTGCGCGCGCAGATCCTGGAGCGCAACCAGGCACTGGCCCGCGCGAACCAGGCGCCGGCGGCGGCCCCCGCGACCGAGAGCAAGCCGGCGGACTTCACCGCCGCGTTCAAGGACGCATTCGCGCAGGTCAACCAGTCGCAGAGTGAAGCGGGTGCGCTGTCCGACGCCTATGAGCGCGGCGAGACGATCGACATCGCCAAGGTGATGCTGGCCCGCCAGCAGGCGTCGGTCGGCTTCGAGGCCACGCTGCAGGTCCGCAACAAACTTCTGTCCGCATACAAGGACATCATGAGCATGCCGGTCTGATATGAGCACCAGCCTCACGCCCACGGAATCGTCGCCGCTGCCCGCAGCCGTCGATCGCCTCGCCGCCCCGCTACGGCAGGTGGGGGACATGTTCGCCCAACCCGCCATCAAGCGCGCGCTGCCCTTGCTGTTCGTCGTCGGGCTGGTCCTGGCGGGGCTGCTCGCCTGGTCGATGGTGGCGACGTCGCCGCAGCGCATCCTGTTCGCCAATGTCAGCGACGCCGACAAGGCCGCGATCACCAGCGCGCTGGACGGTGCCAACATCGCCAGCGCGATCGACAATTCGGGATCGATCACCGTCGCCGAGGACGATTACCACAAGGCGCGGATGCTGCTCGCGGCGCAGGACCTGCCCAAGGCGCATCCCGGCGGCTACCAGATCCTCGACCAGCTGCCGATGGGCGTCAGCCGCGCGGTGGAGGGCGAGCGCCTGCGCCAGGCGCGCGAGACCGAGCTGGCGCGATCGATCGAGGAAATCGATTCGGTAGCCGAGGCGCGCGTGCACCTCGCCACGCCCGAGGCTTCGGCATTCGTGCGCGACAAGGCGCAGCCTTCCGCCAGCGTGATCCTGAAATTGCAGGTCGGCCGCACGCTGGGCGATGCGCAGGTGCGCTCGATCGTCAATCTGGTCGCGTCGTCGGTGCCGGGCATGACGCCCGAATCGGTCACGATCGTCGACCAGATGGGCGCGCTGCTCTCCAAGTCGGGCAGCAATGGCGGTGCCGCCGGCGACAGCCGCATCGACTTCCAGCGCCGCGTCGAGGAAAAATACCGCACCCAGCTGAGCCAGCTGCTGACGCCGCTGGTCGGCGCGGGCAATTTCACTGCCGAAGTGCAGGCGGATATCGACCTGGACGAGAATCAGGCCACGCGCGAAAGCTATGACAAGGAAGGCGCGGTCGTGCGCGCCGAACAGGGGGCATGGACCGGCACGTCGAAGGACGGTGCAGCGCTGCCTGGCGGCATCCCCGGCGCACTGTCGAACACGCCGCCACCCGCCAGCACGATGGTGGCCCCCAACCAGCAGCCGCAGCCGGCTGCCCCGGGCACTGCGCCCGCCGCCGCGCCTGCCGCGCCGGCCCCGCAACAGAAGCAGACCGACAGCTTCACCCGCACCTATGAAACCGGCAAGCAGGTATCGGTGACTCGCGCGATGCCGGGCAGCGTCAAGCGCCTGTCGGTCGCGGTGCTGCTGCGCGAGGAAGCGGGCAAGCCGCGCGGTGCAGTGGAAATCAGCCAGATCAACCAGCTGGTCCGCGCGGCGGTGGGCTTCGACCCCAATCGCCAGGACCAGGTGACCGTGGTCAGCCGCAAATTTTCGCCCAATCCTGCGCCCGAACTGCTCGACCAGCGGCCCTGGTACGAGGCCCCCTGGGTCGCGGTGGCGGCGCGCAACGGCACTGCGCTCGTGATCGCGCTGCTGGTGCTGCTGATAGGCGTGCGCCCATTGGTAAAGGGCATGTCACGCAAGCGCGAGGCACCGTCGAGCCGGCCTGCGCTGGCGATGGGCGCGCCCGAGCGCCCCGAGTTCGCCGGCGCAGCCGAGGCAACGGGCACTGCGCCGGTCGAGCCTGCCCGCGTCAGCATCGACATGCTCGAGACTCGCGGCAACAGCTATGACGAGCGCGTCGGGCTGGTACGCGGCTTCACCCGCGACAATCCCGCGCGCGCCGCGCTGGCGGTGCGCGACATGATCAAGGCGGATGCGCAATGAACATGATGCGCACCTTCAACGGCACCGAACGCGCCGCCGTGCTGATGATGCTGGTCGGCGAGGAAGAGGCCGCGGCGATCCTGCAGAAGCTGGACCCGGATGAGGTCCGGCTGCTGGGCAAGGCGATGTTCACCGTCGCCGACGTGACCGAGGCCGAAGTCGAGCAGGTGCTGGACGATTTCGTGTTCAAGGCGCGCGAGCGGACCAGCGTGCAGTTCGACCCGGCTCCCCGGATCGAGGGCATATTGCACCGCGCGCTTGGTGCGGATCGCGCCGAAAGCGTGCTGTCGCGCATCCTGCCGGCACAGGCGGCGGCCGGGCTGGAACTGCTACAATGGTTCGAGCCGGACGAGATCGCGGCGATGGTGGCGGACGAACACCCCCAGATCGCAGCGGTGCTGCTCGCGCATCTGGACCCCGATGTCGCGGCGCAGGTGTTCGATCACTTGCCCGACGCGGTGCAGCCCCAGATCTTGCGCCGCATCGCGCGGCTGGGCCCCGTGCCGCCCGAGGCGATCGAGACGCTGCGCACGATGCTAAAGAACCGCGCCGCCACGGCAAAGGCGCCGCGCGGCGTCCAGCTGGGCGGCACGCGCGAGGCGGCCAAGATCCTGTCGGGCGCGCGCAAGATCACCGAGCAGCGCGTGATGCCCAAGCTGGCGAAGATCGACCGCGAAGTCGCCCGCGCGATCGAAGAGGCGATGTTCGTGTTCGACAATCTGCTGGAGCTGGACGACAAGAACCTGTCCACGCTGATCCGCAGCATCGACAGTGACGTGCTGGTCAAGGCGCTGAAGGGCGTCGAGGAGACGGTGCGCAATCGCTTCCTCGGCTGCATGTCCAGCCGCGCCGCCGACGGCATTCGCGACGAGATGGAGGCGCGCGGCCCGATGAAGCTGGCCGAAGTGCTCGACGCGCAAAAGACGATGATCGGCGTGGCGCGCGGGCTGGTGAAGGATGGGACGCTCCAGATGCCGGGCAAGGGCGGCGACGAAGAATATGTCTGATTTCGAACCGGGTTTTGCAGGACGCATCCACGCGGCCGAGGCAGTCCTGCACCGTGCCTTTGGCGCGGGGGAAGGCTTTGCGCCGACCGAGGTCGGGACCATCGGACGGCAGGCGTTCGAGGAGCCGGCGCCGACGCCGCGCCATTTCGCGCCCGCCGATCCGACCACCAACCCGACGGAAGGGTGGGACCCGTTCGAGCCCGAGATCCAGCCGGGCCACGGCGCATTCAGCGATCCGATCGCCAGCGCCCATGCCGCAGGCTTTGCCGAAGGGCATGCCGCCGCGCTGCTCGAAATCGCCGAGGCCAAGGCGCGCGAAACCGCACTGCTCGATCAGGTATCGGCGGCGCTGGCGCAGAACGCGCATTTTGATCGCGAACGCATGGCGGGGCATCTGCGCCAGACCGTGCTGCATCTTGTGTCCCGCATGGTCGGCGAAATGGGCGTGGCGCCCGACATTCTGGCCGCGCGCATCGCCGCCGCCGTGGACCTGCTGGCCGACAGCGCCGAATCGGCGCTGCTGCGGGTGCACCCGGACGATGTGCCGCTGCTCAAGGGCCGGATGCCGGTAAACATCTTTCCCGTCGGCGATCCGCATGTCGCGCGCGGCGCCTTTGTCATCGAAAGCGCATCGACAATCGTCGAGGACGGCCCCGATCTGTGGCTGGAGCAACTGGCGCAGGCGATCGATCGCGTGCCGATCCCGCCCCTATGCTGAATCGTTTTCCCGAGCTGTATCTGGGCGAACTGGGTGCGCAGGACTTCCTGCCCCGACCCAGCGTGTCGGGGCGGCTGTCGTCCTATGACGGGTTGTTGATGGAGGCGGTCGGGGTGTCGCTGCCGGTGGGCACCGTGTGTGCGATCGGCACGGGCGAGGCATCGGTCGAGGCCGAGGTGATCGGCTTTCGCGGCGGCAAGACGCTGATGATGAACCTGGGCGGGCCTGCGGCGCTGCTGCCCAACGCCCCCGTGCGGCCGATCGGTGCGCCCGGCGAGGCCGAAGTGGGCGCCGCGCTGCTGGGCCGCGTGGTGGACGGGGCGGGCAAGCCGATCGACGGGCTGGGCCCCATCCGGGGCGCCGGGCGCTGGCCGCTGGCGGGCAAGCTCCAGTCGCCGCTGGATCGCGGGCGCGTGCTTCAGCCGATGGATGTCGGCGTGCGCGCGATCAACGGGCTGCTGACGATCGGGCAGGGACAGCGCGTCGGCATCATGGCGGGATCGGGCGTCGGCAAATCGGTGTTGCTGGGCATGATGGTCCGCGCCGCCGAGGCCGATGTGGTCGTCGTCGGGCTGATCGGCGAGCGCAGCCGCGAAGTCGCGGACTTTCTGGAAACCAAGGTGGCCGGTGCGGCGCGGGCGCGATCGGTGGTGGTCGCGGTGCCCGCCAACCATTCGCCGGTGCTGCGCATTCGCGGCGCACTGCGCGCCACGGCGATTGCCGAGGCGTTTCGTGCCGAGGGCAAGAAAGTGCTGCTCATCATGGACAGCCTGACTCGCGTCGCCCATGCCGGTCGCGAGATCGGGCTGGCGCTGGGTGAACCGGCCAGCGCGCGGGGCTATCCCCCTTCGGCCATTGCCATGCTGCCCAGCCTGATCGAGCGCGCGGGCACCGATGTGGCGAGCGGCGGATCGATCACCGCGATCTACACCGTGCTGGCCGATGGCGACGACGGGAACGATCCGGTCGTCGATTCGGCGCGATCGATCCTGGACGGGCATATCGTGCTGAGCCGCAGCCTTGCCGAACGCGGCGTCTATCCCGCGATCGACTTGGGGCCCTCGGTCAGCCGCGTGATGACCGACATTGCCGCGCCCGCGCATATCCATGCCGCCCGCGTGCTGCGCCGGCATCTGGCGACCTATGAGGAAAATCGCGACCTGGTGCTGATGGGCGCCTATCGCCCCGGCGCCGATGCGGAGATCGACACGGCGATCGCCTGCCACGGCGCGATTCTGGAATATATCCGCCAGGGCGCGGACGACGTCGTCAGCCTGGGCGATGCCGTGGCCGAGCTGACCGGCGTGTTCGGCGATGGCTAGAAGCCCCAAGAAGCTCGACCGGCTGCTGCGTGTCCGCACGCTCCAGCTCGACCAGGTGCGCAGCGAGGAAGCGCGGGCGCGGGCGCGCTTCGATCAGGAGGCGGCGCTGTCGCAGCGGATCGCGTCGCTCGCGGCCTCGGTCGCGCCGGTACAGGGCATGGCTGCGACCAGCGCATTGTCGCTGATGGCGGCGGCGCAGTATCGCGACCGGCTCCACCAGTCCGCCGACGCCGCCGCGCGGCGTGTCGCCGTTGCGGAACAGGGGCTGGAGGCCGCGCGCGCCGCCACGATGGAGGCCCGGCGCGACCAGAGCGCGATCGAGAAGCTGATCGACCGCGAGGCCCGCGACGCCGCGCTGCGCGCCATCCGGGCGCTGGAGGCGCTGCCGCCCTCGTCGAGAAAATCGGCACGATAGTTGCTGAATGCCCGGCGACATGTTCGCCGCCGGGATTTTCGCATCGTGATTCAGCCCCTGCCTGCCCCCGCTCCTGCCCTGACGGGCGCACTGCGCCCACCGCAGCTCGCGACGGGTGCTGCGGGCGATTTCAGTTCGGTGCTGGCAGCGGCGGCGGCGCCGGACCTTGCGATCGCAGTGCCGGGTGTGCGGCAAATGCTGGCCGGCGACGGCAAGGATCTGCCGGACGGCGAGGCGATCGACCTCGATAGCGACACGGATAGCGTGGCCGATCCTGCCTTTGCCTGGTTCGCGATGCCGGTCGCGCCGATCGCTGTCGCGACGCCGCTCGGCAGCGTCGGCGCGCCTGCTCCGCAAACCGGGGTGGCGGGGCCACTGGCCCCTATGATCGATTCCCAAAAGGCCGCAGCGGTACCGCTGTCTCCGCCGTCCCAAACCGAGCCGGTCGAGGCAGCAGCGCGCGCCCCGGATCTGGCGGGCGTGCCCCCCGCTCCGGACGGCGCCACGCCGGACGTCGCGCGTGCGCCGCTGGCAGTGCCGGTGACGGGCGAGGCGCCGACGCCCCCCAAGGGTGCCCAGCCCGTGGCTGCGCCCGTGGCGCCTCCCGTGGCGCAGGGCCCCGCACCCGAACAGCAGCCGGCGCCGCTCGCGCCCGCCGCCGCTGCCATCGCGCCGCTGTTTCAGGCCCAGGCCGAGCCGATTCGCCCGTTGCGGCGCGAACTGGGGCGCGACCTGCTCGCCACCGCCGGCGCCGCGCCGCTCGAGACCAGCGGGCCCGCCCCGGCGGTGCAGGCCACCGCACAGGCGCAGAACGGCACGCTCGACCTGCGGCACCAGCAATGGACCGGCCAGATGATCGAGCGGATCGAGGCGCTGCGCGATGCCGCGCCGATCGGCGAGACACGCATCCGCCTGGCGCCCGACGCGCTGGGTACAGTGGATATCGCCATCCGGCACGAGGGCGAGCGCGTGCATGTCCATTTCACTGCCGATGTCGCCGCGACGCGCCAGGCGCTGAGCGACGCGCAACCGCGACTGGCCGAACTGGCCGAGGCGCGCGGGCTGCGGCTCGGGCAGACCAGCGTCGATGGTGGTTCGGCGGGACAGGGCGGCCAGCCGGGCGCGCGCCCGGACACTGCCCCGCGCCAGCCCACACGCCCTGCATCGGCGCTGACCGATCCGACACCCGAAACCGATGACCGAATCGCCTGAGATCGAGGGAGACCATCATGGCCGAAAAAACTGACGACACTGCGCCTGCACCCAAGAAGAAAAAGGGCAAGCTGCTGCTGATTGCCGGCGTGCCGATCCTGTTGCTCGGCGTCGGCGGCGGGGGCGCCGTCTATGCGATGAAGGCGGGCTGGCTCAACGCCGCTGCGTCGGCGGAGGGGCATGACGGCCCCCGGCTGGTGCCCAAGAGCGAGGAAAAGCGCGCGACGCTGGGCGGTGGCGAAGGCGGGCATGGCGAGGGTGCGGCGGAAAGCCATGGCGGCAAGCCGACGCCGGCGGGCGAGGGCGGGGACAAATATGCGTCCAGCTATTATCCGATGGAAAAGGAGTTCACGTCGAACCTGCAGGACAGCGTCCATTTCGTCCAGGTGGGGATCGCGGTGTCGACGCCCTATGACGCCCGCGTGCTCGAGAACATCAAGACGCACGAGATCGCGATTCGCTCGCAGGTGCTGATGGCGCTGGGCGAGACGACCGAGGACGAAGTGTTCACCGCCGAGGGCAAGCGCCGCATCCAGGCGCGGCTGGTGAAGGCGATCAACGCCGTTTTGCAGGAAAAGGAAGGCTTTGGCGGCGTCAGTAACGTCTACTTTACCAATTTCATTGTTCAGTGAACGGGCATGGTTAACGCCCCAGACACTTTGGCCGATCGGCGCGAGCGACCCCGGGTCAGCGCGGAACACGCGCCGGCGCTGGGGGCTGCCGCGAATCCGAATCCGTTCGGCGATCTGGTCACGCTCCAGCATCTGAGCGCGCGGCTTGCCAAGGGGCTGAAGGGCGTGTTTGAGGCGATGTTGCGCCGCGAGCTGCGCGTATGGGCCGAGCCGCTGTCGGTCGAACGTTTCGCCGATTACCGGGCCGAGCGCGGCGCGGGGCCGACCGCGTGGCAGCCGCTGGCGATGGGCAGCGCGCGCAGCCGGGTCCAGCTCGCGCTTGGCGCGCATCTGGTGCTGGAGATGCTCGACGCCTTTTTCGGCGGCGACGGCGATGTCGCGCCGCAGTTGCCCGAGGAATTCACCCCCGCCGCAGAGGCGCTGGTCGCGCGGCTGGGACAGGCGATCGTCGGCCCGCTGGAGGCCGCATGGGAGCCGCTGACGCGCGTCGCCTTCCAGCCGGTGGAGGCCAATATCGCCGCGCTGCCCGAACTGGGCGGGGACGAGGCCGTGGTCGTCACGCGCTTCGGCATCGCCCAGGGCGAGCGCAAGCCGCACTTCGTCGACATTCTCTATCCGATCGCCGCGCTCAAGCCGCACGGCGCCGCGCTGACCGTCAAGGTCCACGGCGCGGGCGAAGAAGTGGAGCCGCAATGGCGCAGCGGGCTGACCCGCGCGGTGATGCAGGTGAAGCTGCCGGTCCGATCGGTGCTGGCGGAGCCGGTGATTTCGCTGGGCCGCCTGCTCGAACTCAAGATCGGCGACGTCATTCCGATCGAATTCGGTGCCGAAGTGCCGGTGATGGTGGCGCAGCGCCGCCTGGGCACCGGGCTGGTCGGTACCGCCAATGGCCACGCCGCCGTGCGCCTCACCAGCCTTGAACCGATTACCGAAGAGGATTTCCGATGAACGACCTGACCGGGGCCTTCGCCGTCGATGGCGCGATCGCCGCCAATTTCCGGCTGTTGCAGGACGTGGACGTCAAGCTGACGGTGGAGATCGGATCGACTGCACTTAGCCTGCGCGAACTGCTGGCGCTGGGCGAAAGCAGCGTGATCGAGCTGGACCGCGACGCCAACGAGCTGCTCGACGTGTTCGTCAACGGCACGCTGATCGGGCGCGGCGAAGTCGTCACCGTCGGCGAGAAGTTCGGCGTGCGGATGACCGAACTGGTCAGCCCGGACAAGCGGACCGCGCGCTGATGCTCTGGTCTTACATCCTCAAGCTGGTCGTCCTGCTCCCGCTCGTCTGCGGGCTGTTGATCGGGTGTCTCTATGCGTGGCGCAAGCTCGAGGCGCGGCTGCCCAAGAACCAGGGCACGCGGATGGTGCAGGTCAAGGAGACGATGATGCTCTCCCCCGGGCTGCGACTCGCGGTGGTGGAGTTCGAGGGGCAGAAGCTGCTCGTCTCGGTCAGCCGTACCGGCGTGACGCTGGTGGACAAGGCGGCGCGCTGATGCTGCTGACGCTTTCGGTGCCGCGCACGATCGGCACGCGCGCCGCGCTGTTCGTGGCGCTGCTCGGCTTTCTGATCCTGTTCGCCGGGCCCGCCCTTGCGCAGGGCGCGCCGTTGCCGGTGCCCGCAGCGACGCCGGGGGTGGGCGACGCGGTGGACCGCGCGCTGGGCGACCTGGGCGGCGGCAACGCCCCGCTCAGCCTGTCGCTCCAGGTGCTCATCATCATGGGGCTGTTGTCGGTATTGCCCGGCATCGTCCTGATGATGACCAGCTTCACGCGCATCATCATCGTGCTGTCGCTGCTCCGCCAGGCGCTGGGCCTGCAACAGACGCCGCCCAATCAGGTGCTGATCGGCCTGTCGCTGTTCCTCAGCTTCTTCGTGATGGCGCCAGTGGTGAACCAGGCGAGCACGACCGCGATCCAGCCCTATGCCGAAGGCAAGATCACCGCGACCCAGATGATCGCCGGCACCGGCACCGCGCTGCACGGGTTCATGATCAAGCAGACGCGCAACCGCGACGTGAAGATGTTCGCCGACATGGCGAAGAGCGGCCCCTATGCCAGCCCCGCCGACGTGCCCTTTTCGGTCCTGCTCCCCGCCTTCGTCACCAGCGAGCTGAAGACCGCGTTCCAGATCGGGTTCCTGATCTTCCTGCCGTTCATCGTCATCGACCTGGTCGTCGCCACCGTGCTGATGTCGCTGGGGATGATGATGATGTCGCCGACGATCATCTCGCTGCCGTTCAAGCTGCTGTTGTTCGTCCTCGTAGACGGCTGGGCGCTGACGATGGGCAGCCTTGCCTCCAGCTTTGCGAGTTAGCGATGGACGCCGATTATTTCCTGACCGCCGCGCACGAGGCAATCTGGGTGCTTGCGCTCGCATCGGCGCCGATCCTGATTCCGGCGCTGCTGTCCGGCCTGATCCTGGGCATGGTGCAGGCCGCGACCTCGATCCAGGAACAGACGCTGACCTTCGTGCCCAAGCTGATCGTTGTGGGCATCAGCCTGGTGATCTTCGGCGGCATGATCCTGGGGCTGCTCGGCGATTTCACGACGAGCATCTTCGAACGCATCCCGGATCTGGTGAAGTGAGGGCAAGGGCTCCTTTTTCCCTCTCCCCTTGTGGGAGAGGGAAGGGGCCCGCCGCCGCAGGCGGTGGGAAGGGTGAGGGGGATGCACCTAATTCCTTCCCCCTCACCCCCCCGCCGACTGCGTCGGCTCCGCCCCTCTCCCACAAGGGGAGAGGGGTTTTATGATGGGCTTCGGCCTCTCGATCGAGCCGCAGCTCTGGGCGTTGCTGTATGCGATGGTGCGCATCGGCGCGGCGTTCCTGGCCGCGCCGGTGTTCAGTGCGGTGTCGGTGCCGCTGCCGGCGCGCATCGCGCTGACCGGCGCGATCGGGGTGCTGGTGGTCAACACCGTCCACATCACGCCGCCCGAACATGTTTTCTCGCTGATCACCTTCGTCAGTGTCGCTGCCGAGGCGCTGATCGGGCTTGCGCTCGGCTTCGTGCTCCAGATCGCCTTTTCGGCGCCGCTGATCGCCAGCGAAGTGATCGGCATGTCGATGGGGCTCGGCTTCGCCAATGCGGTCGATCCCAATAGCGGCCATTCCTCGCCCGCGCTCGGCCAGTTTCTGTCGCTGTTGCTGACCCTGTTGTTCCTTGCCGTCGACGGGCACCTGCTGCTCGTCGACCTGATCGTGCGCAGCTATGCCGCGATGCCGCCGGGCGACTGGATCGCGCCGCAACGGCTGTTCGGCATTGCGATGTTCGGCGGCTATGCCTTTGCCGCCGGGCTGTTGCTCGCGCTGCCGGTGGGGTTCCTGCTGCTGTGCCTGAACGTCGTGGTGGGGATGCTGAGCCGCGCGGCGCCGGCGCTCAACCTGTTCGCGGTCGGCCTGCCCGCCAGCCTGGCGGTAGGCGTGGTCGCGATCCTGCTCGCGCTGCCCGCGATGGGCGATTACCTGCTCGTCATCATTCATGAAGGGCTCGACGCGGTGCCCCGGCTGGTGCTCGGCTGATGGCGGAGAGCGCCGGCGAGCGGACAGAAGCCCCAACCCCGAAACGCAAGCGCAAGGCAAGGGAAGACGGGCAGCTTCTAAAATCCAAGGATTTCGGCACCGCGATCGTCGTGCTCGCGGGATGTGCGTGGATGGCGTTTTTCGGCCCTTCGCTGCTGTCGGCGTGCAAGGCAGTGATGACGGCCAGCTTTTCGTTCGACCTGCGCGATGTCGAGCATTTCGAGCCGTGGCGCCCGCTGGCGTCCGCCGGGTGGAAGCTGTTGCCGTCGATGGGGGCGCTGTTCGCCTTCACCGTGGTCGCGGCGATCCTCAGCCAGGCGGGGCTCGGCGCGTTCGGCTGGAACAACGGGCTGTTCGCGCCCAAGGCGTCGCGGATCAACCCGGCCTCGGGCCTAAAGCGGATCTTCGGCCCGACCGGCTGGATCGAACTGGGCAAGTCGCTGCTTAAGGTCGTGCTGCTCGGGTCGATCGGCGGGTGGATGCTGTGGTCGATGACGCGCGGGTCGATGGGGCTGGTTTCGGCCGCCGACATCAACAGCGCGGTCGGCGCGCTGGGCGGGCAGTTCGTCACGCTGTTGTTCGTGATGGCGGCGGGGCTGCTGGTGATCGCGGGAATCGACCTGCCGATCCAGATCCTGCGCCATATGCAGCAATTGCGCATGA
Organism: Sphingomonas degradans; assembly: GCF_053502645.1. NCBI lineage: Bacteria > Pseudomonadati > Pseudomonadota > Alphaproteobacteria > Sphingomonadales > Sphingomonadaceae > Sphingomonas > Sphingomonas degradans. Next base: position 4,313,032 of record NZ_CP177172.1, read on the forward strand.
CCAAGCAGGAAATCCGCGACGAGCACAAGGAAACCGAAGGCTCGCCGGAGCTGAAGGGCATGTTGCGCCAGCGCCAGCGCGAAATCCTGAAGGGCGGGTTCCGCAAGACCGTGGCGACCGCGCATGTCGTGCTGACCAACCCGACGCACTTCGCCGTCGCGCTCCGCTATGACCAGGGGCAGGACCAGGTGCCGGTGGTGGTCGCCAAGGGGCGCGGCCAGACCGCATTGGCGATCCGCGAGCTGGCGGCGGAGTTCCAGGTGCCCGTGCTCGAATATCCCAGCCTGGCGCGCGCCGTCTATTACACCAGCCGCGAGAACCAGGAAGTGCGCGACGACCTGTACATGGCGATCGCGACGGTGCTCGCCTTCGTGTTCGGAGTGAACGGCCGGGCGGGCGCGGCGCCGCCGCCGGTGCAGGTGCCGCCGACTGCACTGTTCGACGAGAATGGCCGCAAAATGGAACGCCCGGCCTAAAGCGCGGGCGCGCGCTGCCGCTTAACGGGACAGGGGGATAGCATGGCCATCGAATCGATCGCGAAGACACTGGGGACCGGGTCGGGCATTGATGTCGGCGCGCTGGTGACCTCGCTCGTCGAGAATGCGTTCGAGAACAAGAATGTCGCGCTGACCAAGAAGGGCGATGCGCTGACCGCGCAGATCTCCAAGGTCTCCGAGCTGAAGAGCAGCATCACCGATTTTGCCAGCGCGCTGTCGTCGCTGACTGCTGGGGGGAGCCTGGCGACGCAGCCGACCAGCTCCAACAGCAGCGTGGTGGCCGTGTCGCGGCTGGCCGGCGCGGAATTGTCGGGCCTCAGCGGCACGCTGGAAGTGCGCCAGCGCGCGCAGGCGCAGGTGGCGAGTTCGGCGGCCTTTACCGGCGGGTCGAGCGCTACGGTGGGCACGGGCACGCTGACGCTGACGTTCGGCACGGCGAGCGTGACCGATGGCACCATGACCGATTTTACCGCCGGCGGCGGCACGCCCGTGCAGATCGACATCGATTCGGCCCACGCGACGCTGGCCGGCGTGGCGAGCGCGATCAACACGGCCAAGGCCGGGGTGACGGCGTCGATCGTCACCGACAGCGCGGGCGCCCGGCTGGTGGTGAAGGGCGCGACGGGGCAGAGTCAGGCGTTCGAGCTGACCGGCAGCGACGGGTTGAGCGCGCTCGACATCGGGCGCACCGCGACCGGATCGACGATCAGCGCGACTGCCCAGAACGCGACCGTGGTGAGTGACGGCGTGACGCTCAGCTATCCGACCAACACAATTTACGGGCTATTCGAGGGCGTGAAGATCGACCTGGTATCGGCAGCCGTCGGCACCAAGGTGACGATCGGGTCGACTACCCCGACGAGCGAAATCAGCCAGACCGTGACCAATTTCGTCGACACCTATAACGAACTCTACAAATCGGTCAGCGCGGCGGTGAGCGCAGTGGATGGGCCGTTGCGCAGCGATTCTGCGGCCAAGGAGCTTTTGCGCCAGCTCAAGAGCCTGACGCTGACCAATCTGGTGCCGAGCGCGGCGTCGGGCGAGCCCGCGACGCTTGCCGACATCGGCGTGGCGACGCAGCGCGACGGCACGCTCAAGGTCAACGCCACGCGGCTGTCGAGCGTGCTGGTAAGCAACCCGCAGCAGGTGGAGGCGATTTTCGCGGCGGGCGCGGGGATCACCCAGGCGCTCTCCGCCATCGCGACGACCGCGACGAGCACGAAGGTCGGGCTGGGGGCGAGCGAGGCGAGCTATACCAAGGCGCAGACGGCGCTGGCGGACGAAAAGGACAAGGTGGCCACCGCGACCGAGGCGATGCGCACCCGCATGACACAGCAATTCTCGGCAATGGACGCCAAGGTCGCTGCCTATAAATCGACCCAGACATTCCTGACCCAGCAGATCGACGCCTGGAACGCGAACAACTGATGCCGCGCTATGCCACTGCACTGGCGGGCAACCCCGCCGACACCTATCGCCGCATCGACATTGCCGGGCGCACGACCGGCGCCGACCCGCACCGGCTGGTCGAGCTGTTATACGAAGAGGGCGCGGCGGCGCTGCGCGCGGCGGCCTGGGCGGCGGAGAAGCAGCAGTTTGCGGTGAAGAGCGAGCGCGTGGCGCGCGCCACGGCGGTGCTGTTCGCGCTGGAGGCCGGACTCGATTTCGAAAAGGGGGGGGAGGTATCGCGCACGCTTGCGACTTTCTACCACGGGCTGCGGCAACAGATCGTGCGCGCGAGCCTGGGGAGCGATCCCGGCCCATTCCGGGATGCGGCCGACAGCCTGGACGACATTGCCGGGGCCTGGGCCAGCGTGCGCGGATGACCCGAAATCTGTCGTCCGTGCGGCGCGGGAGTGCTGGCGCGGTGCAATGGTTTCGGCTAGCGCAAGGGGCATGAGCGCTCCCCATATCGTCGCCATCGGCGGAACCCTGCGGCCTGAATCCTCCACCGGACGCCTTCTCGCCGCCGCGCTGGCGATGGCGGAGGCGCGCGGCGCGCGGACCAGCCTGTTCACCGGGCCGGACATAGCCTTTCCGCATTTCGAGCCGGGCGCGGGCGCAGGCAATCCGGCGATCGAGCGGTATTTGACGGCGCTGCGGAGCGCGGATGCGATCATCGTCGGCTCGCCCGGCTATCACGGCACACTCTCCGGCCTGGTCAAGAACGCACTCGATTATGCCGAGGACCTGCGGACCGACGATCGCGTCTATTTCGATGGGATGCCGGTGGGGCTGATCGCGACCGGCGCGGGATGGCAGGGTGCGGTCGCGACCCTGCAGGCGCTGCGGACGGTGACCCACGCACTGCGCGGCTGGCCGACGCCGATCGGGCTTGCGGTCAACACCGCAGAGCCGGGCGACGCGCAGGAGCGTTGCAGCGCCCAGATGGGGCTGATGGTCGACCAGATTTTCGCGTTCCTGAAACGCTGAGCGCGGGCCCGCTTAACGCTTTCCTCAGGGCTTTCCCCTAGCCTCTTGTCGTGTCGAAAATTGAGGGCGGGGAATGGAGCAGCCAACGAGCCGCGAACTGGGGAGCCTGCGCCGTCGTGCCACGCGCGCCATCCTGGCGGTTGGCAATGATCGCACGAGCCTGAACGGATTCGCGCAGCAGCTTGGCGCGCTGGGCTATCTGGTCGTGCTGAGCGATTCGATGAGCCAGGCGCTCGAGCTGATTTCCGCGCGTGGCTTCGACCTGGTGCTGCTGGACATGAACGGTCCCGATGCCCCCGGCCTGCACATGGTCAGGGAAATCCGCGGTTCGCGCGACACGTCGGACCTGCCGATGCTGTTCCTGACGTGCGACAGCCGCGCGGTGGCGATTGTCGACGCGCTGCACGCCGGCGCCGATGACTGCATCGCCAAGCCGTTCGACTTCGCCCTGCTGGCGGCCCGAATCGAGCGGGTGCTGGCGCGGGCGGCGCGGATCGACGAGTTGAAACGCAGCAACCTGGCGCTCGACGCCCGGATTGCGAGCCGGGCAATCGAACTGGGCGAGGTCCGCAGCGAAATGGCAAATGTCCGTGCCGATCGCGCGCGGCTGCTCGCGACGATCCAGGCGCTGCACGAGGAACTGGGCACGCTGAAGGCCTGATCCTTCAGCTCTCGAACCAGTGGCGCCGGATGAAATAGGCGCCGATCACTGCCGCCAGCACCACGCTGACCCCGACCACGCCCCAAAAGGCCCAGGGCTGATGCGCATAGGGGATGCCATCGACATTCATGCCGAGCAGGCCGGTGAGGAAGGTCAGCGGCAGGAACACCATCGCCACCACCGCGATCAGCAGCGAGCGCTGGTCGATCTGTTCGGCGCGCAGGTCGGTCAGCGTCTCGTGCGTCAGCGCGGCGCGCTCGCGGATGCTTTCCAGCTCCTCGGCCATGCGCGCGGCGCGATCGGCGGCGGCGGAGAGATGCAGCCGATCGTCGTCGCGCAGCCAGTCCGCCGGGAGCGCCGCCAGCTTCTCCAGCGCCGCGCGCTGCGGATTGAGGAAGCGGCGATAGCCGATCGCCTCGTTGCGGGTCTGGTTGACCATGCGGCGCAGTGTGAAGGCGCGGTGCGTGGCGATCTGCGCCTCGCAATCGTCGAGCGAATCGCCGAGTTCGGCCACCATCGGATCGAGTTCCTCGGTGATCTCAAGCGCGATTGCGGCGATCAGGTCGCCCGGGTCCAGCACCTGCCCCGCCTCCACCTGCTCGCGCACCGGCGCGAGCGCGGTCAGTTGCTTGCGCGTGGCTGAGAATACGCAGCCGCCATGGGCATAGATGCGGATCGACGCCAGCGGATCGGAGGCGGCCAGCTGGTCTGACGACAGCCCGCGCAGGTTGATGACGGCCCCTTCGCCGACGGCGTCGCAGCGCGGCCGGGTTTCGGCTGCGGTGAGTGCCTCGACGATGAAGGGCGACAGCTTCGCCTCGCCGCCCAGCCATGCCTGGGCGCGCGCATCGTTGGTGGTCAGGTGGCACCAGACGAGGTCGGCGTTCTGTTGTAGGGCCTGGCGCAGCGGCATCGCCTCTGCCTTTCCGGCGCGCACGACATAGGCGAAACCGCTCATGCGATTCTCTCGATAAAGATGGAATGGCCGGGCCCCGGCGTTGCGGGCGGCGCGTCGCATGCAATGCGCGCGGCATCGGCCCGGGCGCGGTCGAGCAGGGCGGCGGGCACCTCGGGATGGTGAAACACACGGTTGGCGCGGGCCAGCGCGCGCGCCTGGCGCAGCGTCAGGTCGTCCGGGTCGGGCGAGGTCGGCGAAAAGGCGAGGAAGCTGGCCGCATCTTCGCCGTCCGCCGCCTCCAGCCAGCGCGCAACGGCGTCGTCGGAAGCCTCGGCGAGCGGATCCAGCGGGCCGGCAAAGGCCTGCGCCAGCGCGCGCCGGCGTGCACCGCCATCGGGCCAGCGTGCCCGCAGCGCCGTGCGCGCGGCATGCAGCGCCCTTGCGCGGGCCCCAAGATTGGCCGGCAACAGCGCCTCGAGCCGCTGGCGCAGCGCGGCGGCAAGCCCGGCGGACACCCCGCCGGTGCCGATCGCGACGATCACCGGATCGCGATCGACGATCGCCGGCGTCGTGAAGTCGCACAGTTCGGGACGATCGACTGCGTTCACCAGCACGCCGCGCGCGCGAAGCCGTGCCACCGCCTCCTCGGGCGCGTCGAGTGCGACGATTGCCAGCGCTGCGGACTCGTCCTCGCCGACGATCTTCGCGCCGGCGCGTTCGAGCAACCGGCGCTTGGCATCGGCGGGCTCGCCTTCGCCGATCAGGATCACCGGGCGCCCCGCCAGTCGCACGAACAGCGGCAGGGCGGCCAGAGTCACTTCAGCCAGTCCGGCACCGTCTCGGCGCCCATGATCGTCTCCGCCGAGATGCGGTTTGCGACCACCTCGAACCGATCGCCCGACACCAGCACTTCGGGCACCAGCGGGCGGCTGTTATAGGTGCTGGCCATCGTCGCGCCATAGGCGCCCGCCGAGCGGAAGATCGCCAGGTCGCCGCCGGCTACGACGTCGATCTCGCGCCCCTTGGCGAACACGTCGCTGCTTTCGCAAACCGGCCCCGCCACATTCGCGATCATCCGCGCGCCGCTGGGGCGCACCGCCTCGAAATCATGATAGGCATCGTACAGCGCGACGCGGGCGAGGTCGTTCATCGCGGCGTCGACGATGACATAGGGATGGACCACGCCGGGCTTTACCCACAGCACCTTGGTCAGCAGTACCCCGGCATTGGCCGAGATCACGCGGCCCGGCTCGAACATCAGCTCGACGTCCCAGTCGCGCGTCACGCGGGCCACCATCGCGCCGAACTCGGCGGGCGAGGGCGGGTTGTCGGTCGCGCGGTACGGCACGCCCAGGCCGCCGCCCAGGTCGACATGGGTGATGGTGTGCCCGGCGGCGCGCAGATCCGCGACGAGCCGGCCCACGCGCAGAAAGGCCTTTTCCAGCGGCTCGACGCTGGTCAGCTGGCTGCCGATATGCACGGCGACGCCGCGCAGGTTCATGCCGGGCAGTGGTGCCAGCCGATCGAAGATCGCGGGCGCCTCGTCGATCGGCAGCCCGAACTTGTTCTCCGCCTTGCCGGTCGAGATCTTCTCGTGCGTGCCGGCATCGACATCCGGGTTGACGCGCAGCGTGGCGGGCGCGCGCAGCCCGCGCGCGGCGGCGAGCGACGCCAGCACGACGCCCTCTTCCTCCAGCTCCAGGTTGAACTGGCCGATGCCGAGGTCGAGCCCCTGTTCCAGCTCCGCGCGGGTCTTGCCGACGCCGGAGAACACCACGTCCTTCGCCGCCATGCCGCCCGCCAGCGCGCGGTTCAGCTCGCCGCCCGAGACCACATCGGCGCCAAAGCCTTCATTGGCGAGCAGCCGCAGCACCGCCAGATTGGGATTCGCCTTTACCGCGAAGGCCAGATGCTTGCGCTGAACATCCTTCAGCCCGTCGCGGAACACGCGGGCATGGCGCTGGAACGTCGCCGTCGAATAGACATAGACGGGGGTGCCGACCGCCTCGGCAATGCGCGCGAGCGGGACATTCTCGACGTACATCTCGCCGTCGATCAGGGAAAAATGGTCCATGGTATTCCGTCAGTTGGGCGGCGGGAGGTCGAACTTGTCGCTCCGGCGTTTTTGCGAACTCTCGATCAGGTCGTCGCTGCGTGCAGGGCGGGTCTGGTCGGGCGGCGCGAGCAGGTTGCCCGCCGTCGGCGGCTCCTCGGCGCCATAGGGGGCGGGGGGCAGCGCCTGGCCCACCGGCGGCGTCAGTTCCTCGCGCGCGCCGCATCCACTCAGCAGCGCGGCCAGCGCGATCGGCAGCAATAGTCGCTTCATCGCCCTTCCTCCTCACGCATGCGGCGCGCGGCGGCAATCGCCTCGCGGACGCGCACCGGCGCCGTGCCGCCGAAGCTGGTGCGGCTGGATACCGACGCCTCGACGCTGAGAACGCCGTATACGCGATCGTCGATCCTGTCGTCGATTTCCTTGAGTTGGGTGATCGATAACTGATCGAGCCGGATGCCCGCCGCCTCCGCCGCCGCAACCGCGCGCCCGGTGATGTGATGCGCCTCGCGGAAGGGGATGCCGCCTTCGCGGACCAGCCAGTCGGCCAGGTCGGTCGCGGTGGAGAACCCCGCCTCTGCGGCGCTGCGCATCCGATCGGTGCGGAACGTCGCGCTTTCGACCATGCCGGTCATCGCCGCGATGCTGAGGCCCAGCAGGTCGTGCGCCTCGAACACCGGCGGCTTGTCGTCCTGCATGTCCTTCGAATAGGCGAGCGGCAGGCCCTTCATCGTGATCATCAGGCTGACCAGGCTGCCGACGATGCGGCCCGAATGGCCGCGCACCAGCTCGGCCGCGTCGGGATTGCGCTTCTGCGGCATGATCGAGCTGCCGGTCGACCATTGATCGGACAGCGCTACGAAGGCGAAGGGCTGGCTGGCCCAGATCACGAATTCCTCCGCCAGCCGGCTGAGGTGCAGCGCGGTCTGTGCGGCGGCGGTCAGATATTCGATCGCGAAGTCGCGGTCGGACACCGAATCGAGCGAGTTGCGCGTCGGCCCGTCGAAACCGAGCGCGGCGGCGGTCATTTCGCGGTCGAGGTCGAACCCCGTGCCGGCGAGCGCCGCGGATCCGAGCGGGCTCAGGTTCATCCGCGCGCGAGCATCGCGCAGGCGCGAACGATCGCGCCCGACCATTTCGACATAGGCCATCAGATGGTGGCCCAGCGTCACCGGCTGCGCGACCTGAAGATGCGTGAAGCCCGGCATCACGCTGTCGGCATGTTCCTCGGCCCGGGTGAGCAGCGCGTCCTGGAGCGCGCCCAGCGCCGCTTCGGCCTGGTCGATCGCATCGCGGACCCACAGGCGGAAATCGGTCGCCACCTGATCGTTGCGTGAGCGCGCGGTGTGGAGGCGTCCCGCTACCGGGCCGATCCGGTCGGACAGCCGCGCCTCGGTGAGCATATGGATGTCTTCGAGTGTCAGGTCGTCGGGCACCCCCTGCGCCGCGAAGTCCTCGGCCACTTGCTCCAGGCCCGCCGCGATCGTCGCTGCATCCGCGGGCGAGACGATGCCCTGTTGCCCCAGCATCGCGACATGCGCGCGGCTGCCGCGAATATCCTGTTGCCACATCCGCTTGTCGAAGGGGATCGAGGCGTTTATCTCCCGCATGACCGAAGAGGGGCCCTCGGCGAAGCGCCCTCCCCACATTGCATTGGAGCCGTCCTTGCGCTCAGTAATCGCGCTTCTCCTGCTGTCCGCTACCGTAATCGGTGGCTGCGATAGGCAATCCCAGCCCGCGCAGCAAGCGAACGAAACGACATCCAGTGTCGCGGCGCCCGTCGCGACGCCCCAGCCCGGCGGCAAGGTGGACCGCAGTCACAAGGGCGAAGCAGCCCCGACGATCGCGTTCGTCGATCCATCGGGCGCCAAGGTGACGCTCGCGACGTTCGCGGGCAAGCCGGTGCTGCTCAACCTGTGGGCGACCTGGTGCGCGCCCTGCGTGAAGGAAATGCCGACGCTGGACGCACTGGCGGTGCAGCAAGCGGGCAAGGTGCAGGTCGTGCCGCTCAGCCAGGATTTCGGCGGCGCGGAGAAAGTCGCGCCCTATTTCGCCAAGGCGGGGTTCAAGGCGCTCAAGCCCTATCTCGACGCGGATGCCGCGTTCAGCACCACGATGGCGCTCAACCTGCCGACGACCATTCTGTATGATTCGGCCGGCAAGGAAGTGTGGCGAGTTGCGGGCGATATGGACTGGACCGGCGCGCAGGCAGCGGCACTGATCGCCGAAGCGCAGTAGAACGCGCTTAGGCTCCTCAGGGCCTACTTTGGGGCCGCAACCGTCAGACAGGTGCCGATTGGTTTTCGAGGAACCAACGGTACGTCGCTCCAATGCCTTCGAGCAGATCGATGCTCGGTGCCCAGCCCAGCGCACGGAGTCGCGCAGAATTCAACAATTTCCGCGGCGTGCCGTCGGGCTTTCCCGGATCGGTTACAATGCCGCCTTCCAAGCCGACGGCCTTGCAGATCATCTCGGCGAGTTCATAAATCGTGACCTCCTCACCGGAGCCGATGTTGATGTGCATGTCATCTGAATAGTGCTTCATCAGGAAGATACAGGCATTCGCGCAATCATCGGCGTGCAGAAATTCTCGTCGCGGCGTTCCCGTTCCCCAGATCACAAGGTGCCGGTCTCCGCGCAACCGCGCCTCATGCGCCTTGCGCATCAGGGCGGGCAGCACGTGGCTGGATGCCAGGTCAAAATTGTCATTGGGGCCGTATAGGTTGGTAGGCATCGCGGAAATGAAGTCCGCGCCATATTGCCGCCGATAGGCCTGCGTGAGCTTGATTCCCGCGATCTTGGCGATCGCATACCACTCGTTGGTCGGCTCCAACGGCGCCGTCAGCAACGCCTCTTCGACGATCGGCTGTTCGGCCAATTTGGGATAGATGCAGCTTGATCCCAGGGAGAGCAGCTTACTGGTCCCTGCGCGAAGCGCGCCTTCAATGATATTCGCCTGGATCGTCAGGTTCTGGTAAAGGAAATCGGCGGGAAGGCTGTCGTTGGCAAGGATGCCGCCCGTTTTGGCCGCTGCCAGGAAAATGGCGTCTGGCTTTTGCGCCGCAATCCAATCGAAGGTCGCCTGCTGATCGAGCAGGTTCAACCGTGTCCGATCGACCGTTACGATTTCGCAATCCTCGCGCGCGAGCCGCCGGACGATGGCGGAACCCACCAGGCCTCGATGTCCAGCCACCCAGACACGCTTACCAGAAAGCGAAAAGGCATCCTTAGTCATTGCGCTGCCGCTCCAGCGGCACACGGATCAAATCTTCCCGTACCATCTCTGCGCACAGTTCCTTCCAGCTGGTCTCGTGCGACCAGCCAAGTTTCGCCTTGGCCTTTGATGCGTCGCCGATCAGCGTGTCCGTTTCGGTGGGGCGATAGTAGCGGGCGTCAATCTCCACGAGCACGCGGCCGGACTCTGCACAGCGCCCTTTCTCATCGACGCCGGTTCCCGACCACGTGATCTCGATACCGGCTTCCGCAAAAGCGCAGGTTACGAAATCCCGCACGATTGTCGTAGTGCCTGTCGCCAGGACATAATCGTCCGGATCGTCCTGTTGAAGCATAAGCCACATGCCGCGTACATACTCGCGTGCATGCCCCCAGTCGCGCTCTGCGTCGAGGTTGCCGAGATAGAGCTTGTCTTGCAAGTTATGCTTGATGGCGGCCACGGCGCGCGTAATTTTACGTGTTACAAAGGTTTCGCCGCGCAGCGGGCTCTCATGATTGAACAAAATTCCGTTGGACGCATGAATACCATAGGCTTCGCGATAGTTTACGACGATCCAATACGCGTAAAGCTTGGCGACCCCATAGGGGCTCCGCGGATAGAATGGCGTTGTCTCGCTCTGAGGGCTCTCTCGCACCAAGCCGTAAAGTTCTGATGTTGATGCCTGGTAGAACCGTGTCTTTCCTGCCAGGCCAAGGATGCGGATTGCCTCAAGTAGCCTAAGTGTCCCGATTGCGTCCACATTAGCAGTATATTCAGGCGTTTCAAAACTCACTTGGACATGGCTTTGCGCCGCGAGGTTATATATCTCGTCGGGTTGCACTTGCTGCACGATCCGGATGAGACCCGTCGAATCCGTCAAATCGCCATAGTGCAAGATAAAGCGCGGATTCGCTTCGTGCGGATCCTGGTAGAGGTGCTCAATTCGTCCTGTGTTGAACGAAGACGATCGGCGCTTGATGCCGTGTACGGTATACCCCTTGCTCAATAAAAGCTCTGAGAGATAGGCCCCGTCTTGGCCGGTAACGCCAGTTATTAACGCGACCTTTTCCGTAGTCATATGGATTGCGCTCCTGGCGTGCTGCCGGTCTTGTAGATGCCGGGACAGGTGCGGCACACCAGTTTCCCGTTCGAAGTATGTGGAGCCGAGATAGCGCACGACGCATCGTGCGGCAGTGTGGGCGACTCCTCCCCCATCAATGGGTCATGATCCCTAGGCGCTGCGTGAACCACGCTATTGTCTCGATCAAACCGCGACGAAGCGGAACGGTAGGGGACCAGGCGATAAGCCGGTGCGCGCGCGTGATATCCGGTCGTCGCTGGTGTGGATCGTCCATCGGAAGCGGCTGGTAAACGATTCGGGCGGGTGGGCTGGACAGAGCGACGATCATGTCGAGCAGCTCGTTGATCGAACATTCGTAGGGATTTCCAAGGTTGATGGGTCCCACCGGCAGACCATCCGAATCCATAAGGGCAACCAGCCCTCGGATGATGTCGGAGACATAACAGAAGCTGCGGGTTTGGGTGCCATCCCCATAAATCGTCACGTCACGTCGTTGCAGGATCTGCGTTACGAAATTGGAGATCACACGCCCGTCTGCGGGATGCATCTGTGGGCCGTAAGCGTTGAATATGCGTGCAACCCGCACGTCTGCTCGGCCTAGCCGACCAAAATCAAAGGTCATCGCTTCCGCGGCGCGCTTGCCCTCGTCATAACAGGCGCGGGGGCCGGTACAGTTCACCGCGCCACGATACTCCTCTCGCTGGGGATGGACGTCGGGATCGCCATATATCTCGCTCGTAGAAGCCAGCACAAAACGCGCGTTGTTGCGTTCGGAGAAGCGCAACAGATGGTTGGTGCCCACCACATTGGTAAGCATCGTATGCTCCGGATCGGCCAGATATTGCGGCGGAGACGCTGCACATGCCAGGTTATAGACCTGTGTCACCTGGCTTCCCAGTGACAGCACTTCGTCGGGTAGCGGATCAATGACGTCGGCATGGATGAAGCGGAAGTTGGGATTCCGCAGCAGATGCGCGATATTCGCCTTGCTGGACGTCTGAAGATTGTCGAGGCACACAAGGGCGCGGCCCTGGCTCAGGATGGCTTCGCATAAGTGCGATCCCAGAAAGCCCGCCCCCCCTGCGACAAGCGTGATCGGGATACCCCCTCCCATCATGTCCTAGCCAACCCCTTTGACGATCGCCGCCCGTTCGAGGGGCAAGCTCTTATCGGTGCGAGCGGGCGGATGTAAATGTCCGAATGCCCACAGGACTCAGCGTCCTGCAGCCGCGATCGCCGATGCAGCGGCGCGGATCGGCGCGTCCCAGTCACCACGGGATGGACTGCGGAACAAACGCGTGCGCGGATACCAGGGCGTTGCATCGCGATCCATCATCCAGCGCCAGTCCCCCAGCCAAGGCAGGATCATCAACACGGGGACACCCATCGCACCGGCAATATGCGCCACGGATGAATCGCAGCACACGGCGAGATCGAGATTGGCGAGCATCCCCGCGGTGTCTTCAAAGCTGGTGCGCTCCGGTGCAATTTCTTCCCGCACGACTATGCCCATCTCGCCCAGCAGCGCGCGTTCGGCGCCGGCTTCCGGTTGGAGGCTGTACAGGCGGACGTCCGGGATCGCAGCCAGCGGTGCCAGCGCTGCGGTGGGGATGGACCGCTCCGGCCCGCGTGCTTGCCAATGGATGCCCACGCGAAGGCCCTCACCCGGCATGCGACGGGCCCACCATCGCGCAAGATCGGGGGCAGCGGAAAGATACGGTATGCCACCGGGAATGGTCGCGACCGTCGTACCCAGCCGGTTGGGCAGGCTCATGAGCGAGGTGTGGCAATCAAAGTCCGGCAGTGGATCGCCGACAGCGATCAGCCGGTCGATGCCCGGCACGCGGGCGAGCAGTGTCGCGAGTTCCGGCTGGCACAGGAAAATCGTCTGTGCGCCCATGGCCTTAAGAACCGGGAAGTAGCGGGCGAATTGGACGCTGTCGCCCAGTCCCTGCTCGAAATAGACCAGGATCGTACGGCCGTCGATGGAGTCGCCGCACCATTCGGGCTTCCCTGAAAAATCCCGGTTCCAGCCCCAGATCTTTTGTTCGCGCCGCACCTCATAATTTCGGAACCCCGCGACCAGCTTGCCTTGCAGCAATTGGCTGACCCCCAGGTTCTTTCGATAGGCTGGCGTCGCTTCGTCAATGACCGCTGCGCGGCGATAGAGGCGCTCGGCGTCAGCGGGGCGTCGCTGGGCCATGAAGGCGGCGCCGAGGTTGTTGAGCACGGGTGCGCAAGCCGGATTCTGTACTATGGCGCGTCGCAGCGGGGACTCCGCCTGCTCCGGGGCCTCGGTACGCAACAGAGCGAGGCCGAGCGCTTCGTCGAGACCGCCATGACGCGGTGCGACTTTCTTCAGACGGGAAAGATGCGTGAGCGCCTCTGCATAACAGGCCATTTCGCGCAGCAGCTCCGCGAGGCAAAACAGGACGTCGGGTTGATCGGGAAGATGGTCTAGGATAGTCCGGAGCGTCTCGGCGGCTTCCGGTTTCCGGCCTAAATTGCGGAGCGCTAAGGCGAGATTGAAACGCGCCGCAGCATCATTTGCGTTGTGCCTGACTGCTTCCTCGAAACAGTCCCGCGCCCGATCGTGCTGACCGGCGCTGCCATAGGCAAGCCCCTGGGAAAAGGCGCTGGCGGATCGGTCCCGCTGTTCCGTCAACGCGTGTACCTTTTCGTCACCGCATCCTCTGTATAAACGGCGATCTTCGCGTGGCCAAGCCGATGCGGGTACAGGAAGCGCAATGGCGGCAAGCGGGAGAATGGCGCATGATCGTTGTTACGGGCGGGGCGGGCATGATCGGCGCCAACCTGCTGCGGGCCCTCAATGCGGCTGGGCGCGACGACCTGCTGGTCGTGGACGACCTGACCGATGGGCGCAAATTCGCCAATCTGAGCGGTGCGCGCATCGCGGACTATGAGGACATGGATCGTTTCTATCGTCGAATAGAGGCCGGCGAGTCGCTGGGGCAGGTCGACGCGATCTTCCATCAGGGCGCCTGTTCGACCACGACCGAGTGGGACGGCCGGCGGATGATGGAGCGGAATTATCGCCTGTCGAAGCTGCTGTTCGATTTTGCCCAGCATAACGGAATTCCGTTCATCTATGCGTCGTCGGCGGCGGTATATGGCAACAGCCGAAACTTCGCCGAGGTGCCCGCCAACGAGGCGCCGCTGAACGTCTATGCGTATTCCAAGAAGCTGTTCGACGACTATGTGCGATCGAACGCCCGCCCCGATCGCGCGCCGGTGACGGGGCTGCGCTATTTCAACGTCTATGGACCGTATGAGGCCCATAAGGCCGGCATGGCGTCTATGGCTTTTCACTTGTTCAATCAGGTTGCGGGAGGCCGGCCGGCGCAGTTGTTCGGTGCCCACGACGGCTGTGGCCCGGGTCAGCAATCGCGCGATTTCATCAGCGCTGCGGACGTTGCGGCGGTCAATCTGTGGGCATGGCAATCCGGCGCGCGGGGCATTTTCAATTGCGGTACGGGAACGGCGAAACCGTTTCTGGACGTGGCGCAGGCCGTAGTCGCTGCGGCGGGCAAGGGGACGATCGAGTTTATCGATTTTCCCGAGCATCTGGTCGGCCGCTACCAGAGCTTCACGCAGGCGGATATTTCCGCGTTAAGGGCTGCGGGCTGCACCCACAAGTTCACCGACGTTCGGGACGGGGTGACGCGCTATGTCGAATGGATGATGGGTAATGCCGCCTGATTCAGCCATGCTTCGCGGTGAAGCGCTTCGGCGACGCGCGTGAATATCTTGTTCCAATCGCGGTCCGCGCCCTGACGGAACAGCCGCATTGTCGGATACCAGGGGGTGGTGTCGTTCCGGTCGCCGTAAATCCAGTACGGCACGTGCTGGACGAGATTCCAGACCGGCTTGCCCAGCGATGCGGTGAGATGCGCCACTGAACTATCCGTCATCACCACCAGATCGAGCAGCTCGATCGCGGCGGCGGTGTCGGCAAAATCGTCGAGGTGGGGGCCAAGCGGCGTGACGAGGCGCTGGGTGTCTGGATCGTCCAGCTCGGCCGAAGGGCCATCCTTCTGGAGGCTGTAAAGGCGCACCGAGGGTATTTCCGCCAGTCGCATGAACGCATCCAGGCTGGTGGCGCGCAGGTGGTTCTCGCCAAATGTCACGCGGCCGGACCAGACGATCCCGACACGCAGGATGCCGGGGCGGCGGGCACCGATCAATGCAGCCATCTTCGCACGGGATGCCTCCGGCACATGGAGTGAAACCGGCGGCGGCACATTGTCGATCCGCGTGCCCAGTACGACCGGCAGATCCATCTGGAACAACCATACGTCATAGTCAGGGAACGGAGCGCCGCGCACATGAAACTCGTCCGCCGGCAGGCTGTCGAGCACCTGCCGCAGTTCCGGGTGATACTGGTAGATTACGTGGCCGCCCAACGCCTTCACCTGCGCGACATAGCGAGCAACCAGCAGCGCATCGCCAAAGCCTTGTTCCGTGGCCAGAAAGATGCGGCGACCGTTCAGTGGCCGACCATCCCATTCCTCTCCGGGAAGCGAACTGATGCGGAAGCTCGATAGATGGCGGCGGGCGCCATAGTCCTGGAATCCCGCCGCATAATCGCCCAGCTGAAGCCGGACGAGCGCGCGCTCCCAGACGACGGCGATATTATCGGGATCGAGCCCCTCCATCACGTCCAAAGATTCGAGCGCGCCGTGGAAATCGCCCGCGCGCCGTTGCGCGACAAGACGGTTGAAGCGAAGCAGCGCAGTGCCAGGGTCCAACGTCGTCGCCTGCGCATGGGCGACCAGTGCCTCGTCCAGGCGACCGGCGTCCATCAGGGCATTGCCGAGGTTCGACCAGATATTGCCGTTGTGCGGGTCCAGTTCCAGTCCGCGCCAATGGGCGGCAATGGCGTCCGGCAGGCGCCCGGCACTGCGCAGCGAAACCCCCAGCAAGCTCCACGCATACGCATTGCCCGGATCCTGATCGAGGGCGTTCCGGGCAAATTCGAGTATCTCGGCCCTGCTGGGCTGAACATCAGGCGCGGGATCGGTCATTCCGCGCTGTAACCGCTGTACGCGCACGATCCTAGAGGGTGGATCGGCCGTCCTGTGGCGACGGGACCTAGATGCGTTGCCTCCGATTTTGCAACGCTCGGCGGTCTTATATTACAGATGCCGGGCAAGCATGGTTCGACCGTCCCTTGTCGCAGCGGCGCGATCAGCCAACGGCGATCCACTTATCTGGACAACGAGCTTGTGCAGGCAAGCCAGTCACCCGCCAACGCATATTTGACAATGGCGAAAAAATGCGGATGGCGGGCTCCAAGCTGGGCGGTAGTAGCTGATCTCATCCAAAAATCTCGCTCGGTCCTGGTGGATGGTCGGGTCGTGATGGGCTATGCGGAGGTGCGCGTCCGGTCGGAGGCCAATTAGGGGGGTTCTTGTGCATCTTTCACGTCAAACGGGTCTGAGGACTGCCATTTTTTCCGGTAAGAGCGCGGGCCGGGCGAGCCTTTTGCTGTCCGCTGCCATGTCTGCCATCACGTTGATGTCGGGCGAAGCGAAGGCGGCGTGTGGCGAACCCGGCGGCAACATCGTGTGCAACGGTGATTTCGAGGTCTATCAGCAGGTCGCGGGCAGCGACGAAGTCGTGTTCGATGGATGGGTAAGCACTGACCCCACGTCGGTCCGTGTTGGACCGGGTGCGAGCGGCACCAATTCGAGCGCCGAGTTCCTGTTCTCGGCAGCGCCCTTCAGTCAGAACTTGGCGACCGCGACGGGCGATCGTTACGATGTGACTTTCCAGTATCGCAGCGAGGGCGGGCAAGGTTTCTCAGCCTATTTCGGCGATGTGAAGATTTTCGAATATTCGGGCGACGAGGCCGGTCTGATCGGTTGGACCGAGTATCGCTTCAACACCCAGGCCTTCGGGAACAACACGACGTTGCGCTTTGTGGCCGATTCACTGGGCGCCGCGCAGAATGTTGACTTGGTGTCGGTCGTTCGCTGCACGACCTGCCTAGTCAACGAGCCGGCTAGTCTGGGTGCGGTGATCGATGCGACCCGACCCTTTTTCACTACCCAGGACGAGGCGGGCCAGGGCACGAATCTTGGTGCCGTCCGTACCGTTACCTTCGACGGCGGCACGCTGCGGCCGGCCGATCCTACCGCGCTCGGCACGGCGACCAATCCCCTCGCCCTCACGGTACAGGTCACGAATGTCGGCGGAACGCTCGACAACACTGGACAAGGTTTTGCAATTACCGGCGGGATCGTGAACACGGCCGCCTCCGCCACGCCGTTCGTCATCACCGGCGCGGGCAGTGGTACCGTCGGCAGCACCATTACCAACAATGGTACGTTGGTGGTGGCCAGCACCGGCACCACGACGTTCACGGGCCCGGTGGTCAACAATGCCGGTGGCGCGCTTGTCGTCAATGGCGGCGGTGTCGCCCGGGTCAACGGCAGCGTGGCCGGTGGTACCGTGATCGTGCAGAACGGCCAACTTTCCGTCGGTGGCACTGTCAGTGCGCCCGTGGTCGTCGCCAACAGCGGCGTATTGCGCGGCACCGGTACAATCTCTGGCCCGACCGTGATCTCCGGCGCGCTCCGCCCCGGCAACTCGCCGGGCACGCTCTATTTCTCCGCCCCGGTGTCGCAGGCCGCAGGCAGCAACCTGGTGATTGAAATCGACGGCCCCGGCACCGGTAATGGCGCCGGAAATTATTCGCGCGTGATCGTGACCGGCGCGGGCAACAGCTACACCATCGCCAGTGGCGCGACGCTGACCCCCGTGCTGCGCGGCATTACCTATGCCGCAGGTGAGACGCCCGGAACCAACAGCTATAACCTGACGCTTGGCCAGCGGCTGCAAGGTATCATCCAGGCCCAGGGCGGCGTGTTCGGCACCTTCGCGACCGTGGTGCAGCCGACGGCAGGTCTGCCGACGGGAACGCGGATCGTCCCGCTCTATGCAGCCACCAGCGTCGATTTGTACGTCGCTCCGGTATCCTATGCGACCTATACCGGCTTGACCGCCAATGAAGCGGCGGCAGGCGGTGTGATTGACGCGCTGATCGTGGCCGGTGCGACGACGTCGCGACCGCTGGTGAACGCCGTCGTGCCGTTGGGCGCAACCGCGATTGCGCCTGCGCTGTCTTCCCTTGCGGGCCAGAACAACGCCAATCTTCCGCTGGCGGCGGTCGAAGCGGGCCAGGCGTTCACCAATCAGATTAGCGCGCGCCGCACCGAATTGGCTGAGGCCGCTGACGGGCTGCAGGTTTGGGGCCGGGCCTTCGGCAACACCGCGCGGACGAAGGATGACGGGAATAATCCGGGCTTTCGCAGCCGCATCGCAGGCGGTGTCGTGGGCATCGATTATGGCTCGGCCAGCGGGTTGCGCGGCGGTGTGGCGGGCGGTTTTGGCGACGGAAATGTGCGCGGTGCGGATGGCAGCGGGCGCGCGGATCTGAAGAGCTATTATGCCGGTGCCTATCTGGGCTTCCAGAAGGATGCACTGTCGGTGAACGGTCAGATCGGCGTCAGCTTCAACAATTTCGACAGCAAACGCACGGCGACCGCGGGCGCGCTGACCCACAATGCCACTGCGGGTGTCGACGGCAACACCACCAGTGCCGCGCTGGACATCGGCTATCGCATCCAGGCGGGTAAGGTCTCGATCGAGCCGATCGGCTTTGTCCGCTACGATACGGTGAAGGTCGATGATTTCGTCGAACAGGGCGCCGACATCCTTGCGCTGACGGCGCGCAACAAGCGGTATGACCGCGTGGCGGCAGGCATTGGTGCGCGATTCCGTGCCGATCTGGCCACGTCGGGCGGCACCGTGATCCAGCCAGAGGCGCATGCGACCTGGCGCCACGAGCTGAAGGACCCGCGTTACGCACTCACCCAGTCGCTCGCCGGCCAGTCTTTTGTGGTCGGCGCTGGTTCGCCCGGCCGGGATGCAGCGTTGTTGGGCGCAGGTCTCGGTGCTCAGCTTTCCAGCAAGTTGCGGCTCGTGGCGGCGTACGATGCCGAGTTGGCTGAGAACCGCACCGGCCACGCCATTACTGGCCAGCTTCGGATCGCGTGGTGAGCTATCCCGCGCCGGTCGGCAACGACGATCCGCGGTCGATCGATCCGGACCTCGCCTGCGCCCATACCGGGTTGCGGGCGCTGGTCGCGGTCGGGCGGTTCAACGGTGTGCATGTGTCGCTGGAGGAGTTGCTCCACGACCATGTGATCGGCAATGCTGAAGTGTCGAACGCCCAGATCGCGACGATCGCGGCGGCGATCGGCTTGCGCGCCAAGGTCGGTACGCTTGACTGGACGGACATGTTCCGGCTGGGCGAAGCCTATCCCTTGCTG
The DNA here is from genome assembly GCF_053502645.1 of Sphingomonas degradans. NCBI lineage: Bacteria > Pseudomonadati > Pseudomonadota > Alphaproteobacteria > Sphingomonadales > Sphingomonadaceae > Sphingomonas > Sphingomonas degradans. The sequence continues at coordinate 4,332,226 of NZ_CP177172.1, forward strand.
GTGCGGTTGCGCAACGGCAACATGATGGTCGCGACGGGCGTGGCCGAGCGCGGCGGTACGCAGCTTCTGACGTTGCAGGACCCGATGGCCGAGGGCGCCGAGGCGCTGGTGCTCGACGAAGCGCGCTTCACACAGGCGTGGGACGGCACCGTCATTTTCGTGAAGCGCCGCTTCGAGGCGTCGGACCCGGAGCGGCCATTCAACCTTTCCTGGTTCTTCCCCGAAATCCGCCGCCACAAACGGCTCTTCCGCGATATCGCGATCGCGTCGCTTCTGATGGGCGTGATGGCGCTCGCGCTCCCGGTGTTCACGCAGCTCGTGATCGATCGCGTGCTGTTGTATCGCAGCGTCGATACGCTGGTGGTGTTGACCGTCGGCATGTTGTTCGTCGTGATTTTCGACACCGTGTTCAACTATATCCGGCAATACGTAACACTGTTTACGACGAGCAAGATCGACTCTCACGTCAACGTCAGAATTTTTCGCAAGCTGACCACCCTGCCGATCGAGTATTTCGAGCGCAACGCGTCCGGCACGATTTTGAAGAACGTCGCGCAGAGCGACCGTATTCGCAGCTTCCTGACGGGGCAGCTTTTTGCATCGCTGCTGGATGCGGTGATGCTGCTGTTTTTCGTGCCGCTGCTGTTCTTCTACAGCCCCCTGCTGGCATGCGTTGTGCTGGGGTTCACGGCGGCGATCTGCGTTTGCTCGCTGCTGACGATCCCGATCATTCGTTCGCGGCTGGCCGAGGTATACGCCGTCGAGGCGGACCAGCAATCGTTTCTGGTCGAAACGGTCCAGGGCATGCGCACGGTCAAGTCGCTGGCGCTCGACGCCCGCCAGCGACAGGAATGGGATGCCCGCGTCGATCGTACGATCCGCACCCGCTTCGACGTCGCCAAGCTCGCTATCCTGCTCAACGCGCTGACCACGCCGCTGGAAAAGCTGATGCAGATGGCAGTGATCGGCGGCGGCGCCTATCTGGTGCTGAATGGTCAGATGATGGTCGGCGGGCTGATCGCCTTCAACATGCTGAGCGGGCGCGTGACTCATCCCCTGGTGCAAATCTCCCAGCTTCTCCAGCAACTGCAGGAGGTCTCGCTGTCGGTGACCATGCTCGGCACGATCATGAATCATCCCAGCGAGAACCGCAGGTCCAGCCAGGGGCTGCAGAGCCCGCTGGAAGGCGCCATCACGTTCGACAAAGTGCGTTTCAGTTACGATGGCGCGGCGATGCCCGCGCTGGACGGCGTGAGCTTCGAAATCCCGGCGGGCTCGGTGTTCGGCATCGTCGGCAAGAGCGGGTCGGGCAAGACGACGGTGACTCGCCTGTTGCAGGGGCTGCACACCGTCGACGAAGGCCTGATCAAGATCGACGGGCACGACCTGCGCGAAGTGGACCTGAACCACCTTCGTTCATCGATGGGCGTGGTGTTGCAGGAGAGCTTCCTGTTCACGGGCACCATCCGCGAGAATATCGCGATCGGCCGCCCCAGCGCGACCACCAGCGACGTACTCCGGGCGTTGCGTATGGCGGGCGCGGACGAATTCGTCGAACGCCTCCCGGCCGGCCTCAGCACCCGGCTGGAGGAAGGGTCGTCCAACCTGTCCGGTGGCCAGCGCCAGCGGCTTGCCATCGCCCGTGCGTTGCTGCGCGATCCGCCGATGCTCATCCTGGACGAGGCGACGAGCGCGCTGGACGCCGAGAGCGAGGCGATCATCCAGTGCAATCTGGCGAACATCGCGCAGGGCCGCACGCTCGTAATCGTATCGCACCGCCTGTCGTCGCTGGCATCGGCCGACAAGATCATGGTGCTGGATCAGGGACGGGTCGACGACATCGGCACCCACGCCGAATTGATGCGCCGGTGCGCCATCTATCGCAACCTGTGGAACCAGCAGAACCGCCCCGTCGCGGAGCTGGAGGATAGTCGGGACGCAGCATGAACCAGCTTGTTCCCATTTCTCGACAAGACAACAAGCTGGCGCTGACGATCAATCAGTTTCAGCCCGCCGCCACCGCCATAGATGCCGAACCCGAACCCCGTGTCGCGCGCATGACGCTTTGGGCGATGGGCGCCCTGGTGGTCGTGGGGCTGTTGTGGGCGGGCTTTGCTACGCTGGACCGGATCGTCTCTGCGCGCGGCAAGATCGTTACTGCGGCTCCGACCATCGTGGTGCAGCCTTTCGAATCCGCCACGATCAAGAGCATCGACGTGAAGGTCGGCGATGTGGTGAAGGCCAATACCGTGCTGGCGCATCTCGATCCCACGTTCGCGCTGGCCAATATCGGCCAGATCCAGACGAAGGTGGACAGCCTGAACGCCACTATCGCGCGGCTGGAAGCCGAGCAGGCCGGGCGTCCGTATGTGATCCCCGCGCAGGGCGCGACGCCCTATCAGCAGCTTGAGCACGCGATCTGGCTGGAGCGGCGCACGAAGTTCGCCGCGCAGATTGCCAGTTTTCAGGAGCGCATGAGCGCAGCCCAGGCTGGAATCTCCGCCCGTAGCCGGGAATCGAGCAATTTCCGCGCGCGGCTGGCCTTGTCCCGCGAAGTCGAAGAAATGCGCAACAAGCTGGTGGACCGCGGCTATGGCACCAAATTGAATGCGCTGGCCGCGCGTGATGCTCGCATCAACATCGAATCGAACCTGGTCGCCTCTGAAAACTCGCGGATCGACACTCAGCATGGATTGGCCGCGTTGCGTGCCGAGCGCGACGTGTTCAGCCGCGGATGGGAAACCGAAATCGTCCAGGAAATGGTTGAGAAGCGCAACGAGCGCGACAGTCTTCAAGAGCAGTTGACCAAGGCGCAGCGCATCAAGGACATGGTGCAACTCCGCACCCCGGTGGACGCGGTGGTCCTGGAAGTGGCGCCGCGCTCTGTCGGATCGGTCATCAACAGCGCGGAGCCGCTGTTCCGGCTGGTCCCCGTCGACGCCAAGCTGGAAGTGGAGGCCGCCGTCGAGGCCAGCCAGTTGTCCCGCGTGGCGGTGGGCGATACCGTGCAAATCAAGCTCGATGCCTATCCTTATCAGGAGCATGGCATGCTGACGGGCAAGATCACCACGATCAGCGGCGATTCCTTTACCAACGAACGCGGATCGCCGGATGCCCCGCAAGGCAGCTTCTACCGGGTGCGCATTGCGGTGGGAGCGGGTGCGCTGCGCAATGTGCCGACGCAATTCAGGATGACACCCGGAATGCCGCTGACGGCCGAGATCAAGATCGGCAAGCGCAGCGTGCTCTCCTACCTCACACGCCCGATTACGCGGAGCGTCGGCGAAGGCATGCGGGAACCGTGATCAACCTGTCCTTCCCTCATGGCCTGCCGACGCTGGGAATCGCGCGCCGGCTGCGGCGCACCCAGCTCCCGCCCGTGGCGCGGCGTCTGGCGAAGCGGCTGCTGCCGTCGCAATTGGCGAACGCCCCGATTTTCCTGACACCCGATCTGGCAAGCGGGCTGGCCGCGCTGGAAGCCGGCAATGCGCCGACCGCGCTTCGCCACCTGCGACCCTTGGCGGTCCAGGGCGTGGCCGAGGCAGAGTATCGGATGGGCATTCTTTGCCTGCACGGAATCGGGCTGGTTCAGGACCATGGTGACGCGGTATTCTGGCTGACGCGTGCCGCCGATCACGGGCATGGCGAGGCGCAGAGCGAGCTGGGCATGGCCTATATCACGGGCAGCGCGGCGCCGCCCCCGGACGGCAGCCTCATGCGCTGGCAGCGGATCGCTGCCCAGACGCATGGCCAGGTCGCCGAATCGAACCTGATGTTGCTGCACCCCAATGGCATGGGCCTGGAGCGCGACGTCGCCAAGGGGCTGGCGTTGCTCGAGGCGGCGGCTGCGCGCGACGTGGTATCGGCGCAGTTGCGGCTGGGCGGTGTCTATGCCGATGCTGCGTACGGTGTGCAGGATCTCGCCGCTGCGCTCACCTGGTATCAGGCCGCGGCGGCGCTGGGGAATGTCGATGCCCAGTTCAATCTGGGCGCACTGCATGCCCGTGGGCAAGCCGCCGAGCGAGATCTGCCCGCCGCGCTGGACTGGTTCCGCAAGGCAGCGGAACAGGGGCACGTCGTCGCCATGTTCAACATGGGCCTGATGCACGCCAATGCCTATGGCTGCGAACGCGACATGCACGAGGCGATCCGCTGGTATCGCAGAGCCGCCGACGCGGGCGACGTGAATGCGCAGTTCAATCTCGGCCTGATCCACGCCAACGGTCTGGCCGGGCAGCATGACTATGCCGCTGCCATCACCTGCTTCGTTAAGGCGGCCGAGCGGGGCAACGTGTCTGCGCAGTTCAACCTGGGGCTGCTCTACGCCAACGGCATTGGCTGCCCGCGCAACATCGCGGAAGGGATCATTTGGTATCGCAAGGCGGCTGCCGCCGGCAGCGATGCGGCGCAGGTAAATCTCGGCCTGCTGTATCTGGATTCGACGAACCCCGCGCGCGACGCGGGGGAGGCGGCCTTGTGGTTCCAGCGCGCAGCCGAGACGGGCAATGTTCTGGCCCGGTTCAATCTGGGCGCACTCTACGCTGCCGGAAATGGTGTGCGTCGCGACGATGTAGAGGCGGCGCGCCTTTTCGCGCTCGCCGCCGAGCAGGGCAGTGTGGGCGCCTGTATCGAATTTGCGCGTCTGGTGGTCGACGGCCGCGCCGCGCCCGCCGAGAGAATCCGGGCCTATGGCTGGCTGTTCCACACCCTGGAAACGCTCGACGTTGGTGGACAGCGCGACGATGCGCATGCCATATTGATCGCGTTGGCGGACGGCATGAGCGAAACGGACATCGATCGGGCCAAGGCCCTTGCCACCGGCGCGCTTCCAGCGCCCGTTGCTGCCTGATCTCAAAACCAAGCGGAGAGGGGAGCGCGTATGGGCTATTATGATATGGTCGAGGAATGCTGGGGCCTGAGCGAGGCGGCGCGCGACTATGTCAAGGCTGCAGGACGTGACGTGGCGCGTGGCGAGATGTGGGAAAGGGTGTTCTCGGCCTCGCCACTGGTAGATATTGACCGCACGCTGCGCGAAAGCCCGCAGTTCGAACGGGTGTTCCTGCGCTCCGCCTATGGCCTTCAGTATCGTGCCGATCACAAGGACTGGATTCCGTTCCGGCACAGCGCGATCGATTTGACGGACGAGGCCAATATCTGACGCCGCGCCCGCTTCGATGCTGACCGTGGACACGCTGCTGGCCGAAGGTCTTGCCCGATATCGCGGAGGCAGGCCCGGCGAGGCCGAGGTGATCTGTCGCCATATCCTGAACGCGGATCCCGATCAGACGGACGCGCTGCATCTGCTGGCGCTGGTGCACAAGGGCGCGGGGCGGCATGCGGAAGCGCGGGCGCTGTTCGAACGGGCGTTACGGCTGCGCCCGGAAATGTCCGATGCGCGATTGAATTTTGCGACATTTTTGAAGACGCGCGGTGAGGATGAAAAGGCGGCAGCGCATTTGCGGGTCGCGGTGACTTTCGATCCCGCGCTGGCGCTGGCGTGGCAGGTGCTTGGCGGCATCGCGCTGGAGGGGGGCAGCGCCGGCCATGCGCGTGCGCTGGAACTGCTCGACCGCGCTATCGCCCTCGATCCCTGTCATGGCGAAGCCCATTACCACCGGGGCATCGTCCTTCGTCAGATGGAGCGGGTCGACGAGGCGATTTTGAGCCAGCGCCTCGCCATCGCCAAAGGCATGGAGGGACCGGGGGCTTATATGGCGCTGGGTAACAGCCTGCTTGGCAAGGGCGAAGAGGCGGCCGGTGTGGCCGCGTTGCAGGCGGCGCTGTCGATTGCGCCTGACAGCCGGGAGGCCTGGTATAATTTCGGCAACGCGCTCTACGCCAGCGGGAACAGCGCGGCGGCGCTGACAGCCTATGCGCGTTCGGAGCAACTGGGCCTGCCGATTGCGCGCACCCGCCACGCGGCGATGTTGGTGGACCTGGGCCATCACGCGGAGGCGGAGGCGGCGCTGCTGCGGTCCCTGCCGCTGCCCGGTACGGAGGTCAGCCTTTGCATCGAATTGCTGCACGAGGCGATGGTCGCCCAGGGTCGGCTGGCAGAAGCGCGCACCGTGTTCACGACCCTGTCGACGACTCCGCTGGGCGGGCGGATCTATGCCGCCGAATGCCGCACGGCCCTGGCGGCGCTTGATCTGGCCGTCGGCGAACATGCGTCGGCGGCACAGCGTCTCAGCGGAATCCCGAGCGACAATTGCTGGCTGTTCACGACACGGTCGCTCGCCGCACTGCGTGCGACGCTGGATGCGCAGGGGCAGCGGGTGGAGCGCTGTGCGAATCCCGATCCGGCCCTGCCGCGCATCGGGTCGACCACGCTGGGCACGCGGGGGCGGTTCGCGCACAACGTCCTCGAATATGTGATGCTGCGGCTGTATGCCGAGCACTACGGCCTGGTCCTCGAAACACCGGACTGGGTCGGGGGCCTCTATTTCGACGTCAACGATCCAAAGCCCAGCGGAGCGCTGCCGCCCTGGCTGTTTGCGCGGCACGCGCTGAACGACCTGGTAGACGGAAAAGGTGCGCCGCGCGCCGACCGCGATATTCTCTCGCCGCTGTTCCTGTTCGACTATCCCGAGCGGTTCCGAGAACGTGTCCAGCACTGGCTGAAGCCGCGTAAGGAATGGCTGCCAAGGATCGAGCCAGCCGTAAAGGCGCTGCGCGACGGTGGTCGAACGGTTGTGGCGCTGCACATTCGTCGCGGTGATTTCATTCGCTATGGGTATCCGGTTACGCGGACGGATCGCTATGTGGAGTGGCTGCGCGACCTGTGGCCAACGCTGGAGCGGCCGGTCCTGTATCTGGCGAGCGACGATCTGGAAGCAGTGCGCGGCGACTTTGCCGAATTTGCGCCGGTAACGCTGGCCGATGTCGCGCCTCCTTGGCCCGATCTGGACTATCTGCAGGATTTCCATGTGCTCAGCGAAGCGGATGTCGTGGGGGTCAGTGCCGCCAGTGGCTTCAGCCAGCTTGCCGCGCGCCTCAACCAGCGCGCCCGGATGATGGTGCAACCGGACATGGCGACGCAGCGCATCGTGCCGTTCATTCCATGGAGCGTCGACTGAGCGCCGCTGCCAGCCGCTGCATCACCCCGGCCCAATCGCCCCGCCGATCCTGACGGAACAGCCGCATGGTGGGATACCAAGGCGTGTCCTCCCGCTGTTCCATCCATCGCCAGTCCGGGGCGAAGGGGATTACCGTCCAGGTCGGTCGCCCGAGCGCACCGGCCAGATGGGCGGGGCCGGTGCAGGAGGTGACGATCAGGTCGAGATTCGTCATGACAGCGGCGGTATCGGCGAAATCCCGGATCTGGTCGTTCAGGTCGACAAAGTGCGGTGGCAGCCAGTCCGCCCCCTCCAGGTCGTTGCGACCAGCACCTTTTTGCAGGGCGAACAGCGTGACGCCCGGAACGTCGAAGAGCGGTCGGAACGCCGCCAGCCCCGGCGAGCGAAGGCGATCGGCCTTGAATTCGGGATTGCCGGCCCAGACCAGCCCGACTTTCAACCCATCATGATTGCTTAGGCGCCTTGCCCAATGCGCGGTCAGGTCGGCTTCGGCGGACAGATACGGTGCGGTCGCCGGTATCGTACCCAGCGTGGTGCCCAGCAGATGCGGCAGGCTCAGCAGCGACGCATGATAGTCGTGCGGCGGCAGCGTGCCGAAGCGGGGAATCACGCCCTCGACGCCTGCCATCCCGTCGAGCAGGCGAACAAGCTGGCTGTTGCATTCCAGAAATACGCGTGCGCCCATCGCGCTCAGCAGCGGTGCGTATCGAGCGAACTGGATCGCGTCGCCCACGCCCTGTTCGTCATGCAAGACGATCGTGCGTCCGCGCGGATTTTCGCCCTGCCATGCCGGCGCGGCAAAGTGGCGCCTGGGGGACGGAAAATCCGCCAGGCGCGAGCGCCACTCATACTCGGCGAAGCCTTCGATCAGCTCCCCGCGCATCAGCAGCGCCATCGAGAGTGCGGTATGCGCTGGCGGCAACTCCGGGTCGGCCGCGACCGCTCGCCGGGCCGCCCGGATCGCCTGGTCGACATGCATCAGCTCATTTTCAGCGAGGCTGAGGTTGAGCCATGTATTGGCGGCGTCGGGCTGCGACACAAGCGCGCGGTGAAAGCAGTCGACGGCCTCCTCTGGCCGATCCAGAGCGATGCCGCAATTGTTGAGCAATCCAGGATCGTTCGGGTCCAGCGCCAGGCCGGTGCGATAGGCGGCCACGGCGTCGTCCACGCGATCGAGCCGACGCAAGGCGACGCCCAGGTTGGTGTACGCGGCTGTGGACAGGGGATCCATGCCGAGCAGATCGTATAGAGTGTCGATCGCTTCTTCGGCCTGGTTGCCGGCAATGCGCAGGCTAGCCAGCCGCAGGTAGAGATCGACACTTGGGCCGCTGATCGCCATCAGTTGCTCGACTGCATCAGCGGCCTCACCATGGCGGTTCAGACCTTCGAGGATGTTCGCCAAATTCTGCCGTGCGTCGGCGAAACCAGGCGCGCGTTCCACGGCGCGGCGCACCGAAGCGAGTGCATCCTCCAGTCGACCGGCGCGCCGCAGCGCGCTGGCGAGGTTTGATGCTATTGCGGCATCGGTGGGCATCAGTCGCGCCGCTTCGCTCAGCAACTGGACAGCCGTGTCGATCTTGCCGACCTGCAACGCCATCACGCCCATCATATGCATCGCGTCGAAATGATGCGGGTTCGCGGTCAGCACGCGGCGATAGCGGGCCTCTGCCTCCGCCAGCCCGCCCTGCTGATGATGCCGCAGCCCGTCTGTGTAAAGCGCCGCAAGGTCGTCTGGCAGTACCGTCGATGTCATGCCCGCAAACTATCCCCAATCTGCTGTGGGTACCGGTGGCGCACGGTTCCTCGTGACCAGAGTCCTTGCTATAGCGCCATATGACTTCAAGCGAAGTGGTCCGCCGCGCCCTTGTCACAGGCATAACGAGCCAGGATGGCGCCTACCTCGCGGCCTTGCTGCTGGACCAGGGCTATCACATAACCGGCGTCTTGCGCCCCTCTGGCACCCGCCTGGACGGCGCGTGGCGATTGAAGGCGCTGGGGATCGCGGACCGGTTGCACTATGTGACGGTCGACCTTGCGAACCCGGCGGACGTGGTGCGGCTGGTGCGATTGGTCGAACCCGACGAAATCTACCATCTCGCCGCCCTCAGTTCCGTTCATGCCTCGTTCGATGCGCCGGCCGAGACGTTCGCCAGCAATGCGACCGCGACCACGCATTTGCTGGAGGCGATCCGGACCTGCAGTCGGCATACACGCTTCTACCACGCGTCGTCGTCCGAGATGTTCGGCGCGCCGCCGCAGGCATTGCAGGACGAGCGCACGCCCTTTCATCCGCGCAGTCCCTATGCCGTGGCCAAGGTCGCGGCGCATCAGATGACGATGCTGTATCGCATCGCCTATGGTCTCTTCTGCGTGAACGGCATTCTCTACAATCACGAATCCCCCTTGCGGGGCGCGGAGTTTGTGACGCGGAAGATCGTACAGGGCTTGTGCCGCTGGCAGGCAGGCGAGCGTGAAGCGATGGCGCTTGGACGGCTGGACATGCGCCGCGACTGGGGTTTTGCCGGGGATTATGCGCGCGGCATGTACCTGATGATGCAGGCGGCGGCGCCGGACGATTATATCCTTGCGACCGGGCGTACGCACAGCGTGCGTGACTTTGTGGACCTGACGGCGCGGGCGCTGGGCATTCCACTCCGCTGGGAAGGCGAGGGCGTGGAGGAGCGAGCGATCGACCTTTCGACCGGCAGCATCTGCGTGACGATCGATCCCGCGCTCTTTCGTCCGGCCGATGTCGCGGCGCTCTGTGGCGACAACCGTCATGCGCGCGAGACGTTGGGTTGGTCACCGACGGTCGACCTGCCCGCGCTCGCCGCGATGATGGTCCGCGAGGAAACGGCGCGCGTTCAGGCGGCGATGGCGACCCGTTTGCGCCACATGGCGCGATAAGCGTCCTCGACGTCGCGCGCAAAGCGCGCATGGTTCATGATGGGCGCCGCACGCATGCAAAAGCGAAGATCGCGACGATAGGTGGCGAGGCGATCGGGATCCGCGGCCAGCGCCGCCGCGCGCTCGACATAGTCTTCGGCGGTGTCGGCAATCAGTTCCTCCAGCCCTGAATGGGTCAGAATGCTCGCAGACACGCGCGCGACATGGTGGTCCCCAAGCAAGGCGACGACAGGTACGCCCATCCACAGCGCCTCGCAGGTGGTCGTCGTGCCGTTGTACGGCATGGTATCCAACGCGATATCCATGCGGCCATAGGCCCTGAAATGATCGTCCACCGGCACGATCGCGGCATCCAGTTCTACCCGCGAAGGGTCGATGCCCCCCGATGCAAAGCGATCGAGGAAGCGCGCGCATGTGGCAGGATCGCCGAATGCCCCGCCCTTGAGCAGCATATGCGAATCCGGCACACGCCTTAGCACCTCGCACCACAATGCGATGGTCTCGGCGGTCACTTTTGCCAGGTTGTTAAACGATCCGAACGTGATGAAGCCGCGGGCAACGGATGGCGGCGCGCTTGCCGGGGGGATCTCCGTCGTCGGTTGATAGGCAAGGAATCCGTGCGGCAGGCGAACCAGTGCCTCGCTGTGCCAATGTTCGGTGAGGCCGGGCGGATCGGCAATGGCGTCGGTGAAGCGATAGTCGATCGCGAGCATTCCCGTGGTGTCGGGATAGCCCAGCCACGTCACCTGCACGGGCGCCGGCCTGCGTGCGAACAGCAGGGGGCGGGAACCCGCGGTATGCCCGGTCAGATCCACCAGAATGTCGATGCGATCCCGCAGGATATGGGCAGCGGCGGCTTCGTCCGACAGGCTGTCGATCGAAGCCCAGTGATCGCTGCGCGTGCGGATACGCGCTGTCACGTCATCCTGTCTCGACGAGATCGCGTAGCAGAAGATTTCAACCTGTGCCGAATCGTGTCCGTACAGGAGCGGCTCAAAGAAGCGAGACACGGGATGCGCACAGAAATCGGGTGACACATAGCCGATGCGCAACCGACGCGCGGGATCGGGGTCCGCAATCTCCAGGGGCCGTTCCGGCAGAAGCGGTTGGGCGTGAAGCGCATTCCAACGCCGGTGCGCGCGCCAGATGACCTCTGGCGGCACCAGCGGGGTATAGTGAAGCGCGAACAGAAGATTCGAGTGGAGCAACGGAACCGCAGGGTGCCGGTCGGTGGCCTCGCGGAGCAGGCGGATCGCATCGATCACGCGCCCGGTGGATTTCAGCAATTCGCCCAGATTGGCAAAGGGCTGCGGCAGTTCCGGTTTTGCCGCGATAGCGGCGCGATAGCACTGCTCGGCCAGATGCCAGTCGCCGCTTGCCTGATGCACGTCCGCAAGGTTGCTATACGCTTCACCCAAAGCCGGGTCGGCAAGCAGTGCGCGACGATAGGCCAGCTTGGCCCCGTCACGATCTCCCAGCGCCTGGACCGTCATGCCAAGATTGAACCACCCCTCCGCATAGTCGGGGCGGAGCGCGACAGCGGCACGTGCGCTCGCCAACGCTTCGGCGTGGCGACCCAGGCTGCTCAGAACGCCGACCAGATTGCTGCGGAATGCCGCTTCGTCCGGCGAGGCGGCAATCGCATTGCGATAGAGGTCGATGGCTTCTTCGAAACGCGATTGCCCACGCAGCAGCACCGCCAGATTATTGCTGGCATACGCATGGCGGGGATCGCTGTTCAGCAGCGCGCGATAGCCGGCTTCGGCCTGGTCGAGTCTGCCGGCGCCATGATGGGCTATTGCCTCGTCGAGCAGCGCGGTCATCCCAGCATCCCCTCGGCTGACAGGATGTCACGCAGCTTGCGTGCGGCCTGGCCCCAGGTGAAGTTGGCCATCAAGTGCCCGCTTGCATCCGGCAGCGCAACGTCACGATCCCTGACGATAGCCTCCACGATGGCGACCGCGGCATCCTCGTCCGGTTGCCACCAGTCCAGCCCGAAAAAGGGCGGATAAGGGGCATCGACATAGGGCTGGCGCGCTGGCGCTACGGTCGCCGGGATCATGCGTGCAACCGATGGATTGAGATAATCCAGATAGGCGCTGTGGGCCGGCGCGATCAGGCCAAGCCCCATCGCCCCGGCCTTTGACATCGGCAAATCCCAGCCTTCGCCGTGCGACATGCTCCAATAATATGTGGCGGCGGCATAAAGCCCCGCCATCTGCCGTTCGTTGAACATCTGATCGATCAGCAGGATGCGCGCGGCATCGGCGAAGCGTCGACCTACCACTGCCTCACTGGTCTTCAGCAGGTCGCGAAGGATCTGGCCTTCCTTCTCTTTCCCACGACCCGTCTTCAAGAGGAGCACGGCATCGTCCGTCCGCCGTGTCGCGCGCAGCCAGACGCGAAACAGGCCGGCCAGATTCTTGCGGGGAATCAGGTCCGAGACATTGAGAAAGCGATGGCGAAACGAAGAGACGGCGCGGTCGCCGTCCGACGCCAGCACCATCGGGCTTATGTCGCGTGCCATCTGCTCGGCATCCACGCCCAATGGGCACACGCGAAGCCGCGCCTCGGCGAAACCCTGCGCCGCCCAGGCGCGCCGCGAGGATTCGGTCGGCACGATAACCAGATCGCTCGATTCGCTGAGCCGTGCCCACGGGAGCGGAATGCGGGTCCCTTCGAACATCGAATAGGTCACCGTCGCCAGGCCCGGCACCTTCTCCACAGCGATCGGGATTGCGATGTTGACCAGCGCCCGAGCGGGAACCGGGACGTGCAGCGGCTCGTCGGCCCAGCGTTCGTTGCCCGTCAGCCCGATCACGGTGAGCGGAACGCCTTGCTCGCGCAGCGTCTGGATATAGCGGCGACCCATATGCGCATAGCCGCTGATCGTGTCGAACGGGCCGCGCAGCACCAGGCCAGGCGCCGCTTCGCCGGGTGGCGGAACGGCGTTGGCCGCTGCGCGGTAGCTGCGGATGCGGCTGGCTATGCCGGCTGCTTCATCGGTGGGGGCGGCGCCTTGCGTCTTTTCAATGAACGTGGTGGCACGGTCCAAGTCTCCACGCCGCAGGGCAAAAGTGGCAGCGAACATGTTCGCATAGCCATCGTCAGGAAAAAGACGGAGCGCGCTGCCCACCGTTGCCGCTGCGTCTTCGGCATCGCCCAGATGGAACAGGGCCGAGGCCGCACCCACCCAATAGGATATGTCCCGCACCGCAATACGGGCCGCGCGCTTTATCAGTATTGCCGCAGCATCCAGATCGCCCTGTTCGCGACAGATCAGGCCCAGGCGATTCCACGCGACCGCATCGGCGGGGTCGAATACGCAGAGCTGGCGCAGCCGGAGGATGGCGCCGTCGAGGTCGCCGATCATTTGCAGCGCGATGGCCAGATTCGTCAGCAGGCCACTATGCGTCGGGTCAATCTCGACTGCCGCGTTCAGCGCGGCCACCCCATCCTCGGCGCTGCCAGAGGAGGTCAGCGCAACGCCAAGCAGATTCAGCAGATCGAGATCGCGCGGGGCATCCGCCAGCGCTGCCCGACAAACCTGCACCGCTTCCTGCCAGCGGCCGGCCTGGGCGTGGCTGCGCGCGAGTGCGAAGCTGTTCATGGTGATCCGACGGCTTCAACGAATTGCTCTGCGAATCTACGCCAGGTCCGCTCGCCCCGTATGAAGGCCTGCCCGCGCTGCCCCAGCAGGCGCGCGCTCTCCCGATCGGCGTATAACGTCTCCAGGTGCGCCACTATTTCCTCGACCGAAGACTCGCCCCAACCGCGCCTGCGCCCATGGGGATCATCGACTGGATACTGGCGTGTGATCGGCAGCGCCCCGCCCGATCCAAGCAGATCGCGGTGTCCGGTATTGTCGGACAGGATCGTCGGCACGCCGCACGCCATTGCCTCCATGGCAACCAGATTGGTGGCCCCCTCGCAGCGATTGGGAAAGATCGCGGCATGGCATTCCGCCAGCACCGGCGCAATCTGGTCGCGCGAAAGAAAGCCCAGATCGATGAAAGCGTCCGCCGGCGCCCGGTGCGCGATAGCCCAATCGACGATCTTGAGCCTTCCGGTGGTGCGGTCGATCTCGGCGGGGGCAGGCGTCAGGCGGGACTCGGCGATGCTGCCTGCCAATTGCGGCCAGGGATTGTGCCACGCGGTGACCAATACGGAATCCGGGTGGCGGGCGTGGAAGATGCTGAACGCGGCAAGAACCAGGTCCTGCCCTTTCCGGAACTCCAGCTTGCCACCGGAGAATATCACGAAGCGATCTTCGAATGCTCCGCGCGCCGGCAGGATCGGCAGTTCGTCCGGATCGACGCCCTGCAGGACGCAATCAATGTTGGTGAACCCCGCGTCGATCAGGAGATCGCGATTGTAGGAGGAATGCACGACGATACGCTCATACCGCTGCGCGCGCGCGATCAGCGGCGCGTCAAACAAGGTATCTTCGAACGCGATCACGCCGATATTGCGATCGGCGCGAAACCGCAGGGATGGGGCATCGACTTCGAACCGGCTGCCCAGCGCGTGCAGAATGGTGCAATCGCCCAGATGGAGAAGCTGCGGCTCCCGCTTGGCCGCAATCGCGGCGATCTGGCGGTATCCATCCATCAATGGTGCCAGCTTTGCCTGGTTCTCCGGTCGCAGCGTGGAGAGCTTGGGCTCCTCCAGCAGCAGGAGCGGCAGGTTCTGCTCGGCGCAGCGTAGCGCAATATGCACCCCTACCAGCCCCCAACCGTGAATCTCGGTCAGTTGCCACGTTAATGCGAGCGTACGCGTCACCTGAACCACCCCGGCATTGTGGGCACGTTGATCGACCTGCCGACGATATGCCGGGTTAGGTACCGAAGATCACATTATGGTCAAGCGGAGTGGCGCTGTTGCGTATCACGCCCAGCAGCCGGATGTCGCTGGTTCCGACCTGGGCACTCGCGTCGGTCTTGCTGACCAGATACATGCCCGTATCGGTGCCGTTCGACACCATTACCATAACGCTGCCGCCCGCTTGCGCATTGTTGATTGATCCGATCGCGGCGCGAACCTCGGTAAGGTTCGCATCGGTCAGATTGGTCACGCGCGTCGTCAAACGCACCACCTCGTCGGTCTGGATATTGATCGCGCCGGTGCCACGGCTGGCCCAGTCGATCGCGCCGTTGCCATTATGGTCCAGCATGGTGCGAAGCTGCCCGCCAAGCACGATCTGGTCGGCGCCGGACTGGAAGTTCAGTATCTCGTCATAGCCCTGGTTCGCACCGGTTGCCGCGCCTTCGGTCGGCTTGTTGAACAATATTTGATCGGCTCCGCCGCCCAGCGCGATCCGGTCGGCACCGCCGCCGCCCGTGAAGCGGACTCCCGTGTCGCCGACGATGGTGACCACATCCGCCAGTGTGCCGCCGGCAAGCGTTTCAATGCCGCTTGCCAGCATGGTGATGCCGGTATTGCCGATCGTCACGATATCCGTACCGGCGCCGCCCGCCAGCGTTTCGATGGCGCGGACGAGCAGTATGTTGCCGCCATCGCCCAGCGTGACTGCGTCGGTGGCATTGCTACCGATCAGGACGTCAATGCCCTGCGCCATCATCGTGACGCCGCCCCCGAGGAAGATGAAGTCGGTGCCAGACCCGCCGACCAGTGTCTCGATACCCGACACCGTGGTTGTAGCGCCGCCTCCGCCCAGCACGACATGGTCTTGGCCGGTGCCGCCGGTCAGCGTTTCGAGCGCAGTGACGGTAATCGCATTCCCGCCGTTGCCCAATTGCACCCAATCCTTGGTCCCGCTGCCGGCCAGGAGTTCCACGCCGGAGATGGCAATGGTGTTGCCCACGCCGCCCAGAAGAATCTGGTCGTAACCGCTGCCCCCCGCCAGGCTTTCGATCAGCGATACGTTCATCGCTGCACCGCCCGCGCCGATCGTGACGAAATCGTTGCCACTGCTGCCGACGAGCGTCTCGAGTTGCAGCACGGCCATCGTGGTCCCGCCAGCACCGGTAAAGCGGATCGAATCGATACCGGCGCCACCGATGATCGTGTCGTATCCGCCGGCCACGTCACTGCCATTGCCGCCGTCGGGCAGTTGCAGGATACGGGAGGGCGACTCCACTGTCAGCGTCACGGTCGCGGTCGATGTCGCACCGGATCCGTCGGCGATGGTGTAGCTGAAGCTGTCCTGCGACTGGGCGCCGCCCGGCAGGCCGCTGAATGCGCCGTTCGCGTCATAGATGTAGCTGCCGTCGGCATTCACCTGCACCCTGGCGCCGGACGCAAGCGTGACGAAGGCGCCGATGACGTTCGTGTTGTTTACCCCGATGACGCGAACGGTATCGCCCGCATCGGGATCACGATCGTTGATGAGCAGGCCACCCGCACCAACGGACAGCATGCCGCTGCCATCGACGCGCGCCGTGTCGTTCGTCGCGATCGGGGCACGATTGACGTTGGTGACGGTGAAAGCGAACGTCTGGCTGGCGGTGGCGCCGGTGCGGTCGGCGGCGACCACCTTTACGGACACGGTGCCGGCATCGGCATAGCCGGGCTGGGCCGTGAACGCGCCGGTTGCCGGATCGAACGTCAGCCAGGACGGCAGCGCGCTGCCGTCTGCCAGCGTCGCGGCATAGGTCAGGCTGTCGCCGGCATCGATGTCGGTGAACGCGCCGGCGGGGACCGCGAACGCCAGGGTGCCGCCTTCGGCGATCTGCTGGTCGGCGAGCGTGGTGCCGATGCGCGGCGCGTCGTTCGCCGGGGTCACGTCGAGCGTGATGGTGCCGGTGGCGGGGGTGCTGCCCACGGCGCTGGAGCTGACCGTGATCGTGACGCTGGTGTCGGTCTCGTTATCGGCGACCGGCGTGAACGACACCGCGGCGAGCGCGGCGTTGACCTGTGCCTGGGTGCCGGTGGCCGTCCATATGCCGGTGGCGGCGTCGTAGGTGGCAACCCCGCTGGTGGTCAGCGCGCCCAGCGTCGGGCTGGCGAGCGCCAGCGTGGCAGTGATCGTCGAGCCCGCAGGCGCAGCGTCGATCGACGGCGCGCCCAGGCCGACCGCGCCGCTGTCTTCCAGATAGCTGCGGGTCGCGGTGGCGTTGGCCAGTGCGATCGCGGTCGGTGCGACCGCCACGCCACCGCTGGCGAGCGTGCCCGACAGCGCATTGCCCGCCAGGTCGCGCACCAGCGTGCCGCCGACGCCGAGCGCCAGCGTGCCGTTGCCCGCGATGCCGGTGGCAGTGACCGTGAAGCTGCGGTCGTCGATGCGCGTGATCGTGGCGATCGTGCCGCTGGCCGATCCGGTGGCAGCGAGCGAGAGGCTGCCCGCATCGAGCGCGTCGACCGCCTCGGAGAAGGTCACGGTCCAGCTCAGCGTGGTCGTGTCGGTGGCCGGGGTGCCCTGCAGCGCGATCCCGGCGATGCCGGGTGCGGTCCGGTCGAGGTTGACGCTCGCGGCGCTGCTGGCCGTGCTGGTCCGGCCGGTGGGGCCGGTCGCGGTGGCAGTGAAGCTGTGCGCGCCGGTCAGCGCGCTGGCATCGACCGTGAAGCTGTAGGCGCCATTGCCGTCGGCGGTCACGGTCTGGCCGCTGTCGACCCCGTCGATGAACAGGCGCACGCTGGTGCCTGCCTCTGCGGTGCCGCCCAGCTGCAGGCTGGTCGCGTTGGTGATGCCGTCGCTCGCCGAACTGCCGCTGTCGCTGATCGCGGCCAGCGCCGGGGCGGACGGTGCCGCCGGGGTGGCCAGCGGGGTGATGACCACGTCGAAGCTCGACTGGCGCGATCCGCCAAAGCCGTCGCTCGCAGTGACCGTGATCGTGCGGGTGCCCGCCATCGACGGCGTCCAGGCAATGCCCTGCTTCACGGTCACGACCCCGCTGGTCGCGTCGATCGCGAACACATCGGTATCCGCGCTCGCCAGCGCATAGCTGACCGCCGGGCCGTTCGGATCGGCCGCGGCCGCAGTGATGCCGACCGCCGTACCGCCCGCCGCGCCCTCGAGCACGGTGTTGGCGGCGGTATCGGCGTCGATCGTCAGGCTGGGCGGGGTATCGTGGACTGCCAGGGTGAACGTCTGGCTGGCGGTGGCGCCGGTGCGGTCGGCGGCGATGACCTTTACGGACACGGTGCCGGCATCGGCATAGCCGGGCTGGGCTGTGAACGCGCCGGTTGCCGGATCGAACGTCAGCCAGGACGGCAGCGCGCTGCCGTCTGCCAGCGTCGCGGCATAGGTCAGGCTGTCACCGGCATCGATGTCGGTGAACGCGCCGGCGGGGACCGCGAACGCCAGGGTGCCGCCTTCGGCGATCTGCTGGTCGGCGAGCGTGGTGCCGAAGCGCGGCGCGTCGTTCGCCGGGGTCACGTCGAGCGTGATGGTGCCGGTGGCGGGGGTGCTGCCCACGGCGCTGGAGCTGACCGTGATCGTGACGCTGGTGTCGGTCTCGTTATCGGCGACCGGCGTGAACGACACCGCGGCGAGCGCGGCGTTGACCTGTGCCTGGGTGCCGGTGGCCGTCCATATGCCGGTGGCGGCGTCGTAGGTGGCAACCCCGCTGGTGGTCAGCGCGCCCAGCGCCGGGCTGGCGAGCGCCAGCGTGGCAGTGATCGTCGAGCCCGCAGGCGCAGCGTCGATCGAGGGCGCGCCCAGGCCGACCGCGCCGCTGTCTTCCAGATAGCTGCGGGTCGCGGTGGCATTGGCCAGTGCGATCGCGGTCGGCGCGACCGCCACGCCGCCGCTGGCGAGCGTGCCCGACAGCGCATTGCCCGCCAGGTCGCGCACCAGCGTGCCGCCGACGCCGAGCGCCAGCGTGCCGTTGCCCGCGATGCCGGTGGCGGTGACCGTGAAGCTGCGGTCGTCGATGCGCGTGATCGTGGCGATCGTGCCGCTGGCCGAGCCGGTGGCAGCGAGCGAGAGGCTGCCCGCATCGAGCGCGTCGACGGCCTCGGAGAAGGTCACGGTCCAGCTCAGCGTGGTCGTGTCGGTGGCCGGGGTGCCCTGCAGCGCGACCCCGGCGATGCCGGGTGCCGTGCGGTCGAGGTTGACGCTCGCGGCGCTGCTGGCCGTGCTGGTCCGGCCGGTGGGGCCGGTCGCAGTGGCAGTGAAGCTGTGCGCGCCGGTCAGCGCGCTGGCATCGACCGTGAAGCTGTAGGCGCCATTGCCGTCGGCGGTCACGGTCTGGCCGCTGTCGACCCCGTCGATGAACAGGCGCACGCTGGTGCCTGCCTCTGCGGTGCCGCCCAGCTGCAGGCTGGTCGCGTTGGTGATGCCGTCGCTCGCCGAACTGCCGCTGTCGCTGATCGCGGCCAGCGCCGGGGCGGACGGTGCCGCCGGGGTGGCCAGCGGGGTGATGACCACGTCGAAGCTCGACTGGCGCGATCCGCCAAAGCCGTCGCTCGCAGTGACCGTGATCGTGCGGGTGCCCGCCATCGACGGCGTCCAGGCAATGCCCTGCTTCACGGTCACGACCCCGCTGGTCGCGTCGATCGCGAACACATCGGTATCCGCGCTCGCCAGCGCATAGCTGACCGCCGGGCCGTTCGGGTCGGCCGCGGCCGCCGTGATCCCGACCGCCGTACCGCCCGCCGCGCCTTCGCGCACGGTGTTGGCGGCGGTATTGGCATCGATCGTCAGGCTGGGCGGGGTATCGTGGACTGCCAGCGTGAACGTCTGGCTTGCGGTGGCGCCGGTGCGGTCGGCGGCGACCACCTTTACGGACACGGTGCCGGCATCGGCATAGCCGGGCTGGGCCGTGAACGCGCCGGTTGCCGGATCGAACGTCAGCCAGGACGGCAGCGCGCTGCCGTCTGCCAGCGTCGCGGCATAGGTCAGGCTGTCGCCGGCATCGATGTCGGTGAACGCGCCGGCGGGGACCGCGAACGCCAGGGTGCCGCCTTCGGCGATCTGCTGGTCGGCGAGCGTGGTGCCGATGCGCGGCGCGTCGTTCGCCGGGGTCACGTCGAGCGTGATGGTGCCGGTGGCGGGGGTGCTGCCCACGGCGCTGGAGCTGACCGTGATCGTGACGCTGGTGTCGGTCTCGTTATCGGCGACCGGCGTGAACGACACCGCGGCGAGCGCGGCGTTGACCTGTGCCTGGGTGCCGGTGGCCGTCCATATGCCGGTGGCGGCGTCGTAGGTGGCAACCCCGCTGGTGGTCAGCGCGCCCAGCGTCGGGCTGGCGAGCGCCAGCGTGGCAGTGATCGTCGAGCCCGCAGGCGCAGCGTCGATCGACGGCGCGCCCAGGCCGACCGCGCCGCTGTCTTCCAGATAGCTGCGGGTCGCGGTGGCGTTGGCCAGTGCGATCGCGGTCGGTGCGACCGCCACGCCACCGCTGGCGAGCGTGCCCGACAGCGCATTGCCCGCCAGGTCGCGCACCAGCGTGCCGCCGACGCCGAGCGCCAGCGTGCCGTTGCCCGCGATGCCGGTGGCAGTGACCGTGAAGCTGCGGTCGTCGATGCGCGTGATCGTGGCGATCGTGCCGCTGGCCGATCCGGTGGCAGCGAGCGAGAGGCTGCCCGCATCGAGCGCGTCGACCGCCTCGGAGAAGGTCACGGTCCAGCTCAGCGTGGTCGTGTCGGTGGCCGGGGTGCCCTGCAGCGCGATCCCGGCGATGCCGGGTGCGGTCCGGTCGAGGTTGACGCTCGCGGCGCTGCTGGCCGTGCTGGTCCGGCCGGTGGGGCCGGTCGCGGTGGCAGTGAAGCTGTGCGCGCCGGTCAGCGCGCTGGCATCGACCGTGAAGCTGTAGGCGCCATTGCCGTCGGCGGTCACGGTCTGGCCGCTGTCGACCCCGTCGATGAACAGGCGCACGCTGGTGCCTGCCTCTGCGGTGCCGCCCAGCTGCAGGCTGGTCGCGTTGGTGATGCCGTCGCTCGCCGAACTGCCGCTGTCGCTGATCGCGGCCAGCGCCGGGGCGGACGGTGCCGCCGGGGTGGCCAGCGGGGTGATGACCACGTCGAAGCTCGACTGGCGCGATCCGCCAAAGCCGTCGCTCGCAGTGACCGTGATCGTGCGGGTGCCCGCCATCGACGGCGTCCAGGCAATGCCCTGCTTCACGGTCACGACCCCGCTGGTCGCGTCGATCGCGAACACATCGGTATCCGCGCTCGCCAGCGCATAGCTGACCGCCGGGCCGTTCGGATCGGCCGCGGCCGCAGTGATGCCGACCGCCGTACCGCCCGCCGCGCCCTCGAGCACGGTGTTGGCGGCGGTATCGGCGTCGATCGTCAGGCTGGGCGGGGTATCGTGGACTGCCAGGGTGAACGTCTGGCTGGCGGTGGCGCCGGTGCGGTCGGCGGCGATGACCTTTACGGACACGGTGCCGGCATCGGCATAGCCGGGCTGGGCTGTGAACGCGCCGGTTGCCGGATCGAACGTCAGCCAGGACGGCAGCGCGCTGCCGTCTGCCAGCGTCGCGGCATAGGTCAGGCTGTCACCGGCATCGATGTCGGTGAACGCGCCGGCGGGGACCGCGAACGCCAGGGTGCCGCCTTCGGCGATCTGCTGGTCGGCGAGCGTGGTGCCGAAGCGCGGCGCGTCGTTCGCCGGGGTCACGTCGAGCGTGATGGTGCCGGTGGCGGGGGTGCTGCCCACGGCGCTGGAGCTGACCGTGATCGTGACGCTGGTGTCGGTCTCGTTATCGGCGACCGGCGTGAACGACACCGCGGCGAGCGCGGCGTTGACCTGTGCCTGGGTGCCGGTGGCCGTCCATATGCCGGTGGCGGCGTCGTAGGTGGCAACCCCGCTGGTGGTCAGCGCGCCCAGCGCCGGGCTGGCGAGCGCCAGCGTGGCAGTGATCGTCGAGCCCGCAGGCGCAGCGTCGATCGAGGGCGCGCCCAGGCCGACCGCGCCGCTGTCTTCCAGATAGCTGCGGGTCGCGGTGGCATTGGCCAGTGCGATCGCGGTCGGCGCGACCGCCACGCCGCCGCTGGCGAGCGTGCCCGACAGCGCATTGCCCGCCAGGTCGCGCACCAGCGTGCCGCCGACGCCGAGCGCCAGCGTGCCGTTGCCCGCGATGCCGGTGGCGGTGACCGTGAAGCTGCGGTCGTCGATGCGCGTGATCGTGGCGATCGTGCCGCTGGCCGAGCCGGTGGCAGCGAGCGAGAGGCTGCCCGCATCGAGCGCGTCGACGGCCTCGGAGAAGGTCACGGTCCAGCTCAGCGTGGTCGTGTCGGTGGCCGGGGTGCCCTGCAGCGCGACCCCGGCGATGCCGGGTGCCGTGCGGTCGAGGTTGACGCTCGCGGCGCTGCTGGCCGTGCTGGTCCGGCCGGTGGGGCCGGTCGCAGTGGCAGTGAAGCTGTGCGCGCCGGTCAGCGCGCTGGCATCGAC
This sequence comes from Sphingomonas degradans, assembly GCF_053502645.1. Taxonomy (NCBI): domain Bacteria; kingdom Pseudomonadati; phylum Pseudomonadota; class Alphaproteobacteria; order Sphingomonadales; family Sphingomonadaceae; genus Sphingomonas; species Sphingomonas degradans. The sequence goes on from NZ_CP177172.1 coordinate 4,354,507, forward strand.
CGTGAAGCTGTAGGCGCCATTGCCGTCGGCGGTCACGGTCTGGCCGCTGTCGACCCCGTCGATGAACAGGCGCACGCTGGTGCCTGCCTCTGCGGTGCCGCCCAGCTGCAGGCTGGTCGCGTTGGTGATGCCGTCGCTCGCCGAACTGCCGCTGTCGCTGATCGCGGCCAGCGCCGGGGCGGACGGTGCCGCCGGGGTGGCCAGCGGGGTGATGACCACGTCGAAGCTCGACTGGCGCGATCCGCCAAAGCCGTCGCTCGCAGTGACCGTGATCGTGCGGGTGCCCGCCATCGACGGCGTCCAGGCAATGCCCTGCTTCACGGTCACGACCCCGCTGGTCGCGTCGATCGCGAACACATCGGTATCCGCGCTCGCCAGCGCATAGCTGACCGCCGGGCCGTTCGGGTCGGCCGCGGCCGCCGTGATCCCGACCGCCGTACCGCCCGCCGCGCCTTCGCGCACGGTGTTGGCGGCGGTATTGGCATCGATCGTCAGGCTGGGCGGGGTATCGTGGACTGCCAGCGTGAACGTCTGGCTTGCGGTGGCGCCGGTGCGGTCGGCGGCGACCACCTTTACGGACACGGTGCCGGCATCGGCATAGCCGGGCTGGGCCGTGAACGCGCCGGTTGCCGGATCGAACGTCAGCCAGGACGGCAGCGCGCTGCCGTCTGCCAGCGTGGCGGCATAGGTCAGGCTGTCGCCGGCATCGATGTCGGTGAACGCGCCGGCGGGGACCGCGAACGCCAGGGTGCCGCCTTCGGCGATCTGCTGGTCGGCGAGCGTGGTGCCGATGCGCGGCGCGTCGTTCGCCGGAGTCACGTCGAGCGTGATGGTGCCGGTGGCGGGGGTGCTGCCCACGGCGCTGGAGCTGACCGTGATCGTGACGCTGGTGTCGGTCTCGTTATCGGCGACCGGCGTGAACGACACCGCGGCGAGCGCGGCGTTGACCTGTGCCTGGGTGCCGGTGGCCGTCCATATGCCGGTGGCGGCGTCGTAGGTGGCAACCCCGCTGGTGGTCAGCGCGCCCAGCGCCGGGCTGGCGAGCGCCAGCGTGGCAGTGATCGTCGAGCCCGCAGGCGCGGCGTCGATCGAGGGCGCGCCCAGGCCGACCGCGCCGCTGTCTTCCAGATAGCTGCGGGTCGCGGTGGCGTTGGCCAGTGCGATCGCGGTCGGCGCGACCGCCACGCCACCGCTGGCGAGCGTGCCCGACAGCGCATTGCCGGCCGTGTCGCGCACCAGCGTGCCGCCGACGCCGAGCGCCAGCGTGCCGTTGCCCGCAATGCCGGTGGCAGTGACCGTGAAGCTGCGGTCGTCGATGCGCGTGATCGTGGCGATCGTGCCGCTGGCCGAGCCGGTGGCAGCGAGCGAGAGGCTGCCCGCATCGAGCGCGTCGACGGCCTCGGAGAAGGTCACGGTCCAGCTCAGCGTGGTCGTGTCGGTGGCCGGGGTGCCCTGCAGCGCGATCCCGGCGATGCCGGGTGCGGTGCGGTCGAGGTTGACGCTCGCGGCGCTGCTGGCCGTGCTGGTCCGGCCGGTGGGGCCGGTCGCGGTGGCAGTGAAGCTGTGCGCGCCGGTCAGCGCGCTGGCATCGACCGTGAAGCTGTAGGCGCCATTGCCGTCGGCGGTCACGGTCTGGCCGCTGTCGACCCCGTCGATGAACAGGCGCACGCTGGTGCCTGCCTCTGCGGTGCCGCCCAGCTGCAGGCTGGTCGCGTTGGTGATGCCGTCGCTCGCCGAACTGCCGCTGTCGCTGATCGCGGCCAGCGCCGGGGCGGACGGTGCCGCCGGCGCCGCCAGCGGGGTGATGACCACGTCGAAGCTCGACTGGCGCGATCCGCCAAAGCCGTCGCTTGCGGTGACCGTGATCGTGCGGGTGCCCGCCATCGACGGCGTCCAGGCAATGCCCTGCTTCACGGTCACGACCCCGCTGGTCGCGTCGATCGCGAACACATCGGTATCTGCGGTCGCCAGCGCATAGCTGACCGCCGGGCCGTTCGGATCGGCCGCGGCCGCAGTGATGCCGACCGCCGTACCGCCCGCCGCGCCCTCGCGCACGGTGTTGGCGGCGGTATCGGCATCGATCGTCAGGCTGGGCGGGGTATCGTTGACTGCCAGCGTGAACGTCTGGCTTGCGGTGGCGCCGGTTCGGTCGGCGGCGACGACCTTTACGGACACGGTGCCGGCATCGGCATAGCCGGGCTGGGCCGTGAACGCGCCGGTTGCCGGATCGAACGTCAGCCAGGACGGCAGCGCGCTGCCGTCTGCCAGCGTCGCGGCATAGGTCAGGCTGTCGCCGGCATCGATGTCGGTGAACGCGCCGGCGGGGACCGCGAACGCCAGGGTGCCGCCTTCGGCGATCTGCTGGTCGGCGAGCGTGGTGCCGATGCGCGGCGCGTCGTTCGCCGGGGTCACGTCGAGCGTGATGGTGCCGGTGGCGGGGGTGCTGCCCACGGCGCTGGAGCTGACCGTGATCGTGACGCTGGTGTCGGTCTCGTTATCGGCGACCGGCGTGAACGACACCGCGGCGAGCGCGGCGTTGACCTGTGCCTGGGTGCCGGTGGCCGTCCATATGCCGGTGGCGGCGTCGTAGGTGGCAACCCCGCTGGTGGTCAGCGCGCCCAGCGCCGGGCTGGCGAGCGCCAGCGTGGCAGTGATCGTCGAGCCCGCAGGCGCGGCGTCGATCGAGGGCGCGCCCAGGCCGACCGCGCCGCTGTCTTCCAGATAGCTGCGGGTCGCGGTGGCGTTGGCCAGTGCGATCGCGGTCGGCGCGACCGCCACGCCACCGCTGGCGAGCGTGCCCGACAGCGCATTGCCGGCCAGGTCGCGCACCAGCGTGCCGCCGACGCCGAGCGCCAGCGTGCCGTTGCCCGCGATGCCGGTGGCGGTGACCGTGAAGCTGCGGTCGTCGATGCGCGTGATCGTGGCGATCGTGCCGCTGGCCGAGCCGGTGGCAGCGAGCGAGAGGCTGCCCGCATCGAGCGCGTCGACGGCCTCGGAGAAGGTCACGGTCCAGCTCAGCGTGGTCGTGTCGGTGGCCGGGGTGCCCTGCAGCGCGACCCCGGCGATGCCGGGTGCCGTGCGGTCGAGGTTGACGCTCGCGGCGCTGCTGGCCGTGCTGGTCCGGCCGGTGGGGCCGGTCGCAGTGGCAGTGAAGCTGTGCGCGCCGGTCAGCGCGCTGGCATCGACCGTGAAGCTGTAGGCGCCATTGCCGTCGGCGGTCACGGTCTGGCCGCTGTCGACCCCGTCGATGAACAGGCGCACGCTGGTGCCTGCCTCTGCGGTGCCGCCCAGCTGCAGGCTGGTCGCGTTGGTGATGCCGTCGCTCGCCGAACTGCCGCTGTCGCTGATCGCGGCCAGCGCCGGGGCGGACGGTGCCGCCGGGGTGGCCAGCGGGGTGATGACCACGTCGAAGCTCGACTGGCGCGATCCGCCAAAGCCGTCGCTCGCAGTGACCGTGATCGTGCGGGTGCCCGCCATCGACGGCGTCCAGGCAATGCCCTGCTTCACGGTCACGACCCCGCTGGTCGCGTCGATCGCGAACACATCGGTATCCGCGCTCGCCAGCGCATAGCTGACCGCCGGGCCGTTCGGGTCGGCCGCGGCCGCCGTGATCCCGACCGCCGTACCGCCCGCCGCGCCTTCGCGCACGGTGTTGGCGGCGGTATTGGCATCGATCGTCAGGCTGGGCGGGGTATCGTGGACTGCCAGCGTGAACGTCTGGCTTGCGGTGGCGCCGGTGCGGTCGGCGGCGACCACCTTTACGGACACGGTGCCGGCATCGGCATAGCCGGGCTGGGCCGTGAACGCGCCGGTTGCCGGATCGAACGTCAGCCAGGACGGCAGCGCGCTGCCGTCTGCCAGCGTGGCGGCATAGGTCAGGCTGTCGCCGGCATCGATGTCGGTGAACGCGCCGGCGGGGACCGCGAACGCCAGGGTGCCGCCTTCGGCGATCTGCTGGTCGGCGAGCGTGGTGCCGATGCGCGGCGCGTCGTTCGCCGGAGTCACGTCGAGCGTGATGGTGCCGGTGGCGGGGGTGCTGCCCACGGCGCTGGAGCTGACCGTGATCGTGACGCTGGTGTCGGTCTCGTTATCGGCGACCGGCGTGAACGACACCGCGGCGAGCGCGGCGTTGACCTGTGCCTGGGTGCCGGTGGCCGTCCATATGCCGGTGGCGGCGTCGTAGGTGGCAACCCCGCTGGTGGTCAGCGCGCCCAGCGCCGGGCTGGCGAGCGCCAGCGTGGCAGTGATCGTCGAGCCCCCAGGCGCGGCGTCGATCGAGGGCGCGCCCAGGCCGACCGCGCCGCTGTCTTCCAGATAGCTGCGGGTCGCGGTGGCGTTGGCCAGTGCGATCGCGGTCGGCGCGACCGCCACGCCGCCGCTGGCGAGCGTGCCCGACAGCGCATTGCCCGCCGTGTCGCGCACCAGCGTGCCGCCGACGCCGAGCGCCAGCGTGCCGTTGCCCGCAATGCCGGTGGCGGTGACCGTGAAGCTGTGGTCGTCGATGCGCGTGATCGTGGCGATCGTGCCGCTGGCCGAGCCGGTGGCAGCGAGCGAGAGGCTGCCCGCATCGAGCGCGTCGACGGCCTCGGAGAAGGTCACGGTCCAGCTCAGCGTGGTCGTGTCGGTGGCCGGGGTGCCCTGCAGCGCGATCCCGGCGATGCCGGGTGCGGTGCGGTCGAGGTTGACGCTCGCGGCGCTGCTGGCCGTGCTGGTCCGGCCGGTGGGGCCGGTCGCGGTGGCAGTGAAGCTGTGCGCGCCGGTCAGCGCGCTGGCATCGACCGTGAAGCTGTAGGCGCCATTGCCGTCGGCGGTCACGGTCTGGCCGCTGTCGACCCCGTCGATGAACAGGCGCACGCTGGTGCCTGCCTCTGCGGTGCCGCCCAGCTGCAGGCTGGTCGCGTTGGTGATGCCGTCGCTCGCCGAACTGCCGCTGTCGCTGATCGCGGCCAGCGCCGGGGCGGACGGTGCCGCCGGGGTGGCCAGCGGGGTGATGACCACGTCGAAGCTCGACTGGCGCGATCCGCCAAAGCCGTCGCTCGCAGTGACCGTGATCGTGCGGGTGCCCGCCATCGACGGCGTCCAGGCAATGCCCTGCTTCACGGTCACGACCCCGCTGGTCGCGTCGATCGCGAACACATCGGTATCCGCGCTCGCCAGCGCATAGCTGACCGCCGGGCCGTTCGGATCGGCCGCGGCCGCAGTGATGCCGACCGCCGTACCGCCCGCCGCGCCCTCGAGCACGGTGTTGGCGGCGGTATCGGCGTCGATCGTCAGGCTGGGCGGGGTATCGTGGACTGCCAGGGTGAACGTCTGGCTGGCGGTGGCGCCGGTGCGGTCGGCGGCGATGACCTTTACGGACACGGTGCCGGCATCGGCATAGCCGGGCTGGGCTGTGAACGCGCCGGTTGCCGGATCGAACGTCAGCCAGGACGGCAGCGCGCTGCCGTCTGCCAGTGTCGCGGCATAGGTCAGGCTGTCACCGGCATCGATGTCGGTGAACGCGCCGGCGGTGACCGCGAACGCCAGGGTGCCGCCTTCGGCGATCTGCTGGTCGGCGAGCGTGGTGCCGATGCGCGGCGCGTCGTTCGCCGGGGTCACGTCGAGCGTGATGGTGCCGGTGGCGGGGGTGCTGCCCACGGCGCTGGAGCTGACCGTGATCGTGACGCTGGTGTCGGTCTCGTTATCGGCGACCGGCGTGAACGACACCGCGGCGAGCGCGGCGTTGACCTGTGCCTGGGTGCCGGTGGCCGTCCATATGCCGGTGGCGGCGTCGTAGGTGGCAACCCCGCTGGTGGTCAGCGCGCCCAGCGCCGGGCTGGCGAGCGCCAGCGTGGCAGTGATCGTCGAGCCCGCAGGCGCGGCGTCGATCGAGGGCGCGCCCAGGCCGACCGCGCCGCTGTCTTCCAGATAGCTGCGGGTCGCGGTGGCGTTGGCCAGTGCGATCGCGGTCGGCGCGACCGCCACGCCACCGCTGGCGAGCGTGCCCGACAGCGCATTGCCCGCCGTGTCGCGCATCAGCGTGCCGCCGACGCCGAGCGCCAGCGTGCCGTTGCCCGCAATGCCGGTGGCGGTGACCGTGAAGCTGTGGTCGTCGATGCGCGTGATCGTGGCGATCGTGCCGCTGGCCGAGCCGGTGGCAGCGAGCGAGAGGCTGCCCGCATCGAGCGCGTCGACCGCCTCGGAGAAGGTCACGGTCCAGCTCAGCGTGGTCGTGTCGGTGGCCGGGGTGCCCTGCAGCGCGATCCCGGCGATGCCGGGTGCCGTCCGGTCGAGGTTGACGCTCGCGGCGCTGCTGGCCGTGCTGGTCCGGCCGGTGGGGCCGGTCGCGGTGGCAGTGAAGCTGTGCGCGCCGGTCAGCGCGCTGGCATCGAGCGTGAAGCTGTACGCGCCATTGCCGTCGGCGGTCACGGTCTGGCCGCTGTCGACCCCGTCGATGAACAGGCGCACGCTGGTGCCCGCCTCTGCGGTGCCGCCCAGCTGCAGGCTGGTCGCGTTGGTGATGCCGTCGCTCGCCGAACTGCCGCTGTCGCTGATCGCGGCCAGCGCCGGGGCCGACGGTGCCGCCGGCGTGGCCAGCGGGGTGATGACCACGTCGAAGCTCGACTGGCGCGATCCGCCCACGCCGTCGCTCGCCGTGACCGTGATCGTGCGGGTGCCCGCCATCGACGGGGTCCAGGCAATGCCCTGCTTGACGGTCACGACTCCGCTGGCCGCGTCGATCGCGAACACATCGGTATCCGCGCTCGCCAGCGCATAGCTGACCGCCGGGCCGTTCGGATCGGCCGCGGCCGCCGTGATGCCGACCGCCGTACCGCCCGCCGCGCCTTCGAGCACGGTGTTGGCGGCGGTATCGGCGTCGGTCGGTGCACTCGGTGCAGCATTCGCCACGGCGATGGCGAAACTCTGAGTCGAGGTTCCATAGGCGCCATTGTCGGCCTTGACCGTCACGGTGTGCGAGGTCGCCGTCTCATGGTCGAGCAGCGTGCCGTCGCGCACGGTAATGACGCCGGTCTGGCTGTCGATCTGGAAGCGCCCGCCCGCGTCGTCAACGAGCGAGTAGGTGATCGTCTTTCCTTGCGGGTCGACTGCCGAGGCGGTGATTCCCACCGTCGTTCCGCTGGCGGCGCCTTCGATTACGCCATCGCTATTGGTGTCTGTATCGGAGGGCGTGGCCGGTACCGCGTCCCGAACGTTCAGGTCGAGCGTCGTGGCGTTGACGCCGTCGCTCGCGCGGACCCGGATGACCTGCACCCCGCTGGCGAACTGGACTGCCGAGGGGTTGGCGATCGTCACCACGCCGGTGACGGCGTCGATCAGGTATGCGCCGCCTGCATCGTCGACGAGGCTGTAGGTCAGTGGATTGCCGTCCTGCGCCGAAACCGTGCCGACCACGAATCCCGCCGGCGCGGCTGCCGTCGCATAGAGCGTGCCGTCCAGATTGGTCGGCGCGACGGTATCGAGCGCGATGGCACCGCCCTGCACAGTCGTGCTGGCTATCGCAATGCCCAGTCCGTCGACGACGTCCGATCCGTTCCCGACGAAATCAAGACGCAGCGTACCTTCGCCCGCGACCTGATCGATAGCTACCTGATAGGTGGTGCCGTTGCCCGAGACCGCAACGATGGTGCCGCCAAGCGTGGAACTGCCACCGATCGCGAAGTCCGAGATGTCGACACCGGTCACCGGCTTGGTGAACACCACCGTGTAGGTGATGCTGGTGGCGTTTGCGGCGGGTGTGCCGTCGACAGTGATGCTGTCCACCGCGGGCGGGTCGACCGCGAAGGTGAGCAGCGTGGCGCCGTTGCTGTTGGCCACGACGAGGTCCGCAACGGTGAGGCCTGCCTGCCCCTGGAGCGTGACGACGATCGGGCTGGCGCTGCCGATGGTCAGCACTGCGTCCGCACCATTGCTGGCGATCGACACGTCGCTGGCGGCGAAGGTCGCGCCGCTGAGGCGCAAACTGTCGCCGCTGATCTTGAAGTCGGTAACGATGTCGCCGTCGGTGACGTCGAACAGATTTGCGCCGGTGCCGCCCGTCAGCGTGTCCGCACCGCCACCGCCGACGATCGTGTCGTCGCCGCCACCGCCGATGATCGTGTCGTTGCCATCGCCGCCGATGATCGTGTCGTCGCCATCGCCGCCGTCCAGCGTGACCGCCGTTAGGGAGCCCGATGCCACGGTGATGTGGTCCGCGCCGGTGCTGCCAGTGATCGACTCAACCTCTGTGACGGTCATGGTCGATGCGGCATTGATCTGGACATGGTCCAGTCCGCCCGATCCGATCACGGTCTCCGCGTCCGAAAGCGCAATGGTCTGGCCGCTGCCGGCAAGCACGATGCTGTCGTTGCCGGTGCTGCCCGTGATCGACTCAACCGCTGTGACGGTGATGGTCGATGCGGCATTGAGCTGGACACGGTCCAGCCCGCCCGATCCGATAACGGTCTCTGTGTCTGAAAGCGCGATGGTCTGGCCGCTGCCCGCAAGCATGATGCTGTTGTTGGCGGTGCTGCCCAACACGGTTTCGATGGCAGAGACCGCCAATGTGGCGCCGCCGGTGATGTTGATGACGTCGTCGAACGCGCTGCCGATCAGCGTCTCGATCCGCCAGACATTCATCGTCACGCCGGCTGTTGCGGTGATGATGTCAAGTCCGCTGCCCCCGACGAGCGTCTCGATCTGACTGACCGCGATCGTATGCCCGCCCGTCAATAGGGTAACCCGGTCGATCCCGCTGCCGCCGGCAACGGACTGCAGGCCGGATACGTTGACCGTTTGTCCGCCGTCGCCCAGCGTTACCGCATGGTTGCCGGTACTGCCGATGATCGTTTCAACGTTCGTCGCGGAGACAGTCTGGCTGCCCGCGCCAAGCACGATCCGATCCAAGCCGGTGCTGCCGAGCACGGTTTCGAAGCCAGCGACCGTCACCGTAGCGCCCGAAGCCAGGCTGACGATGTCGTTAAACGCACTGCCGATGAGCGTCTCGACCAGCGAGACGTTCATCGTCGCGCCGGCTGTTGCGGAGACTATGTCGAGTCCGGTGCCGCCGGCGAGTGTCTCGATCTGGCTGACTGCAATCGTTTGGCCGCTGGCGGAAAGGACAAGCCGGTCGAGTCCGGCCCCTCCCGTGACGGCCTCTATGGCGGAGACGAACAGTGTTTCCCCGCCAGCCCCCAGCGTGATTGCGTTATAGCCCGTACTGCCGGTGATCGTCTCAATGCCGGTCACGAAGACGGTTTGATCGCCCTGAAGGGAAACGACGTCGCGATTGAGCCCGCCGATGATGGTTTCCATACCGAAGGTGGCGACCGTATTGCCGATGCTGGCCAGGATGAGAGTGTCGTTTCCGGTGCCGCCGGTGACGGTTTCGATCGTCGAGATGCTCAGCGTCTGTCCGCCATTGCCCAGCCAGATCTTGTCGCTTCCGCTGGAGCCCGTCAGGCTTTCGATGGCGGTGACCGCCAGGGTATTCCCGCCGCTAACGAGTGCGACCGAGTCGTTGCCGCTGCCGCCCGCGAGGGTTTCGATGCCGGAGACCGTGATCGTCTGGCCGCCATCCGCCAAGGTAAGAACGTCGGCTCCAGTGCTGCCGATGACGGATTCGATACCGGAGAGGCGCACCGTCTGGCCGCCGCTGCCGAGTAGGACGCGGTCGTTTCCGCTTCCGCCCGTCACGCTTTCGACGGCGGTGATCGTCAGCGTCTGGCCGCTGTCGCCGAGCGTGACCGAATCGTTGCCGGTCCCGCCGGACAGGATTTCGACGCCGGAGACCGTGATCGTCTGGCCGCCATCCCCCAAGGTAAGATTGTCGGCGCCGGTGCCGCCGGTGACGGATTCGATACCCGTAACGCGCAACGTCTGGCCGCCGCTGCCAAGCGTGACCGAGTCGTTGTCGCTTCCGCCGGACAGGATTTCGACGGCGGTTATCGTGATCGTCTGTCCGCCATCCGCCAAGGTGACATTGTCGTCTTGGATGCTGCCGATGACGGATTCGACACCCCCTACGCGCACTGTCTGGCCGCTGCCGGGCGTCATGCCGTCGGTCGAGCCTCCCTCGAGCGTGACCGAGTCGTTGCCGGTGCCGCCGGTCAGGGTCTCGACGGCGGAGACCGTGATCGCCTGACCGCCATCCGCCAAGATGAGAGTGTCGTTGCCGCTGCCGCCGATCAGGGTATCGACGGCGGAGACCGTGACCGTCTGGCCGCCATCGGCAAAGATGAGAGTGTCGTCTCCGGTGCTGCCGGTGACGGATTCGATACCCGTGACGCTCAACCAGCCGCCGCTGCCGAGCGTGATGGCGTCGTTCCCGTTTCCGCCGGTCGCGAAATCGATGCCGGCAATATGGATGGTCTGGCCGCCAGCGCCCAGCGTGACCGTGTCGTAACTGCTGCTGCCGGTGACCGACTCCACGGCCACCACGGTGATGGTCTGCCCGCCATCGCCCAGCGCCAGCGCATCAGTGCCGGTGCCGCCAGTGATCGATTCCACGGCGGTTATCGTGATCGTCTGACCGCCATCCCCGAGCGAAAGCTGATCCTGGCCGGCACTGCCGATCACGCTTTCCACATTGGTAAGGGCAATGGTCTGGCCACCATCGCCAAGGGCGAGGACATCATTGCCGATGCCGCCCGTGACCAATTCCACCGCCGCTATGGCGATGGTGCTGCCGGTCTCGCCGGTGCTGGTGACGACGTCACGCACCGTGCTGCCGATCAGCGTTTCGATCTGTGACACCGCCATGGTGAAGCCGGACGGGGCGCTAACCACATCCTTTTCACCGCCGCCGCTCAAGGTCTCGATGCCGGCCACCGAGAGGGTCTGGCCGCCGCCTGCAAGGAGGACCGCGTCGTTTCCGCTGCCGCCTGTCAGATCCTCGATCGACGAAATCAGCAGGGTCGAGCCGCTCGTCCCCGTGATGGTTACGACTTCGCGTTGACCGCTGCCGGTCAGCGTCTCCAGAGCGTCGACCGCGATCGTCGTACCCTCGGTCCGCGTGAGCGAGACGACGTCGTTGTCGGTGCCACCGATGACGGTCGCGTAGGAATTGACCGAAACCGTATTGCCGCCGTTCGGCAGTTGCAGCGTATCGCTGACGACCGGTCCCAGCACGACATATTGGCCGCTGCCGGTCAGCGTGCGGGCGACTCCGTTATCGTAAACGGTCTCGACGCCGGAGACATAGATCGTCGCCTGGGTGTCGGTAAAGTCGAAGACATCGTTCCCATCGCCACCAATGACGGTTTCCACGCTCGTCAATTGCATGGTCGTGCCGTTGATCGTGCCGACCGCGAGGATATCCGCGTCGGCGCTGCCGATGATGGTTTCGACATCGGTCACCTGCAGGGTGGCGCCACCCGCAGCGACCAGCAGGACGTCGGTTCCGGTGCTGCCGACGACCGTATCCAGCGCGCTGACGCTGAGCGTCTGGCCACCCTGAAGCACGATCGCGTCGATCTCGGCGCTGCCGATGATGGTTTCGACTGCATCGACGGTGAGTGTGTTCGCAACGGCCGGAGTCGACAGGAGCGTCAAAACGTCGCTGCCGCCGCCGCCCGTGAATGTCTCGATGCCCAATAGCTGCGTCGTCGACCCGCCGTCTCCGACGTTCACCGAATCGGCGTTCGCGCTGCCGTAGACCGTTTCGATCCCGATCAGCCTCGTCGCGTTCGCCGCGGTGCCGATCTTGGAAAAGACAAGGGTATCTGAGGCGGAACTGCCAACGAGGGTCTCGACAAGCGCGACGCTGACGGTGTTGCCTGTATCCTGCAGTTGCACTATGTCGCTGGTACTGGCGAGAACGCCGACGATCGTTTCGATGCTCGAAACGCTCAAGGTGCTGCCACCGGCAGCCAAGGAAGCGGACATGGCCACCACGTCGGCTTGCGCGGTGCCGAGGATCGTCTCGATCTGGGCAACCAGCACGGTGCCGGTGCTGGTGGCGGCGGCGAGGGGGGACTCCCCGATCACCGCGGTCGTCGAGCGTTCCAGAACCGTGATGACGTCGTTGCCCGACGAACCGATCAAGGTGTCGATGTCACTGACCGCAAAGGTATTGCCGGTATCGAGCAGCACCAACGCATCGCGGGCGCCGCTGCCGCCAACGATACGGTCGATCATCGACACGCCCAGCGTCATGCCGCCGGTGAGGAAGTTGATGGTGCCGGTCTTAAAGGCGTTGGCAGCGAGGTCATAGCCGCTGCTGCCGATCAGCGTTTCGAGAAACCCAATGCCAATCGTGGCGCCGCCATCGGCAAGCGTGAGAACATCCGTCTTGCTGCCATTGCCGACCAGAACCTCGACGCTGGAGACCATGACGGTGCTGCCACCCGCCGCAGTGCTCGTAGCAATTATATCATTGCCACTGGCGCCAAGGATCGTTTCGATCGCTCCGATGGTCGTCGTCGTACCGAGCGTGTTCGCGATACTGAGGACGTCGTTGCCCACTCCCCCCATTATCGATTTGATGTAGCTGATGCTCACCGAACTGCCGCCGGCGTCGGCCAGTGTGATGAAGTCGGTTCCGGTACCGGCGCCGATCAAGGTCTGGATATCGCTGACCAGCATCGTCGACCCGCCCGTCGTCAACGTCAGGACGTCTTTGCCGGTGTTGCCGATGATAGTGTCGATGAACTGGACACCCAGCGTGTTGCCGGCCGTGCCACCCAGCGTGATGATTTCCTTGTTTGTTATAGTTTTTACGGCGTACACATGGTCGACGCTGGTGACGGTCATCGTCTGGCCAGTGGAGTTTAGAACCAGACCCTGCGTGCCGCTGCTTACGCCCTTGACGAACGAATAGACGGCTCCCGTCGTAAGGGTAACGTCCGCGCCACCCGATAGGGTCAGGGTTCCACCAGCGGCCATAACTCGATATTCCCCCCCACGACGAAGCATCGTCGTTTAACGAGAGATTCCCGCCTTTTGAAGCCAAGGTTGGAGAAAGCGGAAAATATTGCCGATTGCGTTCTCGCGTAAGCGCGTTGGCTAATTGCGCCTCAAGGCTGGAGGCTGTCATTCGCTCGTCTTGCGCCATGCTGTGGTTCCGGATCGCCGTCCGGGTGCCTGGCTTAAAAAATCCTCAAATATTACAAAAGGATCGGTGCGTCCCAGGGGATGTATTGCACGAGCGATCCGCCGTTTCGGTCGGGACGGAAAAACGTGCTCGCCGCCGGATTGATCAGAGCGGCGGTGCCGGAAAATGTGCTGTTCGATGTCGCGACGATATCTGCATGGGAGAGGATGTGGAAATCCGGCAGAAACTCGATACCCTCCGGCGCCGCCGGCAGATCGCGACCGATGATCGGGTGATAGCTGCGAAAGGCGTCGGCGATATCCGGCGCATCGGTTGCGATGAACAGGACCGGCGCATCCAGGTCAGACCAGATTTTGGACAGCCAGTCGAGATACCATGCCGTGGGGGCGATCCAGAATGGACCCCATCCATAATCGCCACGTCGCAGATGAATCGCCACAAGCGTGCGGCCCGCGCGCCGGACTTGCGAAAGCGCGTCGTTCAAAATCGGTGCTGCGTGATGGCCGGGGTTGAAAAGCGCACGAAACCGCGCGCGATCCCCGGCCCAACCGCTGACATCGCCGCAGAAATAGCCGCGTATGTCATGTTGCGCGAAGCAGCCTGTGCGGTCGGCCGCCAGGTCGATCCGTTGTTCGTCGATCGCCGGCAGCGGGTCTCCGGGCAGCGGATCGTCCAGGTCGAACAGGTGACGGCCAAGCCAGTCCGGGGTCTCCAGCGTCAGGCCGTGACGTTCGGCATAGAGCCGCAGAAATCCGTATTGCAGCAACTGGTTGCCGAACCGTCCATCCAGCCCCAGCCGGGTCGCGGAAATCCGTCCTCCTTGCGCCGCCGGCGGGCGGGGAGGGCATGCGGGCCCCCAGCGGCGTTTCAGCAGCAGCAACGTTCGCCGGGTAAAGGCCTCTCCGAAGCCGGGATTGCATGCGATCGCCCGATCCCAGGTTGCAAGCGCATCGTCGTCGCGGCCGTCCGCCTCCAATGCCTTGGCCCAGCTCGCCTGGGCCTGATACAGCGTCGGCGCGATCGAGGCGGCGCGCTCGGCCTCGGCGGCGGCTTCATCGTAGCGGCCCAGCATACGCAGCGTGTCCGACGTCTCCGCCGCAATGTCTCCCCGTTTCAGCGCGAGCACGGATGCCTTCGACAGATGAGTCAGCGCGCTCTGCTCGTTGCCGCGTTGCCGAAGCGCGAGCCCCAGCTGATACAGCGCATTCACATGGTCGGGCTGCCGATCCAGTGCCGCCTGCAGGCATGGGATCGCCGCATCGATGTCGCCCGTCTCCATCAGCAGCGCTCCGACATTATACTGTGCGCTCACCAGATCGGGCTGCAACCGCGCGGCGTTGCGGAATGCCTCAAGGGCAGCCTCTCGCTTGTCCTCGCGATGGGCGGCAACGCCCAGATCGAACCAGGCCCCGGCTGCGCCGGGCGCGTCGGCGACGACGCGTAGCGCGCTCATCGCTTCCCAGAAGCGAAGGTCGCGGACCAGTGCTTGCGCCAGCGCGAGGTGGAGGCGCGCATCCGTCGGCCGGATCGCGATGGCAGCACGCAGCAACGGCAGCGCACGACCGTGCTGATCGCGATCAAGCCACATCTGGGCCAGTTCAACAACGGGCGGCGCCCCGCCAGCGGCGTCATCGACCAGCAATGCGCAGAGGCGCGCCAGTTCCGTCTGCTCCTCCGCAAGCGCCGCCTCGCGCCGCGCCGCATAGATCCGTCGGCGCATGAGGATTTCCGCAGCGCGATAGCGCGGTGAAATGTCACGGTAGGGATCGGTGGGAACGCCCGGCGTACTGGTCATGTCCGCATGCATTTTGTCCAGCACATTTCCGGGACTCATGCTGTAGAATACGGTCTTGCTCGGCGTGGTCAGGCCGGCGAACCGGGCCATGATGACACGGGAATAGCCGACATCCTCCGCCATCGCCGGTCGAAAGGGTGGCTCGTCGGGAAACCCGCCGGTCTTCTCATGCGCTTCACGACGAATACACAGGTTGCAGGGGTAGCTGCCCTCGGACGCTGCCCGCCAGCCCGGCGTGACCTGATCATCGATCCGGTCAAATATCATCCCGGTCCGAACGAAGGCGGCATCGGGATGCTCCCTCAGCGCTCGCGCCGTCACCAGGAAATGGTGGTCCAGAAAATAGTCGTCTGCGTCCAGGAACCATAACAATGGCCCCATGGCGGCCGCCGCCCCTGCGTTGCGCGCAGCCCCCGCGCCGCGATTGATGCCATGTATCGTCAGGGAAAGGCTCTGATCGGGATATCGCGCGGACCACCCCCGGATCGTCGCAAGCGTATCGTCCTTCGACCCATCGTCAACGATGCTGATATGCACCTTTGCCTCGGTGTCGCCCGTCTCGGCACGATAGCGCGCGATGCACGCCATCACGCTGTCGAGGGCACGTACGACGGTAGCCTGCGCATTATGGGCGGGAATGACCACGCTGCCCAGAAAGTCCCGCTCGCGCCGGGACGTCTGCAGTGCTTCCAGCGCACGAACGAAGCTGCCGTCGCTTTCCTCCGGCGGGATGAACGGCCGGAGTTGCGCGGCGTCCTCATCGCGGCCCTGGATCAGCCGAAAGGCGCCGAGAACGCGGGCGAATGCGCTGCTGATCGGCACAAATTCGGTCAACCATTCCAGTTGAGCGACGGCATCGTCCACATCCTCGGTCTGCGTCCGGGCCAGAAGCTGCTCAAGCAGGATATCAAGCGCGGCGTGCGCCTGTTGATCGAATACGGCCCTGTCGCCGTGGATCAGAAATGCCCGCCAGAACTGGCGCATCGCGCGCAGACCGTCGCCGGCGTGAAGCGCGATGATCGCAATGGCCTGAAGCGCGCTGGTATCGGCGGGATTGGCGACAATCGTTCGCCGATGGTCTGCCTCTCGCAATTCCACGTCCCGTCATTCCCGTTCGTCCGCAGCGGACTTGCCACAGCTTGTGCCTGGTGGAGGTTTCGTACAGATTTGATACTGCCAATCCAATGACCAACATCATGTTCATCGACCCCCTCGGCTGGGACTACACCCCCCAGACTCCGCGGGAGATGCCGTTGGGAGGCTCGCAGTCCGCGCTCTGCTATCTTAGCGAAGCGCTCGCATCGCGGGGCGTGAACGTCACGCTCATCACGGGCACAAGCGCGCCGGGCTTCGTCCGTGGCGTTGTCTGCGTAAATGGCGCGCAAAGGCCCTGGGATCATGTCGCAGGCGCAGATCTGGTCGTTGTCCTCAACGAATGCCCGCCGGAAATGGCGGTCAAGCTGCGGGCCAGCCTCTCGATCGATGCCCGGCTGGTCCTGTGGACCCAGCATGCCCATGGGGAACCTGCCATCGCTGCCCTGCGCGACGCGGCAATGCGCGATGTCTGGGACTATTTTGCGTTTGTAAGCGAGTGGCAGCGGGACGCGTATGTCCGTGCCTTCGGCATTCGCCCGGCGCGCTGCACGGTCCTGCGCAATGCCGTAGCGCCAAGCTTTGCGCACCTGTTTGCCGCCGGCCAGCGGATCATGGACGCCAAGGCGTGGCCCCCGACGCTCGCATATACCAGTACGCCCTTTCGGGGGCTGGACGTGCTGCTGGACAGTTTCCCGACCATCCGTTCTGCGGTGCCCGGGGTTCGGTTGGAGGTCTTTTCCAGTCTGGCACCCTATCGGGTCGCGGCAACCGCGGACCCCTACGGGGCGCTGTACCGGCGCTGCGCGGAAACCGACGGCGTCGACTATGTCGGCGCGGTATCGCAGGCGGACCTGGCCGATCGCCTGCGTGGCGTGACGGCGCTCGCATATCTAAACCGCTTTGCTGAAACGTCCTGCATCTCGGTGATGGAAGCGCTGGCGGCCGGGTGTCTGGTGGTGTCCAGCCGACTGGGTGCGTTGCCGGAAACGGGGATGGGCTTTGCGCATCTGACGCCCGTACCGTCCGATCCGGCGCAGCACGCCGCGCTTTACGCACAGCATATGATCGGGGCCCTGCGCGACTATCGCAAAGGGGAGGGGACCGAGCGGCGACTGCGTGCGCAAGTGGATCATGTGAATGCAGCCGTTACCTGGGCCAACCGCGCCGACGCATGGATTGCATGGATCCAAGACATCCAGGACGGATTGACCGTACCCTCCACGATGGCGATCGGGCGGGCGTTGCAGGCGCGCGACCCGGATCGGGCGGCCGCATTGTGTCGTCGGGCGATCGTGGCCGCGCCGCAGGACGGCGTGGCATGGCGCCAACTGGCCGAAGCGGATATCGCCCGCGCCCGCTGGACTGCGGCGGCGCGCCATCTCGCCCGCGCCGCGCATCTTTCCGGGACGGTGGCGGTGCCCGCTGCACTCCTTGACGGGCTGGCGCGCAATCTGGCGAGCGATCCGCTGGACGATCGTCTTGCTGCCGCGGCGGCGCTTGCGCGTTTCGCACCGTCCGCTGCACGTGCATTGGCCAGCCGCTGCGCGGGTGTCGCCACGGACCCGGAGGATGCCCTGCAATGGGTATCGCGCGCCTGGGCAGAGACGCAAAGCGGACGCCATGCAGAGAGCCTGGGTCTCCTGAATGCCATGGTATCCGCGCTTGGCGCGAAGGCGTTGGCGGGTGATCAGGCGCGCAAGTCAGCGCGGCGTAGCATAGAGAGCGCGGAACAGGCGCTGCTCGTCAATGCAACGCCACCCTATGCAGCGACGACGCTCCGGCAGGTCGCCGCGCTGTGCGAAGCGCTGGGCGAGGGCGCGCGAGAATTACGCAGCACCGCCGATCAACTGGACCTGCTCGACGTGGACGACACCGCGAACGCGGCGCTGCTGATCGTGTTCGTGCTGGGCCGCCGACGCCTTGCTCAGGGCCGCCCCGCCGATGCCCTGCCGCTGTTGAAAAGGGCGGTGGACTGGGGCGCCGGGGCGGCAGTGACGCCATCGCTCCTGGACGCCAGTATCGCCCAGTCGCAGCGCGTGCTGCTGGATGCGATTCATCTTCTGATGGAAACGGGGCGGCAGGGGAAGGGGCCGGCGGGGTGGCGCCGCAGTGCGGCAGACATGATCGCCCATGTCGATCAATCGCTGCTGCTGGAGCATAATGGCGAGGACAATCGCAGCAAATCCTGGGGTACGGTGCGGGGATTTGATGCCTGGCTCCGCTTTAGCGAAGTGCCGAGCCCGCCAACGCCCGCGACGCCGGAGCGGCGCATCATCGACTGTTTTCAGTTCTACAACGAGTTGGACCTGCTGGAAATCCGCCTTGCCGAGCTTGCCCCGGTGGTGGAGCGTTTCGTGCTCGTCGAGGCGCGCTACACCCATGCAGGCGATCCGAAGCCGCTGTATTTCGATCAGAACCGGCATCGATTCGCAGCCTATCTGGATCGCATCGACCATGTGATCGTCGAGGATGATCCGGGCGGTTTTTCGTGGAAGCGCGAAGGCCATCAGCGCGAGGCGATTGCACGCGGCATTCCCGATCTGGCGGATGACGACATGGTCCTGATCAGCGACGTGGACGAGATTCCGCGCCGTCGCGTAATCGCCGCGCTGCGCGAGATGCCCGCCGATCTTTATTCGCTGCAACTGGCAATCCACCTCTATTTTCTGGACCTGAAGTCGCCGGAACCCTGGATATCGGCGGCTGCCGCGCCGGGCCGACTGATCCGGCGCATCGGTGTGAATCCTGTCCGCTATCTGGTGAAACAGGGCATCGGTCGCACGATCGAGGATGCGGGCTGGCACTTGACGTGGATGGGCGGACTGGACGGTTTTCGGGAGAAGATGCGCGCATACGCCCACCGCGAGAATAGTGCCGGTTTCGAGGCTGTCGGGGATAGTGAGGCCAGGCTGAAGCGTTTCTATGCGACCGGAACGTTCGACGCCGGCTTGGTGCCGGGCATGTGGAGCGATCTCAGCCGGGTGGCTGTCGACGAGACCTTCCCGGTCGGGATTCGCGAACAGGTGGATCAGTTTCGGGCGCGCGGCTGGCTGTGCCCGTGACGTCGCGGTGATCGCCGACGCGCGGCTGGCGCAGGCCGAGGCTGCGCTGGAGGGCGGCGATCCCCGGCGCGCCTTCGCGATCGGCGCTGCGGTGCTGGCGGAGATGCCCGCGCATGTGCCCGCGCTGCTCGTGACGGGAAGGGCCGCGTTGGCGGCGGGTATCGTGGAGGCTGGGCGAACCCTGCTGCTGGGAGCGCTGCGCCATAGCGCGGTCGATGCGCACGTCTTTGCCCAATTGCCACGGCGCGAAATGGTGTCGCACCATTTCGAGCGTGGACTGGAGCATCTGCACGCGCGTCGCTCCGACCCGGCTATCGGCTGTTTCGAGGCGGCATTGCGAGAGCAACCGCAAAACTGGCACGCGCAGGTCAACCTTGGCGTCGCATTCAAGCAGGCGGGGCGCGTGCAGGAGGCAGAGGATGCCTATCGGCGCGCACTGTCCATGGCGCCCGACCATCCGCAGTTGCTCGGCAATCTGGCGAACGCCGTCGTGCTGCGCCCGGATGGCGTCGAGGAGGCCATTGCGCTGCAGTCGCGCCGTATCGCGTTGGAGCCCCGCGAGGCGCAGGCATGGCTGGGACTAGGCCAGGCGTTGCGCCGCGCCGGGCGTACCGCCGAGGCAGAAGCCCTTTGTCGCGAAGCCATAATGCGCGATCCGGAGCATGTCGCCGCCCATGTGACGCTGGCGATGCTGCTGCTGACCCGGGGGGCATGGGCGGAGGGATTCCGCGAATATGAATGGCGCCGCCGGCTGCCTGCATTTCGGCCCGGCAGCGACCCCGATCCCGTGCCGGAGTGGGAGGGGCAGCCGATCGGTCAGCGGACGATCCTGCTGCACGCCGAGCAGGGCCTGGGCGATGTGATCCTGTTCGCCCGCTTCGCCGCGTCGCTTGCCCGAGAGGGCGCAAAGCTCTGGATTGCCTGTGATTCCCAGCTTGTGCGCGTGATGGCGTCGGTGCCGGGCATTGCCGGGGCGTGTGACAATGACGGGCCGATGCCGCCGCATGCGTTGCAGGCACCGCTGCTGAGTGTCCCCTATCTCGGCGCGATCTGCGACGTGGCAGCGGATGGGCCCTATCTGACGGCCGATCCGGCGCTGGTCGCGAAATGGCGCACCCGACTTCCGGCCGCCTGCGGATTGCGCGTCGGCGTGGTGTGGGCAGGGAACGCATCCTTTCCCGGCGATGCCGAGCGCTCGCTGAATCTTTCGATGCTGCTGCCCATGGTTCGCGCCTTGCCGCACCTGACGTTCGTTGCGTTACAGAAAGGCGATGGACGGCGGGATCTGGAGACGCTCTGCGAACCGTTGCCCGGCAATTTCCATGATGTAGGCGATGGTATCGGTGACTTTGCGGATACGGCCGCGATCATGGCCTCGCTCGATGTCATCCTCTGTGCGGATTCAGCGCCGGCGCATCTGGCCGGAGCGCTGGGTCGTCCAACCTGGGTACTGCTGCCGCCATTTGGCGACTGGCGCTGGGGCGAGACGGGCGAGGCCACGCCCTGGTATCCGCAAATGCGTTTGTGGCGGCGCGCTTTCGGGGAGCCCTGGAGCGCGGTGCTCGCGCGGGTGCAGGCCGGCCTCAGTGAAGTGGCGGAACGTCGATGGATTGTGGCGGCAGACCCGCCGCATGACGGCGCCACAGCATCCGATAGGCAGCCTCCAGGTGACGAGTGAAGCGGCTGCTGTCGAACAAGGGGCAGGACCAGCGGCTGTCGGCCAGTCGTCTTTTCCATTCGGCGATCTTATCGCGGTCTTGCGCCAGGCCGATGGCAAGATCGACATACGCCTTGCGGGATGTCGTCACCAGTTCAGGCGCACCCGCTGCGCGCAACAGGCCCGCCGCAACGCGCGCGGCAAAGCCCTCTCCCCGGCGCGTGACGACCGGCACGCCCGCCCATAAGGCGTCGGACGTGGTCGTGTGGCCGGTATAGGGAAAGCTGTCGAGCATCAGGTCGGCTGCGCCGAGCCGGGCGATATGTTCGGCCTGCGGGACCGGCGCTGCGAACCGCAGCCGGTCGGCCGCGACACTCGCGTCGGTTGCATATCGCCGCAAATTGTCGCGCGCCCTGTCGTTCGCCGCATAGAGCCACAGCACCGATCCCGGCACCGCGCGCAGGATCTGCATCCAGTCCGCGAAATGCGCCGGTCCGATCTTGTGCGGCGCATGGAGCGCGCCGAACACCACGCCTTGTGCGGGCAATCCCAGTTGAGACCGATCGATCGCGCCAGGCAGCGGTCGTTGACGGTCGTTGGGTTGATAGCTGTCGGGCAGCCGGACGATGGCCTCCGCGAACCATGGCTGATGCTCCGGCGGGGTAACCGTCTGATCTCCGAAGATATAGTCGAATGTCTTCGTGCCCAGCGTGCCCGGATAGCCCAGCCACCCGATCTGGATCGGTGCCAGGCGCCGACCCAGCAGATCCAGCCGCGCGCCGGCGGTATAGCCTTTGAGGTCGACGAGGATATCGACGCCGTCACGGGCGGCGAGCGATCCGACCTGATCGGCATCCAGCCGGCGGATATCCCGGACGGCGTCGAAGCCCGCCGTGAGCCGCTGGCGCATAGGCCCCTGATCGACCGGGCCGTGGGAATAGGCCAGCACGCGGAAGCGGCTTCGGTCGTGCTTCTCGAAAATTTCGGCCGCCAGATAGGCCGTGGCGTGATCGTGGAAGTCCCCGGACAGATAGGCGATGGTCAGCCGCGCTTCAGGATCAGGCAGCGGATCTGCGGCCTTCCATGGCCGTGCCTCGCCCAGAAAATCCCGCGCGAACCGTCGCGCGGCCTTGTGCTGCTGGGCAGGGCTGAGATCGAGGAGAAGGTCGGCGAGCGGCAACAGGGCGCTGCAATCGGCTTCGATCATGCCGCGCAGGCTGGCTTCGATCGGGGCATGATCTCGCCAGTCGCAAATCGAGCGACGGGCCGCGAACAGCGCGCTCAGTATCCGGCCGTTATCCGGGGCCAGCCGCGCCGCCCGCGCATAGGCATCGGCCGCCAGCGGAGGATCATGTCGGCGGGCGCTATGGCCCAGTTCCTGCCAGGCTTCGGCCCAATCCGGCGCCAGCGCGACGGCGGCGCGATGTGCCGAGACCGCCTGTCCAGCCCCGCCCTCGTCTCGCAATGCCTTCCCCAATCCCAAAAGCGCGGAAATAGCGTCCGGCTTCAGGCGCAGGGCCTGTGCAAAGGCGGCTTGCGCCGCCGTACCGTCGCGCAGCGCCAGATGCGTGTTGGCCAGCATGGTCCAGAATTCCGGATTGTCCGGCGCCAGCCTCAGCGCGCGCGACTGCGCCAAGATTGCCGCGGTCGCCTGTCCGGTGCCGAGCAACTGGCCGCCAAGGTTCGCATAGGCGTCGGCCAATCCGGGCGCCAGAACGATGCAGCGCCGAAATGCAGCGACCGCCCGCGCAGGCTCGCCCTTCGCGGCTTCGATCGCGCCGAGCATCAGCAGCAATTCGGGCCGATCGCCAGAATGTTCGAGGGCCGCCCGGCATTCCGTCCACGCCGCCGCCAGTTCGCCGCGCTGGTACAGTGACAGAATATGTCGCAGTGCCGCAAACCAGTCCAGCGTCGCCCTCCCCCGTTCCGCGTTCAGCCTAGATACGCAAACGCACCGCGGCTAGGGCCGATCGACATTCAGGAAGCCCCCCCGGAGGGCAGAGTGATCGCATCCAAAATACGCCGTCGCCCTGAACTTGTTTCAGGGCCCAACCCTCCACGGGCGACGCCACGGCCTGTTGCCCGATGGATGCTGAAATAAATTCAGCATGACGGACAGGGGAGGGGGCGCGTCCCGGTCCCTATGCGTTTCGCCTGTCGATACGGGGAGATCAACGCCGAATGTCGATCCGCCCTAGGGCGCATAGCAGCCCCAAGTAGCTCCATGTTGGGCCAGAGAATAGCGCGCACGGTGGTAGGAAGGGGGGCTGCGTAGCCACGCCCCCATGTCTTGCAATTATTTCAATACGTTATTCGGGGGCGTCAACGTCGTCCCGCGCTTTCCAAGGTCGACGGCAAATCCGCTGTGCGAATCGCAGAGGGCAAGATTCGGGCTGCGAAGCACTACAAATCAAATAGCTAACGCATATGGGAGCCGATGAGGGGCCGGTTTAGGCTTCGCTCTCACAACCCGCTGAAACACAACGGAATTTTTCGGTAGTCTGGATGCCCCGTGAGGATTCGAACCTCAATTGACGGAGTCAGAGTCCGTAGTCTTACCTTTAGACGACGGGGCAACAGGCGGGTGCCTCTAGGGCGCGGAAATCCGCCGGTCAAGGGATTTGATGCGAACCCCGTGCGGCATGGTTTTGCCGCACGGTGCGGCAAAACGGGTGCGCGCGCGTTTGTGCGAGCGTGTGCGCAGAGCGCTCGCCTTGCCCTTGGCCGCGTGCTGGGCTAGCCTGAATCCAAGCACCGGGCGGCGAATTTTTGCCGGGACGGACAGAACATAAGTGAGTGTATGCAATGGGGGATGGCTCCGCCAGACTGCCCCGCCAGCGGAATAGTGGCTCCGCCCGGCCCGAATCACCGCCACAGGACCGTCCCGCGCGCGCGCGCTGGCCGGAATCCCGACATTTCGCCGCGCTCGATCTGGGCACGAACAATTGCCGGTTGCTGATCGCGCGGCCGCAAGGCTCGGGCTTTGCCGTGGTCGATGCCTTTTCGCGCATCGTGCGGCTGGGCGAGGGGCTGGCGACGACGGGGCGGCTGTCCGACGCGGCGATCGATCGCACGCTGGCGGCGCTGCGCATCTGTGCCGAGAAGCTGAAGAAGCGCAATGTCGCCCTCGCCCGCTCGGTCGCGACCGAGGCATGCCGCCAGGCGAGCAATGGCGCCGCCTTTATCGAGCGCGCCTATCGCGAGACCGGCATCGCGCTGGACATCATCACGGCGGAGGAAGAGGCGCGGCTCGCGGTGCTGGGCTGCCATGCCCTGCTCGAGCCCGGCGACGGCCCCGCACTCGTATTCGACATCGGCGGCGGATCGACCGAGCTGGTGCTGGTCGATTCGCGCGAGCCCGTGCCGCGCATCCTCGACTGGCACAGCGCGCCCTGGGGCGTGGTGTCGCTGACCGAATCGGTCGGGCAGTTCGAATCGGTCGAGGGGCGCGCGGCGGCCTATGCCGAGATGCGCGCGCGGGTGGCCGCCAGCTTCGCCCCGTTCGTCGCCCGGCTGCGCAAGCCGCGCGGCACGCCCCGCTTGCTCGGCACCAGTGGCACGGTGACGACGCTGGCCAGCGTCCATCTGGGGCTGCCGGCCTATGACCGGTCGGTCGTGGACGGACTGATCGTGCCCGCAGCAGCAATGCGCGAGGTCAGCCGCCGCATCTCGGCGATGAGCATGGCCGAGCGGCGGCAGGTGCCGTGCATCGGCAACGAGCGCGCCGACCTGGTAGTGGCCGGATGCGCCATCCTCGAATCGATTCTGGACCTGTGGCCGGCGGAACGGCTGGGCGTGGCCGATCGCGGCATCCGCGAGGGCATTTTGCGCCGTTTGATGAATGGGAAGACATTGTGAGCAGAGGCGGAGGGGGCGGGCATACGCGCGTCAAGACGGCGCGGGGGCGGACGCCGCAATCGAATCGCTGGCTCGAGCGCCAGCTCAACGACCCCTATGTGAAGCGCGCCAAGGCCGAGGGCTATCGCAGCCGGGCGGCATACAAGCTGATCGAGCTGGACGAGAAATTCGGCTTCCTGAAGGGATCGAAGCGCATCGTCGACCTGGGCATCGCGCCGGGCGGCTGGACGCAGGTGGTGCGGCGGCGGCTGCCGAAGGCGGCGGTGGTCGGCATCGATTTGCTGCCAGTCGATCCGATCGAGGGGGCCACGATCTTCCAGATGGATTTCATGGACGATGCCGCGCCGGGGCTGTTGATCGACGCGCTGGGCGGCGCGCCCGACCTGGTGCTGTCGGACATGGCGGCCAACACCGTGGGCCATCCGCAGACCGACGCGCTGCGCACGATGGCGCTGGTCGAGACCGCGCTCGATTTCGCGATCCACACGCTCCAGCCCGGTGGCGCCTTTGTGTCCAAGGTGTTCGCCGGCGGCGCCGATTCGCAGCTGGTCGCGGAGATGAAACGCAACTTCACCACCGTGAAGCACGCCAAGCCGCCGTCGAGCCGCAAGGGTTCGGTCGAGTGGTTCGTGGTGGCACAGGGGTTCAAGGGGCGCGTCGATCCCGACGACGGCGAATGGGATTCGACCTATCGCGACGATCCGGAGGGCTGATACCAAGTCGCGTTGAGCGCTCATACCGCCCGCCCCGCCTCCCCACCCGACCACCAAGGATACCATCAGGCTATGGTGGTCGGGTGGGGAGGCGGGGCGGGCGGTGCATGGGTTCATGTCAATGAACCTTGGTATGACCCACTCAGGGCACGAAAAAGGGGCCCGGACTTGCGTCCGTGGCCCCATTTTCTTCAGGTTGCCATAGCGATGGGCTGAATCAGCCCTCGTAATCGGCGCCCAGATTCTGGTTGCGGGGAGGGGCCGCCGCGGTCAGGCGCAGCGCCTCTGCCGACGCCGACAGCGAGCCGATTTCGTCCGGGGCTTCCTCGTCGTCCACCTGGACGCGCTGGAGGCTGGAAACTACCGATTCCTCGAGATTGCGCGGGTGCACGGTCTCTTCGGCGATCTCGCGCAGGGCGACGACCGGGTTCTTGTCGCGATCACGATCCAGCGTCAGTTCGGCGCCGCCGGAAATCTGCCGGGCGCGCTGCGCTGCAAACAGCACCAGGTCGAACCGGTTTGGAACCTTGTCGACGCAATCCTCGACGGTTACGCGCGCCATCACCGCACTCCTTGGACTAATGGTGTCTGGAAAGGCCGGGCATGTACGCAGGGGGGGCACGCTTGTCAAGGAAAGCGGGCGCGCCGGTCCGGGATGAACTTTACGATGCCGTTCCGAGTTTAGGTCGCTGTCGCCCTGTCGTATCGGATTTGCCGCCTCATGCCCTTGCCGCAGCCTGCTGAACGATCGCCAGACACCCTTGCGCCGGGCGATGCGCTCCCGCATCACGCCGGGATGGACGCGGCGTTGCAGCCCAGCTTCACGGTAGCGGGCAATCGGCTCACGATGTTGCCCGACGGGCCGGAGCGGATGGCGCAGCTGCTGGGGCTCATCCGGGGCGCGACGCGATCGCTGCGGGTGCTGTATTACATCTATGTCGATGACGCGGCGGGCGCCGCTGTGCGCCAGGCGCTGATCGAAGCGGCGGCGCGGGGCGTCGCGGTCCAGCTGATCGTCGACGGGCTGGGCAGCGAGCAGGCGGCGAGCAACCACTTCTTCGACCCGATGGAGGTTGCCGGCGTACGGGTGTGCCGGTTCGTGCCGCGCTGGGGACGCCGCTATCTGTTGCGCAATCATCAGAAGCTGGCGCTGGCCGACGAATCGCGCGTCATCATCGGCGGCTTCAATATCGAGGACAGTTACTTCGGCACGATCGAACAGGCGGCGTGGCGCGACCTGGGGCTATTGGTCGAAGGGCCGGCGGCGGGGCGGCTGGTCGGCTATTTCGATGCGTTGGCGCAGTGGGCGAGCCGCAGCAAGCCGCCGATGCGCGCGTTGACCCGGACGCTGAAGGCGTGGAGCGAGCCCGCAGGCGCGGCGCGCTGGCTGTTCGGCGGGCCGACGCGGCGGCTGTCGCCCTGGGCACGCGTGGTCAAGCACGACATGGATCGCGCTCGCGCGATCGACCTGATCGCAGCCTATTTCGCGCCGAATCCGTCGATGCTGCGGCGGCTGGACAAGGTCGGGCGGCGGGGCCGCGTGCGGTTGGTGCTGCCGTCCAAGCTCGATCACGGCGCGGCGATCTGGGCCGCGCGCTTCACCTATGCCGGGTTGTTGCGCAAGAAGGTGCAGATCTACGAATATCAGCCGACCAAGCTGCACACTAAGCTCTTCGTGATCGACGATGTGGTGCACATCGGCTCGGCGAATTTCGACATCCGCTCGATGTTCCTGAACCTGGAGCTGATGCTGCGCGTCGAAGACGCCGCCTTTGCCGCGCATGTCCGCCGTTATGTGGAGGGCGAGATCGCGCAGTCGGAGCGGATCACGTCGGACGTCTATGCGGCGCGGACGGGGCGCTGGACGCGGATCAAGCAATTCTGTGCGTATTTCGTGATGGCCGTGCTGGACTATAACGTCACCCGGCGGCTCAATTTCGGGCCGCGCCAGCGCGACGCCTGAAACGGTTTCGAGGCGGCCTCTCAGCCCAGTGCCCGTTTGGGAGCGTCGATAGGGGAGCCATTGCCGCCCAGTCCGGCATCGGCCAGAATCTGCTGCGATCGTCGCGCGGCCGCGACGATAAGGTGCAGGGCGTGGGCGATTTCATCGGCATCGACGCAATCCTGCGCGCTCCACTGGATCGCCGCCGCGCTGGCCATGACGATGCTCTGCAACTGATCGCGAAAGCCGGGGGGGAGCGCCGAATCGCCGACGGGATAGGTCGCGGCGGACGCCTCTGGCGCGGCGACACGCCGGGGCGCGCCCGCGGCGTAGGTCCGCGTCGCTGGCTTCGATACTGCTTCGGGCACCGAGCAATTCGTCGCATTGCCGCTCATGCATGTCGTCCTCGCTGGAGTCGGGGCGCATCATCTGCGGAAAGGGCAGCGAATCTAAGCCCCATTTAGGGGAGTGGGTTTCACCTGAAAGTGTCTAGCCGGATGGCCCGTGCGAGTGGCATTGATGCAATGCACCTATTTTGCCCGGGCCTTTGCGCGATGAGTGAGTACCCAGATTTTGCGGCAGGCGACGACGCCGGCCTCCCGCCGCGCATCCGCATCCTGATCGCCGACGATCATCCCATGTTGCGCGAGGGTGTATCCGCCGTCATCGAGATGCAGGCCGACATGGAAATCGTCGGCGAAGCGGAAGATGGCGAGGAAGCCATTGCCCGATACGAGCAACTGCGCCCGGACATCACTCTGATGGACCTGCGCATGCCCGGCACCAGCGGCGTGACCGCGATCGAGGCGATCCGCAGGAAGCACCCCGATGCGCGGATCATCGTGCTGACGACCTTTACCGGCGATGCTCAGGCGCTCCATGCACTGCGCGCGGGCGCTTCGGGCTATCTGCTCAAGAGCAGCCTGCGCCGCGACCTGCTCGACGCGATCCGCAGCGTCCATGCCGGGCGCCGTCACCTCCAGCCCGAAATCGCGGCGGACATTGCGCTGCACGCGATCGACGATGCGCTCTCGCCGCGCGAGATCGACATTTTGCAGCTGATCGCGGGGGGCAATGCGAACAAGGAGATCGCCCGCGCCCTCCAGCTTTCCGAAGATACGATCAAGTCGCATATCAAGAGCATCTTCGCCAAACTCTATGTCAGCGACCGGACCCACGCCGTGACGGTGGCCGCGCGGCGAGGCATCATCGACCTGTGATGGCGGGGCTGCCGCGCCCCGTTGCCGCGATGCGCGGTCTGGCAGCCGCAGCGCTGCTGGCCCTGCTCGCGATCGCGGCGCATGCGCAGGCCGATCGCGCGCCGCCGCTTGTCGATTTCAAGCATGTCGGATGGTCGATCGAGGACGGCGCGCCGAGCCGGATCAACGCGATCGGACAAGGCCGCAACGGCTATCTGTGGCTGGGCGGCGTCGATGGCCTGTTCCGCTTCGATGGCGTGACGTTCGAGCGCATCGAGCGCCCGCAGAGCGACGGCGGGCGCATGGTGGTGGCGCAGGTGATGGGCGCGCGCTCCGGCGACGTCTGGGTCGGGCTTGCGCGCACCGGGGGCGTGGTCGTGTTTCGCGGCGGGCGGCTTGTCGATGCGGGCATGCCCAATCCGTCGCGCGAGGTTACCGACATCGCCGAGGACCGCGACGGCGCCATCTGGGTCGCGCGCGGCGGGCGCAGCCGCGATACGATTGCGCGCTTCCAGAATGGCCGCTGGGAGGAACTAGGCGACGACTGGGGGCTGCCCGAGCAGCAGGTGTGGCAGATATTGTTCGCCCGCGACGGGACGATGTGGGTGGTGCTGGATCGCACGATCCTGCGCCGCCCGCCGGGCTCGCGGCGCTTTCTGCCGACCGGGGAGGCAGTGTCGCGGCGCGCCGGGCTGGCCGAGGACCGCAACGGCCGGATCTGGGTTTCGGACGGAAGCGGCACGCGCGCGGTGCAAACCGGCGCCGTTGCCACGACGCAGTGGCTGACGCGCGCGTATCGCAACGCAGCGGAGGTCGGCGGCAGCCGGATGATGTTCGATGCCAGCGGCGCCCTGTGGAGCACGACCTGGACCAATGGCGTGTTCCGTATCGCAGCGCCGATGGGGGGCGGGCGGCCCGCGCAGGTCGAGACCTTTACGGCGGCTGACGGGCTTTCGTCCGACCAGTCGCACGCGCTGTTCCAGGATCGCGAAGGCAATATCTGGATCGGCACCGAACTGGGGCTCGACATGCTGCGCCCCGCCAGTGCGGTGGTGGAGCCGGCGATCCCGCCAAATTCGGCGCAGGGCTATCGCATCGCGTCGACTGTCGACGGGTCGGTGTACATCTCGGATACCGACACGATCTATCGGATCCTGCCGGGCGCCGGCCCCCGACCGATGCTGAAGGTCGCTGACACGCCGGGTTCGCTGTGCGAAGCGACGGGGGGCGCGATCTGGGTGACGCTGGGCGATCGGGTCTTGCGCGTCGCGCCGGACGGCCGGGTTACCCGCACGCTGCGCAAGCCGCTGGGTGCCAGCGCCTATGGCTGTGCGGAGGATCGGCGGGGGCGGCTGTGGTTCGCAGGTCTCTCGCGGGGGTTGTTCTGGTACGAGCGCGGCGCATGGCATGCCTGGCCTGGATTGTCGGCGAGTGCGGGCGTTCCCGGAAACACGGCGGTGGGGCCGGATGGTCTGGCGGCGATCCTGTTTCGCAGCCCATTGCCCCTGCTCGGCGCCACGCCGTTCACTCCGCTCGTGCGCGAGCAGCTGGGGATTGGCGGGCTGGAAGGCATATTGCCGGGACGCGCCGCGCTGTATGTCAGCGGCGCGCGGGGCATGGCGCGCATTGCCGGCGGCCGGATCCAGCGGCTCGACGGCGAACGCTATCCTTGGCTCGCATCGGTCAACGGCATGGTGCAGACGCCGCGCGGCGAGAGCTGGGCGATCGGCGATGCGGGCATCGTGCGGATGGCCAGCGCCGCGCTGGACCGGGCGTTCGCCGCGCCCGGCACCGCGCTGCCCCACCGCGTCTTCGATTTTCGCGACGGGCTGAACAGTTTCGCGCAAAAGGCGCCGGGCGCGCAGGTGGCACTGGGCGGGGACGGGCTGCTGTGGTTCCTGACGCGCCGCAACGTCGTCCGCATCGATCCCGCGCGGCTTTCGACGAACGCGGCGCCGCCGCCGGTGATGATCCGCGCGGTGGTGGCGAACGGACTGCGCTTTCGCGATCCCGGCGCGCTTCGCCTGGCGGCGGGCACGACCGAAATGGCGATCGACTATACCGCGCTCAGCCTGAGCGTGCCCGATCGGGTGCGGTTTCGGTATCGGCTGGAGGGCGTCGATTCGGCCTGGATCGACCCCGGCACGCGGCGTGAGGCGGTGTACGGCAATCTCCACCCCGGCACGTTCCGGTTCCACGTCATCGCCGCGAACAATGACGGGGTGTGGAACCGGGCGGGCGCGAGCGTGACGATCACCGTGCCGCCGACCTTTCTCCAGACCTGGCCGTTTCGCATCGCCTGCGTCATCGCGCTCGGCCTGCTGGTGTGGTTCGCTTACACGCTGCGGCTGCGGCAGCTGGCCGAGCGGATTCGCGCGCGGCTCGAGGAGCGGACGTCGGAGCGCGAGCGGATCGCGCGCGAGCTGCACGACACGCTGTTGCAGAGCGTGCAGGGCCTGATGCTGCGGTTCCAGTCGGTCGCCGACCATATCGCCGAGGACCACCCCGCCAAGCCGGTCATCAACAAGGCGCTGGACCGTGCCGACCAGATGCTGGTCGAAGGGCGCGACAGGGTGCGCGACCTGCGCAGTGCCGACCGGCGCAATCTGGAAGTCATCCTGGACGAAATCGCGCATGAACAGCCTTTCGAGGTGCACACCAGCGTGGAGATTGCAGCCGAGGGCACGCCGCGGCCGCTGCAGCCCGTGATCCTCGACGAGATCGTCCGGATTTCAGGCGAGGCGCTGTTCAACGCCGCGCTCCACGCGCATGCGAACAAGGTGGTGGTCCGCGTCGGCTATGGGCGCAAGCGGTTGAAGGTCAGCTTTCACGACGATGGCGTCGGGATCGATGCCGAGCGGCTGGTGCGCGCGGGGCGCGAGGGGCATTTCGGGCTGATCGGCATGCACGAGCGCGCGCGAAAGGTGGGCGCGACGCTAACGCTGGACAGCGCGCCGGGGAGCGGCACGACCGTGACGTTCAGCCTGCCGGCGGGGGTTGCCTATCAGCCGGTATCGGGTGCAGCGGATCGCTTCGCCGCGTGGCGGCGGCCCATGTCGGGCCTGTGGCCGCGTCCGCGCCGTGAAGGGAGTTCCGATGGCACATGAGCCGCTGGTGGAGGCGCACCCCGTCGCCGTGGATCGATCGTTCGACGTCGGCACGCCACGTCCCGGCGTCCGGCGCGTGCCCGCCGAGGTGCCGATCGCGATCGAATGCAACGGGATCGGCTATGCCGTGATGATGGCGAGCCCGGCGGCGCTGGAGGATTTCGCCACCGGATTCATGCTGACCGAAGGGCTGGCGGCGCCCGGCGAGATCGTGGACATCGACGTCCATGCCCTTCAGGGCGGTATGATCGTGCGCGTTACGCTGCCCCAGGATCGGCTGGAACCGGTGCTGGCGCGGGCGCGGCGGCGCGTGTCGGAGAGTTCGTGCGGGCTGTGTGGGATCGAGAGCATCGAACAGGTGCTGCGCCCGTTGCCCCCGGTCACGACGCGGATCGCCACTAGCCGCGCGGCGATCCACACGGCGCTGGCCGCGCTCGACGCCCACCAGCCGCTGGCCGCCGCGACGGGCGCGGTCCATGCCGCCGCGTTCTGCACGCCCGACGGGGCGATTGTGTGCGTGCGCGAGGATGTCGGCCGGCACAATGCGCTCGACAAGCTGATCGGGGCGCTCGCGCGGCAGGGACTTTCGGCGGGGGACGGGTTTTTCCTGCTGACCTCGCGGTGCAGCTATGAGCTGGTCGAAAAGACGGTGCGTGCGGATTGCCCGTTGCTGGTGACGATTTCGGCGCCGACCAGCCTGGCGGTCGATCGCGCGCGCGACGCCGGGCTGGCGCTGGTCGCGCTGGCGCGGCGCGATTCGATGCTGGTGCTGAACGATCCGCATGCGGGTATCGCGTGAGGACGCTGGGCGTCGTGCTGGCCGGGGGCGAATCGCGCCGGTTCGGTTCGGACAAGGCAGTGGCGCTGCTGGCGGGGCGGACGCTGATCGATCATGCGCTGGCCGCGCTGGCGCCGCATGTCGATGCGCTGGCGGTGGCCGGGCGAACCTATGCCGGCGGGGTCACGGGTGTCGCGAGCATTCCCGATTATCCGGCGGCGGGGCTGGGGCCGCTGGGCGGGCTGGCGGGGGCACTGCGCCATGCCCGCGCGCAGGGGTTCGCGCGGGTGCTGAGCTGCAGCGTCGATGCGGTGCGCTTTCCCGCCGCGATGCTGACGCGTGCGCCCTGCTATCTCGCCGCGCAGCCGGTGATCGGGCTGTGGCCGGCGGATGCGGCGGAGGCACTGGCGCACTTTGTGGAACACGATCCCCGCCGCTCGATGCGCGGTTTCGCCGCCGCGATCGGGGCAGTCGCGATTTCGGTCGATACGCCGCCCGAGAACATCAATGCGCCCGAGGATCTGGCGCGCGTGGCGCGCGACAGCTGAGGGCAAGTGCAAGGGTTGCATTGGTTAGTTAGCACACTAACTAACCGCGATGCCTCGCGCCGCCCTCGAACGCTCGCTCGCCACTGTCCTCAGCCCCACGTCGCGCGCATGGCAGCGGCTGGCGGACCAGGTGCTGGCCAGCCTCAACGTCTCCAGTTCCAGCGGATGGTGCCTGATCTATCTCGACCGGCTGGGCCCCGATGTCGGCCAGGCCGAACTGGCGCGCACCATCGGCGTCACCAATGCCTCGCTCGTCCGCACGCTCCACCAGCTCGAAGCGGCGGGGCTGGTGACGCGCCAGAGCGACCCCGAGGATCGCCGCGCCAACAAGCTGAGGCTGACCGAACTGGGGCAGGCGCGCGCCACCGAGATCGAGGCGCGGCTGGTGGATATGCGGCGCCAGTTGCTGGCGGACGTGCCCGATGCCGATCTTGAGGCCGCGCTGCGCGTGTGCGCGGCGCTGAACGATAGAATCGCGAACTGGCGCGCATGAGCGACCGGTTCGGCCTTTCGACCGCGATCTTCTCGCTCAAGAGCTTCGCGGCGGCGATGCTGTCGCTTTATGTCGCGCTGTCGATCGGGCTCGAGCGGCCCTATTGGGCGTTCCTCACCGCCTATATCGTCGCGCAGCCGCTGGCCGGGGCGGTGTTGTCCAAGGCGGTGTTTCGCATCGTCGGCACGATCGTCGGCGCTGCGGTGGCGGTGCTGATGGTGCCTGCACTCGATAACAGCCCCGAATTGCTCAGCATCGCCATCGGGCTGTGGCTGGCGCTGTGCGTGTTCGTGTCGCTGCTCGATCGCACGCCGCGTTCGTACATGTTCGTGCTGGCAGGCTATAGTGCCTGCCTGATCGGCTTCCCCAGCGTCGAGGCGCCGGGCGAGGTCTTTACCACTGCCATCCTGCGCGTGCAGGAAATCGGGATCGGGATCCTGTGCGGCAGCCTGGTGCACGGGTTCATCCTGCCCGGATCGGTGGCCGCGCGGCTGCTGGCGCGCGTCTCCGCCATATTGCGCGACGCCGAGGTGTGGTCGCGCGACACCATCGCGCTGACCGAAGTTCCGGGGGTGGATGCGGAGCGGGCGCGGCTGGCGCAGGACATTACCGAGCTGCACCAGCTTTCGATCCACTTGCCGTTCGAGACCAGCGGGATCGCACCGCGCGTGCGCACGGTGCGCGCGCTACAGGACCAGCTTTCGCTGCTGCTGCCGCTGGGTGCGGCCGTATCCGATCGCGTGGCGATCCTGCGCGACGAGCCGGAGGGGCTGACGCCTGCCCTGTGCACGCTGCTGGTCGATGTCCAGCAATGGCTGGATGCGCCCGATGCCGGCCCCGACGCCCGTGCGGAGATTTCGGCGCAGCTGATCGCGCGCTGTGCGGCGCTGGAGCCGGCGATCGACGCCGGGGCATGCTGGACCGCGCTGGTCCAGCTGAGCCTGCTCGCCCGCTTGTCCGCGCTGATCGCCGCGCATCGCGACTGCCGCGACTTGCGCGACCAGATGGCGACGCATCGCCGCGCGCCCGTGACGCCGCGCGTTGCGGAGCTGATCGAGGGGCGGCGCAACCGCGAAGTCCACCGCGACGTGGGCGGCGCGCTGCGCGGGGCGGTGGGCGCGTTCCTTACCGTGGTGATCGGCTGCGCGCTGTGGATCGCGAGCGGGTGGAACGACGGATCGACGGCAGTGATGCTGGCGGGCGTGTTCCTTGCGCTGTTCGCGGCGAGCGACGACCTGGTGGCGCCGCTGCGCGCGTTTCTGATCGGCACCACGCTGGCGGCGATCATCGGTGCGATCTATGGCTATGCGATCCTGCCCCGGCTCGATGGATTTCCGATGCTGGCGGCGGCGATGGCGCCGGTGCTGCTGGTCTGCGGCGCGCTGATGGCGTCGCCGCGCTATGCGTCGATCGCGCTGCCGACGCTGCTCGGGCTAGGCAGCCCGGCGCTGCTGGCGGATCATTATGTCAGTGCGTTCGGCCCCTTCATCAACGGTGCCATCGCCCAGATCGTCGGCATCTGGTTCGCGATCGTGATGGCGCGGCTGCTCCAGTCGGCGGGCGTCGAAGGGGCGATCCGGCGCACGGTGAAGGCCGGATGGACCGACATCGCGGCGCGCAGCAACCTGGAGACCCCGCCCGACCTGCGCGGATGGATCAACCGGATGCTCGATCGTATCGCGCTGCTCGCCCCCCGGCTGGCGGCGCGGGGCGAGGCGCCGGGCAAGCCGCTGTACGATGCGCTGCGCGACCTGCGCACGGGCGTGGCGATCGGCGAGCTGCGCCAGCTGCGCCGCGACCTGCCGCTGGACGAGCGCCCGCCCATCACCAGCGTGCTGGCGGATGTCGGCGCCTATTATCGCGCGCTCGATCCCGGCGCGCCGGCGGCGGCCCAGCCGGCATTGCTCGACCATATCGACGCGGCGCTCGATGCCTTTATCCGCAATCCCGTGCCCGACGCGCGGCGCGCGGCCGTGCTGGGGCTGCTGGCATTGCGGCGCAATCTGTTTCCCACCGCCCATGCCTATCGAAAGGCCGCAGTATGACCGGCGAAGTCGCGATCGGCGGACTTTTCGTCCCCACCCTGCTGATCCTCGCCATCGTCGCACTGATGCTGACGATGGGGCTGATCCGCCTGCTTTCCGCGTTCGGCCTGCACCGCTTCGTCGCCTATCGCGCGCTGGTCGATCTGTGCCTGTTCATCCTGATCCTGGGCCTGCTGGCCTGGCTCCTTCCCCTTAGCGGTATCCGACTATGAAAAACCTACGCGCCACCCTGACCCGCAGCGCCGCGACGATACTGATCGTCGCGCTGGCGATCGTTGTCGCCTGGTGGATGTGGAACCATTACGAGCGCAGCCCATGGACCCGCGACGGGCGCGTGCGCGCCGATGTGGTGCGCGTGACGCCGGACATTGGCGGGCTGATCACCGAAGTCCATGTGCGCGACAACCAGCCGGTGCGCGCCGGCGACCTGTTGTTCGTGATCGACCGGCCCCGCTATTCGCTGGCGCTGGCACAGGCGGATGCGGCGATCGCCAGCGCGCGCGCCACGCTGGGGCAGGCGCGGCGCGAGGCGCAGCGCGATCTGGCGCTGGGCGATCTGGTCGCGGCGGAAAGCCATGAACAGAATGTCGCGCGCGTGGCGACGGCGCAGGCCGCGCTGGCGCAGGCGATGACGCAGCGCGAATCCGCCAAGCTCAATCTGGCCCGCACCCGCGTGACCGCATCGGTCAACGGCACGGTCACCAATCTGGACCTGCATCCCGGCGACTATGTCGCCGCGGGGCAGCAGGCGATGGCGCTGGTCGATACCGACAGCCTGCGTGTCGAGGGGTATTTCGAGGAGACCAAGCTGCCGCAGATTCACGTCGGCGCGCCGGTGGTGGTGCGGCTGATGGGCGAGCCGCAGGACCTGCGCGGGCGGGTGGAAAGCATTGCCTCGGGCATCAACGACACCAGCCGCAGCAATTCGGGCAATCTGCTGCCCAGCGTCGACCCGACCTTTTCCTGGGTGCGGCTGGCGCAGCGCATTCCGGTGCGCATCAAGCTGTTGCAGGTGCCGCAGGGCGTGCGGCTGATCGCCGGGCGCACCGCGACGGTGACGATCCAGCCGACGGTGGCGAAGTGATCCGCGCCGTCGTTCCGCTCGGGAGCACGATCCTCTTGTCGGCCTGCGCCATGGCGGGCCCCGACTATCGCCCGCCCGCGACGGCGGTGGCGAATGCGCCTGCGGCCAACGCCCCCTTTGTCTCCGCCAAAGGCCCCGCGTTCGCGCAGGAGGCGCTGCCCGACAAATGGTGGCGGCTGTATGACGATCCCCGGCTCGACGCGCTGGTCGAGCAGGCGCTGGCCGCCAATGCCGATCTGCGCGTGGCCGATGCGAATCTCGCGCGCGCCGATGCCGTGGTGGCCGAAGCGCTGGCGGGGCGCGACATTACCACCGGCATCAGCGGCGGCGCCGATCTGGCGCGACCATCGGGCACGGGCGGCAGCCTGCCCGGCACGGTGACTTATAGTCTGGGGCTGTCCGCCGCCTATCCGCTCGACCTGCGCGGCAAGATCCGCCGGGCGATCGAAGCGAGCGCTGCGGATCGCGACGTTGTC
Source organism: Sphingomonas degradans (assembly GCF_053502645.1). NCBI lineage: Bacteria > Pseudomonadati > Pseudomonadota > Alphaproteobacteria > Sphingomonadales > Sphingomonadaceae > Sphingomonas > Sphingomonas degradans. Next base: position 4,391,389 of record NZ_CP177172.1, read on the forward strand.
GAGGCGGCGCGCGATTCGGTGCGCGTCAGCGTCGCGGCGGCGACCACGCGTGCCTATGCGCAGCTGTGTACGGCGAATTATGCGCTGGCGGTGAACCAGCGCGTGGTGAAGCTCCAGCGCGATACGCTGGCGGCGACGCGGCGGCTCCAGCGCGGCGGCCGCGCAACGGCGTTCGATGTCAGCCGCGCCCAGACCGCAGTGGAAAGCAGCGCCGCAGCACTTCCCGCCTATGCGGCGCAGCGCCAGGCGAATCTGTATCTGCTGGCGACGCTGCAGGGAAAGCCGCCGGCCGAGTTTCCGGCGGACGTCGCCGGGTGCGCGACGCTGCCCGTGCTGGCGCGCGCGATGCCGGTGGGCGATGGCGCCGCGCTGTTGCGGCGCCGCCCCGACGTCCGCGCCGCCGAGCGCACCATCGCCGCCGACACCGCGCGGATCGGCGTCGCGACGGCGGACCTGTATCCGCAGGTCAGCCTGGGCGGATCGGTGGGTGCCGCCGGATCGCCCAAGGATCTGTCGCCCAGCGTGTTTGGGTTCAGCCTCGGGCCGCTCATCAGCTGGTCGTTCCCCAATCGCCCGGTGGTGCGCGCACGCATTGCCCAGGCGGATGCGCGCGTCACCGCCGATCTGGCGCAGTTCGATGCGACGGTGCTCACGGCGCTGCGCGATGTCGAGACTGCGCTGGAGACCTATGCCCGGAATCGCGAGCGCACCGACGCGCTGCGCCGCGCGCGGGACAGCGCGGTGCTTTCCGCCGGGCAGGCGGGCAAGCTGTATCGCTTCGGGCGCGGCGATTTCCTGTCGCTGCTCGACGCGCAGCGCAGCCTGGCCCAGGCCGAGGTCGCCTATGCCACCGCGCAGTCGTCTCTGGCGACCGATCAGATCGCAGTGTTCCTGGCGCTGGGCGGCGGCTGGAACTGAGGGGGCGGCGACGTCAGTGGAAGTCATGCGACTTGACTCGCAGCACGCCCTCGCGCCGCTCGCGCGGGTCGATCGTGCCGCCATGGGTGGCGCCGTCGCCCGGCGCGGTCATGCGCGGCAGATCGAGGTCGCCGACCGCGCGCAGCCATGGGGTGAGGTCGGTCAGCGCATCGGCGACGACATGGATCACCAGCCCCTCGCGCTGCACCCGGCCCCGGATCGCCAGCATCGTCGCCGACATGACGGTGCGCCGATGCGCCTCGAACCGGTCGGGCCATAGCACCGCATTGGCGATGCCGGTTTCGTCCTCCAGCGTGACGAACACAACGCCCTTGGCGCTGCCCGGACGCTGGCGGACCAGCACCAGCCCGGCGACTTCGACGCGGGCGCCGTCCTTCATGCCGAGCAGGTCGCCGCACCGCGCGATCCGCTGTGCCGCCAGCCGATCGCGCAGGAACGACAGCGGATGCGCGCGCAGGCTGAGCTGGGTGGCGCGGTAATCCTCCACCACTTCGCGCCCCGCGCTGAGCGGCACCAGCGCGACCGGCGCCTCGATGCTCTCGGGCCGCACCTGGCGCGCGCGCAGATCGGCGGCGTCGAACAGGTCGAGCGGCCTGTCCGCCAGCCCCTTGATCGCCCATAGCGCCTGGCGCCGATTGAGCCCCAGCGCCTGAAACGCATCGGCCCGCGCCAGCCGCTCTAGCGCGGCGGGCTTCACGCGGGACCGCCGCCACACCTCCTCGATCGACGTGAAAGCCCCGCCGGCCCGCGCCGTCAGGATCGCTTGCGCATCCCCCTCGGCCAGCCCCTGCACGATCCCCATGCCCAGCCGCAGGGGGTGCAGCAGCGCCCAATCCGCCGCGCTCCCGCAAAATCCGGTCCGGGGGCGCCCCGCCGTCGTGCCGCGCGGCATCGGCAGCGTGTCCCACGCGCTGGCGTTGATGCAAACGGGATGGACCTCCACGCCATGCTCGCACGCGTCGCGGACGATCTGGGCGGGGGCATAGAATCCCATCGGCTGGGCATTGAGCAGCGCGGCGCAGAAAATGTCGGGGTGGTGGCATTTCATCCAGCTCGACGCATAGGCGATCTTGGCGAAGCTGGCGGCGTGGCTTTCCGGGAAGCCATAGCTGCCGAACCCTTCGATCTGCTTCACCAGCCGCTCGGCAAAGTCTTCGCTGATCCCCCGGGCGCGCATCCCCGACACCAGCTTCTCGTGAAATTCGCCGACGCCGCCGGTCGCCTTGAACGTCGCCATCTTGCGGCGGAGCTGGTCCGCCTCGCCCGGGCTGAAGCCGGCGCCGATGATCGCGACCTGCATCGCCTGTTCCTGGAACAGCGGCACGCCCAGCGTCTTTTCCAGCACCTGCCGAAGCGCGGGCGAGGGGTAGTCGATCTCCGCGCGCGGATTGCTGCGCAGCAATTCGCGGCGTTTCAGATAGGGATGGACCATGTCGCCCTGGATCGGGCCGGGCCGGACGATCGCGACCTGGATCGCGATGTCATAGAAATTGGCCGGGCGCATCCGGGGCAGCATCGACATTTGCGCGCGGCTCTCGATCTGGAAGGTGCCGAGCGTATCGGCGCGCTGGATCATCGCGAAGGTGGCGGGATCGTCGACCTGCAGCGTGTCCGATGCCATCGTCAGCCGAACGCCCTTGTGCGTCTCCAGCAGGTCGAACGCGCGGCGCATGCAGCCGAGCATCCCCAGGCCGAGGATGTCGACCTTCATCAGCCCCAGTTCCTCGATGTCGAGCTTTTCCCATTCGACGACGCGGCGGGCGATCATCGCCGCCGGTTCGATCGGGACGAGCGAATCGAGCCGGTCGCGCGTCAGCACGAAGCCGCCGGGATGCTGCGACAAATGGCGCGGCGTGCCGATCAGTTCCCGCGCCAGTTCCAGCGTGAGGGCCAGGCGCGGGTCGCTGCGGTCGAGGTTCAGTGCGTCGGCATGGTCGTCGTTCACTTCGTTGGACCAGCCCCAGACCTGGCTCGACAGCGCCGCAGTCAGATCCTCGGGCAGCCCCAGCGCCTTGCCCACTTCGCGCAGCGCCCCGCGCGAGCGGAATCGGCTGACCACCGCCGTCAGCGCGGCATGGTCATGGCCATAGGTCTCGTAGATCCACTGGATCACTTCCTCGCGTCGCTCATGCTCGAAATCGATGTCGATATCGGGCGGCTCGCCGCGATCCTCCGAGATGAAACGCTCGAACAGCAGCTTGTGGTGGACGGGATCGATCGACGTGATCCCCAGCACGAAGCAGATCACCGAATTGGCCGCCGATCCCCGCCCCTGGCACAGGATATGCTGGCTGCGGGCAAAGCCGACGATCGAATGCACCGTCAGGAAATAGGGGGCATAGCGCAGCTTGCGCACCAGCCGCAGTTCGTGGCGGAGCAGCCGCCGGTAGCGTCCCGGCGGGCGCGCGGGGAAGCGGGCGTTGAGCGCCTGCCACGCCATCCGCTCCAGCGCCTTTTGCGGGGTGTGGCGGCGCATGACGATTTCGTCGGGATATTGATAGTCCAGCTCGCGCAGGGAAAAGGTGCAGCGTTCGGCGATCGCCGCCGCCGCGCGCAGTGCCGCCGGGTGATCGACGAAGCGGCGCGCCATTTCCTGCGGCGGCTTCAGGTGGCGATCGGCGTTGCGTTCGCGGCGGAAACCCAGCGCGTCGATCGTGCAACGCTCGCGGATCGCGGTCATCACGTCCTGGAGCATGCGGGTGTCGGGGTGGTGGTAGAGCACGTCGCCGGTGGCGAGCGGCGTCAGGCCGAAGCGCGCCGCCGCCTGCGACAGCCGGTGCAGCCGCAGCGCGTCACCGGGGCGGCGATGCTGCGTCAGCGCGACATGGCCGCGATTGCCGAACACATCGGCCATCCATTCGAGCGCGCGATCTTCCCGAACATCGCGCGCACCGGGCACCAGCGCGCCGACCAGCCCCTGGGCGGCCTCGGCCAGGTCCTCCCAGTGGAGGAAACACTTACCCTTTTCGCCGTGCTGGGGATCGGCGCGGGCCTTGCCGAGCGTCAGCAGGCGGGTGAGGCGGCTCCACGCGGCGCGGTCCTCGGGCCAGACCAGCACCGAACTGCCATCGACCAGGTCGAGCCGGCACCCCACGACCAGCTTTACCCCCGTCCCCTCGCTCGCCACCAGCGCGCGGACCATGCCCGCCACCGAATTGCGATCGGTGATGCCGAGCGCGGGCAGCCCCAGCAGCGCGGCGGTTTCGAAGAGTTCGTCGGGGGCGGAGGCACCGCGCAGGAACGAATAATGCGTCGTCACCTGCAGTTCGGGATAGGTCATCCGAACACCCCGTGCAGATACCAGCCGAGATCGCCCGTCACCGCGCGCTCGCCATCGCCGCGGCGGAACAGCCAGTAGCGGCGCCCGGCCTCGTCCTCGACACGGAAATAGTCGCGGATGCTGTGCATCTCCGCCCGGCTGCGCCACCATTCGCCATGGATGCGCTCGGGCCCGTCGGCGCGCACCACGCGGTGCGTCTGGCCGCGCCAGGTGAAGCGGCGGGGCGGCTGATCGGGGAGCAGCGCGACGACGCCCTCGACCCGCTCGGGCCGGCGCAGCAGCCGGGCGGGGCGCGGCCAATCGGGGTGCCAGGGCGGCATCTCGACCGCGCGGTTCAATCCCCGCACATCGTCGGCACGCAGCCGTGCGGCGGCGCGGGCAGGGGGGTCGAGCACCCCGGTGGGCGCGACCGATCGTTCGGGCACGTCGCTTTCCACCGGACGGGTGCGCCAGAGCCGGTCGAGCCCGATCCGCGTCGCCAGCGTATCGACCAGCGCGGCGAGATCGGGGGGCGCATCCTCGTCCAGCCGCTCGCCAAAGGGTTCCGCCCCCAGCGGCTCGGCGCGGCGCAGGTGGAGGTGCAGCGCATCGATGCCATAGCCGGGCTCGATCCCCTCGATCCGGCGTGTGAGCAGCCGCAACAGGTGCGCGGGGTCGCGATTGGGCCGCGCCAGCCCGATCGTCACGCATTGGGGCACGCCGTCGACGCGCTCGGCGACCAGCTCGATCCGGCGCGCGCCCAGCCCCGCCTGCGCCAGCGCGGCGACCAGCCGGGGGACCAGCATGCCCATCCAGTGCGCGATCGCCTCTGCCGTGGCGATGGGTTCGGCAAAGCGCTGGGTCACGACGATCTGTTCGGTGGGGACGATCGGCGTGAAGGGTTCGGGGAGCGCGCCCAACGCCTGATCGAGCCGCAGCGTCAGCGCACTGCCGAAGCGGCGGGTGAGCGGGGCGCGGGGCATCGCCGCCAGCGCGCCGATCCGCTCGACGCCCAGCCGCTGGAGCAGCTCGACGGCGCGGGGTTCCACGCGCAGTGCGGCGACGGGAAGGTCGGCCAGCGCCTCGGCCTGGCGCCCCGGCGGGCACAGGCCGCCAGCGGTGTGGCGGGCGAGCGCGTGGGCGGCGCCGGGGGTGTCGGCGATGGCGATCCGGGCCGTGAACCCGGCGCGCGCGAGGAAGCGCACGATCCGCCGCGCCATCCGCCCCTCGCCGCCGAACAGATGCGCGGTGCCGGTCAGGTCGAGCAGCAGCCCGTCGTCGCCGTCCAGCATCACCAGCGGACACCAGCGCCGCGCCGCGCGCAGCGCCAGCCGCCGGAGCGCGGCGCGATCGCCCTCCGGGTCCGCCGGGCGGATGTCGAGCCCCGCCACCTGCGCGCGCGCCTGCGCCAGCGCCATGCCGGGGAAGAGCCCCAGCGCGCGGGCCTGCGGACAGGCGGCTGCGATTTCGACGCGGTTGCCGGTGTGGAGCGTGGTGACGAGGGGGGCGGGGGCCTCTGTGGGCGGCGGGGGGACGGCGCCAGCGACAGGGGGCGGGGAGGCAGTCGCACGGGCCGGAAGTCCACGGCGGGGCCCTGCCGGCGTCCCCTCTTTGCCGTCATCCCGGCGAAGGCCGGGATCCATTCGCCGCTCGGCTGGGGCTGTTTGGTGCAACGGAACGGGCAATGGATCCCGGCCTTCGCCGGGATGACGGGGGGTGGATGTGCCCGTGACGCGATGTACCGGGGCACCGTGTTGGTGGTGTCCCGGTTGGCATCGGTGCCGCGCCGTCTCCACGTCGGGCCCTCCCCCGACCCCTCCCGCAGGCGGGAGGGGGGCAGAAGGGTGCCGGGCAGCGGAAAGGGGTGGGGTGCCGGGTCGGCGGTGTGCCGGTTGGCGCTGGTCTTGCGCCGCCTCCATGTCGGGCCCTCCCCCGACCCCTCCCGCAGGCGGGAGGGGGGCGGAAGGGTGCCGGGCAGCGGAAGGGAGCGAGCCGCCGTGTTGGTTCAGGTGCATCGCGTGGAACGAGAGGCGTTCGGCGTCGCCACGCGGGTTGCGCCGGTGCCGCGCCGCCTCCATGTCGGGCCCTCCCCCTGCCCCTCCCGCAGGCGGGAGGGGAGCAGCAGCGAAAGGGACCGGTACGCCGCCTTCGTCCGGGCGCATGGCGCGGAAGGGCGGGGGCGCGGCTTCGCTGCGGCGGCCTATTTCGTGTCTGGCCGGCTGGCGGTGGGCGGGAGTGCCCGTCTCGCGGGCCCAGCGCGCGCCGGGGCGCCAGCCGCCGCCGCGCGGCACCGAACAGGCATGCTCCTGTTCGGCGGCCACGGCGGCGTGGAGGGCATCCAGCGATGCGGGCGGGCCGGGCTCAGGCGGCCTGGCGGTCCGCTCTGCCCGACGCAGCCGTTCGATGGCCCAATGCGGCAGGTAGAGCGCAGCGACCCGTTGCATCGCACGCCTCCACAATCTGTTCGAAACCTTCTCCCCCGCGTTGCCGTGCCAGCGTCAGCCGCCACTGCGCGCGGCCCACGCCCGCCACCGGCAGCGGTGTCGAGGGAGCCGATGCCACCCGCCAGCGCGTGATCGCCGCAGAGGGTGCGCCCAGCGGGTCGCTGCCTTCGCGGGCGTGGCGCTTCATCAGCAGCGCGATCGTGCGCCCGCCCTCTGCCGCCAGTTGCAGCCGCCTTGTAGCGGGCATCCCGATCCGCTTCACTTCGCCGATCACGGCGCCCAGCCCGCGATGGCGCAATCCTTCCTCCAGGATCGCCAGCAATTCGTCGTCGTCGCGCGCCTCGGCATAGATCACGCGCTTGGGATCGAGCCCGACCTGCGCCAGCCCCGGCGCGAACAGATCGCGCCGCCGCACCACCCACAGCACCGGGCCCCAGGCGCGCGCGGCGATGCCGCCCATGAACAGGGTCGCGGCGCAATCATCGGCCATGTCGCCGGTGGTGCCGCTGATTTCGTGCAGCGCATCGAGCCGCAACCCGCCATCGGCGAGCCGCGAATCGACGCGTTCCAGCCCGAAGGGCAGCACCGGACGCCGCCGGAATCCATTGGGTTCCAGCCCGGCCAGCGTCTCGCGCAATTGCTTCAATATGGCGGGATCAGCCATTGGATACACGACTCGACAGCGCAGAATGTTCTTATTCTGTTCCATTGGGGCATCGAGTCAAGCTGGTTTTGTTCCGCCATGCCGCAGTGCATCAAGGTCAGCGCTGCTGACCTACTCGACAGCGCCCGCGAAATTTTATAACAACGTCCTGAAACCGATTCCGCGCGTTGTACCGGCGCAACGAGTCTATTTTCTGGAGAGTCCATGGACGCCTCGCGCGCCAATCTGCCGCCCTTGTCGCTGCACATTCCCGAACCGCGCTTTCGCCCCGGGGACGAAGCCGATTTCAGCGACGTGGCCGTGCCGCCCGCCGGCGCCGCGCGCCGCCCCGACACCGCCGACAAGGCCGAGAGTTTCCACGAACTCGCCTATACGCTGGTGCGGGTGCTGGACGATGCGGGACAGGCCGTGGGCCCGTGGGACCCCCGGCTGGACGGCGAGGCGAAGCGCAGGATGCTGCGCAGCATGGCGCTGACCCGCGCGTTCGACGAGCGGATGTTCCGCGCCCAGCGCCAGGGCAAGACTAGCTTCTACATGAAGTCGACCGGCGAAGAGGCAGTGTCAGTTGGGGCGGCGCTGGCGCTGGCCAGCGACGACATGTGCTTCCCCAGCTATCGCCAGCAGGGCATCCTGATCACGCGCGGCTATCCGCTGGTGACGATGATGAACCAGATCTATTCGAACCGCGGCGATCCGCTGCAGGGGCGTCAGCTGCCGATCATGTATTCGGCGAAGGATCATGGCTTCTTCTCGATCTCGGGCAACCTGACCACCCAATATCCCCAGGCGGTCGGCTGGGCGATGGCGAGCGCGGCCAAGGGCGACACGCGCATCGCCGCCACCTGGTGCGGCGAGGGCAGCACGGCGGAGGGCGATTTCCACTCCGCCTGCACCTTTGCCAGCGTCTATCGGGCGCCGGTGATCCTCAACATCGTCAACAATCAATGGGCGATCAGCAGCTTTTCGGGCTTTGCCGGTGCCGAGGCGACGACCTTTGCCGCGCGGGCGATCGGCTATGGCATCGCCGGGCTGCGGGTGGACGGTAACGATGCACTTGCAGTCTATGCCGCGACGCAATGGGCCGCCGAGCGCGCGCGGACCAACCAGGGGCCGACGCTGATCGAGCATTTCACCTATCGCGCCGAGGGGCACTCCACCTCCGACGATCCCACCGCCTATCGCAGCGCCGGCGAGCCCAATGCCTGGCCGCTGGGCGACCCGATCCGGCGGCTCAAGGACCATCTGATCGCGATAGGCGAATGGGACGAGGCGCGGCACGAGGCGATGGACCTCGAACTCGCCGAACAGGTGAAGACTGCGCAGAAGGAAGCCGAGAAGAACGGCATCCTGGGCCATGGGATGCACCAGCCGTTCGAGACGATGTTCGAGGGCGTGTTCGAGCATATGCCGTGGCACCTGAAGGAACAGAGCGAGCAGATGATCGCCGAGCGCAAGGCGGCGGGGATATGAGCGAGACCAGCACCCGCATGAACATGATCCAGGCGATCAACTCGGCCATGGACGTGATGATGGAACGCGATCCGCAAGTGATCGTGATGGGCGAGGATGTCGGCTATTTCGGCGGCGTGTTCCGCGCGACCGCCGGGCTCCAGGCCAAATATGGCAAGACCCGCGCCTTCGACACGCCGATCACCGAGATCGGGATCATCGGCGTGGCGATCGGCATGGGCGCATACGGCCTGCGCCCGGTGCCCGAGATCCAGTTCGCCGATTACATCTATCCCGCGCTCGACCAGCTGGTGAGCGAGGCGGCGCGGCTGCGCTATCGCTCGAACGGCGACTTCATCTCGCCGATCACGGTGCGCAGCCCCTATGGCGGCGGCATTTTCGGCGGGCAGACGCACAGCCAGAGCCCCGAGGGCATCTTCACCCATGTCTCGGGCATTAAGACGGTGATCCCGTCGACGCCCTATGACGCCAAGGGGCTGTTGATCGCCGCGATCGAGGACAATGATCCCGTCCTCTTCCTCGAGCCCAAGCGCATCTATAACGGCCCGTTCGACGGCCATTACGACCGCCCGTCGCGCAACTGGAGCGCGCATCCGGCGGGCGAGGTGCCCGAGGGGCATTACCGCATCGAACTGGGCAAGGCGGCGACGGTGCGCGCGGGCGAGGCGGTGACGATCCTGTGCTATGGCACGATGGTGCATGTCGTCGCGAGCACGGTCGAGGACATGGGCGTCGATGCCGAGATCATCGACCTGCGCACGCTGGTGCCGCTCGACATCGACGCGATCGAGGCATCGGTGAAGAAGACCGGGCGCTGCATGATCGTGCACGAGGCGACGCGCACCTCGGGCTTTGGCGCCGAGCTGTCGGCGCTGGTGCAGGAACGCTGCTTCTATCATCTGGAGGCGCCGATCGCGCGCGTCACCGGGTTCGACACGCCTTATCCCCACAGCCTCGAATGGGCCTATTTCCCCGGCCCGGTCCGCATCGGCGAGGCGCTCAAGAAACTGCTGAAGGACTGACCGGCATGGCACGCTTCACTTTCCGCCTTCCCGACATCGGCGAAGGCATTGCCGAGGCCGAGATCGTCGCCTGGCACGTCCGCGTCGGCGAGCGCGTGGAGGAGGACCAGCAGGTCGCCGACATGATGACCGACAAGGCGACGGTAGAGATGGAATCGCCCGTCTCCGGCGTGGTGGTCGAACTGGCCGGCGAGGTCGGCGATCAGGTCGCGATCGGTTCCGCGCTGATGGTGGTCGAGACCGACGAGGATGCGGGCGAGACGCCGGTCGAGGAGCAGGTCGAGGCGGAAACGCCGGGGGTGGAAGAGGCCATCCTCCCCGGAACGGGGAGGGGGACCACCGGCGGAGCCGGTGGTGGAGGGGGCGTGCCGCTGGACGATTCCGCCACGACCGCGCCGGACTCGCCTGTGGCGGCCCCCCTCCACCATCAGCCTGCAGCTGATGGTCCCCCTCCCCGTTCCGGGGAGGATCATAAGGTCCTCGCTTCCCCCGCCGTGCGCGCGCGTGCGGCGGACCTCGGCATCGACCTCGCGAGCGTGAAGCCCGCCGAGGGCGATCGCATCCGCCATGCCGATCTCGACGCCTTCCTGCGCTATGGCAGCGGGCAGGGCTATCACGCGCCGCACGCATCCCGCGCCCGCGAGGATCAGCCGGTGAAGGTCATCGGCATGCGCCGCCGCATCGCCGAGAATATGGCCGCATCGAAGCGCGCGATCCCGCACTTCACCTATGTCGACGAAATCGACGTGACCGCGCTGGAGGACATGCGCGCCGACCTGAACGCCAATCGCGGCCAGCGCCCCAAGCTGACCATGCTGCCGTTCCTGATCGTAGCGATCTGTCGCACGATCCCCGACTTCCCGATGCTCAACGCCCGCTATGACGATGAGGCCGGCGTGGTGACGCGCCATGGCCGCGTCCATCTGGGCATGGCGACGCAGACCGATGCCGGGCTGATGGTGCCGGTGATCCGCGACGCGCAGGACAGGAATGTCTGGCAGCTGGCGAGCGAGATCGGCCGGCTGGCCGAGGCGGCGCGCACCGGCAAGGCGACGTCGCAGGAGCTGAGCGGATCGACGCTGACGGTCACCTCGCTGGGACCGCTGGGCGGCATCGCGACCACGCCGGTCATCAACCGGCCGGAAGTGGCGATCATCGGCCCGAACAAGATCGTCGAGCGCCCCGTGTTTCGCGGCGACGACATCGTTCGCGCCAAGCTGATGAACCTGTCGATCAGCTGCGACCACCGCGTCGTCGATGGCTGGGATGCCGCCAGCTATGTCCAGGCCGTGAAGAAGCTGCTGGAAACGCCGGTGCTGCTCTTCGCGGATTGAAGGTCTGGGCACAGGGCGCGAAAGCGTTGGAATAGCGCGATTGTCATAGCGCGGTGGTAACGCCGCGCCATGACCTTCGATCTGATCCAGTCGCTGTGCCTGCCCGGCGATTTCGCCATTGCCAATGACGACCGTGCCGGGTCCACGGGCGGGCTCGCCTGGGTGATCGACGGCGCGACCGATCTGGGCCCCGCCGGGCTGGTGGGGGCACAGGGCGGGGCGGCGTGGCTGGCGGACCAGGCCAATGCCCTGCTGGCCGGCGCAGACGCCGCGCGGCCGGTGGCGGACCTGCTTGCCGATCTGACCGCGCGGCTTGCCGCGCGCTTTGCCGTTGCCCGGCGGCGCGATCCGCTGGGGGCGTGGGAATTGCCCTGCGCGTCGCTGATGCTGGCGCGCCACGCGGGCGATGCGATCGAATGCGGCTGGCTGGGCGATTGCGTGGGGCTGCTCCACGGCCCCGCCGGCACGCGGCGGCTGGGGCGTCCCCGCGTCAGCCGCGATGCCGAGACTGCGCATGCCGCCAGCAACGCCGCGCACGGGCTGGGCACGGTGAAGGGGCGCGAGGGGCCGCTGATCGACAGCCTGCGCGAAGCCCGCGCCCGCCCCGGACGCGCCGTGCTGGGCGTCGATGGCGCGGCGGACCGCGTCGAGATCGCCCGCTACCCTTGCGCGCCGGGCGACGCGCTGCTGCTGATGACCGATGGCTTTGCGGCGCTGTGCGACAGCTATGACCGCTATGACGAGGCCGGACTGGCGCAGGGCGTGGTGACGCGCGGCGCGGCGGCGCTGGCGCAGGAACTGCGCGCAGTCGAGCGGGAGGATGCCGACTGCACGCGGTTCGTGCGGTTCAAGACGTCCGACGACGCGACGCTGCTGCACCTGCGTGTGGCGGGGTAGGGGCTGCGCCTACATGCGATTTGCTTGCGGCCCTGGGCCCCTGCTTTCGCAGGGGCACGGGGTTTAGCCGCAGGGGCACGGGTTTAGCGGTGCGCGGGACTTCAGGCCGCGAGGGCGCCGAGGATGCGCACCCAGGAGCGGATGCCCTTCTGGAAGCTCTTCAGCGCGTATTTCTCGTTCGGCGAGTGGATATTGTCGTCGGTCTGCGCGAAGCCGACCATCACGCTGTCCATGCCTAGGATCGAGCGGATCGAATTGACCACCGGGATCGATCCGCCGCAGCCGAGCAGCGCGGACTTGCCCCATTCGTCGGCCAGCGCGGCGCGCGCGGCGCTAAACGGGCCGCTGTCGCTCGCCAGGCTGATGGCGTGGCTGCCGGGCCCGCGCGTGACGAACTCCGCCGAGCAATCGGCGGGCAGCCGGTCGCGGACATGGCCCTCGAACGCGGCCCAGACCTGATCCGGGTCCTGATCGCCGACCAGCCGGAAGCTGACCTTTGCATGGGCTTCGGCGGGGATCACGGTCTTGAACCCCTCGCCGGTATAGCCGCCCCAGATGCCGTTGATTTCCGCCGTCGGGCGCGACCAGCTCTGTTCCAGCGCGTCATAGCCGCGCTCGCCCGCCGGGATGCGCAGGCCGACTTCGCCCAGGAACGCATCGGCATCGAAGCCCAGCGCGTCCCAACTGGCGCGGACATCGGCGCTGATCGGATGGACGCCGTCATAGAAGCCGGGCAGCGTCACGCGGCCATCGGCATCCTTCAAGTCCGCCAGCATCTGCGCCAGCAGCTGGATCGGGTTGCGCGCGGGGCCACCATACAGGCCCGAATGCAAGTCGCGGCTGGGGCCGCGCACTGTCACCTGGCCCGCCGCCATGCCGCGCAGGCCGATGGTGATGCCGGGGGTTTCGGCATCCCACATCAGCGTGTCGCAGATCAGCGCGAAATCGGCCTTCAGTTCCTCGGCATGGGCGTGGAGGAACGGCTCCAGGCTGGTCGAGCCCGATTCCTCTTCACCCTCGAACAGGATCGTCACCCGGCAGGGCAGTTTTCCGGTGGCTTGCTTCCACGCGCGGCACGCCTCGATAAAGGTGCGCAGCTGGCCCTTGTCGTCCGATGCGCCGCGCGCGACGATTGCCTGCGACCCGTCGGCGCGCGTCTCGATCACGGGATCGAACGGATCGCGCTTCCACAGCGCGATCGGATCGACCGGCTGGACGTCGTAATGGCCATAGAACAGCACATGCGGCCCGTCGCCCGCATGGTGCGCGACGACCATCGGATGGCCCGGCGTGGGTGCGACGCGGGCATCGAAGCCCAGTTCGGTCAGCTCGTCGGCCAGCATCGCGGCAGCGGTGCGGCAATGGTCGGCATAGGCGGGATCGGTCGACACCGACGGCACGCGCAGCAGCGCGAAGAGGCGGTCGAGGCTGTCGTCCAGATGATCCTCGGCAAAGGCGAGGGCGGATGCGGTATCGGTCATGCGTGCGGGCTACGCCTGGTCGCGGCGAGGGGCAAGACCGGGGAGTGCCGCTGTGCAGATGCAGACCGCCCGGGGCGGGCGGTGATCGGGTTCCTGCCAAGGAACCTTGAAAAAAGGCCCGCCTCCCCGAAGGGAGACGGGCCCGATCTTGATGCCCGAAGGCGCCGGATCAGAAGTTGAGCGTGGCGCCCACTGCGATCTGGCGACCCAGCGAGTCGTAGCGTGCCGACAGCGTGTTCGCACGCGACAGCGCGTAGCTGTACGAGTTCGGCAGGATCGGCGGGGTCTTGTCGAGGATGTTGTTCGCCGAGACGCGGAACGAGTACGACTTGTTGACGCGGAAGTTCAGCGCCAGGTCGAAATAGTCATAGGCGTCGATGCGGTAGAACGTCGAACGCTCGCCAGCGGCAGTCCAGCCGAGCGACGCGTCGCCCGAGTTGGTGACGTTGGTGAGCGGCCCCAGGTGACGCCAGTTCACCGAAGCGGAGAAGAACTGGTCCGCCGTGGTGTAGGTGCCGCGCAGGTTGTGCGTCCACTTCGGGATCAGCTGGCCGCAGCCGCCGCCGTAATAGCCCGCACAGTTGTACTTCGGCAGGATCGGCGAATCCTGGCCACCGGCGAGGGTGGTCAGCGAGCCCGAGAAGTCGAAGTCCAGACGACCGGCCGCTGCAAGGTTCAGGGCGTACTGGCCCTGGAAGTCCCAGCCATAGGACTTGCTCTTGTAGTAGTTGGTCGTGCCCTGGCGGATATAGCCAGCGGTCGGATTGCTGGTCGGGTTGCTGAACAGCTGGCCGCTCGCGTTGCGCACGAACATCTTGCAGAAGAAGTCGCTGCCGGTCGCAAGGCAGCCGTTCGTGAAGTAGCTCTGGTCGTTATACCCGATCGAGTCGTTCAGATCGATCATGAAGCGATCGACCGAGAAGCTGAGACCCGGCAGGAAGCTCGGACGCACCAGGACACCGAACGTCTTGGTGTAGGCCGTTTCCGGGTCCACCGTGAAGCCGCCGCTGCGATAGGTGCAGCCGACGTCGGTCGGGCACAGCAGCGTCTGGCTGCCGTACAGATTGTCCGCCAGGCCGGTTGCGGCGCAGACCGCGCGCGATGCCTTGGGAGCGCCATAGACGGGCACCTGCTGGCCGTTCGCACCCGTGGTGTAGGTGACGGTCGGCGCGCAGAAGTCGCTGAACGAGTTCACGTCGATGCGGCCATAGCTGTTGTTCGATGCCTGATAGGCCTCGGTCACCGTCGGTGCGCGCTGGGCGCGGTTGATCGAGCCGCGGAACGTGATGTCCGGGATCGGTGCCCAGAGTGCTTCGATCTTCCAGGTCGAGAACTTGTCCGGGTTGCTGCTGTACTTCGACAGGCGATAGGCGCCGTTGACCTGGAGCAGTTCGAAGAAGCGCTTGTGCTGCGCCAGCGGCGCCTGCAGCTCGACGTTGCCTTCCCAGACATGCTGACCCAGATTCTGGTCGCTGCCGCCATTCTGCTCGCGCCAGTTGGCGTCGGCATAGCTGCGCAGCTTGTCCTCGCGATATTCCGCGCCGAACGCGATCGCGACGCCCTGGTCCGCGAACGGGCTCTTGATGCCATAGGTGCCCAGGTCGCCCTGGACGGTGGCGATGCCGTTATACAGCGTGCTGACCGTGGTCTGGGTGCCGTAGGTGCCCGCCAGGATGTAGTTGAACAGCGCGCTGTTGTTCGTCGCCGAATAGGCGCTGAACGGATCGAACGGGACGCAGCCATTGGCGACGTCGTTCTTGCAGCTGATCGTGCCGTTGTTGTTGACCGTGTTCAGTGCGTTGTTGATCCGGGCATAGCTCGGCATTGCCCAGCTGATGTCCTGGCGATTGCGCGCATAGACGCCGCCGACATCGTAGCTCCAGCCCTCGGCAAAGGCGCCACGGACGCCGCCCGAGATGCGGGTGCCCTGGTTGAGGTAGCGATCTTCCTGATCGGGAACGCCGGTCAGGCGATAGCGCAGTTCGACCGGAACAACCGTCGAGGTGCCTGCCGCCGCGCCGCAGATGGTCTGCGCCTGCGATGCCGACAGATACGGGTTGTTGCACGGCAGCTGATAGGGTGCCGCGTAGTTGCTCGAGCTGAGGATGCGCGCGGGATAGACGTTGTTCGACTTGTCGCGGAACCACATCGCGTTTGCATAGACTTCGGCAGCGTCCGAGATCTTGAACGACGTGAAGCCGCCGGCATTCCAACGCTCATTGGCGCGCTGGAAGGAAAAGCCGTCATACGGGTTTTCGGCCAGGGAAGTCGAATACGGCACGAAGGTGCGCGTGCCGTTGGGGTTGTTGACATAGGCGTTGCCGGCGTTCGCGCCGATGCTCGGCGAGACATAGCCCGTCTTGGTGTAGGTCGAGACGGTGCAGCTCAGCGGGCCGTCCTTGGTGGTTTCGGTCAACTGGCAGCCCGAGGTCTCGCGTGCCGAATAGGGGACCAGATCCGCCTTGCGATAGTTGACATAGGCCGAGATGTGGAAGCGATCGTCGAACAGCTTCTTGCCGACGGTCAGCGACAGATCCTGGCGCCCGCCATCGGTCTTGGTGCCGGTCGAAGGCTGAGCGAAGCCGTACTGCTTGGCGACCTGCGAGACGAGGCCCGCCTTGTTCTGGTGCGCGTAGAAATTGTAGTTCGCGTTGAGCTGGATGCCCTGGAAGTCGTCGTTCATGATGAAGTTGACGACGCCCGCGACGGCGTCCGAACCGTACACCGCCGAAGCGCCGCCGGTCAGCACGTCGACGCGCTGGATCAGCGCGGTCGGGATCATGTTGGCGTCGACGCCGTTCATCGTGCCCAGGCGCTTGCCGTCGACCAGCGTCAGCGTGCGCTCAAAGCCGAGGTTGCGCAGCTTGATGCGCTGGCGGCCGTCGGAATCCTGATAGTTCTGCTGGCTGTCCGGCGCGATCTGGGGAACGCGGTTCAGCACTTCCTCGATGTTCACCGCTGCCTGTGCGCGGATCGAATCCGCCGTGACCGACGTGATCGGTGCGGCTGCGGCCGAATTGGGGCGCGTGATGCGGCTGCCGGTGACGACGATCGTCGCGGTATCGCTATCGTCGGCGGCAGTGGTGGTGGCCTGCGCGGCGGTGTCCTGCGCCATCGCGGGCGTCGTCAGCAATCCGGCGACGCACGTCGTCGCCAGCAGCAAGCTGTTCAATCTCTTCATTGGTGCTTCCCTTTGGTTGGTTTTTATTGGTCGTTGCATCGCGCCGCCCCGAAGCCTGAGGCCCGGAGTTGCGTGAATCGGGGGGCGCGCGCCTGCGACCGCGCTGCCGGGAGTAATGCTCCGGCGCGCAGGAGGCGCATGATCGCATGAAGCGCGAAGCCGGCCATGGGCGTGCCCAGGCCGGTCGATAGTCGCTGCGGCTGCTGGCGCTGGCCCGGTGGGGCACCGGCGCTGGCCGGGAAAAAGATACGCGTACGCTTAATCGTTACTATCCAAAAACTGCATCCCCGGCAGCCCGCGAGGGCCACCGGGGATGTTTCACTAGGTTAGAAGCGGAAGCTCGTGCTTGCCGAGAAGACGCGGCCGTTCTTGTAGATCGACGTCGGCGCGTCCGGTGTGCTGCTGTACTGGTAATAGGTTTCGTCCAGCAGGTTGGACGCGGACACCGTCAGCGAGATCATCTTGGTGATGTTGTACGAAATCTGCGCATCGAGCTGGCGATAGGCGTCGGTATAGTCCTGCGACTGCTGGCGACCGAAGCGGTAGAAATACTTCGAGCGACGGTTGTAGCTGACGCGCGCCTGGAACGGACCCTTTTCGAAATAGGGCGAGATCGTCACCGTGTTGCGCGACAGGTACGGCAGGCCGGTCGAGGCACCCGGCGTGTCGGCGTCGGCGAAGGTGTAGTTCGCCTGGATGCCGAAGCCCCAGAGCAGGTTGGCGTTGCCCGAGATCGAGAAGCCGGTCACCGATGCCTTGCCGCCGTTGACCGGGCGGGTGAGGAAATATTTCAGCGACTGGCCGGTCGCGGTGTTCGTGATCGGAACGCCGTCCCCATCGGGGCCATTGTCGGCCGAATTGGTGATGTAGTTCGAGATGTCGCGGTAGAAGATTTCACCCGCGAGGAAGCTGCCCGGTGCGAAATACCATTCGGTCGAGAAACCGAAATTGGTCGCCGCATAGGGCTTCAGGTCGGGGTTGCCGCCGCTGCCGCTGCGCGTGCTGTCGACCAGCGTCAGCGAACCGGCGAGATCGCTGTAGCGCGCGCGGGCGATAACCTTCGCGACCGATCCGCGCATCACCACATCCTCGCCCGCCTGGAAGATCAGGTTGGCGGACGGCAGGAAGCGGTTGTCGTCGCTGGTCATCCGCGTCAGAGCGTAGACGTTGTTGCTGCCGATGTAGAAGTTCGACTCGTCCTTGGTATGGACGAAGCGGCCGCCGATATTGCCGCGGAACTTGCCGGCTTCGAAATTGGCCTGGACGTACGCCGCTGCGATCTTTTCCTTCACCAGCCAATAATCGCTCTGCGACAGGCCGCGATCGATCGTGAAGTTGCCGTACTTGGTCAGCGCGGCGATGATCGCGTCCTTGTCGAGCCCGACGAACGGCGTGCCGTTCCCCGACGTGCCCAGGCCGCTGTACAGATCGGCGCTCCGCACGGTGGGGTTCAGATCCGCCACGGTGAAGTTCATGTTGGTGTAGACGGCGTTGGTGTAGGTGGTGTTGCTGTTGGCGTGATCGCTATAGCGGGCACCAAACAGCAGCGCCTTGATCGGACCCCATTCGACGTCGCGCTTGACGTTGAGTTCGCCGAACCACTCCTTGTCGACCGTGAAGCCCGACTGGGTCGGAACGCCACCAATCTGGCGACCGACAAAGGTGCGGCCGTCGGGTGCGGTGATCGTCTCGCCGCCATTGGCGGTATAGTTGCTCAGCCACTTGGTCGCGTCGGTCGCGGGCGACTGCCAGTTGACGATCGTGCTCTGGCCGTTCGCACCGGCAGTGAAGCCCTGCTGCGTGCGGAAATCGAGCAGATACTCGGGATCCTTGCCGCCCGACGCCTTGGTATAGCCGGCGTTGCCGGTGACGGCCCAGCCGTTCGCGTTCCAGTCGAGCAGCATGGCGTAGCTGTCGTTCTTGATGCGCGTGCGGCGATAATAGGTGTCGAGCTGGCCGGTGGAGCCGGTGCCGCTGGTGATGCCCGCGAAGGTGGCCGAATCCACC
Source organism: Sphingomonas degradans (assembly GCF_053502645.1). NCBI lineage: Bacteria > Pseudomonadati > Pseudomonadota > Alphaproteobacteria > Sphingomonadales > Sphingomonadaceae > Sphingomonas > Sphingomonas degradans. The sequence goes on from NZ_CP177172.1 coordinate 4,410,087, forward strand.
ACACCGGGGCTGCCGTCCTTGCCGGCGACATAGGTCGCGGCGGTCATCCGCGAACCTTCATAGCCATAGGTGTAGATGGAGTTCGAGATATTGTCGTAATTTCCGCGAATGACCATCGCGGTGCCGGTCAGCGTCAGGTTGTCGGCCGGCTTGATCTGGATCGCGCCGTTGAAGCCGATGCGCTCGCGTTCCTGGCGGAAATATTCGCGGGCGAGGAACGAGGCATAGCGCGCGTTGCTGAACGCGGTCTTTTCGGCGTCGGTGAGCGTGTTGATCGCCTTGCCGTTGACGGTTGCGGTCCCGGGCGCGTTTTCGAGCAGCGCGGCACCGGTGCGATACCAATAGGACGCGACGCCGGCGCGGCTCAGCTGTTCCTTGTCATAGTTGGCGCCGAGCAGGATGCCGATCGTGCCGGCGTCGTTGTGCCAGCTGTACAGCGCGGAGCCGCGAATGCTGCCCTTGTCGGCGCGGTCGTTATATTCGTAGCCGCCGGTCGCAGCGATCGTGTTCGGCTTGAGGTCGAGCGGCTTGCGCGTCACGACGTCGACGCTGGCGCCGATCGCGCCTTCCTGAAGCCGTGCCTCGGGGGTCTTGTAGACCACGGCCTGGCTGATGATCGTGGGCGAGAGCAGCGAATAGTTGAAGGTGCGGCTCGAGCGATCCGACGGGTTGCCGCCCCAGTCGGCCGAGGCGACCGAATGGCCATCGATCGTCAGCCGGTTGAGCGCGGGCTCGACGCCGGCGATCGAGAGCTGCTCGCCTTCACCGAACTGGTGGTCGACCGTGACGCCGGGCAGGCGCGACAGCGATTCGGCGATGTTGTTGTCGGGGAACTTGCCGACGTCCTCGGCGCTGATCACGTCGACGATCGAGTCGGCGTTGCGCTTGGCGCGGATCGAGTCCTCGATGCTCTTGCGGATGCCGGTGACGACGATCTCGCTGGAGTCGTCGGCCTGGGTGGAGTCGCTGGACTGCGCGGCGGCCGGCGTGGCGACGAGCAGCAGCGACGATGCCGATGCCAGCAGGGCGAAGCCGCCTGCGGAATGCAGCAGCGATTGACGAAATGCCTTCATATTAACCCCCCTCAGAGTTGACCCGCAGGTCAGTTGGTGCCGCTGGCCTTTTTCAGGCTCTCTGCGGCGTGTATTTTGGTGTTCCCGTCGAGATCGGTGACTGCGAACGTGAAGCCGGGCTGGAGCGCGAAGGCGCCGACCTGGCCGTGATGGTCGATGGCGAGGAAGCCGACCTGGGCATCCTTGACGGCGTCGCCGCGCAGCTTGGCGATGTGGAGCACGGCCTCGCGGCAGGCGGCCTGGGGCGTCATGCCGGCGCGCATCGATCCGACGACGCGCGCGGTGCCGACGATGCGGGTGACTTCCTCGCCCACGCCGGTCGCGGTGGCGGCGCCGACGCCTGCCTCGACAAACAGCCCCGAGCCCGCCTGGGGCGAATCGCCCAGCCGGCCGCGCAGTTTGAACGCCATGCCCGAGGTGGTGCATGCGCCCGCCAGCTGTCCATCGGGGGCGCATGCGACGATGCCGATCGTGTCGTGATCGAGCGCGGACCCGCGCTGGTTCTCGCTATTGGCAATCGGCTGATACTTGGCCGTCTTGAGCCATTCGCGCCACGTCGCCTCGGCCTCGGGCGTCAGCAGCTTGATCGGCTTGAACCCCTGTTCCAGCGCGAACTGGTGCGCACCTTCGCCGACCAGCATCGTGTGCGGCGTCTTTTCCATCACGCGGCGCGCGATCGAAATGGGGTGCATGAAATCTTCGAGGAAGCCGACCGCGCCGACATTGCCGCGATCGTCCATGATGATCGCGTCGAGCGTGACATGGCCGTCGCGATCGGGATAGCCGCCATAGCCGACCGAGTGGTTGCTCGCGTCCGCCTCGGGCACCTTTGCCCCGGCCTCGACGGCGTCGATCAGGTTGTGGGTGGCTTTCCACTGGGCATAGGCGGCGGCATTGGCCGCAGCGCCGAAATCCCAGGTCGAGACGATGAGCGCCCGCTGGCGCGGCTGTGCGAAAACAGGTGCGGATGCAGTGACGGCAGCTCCGCCAAGCCCCAGCGCCATTGCCCCCCGGCGAGACGTCTTCATCAACGCAACCCCCACATATTACCCCGTTTCTTCGGCGGGGTATGGGCATCCAGCGGGCGTCATGGAAACGTCCGTGGAGCGCAATGAAGTTGTCATAGGTGTCAGATCAATTCAATACCAAAAAGCGCTTTGGTGTTATGTTATCGCGCAGATCGGGGCGCGCACGAAACAATTGTTTGCGGCTGCGGTTTTCGCGCAACACTATATCGATAAACCTGTTGCGGTGCGTTATAAATCAGACAGTTATGGCGACGAACCCCGGGGTCCGCCGCCATCCTGGTCGTGCTGCAGTTGCGAATTAGCGCTTCGCGATGAACCCGCCCACGCCTGCGATAGCCAGCCGGGCCGCGGGTACCGCGGTCTCGGCAAAGGTTATCCGCAGGTATCTAGCGCGGCGGGGCGCCGGGAACGCGATTCGCTGAGTTGAGAGCGCATAGGCGATGTTCGAGAACTCGCCACGCACCGCCGGTTCCCAATTGGTCCCATCAATGCTGGTCTCGGCGACATAGCCGCGCGGCGGGGCCGCATTGGTCATCACCTGGCGCGACGGCGTGAGGCTGAACCCGGCGAGCGGCGTGTCTGCGCCCAGGTCGAGCGTCACCTGCGCCGGGGCACCCGGCTTGGGGCTGGGCAGGATCCAGATCGTGCCGGCGTCATTGTCGAGCAGCTTCTCCGCACCCGGCGCGCTGGCGTTCACCACTTTCCACTGCGTCACGTCGAGCACGCTGGGATCGGTCGAGACGATTGCCGGCACCGGCACCGGGGCGACCGACTGGAACAGCGCGAATTCGCTGATCGCGGGGGCGACCGGCGCCTCCAGGATGCGCAGCCGCACGCGGCGCGGGGCGATCGAGTCGGGCAGGCGCAGGATGCGCTGGGCCGAGATGCACTGATGCTCGCCCAGCGTCTTCCACACGCCGTTGACCTCCGCATCGACGGCGAAGCGCGTCACGCGCACGCCCAGCGGCAGATATTCGCGCAGCCGGATCACGTCGAAGCGCGTGCCGGGCGTGAGGTCCAGCGTCAGCGTCGGCGTGGTCACGCCGTCGGGGGTGCTCCAATAGGTCTCGCGGTTGCCGTCGAGCACGCGGTCGGCGCCGAAGCCGGGGCCGCGCGTGGCGCTGGCATGGGCGATCGCGCCCTGCGCCCAGTCGTGCGCGAAGGTGGCGCGGATCGCGTCGCCGAACGATTTCAGGATCTTCACGTCCTGATCGGGAATCCGGCCGCGGCGATCGGGCGGGATGTTGAGGTTCATATTGGTGCCGCGCGCGACCGATTCGTCATAGAACTGGATCAGCCGCTCGGGGCTCTTCACCCGCGAATCCTCGTCCGAATGATAGAACCAGCCCGGGCGGATCGAGGTGTTGGTTTCCGCCGGCCACCACAGCGCGCCGCCGCGCACCCCCGAATTGCCTTCGCTCTGGACATAGGGGTGGTTGGGCATGGTGGGCCAGCACGGATCGCCCGCGACGCCGTCTTCATTGCCCACCCAGCGGATGTCCGATCCCAGCGGGTCGAAGGTGCAGGCATCGGGCTGGAGCTTGTGCACCAGCGCGACGATCGAGGGCCAGTTGTAGTAGGCCGGGGCATCGATGCTGCGCGTCTCGCGCGCGCCGCCATAATAGCCGTCGCCGCCGTTCGCGCCATCGAACCATACTTCGAACAGGCGGCCGTAATTGGTGCACAAATCGGTCAGCTGGGCGCGGTAATAGTCGATATAGGCGGGGCGGCCATAGTCCGCATGGTTGCGGTCCCAGGGCGAGAGATAGATCGCGAAGGGCATGTTGGCGCGCGCGCAGGCATCGGCGAATTCGCGGACGATGTCGCCCTTGCCGTTCTTGTACGGGCTGTTGCGGATGCAATGCTCGGTGAGCGGGCTGGGCCACAGGCAGAAGCCGTCATGGTGCTTCGCGGTCAGGATGATCCCGCGCAGCCCGCCCAGCTTGGCGGCGCCGACGATCTGGTCGGCGTCGAAATCGGTGGGGTTGAACGTTTTGGGGTCTTCGTCGCCATAGCCCCATTCCTTGTCGGTGAAGGTATTCATGGCGAAATGGACAAAGGCGTATTGCTCGCGCTGGTGCCATTTCCACTGGCGCGCGCTGGGCACCGCGCCATAGGGCGCCGGCGCCTTGACGGCGGCAAAGGCAGGCACGGCGGGCAGGGTAGAGGCGATCGCGCCGGTGGCGAGCAGGGTGCGGCGAGTAATCTGGGTCATCAAGGGGCTCCGGATCAGGCGGGCGTGTGGCCGTTGGACGGCGGCCGGTCGGCAGGCGCGCGGCCAAAGGCGGGGTTGGGGGTGGCCGACATGGCGAAGCGCAGCGTGCCGCCCTTTGCCAGCTCGGCATGGGAAATCCAGCTGCGGGTCCAGGGGCGGCCGTTCCAGATGACGGCAGTGACATAGGGCGTGTCGGCACGGTTGCCGGGGGCCTCGATCACCAGCGTCCGGTCGCCGATCCGCACCTGCGCACGCTCGAACAGCGGCGAGCCGAACACATAGGCCGCCTCGACCGGATCGACCGGATAGAAGCCGAGCGCGGAGAAGACGAACCACGCGCTCATCTGGCCGCAATCGTCGTTGCCGATGATGCCGTCGGGGTCGTTCCGGTACATCTCGGTGCACAGGCGGCGCACCATCGCCTGCGTCTTCCACGGTGCGCCGACATAGGCATAGAGATAGGGGGCGTGCTGGTCGGGCTCGTTGCCGTGCGCATATTGGCCGACCAGCCCCGAAATGTCGGGCGCCGCGTTGGCCGGCAGCGTCGAGGGCGCGTTGAACAGCGAATCGAGCCGCGCCTCGAACCGGGCATCGCCGCCCATATGCGCGATCAGGCCATAGACGTCGTGCTGGTGCAGGAACGTCGCCTGCCAGCCATTCGCCTCGGTATAGTCGCGCCAGTCGGGCTTGGGCATATGGCCGAACTGGACGGGGTCATAGGGCGTCCACCAGCTGCCATCGGCAAAGCGCGGGCGGGCAAAGCCGATGCGACCGTCGATGACGTTGCGCCAGTTGCCCGCGCGCTTTTCCAGCCGCGCCGCGTCGCCGCTCTCGCCGATCGCGCGGGCAAGGCGCGCGGAGGCGGCGTCGTCATAGGCATATTCCTGCGTCCGGCTGACGCTTTCGGCCACCTTGTCGGCGGGGATATAGCCGAGCCGGTCGTACAGGTCGCGGCCCAGGCTGTTCACCTTGTCGGGTGCCGTGAAGTCGAAGCTGCGGCGCCGGATCGCGGGCCAGGCGGCGGCATAGTCGGCCTTGATTCCCTTGGCCTGCGCCTCGGCCAGCGGGACGACGCCGTGCCAGCCGATCATCGTGCCGGTTTCCTTGCCCTGGAGTGGCCAGACGAGAGGGCCGAAGGGCGATTGCGCGGTCTGGCGGATCAGGTCGTCGACCAGCTGCTTGGTGTGCGCGGGCTGGATCAGCGTCAGCAGGGGGTGGAGCGCGCGATAGGTGTCCCACAGCGAATAGGTGCTGAATGCCGCGCCGCCCGCCGGGGCGATGTGGGTCTTGCCGTCGAGCCCCGGATAGCGGCCATCGGTGTCGGACAGCAGCGTCGGCGCGAGCTGGGCATGGTAGAGCGCAGTGGACAGGATCGTGCGCTGGTCGGGCGTGCCGCCTTCGACCTGGACGGTGCCGAGCGCCTTTTGCCATTGGGCTCCGGCGGCGCTGCGCACGCGATCGAAATTCCAGTGCCGCGCCTCCGCCGCCAGATTGGCGCGCGCGCCGGCGGCATCCACGGCGGAAATGCCGCAGCGGATCAGCAGCGGTGCGGCGCCGGCATCGTCATAGTGGAGCACGGCCTTGAGCCGCTTGCCCGCGACCTTGCGCGTGCCCGCCGTCTGTTCGGCATCGTCGTCGCCGTAGAAGGTCACGCGATCGGGCGCGCGCGAGAATTGCATCGCGAAGAAGATGCGCCGCCCCTTGGCCCAGCGGAAGGTGCGGCGGGTGCCGGTGAGCGTGCCGTCCGCCGCCAGTTCGAGCAGCGCTTCGTCGATCAGCGGGGGCGAACCGGGCTTTTCGAGCACGAGGTGCGACAGGTCGATCAGCACATGCCCCTTGCCCGCCGGGAAGCGATAGCGGTGCCAGCCGGTGCGTTCGGTCGCGGTCAGCTCGGCCTGGACGCCGCTTTCCAGCGTGACGCGGTAATAGCCGGGCTCGGCCTGTTCGCCGGTGAAGCGCTGGCGATAGCCGGCCGCGGGATCTTCGGCGGAGCCGGGGAGCAGCTGGACGGGGCCGGTGGTGGGGACGACCAGCACATCCAGCATGTCGCCGATGCCGGTGCCCGACAGATGCGTGTGCGAAAAGCCCAGGATCGACGTGTCGTCGCGGTGATAGCCCGAACAGGTCTCCCACCGCTCGACGCCGGTGTCGGGACTCAGCTGGACCATCCCGAACGGCAGCGTCGCGCCGGGATAGGTATGGCCGGTGCCGCCGGTGCCGATGAACAAATTGGCCGGGGTCTGCCCGGCCCGGGCGCGCGCGGCGGCGGGCAAAGCGGCGACGGCGAGGCCGACTGCGCTGGTCGCAAGAAGCTGGCGGCGGGTGGGGTTCATAGCGCTTCCGACAATATGCGGGGCCGGGTGTCGGCCAGATGTACGATCAGCTCGCCGAACAGGCCGTTGGCCCAGGCGAACCAGTCGCGCGTGAACTTGGCCGGATCGTCGTGGTCGACCGCTTCGTGGATGAAGCCGGTGCCGCCATCGCTGTCGCGCACCATGCGCAGGCACTGGCGGATCGTCGCGTCGTCGCTGGAGGACAGCGCGCGCATCACCAGCGACATCGGCCAGACCTGGCCGAGCCCGACATGGGGCCCGCCAATCCCCTCGACCGCGCGGCCGCGCGACCAATAGGGGTTCACGTCGCTCCACGCCGCATCGGCGGTGCGGCGCCAAAGCGGGTTGGCGGGATGGACACAGCCGAGATAGGCGAGGCTCGACAGCGACGGCACATTGGCATCGTCCATGAAGATCGCGTTGCCGAAGCCATCGACTTCATAGGCCATGACTTCGCGCCCATCGCGCAGCCGCATCGTCCCATAGTCTATGAGCGCGGCGGCGACTTCGTCGGCCAGCGCCGTCGCGTCGTTCGCCAGCGCCGCGTCCTGCCGCGCCGCATTGGCCACCACCGCCAGCTCGTTCAGTGCCGTGACTGCGAAATAATTGGCGGGGATGAGGAAGGGATAGACACAGGCGTCGTCGGAGGGGCGGAAGCCGCAATGGATCAGCCCGACCGGACGACTGGGCGCGCCATAGCCGTCGAGCATCAGCGTCTCGGTCGGCCGGTTGCTGGCGCGCAGGAAGCGATAGGGGCCCTTGCCGGTCTTGCGCTGCTGTTCGCGGAAGGTGGCGATGCTCAGCCGCGCCGCCTCGGCCCAGCGCGCGTCGAAGGGGGCGGCGTCGCCGGTCGCCTGCCAGTATCCGTGCGCGAGGCGCATCGGATAGCACAGCGAATCGATTTCCCATTTCCGCTCCGCCACGCCGGGCAGCATCCTGGTCTCGTCCTTCAGCGCCCAGCTGAGTTCGGTGCGCGCGGTCGGGTCTTCGAGGAAGGCGTTGGCATAGGGGTCGATCAGGATGCAGCGGCTCTGGCGCGCGATCAGCCCGCGGAACAGCGTGCGCAGCGCGGGGTCCTGCTTCGCCAGGTGCAGATAGGGCTTCACCTGCGCGGAGCTGTCGCGCAGCCATAGCGCGTTGATGTCGCCGGTGATGACGAAGGCGTCGGGGGCGCCGTCGACCGTGCCCATCTTTACCGTGGTGTCGAGCGTGTTCGGATAGCAATTGCCGAACATCCAGCGCAGCTTGGGGTCGGCGATCTGCTTCGACACGCGGGCGATCTCGCGCTCCACGGCCTTGCTGACGAAGCGGCGATCGCCGGGCGCCGGGCGGCGGCTGGCGACGGGGGGGGCCGCTTGCGCAAAGGCAGGGGTGGCGGCGAGCGCTAGCCCTGCGCCGATCAGGGTGCGGCGATCCATCATTTGGGCAGCTCCTGTGCGGCGCCGGTCAGGGTGAAGTCGGTCCATTTGCCTGCGCCGTCGCCGGGCTGGCCGCCGCCGATCCACAGGCGATAGACGCCGGGCTGTACGCTGCGGGTGCCGTCGCGGGCGACCGTGCCGAGGCTGCGCGAATCGAGCGTGAAGCGCACCGTTGCGCGCTTGCCGGGCTTCAGTGCGAGGCGGCGGAAGCCGACCAGTTCGCGCTGGAGCACCGGCGTGGTGAAGCCCACGCCCTTGGCGGCGGGCGGCACCAGATAGGCCTGCACCACTTCCTCGCCCGCGCGCTTGCCGGTGTTGGCGACTTCCACGCTTACCGTCACCGGCGCGGTGGTCGTGCTGGCGCTGGTGGACGCGCGGTTATAGCCGAAGCTGGTATAGCTCAGCCCATGGCCGAAGCCCCACAGGGGCGTGCCGGTGAAGTAGCGATAGGTGCGCTCCTTCATCCCGTAATCGATGAATGCCGGTAGGTCCGAGACGGCCTTGTAGAACGTGACGGGCAGGCGACCCGAGGGGTTGTTGAGCCCCGCCAACGTTTCGGCGATCGCAGTGCCGCCGGCCTCTCCCGGATACCATGCGGCGAGGATCGCATCGGCCATCGCCGGATCCACCGCCACCGCGCTGCCGCTTGTCAGCACCAGCACAACCGGCTTGCCCGTATCGCGCAGCGCCCGAAGCAGGCGCTGCTGGGCAAGCGGCAGCGCTATATCCGTTCGGTCACCGCCCACGAATCCGGGCACGCTCACCTGCAACGCTTCGCCCTCCAGATCGGGCGAGAGGCCGAGCACGGCCACCACCACATCGGAGTTGCGGGCCGCCGTCACTGCTTGCGTCAGCAGCGGTTCGGCAGGGGGGAGCCACAGCAGCCTGATGCCTTCGTCCTGGCCCTTGTGATCAAGCTCGAGACGGATGGCGTGGCGATTGCCGTCGCTGGTGAGTTCAAATTCGACGCGGCCCTTGCCGAGCACGCCGTCGTGAAGGGGCTTGCCGTCGATCCACAGCCGCACGGAATCGTGCGCGGTGCAATCCTTCCAGCAGGCCGGAATGTCGATCGCCAGCGTGTAGGTGCCGGCGCCGGGGGGCACGATCTCGCCCGACCAGCGCACGCCGAAATTGCGGGCGTCGAGCTGCGGCAGCGGGGCCACGCGGGTATAGTTGAAATCGATGCGCGCATCCTGGCGCGTGGCGACGGGGGTGCCACCGACCCGGCCGGCGAAATATTCGGCCTTGAGCCCCGGCCTGCCATCGGCAGCCAGCGCGGTCTCCGGCAGTACCACAGGAGCGCCATCGGCCAGCACCGAGCCCTGGGCATAGACGACATTGGCTGCGCCGAACTGGCGGCGGATGCCCGCCAGCGGGGTGACCGGATCGACGGCGGTGCCGTGGTAATTGGCCTCCAGCACGTTCAGGTCATCGGCATCGGCGCCGATCACGGCGATGCGGCTGCCGGCCTTGAGCGGCAGGCGATCGGCATCGTTCTTGAGCAGGACGATTGCCTTGCGCGCGGCCTCGAGCGCCAGCGCGCGGTGTTCGGGCGTGCCGACCGCGCTCGGCGCGATGCGGTTCCACGGGCTGTCGCCGCCGAACAGCGTGCCCAGCGCATAGCGGGCCGAGAGCGCGCGGGTCAGCGCGGTGTCGATCTCCGCCTCGGTCACCAGCCCGCGTGCCACTGCCTGGGGCAGCGCCGCATAGGCAGTGCCGCAGTTGAGGTCGTTGCCGCCGCGTATCGCCGCCGCCGCCGCGCTCGCGCCGTCGAGGCGATAATGGTGGAAGGCATGGATGTTCGACACCGCGTCGCAATCGGACACCGTGAACCCCTTGAACCCCCAATCGGTGCGCAGCCGGTCGATCATCAGCGACGGCAGCGCACAGACCGGCGTGCCGTGGATCGAATTATACGCGCACATCACCGATCGCGCCTGCCCCTCGGTCACGGCCAACCGGAAGGCAGGGAGATAGGTCGCCTCCAGATCCTGCGGGCTGGGATCGACATCGAACCCGTCGCGCCCCGCCTCGGGCCCGCTGTGCACGGCGAAGTGCTTGGGCGTGGCGATGACCTTGGGATATTTGGGGTCGGGGCCCTGGAGCCCCTGGATGAAGGCAACGCCGAGGCGCCCGGTCAGATACGGGTCCTCGCCATAGGTTTCCTGCCCCCGGCCCCAGCGCGGATCGCGGAAGATGTTGATGTTGGGCGACCAGATCGTCAGCCCTTCATAGATCCGCCGGTCCGCGCCGATCGGGCGCGCGTTGAACTTGGCGCGCGCTTCAGTGGCGACGACGTCGCCGACCTTTTTCAGCAGGTCCACGTCCCAGGTCGCGGCCATGCCTATCGCCTGCGGGAACACGGTGGCATGGCCGTTGCGCGCCAGCCCGTGCAGCCCTTCGTTCCACCAGTCATAGGCGGGGATGCCCGCTTCCTTGTCGGCGGGGGCGGTGCTTTGCAGCTGGGCGGCCTTTTCCGCGAGCGTCATCGTGGCGATCGCCTTTGCCACGGCATCGGGATCGGGCGCCGGGGCGGCAGTGGCGAGGAGAAGAAAAGGAATCATTGCTGCGGTCCCAGGGTACGGAGCGTGAGGGCGCGGCGGAGCGCGGCGGGGCTGGCGTCGGAGCGGATGTCGAGCGTGACGCTCTCACCCGGTAGCAGGTCGAACCCGTCGTCGCTCGGCTGTGCGGCGATAGCGCCGAAATCGAGCATCACGGCGCGGGCAAGCGCCGACGCAGTGATCGTCACGCGATTGCCGTCCCAGCGCGCGGACAGGCCGGGCGCGGGATAGGCCATGTCCTTGGGCAGCGCACGCTCGACGATGCTGCGCGACACGCTGCGCCCGTCGACCAGCAGTTCGGCGACCGCGTAGCTGGCATTGGCGGGGGCACCGGCGAACAGGTCGGCGTCAGAGAAGCGCGCAATGTCCTGGGCGGAGAGCGGGGCCAGCGTCACCTTGGTTTCGTGCGTGCTGAGCGGTTTGCCCGCCATGTCGAACGCGCGGATGCGCAGTTCGCCGACGATCGGCGTGGTCGCATCCGACACCAGCGCGACTCGGGTGGCGCTGTCCTTATACTCGGTCACCACGGCCTGCGGCGCGAAGAAACGGCGTGCAGCATAGTGCAGCAATTTCCACTGCCCGTGATAGTCGATGCTGGCCCAGGAAATCGCCGGCCAGGTATCGTTGATCTGCCAGAACAGCGAGCCCATCGTCGTCGGACGGCACGAGCGGTGGTGGCGCGCGGCCATGTCGATCGCCAGCGCCTGGTTCACCTGCGTCAGATAGACGAGGTCGGCGAAATCCTTTGCCGGGCGCAGCCGCTGGTCGAGATACAGCTTCAGCCGCTCATTGCCCTCGCCCGCCAGGAACCGCTGGTGCGCCTTGAGCACCGGGCTGTCGAGCGCGAGCGGGCCGTTGCCGGCAAAGCCGCGGATCGTGGACAGGTCCGGCATCCCCTGGAAGCCATATTCGGACATGAAGCGCGGGCACGAATCGAGATAGCGCTCGACCGGCTTGGACCCGGACCAGACATCCCAGAAATGGCGATCGCCATCCTTGTCCGTGTCGGTGGGGCCTTCATAATCGGTCGAGGGCGAGCCCGGCCAATAGGGCAGGCCCGGCGCGCGCGTGAGCACCGCGTCGCGCAGCACGCGATCGAACAGCACGGCCATGCCGACGCCGATCCGCTCCTGCTCGTCCGCGCCGACGCGCTTCTTGAACGCCTTGCGATCGGACCAGTTTTCCCAGCCCGACAGGACTTCGTTGTTGCCCGCCCAGAGGACGACCGAGGGGTGCGGCTGGAGCCGTTCGACCTGTTCCTCGGCCTCGATCCGGACATTCTCGCGGAACGCTGCGTCGGGCGGGGTGACCGCGCCGCCGAACATGAAGTCCTGCCACACCATCACGCCGAGCTTGTCGGCGATCTCGTAAAAGGCGTCGTCCAGATAATAGCCGCCGCCCCAGACGCGGATCATGTTCATGTTCGCGTCGCGCGCGCTTTGCAGGATGTCCTGCATCTGCGCGCGGGGGACGCGCGAGGGGAAATTGTCGAACGGAATCAGGTTCGCGCCCTTGGCGAAAATGGGCACGCCGTTGATCTTGAATCCGAAGCTGCCGTCCTTGCGCAGCAGCTCGACGGTGCGCAGGCCGATCTGGTGCCGGACGCTGTCCGCCGTGCCGCCGGCATCGGCCAGCTCGCCCGTCACGCCGTACATCGGCTGCGCGCCATAGCCGACCGGCCACCAGCGCTGCGGCGAGGCGACGGTGAGCGGCACGCTGACCTCGTTCACGCCCGCCGCGACGCGCACGGTGCGCGCCACCGTCTGCGGCGTGCCGTCGGGCGCGGTGATCGTGGTGCGCAGCGTCAGCTGGGCATCGCCGCCCGCGACGATGCGATAGCGCGCGACGAGCCGCGCCTCGGCGTTGTTCAGCGCTTCCTGGTCGACGCGGAAGCCATCGATTCGGGCCTCGTCCCATGCTTCCAGCCGGACCGGGCGCCACAGGCCGATATTGACCGTGCGCGGGCCCCAGTCCCAGCTGTAATGGTATTTCGGCTTGCGGATATAGGGCGACGTCTGCTTGCCCTTGGGCTCGTCGCCGAACGCGGAATCATATTCGCCGGGCAGCGGGTTCGCCTCGGCCAGCACCATCGGCTGGAGCGTGCGGATCGGCGAGGCGATCGTGACGAGCAGTTCGTTGCGCCCGACCTTCAGCGCGGCCTTCGCATCCACGCGCCAGCGGCGATGGGCGTTGGCGGTGGTCAACAGCACCTTGCCATTGACCGACACGGTGGCGAAGGTGTCGAGCCCGTCGAACACCAGCTCGACATGGTCGCGCGCCAGCATTGCCGGAGTCACGTCGATCACGCGGCGGAACTGCCAGTTGGTCAGGCCGGCCCACTGGATCGCGGCTTCGTTCATCCCCTGATACGGATCGGGCACGCGCTTGGCGGCCATCAGGTCCTGCTGGACGCTGCCGGGAACGCGCGCGGGGAACCAGGCCGTTTCCTTCGGGTGCGCCTTTGCCGCGTCGCCATCGGCGGGGTCGATCCGCACCTGCCACGCGCCGTCCAGCGACACGGTTTCGCGCGGGTCGGCCCAGGCGGCGGTGCCGGCGAGGAGCAGCGGCAGCAATGCCAGCGCGCGGGCCTTCACTTGCCGACCTCCGTCAGCGTTACGCGCTCGACGGCGTAGAAGGGGTCCGAAAGCGGCGATGTGAATGTGAAGCAAAGGTCCTCGTCTCCTGCGAGCTGGGGCAGCGTTCCGTTCAACCGGAACTGCTGCGGGGCGGTGGCGGGGTCGGGCAGCGGGAAGCTGGCGACCACGATCGGCTTGGCGGCGGGGGTGGTGCAGCGGGCCGTGACGATCAGCTCGCCATGGGCGGTCACGTTATAGTGCTGGCGGACCGCGCCATAGTCGTGTGCCAGCGCCCAGTTGCGGGGCAGGCGGGCGACGTCGACCGTGAAGCCGGTGGCGATGTCGAGCGGCGCGGCCTTGTAGATGCTGCACGTGTTGAAGATGTTGACGTTGAACGCCGGGCCGTTGGCGGTCGCATCGGCATTGAGCGGGATGCGCAGCATCAGCGGCTTGCCCTCGGGACAGGGCGCCAGTTCCGACGTTGTGCGGGTGAGCAATGCGGCGCGGCTGGTGTCGAACCGGCGCGGGGCGGCGATGGCAATTCCGGCGGAGTCGAACGCGGCGGCGGTGACGATGGTGCCGGGCTTGAGCGCCAGCGGTGCCTTGTACGCCATCGACCTGGCGGTCGGCGTCTTGCCGTCCAGCGTGTAGCGGATCGTGCCGACGTTCGCCTGGGTCGCCAGCGCGACCGGCACCTTGCTGGCGCGCAGCGCAGCGCCCGCGCCGCCCTGGACCTGATAGCCCACGGCAAAGGCGCTGTCGGCGACTTCGATGCCCGAGCGGCGCCAGCGCGCGATCTGGGGCTGGAGGCGTGTGACGAAGCCGGCAAAGTCGCGCTTGTCCTTCGCGGTCCAGGTCATTTCCGCAACGGCCGCCGCGCGCGGGAACAGCGCGTGCTGCACCTGATAGGGGGTGACGAGATACTCGCTCCACGCATTGCCCTGTGCACCCAGCACATGGTGCGCCTTGTCCGCGGCGATCCCGGCGGGCATCGGCTCATAGCCATAGACCGTGGCGAGCGACTGGACTGCGAGGCGCCCCGGCGGCTCGTCGCCGCGGTCGCTCTGGAGATTGTCGAGATACAGGATCGGGGCGGGGGAGAGCACCACGTCATGCCCCTTGTTCGCGGCTTCGACCGCGCCCTTTTCCCCGCGCCACGACATGACCGATGCCGAGGCGGGGACGCCGCCCTCCAGGATTTCGTCCCAGCCGATCAGGCGGCGGCCATGCTGCTCCAGATAGGCGCCGAACTGGTCGATCATCCAGCTTTGCAGTGCGTTCTCGGTCTTGATGCCCAGTGCCTGCATCTGTGCCTGCACCTGCGGCGAGCGCTCCCACTGGTCCTTGACCGCCTCGTCACCGCCCAGGTGGATATAGGTGCCGGGGAACACCGCCATCAGCTCGTCGAGGACTTCCCTGACGAAGGCGATGCCCTGCGGGCCGGGATTGAACAGATAGGGCGCGACGCCCCACTGGTTCGACACCGCCGGCTGGTCGCCGAGCACGCCGAGTTCGGGATAGGCGGCGACCAGCGCGGTGGCGTGGCCGGGCAAGTCGATTTCGGGGACGATCGTCACGCCGCGCGCGGCGGCATAGGCGACCAGGCCCTTCAGCTGCTCCTGCGTATAGAAACCGCCATGCTTCGGACCCGGCGCGCCGCCGGTCGAGGGCGGGGTGCGCCACGCGCCGATATCGGTGAGCTTGGGGTAGCGTTTCACTTCGAAGCGCCAGCCCTGATCGTCGGTCAGGTGCAGGTGCAGCGTGTTGAGCTTCACCGACGCCATCTGGTCGACGATGGCCTGGAGCGTTTCGATGGGCAGGAAATGGCGCGCGGGATCGACCAGCAGCCCGCGCCAGGCGAAGCGCGGCGCGTCCTCGATCGTCTGGGCGGCGAGCTTCACCGGCTTGCCGAACCCATGGTCGGGGCTGAGCAGCTGCGCCAGCGTCATTGCGCCGTACAACAGCCCCCGGTCGCCCGATGCGGCGATACGCACGCCCCTGGCGTCGACTGTCAGGCGATAGGCCTCGTCGCCCCGGATTGCGGCGTCGCGCACCAGCCGGATCGCGCCGGCGCCTTCGGCCGGGGCCAGCGTGATGCCGCGCTCGGTGCGGACATGCGCGGCGAGCAGCCGGGCAGCCGCCGCAGCGCCTGCATCCCCGGCGGGGATGCCGATCGCGGCGCCGTTCGCAACGGTGAAGCTGCCGCTGCCGGGCACGACCGAGGCGGGCAGCGGCGTGAGCGGCGGCGTGCCGGCACCCTGCGCCAACGCAGCGGTGCTCGACAGCAGCGCGGCCCAGCAGAGATGCCGTATCCGTCCAGCTTTGAAACCGATCATCCGCTGCCTCCCGCTCCGCGCCGCATGTTACGGCAGCAGGGATGTAACCAATATAAGTCCTTCGGCACAATAGCTGCGTTGCGCTTTCCGCTTTCGGCGCAAGCATCTTGCGGTTTCCCGCCAGATATTTGATAAGAGGGTAAAGACCAATATAAACCAGCGTGAAACCGTTGCCCGACAGGGCGCGTTGCGATAGCGTCGGCGGATTCACATAACGGGGGCGCAGGGGCAGCGTCTGGGGGAATTGATGTCGTTTTCGGACCAGGTCGGGCGTTTTCGCGAAGACAATCCCTCCCCGCTATATTTGCAGCTTCAGCAGCTCATTCGCGACGGCATCTCGGGCAATATCCTGAACCAGGGCGACGCGATCCCGCCCGAGCGCGATCTGGCGACCGAATATGACGTGTCGCGCATCACCGTGCGCAAGGCGATCGGCGGGCTGGTCGAGGAAGGGCTGCTCACGCGCCGCCGGGGTGCCGGCACCTTCGTCGCGGGCCGCGTCGAAAAGAGCTTTTCCAAGCTGTCGTCCTTTACCGAGGACATGGCAGCGCGCGGGCGCAAGGCCAGCAGCAGCTGGATCTCGCGCGCGCCGGGGCAAGTGAACCCCGAAGAGGCGATGATGCTGGGCCTGTCGCCGGGGGCGCCCGTGCTGCGCTTCGCGCGCGTCCGCTATGCCGATGACGAGCCGATGGCGCTCGAATTCTCGACCATCGCCGGATACTGCCTGCCCTCGGTCGATGCAGTCGAGGATTCGCTGTACGGCGCGCTCGACAAGGTCGGCAATCGCCCGGTGCGCGCGCTCCAGCGGCTGCGCGCGGTCCCCTTTGGCAGCGAACATGCCCGGTTGCTCGGCGTCGATCCGGGCCATGCCGGGCTGTTGATCGAGCGCCGCGCCTTCCTGCGCGACGGGCGCGCCGCCGAAGTGACGCGGTCCTATTATCGCGGCGACGCCTATGATTTCGTCGCCGAGCTGAGCGACATCTAACCCATTCTTGAAGAACCGGCCGCAGCGCGCGGCCCCGTGCCCGGAGTATCGCCATGGATCGTCGCCAACTGCTTCAGGGGGGCGTCGGCGTCGGCGCATTGCTGGCCGCGCCGGCGGTTCCGGCGGCACCGGCGCGACGCGAGGCGGCGGGGGACGGGTTTCCGATGCCCGCCCCGACCCGGACCCTGCCCGCGCGCCTGCCCGAGACCGATCCGTCGCGCACGCTGCTGGAACTGGGCTGGCGGTTCCACGAGGGCGAAGTGCCGATGCCCGAGCCGCAGGGGCACCACGATACCTATCTGAGCGTCAAGGCCGGCAACGCACGCGGCGCGGCGGCGATGCTGTATGACGACAGCGACTGGGCGCAGGTGCGCCTGCCCCATGACTGGGCGGCGGCGCAGCCCTTTGTCGAAAGCGCGAACGTGTCGCAGGGCTATCGCCCGCGCGGGATCGGCTGGTATCGCCGCACGCTGACGCTCGACCCGGCGGACCGGGGCAAGACGATCGAGCTGCATTTCGATGGCATCGCCACCAACGCGACGATCTGGATCAACGGCAGCATCGTCGCGCACAACTGGTCGGGCTATAACAGCGTCCATGTCGACCTGACGCCGTTTGCCCGCTTTGGCGAGGATGCCAATGTGATCGCGATCCGCGTCGATGCTGATGCCAAGGAAGGCTGGTGGTACGAAGGCGCGGGGCTGTATCGCCACGCCTGGCTGATCCGCCGCGCGCCCGTGGCGATCATCAGCGACGGCGTACACTGTGACCCCCGGATCGGGTCGGACGGGCAGTGGCGCGTGCCGGTGACCGCGACGCTGGCCAATATCGAGCGCGCAGCCGTGGCCGTGACCGTTGAGGCGACGCTGGTCGATCCGCAGGGGCGCGTGGTTGCCCGGGCAAGCGCCGACGTGTCGGTGCCGGTACTGGGCCGCGCCGATGCGGCGATGGTGCTGGACGCGGGCACGCCCGAACGCTGGTCGGTCGAGCGGCCGACGCTGTACACGGTGCGAACGCGCGTGCTGCGCGGCGGCGCCGAGACCGATCGGCGCGATGTCGCCATCGGTTTCCGCACGGTGCGGTTCGATGCCGACAAGGGGCTGTTCGTCAACGATGCTCCGGTGAAGCTCAAGGGCGTGTGCCTGCACCAGGACCATGCCGGGGTCGGCGTTGCCGTGCCCGACGCGCTGCTCGCGTGGCGGCTGGAGCGGCTGAAGGCGATGGGGTGCAACGCGATCCGCATGTCGCACAATGCGCCTACGGCGGAACTGCTCGACTGGTGCGACCGGATGGGCTTCCTCGTCATGGACGAGAACCGCCATTTCAACCCCGCGCCCGACTATCTCGCCCAGCTGGAATGGCTGGTGCGGCGCGATCGCAACCACGCAAGCGTGATCCTGTGGTCCGTCTTCAACGAAGAACCGATGCAGGGTACCGAGGCGGGGGTGGAGATGGTGCGGCGCATGTCCGCCGCCGTCCATCGGCTGGACGACAGCCGCCCGGTCACGGCGGCGATGAACGGATCGTTCTATAATCCGGTCAACGTCTCCACCGTAGTCGATGTGATGGGGTTCAACTATTACCAGGCCGATTACGACAAGTTCCACCGGCTGAACCCGACCAAGCCGATCACCAGTTCGGAGGATACCAGCGCGTATGAGACGCGCGGCGCCTTTGCGACCGATTCGGCGGGGCATGTCATCACGTCGTACGATACCGAAGCCGCGAGCTGGGGCGGCACCCACCGCGATACGTGGAAGACGATTGCCGAGCGCCCGTTCGTGGCGGGCGGGTTCGTGTGGACCGGGTTCGACTATCATGGCGAGCCGACGCCGCATGACTGGCCGACCATCTCGAGCTTTTTCGGCATCCTCGACCTGTGCGGCTTTCCCAAGACCGCGTTCGACATCCACGGCGCGCACTGGATCGATGACCGCGCAGTGGTGGCCATCGCGCCGCACTGGACCTGGCCCGGGCGCGAGGGGCAGCCGATCAAGGTCTTTGTCAGCAGCAATGCCGAGACGGTCCAGCTGCGGCTGAACGGTCGGGACCTGGGGGTGCAGAAGGTCGACCGGATCATGGGCAATGAATGGAGCGTGCCCTATGCCCCGGGCCGGATCGAGGCAGTGGCGATGCGCGGCGGCAAGGTGGTCGCGACTGCGCTGCATGAAACGGCGGGCGCGCCGGTGGCGCTGCGGCTCACGCCGGCACGCACGGTGATGGCGGGCGACGACGAGGATGTGCAGGCGATCACGATCGCCGCCGTCGATGCGCGCGGGCGGCATGTGCCAACGGCGAACCTGATGACGCGCTTTACGGTGGAGGGCGCTGCGCTGCTCGGGGTCGGCAATGGTGATCCCAATTGCCACGAGCCCGAACAGTTCGCAGGGCCTGCGGGCTCGCGATCCTTGTTCAACGGGCTGGCGCAGATGATCGTCCAGGCAGCGGCGGGGCGGGGGCGAATCACGATCCGTGCCAGCGCCGATGGGCTCAAGCCGGCGACGCTGCTGCTCGATCGCGCCGATGTGGCGCCACGCGCGCAAGTGGGCGTGACGCCGCAGCGGATGGTCGTCACCGACTGGCGGCGCTCGATGCGGCTGGATGCGCGGCCTGCGCCGACGCTGGCGCCGGCGGATGGCGACAATAACAGCTGGGATTTCGTGCGCAGCGGCACGCCCACGCCGGCGGACAGCGCGAGTGGCTGGCGCGTCTATCGCACGCGCGTGACGCCGTGGAAGCGGATCGCGGCACAGGGCGGGACGATCCGGTTCGATTCGGTCGGCGGACGCGCCGAGCTGTGGGTCGATGGCGTGAAGCTGGCGGACAAGACGGGCGCAACGCCCGGCCCGATCACCGCCGCGCTGCCGGCGGGCGGCGGTCCGCGCACGATCGTCCTGCTGGTCGAGGCCGATGCCGGCACGCCGTCCGGCCTGTTGGGGCGCGTTGCGATCGACGCCGACTAGGCGCGCCGTCCCCGGGGGCGGCGGCGTTACTCCGCGAGCAGCCCCTGCGCCGCGCCGGGGGCGAGCAACAGGTGCAGTACGCCGTCCGAGGGCCGCGCAATCGAGCGGACGCCCAGCGCCGCCAGCGCCGGTTCCGCCGCCTGTGCCGCGTCGTGCAGCGCCACGCGCAGCCGCGCGCCGTGCAGGCTCGCGTCGCGGACATTCGCCGCGCCGCCAAGTGCGGCGAGCGTGGCGGCGTTGAGTGCGATGGCGGGCTCGGGTGCAGCAGCCGCCGCCGGGGCAAGCGCGCCGCCGCCCAGCGCCAGCGCGTCGCGGATCTCGACTGCGACCGAATCGGCGATCGGGCCCAGCACCACCTGGAGCGCATGGGCAGACGGGCGGATCACCCCGCGCGCGCCCAATGCCTTGAGCGCGGCCTCGTCCACCTGCGCCTGGTCGGCGACCATCAGGCGCAGGCGCGTGGTGCAGGCGCTGACGCTCGTCAGGTTCTCCGCCCCGCCCAGCGCGCGGGCGAACGCCGCGCCGCGCGGTCCTGCCGTGGTCTCGGCAGCAGCGGGCGCCGCCACCGGCTCCCGGCCCGGCGTCTGGAGGTTGAAGCGGCGGATCGCGAAGCTGAAGATCGCGTAATAGAGCAGGAAATAGACGATGCCGACCGGCAGCAGCAGCAGCGGCCGCGTCGATTTGCCGAAGTTCAGGATGTAATCCAGCAGCCCCGCCGAAAAGCCGAAGCCCAGCTTCACGCCCAGCACGTCCATCACCACCATCGCAATGCCGGTCAGCACCGCATGCACCGCATAGAGCGCGGGGGCGAGGAACATGAAGCTGAACTCGATGGGCTCGGTCACGCCGGTGAGCGCCGAAGTGAGCGCGAGGCTGAACAACATGCCGCCCACGGCCTTGCGTCGCTCGGGCAGGGCAGTCCGGTACATCGCGAGGCACGCGGCGGGCAGGCCGAACATCATCACCGGGAAGAACCCGGCCATGAATCCGCCTGCCGTCGGATCGCCTGCGAAGAAGCGCCGCAGGTCGCCCGCCGTGCCGTGATAATCGCCCTGGACGAACCAGAACACGTTGTTGAGGATATGGTGGAGCCCGGTCACCAGCAGCAGCCGGTTGAGCAGCCCGAACGCGAACAGCCCGAACGCGCCCAGGCTGGCGATGCCATGGCCCAGCGCGTCGATCCCGGCGCTCAGATGCGCAAAGCCGACGCCGATGATTGCGGCAAAGCCGACGCCCACCACGCCGCTGACGATCGGCACGAAGCGCCGCCCGCCGAAGAAGGCGAGATATTCGGGCAGCTTGATCGCCGAGAAGCGGTTGTAGAACACGCCCCCGACCAGCCCCGACAGGATGCCGACGGGCACGTCCAGCCGCGAAATCGCCTTGGCCTTCCACGCGGCGACCACGGCGTCGAGCGCGGGCCCGGTCAGTCCGGCACCGACATCGGCGGGAACCGTCAGCAGCACCTTTGCCGCCTCGGTCGTCACGAGGAAGCAGACGATGCCGGCAAGGCACGCGGCGCCGTTGCCGTCGCGGGCATAGCCGGTCGCGACGCCGATCGCGAACAACAGCCCCAGATGCGAGAACAGCGCATCGCCCGCCGCGCTGAGGAACGCGATGTCGAGCAGGTCGGGCTGGCCCAGCCGCAGCAGCAGCCCCGCCACCGGCAGCACCGCGATCGGCAGCATCAGGGCGCGGCCCAGCGGCTGGAGCGTCTCCAGGATCGACTTCATGCAGTGAACTCCCGGGCAAGCGTGCGGACGTCGGCGGCAGTGGCACAGGCCAGTGCGGCGGCGGCATGGGCGCGGACGGTATCGAGCGAGAGGCCCGACACCAGCGCCTTGATCTCGGGCACCATCGCGGCAGTGGCCGACAATTCGGTGACGCCCAGGCCGAGCAGGATCGGCACGGCCAGCGGATCGGAGGCCAGACCGCCGCACACACCCGTCCAGCGTCCTTGCGACGCGGCACCCCGGCACGTCTCGGCGATCAGCCGCAGCACTGCGGGGTGCAGGCCATCGATCGCGCCCGCCACGGCGGGGTTTCCGCGATCCATCGCCAGCGCGTATTGGGTGAGATCGTTGGTGCCGATCGACAGGAAATCGGCCTCTGCGGCGAGCAGGTCCGCCGTCACGGCGGCGGCCGGGGTCTCGACCATCACGCCCAGCTCGACGCGCTCGGTGATGCCCATCTCCGCCTGGATGCGGTCCAGCGCGGCGCGGACGCGGCGCAGTTCATCCACGCTGGCGATCATCGGCACCATGATGCGGCACTGACCGACCGGCTGGACGCGCAGGATCGCGCGCAGCTGCGCATCGAGCAGGTCCGGGTGGGCAAAGCCGACGCGGATGCCGCGCAGGCCCAGCGCCGGATTCTCCTCCGGCGCGATCGGCAGATAGGGCGCGGGCTTGTCGCCACCCACGTCGAGCAGCCGCACGATCAGCGGGCGCCCGGCCAGCGTATCGGCGATCGCCTGATATTCGGCGGCCTGTTCGTCCACGTCGGGCGCGGTATCGCGTTCGAGGAACAGGAATTCGGTGCGCAGCAGCCCCGATCCCTCGGCGCCGTTCGCCATCGCCAGCTCGGCATCGGTGCGCGAGCCGAGATTGGCGAACACTTCGATCCGCGTGCCGTCGGCCATGTGGCACGGCTGGGCGGCGGCGGCGTGCGCGGCGGCGCGGCGCGCGGCGCGCTCGGCGACTGCGGCCTGCGCCGTGCCAAGCTGGTCGGCGTTGGGTGCGATGCGCAGATGCCCGGCGCCCGCGTCGAGGATCAGCGTCGTGCCGTCCTCGATCCCGCGCAGCTCGGTGCCCATCGCCACCAGCGCGGGCAGGCCCATGCTGGCCGCCAGGATGGCGACGTGCGAGGTCGGTCCGCCACGCTCGATACACAGGCCAATGACAGTGGTGGTGTCCAGCGCCATCAGGTGCGAGGGCAGCAGGTCCTCGGCGATCAGGATGGTGTCCGCCGGGAAGACCAGCGGCGCATCCTCGATCCCCTCGATCACCGCGAGCAACCGGCGTTCGAGGTCGCGCATGTCGTCGGCGCGCTCGGCCAGATGCGCGTCGCCCGAGGCGCGCAGTGCGTCCGCTTGCGGTCGGATCGCCTCGCGCCAGGCATGGCCCGCGCTGGCGCCTGCGCGGATCGCCTGCGCGGCGGCGTCGACCAGTCCGCTATCGTCGAGCATCGCGCGATGTGCCTCCAGGATCGCGCGCTGCGGCCCCGTGGCGTGGCGCGCTTCCGCCGCGAAGCGGGCGTCGAGCGTGCGGCGGGCATCGTCCAGCCGCGCCTGCTCCTCGGCCACGCCCTTGCCGACGGGATCGACGGTGATTTCGGGCAGGCGGAACGCGCGGGCCTGGCCCACGGCAAGACCGGGGGCCGCCGTGACGCCGGGCAGCGCGCCGTCGACCGGCGCCGCCGTGCGGACGGGGGCCGGCGCGGGGGCGGGGGCCGGGGCGTGACCCTTTTCCCCCATCCCGCTTTCGATCAGCGCGATCACGGTATCCACCGCCTGTTGCGCCTGCGCGCCCTGCGCTGCAACGGTGATCGTGTCGCCAAAGCCGATGCCGAGCGTCATCAGCCCCACCGGGCTGCGCACCCCGGCGCTGCGATCACCCTTGGCCAGCATGACCTCTGCGTCCAGCGCGGCGACTGCCTCACGGATGCGGGCCGCCGGGCGGGCATGGATGCCGTGCGCCATCGGGACGGAAACCTGCCGCTCGACGCGCGGGCCGGTGGCGGTGCTGGCGGTCGTGGCGGCAGCGACGGGCGTGAGCGTGAAGATCGCGTCGCCGATCGCGACCGGACCATCGGCGCGGGTGCGGGCCAGCGCATAGCCTTCGCTTGCGAGCAGCACGATCGGCGTCACCACGGCAGGGGCGCCGCAAACGATCGAATCGAGATCGAACCGGATCAGCGGATCGCCGCGCCGCACATTATCGCCCAGCGCGACACAGGGTGCGAATCCCTCGCCGCCCAAGGCGACGGTATCCAGCCCGATATGGATCAAGATTTCCGCACCCTCTGCGGCGCGGATCGTGATCGCGTGCCCGCTCGGCTGGAGTGCCGTGACTTCGCCGTCGCAGGGGGCGTGCAGGCAATCGCCCGTTGGGTCGATCGCAATGCCGTCGCCCAGCATCCGCTGGGCGAATACGGGATCGGGCACTTCGTCCAGCGCCGAAAGCCATCCGGCTAGCGGGGCGGCGATGGGAATGCCCGCCTGCGCGCCGGCGGCGACGGACGCCCCGGCAGTGTCGTCGATCGGCGGGGTCGGCGGTAACGTGCTCAGGGCGTGTCTCCCGGGAGAGAAATCAGGCAGTGCGGGCGCCGGCGATCCAGGTGCCCGCCGGATGGAGATCCTGGGTCAGCTGGACCCAATCGGCAACCAGGCCGGGCGCCAGCGCACCGCGCTCGCCCTCCAGGCCCAGGAAAGCGGCGGGGCTGGTCGCGGCCATCGCGGCGGCGGTCTGCGGCGTGACGCCGATCCGCGCCACGGCGTTGCGGAACGCGCCCGCCATGTCGAGCGCGGAGCCGGCTAGCGTGCCGTCCTCGCCGACGCAGCGACCACCCTCAACCAGGATGCGCTGGCCGTGCAGCATCATTTCCGACATGTCGGCGCCGACGCACGGCATCGCATCGGTGACGAGCAGGAAGCGATGGTGCGGCCGCGCGCGCAGCGCGATTCGCAGCGGCGCGTCATGGACGTGGAAG
The DNA here is from genome assembly GCF_053502645.1 of Sphingomonas degradans. Lineage (NCBI taxonomy): Bacteria > Pseudomonadati > Pseudomonadota > Alphaproteobacteria > Sphingomonadales > Sphingomonadaceae > Sphingomonas > Sphingomonas degradans. The sequence goes on from NZ_CP177172.1 coordinate 4,434,285, forward strand.
CCATCGACGATCAACCCGCAATAGACGCTCTGGTCCTCCAGCGCGGCACCGACGACGCCGGGCGCGCGGTGGAGCAACGGCGACATCGCGTTGAACAGGTGGGTGACGCCGGTCATCCCCGCCGCGATCGCCGCCGTGGCGGTCTCGTACTCGGCGTTGCTGTGGCCGATGCTCAGGATCACGCCCGCGTCGTGCAGCCGGCGGATATCGTCGAGCGACGCCATTTCGGGCGCCAGCGTGAGCATCACCTTGCCCCGGCGGGGGCGCGTGAGCAGCGGCATCAGCGCATCGTCGAGCCGGCGGAACTTGTCGGCGTCGTGGATGCCCTTGCGCGCGGTGTTGAGCACCGGCCCCTCGATGTGCACGCCGACGCAGCCGGGAACCCCCGCCTCGATCGCGGCATCCGCGGCATCGAGCGCGCGCTCGACCACGTCCGGCACGTCGCTGATGAGCGTGGGCAGGAACGCCGTGGTGCCGAACGGGGCATGCGCGCGACCGATCGCGGCGATGCCCTCTACGGTCGGCGCGTCGTTGAACAACACGCCGCCGCCGCCATTGACCTGGGTGTCGATGAAGCCGGGGACGATCCACCCGCCCTGGAGGTCGATGGTCTCTGTGGCGCCCGTATCGCCGATGGCGGCGATCCGGCCGGCATCGATTTCGATCGTCGCGCTATCCAGGGTTCCGGCGGCAGTAACGATATGACCGTTGACGAAACGAACCCGGCTCATCGCGTCTCGGTCACCTTCTTGAGGTACAGCGGGCGATCGGGATCGTGGCCGCGCCCCAGCGACAGCGCGTTGGCCATCAGATAGAAGCTCTGGACCATCAGGATCGGTTCGATCGCGGGATGATCGGCGAGCGCGGGCAGCGAGCCCGCGCCGCGCGCGTCGGCCAGGCACACCGGCGCGCCGCGCTCGGCAAAGTCCGCCGCCGCTTCGCGCACGCTGTCGCCGGCGGTGTCGGAGGTCGCGAAGCCGAGCACGGGAAAGCCCTCACCCACGATCGCCATCGGGCCGTGGCGTACTTCCGCCGCGCTGAACGCCTCGGCATGGAGGCCGCAGGTTTCCTTGAACTTGAGCGCCGCTTCCTGGGCGATGCCGAAGCTGTAGCCGCGACCGATCACGAACAGGTTGGTCGCGCCGTGCAGCGTCTCGACGGCGCTGCTCCAGTCGAGCGCCTGGGCCTGCTCCAGCCGTTCGGGCAACCGCACCAGCGCCGCGCCCAGCGCATCGTCCGATGCCCATTCGGCGACCAGCGCGACGAACGCGGCGAGCGAGGCGATATAGGATTTGGTGGCGGCGACCGAACGTTCCGGCCCGGCCTTGAGCCCGACGCAGGTGTCGGCAAGCGCGGCGAGCGGCGAGTCCTCGTCATTGACGAACGCCAGCACATGCGCGCCCGAATCCTGGTGCGCGCGCGCAGTGGCGAGCAGATCGGGGCTGCGGCCGCTCTGCGAAATCGCGATGAACAGCGACGGCGCGGCGGAGACCGGCGCCGCGAAGATCGACGCGACCGAGGGGGCGGCGGAGGCGACCGGGATGCCGATCATCGTCTCGATCAGATATTTGCCATAGCTGGCGGCATGGTCCGAAGAGCCGCGCGCACAGGTGACGATCCGCGCCGGGGGCGATGCGCGCAGCGTGCGTGCCAGCGCCATCAGCGCCGGGCCGCTGCTGTCGATCAGCCGCCGCACTGCGGCTGCGGCCTCTTTCGCCTCGGATTCCATCAGCGTCGTGCCGGTCGCGCGCGCCGCGTCGAATTCAACCCCCATCGTGCCCACTCTATCCTTCGCAAGAAAGAGCGGGATAAGTCACATATTGGTATTGTTCAAGGTACTACGACACCGTCGAGCAACTTCCTTAGCGCGGCGACCTTTGCCGCATCCGTTTCCATGCGCGGGCCGCTCTGGAATCCGAAACGAACTTCCTGTGCACCGGGTTGGGCGGCGGGGGAGCGGCACGAGGCATGCGCCTCGCGCACGCCGGTGGCGAGGATCGCGGGGAGCGTCGCGGTGTCGATCCCGCTGCCCGGCAGGATGCCGATGCGGTCGCCCGCCCGGCGCACCAGCGCGGCGAGCATGTCGAGCGCATCGATCGCGCGCGGCTGCCCGCCCGACGTGAGCACGCGGTCGAATCCGAGCGTGACCGCGATGTCGAGCGCGGCGGGAAGATCGGGGCACAGATCGAACGCGCGGTGCAGCGTGAGCGACAGCGGCGCCCCCCGCCGCGCACCTTCGGCACGGGCATGCGCGATCCACTGCGCCAGCAGCGCGGCGTCGAGCGTGCCATCGGGCGCGCTGGCACCGATCACGACACCCGCAAGCCCGGCTTCGGCGGCGGCGGTGATGTCCGCCGCGACCAGCGCGGAATCGGCGGCGCCATAGCGGAAATCGCCGTCGCGCGGGCGCGCGAGCAAATGGACCGGAATCGGCGCGCCTGCCGCCTGGCGAATCAGCGACAGCGGCGGGGTCAGCCCCCCCACGGCGAGCGCGGCGCACAGCTCGATCCGGTCGGCGCCTCCCTGCACGGCGGCGTCGATCCCGGCGGCGCTATCGACGCAGACTTCGAGCATGCAGTGGTTCCTTCCGGGCGTGGGGCAATGGCGGCGCAGGTGGCGCAGGATGCGCGCGTCCGCAAGCCCCGGTGTCAGCCTGCCGCTGCGACCGCGCCCCGAAGATCGGCGACGAAGGCGGCGAATTCCTCCTCCGCCTGCGCCTTGTCGGGCAGGCGCAGCAAATAGCTGGGGTGGATGGTGACCCAGCCCAGCCCGCCCTCGGCGAGTTCGATTGCGTGGCCGCGTGCGCGACCGATCGTCACGGCCTTTCCCAGCATCTGCCGCGCCGCCGTGGCACCCAGCGCCAGCGTCATCGCCGGGCGGACCAGCATCCGTTCCTGTTCGTACCACCATCGGCACGCGGCGATCTCGCCCGCGTCGGGGCGGGCATGGATGCGCCGCTTGCCGCGCGGCTCGAACTTGAAATGCTTGACCGCATTGGTGACGTAGAGCCCCGCGCGATCGATCCCGGCGGCGGCGAGCGCGCGGTCGAACACCTGCCCCGCCGGGCCGACAAAGGGATGGCCGGCCAGATCCTCCTGGTCGCCGGGCTGTTCGCCGACGATCATGATTCGCGCATCGACGGGCCCTTCGCCGAACACGGTCTGCGTCGCGCCCTGATGAAGCGGGCAACGGGTGCAGGCCGCCGCCTCGTCGCGGAGCGCGGCAAGAGCGGCGTCGCGATTTCCGCCGGACTGGTCGCGCGCGCGCGTCACCATCGCCGTCTCCCGTTGCCGTGCGCCGGCCACCAGTTCCCTGACCAACGCGGTTTCCGGCATGTTGTGCCAGTATTTGCGGGGCATTTCCTTGAGCATTGCGCCCGTCTTGAGCCGCGCGGGATTGAAGGTGGAGGCGTAATAAGTCTTCCACATTTCCTCGACCGGATCGCCGTCGGGCGCCTGGCTCCGCGTGGCGGCGGGCCCCTCGGTCAGTGTCTCGCCGTCCCAGTGGAGCGCCAGTTCAGGGGTGAGGATCGACCAGCGCATCGATGCGAAGCGATTGACGAAGAATCGCGCATTGGCGCGGACGATGTGATGTTCGGGCTCGAACCACGCGACGTAGCGGATGTCGTTCCCGTCGGCGACTTCGCGAAAGCGCAGGAAGGCGCGCATCTTGTGGATGTCGCGGCGCACCGCCTTGGCCATTTCCTCGAGCCGGCGGACCAGCGGGTCGGCATGGTCGTCGATCCGGCGCGGCTGCTCGATCAGCCCGGTGAGCAGCGTGTAGAGCAGCGCGAACCGTTGCGGATCGGCGTGGAGGATCGCCGTCTGGGCAAGATCGACGAACGCGCGCGGCACCGTGAATGGCGCGCCGGAGGGGGCAAGCGGCGTCGTATTGCCGAACAGGTCGGCGCGCGCTTCCCCCACCTGCCAGACGATGTCGGCGGGCGGCACGCGCGCTTGGGCCAGTGCCCTTGCGGCATCGCGCCACCCGTCGAAATCATCCTCGTCCGCCAGCGCTACGCGCCGCATCGCCGGCCTCGTTTGGCGTAGCGCCCGCCACCCGCCCCACCTCCCCACCTGACCACCATAGCCTGATGGTATCCTTGGTGGTCGGGTGGGGAGGTGGGGCGGGTGGTCTGCGTCGCGGGCACCGCGACTTCACAATCAGTCCCGGTCGTCGCCGGGGGCATGGTCTTCGGCACGCGCCAGCTCGCGCGGCTTGCGCTGCTCGAATATCGTGGCGAGGCGCGCGGTTTCGGCATCGCTCAGCCCTTCGGCGGCGGCGGGGAACATGTCTTCCTCCTCCTCCTCGATATGGTGTTCGTAGCGGTGGCGCATCTCGGCGAATTTCGCGTCCCATTCGTCCGAGCCGAACGACAGGTCGAGCAGCTCGCCCAGATAATCATCGACTTCCTTGTGCTCGGACACCGAATGGCGCGCATCCTCACGCAGATCGGGCTTGCCGAGCATCATCGCGTAGAGCGATTCCTCTTCGGCGGCGGCATGCGCCTGCAGCTCCAGGCGCAGCGTCTCGAACGCCTCGCGGCGCGGCTCGCCGGTGCCGGGATGGTCGCCGACGCGCTTGAGCAGCGCGCGCTGGCGGTCGTGATCGGCTTTCAGATCCTCGAAAATACGTGCGTCGGCCATGGAGCCCTCCTGGTTTCGGGAACACAACCGTTTCACGCTGCGAAAAGCTCCAGTTGCTCGCGACGCGGGGCGACGAGCGGGCGCAGGTCCGCCTGGTCGGCCAGCGCGACCGGGCGCCAGTCCTCGGCAACGAGGAACGGGCGCAGCTTGGCGATCGACACGGTCAGCCGCGCCACGTCCGCCAGCCGCAGCCGCCGGAAGCGCCGCGTCGCGAGGATGGCGTTGACGGCCTTCACGCCCAGCCCGGGCACGCGCAACAGCGCCTCGCGCGGGGCGCGGTTGACGTCGACGGGAAAGCGATCGCGGAACTTGAGCGCCCAGGCGAGCTTGGGGTCGATGTCGAGCGGCAGCATGCCAGTGGCGGAATCGGCGGCGGCGGCGACTTCACCGGGCTGATAGTCGTAGAAGCGCATCAGCCAGTCCGACTGGTACAGCCGATGCTCGCGCATCAGCGGCGGGCGCTGGAGCGGCAGCACCGCGCTGGCATCGGGGATCGGGCTGAACGCCGAATAATAGACGCGCCGCAACCGGAAGCGATCGTACAGCCCCGCCGCGCGCGTGATGATGTCGCCATCGGTGGCGGCGTCGGCGCCCACGATCATCTGCGTCGACTGCCCGGCGGGGGCGAAACGCGGCGCGGATTTATAGCGCTTGCCGGCGTCCGCGCGGTCGTCGATCGCGGTACGCACGTCGCGCATTGCCCCTTCGATCCGGGGCGCCGACTTTTCGGGCGCGAGCCGAGTCAGCCCGGCGACCGTGGGCAGCTCGACATTAATCGAGACGCGATCGGCATACAGCCCCGCCTGCCGCACCAGTTCGGGATCAGCATCGGGGATGGTCTTGAGGTGGATATAGCCCCGGAAATCATGGTCCTCGCGCAGGCTCTGCGCGACGCGGACCAGCTGCTCCATCGTGTAGTTGGACGAGCGGATGATGCCCGAGGAAAGGAACAGCCCCTCGATATAATTGCGGCGATAGAAGCGCAGCGTGAGGTCCACGACTTCCTCGGGCGTGAAGCGCGCGCGGCGGACGTTCGAGCTTTTGCGATTGATGCAGTAATGGCAATCGAACACGCAGGAATTGGTCAGCAATATCTTGAGCAGCGAGATGCACCGGCCATCGGGCGCATAGGCGTGGCAGATTCCCATCCCCTCGGTCGACCCCAGCCCCTTGCCGTCCGCCGAGTTGCGCCTGGCGGTCCCCGACGACGCGCAGGAGGCGTCGTATTTCGCCGCATCGGCGAGGATCGCGAGCTTTGCGCGGAGGTCTAGCTGGGCCATTCGTTCCTTGTATGTTCTCGCCTCCGCCAAGTCCAGCGGCCATGGACGCAGCGCTCCCCGGCGGATAGACAGGCGCGCATGGGGTGGGCGATGCTGCGGGATCCGAAATGGCGTGTGCTGTGGCTCACGCTGGCTGTGACATGCAGCATGGGCTGGCTGTTCAAGGGCCATTGCCTGGTCGGCGGCTGGACCGGCGCCGAACAATATACCACCGGCTGCTATAGCGATGTCGTGCCCTTCTGGTTCGGGCGCGGGGTGGCGCAGGGGCAGCTGCCCTATTTCCAGGCGCGGATGGAATATCCGGTGCTGACCGGCGCGCAGATCTGGATCGAGGGGGCGATCGCCCGGCTGCTCTTCGGGCGCGGCGCGCTCGACGCGCATTTCCTGGGCGTGGTGACGATCGTCAATGCGCTGTTCGCGGGGCTGATCCTGTGGATGATGATCCGCATGGGGGTGGAGCGGCGGCGGCTCTGGCTGTGGGCCGCAGCACCACCGCTGGTGCTGTATGTCGGGCATAACTGGGACCTGGCCGCCGCTGCCCTCGCGGTGGCGGCGTTGATGTTCGCGTGGCGGGGGCGGCTGGTGCGCGCGGCGACGGCGGCGGGGCTGGGGACCGCGGCAAAGCTGTTTCCGGTGCTGGCATTGCCGCTGATCGGGCTGTCGGCGCTGTTCGGCGATACGCGGCCCTGGTCGCAGCGGCTGGTGCGCGCGACGGCGCTGTCGGTGGCGGCGATCGGCGCCTGGGTGCTGGTCAACCTGCCCGTCGCGCTGTTCGCGCCCGACAATTGGAGCGAATTCTATCGTTTCTCGCAGGAGCGTTCGGGCACCGCCGCCGCGACCTGGGACGTGCTGGCCAATATGGGCGTGCTGTTGACCTGGGTACAGGATCGCAACCTCTACGCCACCGTGCTGTTCGTCGGCGGATCGGCGGCGATGATCGGGCTGGGATGGCGGCGGCACCGCGCGCATCTGTGGGTGCTGTTCGCGCCGGTGCTGGCGTGGTTCATGCTGACCAACAAGGTCTATTCGCCGCAATTCGACCTGTGGCTCTATCCCGTGATCGTACTGCTGGCGCCCCGGCTATGGCCTGTGCTGTGGTTCGCGGCGGCGGACCTTGCCGCCTATTTCGCCGAATTCTGGTGGCTTGCCGGCATGGAAGGCGCCTGGCCCAGCGCCACGCCGACCGCCATCGCCTTTGCCGCCACGTTCCGGGCGGCGGCGATGCTGTGGATCATCGTCGATTGCGTGCGGCGGGACGCCCCCGGATGGGTGACCGCGCCGCAGCGATAGCCGCGCCTCAGGGCAGCGGCAGGTCGGTCTCGGCCTTTTTGCGCGCCTTGGCATCGGCCTTGGCCCGCGTCGCCTGGCGCACGAAGCATCCGGTTTGGCCGCCCGCGCCGACGGTGGAGCAGCTGCCGGTGCCGGTCTGACCCGCTTCCAGCGCGTCCTGCGAGCGCACCGCCCAGCTCTGGTTGCGCGGCTGGACCGGCTGCTCGCGCAGCGTCTTGGGGATACGGAACCGCTCGGCTTCGTCGAGCCGCTGGCACACGACGATTTCCTCGCCATTGTCGTTGGTGGGGCATTTGTCGTTGCCATAGATCAGCAGCACGCCGTTCTGGGCGGCGTTCTGTGCCTGTGCGGCAGAAGGGGCCACCAGGGGGGCTGCAGCCAGCACCGCGCCCAATGCGATCGTCTTGATCCTCACGCCATTTCCTCCACCACGATTTGCGCCTCTCTGCGCGTTCAACGCTGAACGGGGCCTGTCATATCCGTTTGGACAGCGCAATGGCCGCGCGGCACCCCAGCCGGATCGCGCCCGCCAGCACCGGATAGCCCAGCGCCTGCTCCGCGCCCGATGCGAAAGCGGTGTCGCGGTGCTCCAGTTCCTCGTCGCGAAACTCGGCCACGGCGTCGCGAAGCTCGGGGTCGCTGTCGTCGAGCTCGGCCAGCTGCTGCTGATAATGCAGATCGATTTCAGTCTCGATCGCGGCGGTGCAGGCCATTGCCGCCTCCGGCCCCATCGCTGCGGTCGCCGCGCCGAGCGCGAAGCCGGCGACGTCCCAGAAGGGCGAGAGCAGGGTCGGGCGCACGCCACGGTTGGCGAGCATCGCGTCGAAGAATTTGCGGTGGCGCTCTTCCTGGATCGCCATGCCCGCGATCTGGCGCGCGGCGGGCGTACGGTCGCCCATCACCGCCAACTGCCCGGCGTAGATGCGCGTGGCGCCATATTCGCCCGCCTGGTCGACGCGGACCATGGTGTGCATCGCCTCGCGCGGGTCGCCCGGTTTCCAGCTCATCGCCGTGTTCCTTTCGCTGCAAACCCCAGGATAACCGCCGCCCCGACGAGCGAGAACACGGCGTTGAACCCCGCCAGGCTGATGCCGAACAACGTCCATTGCGGAACGTCGCACCGGATCAACGGCCGACGCAGCGCTTCGTTCAGCATTTCCATCGGATCGGCGACGGTCGATTGCGCAGTGCAGGCGGTGATGCCCGGCCACCAATGATATTCGACTCCGGCGTGGAAGATGCCGATCCCGCCGCTCACCGCGACCAGCAGCGCGGCGATGACCACCAGCGCGAGCCGGGCCGGGCGCCACGGCACGACGAACGACAGCGCGGCGACGGCGATGGCACTATAGTGCGGCCAGCGTTGCCACATGCACATCTCGCACGGGATAAGTCCGAACAGCTGCGAGAACAGTGCCCCTCCGACCAGCGCGGCGGGGAGAAGCAGCGCGATCCACTGTGCGGCGCGAAGACGGTCCCGGTGCATCGCTCAGCGCCCCTTTGCCGTGGTGGCGAGCAGCGGCGACCCCGGCCCGACGCGCGCGATCGTCTGGAGCGCATAGTGGAGCTGGAAATCGTCGATGCCCTGCTTTTTCAGCTGCTCCGCCGTTGCCGCGAAGCGCGGATCGGCGCGGGTATCTTCCTCGAGCACGGCGTCGTCGGTCTTTTCGGAGTTGATCAGATGGCGGCGCAGGTCGGCCTCGCGCAGCACCGGCCGATCCTTGTAATCGGGGTCCGAAATCTGCGGCACCATCAGGTCGGGCTTGATCCCGCCTTCCTGCACCGAATGGCCCGACGGCGTGTAATAGCGTGCGGTCGTCAGCCGCAGCGCGGCGCGCGGGCCCATCGGCAGGATGGTCTGCACCGATCCCTTGCCGAAGCTGCGCACGCCCATCACCAGCGCGCGGTGATGATCCTGAAGCGCGCCGGCGACGATTTCGGAGGCGGAGGCCGTGCCCGCATCGACCAGCACGATCACCGGCAGCCCGCGCGCCAGATCGCCCGGCACCATCGATTCGGCATAATAGCGCTCGATATCCGTCTTTTCGCGCCCGCGCTGCGAGACGATTTCGCCCCGGGTGAGGAAGACGTCGGACACGGCAATCGCCTCGCTCAACAGGCCGCCGCCATTTTCGCGCAGGTCGACGATATAGCCGATCGGCTTGTGGCCCAGCTTCTTGTCGATCGCCTGGATCGCCGCGATCGTGTCCGCGCCGGTTTGCGCCGTGAAAGTGTTGATGTTGATGATGCCGACGCCGTCCTTGACGTCCCACTTCACCGGCTTCTGCACGATCACTTCGCGCGTCAGCGTGAATTGGAGCGGTTTTTCGGCGCCCGGGCGCACAACCGTCAGCGTGATCTTGGTCCCCGGCTGGCCGCGCATCTGCTCGATCGCTTCGTCCAGGCTGCCGCCGACGATGAACTTGCCGTCCAGATGCGTGATGAAATCGCCCGATTTGATGCCGGCGCGCGCGGCGGGGCTGTCCTCGGTCGGGGCGATGACCTTCACCGCGCCGTCCTGCTGCGTCACGGTCAGCCCCAGCCCGCCGTAATTGCCATCGGTCTGGATCTTCAGATTGTCGAATTCGAGCCCGTCGGCGAAGCTGCTGTGCGGATCGAGCGCGGCCAGCATGCCCTGGATCGCGCCTTCGACGAGCGTCTTGTCGTCGACCTTGTCGACGTAATTCGCCTTCACCTGGTTATACACCTCCATGAAGGTGTCGAGTTCGCGATAGCTGCTCGTGTCGACCCCCGCCATGGCACCCGATGCGATGGGAACGAGTGCCAGCGCGCTGACGGCGGCGGTAACCTGCAGAAACGAACGAAGCATCAAACGACTTTCCGGGAAGAGCGGTACGCGCAAGGTAGTAAGCGATAGCGGCATTTACACGGCGTAGCAAAGCAACCCGCCTAGCGTTATCCCAGCAACTGGGCGAGGTCCATCGGCTGGCCGTGACGGCGCAGCTCCACCGTGACGCGCGGCCCCTCGCCGCTGCCCGCGCGGCCGATCACTGCGCCCTGCGCTACGCGGTCACCGACGCGCACGGCGATACCGCCCAGCCCGGTGACGAGGGTGGTCCAGCCCTTGCCGTGATCGAGGATCACGACGCCGCCATAGGCCCGGAACGGACCGGCATAGCGCACGCGCCCTGCCGCCGGGGCGATCGCGGGGGCGTTGGGCGCCGCCGCCAGCGTCACGCCGCGCGCACGCACGCCGTTGTCGGAAAGCTCGCCCATGCCCGTCAGCACGGGGCCGGCCAGCGGCAGGCGATAGGCGGGGGGGCGGCGATCCGTTGGGGCGGGCGTGGCGTCCCCGGTGATTGCCGGGCGGGGCAGCGGGCCGGGAAGCGCGGCCAGTGCGGCGCCCACCTGTGCGGCATCGCCGGCGCTTTCCATCTGGTCGACGATCGCGCGGGCACGCTCGCCCAGCGCCAGCGCGCGGTCCGATTCGGCGAGCGCGCTGCGGCCCAGCGTAGTCGAGCGCAGCCGGTGCGCGGCTTCCAGCTTGACCAGCGCCACGCGCTCGGTCTCCAGCCGGGCGCGACTGGCGCGCAGGCTCGCCACGGCATCCTGTGCCATGCCGCGGAGCAGCCGGACGCGCGACAGTTCGCTGCGCACAGCGGCGGTGCGCGCGGCCATGACCGGCGCGGCAGTGGCGAGCACCGCGCGGACGTGGACCATGTCCTCGGTCGAGCCGGGCTGGACGAGGCCGAGCACCGGCGGGCGGCGCGCCATGGATTGCAGCGCCGCGATCAGCCGGAGGATCGGGGCCTGCCGCATGCCCAGTTCGGCGCGGCGATCCGCCAGTTGCCGATCGACCAGCGCGATGCGGGCCAGCGCGGCGGCAATGTCGGCTTCGGCTGCCTTGATCCGTTCGGCGGCGGCGGCTTCCTGTGCGCGGGCCTGTGCCGCCTGGTCGCGCTCGGCGGCGGCGGCGCGTTCGAGCTGGTCGGCGCGCGCCTGCGCGGCTTTCGATGCGGCATCGGCGGCGCGCAGCCGGGCCTGTTGCCGGGCGGCGTCCGGCGCCTGGGCGCGGGCGAGCGTGCCCAGTGCGAGCATCGCCACCAGCGCCAGCGTCAGCGCGGCGCCACGCCCCGGGCCCATGGCCTAGCCTTCGCGGTGATAGGGGTGGTTGGCGAGGATCGACGCCGCCCGCCAAAGCTGTTCGGCGAGCATCGCCCGCGCCAGCATGTGCGGCCAGGTGGCGCGCCCGAACGACAGCAGCAGGTCGGCCTGCGCGCGCTCGGCATCGCCGAATCCGTCGGCGGCGCCGATCAGGAAGCGGACTTCGCGCACCCCGTCGTCGCGCCAGGCGCCCAGCCGCTCCGCCAGCACGCGCGAGGGCAGGCTGTCGCCGGTCTCGTCGAGGACGACGATGCGCGTCGCCCCCTGCACCTCGGGCACGCGTCCGCCGGTGTCGGGCAGTTCGGTGACGCGCGTAGGCCAGGTGACGCGCTTCAGATAGCGGTCGACCAGATCGGCCTCGGGGCTGCGCCCGATGCGGCCGCGCGCAACGATATGAAGCAGCATCGTGTCGCTAGCGCCGCTGTGCCGTCACGCCTGGCCGGCTTCGCCGAACGACCACATCCGTTCGAGATTGTAGAAGCTGCGAACTTCGGGGCGGAAAAGATGGACGATGATGTCGCCGGCATCGATCAGCACCCAGTCGGCGGTCGGCAGACCTTCGACGCGCGGGCTGCGGCCCGATTCGGCCTTGATCTTCTCGGCCAGCTTCATCGCCATCGACGCGACCTGCCGCGTCGAGCGGCCGGAGGCGACGACCATATAGTCGGCGATGCTGCTCTTGCCCGCGAGCGGGATCGACACGGCTTCCACCGCCTGATCGTCATCGAGCGAGGTCAGGATGATCTGGTGCAGCGTTTCTACCCCATCGGGGTCGGTCGGGCGCTGGACGGCAGGGGATGTGGCCAAGGGGCCTCCTAGGGTTTGACTAAGGTTGTGCTGTTTTGTGGGGACGACGCAAAACGTCGATGCCAGGCGGGATCGGCAGCCCGAAGGCTTGTCGCAGAAGTCGGATCGGGGCGAAAGCGCAGCAGCACGAGGGCCGGCAATCTCCATCGCGTCCAGTTCTTTGCCTGGCCTGCGGGCCGCACAGCGCGCCGCAGCCAACCCATCGCAGGACTTGCGTGAGCATCGCTATCATAGCCTGGACGCGCGATAACCGCAATCGGAACCTGCCGCGCGATATCGCGCCACCGTTCCCATCGATGGAACTGGGCCAGATTGTCTGCCCCCATCAGCCAGATGAAGCGGTGTTTGGGATAGAGGCGCGGCAATTTGGTGAGCGTATCCGCCGTGTAGCGCGTCTTGAGCCGCAGCTCGATCGCGCTGGGGCGGATGGGCGCGTGGCGCGCCATCGCCCGCGCCGATGCCATCCGCGCGGGAAAGGGCGCCATGCCCTTGACCGGTTTGAGCGGATTGCCGGGAGAGACCAGCCACCACACTTCGTCGAGCCCCAGCGCCCGGATCGCGTGGAGCGAAAGCTGGCGATGCCCCTTGTGCGCGGGATTGAACGAGCCGCCGAGCAGGCCGATGCGCTTCAAGGCCGCGCCTGTCCGGTCCCCCGCACCTGCCACTTATAGGTGGTCAGCCCTTCGAGCGCGACGGGCCCGCGCGCGTGGAGGCGGCCGGTGGAAATGCCGATTTCCGCGCCCAGCCCGAATTCGCCGCCATCGGCGAACTGGGTGGAGGCGTTCCACATCACGATCGCGCTGTCGACGCCGTTCAGGAAGCGCTCGGCCGTGGCGGCGTCCTCGGTCAGGATCGCGTCGGTGTGGTGCGATCCATGGGCCGCGATATGCGCCATGGCCGCATCGACGCCGTCGACCAGCTTTATCGAGAGGATCGCGTCGAGATATTCGGTGTCCCAGTCGGCATCGCTGGCGGGCACGGCGCGCGGTTCGATTGCCTGGACCTCGGCATCGCCGCGCAGCTCGCACCCGGCGTCCGCCAGCGCGGCCAGCACGGGGGCGGGGTCGGCAAAGCCGCGATCGATCAACAGCGTCTCGGTCGATCCGCAAATGCCGGTGCGGCGCATCTTTGCATTGAGCGCCAGCGCGCGCGCCATGTCGGGCGCGGCGGCGCGATCGATATAGGTGTGGCACAGCCCGTCGAGATGGGCGAGCACGGGAATGCGCGCCTCGCTCTGGACGCGCGCGACCAGGCTCTTGCCCCCGCGCGGCACGATCATGTCGATCGCCCCTTCCGCGGTCAGCATCGCGCCCACGGCGGCGCGATCGGTGACGGGGACCAGCTGGATGGCATCCGCCGGCATGCCACCGGCTTGCAGCCCGGCGGAGAGTGCGGCGTGGATCGCGCGGTTGCTGCGGATCGCCTCCGAACCGCCGCGCAGGATCGCGGCATTGCCCGCCATCGCGCATAGCGCACCGGCATCGGCGGTCACATTGGGGCGGCTTTCGTAGATGATGCCGATCACGCCGATCGGCACCCGCACGCGCGTCAGCTCCAGCCCGTTGGGGCGGACGTCGCGGCTGATCCGGTCGCCGACCGGATCGGGCAGGTTGGCCACCGCCTCGACCCCCGCCGCCATTGCCTCGACGCGTCCGGCGTCGAGCCGCAGGCGATCGAGCAGCGCGGCGGTCAGCCCGGATGCGCGCCCTGCCTCCATGTCGAGGGCGTTGGCAGCTACGATCGTGTCGCTGGCGGCGCGCAAGGCATCGGCGGCAGCGAGCAGCGCAGCGCGCTTCTGTGCCGTGGTCATCGCGGCGAGGGCATTGGCGGCGGCACGGGCGCGCGCGCCCATGTCGGCGATCAGCATCGAAGGGTCAGCATCGGCCATGTGCGACCCGCTAGCACGACTTGCCGCAAGCTGGTAGAGCCATGGGCCCATGGGGGAAATCGACGCAGCGGGCGAATTCATGACCGGTGCGCTGCTTGGCCGAGCGGTCGAGCCGCGTGGCGGTGCGGGGCATGGGACAGAGGCAATCTGCCTCAATTGCGGGACGGCGCTGATCGGGCCGCATTGCTATGAATGCGGGCAGGCGGCGCATGTCCACCGATCGCTGGGGGCGATCGGGCATGAAATCCTGCACGGCGTCGCGCATTTCGAGGGCAAGTTGTGGCGCACGCTGCCGATGCTGGTGTGGCGGCCGGGCGTGCTCACGCGCCGCTACATCGCGGGCGAGCGGATGCGGTTCGTGTCGCCCATGGCGATTTTCCTGTTCTCGATCTTTGCGATGTTCGCGGTGTTTTCCTGGGCGGGGATCGGGCCGCCCGTTGACATGCAGGGGCCGGCGAACCTGCCGGTGGCGGCGATCAAGGCCGAGCGCGAGCATGTGCTCGAGGAGCGCGCGAAGGACATCAAGACGCGCGACAAGGCCGGAGTCGATGCGGCCGATCGCGCCGAAGCAGTGACGGCGATCCGCGAGGCCGACGAGCGGCTGAAGGCGCTCGACCTCGCCCAGGCGCAGCTCAAGCAGGACCCGGGCGTTTCCATGGACCCGCATACCGGCTGGGAAACGCTGGATCACGGGGTCGAGAAGTGGAAGAAAAACCCTTCGCTGATGATCTACAAGCTGCAGTCTTCGGGATATAAATTCTCGTGGCTGCTGATCCCGCTGTCGCTGCCGTTCGTCTGGCTGCTGTTCTTCTGGAAGCGGCAGTACAAGCTCTACGACCACACGGTGTTCATCACCTATTCGATCGCGTTCATGTCGATGCTGTTCATCGCGATCACCATCGGCGCGTCGCTGGGCGTGGGCAGCACCGTGCTCGCCTTCGCCGCCAGCGTGGTCCCGTTCGTCCATATCACGCGCCAGCTGCAACAGGCCTATCGGCTGCGTTGGCGCTACGCGATCCTGCGGGCGGTGATACTGGCCGTCTTTATCGAAGTGGTGCTGGTGATTTTCCTGCTGATCCTGCTGCTGCTCGGCATCACCGGCTGAGGCCCGTCGCATCGGTGCCAGCAAAAAGCCCTCCCCCGAGCGGTCGGGGGAGGGCTTTTTACCTTATGGCTCTGTCCGTGGGGTGGATCAGGCGCCCTGGGGTGCTGGGGTGCCGAACGGACCCTTGGGCCGGCGGATCTTGGGGATCGACGTGCCGCCGGCCGGAACCGGCGCCGCCTTTGCGCCCGGATCGTCGCGACCCATGTCCTCGCCCGCGATCAGCCGCTTGATCTCCTCGCCGGTCAGCGTTTCATATTCGAGCAGTGCCTGTGCCAGTGCGTGGAGCTGATCGATATGCTCGCTCAGCACCTGCTTGGCGCGGTCCAGTCCGCCTTCGACCAGCTTCTTGATCTCGGCATCGATCAGTTGCGCCGTCTCGTTCGACATCTGCGCCGGACGGGACATGCCATAGCCGAGATAGCTTTCCTCGCTGTCGGCATATTCGAGCGGGCCGACTGCTTCGGACATGCCCCAGCGTGTCACCATCGCGCGCGCCAGGCGCGTTGCCTGCTGGATGTCGCCGGCGGCGCCCGAGCTGACCCGGTCATAGCCGAAGATCAGTTCCTCGGCGACGCGGCCGCCCATCGACATCGCCAGATTGGCGTACATCTGGTCGCGATGCATGCTGAGCTGGTCGCGTTCGGGCAGGCTCATCACCATGCCCAGTGCGCGGCCGCGCGGGATGATCGTCGCCTTGTGGATCGGATCGGATGCCGGCTGGTGCATCGCGACGATCGCATGGCCTGCCTCGTGATAGGCAGTCATCCGCTTCTCGTCCTCGGTCATCAGCATCGAGCGGCGCTCGGCGCCCATCATGACCTTGTCCTTGGCGTCCTCGAACTCGCTCATCGCGACCAGGCGCTTGCCGCGACGGGCGGCGAGCAGCGCGGCCTCGTTGACCAGATTGGCCAGGTCGGCGCCCGAAAAGCCCGGCGTGCCGCGCGCGATCGTGCGCGGATCGACGTCGGGCGCCAGCGGCACCTTCTTCATATGGACCTGGAGGATCTTGACGCGGCCCTCGATGTCCGGGCGGGGCACCACGACCTGGCGGTCGAAGCGGCCCGGACGCAGCAGCGCGGGGTCGAGCACGTCGGGGCGGTTGGTCGCCGCGATGATGATGATGCCTTCGTTCGCCTCGAACCCGTCCATTTCGACCAGCAGCTGGTTCAGCGTCTGCTCGCGCTCGTCATTCTGGTTGCCGATGCCGCCGCCGCGCGAGCGACCGACCGCATCGATTTCGTCGATGAAGAGAATGCACGGTGCCGATTTCTTGGCCTGTTCGAACATGTCGCGCACGCGGCTGGCGCCGACGCCCACGAACATCTCGACGAAATCCGAGCCCGAAATCGTGAAGAACGGCACGCCCGCCTCCCCCGCGATGGCGCGGGCGAGCAGCGTCTTGCCGGTACCCGGCGAGCCGACGAGCAGCGCGCCCTTCGGAATCTTGCCGCCCAGTCGCGCGAACTTGGTCGGGTCCTTCAGGAACTCGACGATTTCCTGCAATTCCTCGCGGGCCTCGTCGATGCCGGCGACGTCGTCGAACGTGACCCGGCCTTCCTTCTGGGTCAGCAGCCGCGCGCGCGACTTGCCGAAGCCCATTGCGCCCGAGCCGGAGTTCTTTTGCATCTGACGCACGACAAAGAACGCCACGCCCATCAGCAGCAGGAACGGCAGCGACTGGTACAGGATATAGAACCAGATCGACGGCGATTCCTCGGCCCGGCCATTGATCGTCACGCCCTTGGCGCGCAGCCGCTGGACGAGCTGGGGGTCGCCGGGATTGACCGTGCGGAACTTGGAATCATTGGTGAAAGTGCCCGTGACGGCGCCCGCGCCCGCAGGCAGGCTCACATCCTTGACCTCGCCGGACTCGACCTTGTCGAGGAACTGCGAATAGGCCACGGTCGTGCCGGTTGCCGGGGTCGCGCCGTTTCCGAACAGCGAGACGAACAGCGCCAGCGCCGCGAGGATGCCCACCCAGATCAGCAGGCTTTTCATCCAGGGATTACCGCCCCCGTTCTCCGGGCCCTGCTGCTTGTCGTTGTCGTTCATGTGCGCATGATACCTTTCAGCCACCCAAGATAGGCGTGCGCCGGTTAATGGCAATGGAACAACGCCGATCAGTGTGATCGACGCGGCGGTGCCCCGCGGAAATCCCATATATTGTAGGCGGGGGAGACAAGCACGCCCGCCTGGGTCGCCGATTTTCCCTCGGCCAGCGCGTCGAGCAGCGGCTCGACATTGGCCGAATCGCTCCATGCCGGCTCGGCAATGGCGAGTATTCGGCGCGTTTCGCCGATTCCCCGGCGCGCGAGTCGGCGCAGCGTGTCGCGGGTGGCAGGCGCGTGCAGCGCCAAGCGCACCGCATCCCGCGCGATCTGCGCATTATCGGACCAATAGCGATCGGCCAGCGCGGCCAGCGCCGCCTCCGCCTCGACCGCAAAGGCAGCGGAAGCGGCAAGGCCCATGACGTCGAGATCGGGGTTGGCGGCGAGCATCTGCCGGAACCGCGTGCGATCGTGGCGCGGGTCGGCGTTGCTCGGGTCGTCGACGAACGGGGTTCCCGTCGCATGGGCCAGCGCCCGCAGCGCCGCCGCGCGGCAGCCCAGCAGCGGGCGGAGCAGCGCGACGGCGGGCGGCCCCTCCGCCAGCACGGCGCGAGCGCGGATGCCCGACAGGCCCGTCACGCCCGATCCCCGCGCGGCGCGCATCAGGAAGGTCTCCGCCTGGTCGTCGGCATGGTGCGCGGTGGCGAGGGCGGATATGCCGTGGGTGCCCGCCCAGTGCGCCAGCAGGCGGTATCGCGCCGCGCGCGCCTGTGCCTGGATGCTCGCGCCCATGATGGGGGCGTCGGGGAGCAGCGTCGCATGGGGAATGCCGAGCACCGCGCAGTGCCGGGCGACCATCGCGGCTTCGGCGGCGGCGGCGGCGCGCAACTGGTGATCGACGGTTGCCGCCGCGACCTGCCCCGGAAAAGCGGCGCGGGCCAGCACCAGCATCGCCATGCTGTCCGCCCCGCCGGATACCGCCAGGCCCAGCCGCCAGTCCGGCGCTGCGGCCTCCGGCGCCAGCACCAGCATATCCTGCCGGAACCGCGCGACCGCAGCCTCCGGCAGCGCAGTCATCGCGTCACTTGCACTTCTGTGCGGAGCGCCCCTCGGCGACGCCGGTCTTCATTTCCTCGGACAGGCGGTCGCCATACAGCTGGGTAAGCTCGCCATAGACCTTGCAGATCTCGCTCGACGGCTTCTTCAGCTTGGTCAGCGCCTGCGCCAGATAATAGAGGCTGTCGGGCGCGCGGTCGCCATTGGGGTTCTTCTTGTAGTTCTCGTAAAACGCGACGGCGGCGAGACTGGGCGCGCCGGCGTCGAGATAGGCGCGGCCGAGCAGGTTCTGCGCATAGCTGGCGCGGCGATGGTTGGGATATTTGGTGGCGACCGCCTCCAGCTCCTTGCGCGCCTCCGGGTAGAGCTTCGCCGACCAGAGGCGATAGCCATAGAGATAGCCGTCCTCGGCGGCATCGCCGCTCGACGGCTTCTCGACCGCCGCGACTTGCTGCGCGCGCGCCGGATTGGGCTTGTCCGCCGCGATCGGCGGCGGCGTCGGGCCCGGCTTGGCGGGCCTGGGTGTCGGGCGGCCGGGCGTCGTGTCGCCGGTGGGTCCCGGATCGATTGCCGGCCCCTGTCCGCCGCCGATGGTGCTCGCGGTTTCCTCGAGCGCCTTCAGCCGCGCGTCGGTGGAGCGCTTATAGGCGTTGAACGCGTCCTCGAGCTGGCGCAGGCGATACTGGTCCTGCTCGATCTGGCCGGTGAGCGACGTCGCCTGGCTCTCCAGTGCGACGACCCGCTGGGTAAGATCGGTGATCGGCGTGCTGGCGGGCGCGCCGGGGATCGTCGTGTTCACTTCGGGCGTGATCTGGGCCTCGACGGTCTGGCCCGCGCCGCCGGGAAACACCTTGCGCTGCACCGCGCGCATCTCGCGCTCCAGCCGGTCGACGCGGCCCTCCACGGCGCTGGTCTGCGCCTGGGCGGTGCCGGTTACTCCCAGCGTGGCGGTCAGGACCGCGGCTGCCATTACGATACGCATGCTATGAACACCCCCCGGTGCAGATGAGGCAGGAAAACGAAAAACGTGCATAACAGAGCGCTAACCCTCGCCGCCAGCGCTCAAGGCGTGGCCAGGCTGTTTTCGGGGGCAGGGGGCGTGTCGGCAGGGCTCGCGTCTACCGACGATCGCGTGCGACGGCGCGTGGACGTTGCTGGCGTCGCGGTGGGCGAGGGCGTGGCGCCCGGCGCAGCGCGCGCCTGGAGCGCCTGGGCGCTGACATCGGCATCGACGGTGACGGCGCCCGTGCCGAGCGGTGCCACCTGCGATCCGTTGATCAGCACCTGGACCTTGTCCGGGCGTCCGGTGCGGGCATGGGGGCGATCCGCGTCTGCCGGCACGTCATAGCGTTCGCCGGGGGCCATTTCCTTTTCGAACAGGCGCTTGCCGCTCGCGTCCGTAACGCGCAGCCACACCGAATCGATGGCGACCAGCGTCACTTGCCCGCCGGTGACGGGTGCGGCCGGCGCGACAGCAGCAACGGCCGCATTGTCGGCGGCGGCGTTCGTTTCCTCCACCGGGATCAGGCTTTCGGTCGCGGGGGCGGTGCCCCGGAACAGGCCGGTGCCATACCACAGCCCGACGCCGATCAGCGCGAGCAGCGCGACGATCAGCCCCGCCCACATGATGCCGCGTGGCGGCACGCGCGTGGGGTCGTCCATCTCGTAGGACGGGGTCGGCGCGGCGCGTTCGGGATTGTCGCCCAGTTCGGCGCGCAGGTCGCGCGCGATGGCCACTTCGTCGGCACCGACGGCGCGCGCATACGCCTTGGCAAAACCCAGCGCATAGGTGATCGAGGGGAGCCCGGTATAATTGGAGCCCTCAATCGCCTCCAGATGGCGTTGCGGGATACGCGTACGGCTGGCGATCTCGACGATGTCGAGCCCCTGAGCCTCGCGTGCCGCACGCAGTTTTTCTCCCACGGATGTGGGAAACAACGTCGGGTTGTCGGCGGTATCGCCTTCCATGCATCGCCTCCGGCGGAAGGGTTGCGCCCTTGTTAACTCCCGCCTCTCGGGCGGGGGTGTCCCTCACGGGGCCCGCGCTGTCAACGGCGCAGCCGGGGAATCTGCCGATGGATCAGTCCAGTTCAACCGAATGTTCGGCCGCCCACGCCGTCAGCGCCGCGCGCAGCGGCTCGCGCGGGTCGGCGAGCAGCGTTTGCATCGTGCCGACCAGCGCCGCGCGGTCCAGCGATCGCACCATCGCCTTGATCGGCCCCACCGCCGCCGGGGTGATCGACAGGCGATCGATGCCCAGCCCGATCAGCGCCATCGCCTCCAGCGGGCGGCCGCCCATCTCGCCGCAGATGCCCACCGGCACCCCCGCCGCCTGCGCTTCGTTCACCACGCGCTTGATGAAGCGCAGGATCGACGGGCTCAGCCAGTCATAGCGCAGTGCCAATTTGGGATGCGCGCGGTCGGCGGCGAACAGGAACTGGGTGAGGTCGTTGGTGCCGATCGACAGGAAATCGAGCTTGGGCAGCAACAGGTCGAGCACTTCGGCGAGCGCGGGCACTTCCAGCATCGCGCCGTAGCGGATTTCGCTGGGCATCTTGCGCCCGCGCGACGCCAGCCATGCGCGCTGGCTTTCGAAGAGGTCGCGCGCCTGGTCGAACTCCCAGGGTTCGGAGACCATCGGGAACATCACGTTGAGCGTGCGGCCGGGCGCCGCCTCGATCAGCGCGCGGGCCTGTGCCTTCATCAGCCCGTCGCGTTCGAGCGCGAGGCGCAGCGCGCGCCATCCCATGGCGGGATTTTCCTCGTCACCTTCGGCGTCGTGGTTGAGATAGGGCAGCGCCTTGTCGCCGCCGATATCGACGGTGCGGAACGTCACCGGGCGGTCGCCTGCCGCCTCCAGCACATCCTTGTACAGCCGCCGCTGCGCCTCGCGCTGGGGCAGGGTGGCGGAGACGAGGAACTGGAATTCGGTGCGGAACAGCCCGATCCCGTCGGCCCCGGTCAGGTCCAGCGCGGCCAGATCGTCGCGCAGGCCCGCATTCACCATCACCTGCACCCGATGCCCGTCGCGCGTGATCGGCACCGCACCCTTCAGCCGGGCAAAGGCCGCGCGGCGCTTCTGGCTGAGCGCCAGCTTTGCCTCGAACGCTTCCTGCATCGCCGCCGTGGGGCGGACGAACACGCTTTCCTCGCCGACGTCGAGCAACAGCATGTCGCCCTCGGCGATCATCTTGCGCACGTCGCGTACCCGGCCCAGCACCGGCACGCCCATCGCCCGCGCGACGATCGTGACGTGTGCCGTCAGCGAACCTTCCTCCAGCACCACGCCCTTCAGCCGCCGCCGGTCATATTCGAGCAGTTCTGCGGGGCCGAGGTTGCGCGCGATCAGGATCGAATCCTGCCGCAGACCCATCTGCGCTGCCGTGCCGAGCTGGCCCGATACGATGCGGATCAGCCGGTTGGACAGGTCCTCCAGATCGTGCATCCGATCGCGCAGCAGCGCGTCGTCGATCTCGCGCATCCGCATCCGCGTGCGCTGCTGGACGCGCTCGATCGCCGCCTCTGCGGTCAGCCCGGAATCGATCGCCTCGTTGATGCGGCGGCTCCAGCCTTCGTCATAGGCGAACATCTTGTAGGTCGCGAGCACCTCGTCATGCTCGCCGCCGCCGCCGAATTCGGCCTGGCTGGCCATGCGCTCGATCTGCTCGCGCATCTTGTCGAACGCGGCATAGACGCGGTGACGCTCGGCCTCGGTATCCTCGGCAACGGTGTGTTCGATGGTGATGCGCGGCTGGTGGAACACTGCCACGCCCTTCGCCATGCCCTCCACCAGCTTGAAGCCGGCGGTGCGGGTGGCGGCGGTGGATTGCAGGCGGGTGGAGGTGCCGCCGGTCGCGTCGATCAGTTCGGCATTGGCGATCAGTTCGGACAGCACCATCGCCACGGTCTGGAGCGCTTCGATTTCGACATCGGCATAGCGGCGCTGATCGGTATGCTGGACCGACAATACGCCCACCGCGCGCTCGCGCCGGATGATCGGCACGCCGGCAAAGCTGTGGAAGCGCTCTTCGCCGGTTTCCGGATTGTGGACGAAATTGGGGTGGCTGGTCGCCTCATCCAGGTTGAGCGTCTCGACATTCGCAGCGATCGTGCCGACCAGACCCTCGCCCAGCGCCAGCTTGGTGACGTGCACCGCCTCCTGCTTCAGCCCGCGCGTGGCATAGAGTTCCAGCACGCCTTCGCGCAGCAGATAGATCGAGCAGACTTCGCTGTTCAGCGTGCTGCCGATGATCTCGACCACCGAATTGAGTTTGGACTGCGCGGGCAGGCGCCGCGCCATCACATCGTGGAGGCGGGTGAGGATTTCCCGGGCGGAGGCGACGGCAGTCAGGGCCATGACTGGGTCGCTACCAGATTGCGCATGCGGGCGCCATCGTCGTGGCCCGGCAAGCGGCTACTTGCCGATCCAGTCCGCGACCTGGTCCGCCACCTGGTTTGCGGCCTGGTTCAGCGCCGTGCCGACCGGGCCGGTTTCCACCTGCGCGACTGGAACCCGCGCCTCGAACCGGCGCTTCTCGACCACCGCCTCGGACCCGCGAATGAGCGCCGCGTCATAGGTGACGACGGCTTCGCTGGTGCCGGCATCCACGCCGAACCGGCGCAGTTCGCCCGACAGATAGGCACCCGGATCGAGCTGCGACTGGCGGCTGCTCAACACCAGTCGGCCGGTGCGTGCGGTCACCGTATCGGACAACAGCCGCTGGAACAGCTGCGACGGGCGCTCGACCCACTGCGCGCCCTTCACATAGGCGATGGCCGTATCGCTGGCGTGCACCGGGATACGTGATGCCGCCAGTTCCTGGGGCACCGAGGGGACCGATATGGTGATCGTCGCCGCCACGTTCGAGCGCTGCGATTCACCGACCGCGACAGTGCTGGTGGACGACAGCGTCAGCTGGTTCTCGGGCGGCTTCGCGCCGATCGAGATGCAACCGGCCAGCGGGACCGCGAGGAGCAGGGCGAGCGTCTTCATCGGGGGCCTCACTTCTTCTTTGGCTTGTAGTCGGGCAGCTTGGGCGAGCCGATCAGGCTCGACGCGCCGCCCTGATCGAGCTTTTCGGCGACCGAGGCGAGCGACGTCGACATGATCCGCAGGTCCTGCACCAGCTGGCCGATCTCTGGGATCGTCTTCTTGCTCAGCACCTGGATGCCGGGCTGTGCCGCGCCGATCGTCGAATCCAGCGTCTCCATGCTCTTGCGGGCCGACGCGATGGTCTTGTTCAGATTGGCGATCGTCGGCTTGATATCCTCGGTCACCACGCCGTTGGTGGTGGCGGCAAGCTGGCCGATCTGTTCGGTCGCGGTGCCGAACTGCTGGATCGCGGTGCGCGTCTCCGCCAGCGTCGCGGCGATTTCAGGCCCGCGATCCGCCAGCGACTTGGTCAGCCGGTTGGTATTGGCGAGGATGCCCGAAATCGATGCCTGGTTCTTGTCGTCGAGCAGGTTGCCGAGCCGTTCGGTCAGCGTCGAGATGCGTTCGAGCAGCTTCGGCGCCGAACTGAGCAGCGCGCCGAGGCCGCTGGTCTTGGTCGGGATCACCGGCACGCCCAGCGGGCACGACGCCCGCGAATTCTCACGCGGGCACACGATCGGCGGCGCACCCTTGACCGCGCCGTCGAGCTGGACCGTGCTGGGGCCCGTGAAGCTGCCCTGGATCGACGCGGTCGTGCCTTCCAGAATCGGCACCTGTTCCTGCACGCTGATGCGCACGCGCACCAGGCTGGGATCGGGTTGCCAGAAGGCGATGTCCTTGACCTGCCCCGAGGGCACGCCTGAGAAGGTCACCTGCGACCCCCGGCTGAGTCCGTCGACCGACTGTTTGTAGAAGATGTCGTACTCGCGCTCGTTGCCGCCGCTCAGCTGGGCAAGCCAGACGATGAACAGCGCCAGCACGGCGAGCAGGATCAGCACCACGGCGCCGACGAGTACATGGTTCGATCGCGTTTCCATCAGGGCCTCATGTCCTCGGTTGCGCCCGTTCGGCGCTGGCCACCGCGGCGCGACCGCGCGGCCCTTTGAAATATTCCTGGATCCAGGGGTGGTCCAGTGCCAGCAACTCGTCGATCGTGCCGACCGCGATCACGCGCTTGTCGGCGAGCACGGCGACGCGGTCACAGATCGCGTACAGCGTGTCCAGATCGTGCGTGATGAGAAACACCGTTAGCCCGAGCGTTTTTTGCAGCGACGCCGTGAGTTCGTCGAACGCGGCGGCGCCGATCGGGTCGAGCCCGGCAGTCGGTTCGTCGAGGAACAGCAATTCGGGATCGAGCGCGAGCGCGCGGGCCAACCCGGCGCGCTTCTTCATGCCGCCCGACAGTTCGGAGGGGTATTTGGGCCCCGCCTCGGGCGACAGGCCGCTCATCACGACCTTGTACGCCGCGATTTCCTCGAGCAGCGCGGCGTCGATCCTGGGATAGAATTCCTTGATCGGGACCTGGACATTCTCGGACACGGTCAGCGTCGAGAACAACGCCCCGCCCTGGAACAGCACGCCCCAGCGCTTGCGGATCGCGGTCGCCTCGGTCGCCTCGCGGCCGATCATGTTCTCGCCGAACACTTCGATCTGGCCCGCCAGCGGCGTCTGGAGCCCGACGATCGAGCGCATCAGCACCGACTTGCCGGTGCCCGATCCGCCGACAACGCCCAGAATCTCGCCCCGGCGCACGTCCAGGTCGAGGTCCTCGTGCACCACCTGCTCGCCAAAGCCGTTGCGCAGCCCGCGCACCGTGATGACGTTTTCATAGTCTCGCTTGCGGCGCGTAATCATATCCAGCCCACTTCGCTGAAGAATACGGCGAAAAAGGCGTCGAGCACGATCACGAGGAAGATCGCCTGGACCACGGCAGTGGTCGTGCGGCGGCCGACCTGTTCGGCATCCGATTCGACCAGCATCCCCTGGAAACAGCCGGACACCGCGATGATGAGGCCGAACACCGGCGCCTTGACCAGTCCGACCCACAGATCGGTGAGCGGCACGACTTCGCGGATGCGCTGGATGAAGGTGACCGGCGTGATGCCCAGGCTGACCCAGCACAGCAGCATGCCGCCCATGATCGACAGCAGCGAGGCATAGAAGCCGAGCAGCGGCATCATCAGCACCGCCGCCAGCGTGCGCGGCACCACCAGCGCCTCCATCGGCGATACGCCGATCGTGCGCATCGCGTCGATTTCCTCGGTGAGCTTCATCGTGCCGATCTGCGCGGCAAAGGCCGAGCCCGAGCGGCCCGCGACCATGATCGCGGTCATCAGCACGCCCAGTTCGCGCAGCGTGATGCGGCCGACCAGGTTGATCGTATAGACTTCCGCGCCAAACTGGCGGAGCTGCACCGCGCCCTGCTGTGCGATCACGATGCCGATGAGGAAGCTCATCAGCCCGATGATGCCCAGCGCCGACACGCCGACGACTTCGAAGCGCTGCACAGTGGCGTTGAACCGGAACCGGCGCGGATGCGTGGCGACGTTCCAGAAGGCGATCAGCGTCGCGCCCAGGAATCCCAGCAGCCCGTACATCGTATGCGCGGCAACGAACACGGCATCGCCGACTTCGCCCAGCATCCGGGTGAGCGGATTGGCCGGCCTGGCGGGCATCGATATCGGATGCTCGGCGGCGGCGACCTGATCGAGCAAATGCTGCTCGTCGGGCTCCAGCCCATCGACAGTCGCTTCATGGTCGCGGGCGAACCGATGGATCAGCCACGCGCCGACCGTATCGATCCGTTCGACGTCGCTCAGGTCCAGCCTGTCGATCTTGCCCTCGACGGCGTCGAGCCGCTGCGGCAGGTCCTGCAGGCAGGCTAGCGACAGGTTTCCGGTGAAGCGCAGCGTGGCTGCACCCCCGGAATCGACCTTCTCGAAATCTGCGCTTCCCCTCATGCGGGCCACCTTTCCGCGATTCTGCCGGATACGGCAAGGATTCGCTCTGGCACGCGGGGATACCGCTGGCCTAGATACCGCAATGGAAAATCTTGCAATCTACGACATGGACAAGACGATCACGGCCGCGCCCACCTGGACGCGCTTCCTGATCCACGCCGCCCGGTGCCGCGCGCCGTGGCGCCTGGCGCTGCTGCCGCTGGCGGGGGCGGCGGGGCTGGCCTATTTCGTCAAGGCGATCGATCGCGGCACGCTCAAGCAGTTCGCCCAGCGGCTGCTGCTCGGCGGCGCGCTCTCGCCCGATGCGCTCGAGCGGGTCGCCGAGAGCTTTGCCGAGCACGAAGTCGAACAGGGCGTGCTTCAGGGCGCGCGCGACTGCATCGCCGCGGATCGGGCGGCGGGGTGCCGGCTGGTGATGGCGACGGCGTCGCATGGCTATTACGCCGCCGGGATCGCGCGGCGGCTGGGCTTCGACGATGTGGTCGCAACGCAGGCAAGGCGAGACGGGCAAGGCAAGATTCTTTCGCTGATCGAGGGGTATAACTGTTACGGGCCCGTAAAGCTCCGCATGATCGAAAATTGGATGGCGGAGCAGGGGATCGCGCGGGCGGGCGTCCATATCCGCGCCTATTCGGACCATGTTTCGGACGCGCCGCTGCTCGAATGGGCCGACGCGCCCTTCGCCGTCAACGCGCATGGCCCGCTGAAGCGGCTGGCCACGGCAAAGGGGTGGCCGCAGCTCGACTGGCGCTGACCCGCCGGCGGATCGAACCAACCGGGAGGCGGGGCGTTATCCGGACCCACCCCGACGGAAAGGTTCTCCCATGACGAAGTCGCTTGCCGATCTGGCCGAAATGATGCGCGACATCGATTTCGCGATGCTGTCCACGCACAGCGACGGAGGCACCATCGCGGCGCGCCCGATGAGCAACAATCGCGATGTCGATTATGCTGGCGACAACTGGTTCTTCGCCGACGGGAACACCCGGCTGGTGCGCGACATCGAGGGCGATGCGAACGTGAACCTGGGCTTCCAGGGCAAGGGCGGACTGCTGGGCATGAAGCCGGTGTTCCTCTCGATCGAAGGGCGCGCCGCGCTGATCCGCGACAAGGCGCGCTTTGCCGAGCATTGGAACAGCGACCTGGATCGCTGGTTCGAGCAGGGCATCGACACGCCGGGCCTGACGCTGATCCAGGTTCATGGCGTCCGCGCGCATTACTGGGACGGCGAGGAACAGGGCGAGCTGGTGCTTCAGGGCGCCGGGGCCACGAGCATGGCGACGCCGACCGGCTGAGGCGGAGTTAAAGCAGGCGGTCTACGGCGTGGATCGCCACGCCGACCAGCCCGCCGACCAGCGTGCCGTTGATCCGGATATACTGAAGGTCGCGCCCCACCGCGTTCTCCAGCCGTCCGGTCACGGTTCTGGCGTCCCATCCCCGGATCGTGTCCGACACCAGCCGGACGATGCCGTCGCCATAATCGGACGCCGCGCCCACGGCGGTGCGGCGGGCGAAGCGATTGATCGTCTCGGCCAGCCGCCGGTCGGTCTGGAGCGTCGCGCCGAATTGCTTCAGCGCCTCGCCGAAGCGCCCGCCCAGCGCGCGTTCGGGATCGCGGGCAAGCCGCAACAGTGCCGCCCGGCTCGATTCCCACAGCCCGTCGATCCAGTGCTGGAACGCCTGGTTCTCGAGCATCTCGGTCTTGAATGCCTCCACCTTGGCGCGGAGTTCGGGCTTGTTCTGCAAGTCGTCGGCAAAGCGCGCGAGCCCCTCTTCGGCCTTGATCCGCAGCGGGTGCGCGGGGTCCTCGGCCATTTCGGTAATCAGCTTGTGCAGGCCCTCGATGATCTTCTTGGCCAGCGTCTCGTCCAGCCCGGTCCAGCGCATCACCGATCCGGCGCGCGAATGGACGATCTCGCGGATCAGATGCTCATTGGCCTCCAGCGTGCGCGAGGCCCAGCGGATCATGCCGTCGAGCAGCGGCAGATGGCGATCATTGGCCATCGCGGCGGTAAGCGCCTGTCCCAGCAGCGGGGCGATTTCGATCGCGCGCAGTCGGGCGGCGATCGCGCCCTTGGCCATGCCGCCCAGCCGTTCCTGGTCGAGCGCCTCGAGCATGTCGGCGGCGAGGCGCGCGGCGCCGCTGCCGATTCGGCCATTGGCCTCGGGCGGGTTGGCGAGCCAGCGGCCGGCCGCTCCGGCCACGTCCACGCCGCGCATCCGGCGCGCGACGACGCTGGGAATCAGGAAATTGTCGCGCAGGAAGGCGGCGAGCGTGCCGGCGATCCGATCCTTGTTGCGCGGGATGATCGCAGTGTGCGGGATCGGCAGGTGGAGCGGGTGGCGGAACAGCGCGGTCACCGCGAACCAGTCCGCCAGCCCGCCGACCATCGCCGCCTCGGCAAAGGCGCGGAGATAGCCGATCGCGGGATGGAGCGGCTGGAAATAGCGCGCCGCCAGGAACAGCGCGGCCATCACGACCAGCAATCCGGTGGCGATCAGCCGCATGCGGCGCAGGCCGGGGGCGACGGGTTCGGCGGGGTGGGGAGCACGTGCTAGGGTCACATGCTCCCCAATACCTCAAATCGCGCGAAGTTCACTCCGCCGGTTGCGGCGCGTCGTCGCCGGGGCGGTGCTCGATCGCGGGACCGTGCGCGGCGATCAGCTTGCCGTCGTCGCCGGGGCGGTAAGTGAGCAGGCGGCGCGACAGCTTTGGCCCCAGCCACTGTTCCAGCCCCAGCGCGAGGCTGAACGCCGCCGGCACGATCACCAGCGTCAGCACCGTGGAGAGCAACAGCCCGCCGATCACGGTGATGCCCATCGGCGCGCGCCACGACGCATCGCCCGAACCGATCGCGGTGGGCACCATGCCCGCCACCATCGCCACGGTGGTCATCACGATCGGCTGGGCGCGCTTGTGCCCGGCATCGATGATCGCGACGATCTTCGGCACGCCCTTGTCCATTTCCTCGAGCGCGAAGTCGATCAGCAGGATCGAGTTCTTCGCGACGATGCCCAGCAGCATCAGGATGCCGATATAGACCGGCATCGAGACCGGATCGCCCGTCACCCACAGCGCCAGCAGCCCACCCAGCGGCGCGAGCAGCAGCGATCCCATGTTGACCAGTGGCGACACGAAGCGGCGATAGAGCAGGACCAGCACCGCAAAGACCAGGAACACGCCCGATATGACCGCGATGATGAAGTTCTGGATCATCTCGGCCTGCCACTTGGCGTTGCCGACCTTCAGTTCCTGCACGCCCATCGGCAGGTTCTTCATCAGCGGCAGATTGGCGATCTGCTCCATTGCCACGCCCGAGACATAGGGCTTGCCGGTCTTCGGATCGACGGCATAGTCTGCGCCCACCACCAGGCGACGCTGCTGGTTCAACCGCTGGATCTTAGTCGGCCCCGCGCCGAAGCTGATATCGGCGACGACGCGCAGCGGCACCGATCCGCCGCTTTGCGTGGCGACGGCCAGGTTCTGGATGGTCGAAAGCCGCGCGCGCGCGTCCTCGTTGATCGATACCCGGATCGGGATCTGGCGATCGGAGAGCGAGAATTTGGCGCTGTTCTGCTCGATATCGCCCAGCGTCGCGATCCGGATCGCGCTGCTCAGCGCCTGGGTAGTCACGCCCATGCTGGCGGCGAGATCGAGGCGCGGCGTGATGACGATTTCGGGCCGGTTGAGATCGCCCGAGACGCGCGGCGCGACCAGCGTGCTGAGCTTCGCCATTTCGCCGACCAGCTGGTTCGCCGTGCGCGCCAGCAGTTCGGGGTCCTCACCGCCCAGCACGATCGACACGTCACGTCCCGACGATCCCCAGCCGCCCTGCGACCGGAACGACACGCGCGCATCGGGGATCGCTGCCAGCGTCTTGGCCAGCGATTTCTGGAACGCGTCGCTCGTCATGTCGCGCTTGTCCTTGAGCAGCGCAGTGACGCGGCCATTGCCCACGAACGTGCGGGCATAGACATTGGCGACGATCGGCTGCTCGCGCAGGATTTCGGCGACGTGCGTGACGACGCGATCGGTCTGCTCCAGCGTGGTGCCGGGCACCATTTCAATATTGGCCTGGACGCTGTCCTGGTCCTGCGTCGGCTGGAAGGTCGAGGGCAGCGTGGCGAACAGCCAGATGGTGAGCCCGAACGCGACGCCCCCGGCGACGATCGCCGACCAGCGATGGATCATCGTCCATTTCAGGACCGCCATATAGCCGTCCATCAGCCAGCCG
This sequence comes from Sphingomonas degradans, assembly GCF_053502645.1. Classification (NCBI taxonomy): domain Bacteria; kingdom Pseudomonadati; phylum Pseudomonadota; class Alphaproteobacteria; order Sphingomonadales; family Sphingomonadaceae; genus Sphingomonas; species Sphingomonas degradans. The sequence continues at coordinate 4,464,658 of NZ_CP177172.1, forward strand.
CCGCCATGCTCGGCATGCCCCTTGGCCTTCAGGAAATAGGCGGCGATCATCGGCGTGAGCATGCGGGCGACCGCAAGGCTCATCAGCACCGCCGCGACGACGGTGAGGCCGAAATTCTTGAAGAACTGGCCCGAAATGCCCGGCATCAGGCCGACGGGAAGGAACACTGCGACGATCGACATGGTGGTGGCGAGCACCGCCAGGCCGATTTCGTCGGCGGCGTCGATCGATGCCTGATAGGCCGATTTGCCCATCCGCATGTGGCGGACGATATTCTCGATCTCCACGATCGCGTCGTCGACCAGCACGCCCGCCACCAGGCTGAGCGCGAGCAGCGTCATCTGGTTGAGCGTGAAGCCCATCATTTCCATGAACCAGAAGGACGGGATCGCCGACAGCGGGATCGCCAGCGCCGAGATCACCGTCGCGCGCCAGTCGCGCAGGAACAGGAACACGATCAGCACCGCCAGCGCCGCGCCCTCGAACAGCGCTTCCATCGCCGAGTGATACTGGGCTTCGGCATATTTGCTGGTCGATGCCGACAGCAGTTCGAAATGCACCTTGGGATAGCGTTTTTCGAGATCGGCCAGCCGCTTTTCGACGGCGTGATAGATGGTCACGTCCGACGCGCCCTTGGCGCGGGTGACGTCGAAGCTCAGGACCTGCTTGCCGTTGAAGCGGGCGTACGAGGTCTGCTCGGCATAGAGGTCCTTGACCTCGGCGATGTCGGCCAGCCGCGTGGTGCGGCCGCCGCCCAGCGAAACCTGGGTCTGGCCCAGGTCATAGGCGCTGCGGGCGTTGCCCAGCACGCGCACGGACTGTTCGGAACCCGAAATCTCGGCCTTGCCGCCGGCGGCGTTCAGATTGACCTGGCGCAGCTGCTGGTTGATCTGGCTGGCGGTGATGCCGAGCGACTGGAGCTTGGCCGGATCGACGATCACGCGGATCTCGCGCTTGACGCCGCCGTTGCGGCTGACGCTGGCGGTGCCGGGAATGCCCAGCAGGTCCTTCGCCACCGTGTTATCGACGTACCAGCTGAGATCCTCGATCGTCATGTCGGTGGCGATCGCCGTGAAACTGGCGACTTCGTTATCGGAGGCGCTGTCGACCCGGCCGACCTGCGGCTCGAGAATGCCTTCGGGCAAGTCGCCGCGAATCTGCGCGATCGCATCGCGCACGTCGGTGACGGCGCGATCGATCGGGGTGCCGATCGCCAGCTGGATGACGGTCTGGCTGTTGCCTTCGCTCACCGTGGAATCGATCTGGTCGATGCCCTGCAGGCTGCGGATCGCCGCTTCGACCTTCTGCGTGATCTGCGTTTCGAGCTCGCTCGGCGCGGCGCCCGGCTGCGAGATCGAAATCCACACGATCGGGAAGTCGATGTCCGGGTTGTTGTTGACGTCCATGCGCGCGAAGCTGACCAGCCCCGCGATCGTCAGCGCGATGAACAATACGATCGGCGGAACCGGATTCCGGATGCACCAGGCCGAGATGTTGCGAAAGCTCATCGCGCGTATCCCTTATTTCTGCTTCTGAAGGTTGGGGATGACCTTCTGGCCCGGGTTGAGGAAGGCACCGGCGGTCAGCACGACACGTTCGTTGCCGCTCAGCCCGCTTGCGATGGCAACGCCCGATTCGGAGACTTCACCGGTCTTCACGGCAACGCGCACTGCCTCGTTCTTGTCGTTCAGCGTGTACACGAAATTGCCGTTGGTGTCGCTCTGCACCGCCGATTGCGGCAGGATGACCGCCGTGACCGATCCGGCGACGATCCGCGCGCTCGCGAAGCCGCCGGGGCGCAGTGCCGGATCATAGTTCAACGCGATGCGGGCAATGCCCTGGCGCGTCTGCGGATCGATGACCGGCGACACCTGCCACACTTCGCCGCGGAACGATTGCGTGGTGCCGGTGGGAGTCACGTCGGCGGGAACGCCGGCCCGGATCCGTTGCAGGTCGGCCTCGGCGAGCTGGGTGCGCAATTCCATCTGGCCGCCCTGGGCAAGACGGAACAGCACGCCCGACCCCGAGCTGACGATCTGGCCCGGCTCGACGCCGCGCGTCAGCACCAGCCCGGCGGCGGGGGCGCGGATGTCGAGGCGGCGATTGCGCGCCGAGGTTTCGGAAAGCTGTGCCTGGGCAACGCGGACGCGCGCCAGCGCCTGGTCGCGGGCCGCGGTCTTGCGGTCGATATCCGCCTTGGAGATGAATCCGTTTGCGACCAGTTTCTGGGCGCGGTCCAGTTCGGCCTGCGCCAGCCGGGCGTCGGCCTGCGCCACGCGCACCGACGCCGACAGCGATTCGGCGGTCTCGACCTGGACCGAGCGATCGACGGTGGCGAGGACCTGGCCGGCGCTTACCCAGCTGCCGGGTTCGACGAGGACGCGGGTGACCATGCCGCCTTCGCCGGCGACGCCGACCGGCATTTCGCGCCGTGCCGCCAGGCTGCCGGTGCCGGTGATGACGGTTTCGATGCTGCGGCGGCCCGGTGCCATGACGGTCACCGTCGGGATCTGGGACTGCGAGGATGCGCCCGCATCGCCCTTTTGCGCGTCGGCGTCCTTGCCGTTCATCAGCGCATAGGCGACGACAGCTATCGCCACCACTGCCAGCGCGACGACGATCCACAGCCAGCGGCGGCTACGCACCTTCGTTTCCGCCCCGGTGTATTCGAGCCGATCCTGCCGTCCAAACATCCTGCCCTCATAATTCATATGTGCGCCACTGCATCGGCGATGCCGCCGACGCCCCCACGTCCAGTAGCGCTGTATTATAAGAATAAGGCACCAGTCACAAGTGCCCGTTTCCGTATGTCCAACAAATGCCCGTGGGCATTTTTTTTCGCAAGCGCACCCAGTCGTTTCCGCGTAGAAACGGTTTTGCGCGACGCTACGGGCCCTGTCCGGCGACGGCGCAAGCAGGGCCTGTGCAGGGAGGGAATCATGTCGACGGGGATTTTCGGCGCGCTGGTGGTCGGCGTTGTCGCAGGGGCGCTTGGCACGCGCGTCATGCCGGGGAAGGACCCCGGCGGGATCGTCGTCACGATCGTCATCGGTATCGCCGGGGCGCTGCTGGCCTTTTACCTCACGCCGCTGCTGGGAATCGATGTGCGCGACAATGTCGGGCGGGCGTGTGCGGCGGCGGCGCTGGGGTCGGTGGCGTTGCTCGCGCTGTACCGGCTGGTGATCGCGCGCCGGATATGAATATTCGGCCACAATTCCGTTCAGCTTCCGTTTGTACCGGCTCGTCCAGTCCGGCGCAGGACATGAACGAGGGAGACGAACAATGACCAGGGCCATTTTGCTTGCCGCCGCACTGGCAGGCGCAGGGGCGGGCGCGCTGCCCGCCGCCGCGCAGGACGCACGCGTCACGGCGGTGCCGATCGATGGCACGGTGCTGGAGATCGCGGCAGAGGGCAGCACCACCCGGACGCCCGATGTGGCGATCCTGCAGGCAGGTGTCGTCACGCAGGCGGCGACCGCCGCGGAAGCGATGACGCAGAACGGCGCCCGGATGACCGCCGTGCTCGCCGCGCTGCGCCGCGCGGGCATTGCCGAGCGTGACATCCAGACCGCGACGATCAACCTCAGCCCGCAATATCGGTATCAGGACAACCAGCCGCCGGTGATCACGGGCTACCAGGCGTCGAACCAGGTGACGGTGCGGTTCCGCGACGTGGCGAAAAGCGGCGGCATTCTCGACATTCTGGTCCGTGAGGGCGCCAACAACATCGCGGGGCCGAACCTGACGCTCGACAAGCCCGAAGCCGCGCTCGACGAGGCGCGGACCGACGCGATCGCCAAGGCGCGGGCGCGGGCGACGCTCTATGCAAAGGCGGCGGGCCTGCGCGTCGATCGCATCCTGTCGATCACCGAAAGCGGTGCCTCCGCGCCCGGGCCGGTGCCGGTGATGATGACCGCGAGGCGCGAACTCGCCGATTCCGCCACGCCGATTGCGGCGGGGGAACGCGAGATGACCGTATCGGTATCGGTGCGGTTCCTGCTCAAGTAACGCGAAGGGCGCAGGTACGAAAAAAGGGCCACTCCTCGCGGAGCGGCCCTTTTTTTCTGCACTCTGGCGGTTAGCGGACGGAGCCGCGACGCACCAGGTTGACGATGGCGAGCAGGATGATCGCGCCGACGAGCGAGACGAGGAACGTCGTCAGGGTGATCGCGCTGTTGTTGATCGAGCCGCCGAACAGAAGGCCGCCAATAAAGGCGCCCACGATGCCGACGATGATGTTCAGGAAAATGCCCTGTTGCGCATCGGTGCGCATGATGATGCTTGCAAGCCAGCCGACGATGCCGCCGATGACGAGCCAGATAATGAGATTCATGACTGGTCCCCTTCATTGATAAACGCCCGACGGGCCGGGCACAGGGGAAAGAAACCACAGAGGTCATATTGGTTCCGTACCGATATTTTGCGGCTTTCCGGGAACCTATCCTTGCAATCTGCGTGGCTTGAAAACAGCACGGCCCGCTCCCGAGGCACTGGGGAGCGGGCCGTGAGTGGCTGGAATCGCTGCTGCGCGGGCGGGCAAGCGCCCGGCGCGACGATCAGTATTTCTGCTGGCGCTCGTATAAGGAGCGGTAATGCTGGATGCGCGTGACGCGCAGGCCCGGCATCCCCGATCGGTCGATCGCGCGCTGCCACCCGGCAAATTCCTCGACCGTGAGGCCATAGCGGTCGCAGACCTCGTCCACGCTCAGCAGTCCGCCATTCACGGCGGCCACGACTTCGGCCTTGCGGCGAACCACCCAGCGCGTCGTATTGGGTGGCGGAAGCGTGTCGAGCGTCAGCGGCTCGCCCAGGGGACCGATCACCTTTGCGGGACGGATCTTCTGATTCTCAATCATACACATGCCTCTCAGGCCGGGGGGCCTTATACTCGAACTCAGCAACAAATGTTAGCCGCAGCGCTTGAACATCGCCTGAAACGGCGCGGTAAACAGCGGCTTTACCTTCGTTACCATCGGGTTAGCGCCAAAGCGGCAGCCCGGTGGAATGCCCCGTGCACTGGCGCCAGCAACGTATCGACCGGCGCCACGATCGCCAGCCTCGCCTGTGCCCGGGCAGTCGGACTCGCGGCTTGCCGTGCCGCGATCCCGACCAGCAGCACCGCCAGCTCGGTCGGCATGGCGGTGACGCGACCTCCATGATCCACTCTGGCGAAGCTTAAATCCACTATGCTGCATCCGTTTTCGACTCTTTCCGTGGATCCTGTCTACCCCCTCAGGATGAAGGCACGGTAAAGGACGGAAAAAGGGCCGCTTAACCAGAGTTTCGAAATCCTTTCCGGCGGCGCGGGTGGATCGCCGGCACAGTTGCGCCTATGTGCAAGCGATCATGACCCCAGCAGAGTTCCAGTTGGCCGGCCCGCCTTCCGCGCGGCGCATCGTCGTTGCCATGTCGGGCGGCGTCGATTCCTCGGTCGTCGCGGCGCTGGCCGCCGCAACGGGTGCAGAGACGATTGGCGTCACGCTCCAGCTCTATGACCATGGCGAGGCGGTGGGCCGTGCGGGCTCGTGCTGCGCGGGGCGCGACATTCGCGATGCGCGCGCGGTGTGCGACCGGCTGGGCATCGCGCATTATGTGTTCGACCATGAAAGCAGCTTCCGCGAGACGGTGATCGACGATTTCGCCGACGAATATCTGGCCGGGCGCACCCCCATTCCGTGCGTGAAGTGCAACATGGGGCCAAAATTCACCGACCTGTTCAAGCTCGCGCGCGATCTGGGCGCCGATTGCCTGGCGACCGGCCATTATGTCCGCCGGGTCGTGGGCGCACACGGCCCGGAGCTGCACCGGGCGATCGATCCCGCGCGAGACCAGAGCTATTTCCTGTTCGCCACCACGCGCGATCAGCTCGATTTCCTGCGCTTCCCGTTGGGGGGGATGGAAAAGGCCGAAGTGCGCGCGCTCGCCGCCGAGATGGGGCTGGGCGTCGCGGGCAAGCCCGACAGCCAGGATATCTGCTTCGTGCCCGACGGCGACTATGCCGCGCTGGTCAAGAAGCTGCGGCCCGAGGCCGAGACCGGCGGCGCGATCGTGGACGAGGGCGGGCGCGTGCTGGGGATGCACAAGGGGCTGATCCACTTCACCGTCGGCCAGCGCCGGGGGCTCGAGATCGGCGGCACGCCCGAGCCGCTCTATGTCCTGCGGCTGGAGCCGGAGACGCGGCAGGTCGTGGTCGGCCCGCGTCGCGCGCTGGCGGTGCGTTCCGCCCGGATCGAGAATATCAACTGGCTGGGCGAGGGCCATGACGGCCCCGTCACTGCCAAGGTGCGCAGCCTCGCCAAGCCGGTGCCCGCGCGGCTGGAGGGCGATCGGGTGGTGTTCGACAGCCCCGAATATGGCGTCGCGCCGGGGCAGGCCGCGGTGCTCTATGCCGGCGACCGCGTGCTGGGTGGCGGCTGGATCGCCGAGACCGAACGCGCCGAGATGGCAGCGGCCTGACGCGGGCGACGCTTTATGGAGAATGTGATGACCGAAGCCGTAAAGCCATGGGACGGGAAAGTCGTGCGCACCTGGCTGGAGCGCAGGATCGCGTCGGCGCGGCTCGATCAGGCGGCGGCGGACCGGCGCGGCTATGAGGCGCGCGACGACTATGACCAGGCGGCCGCCGAGGAATGGGCCTGCCGCGCGCTCGCGATCGGCGACGATGCCGATGCGCAGGCGGCCTTCGCGGCGCGGATCAAGGCGCTGATCGGACAGGACGAATATCGCGCGACCGGCATCAACGACGATGTCCGCTTCGAGCGCCACGTCCGCAGCCATCTGCGCAAGGTGGCGAAGATGGCCAAGACGAATACGGGGTTCGAGAAGACGCTGCGCTATCAATAGCGGCAGCCGACTGCCGACACTGCCGCCGTCGCAGGCAGAGTGAACATCCATCGCGTTGACGCCGGGAATATAGGCACATACCGCCGCCCAGGACATAACGGGTGGGAAACAAGTCGATGCGGTCGCGGCTCTGCGCATTTCTGTTGGGGGCCACGCTTGTCGGAAGTGCCTCGCCCGCCCAGACGACTCGTCCGGTGGTGCCCGCCCCCTCCGAGGTGACGCTGGCGCAGGCTGGCGATCAGACCAGGGCGCTCGTGAAATCGGCGATGGCCGAGCAGCATATCCCGGCACTTCAGGTGGCGGTCCTGCTGGACGGGCGCGTTGTGCTGTCCGAGGCCTATGGCATGGCCGATGTCGAACAGCATGTCGCGGCGACTCGCGACACGCTCTTCCCGATCAATTCCGCGACCAAATCCTTTACCGGCGTCGCGATCATGCAACTGGTCGAGGCGGGCAAAGTCGATCTCGAGGCGCCGGTTTCGCGCTATCTGGACGGATTGCCCGAGCACTGGCGCCCGATACGCATCCGCCAGTTGCTTGCCCATTCCTCCGGCCTGCCCAACATCGTCGACGAAAAGGGCCTGGTCGGCGGGGGCAGCGATGCAGAGGCCTGGGCCAAGGTGCAGACGCTTCCCATGGACGGGGAGACCGGGGCGGCGTTCGCCTATAACCAGACCAATTACGTCCTGCTGGGCCGCATCATCGAGAAAATGAGCGGGCGACCGTTCGAACAGTTTCTGGCCGAGCGTCAGTTCGTCCCCGCCGGCATGGCGCATGCGCGGTTCGGCGACGGGTACGACATCGTACCTGGGCGTGCCGACGTCTATATCCGTGCGCACGAGGGACGCGGAGACCCAGCAGACCAGGACGCGCTGTATCACTGGATCGATGAGATCCCGGTGTCGACGCGTGCCGGCGCCGGGCTCTACACGACTGCAGACGACCTCGCGCGGTGGATCGTCGCGCTGCAGGGCGGTCGGCTGCTGGCAAAGCCCGACACTGTCCGACGCATGTGGCAGCCCGACATGCTCAACAGCGGCAAGCCGAATATCTGGGCGATGGGCTGGCCCATCCTCGCCGGGACGAAGCGCCGGGCGCTGGGCGGTATCGGCGGCGGGCGATCGACGTTCTTCGTCTATCCCGACGATGGCGTCGCAGTGATCGTGATGACCAATCTGGTCGGCGCGAATCCGCAAAACCTGGTGGACAGGATCGCCGGCTTTTACCTTGCGGCTGCGCGGCGCTGATCCTCAGATCGTCATCGTCCCCGTAATCACCGTGACGCATGCGCCGCCAAGCACCACACGGTCTCCCGCCAGCGTGCAGGTGAGGTGCCCGCCCCGGCGCGACGCCTGGAACGCGGTGAAGCGGTCGCGGCCGAGCCGCGCGGCCCAATACGGCGTCAGCACGCTGTGCGCCGCTCCGGTCACGGGGTCCTCATCAATCCCGGCGGCGGGAGCGAAGACGCGGCTGACCACGTCGGTATCGGTGCCGGGCGCCGTGACGATGTTGAGCGTGTCGCCCAGCGCCGCCAGCGCGCGGAAATCGGGCGTGAGTGCCCGCACCGCCTCGGCGCTGTCGAGCACGGTCAGGTCATAGCCGTTCGGGTGGCGCAGCGTCTCCACGGCATGCGCCAGCCCCAGCGCTACCAGCACGTCGGGCATCCGCTCGGGCGTTGCGGGATAGGCGGGCAGCGACACCGCATAGTTGGCGCCGTCGCGGTGGACCTCCAGCACGCCGGCCTTGCGCGTGGCGAAGGTCACGGCGTCGCGCGCGGGATCGGCGGACAACAGATAATGGCCGCTTGCCAGCGTGGCATGGCCGCACAGCGCGATTTCGACGGCGGGGGTGAACCAGCGCAGTTCGTAGTCCGCCGCCCCGCTCGCGTCGGGCACGAGAAACGCAGTCTCGGAGATGTTGTTCTCCTCGGCGATCGCCTGGAGCACGGCGTCGTCCAGCCAGGCATCGAGCGCGATCACTGCGGCCGGATTGCCGGTGAAGGGCGCGTCGGCAAAGGCGTCGATCTGGGCGAAGGGCAGCGTCGTCATTTCAAATCCTCGAGCAAATTCGCTTCGGCGAGCGGATTATCGGGCTGGTCGACATGGCCCTCGGGATCGACATGGATCAGGATCTCGGTGCCGGGAAATTCGGCCTCCAGCGCATGTTCGAGCCGGTCGAGCACCGCGTGCGCCGCCGCGACGGTCATGTGCGGGTCCATCCACAGATGGAACTGGACGAAATCGCGCGTGCCGCTGGTGCGGGTGCGCAGATCGTGCAGGCCGATCAGTTCGGGATGGCGCGCGGCAACCTCGACGAAGCGGGCGCGCCGTTCTTCGGGCCATTCCTTGTCCATCAACTGATCGATCGCCGCGACGGAGGCGCGCCAGGCGCCGAACAGCAGCCAGAAGGCGATGCCGATGCCGAACACCGCGTCCGCCCCGGACCAGCCGATATATTGATCGAGCGCGAGCGCGGCGATCACGGCGGCGTTCATGAACAGGTCCGACTGGTAATGGACATTGTCGGCGCCGATCGCGATGCTGCCGGTGCGGCGGATCACCGATCGCTGATAGGCGGTGAGCGCCAGCGTCGCGAGGATCGCGATCACCGACACGCCGATTCCCGTCTCCGCATCGGTGCTGGCCTGGTCGACAAGCAGCCGCTGGACCGCGCGCAGCAGGATGGCGAAGGCCGAGACCGCGATCACCGCGACCTGGAACAAAGCGGCCAGCGCCTCGGCCTTGCCATGGCCGAAACGGTGCTTGTCGTCCGCCGGCTGCGCCGCCCAGTGCACGCCCGCCAGCGTCACGAGCGAGGCGACGAAATCGAGCAGGCTGTCGGCCAGGCTGGCGAGCACCGCGACCGAGCCGGTCTTCCACGCGGCATAGCCCTTGAGCGCGCCGAGCAGGATCGCAGTGGCGACGCTGGCCAGCGCGGCGCGCCGAGCGAGGTTCGTCACGGGTACAACATGCCTTCGCGCCAGCCATCGCCATCGCGCGTGAACACGCGCCGTTCGTGCAGGCGATGCTCGCGGTCCTGCCAGAATTCGATGGTGTCGGGCGTGACGCGGTATCCGCCCCAATGCGGCGGGCGGGGGACCGGGGCGCCGTCGAACCGGGCGCGCATTTCTTCGTACCGCGCCTCGAACGTCGCGCGGTCGGGCAGCGGGCGCGACTGGTCCGATGCCCAGGCGCCCAGCTGCGAATCGCGGCTGCGCGTGGCGAAATAGGCGTCCGATTCGGCGTCGCTGACGTGCGATACCGGCCCTTCGATGCGGATCTGGCGGCGCAGCGACTTCCAGTGGAAGAGCAAGGCCGCCTTGGGCGTGGCGGCCAGATCCGCGGCCTTGCGCCCCTCACGATTGGTATAGAAGACGAAGCCGCGCGGGTCGTGCCCCTTGAGTAGCACCATCCGCACCGAAGGCTGGCCGGCGGGATCGACGGTGGCGAGCGCCATCGCGTTCGAATCGTTGATCTCGGTGGTCCGGGCTTCGGTGTACCAGGAATCGAAGAGCGTGAAGGGGTCGAGGGTCATGGCGCTGCCTTATACGGTTGCGTCCGCCGATAGGACAGGCGGAACAGACGCGACCTTGGGGATTTGAATCGGCTTCGCAACGAGGGATGATCCGCATGGCCGCGCGCGCATATTGGCAGGGACAGATACGGCTCGCGCTGGTCTCGATCCCCGTCGAAATCTACACCGCGACCAAATCGGGCGCGCAAGTGAGCTTTCACCAGATCCACGAGCCGAGCGGCAAGCGGATCCAGTACGAGAAGGTCGCGCCCGGCGTGGGCCCCGTCGACGTGGACGAGATCGTCAAGGGATTCGAAGTCGAGAAGGGCGAATATGTCCTGCTGGAGCAGGACGAGATCGACGCGGTGAAGCTCGAATCCAAAAAGACGCTCGAGCTGACCCAGTTCGTCGATGCGGACGAGACCGACGTGCTCTATTACGAAAAGCCCTATTTCGTGGTCCCCGCCGACGATCTGGCCGAAGAGGCGTTCATCGTGCTGCGCGAGGCGCTGCGCCGCACGCGCAAGGTGGGGCTGGGACAGCTGGCGATGCGCGGCCGCGAATATGTCGTCAGCCTGAAGCCGTGCGGGCGCGGCATGGTGCTGGAAACGCTGCGCTATGCCGATGAGGTCAACAAGGCGCAGGGCTATTTCCGCGACATCCCCGACGATGCGCCGGACCCCGAGCTGCTCGACCTGGCCGAGACGCTGATCGGCAAGAAGGCGGCGAAGTTCGATCCGGCGGGGTTTCACGATCGCTATGTCGATGCGCTCAAGGACCTGATCGAGCGCAAGAAAAAGGCCAAGGGCGCGAAAGTGATCGAGGAAGACCCCGATGCCCCGACCAGCCGGGGATCGAACGTGGTCGATCTGATGGCGGCGCTCAAGAAATCGCTGGAAAAGCCGGGCGCCAAGGACGCGGCTAAAAAAGCGCCCGCGAAGAAGGCACCGGCGAAGAAGGCCCCAGCAAGGAAACGGGCATGATTCCCCTCCCGCTTGCGGGAGGGGCTAGGGGAGGGGATGGTGCGCTACCCCCCGCACTCCGGGCCCTCCCCCGATCCCTCCCGCAAGCGGGAGGGGAGGTTCATCATGGCTGATACCCCGCTCGCCAAATACAATGCCAAGCGCGATTTCGCGCAGACGCAGGAGCCCGAGGGCGTCGTGGCCGTTACGGGAGGCCCCTCGACAGGCTCAGGACGGTTCATCGTCCAGAAGCACGACGCGACGCGGCTCCACTGGGACTTCCGCCTCGAAGTCGATGGCGTGCTCAAGAGCTGGGCCGTTACGCGCGGGCCCAGTCTGGACCCCGACGAGAAGCGGCTGGCGGTGCGCACCGAAGACCATCCGCTGTCCTATGCCGATTTCGAGGGGACGATCCCCAAGGGCCAATATGGCGGCGGCACGGTGATGCTGTGGGACCAGGGCGTGTGGGAGCCGGTGGCGGGCAAATCGGCAAAGGACCTGGAGAAGGGGCATCTGCACTTCCGCCTCGACGGACACCGGATGAAGGGCGAATGGATGCTGATCCGGCTCAAGCCCCACGGCAAGGAAAAGGGCGAGAACTGGCTGCTGCGCAAGCTCGACGACGCCTATGCCGGCGCGACCGACGCACTGGTCGAGACCGCGCTGACCAGCGTGACGACCGGGCGGACGATGCAGGAGATTGCGGAAGGCGTGGGGACGGGGCGGCCAGCGAAGCGCTCCTTCCCCTCCCGCTCGCGGGAGGGGCTAGGGGAGGGGCCGCGCTCGCGCGGCGCTTCTTCTACTTCAGGCCCTCCCCCGACCCCTCCCGCAAGCGGGAGGGGAGTGAAGAAAGTTCCCGCCTTCCAGCCGCTCCAGCTCGCGACGCTGGTGGACAGCGTGCCGACCGGCAGCGAGTGGCTGCACGAGGTCAAATATGACGGCTATCGCGCGCTGGTGGCGACCGGCGCGGCGCCCAGACTCTATACGCGCTCCGGGCTCGACTGGACCGACAAGTTCCCCGGCATCGCGCAGGCGGCCAAGGCGCTGCCCGGTGGTGCGTTGATCGACGGGGAGATCGTGGCGTTCAAGCAGGGCAAGCCCGATTTCTCGACGCTCCAGGACGCGATTTCGAGCGGCGGCGAGGGGCTGGTGCTGTTCGCGTTCGACCTGCTTCGCGAAGGCGGCAAGGACGTGACCGGGCTGGGCCAGCTCGCGCGCAAGGAGCGGCTGCGCGCGCTGCTGGCGGGCGCGGACCCGGCGATCCAGTTTTCCGAGCATATCGTCGGCGCGGGCGAGAAGCTGTTCGAGACGATGTGCCGCGAAGGTTATGAGGGCGTCGTCTCGAAGCGCGCCGATGCGCCCTATCGAGGCGCGCGGACCAAGAGCTGGCTCAAGATCAAATGCACCCATCGCCAGGAATTCGTGATCGTCGGCTGGCTGCCCAGCAGTGCGCGGGGGCGCGGCTTTCGTTCGCTGATGCTGGCGGTGAACGGGCCCGACGGTCTGGTCTATGCGGGCAAGGTGGGGACGGGGTTCAGCGCCGATACGCTTCACGCCCTGCGCGAAACGCTGGACGGGCTGGCGGTCAGCAAACCGCCGGTCGCGGTGCCGCGCGCCGATGCGCGGGGCGCGCACTGGGTAAAGCCTACACTCGTCGCCGAAGTGGCCTTTGCCGAGTTCACGGCGGACAAGGTGGTGCGCCACGCCAGCTTCCTGGGGCTGCGCGGCGACAAGAAGGCGGCCGATGTGGTCGCGGAAACCCCGGTGGCTGCGCCCGCGCCCGTCGAATCGCACATCAAGATCAGCAGTCGCGAGCGCGTGATCTTCCCCGAATCCGGGCTGACCAAGGGCCAGCTGGCGGATTATTACGCCGTCGTCGCGCCGATCGCGCTGCGCTGGATGGGCGACCGCCCGATCAGCCTGGTGCGATGCCCGCAGGGGCGCGCCAAGCAATGCTTTTTCCAGAAGCACGACGCCGGCAGCTTCGGCGACGATGTCCACCATGTCGACGTGCGCGAAAAGGACGGGTCGACCGAGCCCTATCTCTATGTCGACAGCATCGACGGCGTGCTTGCGTGCGTCCAGATGGGAACGATCGAGTTCCACGGCTGGGGCAGTCGCGTCGCCGATATCGAAAAGCCCGATCGCATGATCTTCGACCTCGACCCCGACGAGGGGCTCGACTTCGCGGAAGTGAAAAAGGCTGCGGTGGACCTCAAGGACCATCTCGCCGACATGGGGCTGACCAGCTGGCCGCTGCTGTCGGGGGGCAAGGGGGTGCATGTCGTCGTGCCGCTGCTGCCGCGCGCCGAATGGCCCGATGTGCGCAGCTTTGCCGAGCGATTCGCCCGCGCGCTGGCGAGCGCCGAGCCCGAGCGCTTCACCGCGAACCTCAAGAAAGCGACGCGCAAGGACAGGATCTTCATCGACTATCTGCGCAACCAGCGCGGGGCGACCGCCGTGATGCCCTATTCCGCCCGCGCCCGCGAAGGCGCGCCGGTGGCGGTCCCCGTGACGTGGAGCGAGTTGCGCGACCTGGACGATGCCAAGCGCTTCACGATCCGCGACGCCGCGACGCTGATCGAGCGCGCGCAAAGCCGCGCGTTGCAGGGATGGGGCGAGGCGGAGCAGGCGTTGCCGGATGTCTAGGTTCCCCCGCGCAAGCGGGGGTCCAGGGCGTCGAGCGCATCGCCCGTGACTCTGGGCCCCCGCTTTCGCGGGGGAACGGCATTCCCAACACATCCCCTCTCCCCAAGGCGCTTCGCTTGTTGCATGGCAGCATCGAATGCCGCATCGTCGGCGAAAGGGTTGAAGGAAGCATCTTGGCCAGCCGCGCAGCGACGGGATTGTTCGACGCAGGCACGATCGCGGGCCGCTGGATCGCCGACTATTGCGGCCATGCCCCCGCAGGCGACGTGCTGTGCGATGCCGGCGATGCCAGCGCCTGGGCTGCGGTGTTCGAGGAACTGGCGGGTGTCGGCGGCGAAAGCCTGGAGCATGTCCGAGAGCGCGCCCAGCGTGCCGCCGCCGACATCGGCACGGGGTTTCGCATCGCGGGCGAGGGTGAGGAACGGCCCTGGCCGCTGTCGCCGGTCCCGCTGCTGATCGACAAGGCCGAATGGACCGGCATCGCCGAGGGCATCGCCCAGCGCGCCGAATTGATGGAGACGATCCTCCGCGACCTGTACGGCCCGTCGCTGCTGGTCACGGACGGGCACATCCCCGCGACGCTGGTGACGGGCAGCCCGTTCTTCCTGCGCCCGCTGACGCACCTCAACCAGCCGGGCGACTATCACCTGCAATTCATCGCCGCCGACCTGTGCCGTGGGCCGAACGGCGAATGGCGCGTGCTGGCCGATCACCTGCGCGCGCCCGCTGGCGCGGGCTATGCGCTGGAGAACCGGCTTGCGCTGGCGCGCACGCTCGACGGGTTGCAGGGGCGGCTGAATATCGAGCGCCACGCGCCGTTCTTTGCCGCGTTCCGCGAGGGGCTCGCCGAATCGTGCAAGCGTGCCGAGCCGCGCATGGCGCTGCTCACGCCGGGGCGGCTGAACCCGAGCTATGCCGAACAGGCGCATCTGGCGCGCTATCTGGGGTTCCTGCTGGTCGAGGGTGCCGATCTCGCGGTGCTCGACGATCGGCTGTATGTCCGCACGATCGCGGGGCTCAAGCGCATCGATGCGCTGTGGCGGCGCGTCGATCCCCGGCTGCTCGATCCGCTTGCGCTCGATTCGCACTCCACCATCGGCGTGCCGGGGCTGATCGATGCGATGGCGGCGGGCAATGTCGTGGTCGCCAATGCACCGGGCGCGGGGATGCTCGAGGCGCCCGCCTTTGCCGCGTTCCTGCCGCAGCTTTGCCAGGCGCTGATGGGCGCGCCGCTCAAGCTGCCCAATATCGCGACCTGGTGGTGCGGGCAGCCCCGCGAATGCGCGCACGTCGCCGACGCGCTCGATACGCTGCTGATCTCCCCCGCGTTCGGCGTGCCCCCGCTGGGGCTGCCCGGGGGGCGGGCCGTGCTGGGCGCCGATCTGGACCCTGAACAGCGCGCTGCGCTGCTCGCCGACATGGTGCGCCGTCCGCAGGATTATGTCGGGCAGGAAGTCGTGCGCCTCTCGACCATGCCCGTCGTCGCCGACGATGCGCTGGCGCCGCGCCCGTTCACCCTGCGCGTCTTTGCGGCGCGCGGTCCCGATGGCGCGTGGACGGTGCTGCCCGGCGGCTTTGCCCGGATCGGCGAGCACCCCGATGTCCGCGCCGCCGTGATGGGCGAGGGGGTGTGGTCCGCCGATGTCGCGATCCATGGCGCCGAGCCGGTCGCGGCGGTGTCGCTGCTTCCCGCCGGCGACACGACCCAGCTGCGCCGGAACCCCGGCACGCTGCCCAGCCGGGTTGCCGACAATCTGTTTTGGCTGGGCCGCTATCTGGAGCGCGGCGAGGCGCTGCTCGGCGTGATCCGCGTGCTGCTGGGCCATTCGATCAGCGCCGATACCGGCGCCGCGCTGTCGATCGAGACAGTCGAGAAGCTGGCGCGGCTGGTGGTGCAGAGCGAGGCGGCGCCCGAGCCCAAGGCGTATAAGCGCACCGACCTGACGCAGCTGGCGCGCACCGCGCTGGAGAGCGAGGAGTGGCGCAGCGTGCGGGCGATCAACCGCCAGGCGCGCTATATCGGCGAAGTCTCGCGCGACCGCCTGTCCGCCGACATGATCCGGCTGCTCGACGCGCCTTTCCCGCAACGCGGGGTGCTGCTCGACAAGGCGGGATCGCTCCAGCGGCGCTATTCGGCGCTGGCCGGGCTGGCGGGCGAGCATATGGCGCGCACCGATGCGTGGCGCTTCCATGATATCGGCCGGCGGATCGAGCGCGCGAGTGCGGCGATCCGCTTCGTCCGCGCCTTTGGCGGGCCGGATGCGACCAGCGACGATCTGTCGACGCTGCTCGACTTGTCGGACAGCCAGATCAGCTATCGCCAGCGCTACCTGACCGGGCTGGCCCGCATCCCGGTGCTCGATCTGGTGACGCTCGACCCCGGCAATCCGCGCGCGATCGCGTTTCAGGTGGCGGCGATTTCGGGCCATCTCAACAAGCTGCCGGTGCTGTCCGACGACGGGCTGGCCGAGGCGCAGCAGGAACAGGCGCGCGAACTGGCCGCCGTGCTCGTCACCGCCAATGCCAAGCGGATCGACGACGCGCTGCTCGCGGGGCTGGAGACGCGATTGATGCGGCTCAGCGAAGCCATCGCCCGGCGCTATTTCCTCCAGGGCGCCGAACCGCTGCGCGCGGCGGGGATGGTGCTGGCATGATGCTGTACCGCATCCGCCACGTGACGCGCTTTGCCTATGCGCGGCCAGTGGCGTTTGCGCGCAACAATCTGCGGCTGAAGCCCATCCTGTGGTCCGGACAGGCGCTGGAGGACTATGCGCTGCGGATCGACCCTGCCGGGCGCACCTATCCCGCGCGGGCCGAGGCGGGGCTCGCCAATGTCGTGCGGCTGGTGGTGGATACGCCGGCGCTGACGCTGACGATCGAGAGCAACGCCACGGTGCGCGTGAACCGCCCGATCCGCTTTCCGCAAGCCGGCGACCCCACGCTGGCGCAGGTCGCGGCATGGGCGCGCGCGAGCCGCGACGCGAGCCCGGCCAGCCCGGCCAGCTATCTCTACCCCTCGCCGCTGATCCCGCTGGATGCCGAGATCGCGGCGTGGTGCGCCGAGGAACTGGACCCCCGGCGCGGCGTGCTGGAGGCGGCGATCGCGCTGGCGTGGCGCATCCAGCGCGAATTCGCGTTCGATCCCACTGCGACGCTGGTCGATACGCCCCCGCACGAGGCGTTCCTGAAGCGCGGCGGGGTGTGCCAGGATTTCGCGCAGATCATGCTGTCGGGCCTGCGCGCGGCCGGGCTGCCCGCCGCCTATGCCTCGGGCTATCTGCGCACGCTGCCGCCGCCGGGCAAGCCCCGGCTGGTGGGGGCGGACGCCACCCATGCCTGGGTACTGCTATGGGCGGGGCCGGAACTGGGCTGGGTCGGGGTGGACCCCACCAACGGCATCTGGATGGCCGAGGACCATGTGATCGTCGCGATCGGCCGCGATTATGGCGACGTCGCGCCGATCGACGGCATCGTGCTGGGATCGGGCGCGCAGAAGATGGACGTATCGGTCGATGTCGAGCCGCTGGCGATCGACGCAGCCTAGCCTCTTGCACTTGGGCGCTGCGACGCCGAAATAGCGGCCACGAATAGGGGAAAAAATGGCCGATCCGTACGCAATTCTGGGTGTCGAGCGCAGCGCGACCGAGGCTGACATCAAAAAGGCCTATCGCAAGCTCGCCAAGGAGCTGCATCCCGACAAGAACAAGGACAATCCCAAGGCGACCGAGCGTTTCAGCCAGGTCACCCAGGCCTATGACCTGCTGACCGACAAGGACAAGCGCGCCCGGTTCGATCGCGGCGAGATCGACGGCGACGGCAATCCCGCGTCGCCCTTCGGGTTTGGCGGCGCAGGCGGCGGGCAGAGCGGGTTCCGTCCCGGCGGCGGGCAATTCGATTTCGGCGGCGGCGACGGCGGCGATATCGGCGATATTTTCGAAGGACTGTTCGGCGGCGGTGCCCGGCGCGGCGGCGGCGGGTTCAGCGGCGGTTTCGGTGGTTTCGGGCGACGTCCCCCGGCAAAGGGCGGCAACAGCGCCTATCGGCTGGCCGTGGCGTTCGAGGATGCGGCGACGCTCGCGCCCCAGCGGATCACGCTGGGCGACGGCAAGACGATCGACCTCAAGCTCCCCGCCGGCGTCGAGACCGGCACCCAGATGCGGCTGGCCGGAAAGGGCGAGGACGGCCCCGGCGGCCCCGGCGACGCGATCGTCACGATCGAAGTCCAGCCGCACCGTTTCTATGAGCGCGTGGGCGACGACATTCATCTCGACCTGCCGGTGACGCTGTCCGAAGCGGTGCTGGGCGCGCAGGTGCGCGTGCCCACCCCCGATGGCGCGGTGATGCTGACCGTGCCCAAGGGTGCGAGTTCGGGCAAGGTGCTGCGGCTCAAGGGGCGCGGCTTCCACAAGAAGGGCGGCGCGCGCGGCGACCTGCTGGTCACGCTGATGGTCGAATTGCCCGCCGACGACGCCGAACTCGTCGCTTTCGCGCAAGGGTGGCAGGACAAGGGGAACCCGCGCGGCCGCATGGGCGTCTGACCCCTTGTGAACACAGGGGAAAAATCCGCCGCTCCAGCGGCGCGGCCGGGTGTGCTCGGTCGCATCCGCGCGCTGCTGACGCGGATGGGCGCGGGCCCACGCTTTTTCACGATTCTCAGCCGGGTGGCGGTGGGCACGTTCAACGACGGGTTCACTTATGCCGGCAACCTTGCCTATCTGTCGCTGGTCACGATCTTCCCCTTCCTGATCGTTGCCGCGGCAGTCGCGCAGCTCGTGGGGCGCAGCGCCGAGGGTATCCGCACGCTCGAGGCGTTCCTGCAAACCGTGCCGCCCGACGTCGCCGATGTGCTGCGCAAGCCCGCGACCGACGTGCTCCAGGCACGCACCGGCAGCCTGTTATGGTTCGGCGCGGTCGTGGGGCTGTGGACCACGGCGGGGTTTATCGAGACGCTGCGGGGTATTCTGCGCCAGGCCTATGGCGTCCAGTCGAGCACGCCGTTCTGGAAACAGCGGCTGGGATCGATCGGGATCATCATCGCGGCAGTGGTGCTGGCGATGGCGGCGTTCAGCCTCCAGGTGATGCTGACCGGCGTCGAACAGTTCCTGTACAAGCTGGTGCCGTTCGGCTCGAACCTCCAGGCGATCGTCTCCTTGTCCAAGCTCGCGCCGGCGGTGGTGCTGTTCGGCGCGCTGTACATCCTGTTCTATTCGCTGACGCCCGGGCGCTATCGCAAGACCGCCTGCCCCAAATGGCCCGGCGCGTTCTTCACCACCGCGTGGTGGATGCTGGTGACGTCGGCACTGCCCTGGGTGCTGGGGACGCTGGGCAGCTACGACCTGACCTATGGCAGCCTGGCGGGGGTGATGATCGCGCTGATCTTCTTCTTCCTGGTGGGGCTGGGCATGGTTGTTGGCGCCGAACTGAATGCAGCCCTAGCGGAAACGCCGAAGAACGGTCTAGAGGAGGCGGCGAAGCAGGAGGTTGAGCCATCGTGACCGGATTGATGGAGGGTAAGCGCGGACTGATCATGGGTCTGGCGAACGATCGTTCGCTGGCATGGGGTATCGCGAAGCAATTGCACGCACAGGGCGCCGAGCTGGCGTTCAGCTATCAGGGCGAGGCGCTGGAAAAGCGCGTGCGCCCGCTGGCCGAACAGCTGGGCAGCGATTTCCTGATCGAATGCGACGTGTCGGACATGACCGAGCTGGACAAGACGTTCGCGACGCTGGCGGAGCGCTGGCCGACGATCGACTTCGTCGTCCACGCCATCGGCTTTTCGGACAAGAACGAGCTGCGCGGCGGCTATGTCGACACCAGCCTCGACAATTTCCTGATGACGATGAACATCAGCGTCTATTCGTTCGTGGCGGTGGCAAAGCGTGCGTCGGCGATGATGCCGAACGGCGGCAGCCTGTTGACGCTCAGCTATTACGGGGCGGAAAAGGTGATCCCGCACTATAACGTGATGGGCGTCGCCAAGGCCGCGCTGGAAACCAGCGTCCAGTATCTGGCGGTCGACCTGGGGCGCGACAATATCCGCGTCAACGCGATCTCCGCCGGCCCGATCAAGACGCTGGCCGCGTCGGGCATCGGCGATTTCCGCCTGATCCTGAAGTGGAACGAGCTGAATTCGCCGCTGAAGCGCAACGTGACGATCGAGGATGTCGGCGGCGCCGGGCTGTACCTGCTCAGCGACCTGTCGAGCGGCGTGACCGGCGAGACGCACCATGTCGACGCCGGCTACAACGTGATCGGGATGAAGGCCGAGGACGCACCGGACATCGCGCTGGTGTGATTCCCGGTGCCGACCGTCCTTCGTGAGCAGGGGCTGCGGGTCGTCATCTATTCCGACGATCACGCTCCTGCGCATGTGCACGTGTTCGGAGCAGGCGAGACCAAGATTGCGCTGGGCGGGGTGGACGGCGCACCGAGCGTGATCCGCACAGTCGGTGCCACCTATGCCGAGGCTCGACGCGCCTTTCGGCTCGTGCGAGAAAAGCAGGCCTATCTGCGGGAACGATGGAACGAGATCCATGGGTGAGCTGACACCGGGTGAATTTGAAAAAGCGCGACAGCGCGGCGAGATCGAATTGACGCTCAAGCCGCGCGCCCGTGCTGCGCGCTATGATCGCGATAGCGGCCGGATCGTGATCGATCTGGTCAATGGCGCGGAGTTCGCGTTCCCGGCGCGCCTTGCCCAAGGCCTGGAAGCCGGGACGCCCGAGCAACTGGCGGCAGTGGAGGTATCGGGCTCCGGCTTCGGACTGCACTGGGAAGCACTGGATGCGGACCTGACCGTCGAAGGGCTGCTTGCCGGGCGGTTCGGCAGCGCACGGTATATGGCCGAGCGTTTTGGCGGTGGCTGGAACGTAGAAGCCGCCGAATGAGCTACAACACCTTCGGTCGCGTATTCCGTTTCACCACCTGGGGCGAGAGCCATGGGCCGGCGCTGGGCGCTGTCGTCGACGGGTGCCCGCCGGGGCTTTCCCTCACCGAAGCCGATATCCAGCCGTTCCTCGACAAGCGCCGCCCCGGCACGTCGCGCTTCACGACGCAGCGGCAGGAGCCGGATCAGGTCCGCATCCTCTCCGGCGTGTTCGAACGGCGGACCACGGGGACGCCGATCGCGCTGCACATCGACAATGTCGACCAGCGATCGAAGGACTATTCGGAAGTCGCCAAGGCCTATCGCCCCGGCCATGCCGATTATGCCTATGACGCCAAATACGGCTTTCGCGACTATCGCGGCGGCGGGCGCTCCTCGGCGCGCGAGACGGCGGCGCGAGTCGCGGCGGGCGCGGTGGCGCGCGCGGTGATCCCCGAGGTGACGATCCTCGCCTGGGTCGAGGCGATCGGCGGCGACGCGATCGACTATGCGAATTTCGACGCGGACGCGATCGGCAGCAACCCGTTCTTCTGCCCCGACCCGGTGGCCGCTGCCCGCTGGGAAACGCTGGTCGACGATGCGCGCAAGGCGGGGTCGTCGCTGGGTGCGGTGGTGGTGTGCGAGGCAGTGGGCGTGCCCGCCGGCTGGGGCGCGCCGCTCTATGCCAAGCTCGACAGCGAGCTGGCGGCGGCGTGCATGTCGATCAATGCCGTGAAAGGCGTCGAGATCGGCGACGGCTTTGCCGCAGCGGCGCTGAGCGGGGAGGCGAATGCCGATGCGATGCGCCCCGGCGCCGATGGCCAGCCGCAGTTCCTGGCGAACCATGCCGGCGGGATCGCCGGCGGCATCTCGACCGGGCAGCCGGTGCGGGTGCGCGTGGCGTTCAAGCCGACCAGCTCGATCCTGACGCCGGTGGAGACGATCACGCGCGAAGGCGAGGCATCGGAGATCCGCACCAAAGGGCGTCACGATCCCTGCGTCGGCATTCGCGGCGTGCCGGTGGTGGAAGCAATGATGGCGCTGGTACTGGCGGACCAGAAGCTGCTGCATCGCGCGCAAGTCGGCTGAGCTTCGCGTCGTCTTGCCCTTAAGCTGTTCTTTTGCAGCGTTAAGTGGAAGTCACGCGATGCGACTTTGATACAAGTTCCGGGTTAGTCCTTCTGTCGGCATGAACAGAAGAAGGATTGCCTAGTATGCGTATCAAGATGATGATCTCTGCCGCAGCCCTGCTTGCTGCCCCCGCTGCGTTCTCACAGACCACGCCGGGTCAGACGACTCCGGGCCAGACTCCTACCGACCAGACGACGATGATGCCCGACCAGACGGCACCGGGCCAGCCGATGCCGACCGATCCTACCACGGCGCCTACCCCCGATCCGGCGCAGGACCCCGGCGCGATGGACCGCCCGCGCGCAGAACCAATCCCGCCGACGACGAGCCCGACCGACGCGACGACGCCGGATGAGCCCGCCGACCAGCCGAAGCGCAAGCGCCCGAAATAAGGCGCGGCTGTACGCAACAACGCCCGGCCCTTCGCGCGAAGGGCCGGGCGCTTGTGTGTTTGGTGCGCAAACCACGATGTTCCCCCGCGAACGCGGGGGTCCAGGGTCCAAAGCACGTCGCCTGTTACCCTTGGCTCCTGCTTTCGCAGGAGAGCCCGCAGCGGGACCGCCCTCAGTCCGCGAACGGATCGCGGACCAGGATCGTGTCCTCGCGCTCCGGGCTGGTGGAGACCAGCGCCACCGGGCACTGGATCAGTTCTTCGACGCGGCGGATATATTTGATCGCCTGTGCCGGCAGGTCGGCCCAGCTGCGCGCACCGGCGGTCGATTCGGACCAGCCGGGCATGGTTTCATAGATCGGCTCGATCGCCATCTGGTCCGCCGCGTTCGCCGGATAATAGTCCAGCGTTTCGCCGCGAAGGCGATAGCCGGTGCAGATCGCGACTTCCTCGAACCCGTCGAGCACGTCTATCTTGGTCAGCGCGATGCCGGTGATCCCGGATACCGCCGCCGACTGGCGCAGCAGCACGGCGTCGAGCCAGCCGCAGCGGCGCTTGCGCCCCGTGACCGTGCCGAATTCATGCCCGCGCGTGCCCAGCCGCTCGCCGGTTTCATTGTCCTGCTCGGTCGGGAAGGGGCCCGAACCGACGCGCGTGGTATATGCCTTGGCGATGCCCAGCACGAAGCCGACGGCATTCGGCCCCAGTCCAGAGCCCGCAGCCGCAGTGCCCGCGACGGTGTTGGACGAAGTGACGAAGGGATAAGTGCCGTGATCGATGTCGAGCAGCACGCCCTGCGCGCCTTCGAACAGGATCCGCCGCCCGCGCCCGCGCGCTTCGTTGAGCATCCGCCACACCGGCTCGGCAAAGGGCAGGACGAAGCCGGCGATTTCACGCAGTTCCGCGACCAGCGCGTCGCGATCGATCGGCGGCTCGCCGAACCCGGCGCGCAGCGCGTCGTGATGCGCCGCCAGCCGATCGAGCTGCGGGCCCAGATCGTCGAGATGCGCCAGGTCGCACACGCGAATCGCGCGGCGGCCGACCTTGTCCTCATAAGCGGGGCCGATGCCGCGCCGCGTGGTGCCGATCTTGCCCGATCCGCTGGCATCCTCGCGCAGCGCGTCGAGATCGCGGTGGAACGGCAGGATCAGCGGGCAGGTGTCGGCGATCTTGAGCGTGTCGGGCGTGATTTCCACGCCCTGGCCGCGCAGCTTTTCGACCTCGGCCTTCAGCGCCCAGGGGTCGAGCACCACGCCGTTGCCGATCACGCTGGGGGTACCGCGCACGATGCCCGACGGGAGCAGCGACAGCTTGTACACCTTTTCGCCCACGACGAGCGTGTGGCCGGCATTATGCCCGCCCTGGAAGCGGACGACGACATCGGCGCGCTCCGCGAGCCAGTCGACAATCTTGCCCTTGCCTTCATCGCCCCATTGGGCGCCGATTACTGCGACATTCGCCAAGTGAAGTTCCTTTCGCGCGGGCCCTAATCGCCTCTGGCGGCTACGTCCACCTTCTAGCCGTCCAGCGCCGCGCGAATCCGCAGGGCTAGCGCATCGATGGCAAACGGCTTGGCCAGGAGCGATTCGTCGGCAACCCCCGCCGCCTCGGGCGCATAGCCGCTGGTCAGCAGCACTTTCAGCGCCGGGAGCTTCGCGCGGGCGCGCTCGGCCAGTTCGCGGCCGGTCATTTCCGGCATCACCACATCGCTGAACAACAGTGATACTCGCTGGCCGCGCTCGATCATGCGCAGCGCTTCCGGCCCGTCGCGCGCGGCGACGACGGCATAGCCCAGTTCGCGCAGCGCCTCGACCGAATAGCCGCGGACGCGCTCTTCATCCTCGACCACCATCACCATTTCCCCGGGCCGGGCGCGGGGCAGTTCGGGCCGGGCCGCGCTGCCAGAGGCGCGATGCGGCGCGCCGTGATGCGGCGGCAGGTACAGCCGCACCGTGGTGCCGCGCCCCTCGCGCGTGTCGATCGCCACGGCGCCGTTCGACTGGCGGGCAAAGCCGAACACCTGGCTGAGCCCCAGCCCCGTGCCCTTGCCCACCCCCTTGGTCGTGAAGAACGGATCAAAGGCGCGTGCGGCGACCGCCGGCGGCATGCCCGTACCGGTATCGGTGACTGCGATCTCCAGATACTCGCCGGGCGCTAGTTCCAGCGGCAGCGCCGCGTCGGCATCCAGCGTGACCAGCGCGGTGCCGATCGTCAGCCGCCCGCCCGCCGGCATCGCATCGCGCGCATTGACCGACAGGTTGAGCACGACATTCTCAAGCTGGTTGCGATCCGCCAGCGCGGCGGGCAGCCCGGCGGGCAGCCGCGTCTCGATCGTCACTTCCTCGCCGATGGTGCGCACCAGCAGCTCGACCATGCCCTCGATCATGTCGTTGAGCGACACGCTTTCCGCCGCCAGCGGTTGCTGGCGCGAAAAGGCGAGCAATCGCTGGGTCAGCGCCGCTGCGCGGGTGGCGCCGTCGCGCGCGGCGGTGACATAGCGGTCGACATCGGTGCGGCCCTGTTTGAGCCGGCGTTCGAGCAGGTCGAGCCCGCCGATGACCACCGCGAGCATATTGTTGAAATCATGCGCGATGCCGCCGGTCAGCTGGCCCACCGCCTCCATCTTCTGCGCCTGGCGCAATTGTTCCTCGGCGGTCATCAGCCGGGCGGTGCGTTCCTGGACCAGCCGCTCCAGCTCCTCGCGCGAGCGGGCAAGGACTTCGCGGGCATCGACGATGTCCTGGATATCGGTGCAGGTGCCGAACCAGCGGGTGATGCGCCCTTCCGGGTCGCGGACCGGAAGAGCCCGGCCGAGCACCCAGCGATAGCCGGCGGCATGGTGCCGAAGGCGATATTCGATGTGATAGGTTTCGCCGGTTTCCAGGCTGCGCTGCCACAGCGCCTCTGCCCGCGCCCGATCGTCCGGGTGGAACAGGTCGCGCCACGCGTCGCCATCGGTCGAGCCATAGGGAACGCCGGTATATTCGTACCAGCGATCGTTGAAATAATCGTGATAGCCGTCGCCGCGCGTCGACCAGATCATCTGGTCCACCGAATTCGCGATCGCGCGGAATTTCTCTTCGCTTTCGCGCAGCGCGACCAGCGCGTCGGCGCGTTCGACGGCGTCCCAGGAAATCTCCGCCACCGCTTCGATGAAGGCGACTTCCTCGGCGGTCCAGCGGCGCGGGGCCGCTTCGTTGACGAACAGCGTCGCGACCCATTGCCCGCCGCGCAGCAGCGGCACGCCGATCGCGGCACGGGTGCGAGTGGCGATCGAGCTTTGCGCGAAATCGGGGTCCGCTGCGGCGTCGGGCACTACCAGCGTGCGGCCGGCGCGATAGGTCTGCTGCGCCGGCGCACCGATCCCGGCGACGTCGACCGTGCCGGTCAGCACCGGCAGCGCGCCATTGCCCGCGCACGGGCCGAACCGGATCACGGCGCCCTCGACGCGGTAGAACCCCACCCGGTCGGCGCCCAGCTGCCGCGCCAGCGCCGCGACAGTATAGTCCATCACCGCCTCGGGCGTCTCCAGCGCGCGCTGGCGCTCGGCAAGGGCATAGATGAAGCTCTGGGACTCAGTCGCCTCGCGCAGTTCCTCTGCCGTGGCGCGGGCCGCCTCTTCGGATTGCTTGCGTTCGGTGATGTCGAAGCTGACACCGGGGAAGCGCACCGGATTGCCCGCCGCATCGAAGATCGCCTGCCCTTGCGTCAACAGCCAGCGCACCGTTCCGTCGGCGTGGGTCACCCGCATCTCGACCGACAATGGCGCGCGCGTGACCAGCGCTGAGCTGACCGCAGCGGCGATGCGGACGCGATCGTCGGGGTGGACGAAGGGCAGCACCGCGTCGAACGTGCCGCCGCGCTCGACGCGGGCATGGTCGATCCCGAACAGCTTGGCGAAACGCGTATCGCCGGTGATCCGCCCGGTCCCCGAATCCCAGTCCCAGGTGCCGATGCCCGCGCCCGCGCTCAGCGCGAGTTGCAGCCGTTCCTCGCTGCGCCGCAGGGCGTTTTCGGCATGCACCCGCTCGGTGACATCGCTGGCCTGGACGAAGATATCGGTGGTGGCCCCGTCGGGGGTCTTGATCGGCTGGAACACGAAATCGACCAGCCGGACCTCGGGCTCGGCGCCGGCCGTGCGCGCGAGCCGCACCGGGGCGCCAGCGGCCCGGAACGCCTCGCCCGTGCGATAGACCTGGTCAAGCAGCTCGACAAAGCCCTGCTCCGCCACTTCGGGCAGCGCGGTGCGCACCGTCAGGCCCAGGATCGCGCGACGGCCGACCAGCTCCAGATAGGCAGGATTGGCGATTTCGAACACATGGTCGGGGCCGTGGAGCAGCGCGACCGCGCCCGGCGCCTGCTGGAACAGGTCGCGCAGCCGCTCGACCTCGGCGATCCGCGCACGCTCGGCCAGCACCACGCGCGTCGTCTCGTTGCCCTGGTTGAGCACGCCGACCACTGCGCCATATTCGTCGCGGATGGGCGTGAAGCTGTAGTTCCACCAGCTTTCCTGCGGGCGCCCGTCGCGCACCATCGGCAGCATCTGGTCAAAGATGGCGATACCCTGGCCGGTCGCCATTACCTGTTCCATCTGGGGGCCGACAAGGTGCCAGATATCGGCCCAGACTTCGGCGCCGGGGCGGCCCAGCGCCCAGGGGTGCCGCTCGGCGGGGATCGGCGCCCAGGCATCGTTGTAGAGCAGCCGGAATTCCGGCCCCCAATAGATCGCCATCGGAAAGCTGGAGCCCAGCGCCACGCCCAGCGCGAACCGCAGCGGTTGCGGCCACCCGTCCAGCGGGCCCATCGGCGTCGCGGCCCAATCCTGCGCGCGGATGCGCCGGCCCATCTCGCCGCCATGATCCAGAAATCGAAGCGCCGAGTGCATGGGTGCAAGCGATGGGCAAGCAGTATCGCGAAGTCAACTCGCACACCGGGGCCGGACGGGCGGTTTCGCCCGCGCGCAACATGCTTTATGCCTGCCGGCCAAAGGAGAGTGCGCATGAAACTGGCAAGCCTCAGGCACGGACGCGACGGCACCCTTGTCGTCGTCTCGAACGATCTCGCATGGTATGCGGACGCCAGCGCGATCGCGCCGACGCTACAGGCCGCGCTGGACAATTGGGACGCGGTGGCGGGCGATCTCGCCAATCTGGCGACCGACCTGGACCATGAAGCGATCCCGATGATGCGCTTTCACGAGCGCCAGGCGGCGGCACCGCTGCCGCGCGCCTATCAATGGGCGGATGGATCGGCCTATGTGAACCATGTCGCGCTGGTCCGGCAGGCGCGCGGGGCCGAGATGCCCGAGACCTTCTGGCACGATCCGCTGATGTACCAGGGCGGATCGGACGGGTTCCTGGGCGCGCGCGATCCCATTCCGCTGGCCGACGAAAGCTGGGGATGCGACCTCGAGGCCGAAGTGGTAGTGGTCACCGGCGACGTGCCGATGGGCGCGAGCCGCGAGGAAGCGCTGGCGGCGGTGCGGCTGGTCGGCCTCACCAACGACGTCAGCTTGCGCAACCTGATCCCCGGCGAGCTGGCCAAGGGCTTCGGCTTTTTCCAGTCCAAGCCGGCCAGCGCCTTTTCCCCCGTGTTCGTCACGCCCGATTCGCTGGGCGCATGGTGGAACGAGGGCAAGCTGCACCGAACGCTGATGGTCGACCTGAACGGCCAGCCCTTTGGCCGGGCCGAGGCGGGGGTCGACATGACCTTCGATTTCGGGACGCTGATCGCCCATGCGGCCAGGACGCGTGCGCTGGGGGCGGGGACGATCATCGGTTCGGGCACGGTATCGAACCGCGACGCCGATGGCGGCCCCGGCAAGCCGGTGGCAGAAGGCGGCGTCGGCTATAGCTGCATCGCCGAAGTCCGCACGATCGAGACGATCCGGGGCGGCGCGCCCCAGACGCCGTTCCTCAAGCCCGGCGACACCGTGCGCATCTGGGCCGAGGACGATCGCCACCATCCGATCTTCGGCGTGATCGAACAGACGGTGGAGGCGCGCTGAACGCCGGGCAGGGCTGCGGTGCCCCCGCAGCCCTGTCCAGCCTCACTTCTGGAGCGCGACTTCCAGCACCACCAGCGTGGGGTCGCCGTCCAGCGCGCGGGCGGTGAAGCCCATTTCGCGCTCCAGCTCGATCGCGGCATGGTTGTCGCGGCTTTCGATCGACAGCAGCGTGCGGATGCCCTGCGCCTTGGCATAGCGCGCGACATGATCGAGCAATGCCCAGCCGATGCCGCGCCCTTTCAGGTCCTGGCGGATCGAGATCGCGACTTCGGCGGTGTCGTTCTGCGCATCGGCGGCGAGCACGGCGTTGGCGATGATCGCGTCGTCACCGGGCGCCGACACGACGAAATCCTGCTTCTGCTGCGAGCCCGCGCGCGTCATCTCGGCGATGCGCGCGGCGCCGACTTCGCGGATGCCGGTGAGGAAGCGGAAGCGCAGGTCATCGGGCGTGACGTGGGTGAAGAACTCGGCGAGCGCCGCCTGGTCGGCGGGGGTCACCGGGCGGACGCGGCAGGCAAAGCCGCTGCGCGTCTCCAGATCGGCCCAGCCGGCATGTTCCGGCGCAGTGATGGTCTCGGTCGTCATGGCGTGGCCCTTTCCTGTTGTCCTGCACGGGACCGCCCCCGTTCACTCCAAGGCGGCGCCTGCGCCTATCCGTAACTTCACGCGGAGCGTTTCGGGCCCAAGGAGGGGGGAAGGGGCCAGGTGGTCGCTGCCCCTTCCCATCTCTCAATCGTCGATGCTGCGGCGGAACGTCTCGGGCAGGAACAGCAGCCCGATGACGACCGTGCCCGCCGCGACCACGACCGGATACCACAGCCCGTAATAGATGTTGCCCGTCGCCGCGACCATCGCGAACGCCGTGGTCGGCAGGAATCCGCCGAACCAGCCATTGCCGATATGATAGGGCAGCGACATCGACGTGTAGCGGATGCGGCTGGGGAAGAGTTCGACCAGCAGCGCGGCGATCGGGCCATAGACCATGGTGACCAGCAGGACGAGCGCGAACAGGATCGCGACCACCAGCGGCTTGTCGATCTTTGCCGGATCGGCCTTGGCCGGATAGCCGGCAGCGGTCAGCCCGGCCTTCAGCTCGTCCTGATACGCCTTGATCGCCGCCGCGCGTCCGGCAACCGGCACGCTCCCCGGATCGGGCGCGACGAAGCGGCGCTCGCCCACCTGGACCGCCGCCACCGTGCCGGGGGCCGCATCGACATTGGCGTAGCTGATGCCGGTCTTGGCCATATAGGCCTTGGCGATGTCGCAGCTCTTGGTGTCGAACTTATTCCGGCCGACGGGATCGAACTGGAACGAGCATTCGTCCTGGTGCGCGATGATCGTGACCGGCGCCGATGCCTGCGCCTTGGCAAGATCGGGGTTCGCCGCCGTGGTGAGCAGCGCGAAGAGCGGGAAATAGGTCAGCGCCGCGATCGCGCAGCCGGTGAGGATGATCGGCTTGCGCCCGATCTTGTCCGACAGCCAGCCAAAGAACACGAAGAACGGCGTGCCCAGCGCCAGCGCGATCGCGATCAGGATATTGGCGGTCGCGCCATCGACCTTCATCGTCTTTTCAAGGAAGAACAGCGCATAGAACTGGCCCGTATACCACACCACCGCCTGCCCCGCGACGGCGCCCAGCAGCGCGATGATCACCCAGCGCAGGTTGCCCCATTTCGCAAAGGCTTCCGTCAGCGGTGCCTTTGACGTGGTGCCTTCGTCCTTCATCTTCTGGAACACCGGGCTTTCGGACAGCTGGAGCCGGATCCACATCGACACGCCCAGCAGCACGATCGAGATCAGGAACGGCAGACGCCAGCCCCATGACGCGAACGCCGCTTCGCCGATCACCAGCCGCGTGCCGATGACGACGAGCAGCGCGGCGAACAGCCCCAGCGTCGCCGTGGTCTGGATCCAGCTGGTATAGAGGCCGCGCTTCCCCTCCGGCGCGTGTTCGGCGACGTACGTGGCGGCGCCGCCATATTCGCCGCCCAGTGCAAGGCCCTGTGCCAGCCGCAGCGCGACGAGGATGATCGGCGCGGCAACGCCGACGCTGGCATAGGACGGCAACAGCCCGACCGCGAAGGTCGACAGGCCCATGATCCCCATCGTCACCAGGAACGTGTTCTTGCGCCCAACCAGGTCGCCGATCCGCCCGAACACCAGCGCGCCGAACGGGCGGACGGCAAAGCCCGCCGCGAACGCCGCGAGGGCAAAGATGAACCCGGTCGTCTCGTTCACGCCCGAGAAGAACTGCGCCGAGATGTACGTGGCGAGCAGCCCGTAGAGGTAGAAATCATACCATTCGAACACGGTGCCCAGCGAAGAGGCTGCGATGACGAGCTTCTCGCCCTGTGTCGCCCTGTGATGCTTGGGAAGATCGCCCCCCGCCGTCGTCGCCATAGTGTAATCCTCTCCGGTTTTTTTGTTCGTGTATCAGCGTCCCGCGCGCCGTGCCCATCGTTGCAGGATCGGGCGCACGCGTAGAAAGCGCACATAGGCGGCCTCTAGCAAGCCCAGCATGTGACGATTGCGCGCGATCAGCCCGAGCGGGCGCAGCAGCGGCACCGCACGCCACATCGCCGCAAAGGCGGCGGCGCCCGAGAGCAATACGCCCCCTTCTTGGGCATGGAATCGCGCGAGCAGGGCACCGCGATCGATCGGGCAGTCGGGCGCGTCGCTCTCCAGATCGACGAACCGGATCGCCCGCCGCCGATCCAGCCGCCGGATCCACGCGATCTCGCGCACGCACAGGGGGCAGCCGCCGTCGAACCACACGGTCACCGCCGGTCGCTGGGCGCCTGCGGACCGCGGCAAAGGGGGCTTCGCGTCCTGCACGCCGCATAGTGCCACGCCCGGCGCCGCAATGCGAGGTGGGGCAGTGCCGCTCCGGGAAAAGCCGGAGCGTGCCGCGTTCCGGGGCTATCACTGGCGGCAGCGACTGGCGTATCGAGCAGGATACGCCTCGACAGCGATACGTTAAGGACAACCCTGTGGCCGACCTGCTTCCTCCCGACCGCCTGATCGAAGCGCGCGCCGCGCTCAACGAAGCGATGGCGCTGCACGACGCGGAGCGGTTCGAAGCGGCAGAGGCGGGCTATCGCACCGTGCTGGCGCAGGGGTATCGCGTCACCGATGTCCTGCCCTTGCTGGCCGGCCTGCTCGGGCGCCTGTCGCGCGCCGAAGAGGCGCTTGCCACCTGGGACCAGCTTCTGGCGATCGAGCCCGATCACGCCGTGGCGCTGCACGAAAAGGGGCTGACGCTGCACTGGCTCGGCCGCACTGCCGACGCCATCGCCACGCTGGAGCGTGCCTGTGCGCTCGACGCCGGCAATCCCACCGCGATCGGCAATCTGGCGGTGGTGCTTGCGGATGCCGGGCGCAATCTCGAGGCGCTGCAGCATTTCCGCCGCGCGCTCGCGCTGCAACCCGACAACCTGCACCTGCGGCACCAGGCGCGACGGCTGGGGTCGGGGGCGGTGCCCTTCTGGCACATCCCGATGATGAACGACGTTGCCCGCAACGATGCGTTCGAGGCCGCGATAAAGGCGGCGATCACGGCCGCCGGCCCCTCGGCACGCGTGCTCGACATCGGTGCGGGCAGCGGCCTGTTGTCGCTGATGGCGGCGCGTGCCGGGGCCTCGGCAGTAGTGGCCTGCGAAATGGAACCGATGATCGCCGAAATGGCGCAGCAGATCGTCGCGCAGAACGGCTATGCGGATCGCATCACCGTCCACGCCAAACCCTCGACCGAACTGGCGGTCGGCACCGATCTGGACGCGCCGGCGGACATACTGGTTTCGGAAATCCTCTCCAGCGACTTGCTGACCGAGAAGGTGCTCGACACGTTCGAGGACGCGCATCGCCGCCTGCTCGCGCCCGACGCCATCGTGATACCGCGCGCCGCCACCGCGATGGGGTGCCTTGTCGCGAGCGACACGCTGGCCGACTATGCCTTTGTCGGCGCGGTCTCGGGGTTCGATCTTTCCGCCTTCGCCGCCTTTGCGCCGCAACGCCTGCCGATCCACGGGACGATGACGGCGTGGGAGCGCCTGTCGGACGATGTGGCGCTGGTCCGCCTGGACCTGACCCACAAGAAGCACGACGCCACGCTCGCCCGGCTGCGCATCCCGGTAACCACCAGCGGGCGCGCGATCGGCATCGTCCAGTGGATGCATATCGATTTGTGGGAAGGCGTGTCGTTCGACAATCACCCGAATCGCTATCACGACGGCGGCTGGCTTCAGGTGCTGCACAGCTTTGCCGAACCGATCGACGTGGTGGCGGGCCAGACCCTCGATATCGCCGCCGGACACGATCGGATCACGCTGATCCTATGGCCGCTCGCCGATGGGCGCGCATAGCGCCCCGCCGCCAGCCGGCGGGAGCGGGGCTGGTCGATGCCCGTAATTGTCCACCGCGTATTGAAAACATGGCGCACCCGACAGGATTCGAACCTGTGGCCTCTGCCTTCGGAGGGCAGCGCTCTATCCAGCTGAGCTACGGGTGCCTGAAGAGCGCGCCTAGCAAAGCATTGCGCGGTGCGCCAGCCTCTTTGCGCATCACTTCTTCGCGAGGGTCACCGGCTGGAATTCGCCCAGGCCGCATGTCGCGCCCTGGCTGAGGCCGGGATCCTGCAGCACGGTGATCGTGTCGATCGAGCACAGGTCCGACGACGAGGTCTTGTGCAGGAAGCGTTTTTCGAACCCCAGGCTGGGGCACGAGCCGTTGAGCGTGTTGCGATAGACCTTGCCGTCGCGGGTGATGAAATCGATTGTCTTGTCGTCGCGCACGATCGACTGGCGGATGTTCGTCAGGCGCAGGCAGCTGACGGCCTTGCCGGCGGGGGTGGCGGCGGGCACCTTGTCCGCGCGCTGGCCGGCGATGCCGGGGGCGGCGAGGAGCAGGGCGGCGGGGGCGAGGGCGGCGACGGCGATCAACGGGCGCATGGACGGGTCCTTCCTCATGCTGCGCCGGGATCGCCCTTGCGGGCGCGCGGCGCGGGGGTCTTTGGCTTGAACGCGCAGAGATCGGCGACGATGCATCGCCAGCACTCGGGCGTCCGCGCCTTGCAGATATAGCGCCCATGGAGGATTAACCAGTGATGAGCGTGCAGCCGAAACGGCTGGGGCACCACTTTTTCCAGCTTCAGTTCCACCGCCAGCGGCGTCTTGCCGCGCGCAAGGCCGGTGCGGTTGCCCAGCCGGAACAGGTGCGTGTCGACGGCGAAGGTCTCCGCCCCGAACGCGACGTTCATCACGACGTTCGCCGTCTTGCGCCCGACGCCGGGCAGCGCCTCGAGCGCGTCGCGGTCCGCCGGCACCTGGCCGCCATGGTCGCGGATCAGCGCTTGCGACAGGGCGATAACGTTCTTGGCCTTGGTATTGAACAGGCCGATCGTCTTGATGTGCTCCTTGAGCCCCGCTTCGCCCAGCGCGACCATCTTTTCAGGCGTGTCGACTTCGGCGAACAGGCGCCGCGTCGCCTTGTTCACGCCCGCGTCGGTCGCCTGGGCGGACAGCACCACCGCGACGAGCAGCGTATAGTCGTTGACCGATTCGAGTTCGGTCTCCGGGTGCGGGTTTTCCGCCGCCAGCCGCGCGAAGAATTCGACGATGTCGGCCTTCTTCAAATGCCGAGCACCTGGTCCATCGTGTAGCGGCCCGGCTGTTGTCCCGCGAGCCACAGCGCGGCCTGTACCGCGCCGCGCGCGAAGATCGCGCGGTCGTCGGCGCGGTGCGTCAGTTCGATGCGCTCGCCCGGCGTCGCGAACAGCACGGTATGGTCGCCCACCACCGATCCGCCGCGCAGCGACGCCAGCCCGATCGTGCCCGATGCGCGCGCGCCGGTCAGCCCCGCGCGATCGGAAACGCCTGCCTCGGCCAGCGTGGTGCCGATCCCGTTCGCCGCCGCTTCGCCCAGCATCTGCGCGGTGCCGGAGGGGGCGTCGACCTTGTTCCGATGGTGCGTCTCGACGATCTCGATGTCCCAGTCGGGGCCCAGCCGTGCCGCCGCCTCGCGCACCAGCCGCGCGAGCAGGCCGATTCCGACCGAAGTATTGCCCGTCTGGAGCACTGCGATCTCGCTCGCCGCCGCGTCGATCAGCGCGTGGTGGCGCGCCGCGAGTCCGGTGGTGCCGATCATGATCGGCGTCTTGGCCGCCCGCGCGGCGTTCAGGTGCGATTCGAGCGCGCCGGGGGCAGAGAAATCGACCAGCACATCGGCCTTGCGCGCCAGATCCGCCGGATCATCGCCCATGTCCGCGCCGCCCGCGACCTGTGCGCCCATGCCGGGGGCCAGCGCTGCGATTGCCTGTCCCATGCGGCCCATGCTGCCGTAGATGCCGATGCTCGTCATGGCCGCGTCTCTTGCACGGGCGCGGGGGCGAGGAACAGGGGCTATTTGGCCTCGGGCGTCCGTTTCCCCAAGGGAATCTTCAGCCGGACCATGGCGCTGGGCACGCTGACCCCGCCGACGCCGCGCTGCTCGGCATAGGCCTCGACCTCGGCGCCGCCGGGCAGCGTCAGGCGCGGGCGCAGCGGCTGCTCGGTATACCGCGGCGCGACGGAGCGCAGGCGAAAGGCGTCGCGGTCCGCAGTGCCGCACACGGTGATCTCGTCGGCGGAGGTCTCGCACTTGGGCGAAAGCGTGATCCGGGTCGTATCTTCGCCATCGGGGACGATCGCGCGGTTCTGGGCAAGCAGGGCGAGCATGAGCAGCGCGAGCATGTGGCGGTCCCCCGATGGAGCGGCGATGCTGGCGCGGCTTTGCGGCGGGGGTGTGGCGGGGTGGGCCGAGTCCAAATTCCGCGTCACCTGCTTGACCCGGGGCCTCGCACTCTTCGGGCCTGCAATGGACAGGAAAAAGCTGGGCCCCGGGTCGAGCCCGGGGTGACGGGAGGTTGGGGACGGCCCTCTCCATCGTGAATCGCTTGGCGCGCGGGCATTCCTCGGCGATACCCGTGCGATGCGCCGCCCATGGACCGTCGCCGCAAGCCGATTATGGGGTAAAGCGCTCTTGCCGCTTCTGCCGTTGGCCGTGGTTGGCGCCCTCCTTCTTCGGCCATTCGGACGACCGCTCGCGCGTTCGCCCGACGAGGTGTTGCAGTATCTTCGCGATTTCCTTGGAGGAACCGGCCAAGACTGGGACTGGGATGACTTCACGTCGATTCGGATCGCCGATCCACGCCTTGAGAGTGTCCGCAAGCGGGCATCTGGGTTGGACCTGCCGTTCTCTGGCACGGAGGTGGCCGCTCTCGAGGCGCTGATCGCGGAGACCGAGGCGCTTCGGGCTTCAGACGCGGGAGGCGCCTGAAGCTGGAGCCCGGGGTGGCGCGGGGGGAGTCGTCTCTGTTCGATTTCACGCGAAGGCGCGAAGGCGCGAAGATTTGTTCGCGCAGAGGCGCAGAGAACGCAGAGAGAGAGAAGGAGTAGCAGCTTGCGGGGCAGGCTGACCGAATATGCTGGCGCGGCGATAGCCCGGATCTCTATTAACACCTCTGCGCCTCCGCGCCTCTGCGCGAACCTCTTTCTTCTTCGCGCCTTCGCGCCTTCGCGTGAAATCACTGCGTCGAGCCGACCGGCTTGCCCTTAAGGGATCGCCGCCGTGGACGGGAGAGGGCGCGCCAGAGAATGGCGGCCGCTGGCGGTTTGGGGTATCCCATGGACCATGATCGACACCCCCAACATCGTCATTCTCACCGGTGCGGGTATTTCCGCCGAATCGGGCGTCGCCACGTTTCGCGGGCCCGGCGGGCTGTGGGAGGGGCATCGGGTGGAGGACGTATGCACGCCCGAGGCGCTGGCGGCGGATCCGGTGCTGGTGCATCGCTTCTACGACGCGCGGCGGGCGAAGCTTTCCGAGGTGGAGCCCAATGCGGCGCACGCAGCGCTCGCGCGGCTCGATGCGGCATGGCCGGGCGACCTGCTGCTCGTCACCCAGAATGTCGACGACCTGCACGAGCGCGCCGGATCGACTCGGCTGCTGCACATGCATGGCGAGTTGAACTCCGCCCTGTGCGCGGCGTGTGGGGTGCGCGAGGCGTGGAGCGGTGACCTGCCGCCCGAAAGCGAATGCCCGAATTGCGGGATGCTCGCGCTGCGCCCCGACATCGTGTTCTTCGGCGAAATGCCGTACCAGATGGAGCGGATCGAGGCGGCGCTGGCGCAGGCGGACCTGTTCGTGTCGATCGGCACGTCGGGCGCGGTCTATCCCGCCGCCGGGTTCGTCCAGACTGCGCGGCACCACGGCGCGCAGACGCTGGAGATCAACCTCGATCCCTCGGGCGGCAGCCACTGGTTCGACGAAAGCCGGATGGGCAAGGCGGGGGTGCTGGTGCCCGAATGGGTGGCCGCGCTGCTGGGCTGACCCGTCAGGCCGCGCGCCCCCTCACTCCACCCAGTCGAGCCCGATGTCGCGGTACAGGCCCCGGTCCTCTTCCCATTTCGGGTTGACCTTGACGTGCAGGTACAGGTGCACCGGCACCCCGGTGATCCGGCTCAGTTCGGCGCGGGCGCGGGCGCCGATTTCCTTGATGCGGGCGCCGCCCTTGCCCAGCACGATTGCGCGCTGGGTTTCGCGCGCGACCAGGATCTGCTGGTGGATCTCGACCGATCCGTCCTGCCGCTCGGTATATTTCTCGGTCTCGACGGCGCTGGCATAGGGGAGTTCGGCGTGGAGCTGGAGGTACAGCTGCTCGCGCGTCACTTCGGCGGCGATCATTCGCTCGGTCGCGTCGGACACCTGGTCCTCGGGGAAGTGCCACGGGCCCTGCGGCACGCGCTTCGCCAGCGCGGCCTTGAGCTCCGCCACGCCGTCGCCGGTGCTGGCCGAGACGAAGAAGGTCTCGTCGAACGGCATCAGCGCGTTCAGCTTGGCGGCATGGCCCAGCAGGCGCGGCTTGTCGGCGATGTCGACCTTGTTGAGGATCAGGATCTTGGGCTCGGGCCGCCCGGCGAGCGACTCCAGGATCGTAGTGACCTTGCTCCCGATCCCCGCCTTGCCATCGACCACCAGCGCAATCGCGTCGGCGCCGTCGGTGCCTTCCCATGCGGCGGCGACCATCGCGCGGTCCAGCCGGCGTTCGGGCGTGAAGATGCCCGGCGTGTCGATCAGCAGCAGTTGCGCGTCGCCTTCGATCGCGATGCCCATCAGCCGCGCGCGCGTGGTCTGCGCCTTGGGGCTGACGATCGCGACCTTCTGGCCGACCAGCGCGTTGACCAGCGTGGACTTGCCCGCATTGGGGGCGCCGAGAACGGCGATCAGGCCGCAGGATTGGGGGGATTGGGGTTCGGTCATGGGTTCCGGTTGTACTGGGTTACGAAGGTGCGGGCGAGGGGGGGGGGAAGTCGCTCCCCTAAAACACGCCGTCATGCTGAACTTGTTTCACCATCCACGACGCCGCAGGCCAAGGCATCGTTCGTGGAGGGGTGGACCCTGAAACAAGCTCAGGGTGACGACTGGAATCAGGCGAACGGGCGCGTGACGCTCATTTCCTCAGCTTTTCCAGCAGCGCGGCGGCGGCGGCGGTTTCGGCTTCCTGCTTGCTCGTGCCCTCGGCGCTCGCCTCGGCCAGCTTGCCGATCGTCACCTTCACCGTGAAGCGGGGCGCGTGGTTGGGGCCGGAGCGGTCGGTGATTTCATATTCGGGCGGGCGCCGGTTGTGCGCGGCGGCCCATTCCTGGAGCGCGGACTTGGGGTGCTTGGGCGCCTGGCTGTGCTCGTCGATGCGCGGGCCCCAGGCGCGGCGGATGAAGCCGCGCACTGCGTCGAGCCCGAATTCGAGGTAATAGGCACCGATCAGCGCCTCCACCACGTCGCCCAGCACATTGTCGCTGTTCGCCGCGCCATCGTCACGCGCCTGCTTGCCCAGCCGCAGGTGCGGCACCACGCCCAGCGCGCGGCCGACATCGGCGCACACCGGCCCGGTGACCAGCGCGTTCAGCCGGCGCGACAATGCGCCTTCGGGTTCGTGCGGGAATCGCGCGAACAGCCATTCGGCGACGGCGAGGCCCAGCACGCGATCGCCCAGAAACTCCAGCCGCTCGTAATTGGCCGCGGCCTGGCTGCCATGCGTCAGCGCGCGCTCATAGGCGGTCAGGTCGCGGGGGCGCTGACCGAAGGTCGCTTCGATCCACCCCCCCAGGTCGGGGCTCAAAAGCCCTCCCCGATGCGGCTCCAGCGGGCCGCGCTGAACCAGGTCCAGGGCAGGAACCAGTTGGCGCTGCCGTCGGTCGACCAGAAGCTGACCACGGCCTTGCCCTCCAGATTCTCCAGCGGCACGAATTCGATGCCGCCGCGCTCATGGCTGAACCGGCTGTCGGTGGAATTGTCGCGATTGTCGCCCATCAGGAAGACATGGCCCGCGGGGACATTGTACACGCCGGTATTGTCCTGCGGCATCATGCCCAGGTCGAGCACGTTATACGCCTTGCCGTTGGGCAGCGTCTCGCGGAAGCGCGGGATCGAACACACCACATTGCCCTGCGCATCCGCCGACTCGCCGGCGGTGGGGCAGCGGGTGAAATTGGGGCTGAGCGGCAGCGTGAACTGCGCGATCCGCTGTTTCGGCACGGCCTTGCCGTTCAGGATCAGCTGGCCGTTGACCATCTGCACGGTGTCGCCGGGCAGGCCGATGACGCGCTTGATCCAGTCCTGGTTGTTGCCCGGCGGCGCCTTGAACACCACCACGTCGCCGCGATCGGGCAGGCTGCCGAAGATCCGGCCCGGAATCAGCGGCAGGCTCCACGGCAGCGAATGCCGCGAATAGCCGTAATTCCATTTGGTGATGAACAGATAGTCGCCGATCAGCAGCCGGGGCATCATCGATTCGCTCGGGATGCTGAACGGCGAGAAGATGAAGCTGCGCACGACGAACACGATCAGCGCCAGCTTGACCAGGAACGACGCGAGGTCGCGCCATTCGGACTTGGGCTTTTCGGGTGCGGTGCCGACCGAATAGGGCTTGGGCGCGTCTGGATTCGGCTGTGCGGGGGGCGCATTTTCCATGGCGCCTGCTCTGCGTGCGCCGCGCGGTGGCGTCAAGTCGATGAATCCGGGTGGCCCCGGATCGGACGGGGCGATAGGGGAGGCGCGCCACCAAGGAGATTATCATGGCATTGCCCGACTGGACCCCGCTCCAAGCGCTCGACCGCGCACCGCTGACCCAGCTCTTCCAGGCCGAACCGGGGCGCGTCGCCGCGCTGTCGGCCGATGTGTCGGGCATCCATTTCGACTGGTCCAAGACGCATCTGACTCCCGAAACCGTGGCGGCGTTCGCGACGCTGGCCGACTCGATGGACCTCAAGGCCAAGCGCGACGCGCTGTTCGCGGGCGAGGCGATCAACGTCACCGAAGGCCGCGCCGCCGAACACACCGCCGAACGCGGCGAGGGTTCGCCCGAGAGCGTGGCGCGCGCGCGCGGCTTCCACGCCCGGATGCGCGCGCTGATCGACGCGATCGAGGCGGAGGCGTTCGGCCCCATTCGCCACATCCTGCACATCGGCATCGGCGGCTCCGCGCTCGGCCCCGACCTGCTGGTCGACGCGCTGGGCCGAGACATGGATCGCTATGACGTGGCGATCGTGTCGAACGTCGATGGCGTCGCGCTCGAAGAGGCGATGGACCGTTTCGATCCGCAGGCGACGCTGCTGGCGATCGCGTCCAAGACCTTCACCACGACCGAGACGATGCTCAACGCCGAAAGCGCGCTGGCATGGATGGCCGAGGGCGGCGTCGAGGACCCTTATGGCCGCGTCGTCGCGCTCACCGCCGCGCCCGAAAAGGCCGTCGAATGGGGCGTGGACGAAACCCGCGTGCTGCCCTTCGCCGAATCGGTCGGCGGGCGCTATTCGCTGTGGTCGTCGATCGGCTTCCCCGCCGCGCTCGCGCTCGGCTGGGACGCATTCGAGGAACTGCTGGAGGGCGCGGCCGAAATGGACCGCCATTTCCGCCTGACTCCGCTGGCGCAGAACGCCCCCGTCCTCGCCGCCTTTGCCGACCTGTACTACACCCAGGTTCGCGGCTGCGAGACTCGCGCGACCTTCGCCTATGACGAGCGGCTGCGGCTGCTCCCCAGCTATCTCCAGCAGCTGGAAATGGAGTCCAACGGCAAGAGCGTCACTGCCGAGGGACAGCCGGTATCCTGGCCGACCGCGGCAATCACCTGGGGCGGCGTCGGCACCGACGCGCAGCACGCGGTGTTCCAGCTGCTCCACCAGGGCACCCGGCTGGTCCCGCTCGAGTTCGTCGGCGTGATCGAGGCGGGCGACGCGCTGGCCGAGGATCATCACCGCCAGCTGCTGCTCAACATGTTTGCCCAAGGGGCGGCGCTGATGGCCGGGCGTGATGCGGCGGACAAGGCGCGCGCCTATGCCGGCGATCGCCCGTCGTCCACGCTGCTGCTCGACCGGCTCGACCCGCGCACGCTGGGCGCGCTGATCGCGTTCTACGAACAGCGCACCTTCGTCAACGCGGTGCTGCTGGGGATCAACCCGTTCGACCAGTTCGGCGTCGAGCTGGGCAAGGAAATGGCGAAGGCGGCGGACAAGGGGGGGCTGGATTTCGATCCCTCGACCACCGATCTGATCCAGCGCGCATTTGGATGAGGCAAGCCGGCGCCCTTCCGGTTCGGTAAGGGCGCCGCAGCGAAGGACGTGAAATGGCCGAGTACGACTATGACCTGTTCGTGATCGGCGCCGGATCGGGGGGCACGCGCGCATCGCGCGTGTCCGCTGCATATGGCGCGCGGGTGGCGGTGGCCGAGGAATATCGCGTCGGCGGCACCTGCGTCATTCGCGGCTGCGTGCCCAAGAAGCTGCTCGTCTATGGCGCGCATTTCGCCGAGGACCTGAAGGACGCCCGCCGCTTCGGCTGGGACGTGCCCGATTGCCGCTTCGACTGGACGGTGCTGCGCGACAATGTGCTCGCCGATGTCGATCGGCTCAACGGGCTCTACACCCACGGGCTGGAAAACAACGGCGTCGACATCCTCCTGGAGCGTGCGACGGTCACCGGCCCGCACGAAGTGACGCTGGCCAGCGGGCGCAAGGTCTCGGCCAAATATATCCTGATCGCCACCGGCGCACACCCGCATGTGCCCGAATTCCCGGGCAGCGAGCATGGCATCACGTCGAACGACGTGTTCCACCTGCCAAAGCTGCCGGAGCGCATCCTGATCGCCGGCGGCGGCTATATCGCCACCGAGTTCGCGGGCATCTTCAACGAATTCGGCAGCCACGTCACGCTGGTCAACCGCACCGACGTGCTGCTGCGCGGCTATGACCATTCGGTGCGCGACCGGCTGCTCCAGATTTCGGTCACCAAGGGGATCGACTTCCGCTTCCATTCCGAATTCCGCCGGATCGAGAAGCTGGAAAGCGGCGCCTTCCGCGTCGAGCTGACCACGCATGAGCCGATGGAAGTCGATTGCGTGCTGTTCGCCACCGGGCGCGTGCCCAATACGCGCGGGCTGGGGCTCGAGGACGTCGGGGTCGAACTCGACGCCAAGGGCGCCGTCGCGGTCGATGCCGACAATCGCAGCTCGGTCGATAGCATCTTCGCGGTGGGCGACGTGACCAACCGCATCCAGCTGACCCCCATCGCGATTCGCGAAGGCCAGGCGTTCGCCGACACGATGTTCGGCGGCAAGCCGCACCAGGTCGATTACACCAACGTCCCCAGCGCGGTGTTCAGCCATCCGCCGATCGGTGCAGTCGGCATGACCGAAAGCGAGGCGCGCAACAAGCTCGGCTCGGTCAAGGTCTACACCTCGGACTTCCGCGCGATGAAGAACGTGCTGGCGGGCCGCCAGGAGCGCGCGCTGTACAAGATGGTGTGCGACGGCGTGACCGGGAAGGTCGTGGGCCTGCACATGATCGGCCCCGACGCGCCGGAAATCCTTCAGGCGGCGGCGGTCGCGGTGAAGGCCGGGCTGACCAAGCAGGCATTCGACGACACCGTCGCGCTCCACCCGAGCATGGCCGAGGAACTGGTGCTGTTCAAATAAGGCGCGGCGCTTCTCCCGCTATCGGGGGGCTATCGCCTATGCATTTGGGCAAGCCTATATTCCGTCATCCCAGCGAAAGCTGGGATCCATTTTTCGCTCCGTCAGGTCAAAAAACGCAGGCGGAGCACCGAATGGATCCTGACTTTCGTCAGGATGACGGCGTATTTTTCCTACGCGCCTTCCCTGCGATCAAGGCGGAGGCGCCCGCCCTCAATCCTGATGCTCCTGCAGGATCGCGTCGGCGTCGTCGCGCGGCACGTCGCCCGCACCGCGCGCCAGCCAGGTCGCGGTCGCCAGGTCCCAGGTGACGTTGCCGACGGTGCGCATGATGTCGGGCAGCGTCTCGACCGCGACGAGCAGCCCCAGCGGCGCCATCGGCGCGCCGATCGTGGCGGCGACGGGGGCGATCGCGCTGACATAGCTGACCGTGCCGGGCAGGCTGACCGAGCCGAGCGAGGTGAGGGTGGCAACCACCGCACCCACCGCCAGCGTGGCGGGGCTCAGCGGCACGCCGAACCAGGTCGCGACATAGATCGCCACCGCGAAGTTCATCGCCGGCCCGGTCGCGCGGAAAATCGCCACCGCCAGCGGCAGCGTGACGCCCGACACCGCGACCGGCACGCCCAGCCGGCTCGCCCCCTCGATCATCACCGGCAGCGTCGCGAGCGACGACTGCGTGCTGAGCGCCACGGCCTGGCTGGGCAGCGCGGCGCGGGCATAGCGGGCGAGGCGAACGCGCCCGCCCAGCACCGCGACCGGATAGGCGAACAGCGTCACCACCAGCCCGACGCCCGCGACCGTCAGAATGTAATGGATCAGCGCCCCGAACGCGCCCGTGCCGGCCTTTGCCCCGACCACCAGCGCCAGCGCGAACACGCCGACCGGGCCGACCCACAGCACCCATTCGATCACCACCAGCATCACGTCGCGCACTGCCGCGAAGAAATGGGTCAGCAGCGTCCGCGCCTCGGCGCCGACGCGGGTGATCGCGAAGG
The DNA here is from genome assembly GCF_053502645.1 of Sphingomonas degradans. Classification (NCBI taxonomy): domain Bacteria; kingdom Pseudomonadati; phylum Pseudomonadota; class Alphaproteobacteria; order Sphingomonadales; family Sphingomonadaceae; genus Sphingomonas; species Sphingomonas degradans. The sequence continues at coordinate 4,508,016 of NZ_CP177172.1, forward strand.
CGAAGATCAGCGAGAAGATGATGAGCGAGAGAAAGGCGTTCTCTGCCGCCGCCTTGACGATGTTCGAGGGCACGATCGCGGCGAGGAACTCGCCCAGCGGCGGCACCGGCCCGACCTTCTCCGCACCCGCCAGCGCCGCACGCAGGCTGGCCGCCGATTCCTGGGGCAGGGGGGCGAAATGGAGGAACAGGGGCGTCAGGATTGCGGCGGCCACCGCCGACAGGAACAGCACGCCGACATAGAGCGCGATCGCCCGCCCCGCGAGCCGCCCGGCCCGCGCGGCCTCCGCGGTGGCGGTCACGCCGGTGATGAGCAGCGCGACGACCAGCGGCACGATCGTCATCTGCAGCGCGTTGAGCCAGGCCTGCCCCACCGGCTGCGCCCAGTCGGCGACGGCAAGCCCGGTCTGCGGCGCCCAGGCGGCGAACAACGCCCCCACGATCAGCCCGGCCAGCAGCGAAAGAAGAATACGGGTTGGTTGCGACATGCTCGCCCTTTGGTTTTTTCGCCGCTATCACGGCACGCTCACAACGCGACAAGGGCGCGAGACGCAGAATATGGCAAGAAAATATTTCGGCACCGACGGCATTCGCGGCGCCACCAACATGCATCCGATGACCGCCGCGATGGCGATGAAGGTCGGCATGGCGGCGGGCGCGCATTTCCGGCGGGGCGATCATCGTCACCGCGTGGTGATCGGCAAGGACACGCGCCTGTCGGGCTATATGCTCGAAAACGCGATGGTGGCCGGGTTCACCAGCGTCGGCATGGATGTGGTGCTGGTGGGGCCGATGCCGACCCCGGCGGTGGCGATGCTGACTCAATCGATGCGCGCCGACATGGGCGTGATGATCTCCGCCAGCCATAACCCGTTCGCCGACAACGGCATCAAGCTGTTCGGCCCCGATGGCTACAAGCTGTCGGACGAGGACGAACTGGCGATCGAGGCGCTGATCGACGGCGAGGTCCCGCTGGCGGCATCGGGCGATATCGGCCGTGCCCGCCGGGTCGAGGATGCGCGCGGGCGCTATATCCACGCGGCCAAATCGACCTTCCCCTCGGACCTGACGCTCGACGGGCTCAAGATCGTGGTCGATTGCGCCAATGGCGCCGCCTACCAGGTCGCGCCCTCGGCTTTGTGGGAACTGGGTGCCGAGGTCATCACGATCGGCGTGACGCCCAATGGCAAGAACATCAACGACGGCGTCGGATCGACCGCGCCGATGACGCTGTGCGAGACCGTGGTGGCCAGCGGCGCGGCGATCGGCATTGCGCTGGACGGCGATGCCGACCGGCTGATCGTGGTGGACGAGACCGGCCGCGTGATCGACGGCGACCAGCTGATGGCGCTGATCGCTACCGGCTGGGCGCGGCAGGGGCGGCTGGCCGGGGGCGGGCTGGTCGCGACGGTGATGTCCAATCTGGGGCTCGAACGCCATCTGGCCGCGCAGGGGCTGGGGCTGGTCCGCACCAGCGTGGGCGACCGCCATGTCCTGGAGAAGATGCGCAGCTCGGGCTATAATGTCGGCGGCGAACAGTCGGGGCACATCATCCTGTCCGATTACGCCACCACCGGCGACGGCCTTGTCGCCGCGCTCCAGGTGCTGGCCGAGCTGGTCCGCGCGGGTGCGCCGGCCAGCGAAGTCCTGCACCGCTTCGATCCGCTGCCCCAGCTGCTCAAGAATGTCCGCTTCAAGGGCGGCAAGCCGCTGGACGACGGCACGGTCAAGGACGTGATCGCCGCCGCCGAGGCCGAACTGGCCGGCAAGGGCCGCCTGGTCATCCGCGCATCGGGCACCGAGCCGGTGATCCGCGTGATGGCCGAGGGCGAGGATGCGGGCCAGGTGGAGACGCTGGTCGATCGCATCTGCGACGCAGTGCGCGTGGCGGCGGGGTAATCGAGCCGCCGTCACCCCGGGCTTGACCCGGGGGCCGCTTTGCCTCTCGCGTTCCGCCCCCGTTAAGCCGCCCGCCCGGAAAACTCGCCTGCCATGGACCGTTCCCCGCACATCCTCAGCGCCGCGTCGAACCTGCTCGGCATCGCGCTGCTCATCATCACCGGGCTCAACATCACCAATATCGCCGGCAAGACGATGGCGGACGAAGTGGCGTGGGTGGCGTGCCTGTTGTTCGCGGCGAGCTGCCTCCTGTCCTATCTCGCGATCCGCGATCCCGCCGCCAGGCGTGCCGAGGATTTCGCGGACAAGGCGTTCCTGGCCGGGCTCGCGTCGCTGCTGATCGCGGTGCTCACGCTGGCGTTCAGCCCGCTGCGATAGCGCGCCCCTGGCGCGTCGAACGCGCGTAGGCGTCGCGTCGAAGGCGCATGGATGCCGCGCAAAAGGCGCGTATAGGGCGCGTGGATGGCGCGTCGCTGGCGCGCAGGCGGCGCGAAGGAGGAGCGGCGATGCTGGAGATGCGACCCGATTGCGAACGCTGCGGCGTGGACCTGCCCGCCGATGAGGGCGGCGCGTTCATCTGCTCGTTCGAATGCACGTTCTGCTCGGACTGCGCCGACATTCTCGACGAGCGCTGCCCCAATTGCGGAGGGGAATTGCTCGATCGCCCGGCGCGGGTGGACGACGCGCTGGTGCGCCACCCCGCCTCCACGGTGCGACGGTTTCCGGGATAGGGCCTGTCCTACACGCCCCCTGCCGTGCGACAGTCGCACCTCGATCCGCCGCCGTTCGCAAAGGGGATTTCGTGGCGTATAGAGCCTCAACTTCATCAACATTTCCGGCGGCGCCTCCATGCCTACTCCGCGTATCCTGATCATTGCCGGCTCCGATTCCGGCGGCGGCGCCGGTATCCAGGCCGATATCAAGACCGTCACGATGCTGGGCGGCCACGCGATGACCGCGATCACCGCGATCACGGCGCAGAACACGCTCGGCGTGTCGGCGATCCATCCGGTGCCGACCGACATGGTGCTGGCGCAGATCGACGCGGTGGTGCGCGACATCGGCGTCGACGCGGTCAAGATCGGGATGATCGGATCGGCGCGCACTGCGCTGGCGGTGGCGGAAAAGCTGGGCGAGTTGCCCGGCGTGCCGGTGGTGTTCGATCCGGTGATGGTCGCCAGCAGCGGCGCGACGCTGGCCGACGATGCGACGATCGCCGCGTTCGAGCGGCTGATGGACCGCGCCACGGTAGTGACGCCGAACCTGCCCGAGCTGGCCGCGCTGGGCGACGATGCCCGCGCGCTGGTGGCGGCGCATGGCTGTGCGGTGCTGGTGAAGGGCGGCCATGCCAGCGGCGCCGAAGTGGTCGACCGGCTCTATTCCACCGATCCCGAGGACCCGCCCGAAATCGAATGGCGCGATCCCCGGATCGAGGGGGCGGCGACGCACGGCACCGGCTGCACGCTGTCGAGCGCCATCGCCTGTGGCCTCGCGGCGGAATGGGACTTGCCCGAAGCGGTGGCACGCGCCCGGCGCTTCGTGCGGATCGCGATGCGCGACGCGGCCGATCTGGGGCGCGGCGCGGGGCCGATGGCGCAGCAATCGGTGCGGCTCGACCTCAATATGAGCTTTTTCGAGCCGATGCTGAACCAGGTGACTGTGCCCGCGACCGAACTGGCGGCCAGCGAGCGCTTCTACCGCCTGCTCGGGCTGCGCCAGATCGTGCGCGCCGCGCCGCGCTATGCCCGGTTCGAGACCGAGGGCGGGGGTACCTTCTCGATCGCCACGGACGAGAGCTATACCGGCCCGGTGGTCTATTTCGAATGCGGCGACCTGGACGTGACCGTCGCCTATCTCCAGCAGCAGGGCGTGACCTTCGAAATGGAGCCGCGCGACCAGAAATGGGGATGGCGCGAGGCGCGGCTGCGCGACCCGGCGGGCAATGCGGTGTGCCTGTACCAGGCGGGCGAGATGCGGCGCTTTCCGCCGTGGCGGATCGATGAAGATGCCTGATTTCAGCTATGAGAGCCGCTACCGGCTGGCGCATAACGGCCCGGTGGCGGGGGTGGACGAGGCCGGGCGCGGGCCGCTGGCCGGGCCGGTGGTCGCCGCCGCAGTGGTGCTCGATCCGAATTGCGTGCCCGACGGGATCAACGATTCCAAGGCGCTGACAGCGGCGAAGCGCGAGCGGCTGTGCGCCGAAATCCTCGCCTGTGCGCAGGTGGGGGTGGGGATCGCGAGCGTCGAGGAAATCGACACGCTCAACATCCTGTGGGCGACGATGCTGGCGATGACGCGCGCAGTCGATGCGCTGGGCGTGGCGCCGGCGTTCGTGCTGGTCGACGGCAATCGCTGTCCCGACTGGGCGCACCGCAGCCATCCGGTGGTGGGTGGCGACGCGCTGTGCCTGTCGATCGCCGCCGCCTCGATCGTGGCCAAGCACCGTCGCGACTGCATGATGATCGAGCTGGACGCGCTCCACCCCGGCTATGGCTGGGCCAGCAACAAGGGCTATGGCGCGAAGGTCCACCAGGAGGCGCTGCGACGCCTCGGCCCCACCCCGCACCACCGCCGCAGCTTCGCGCCGGTCGCCCAGGCGGAACTGGATTTCGGCACGCCACTCGAATCGCATTTCGCCTGAATCGGTGTCGGGAAAACCCCTCTGGCGCGTCGGTTCCCCCGCCCGGCGGCGCTGCGGGGAATTTTATTGCGTTCGCGCCGAGGTGAGTCTTTTGAGTCACACTACCAGCGCTAGAGCCTGTGGATAACTTCTTGACTCAACATCTGGGTGGATGCCCAAATGTTCCGGTACGTTAACGATTTAGCCGCGTTTTGCGTTAACCAATGCGCGCTTGACGGAGGAGTCCGCCGCCGACGATTACCCGCCGCTTAGTAACAGGAGCTGAGTTTAATGGGGGTGTTGGAAAAGGTTAACGTGCGGGCGCGCACGGCGGAAAAGCCGGCGCCGGTCCTGCCGCTCGACACGATCCTGCGCCAGGATTGCATCGAGGCGATGCGCGGCCTGCCGGACAAGTGCATCGACATGATCTTTGCCGATCCGCCGTACAATCTGCAGCTGGGCGGCGACCTCAATCGCCCCGACGGCAGCATGGTCGATGCCGTCAACGACGAATGGGACAAGTTCGACAGCCTCGCGGCCTATGACAAGTTCACCCGCGAATGGCTGGCTGAGGCGCGGCGCATCCTAAAGGACGATGGCACGATCTGGGTGATCGGCAGCTATCACAACATTTTCAAGGTGGGCTCGGCGATCCAGGATCTGGGCTTCTGGATCCTCAACGACATCATCTGGCGCAAGGCCAACCCGATGCCCAATTTCAAGGGCACGCGGTTCACCAACGCGCACGAGACGCTGATCTGGGCGTCGACGGGCGAAAAGGCGCGCTACACCTTCAACTATCGCAGCATGAAGACGCTGAACGACGAGCTTCAGATGCGCAGCGACTGGGAATTCCCGATCTGCGGCGGGCCCGAGCGGCTGAAGAAGGACGGCGTGAAGGTCCACCCGACCCAGAAGCCCGAGGCGCTGCTGTACCGCATCCTGCTGGCGGCGACCAAGCCGGGCGACGTGGTGCTCGATCCGTTCTTCGGCACCGGCACCACCGGCGCGGTCGCGAAGCGCCTCGGCCGCCGCTGGATCGGCATCGACCGCGAGGGTGTGTATGTCGAAGCCGCGCTGGAACGCATCGCCGCCGCGCTGCCGCTCGACGAATCGGCGCTGAAGACGATGCAGGCGCCCAAGGCGGCGCCGCGCGTCGCGTTCGGCCAGCTGGTCGAAAACGGCTATCTCGCCCCCGGCACCGTGCTGACCGACGCCAAGCACCGTCACCAGGCCGTGGTCGGCGCCGACGGCTCGCTCAAATGCGGCGATATGGCGGGCTCGATCCACAAGCTGGGCGCGACGCTCCAGAACGCGCCGAGCTGCAACGGCTGGACCTATTGGCACTTTGAGACGCCCGAGGGGCTGAAGCCGATCGACACCGTGCGCCAGACCTACCTGCTGGCGACGCAGCCGTAAGCGCTCCCTTCAAGTCCCCCTCCCGCTCGCGGGAGGGGCTAGGGGAGGGCACGACAAGTCCCCCTCCCGCCTGCGGGAGGGGCTAGGGGAGGGTGCGACGTGGAGGTTCTTCCACAACGGCACAGCCTGTTTCCCTCACACACCCTCCCCCGACCCCTCCCGCAAGCGGGAGGGGAGCGCGTGGGTGAGCTTCCCGCAAGCGGGAGGGCGCAGGCGGCGCGCATCGCGCTTTCCGGCGAAGCGCCAGCGGGCTAGTACCCCGGCATGATCCCGCTCCCCGCCGATTCCCGCCTCTACCTCCGCCCTGTCCAGTTCGTCGATACGCCGGTCGGTCGCGACGGCGCGGTGGCGCGGCTGGCGGGCGGAATGCAGTGGTTCGCGGCCTATGAGCTGATCGTGGTCGAGGGCGGGCGCCGCACCGCGCAGGTTACGCTGCCGGTCGATGCGCTCCCCGACGATTCGAGGCTCCATGCGCTCGCCGCGCGGATCACGGCGCCGCGTGCGCCGCTGCGGCTTGGCGAGCGGGTGTTGCGGGTGGACCAGCCGCTGGTGATGGGCATCCTCAACGTCACGCCCGACAGCTTTTCCGACGGCGGGCGCCATGTCGGCGATCCGGCGGCGGCGGCGCAGGCGGGCGTGGATATGGGCGTGGCCGGTGCCGCGCTGGTCGATGTCGGCGGCGAATCGACGCGGCCCGGCGCGGAGACGGTGTGGGAGGGCGACGAGATCGCCCGCGCCGTCCCCGTGATCGAGCGGCTGGCGCGCAGCGGTGCGGCGGTGTCGATCGACACGCGCAAGGCGGCGGTGATGGAGGCCGCGCTCGCGGCGGGGGCGCAGATCGTCAACGATGTGTCCGCGCTGCTCTATGACGACCGCGCGCTGGACGTGGTGGTCCGCGCCGGTTGCCCGGTGGTGCTGATGCACGCCGCCGATCCGAAGAGCGGGGCCAAGGGTGCGGGCGGCTATGGCGACGCGCTGCTCGACGTGTACGACTGGCTGGCGGCGCGCGTGGCGGCAGTGGTCGCGGCGGGGGTGGCGCGCGACCGGATCGTGATCGACCCCGGCATCGGCTTCGGCAAGGCGCTGGCCGACAATCTCGCGCTGCTCAACGGGCTGACGCTGTTCCACGGGATCGGCTGCCCGATCCTGCTGGGCGCCAGCCGCAAGCGGATCATCGGCGCGCTGTCGAACGAAGCGCCGGCGGCCGACCGGCTGGGCGGATCGCTTGCCGTGGCGCTCAAGGGCGTCGAGCAGGGCGCGCAGCTGCTGCGCGTGCATGACGTGTTCGAAACCGTGCAGGCGCTACGGGTGTGGCGGGGGATGCGCGACGCCGCGCTCGTCGCCGGGTAACCCGTCAGACGGGGCGCACCGGCACCACGGCGGCGGGATCATAGGCGCGTTTGTAGCCCCAGTCGGTCTTTACCGTCGCGCCGCCTTTGGCGACCGATTCGAGAATCGCCTCGATCAGGCGCACGTCCTGCAGCCCTTCCTCGCCCGGCGTGACCAGCGGCACCTTGCCGCGCACCGCATCGGCCATCCAGTCCATCTCGCGCGCGAACTGGTCGATGTCGGGCAAGTCGACTTCGCCCGCTTCCGGGCCGCCGAATACGTCGAGGCGGTTGCCGCCATAATAGGCGCCCGGATCGGCGCGCAGCCGTCCGCGCTCGCAATAGACGTCGAAGCGCATCGTCCCCACGACGCCGAAGCTGGTCGATCCGTTGGAAATCGCGCCCGAGGGGAAGCGGAACTGCCATGCGATCATGTCCTCCACTTCGCGGAAGCGCGGGTCGCTGCGGTCGGTCTGCGCCCAGGCGCGGACCTCGACCGGCTCTTCGTTGAGCAGGAAACGTGCGGCGTTGATGCCATAGACGCCCATGTCCGCCAGCGCCCCGCCGCCCGACAGCTTGGCATCCAGCCGCCACACGTCGGACGGGTCCGACAGCGTCGACTGGCGGCTCATGTCGGTCACCACCAGCTTGGGCTTGCCATGCCGGCCCGATCGGATGCGGCGCATCGCCTCCAGATTGTGCGGTTCGTAATGGCAGCGATAGGCGACCATCAGCTTGCGATCCGCCTTGCGCGCGGCGGCGATCATCGCCTCTGCATCGGCGGCGGTGGTCGCCATCGGCTTTTCGCACAGCACATGCTTGCCCGCCTTGAACGCGCGGATCGCATATTCGGCGTGCATCGCGTTGGGCAGGACGATGTAGACAATGTCGATGCGCGGATCGTTCGCGATCCGGTCGAAATCGGCATAGCTGTAGATCGCGTCCGCGGCGACGCCATTGGCGGCGGCGACGCGCTTTGCCTTGGCCGCATCGCCGCTGACCAGCGCCGAGAGTTTGGCGCCGTGCGTCTTCTTCAGCCCCGGGATCAGCTGCCCCTGTGACAGCTTGCCGATGCCGACGATCGCGAAGCCGAGCTTCTGGTCCTCGGGCAGCGGCGGGCGGCGGGGCGTGTCGGCATGAGCGAGCGTGGGCGCGGCGACGGCGCCGGCAATCCCGAGTTCGATCAACGCGCGGCGTGACAGCTCTGGCATGGCAACTCTCCGGGATTTGGCCGGATTTTCCGGCTCTTGCCCGCAGTATAGCCATGGATCGCGCCGCTACCAGCCCCGGCAGGCGGCGTTCAGGGGCGGGGGCGGGCCTGGGGATAGGTGCCGAGCAGGCGGACCCATTTGGTGTGGAAGGTCAGCTCCTCCAGCGCGCGATCCACCGCAGGATCGCCCGGCGCGCCCACAATGTCGGCGTAAAACTCGGTCGCCGCAAAGGTGCCGCCGCGCTGGTAGCTTTCCAGCTTGGTCATGTTGACTCCGTTGGTCGCGAACCCGCCAAGCGCCTTGTACAGCGCCGCCGGCACGTTCTTCACTTCAAAGATGAACGTGGTCATGAACGGCCCGTCGCCGGCGAGCGGGGCTGCGCCCTGTGCCAGCACGACGAAGCGGGTCATGTTGTGTGCGGCGTCCGCCAGGTCGCCGGCAAGCATGTCGAGCCCGTACAGCGCGGCGGCGGGCGGGGGGGCCAGCGCGGCGACGCTCGTGTCGCCCAGCTCCGCCACCATCGCGGCGGCACCCGCCGTGTCGGGATAGGCGCGCGGGGCGATGCCGTGCAGTTTCAGCCACTGGCGGCACTGGCCCAGCGCCTGCGGGTGGCTCATCGCTTCCTTCACATCCTCCAGCCGGCCCGTGCCCATCAGGCCGTAGCGGATCGGCAGGAAATGCTCGCCGGTGATGACCAGTCCCGATTCGGGCAACAGGAAATGAATGTCGGCGACGCGGCCGTGGAGCGAGTTCTCGATCGGGATCATCGCGCAGTCGGCGCGGAAATCGCGCACCGCGTCGATCGCGTCCTCGAATGAGAAGCACGGCAGCGGCAGCCCGTCGGGGAACGCTTCTAGTGCGGCGACATGCGAATTGGCGCCCGGCGCGCCCTGAAACGCGACCGCACGCTCCGGTTCGGCAGTGGCGCGGGCGACCATCTCGGCAACGATCGGGCGGGCGGGGGCGGCGAAATTCTCCATCGCTGCGCGCGCTAGACCGGCGCGTCCATGCGGGCAACCCCGGCTTGCGGTGTGCAAAACCCGGTTCTAAAGGTTCAAACGACTTTTTTCAGGGGCATGCGATGAACGATCGGTTCAATACGATTGCAGGTTGGGCTCTGGCAGGCGGCATCGCGGCCCTTGGACTTTCCATTGCCAGCGGAATGATCTTCCATTCCGAGCGTCCGGAAAAGATGGGCTATGCCATCGAGGGCGTCGAAGGCGGCGAGGCGGCGGGCGCTGCGGCGGTCGCGCCGATCGCGGTGCGGCTGGCGGCGGCGGACGTCGCCAAGGGCGCCGAAGTGTTCAAGCAGTGCTCGGCCTGCCACACGATCAACCAGGGCGGCGCATCGGGCATCGGCCCGAACCTGTACAACGCGGTCGGCAAGCCGCACGGCCATGTCGCTGGCTTTGCCTATTCCGACGCGCTGAAGGCGGTTCCGGGCAACTGGACGTTCGACGCGCTCGACGCGTGGCTTACCAGCCCGCGCAAATATGCGCCGGGCACCAAGATGACCTTTGCCGGCCTCGCCGATCCGCAGGCGCGCGCGAACGTGATCGCCTATCTCAACAGCCAGGGCTCGAACCTGCCGCTGCCCGCTGCTCCGGCTCCGGGTGCGGCAACCGAGGCGGAAGGCAATGTCGCCGAGGGTGCCGATCCGGCGGATGTGTCCAACCAGGCGGCAATGGGCGAAGGCACCCCCGAGAAGAGCCCGCAGGCCGCGATCCAGGCCGAGAAAAAGGGCAAGTAACGCGCATCGCTCCGCTTCGGGCGGGGAATATAGTCCCACACCCTGTTCCCCCGCGGAAGCGGGGGCCCAGGGTCCAGAGCGTATCGCCTGCGGCTCTGGGCTCCTGCGTTCGCAGGAGAACGGGTCGGGATGATTGGCGCGCGAGTCCGCTTCTGCGGGGCGGTGGTTAGCCCATTGCCACGTTGTTCCCCCGCGAAAGCGGGGGCCCAGGGTTCCAAGCGCAACGCTCGTGGCTCTGAGCGCCTGCTTTCGCAGGAGCGCCTGTCGGCCTGTTACCCCTTGGCCTGCTTGTTGCGCCAGAATTCCTGGACGATGTCCCAGCCCTCCTGCGCCGTTTCGACGAAGTGGAACAGCTTCAGGTCGCGCGGGCCGATCACGCCTTCTTCGCACAGCGCCTCGAAATTGACGACGCGGTTCCAGAAGTCCTTGCCGTAGAACAGCACCGGGATCGGATCTATCTTGCCGGTCTGGATCAGCGTCAGCAGCTCGAAGCTCTCGTCAAACGTGCCGAACCCGCCGGGGAACACTGCCACCGCGCGCGCGTGCAGCAGGAAGTGCATCTTGCGCAGCGCGAAATAGTGGAACTGCATGCTGAGGCCGGGGGTGACATAGGGGTTCGGCGCCTGTTCGTGCGGCAGCACGATGTTGAGGCCCACCGATTCGGCGCCCACGTCCTGCGCGCCGCGATTGGCGGCTTCCATGATCGACGGGCCCCCGCCCGAACACACCACGAAATGGCGCTTGCCCGCTTCGTCGAGCGGGAAATTGCTGACCATCGCCGCCAGCTCGCGCGCGACGTCGTAATATTTCGACTTTTCGATCAGCCGCTCGGCGATCTTCTTCTGCTGCGGCGTGTCGGCCAGTTCGAGCAGCCCCTGCGCCTTACTCGGCTCGGGGATGCGCGCCGATCCATAGACGACGAAGGTCGAGGCAATGTTGGCCTCGTCGAACATCAGTTGCGGCTTGAGCAGCTCCAGCTGGAACCGCACGGGCCGCAGGTCCTCGCGCAGCAGGAAGTCCATGTCCTGGAACGCCAGGCGATAGGCGGGATGCTCGGTCTGCGGCGTGCCGCTGGCGGTGTTGGCGCTTTCGGCCTCTTGCTGGGCAGGGCGGAAGACGCGGCTGGGAACGCGGGTGGTGTCACTCATTTATACCGACTTAGGAGGAACCCCGCGCCGCTGCAAATTTTCACGCGCAAAAGGGGCCGCGTCCCATGTCGAGATGCAGGTGATCCTGATGCGCGGCGTTGTAATCGGGGCTCAGCACGGTGCGGAAGCGCTTGCACGCCGATTGGCGGATCGTGGTCAGGAAGGCGCGCACCTGCGGGTCGGGGGACCGCCAGCCGTTGGTAAGCGTGATCCGGCGCCCGTCGCGCAGCACGAACCCCGAAACATCGACGGCGTTGGCCAAGCCATGTTCGGAGATCTTGCCCGCAGTCGACGCCTTGCCGCCGATGATCGCGCGGCAGCTATAGGTGCCCATGCTTTCCACCCTCACCAGATCGCTGCCCAGGATCTGGCGCGCGGCGGGGGCCACGCCGAATCGTACCCATGCGGTGAAGGTGCGCGCCAGCGGGCAGCGCATCGATTTGAGGTTCGTCACCGGCACGCCGATGTCGAGCAGCTGCACCGCGCCCAGCACGACGCAGCCGCCGCCGAAATCGCGATCGGGCAGGGCGCTGTAGCGTATCTTTTCGCGCGACAGGTCGGTGAAGCATTGCTGGGTTTCGCGCGGCGTCGGCGCGTTGAGCGTGATCGGGCCCGACGGGCGCGGGCGCACCGCCGGGCGGCGCTGGGGTTCGTCGCGCCCGCTGCCGAACACGCAGCCGGCAAGCAATATCGCCACCGACAGGGGCGCGAGGGCGGTCAGGAAACGCATGGCCTTTAAATAGCATAGGGCGCTTGACGATAGCTTTACAACGCCCGTGCGCGGCGTCCGTCGCGCGCCAGCCGCGGCTGGCGGGAAATGCTGCGCGGCACGGCTCCGCAACAAACGCCGGTTGACTTGGCCGCATCCGCCGCTAGGGCCGTCAACGGGCCACGCGGTCCCAACGCCGCGCGTGCTCTCTGTAAGGAGAGACTACATTGACTGATTCGACCGTTACCGACGCCACCCTTGCGCCTGTCGCAAAGCCCGCCACCACGCCGGCGCGTCCCTTTTTCTCCTCCGGTCCCTGCGCCAAGCCTCCGGGCTGGGATGCCGCCAAGCTGGCCACCGAGTCGCTTGGCCGTTCGCATCGCTCGAAGATTGGCAAGACCCGCCTGCAATACGCCATCGATCTGATGCGCGAGCTGCTGCAGCTGCCCGAAACCCATCGCATCGGCATCGTCCCCGGTTCGGATACCGGCGCGTTCGAAATGGCGATGTGGACGATGCTCGGCGCGCGCGGCGTCACCACGCTGGCGTGGGAAAGCTTTGGCGAGGGCTGGGTGACCGATGCGGTCAAGCAGTTGAAGCTGGAGCCGACGGTGCTGCGCGCCGATTATGGCCAGCTCCCCGATCTCGACAAGGTCGACTGGTCCGACGACGTGCTGTTCACCTGGAACGGCACCACCAGCGGCGTGCGCGTGCCCGATGGGGAATGGATTTCGGCCGATCGCGAAGGGCTGAGCTTCGCCGACGCGACCAGCGCGGTGTTCGCCTATGACCTGCCCTGGGACAAGATCGACGTCGCGACGTTCAGCTGGCAGAAGGTGCTGGGCGGCGAGGGCGCGCATGGCGTGCTGATCCTGGGCCCGCGCGCGGTGCAGCGGCTGGAGGAATATACCCCCGCCTGGCCGCTGCCCAAGGTGTTCCGCCTGATGGCGAAGGGCAAGCTGGCCGAGGGCGTGTTCAAAGGCGAGACGATCAACACGCCGTCGATGCTCGCGGTCGAGGACGCGATCTTCGCGCTCGAATGGGCGCAGCATGTCGGCGGCCTGCACGGGCTGATCGCGCGCAGCGATGCCAATGCGGCGGCGCTCGACCGAATCGTGGCAGAACGCGACTGGCTGGGCCATCTTGCGGTCGATCGCGGCATCCGCTCTAAGACCAGCGTGTGCCTGACCGTCGAGGGTGCGGACGAGGCGTTCATCAAGAAATTCGCCGCGCTGCTCGAGAAGGAAGGCGCGGCCTATGACGTCGCGGGCTATCGCGACGCGCCGGCTGGCCTGCGCATCTGGTGCGGCGCCACGGTCGAGACCGCCGACATCGAAGCGCTCGGCCCCTGGCTCGACTGGGCCTACGCCACCGCGAAAGCATAAGCCGTCCTCCCGGCGAATGCCGGGATCTCAGGCCACGATTCCCACCCATCATGAGATCCCGGTTTTTGCCGGGATGACGAGGTATAGATGCCCAAGGTACTCATCAGCGATAAAATGGACCCCAAGGCCGCCGAGATTTTCCGCGCGCGCGGTGTCCAGGTGGACGAAATCACCGGCAAGACGCCGGAAGAACTCAAGGCGATCATCGGTGAATATGACGGGCTGGCGATCCGCAGCTCGACCAAGGTGACCAAGGAAATCCTGGAAGCCGCGACCAACCTGAAGGTCGTCGGCCGCGCCGGCATCGGCGTCGACAATGTCGACATCCCTGCCGCCAGCGCCAAGGGCGTTGTCGTGATGAACACGCCGTTCGGCAATTCGATCACCACCGCCGAACACGCGATCGCGCTGATGTTCGCGCTCGCCCGCGACCTGCCAGAGGCCGACAAGTCGACTCAGGCCGGCAAGTGGGAAAAGAACCGCTTCATGGGCGTGGAAGTCACCGGCAAGACGCTGGGGCTGATCGGCGCGGGCAATATCGGCTCGATCGTCGCGGACCGCGCGCTGGGCCTCAAGATGAAGGTGATCGCCTATGATCCCTTCCTCACGCCCGAGCGCGCGCTGGAAATGGGCGTCGAGAAGATGACGCTCGATGACCTGCTGCTGCGCGCCGATTTCATCACGCTGCACACCCCGCTGACCGACCAGACCCGCAACATCCTGTCGGCGGAAAACCTGGCCAAGACCAAGAAGGGCGTGCGGATCATCAACTGCGCGCGCGGCGGGCTGATCGACGAGGCGGCGCTGAAGGAAGGGCTCGACAGCGGCCATATCGGCGGCGCCGCGCTCGACGTGTTCGTGCAGGAGCCGGCCAAGGAATCGCCGCTGTTCGGCACGCCCAACTTCATCTCGACCCCGCATCTGGGCGCGTCCACGAACGAAGCGCAGGTCAATGTCGCGATCCAGGTCGCCGAGCAGATGGCCGATTTCCTCGTCTCGGGCGGTGTCACCAACGCGCTCAACATGCCGAGCCTGTCGGCGGAGGAAGCCCCGCGGCTCAAGCCGTACATGGCGCTGGCCGAACGCCTGGGCAGCCTGGTGGGCCAGCTCTCGCACGGCGCACTCAACAGCATCTCGATCGAAGTCGAGGGTGCGGCGGCCGAGCTGAACCAGAAGCCGATCACCGGCGCGGTGCTCGCGGGGCTGATGCGTGTCCATTCGGACACGGTGAACATGGTCAACGCCCCCTTCCTGGCGAAGGAGCGCGGGCTCGATGTGCGCGAAGTGCGGCACGATCGCGAAGGCGATTACCACACGCTGGTCCGCGTCACCGTGGGCACCGATGCGGGCGACCGTTCGGTGGCGGGCACGCTGTTCGGCAACCTCGCGCCGCGCCTGGTCGAGCTGTTCGGCATCAAGGTCGAGGCCGATCTGGCCGGTCACATGCTCTACATCGTCAACGAGGACGCGCCGGGCTTTATCGGCCGTCTGGGCACCACGCTGGGCGAAGCGGGCGTCAACATCGGCACCTTCCACCTCGGCCGCCGCTCGGCGGGGGGCGAGGCGGTGCTGCTGCTGTCGGTTGACGACCAGGTCGGTGCCGACCTGATCGCCGCCGTCCGCGCGCTGCCGGGCGTGAAGACCGCCATGGCGCTCGCGTTCTGAAGCCATTAGGGGAGGCGGCCATGACTGGACTCCTCCCCGAAGGCTTTCACGATCGCCTGCCCCCCGCCGCCGATGCGGCGGCCCGCCTGGAGACGCGCGCGCTGGGCGTCGCGCGCCTCTATGGCTATGAACAGGTCGATCCCCCGCTCGCCGAATTTGCCGACGAACTTGCCTCGCGCCTGAAGGCGGCGCGGATGCAGGATGCAGTGCGCTTCGTCGATCCGGTATCGCAGCGCACGCTGGCGATCCGCCCGGATCTTACCGCGCAGGTCGGCCGCATCGCCGCCACGCGCATGGGCCACCATCCCCGCCCGGTGCGGCTGTCCTATGCCGGGCAGGTGCTGAAGCTCAGCGCATCGGCGCTGCATCCCGAGCGGGCGATGCGCCAGATCGGGTGCGAGCTGATCGGGCTCGATACGGTCGCGGCGGCGACCGAGATCGTGCGCGTCGCGATCGAGGCGCTGCAGGCGGCAGGCGTCACGGGCCTGTCGGTCGATTTCACGCTGCCCGACCTGGTCGAGACGCTGGCGGGCGGTGCCATGCCTCCCGAGAAGCTGGCTGCGCTGCGCGGCCGGCTGGACGCCAAGGACGCCGGCGGGGTGGCGGCGATCGATTCGCATTACCTCCCCCTTATCGAAGCGGCGGGCCCGTTCGATGCCGCAATGGCGCGGCTGCGCGCGTTCGATGCGGGCAATGCGCTGGCGAGCCGGCTCGACGGGCTGGCGGCGATCGCGGCCAGCATCGACGGACAGGCCGCGCTGACGCTGGACCCGACCGAGCGGCACGGATTCGAATATCAGAGCTGGCTGGGCTTCTCGATCTTCGCGCAGGGCGTGCGCGGCGAGATCGGCCGGGGCGGCACCTACACCATCCTGCACGGCGAAGGACGCGAGGAACGCGCGGTCGGATTCTCGCTGTTCGCCGATCCGATCCTCGACGCGGGACTGGGCACGAGCGAGCGCACGCGGCTGTTCCTGCCCCATGGTACTTCGCTGGAGGCCGGCGCGGCGCTGCGTGCGCAGGGCTGGGTCACCGTCGCGGCGCTGGAAGCCGACGACACGCCGGAGGCCCAGCTGTGCAGCCATGTGCTGCGCGAGGGCGTGCCGCAGCCGCTGTAAGGGCGTCTCTTTGGAAATGCGCGGTAGCGCATTTCGCGGCACCGGCCCGCTCCCCCACCCGGCCACCCATAGAATACGCTGCCGTTGGGTGGCCGGGTGGGGGAGCGGGCTGGTGCGGCCTAGAAATTCGCTCTTTCGCGAATTTTCAAACAGCGCTCAGCGCGCCAGCAGCTTTTCGATATTGCCGTCGAGGAACGCGACCATCGCCTCGACCACTGCGTGGCGGAAGCGCGGATCGGTGGCGAGGCGTTCGGGGAAGACCTGGCGGATGGCGAGCATCGCTGTGGCAACGTCGCTGCCGCTCGCGGCCTTGGCCAGCGTGTCGGCCAGCGGATCGGTGATCGTCTCGTGCGCCTGCGCCTTGCGCCGCACGAATGCCATCCACGCCGCGACCGGCACTGCCAGCCGTTCGACGCTGCGCCCGGCGTCGAGCGCGTCCTGGATCGTGTCGAGCAGGCGATAGGGCAGCTTCTGCGAGCCGTCCCACGCGATCTGGCTCAGCAGATGGCGGATTTCCGGGTTGCGGAAGCGATCGAGCACGGCGTCGGCATAGC
The DNA here is from genome assembly GCF_053502645.1 of Sphingomonas degradans. Taxonomy (NCBI): domain Bacteria; kingdom Pseudomonadati; phylum Pseudomonadota; class Alphaproteobacteria; order Sphingomonadales; family Sphingomonadaceae; genus Sphingomonas; species Sphingomonas degradans. Next base: position 4,524,821 of record NZ_CP177172.1, read on the forward strand.
CGGCAATATCGAGCCCCTCGACCGGCTTGAGCGAGGCGGCGATGTCGTAATGCATCAGTCGCGACACGAAATGTTCGAGCGCGGGATCGGACATCGCCTCGAACACCGTCTCCAGCCCGCGCGCCAGCCCGATATAGGCGAGCGTCGAATGCGCGCCGTTGAGGATGCGCAGCTTGGCCTGTTCATAGCCGCGCACATCGTTGGTGAGCGTCACGCCCGCCGCCGCGAGATCGGGGCGATCGGCCATGTCGAAGCGCTGGAGCACCCATTGGGTGAAGGCCTCGCGCTGGACGGCGGCGTCGTCGGTGACGTGCAGGTCGTGGCGCACCTTTGCCAGGAACGCCGCGTCGCTGGCCGGGGTGATCGAATCGACCATCGAATCGGGGAATGCCACGTCGCTTTCGATCCACCGCGCGAGCGCGGGGTCGAGTTCGCCCGCAAAGGCGGCGCAGGCGGCGCGCAGCTTCGCGCCATTGCCCGTCATGTTGTCGCAGCACAGCATTGCGAACGGCGCTGCGCCCGCCGCATGGCGATCGGCGAGCCCGGCGACGATCCAGCCGATCACGCTGACCGGTTCCGCCGGGCGGCCCAGATCGTGGACGATATCGGCATGGTTGAGATCGAGCGTGCCGGTGCCGGTGAGGCAATAGCCCTTTTCGGTCACGGTGCTGGTGGCGATCCGCACGGCGGGGTCGGCCAGCAGCGTGCGCAGCCGCGCGCCCTCACCCGGGCCGATCGCTTCCGAATGCGCGGCGATGATGCGCATCGACGGCACGCGATCGATCACCGCCAGCGTGTAGAGGCCGTCCTGGCGCTTCAGCGCGTCGGTGGTCGTCCCGCTGCGCAGCGACACTGCCGCAATGCCCCAGCGGGGATCGCTGTCCAGCACGCGGTCGAACACCGCCGCCTGATGCGCGCGGTGGAACGCGCCGGGGCCGAAATGGACCACGCCGGTGCGGATCGCGGCGGGATCATGCCCCGGCCGGGCGATCGTGGCGGGCAGGGCGGCGAGCGTGTTGCGCGACAGGCTGTTCATGGCTTTCGCCCAAGCAGCGCATGGGGGAGGAAGTCAATGCATTCAGAGCGTCTTGCCCGAACCACTCGTCGTTTCCGGCAGCAAGCGTGAGGCCCAGCTCTTCATCGGGACCGCGACGCCACGCGGCATCAGGAAGCGGACCTGGCGATTGGGAAAGTCGATCTCCACCCGGCGAAAGCTGCGCAGCGCGTCCATGCCGAGCAACAGTGCGGGGCGCTTGGTCAGGCCGAATCGCTCGAACGGGCGCACATCGGCAAAGGCGACGGGCAGCGCGTCGAACCCGACCTGCCCGATCTTGACGTTCGGCACCTGGGTATAGTCGGCGAGCGCGGTCTGGCCGGTGACGCTGGTCAGCTGGATCTGCTGTCCCCCCATCGCCCGGCGGCCCACGCGCTTGCGCAGCATCGAATTGCCCATGGTCACCTGCGATCCGGTGTCGAGCACCACTTGGATGCGCGTCGACTCATAATAGGCATCGGTGACGATCAGCTGCCCCATCAGGCTCTTGGCCGTGACGACGATCTCGTCGGGGTCGCGCTTGGCATGCCGGTTGCGCTTCGTGCTGGGGCGGACGGCCATCGTGCCTGCGTCGAAATCGATCGTCACCTGATGGTTGCGCAGCGTGTCGATCCCGAGCAGGCCGACCGCGCCGAGATTGCGGGCGTCCAGCTCGGGCGCGACGATGCTGTGCTGCTGCCCGATCGACTGGATCGAGAGCGCGGGGACGACCACTGTGTCCACGCGGCTGGTGCCGGTCATCGACGTCAGCATGACCGGCGCGCCGCGCGACAGGCCGAGCGCGCCGGCAAGCTCACGCGAGACGACGGTGCGTTCGGCCCCGGTGTCGATGATGAAGTTATACGGGCCCGCCGTGCCCACGGCCACCGGCACGGTCAGCCGGGCATCGGTCTCGCCCAGCGCCAGCATCGTCTCCGCCAGCGTCGTCGCGCTGGTGGTGGGATCGGGGTCCTGCCCCGCCGGGCCGCGCGCGTCCGCAAGCGTGCCGAACGGCAGCAACAGCAGCAGCAACGGGCGAACGACTCCAAGCATAACACCAAGCGTAGGCCGATGCATTGTGCGCAGCAATTCTGCAAAACTACGATAGTCGCATCGCCTCTTCGGCCAGCGCCTCGGCCTCCATCAGCAGCGCGTCCTCGGCGCTGCTTTGCGCCACGGTCTCCCGCCCGATCATGATGAGCACGGGCACGGCCAGCGGGCTTACGCGCTCCAGATCGACGTGCAGCATCGTGTCGGCGGCGGTATCGAGCAGGTGGCCCAGCCGCCCCACATCGGTCATCCGCGCGCGGGCATCCTCCCACGCGGCGCGCAGCAGCAGGTGATCGGGCTCGTATTTGCGCAGCACGTCGTAGATCAGGTCGGTCGAGAAGGTGACCTGTCGCCCGGTCTTCTTCTTGCCCGGATGCTGGCGCTCGACCAGCCCGCCGATGATCGCGACTTCACGGAACGCCCGCTTGAGCAGCGCCGAGCTTTGCACCCAATCGACGAACTCATGCTCGAGGATGTCGGGGGAAAACAGTGCGGCGGGATCGGTGATCTTCTCCAGCCCATAGACGGCGAGCGCGTAGTCGTTGGCGACGAAGCCCAGCGGCTTCAATCCCATTGCCTCCATCCGCCGCGTGACCAGCATCCCCAGCGACTGGTGCGCGTTCCAGCCCTCGAAGCTGTAGGCGACCATGTGGTGGCGCCCCTCGTGCGGGAAGGTCTCCACCAGCAACTGCCCCGGCGCGGGCAGCGCGGAGCGATGCGCCTGCACCTCCAGCCATTCGCGCACATCGTCGGGAAAGCGCGCCCATTGGCTGCGGTCGTGCAGGAACCTGCGCACGCGATCGGCGAGGTTCGCGGTGATCGCCAGCCGCGCGCCCATATAGGACGGGATGCGCGCGTTCTTGCTGGTGGCGCGGACTATGATGTCGGTCTGTTCGACGCGCTCGACCTCCAGCGCGGTGCCGGCGAAGAAGAAGGTGTCGCCGGGCGACAGGCTGTTCCCGAACCCTTCCTCGACCTTGCCCAGCCGGCGCCCGTTGCGGAAGCGGACCTCCAGCATCGGCGCTTCGACGATGATGCCGGCGTTCAACCGATGCTGCGCAACAAAATCGGGCCGGGTGACGCGCCACAACCCGTCCTTGCCGCGCGTCAGCCGCTTGAACTTGTCATAGGCGCGCAGCGCATAGCCGCCATCGGCGATGAAGCCGAGCACGCGCTCGAACGTCTCCTGCGTCAGCGCCGAATAGGGGAGGGCGGCCCGCACTTCGTCCAGCATCGTGCCCGCGTCGAACGGCTGGGCACAGGCGCAGGCCATCAGATGCTGCGCGAGCACGTCGAGCGCGCCGGGGCGGAAGATGTCGGGGTCCAGCTCGCCCTGTTCGACTGCGTCGAGAGCGGCGCGTGCCTCCAGATATTCGAAGCGGTTGCCGGGCACGAGCACGGCCTCGCTCGATTCGTCCAGCCGATGGTTGGCGCGCCCGATCCGCTGGAGCAGCCGCGACGATCCCTTGGGCGCGCCCATCTGGATCACGCAATCGACATCGCCCCAGTCGAGCCCCAGGTCGAGGCTGGCGGTGGCGACCAGCGCGCGCAGCTTGCCATCGGCCATCGCCTGTTCCGCGCGCTGCCGCGCCTCCAGGCTCAGGCTGCCATGGTGGACGCCGATCGGCAGCTTCAGCTCGTTCACTTTCCACAATTGCTGGAAGATCAGCTCGGCCAGCCCGCGCGTGTTGCAGAAGACGATCGTCGTGCGATGCGTCTCGATCTCGGCCATCACCTGTGGGATCGCATAGGTGCCCGAATGCCCGGCCCAGGGGACGCGCCCCTCGGGCAGCAGGATGGCGATGTCGGGATCGGCGCCCGGATCGCCGCGCACCAATGTCACCGTGTCGATGTCGCCATGCGGCGCCAGCCAGGCGCGGTATCCGTCCGGGTCGGCGACCGTCGCCGACAGCGCCACGCGCCGCAGCCCCGGCGCCAGTGCCTGCAACCGCGCCATCGCCAGCGCCAGCAGGTCGCCGCGCTTGCCGGTGGCAAAGGCGTGGACTTCGTCGATCACCACGGTCTTGAGCGTGTCGAACATCATCAGGCTGTCTTCGTACGACAGCAACAGGCTGAGCGATTCGGGCGTGGTGAGCAGGATGTGCGGCGGGCGCGCGCGCTGGCGGACCTTGCGTTCGTGCGGGGTGTCGCCGGTGCGCGTCTCGACGCGGATGGGCAGCCCCATTTCCTCGATCGGAGTCAGCAGGTTGCGCTGCACATCCACCGCCAGCGCCTTGAGCGGCGAGATATACAGGGTGTGCAGGCCCTCGCCCGGCGCCTCGACCAGTTCGGCCAGCGTCGGCAAAAAGCCGGCCAGCGTCTTGCCCGCGCCGGTGGGTGCGACCAGCAGCGCATGGTCGCCCGCGCGCGCGGCGGCGAGCATCTCGCGCTGGTGCCGGCGCGGCGTCCAGCCTCGGGCGGCGAACCAGTCGGTCAGCACGGGGGGAAGGGCGGGGGCGTCCACCTTCCCAATCTAGCGCATCGGGCGCGCGTTATAAGGGGGGCTGGGGGCGATCCCATTGGAATTGCTCGCAAGCCCTTCCCATATCGGCGGCATGGCATTGGGCAGCTGGATCGAACCCCGTCCGACGGGCATCTATATCCCCTCGGCGGATGCGTGGGTGGACCCCAGCCAGCCGGTGCCGCGCGCGCTCGTCACGCATGGCCATGCCGATCATGCGCGCGGCGGACACGGCGCGGTGTGGGCGACGCCCGAGACGCTGGCGATCATGGAATGCCGCTATGGCGCGCAATCGGCGCATCCGGTGCCCTATGGCGAGTCGCTGCGCATGGGCGAGGTGGACGTCCGGTTCGTGCCCGCCGGCCATGTGCTCGGCTCGGCACAGATCGTGCTGGAGCATCGCGGCGAGCGGATCGTGGTGTCGGGCGACTATAAGCGCCGCCCGGACCCGACCTGTGCCGCGTTCGAGCCGGTGCCGTGCGACGTCTTCATTACCGAGGCGACGTTCGGCCTGCCGGTGTTCCGGCATCCCGAGACGCATGACGAGCTGGACAAGCTGCTGGCCCGGCTGCGCGCCGAGCCGGGGCGGTGCGTGCTGGTCGGTGCCTATGCGCTGGGCAAGGCGCAGCGCGTGATTCGCGAGCTGCGCGTCATGGGTTTCGACGACCCGATCTATATCCACGGTGCGCTCCAGCGGCTGTGCGACCTCTATGTCGCGCACGGCGTCGACCTGGGCGACCTGCGCCCCGCGACGGGGGTGGCCAAGGCCGAGCTGGAGGGGCGCATCCTCCTGGCCCCGCCGGGCGCGCTCAACGATCGCTGGTCGCGCCGGCTGCCCGATCCGGTGACGGCGATGGCCAGCGGCTGGATGCGCGTCCGCCAGCGCGCCCGCCAGCGCAATGTCGAGCTGCCGCTGATCCTGTCCGACCATGCCGACTGGGACGAGCTGACCGCCACGATCCGCGAGATCGCGCCGAAGGAAGTATGGGTGACCCATGGCCGCGAGGATGCGCTGGTCCATTGGTGCGCCCTCCACCAGATCAAGGCGCGCGCGCTGGATATGGTCGGGTTCGAGGACGAGGATGATTGAGGGGCGTTAGGCCCCTTCCAGCGCCTTTTGCCGGCGACGCTGGACCGAGCTGCCGATTCCCATTGCCTCGCGATATTTCGCCACGGTGCGCCGGGCGATGTCGAAGCCCTTGGCGTTGAGCAGTTCGACCAGCGTATCGTCGGACAGGATCTTTTTCGGGTCCTCCTGTGCGATCAGCGATCGGATTGCGCTCTTCACCGCTTCGGCCGATACCGCGTCGCCGCCGTCCGCCGACTGGATCGCGCTGGTGAAGAAGTATTTCAGCTCGAACAGCCCGCGCGCGCAGCTCAGATATTTGTTGCTGGTGACGCGGCTGACGGTCGATTCGTGCATCTCGATCGCCTCGGCGACCTGTTTGAGCGTCAGGGGGCGAAGGTGCGCGACGCCCTTCAGGAAAAACGCTTCCTGCTGCTTCACGATTTCGCTCGCGACCTTGATGATCGTGCGCTGGCGCTGGTCCAGCGCCTTGACCAGCCAGTTGGCGCTGGCGAGCATGTCGGACAGCCACGCCTTGCTGGTCTTGTCCTGCTTGCCGCCCGAAATCTCGGTATAATAGGCGCGGTTGACGAGCACGCGGGGCAGCGTCGCGGCGTTGATCTCGACCGCCCAGCCATTGCCGCGCCGCGCGACGAAAATGTCGGGCACGACGGCCATGGTCGGCTCGCCGCCATAGCGACATCCGGGCTTGGGATCGTAATTGCGCAGCTCGCGGATCATGTCCGCCAGGTCTTCGTCATCGACGTCGCACAGCCGCTTCAGCCGCGCCATGTCGCCGCGCGCGACCAGATCGAGATTGTCGATCAGCCGCGCCATGCACGGATCGTAGCGATCCGCTTCCTTCGCCTGCAGCGCCAGGCATTCGGCCAGGTTGCGCGCGCCGACGCCGGTGGGGTCGAAGGTCTGGATCGTCGCCAGCACCGCCTCGGCGCGCGCCAGCGGCACGTTGAGCCGCGTCGCGACGTCGAGCAGCGGCACCGTCAGATACCCGCACTCGTCGATCTGGTCGATCAGATGCGCGGCGATGAACAGATCCGAGCCCGCGACGCTCGCTCCCGCCTGTGCCATCAGATGATCCGCCAGCGTCAGCGCCGCGCTGCTGAAACTGTCGAAATCGGTGCCGTCCTCCGATCCGCCGCCGCTCGCCCCGCTGAGCCCCAGGCTGCCGTCGAGGCTGCCGATGCTATCGGAGGGGCTGTCGTGGTGAAAGGCCTCGGCCCCCATATCGACGTCGAGCGGCGCCTCGCCGGTCGCGTCGGCGCCGTTGCTGAGCAGTTCGCCGGTTTCCGCAGGCCCGTCACGCGGCTCGACGAAATCGCCCTCGGGTTCGGGCGCCGAGTCGCCAGCGTCCTCGCCCCCGCCGCCCTGCGCGTCGAGCAGCGGATTGCGCTCCAGCTCCTCGGCGAGAAAGGTCTCGATCTCGAGATTCGACAGGGCCAGCAGCTTGATCGCCTGCTGAAGCTGGGGGGTCATCACCAGTGATTGCGACTGCCGCAGGTCGAGGCGAGGCGCGAGACTCATGGCGCTTAGAGCGAGAAGCTTTCACCCAGGTACAGGCGGCGCACATTTTCGTCGCGGACCAGATCGTCGGGCGATCCCGCGAACAGCACGCGCCCGTCGTAAATGATGTAGCCGCGATTGACGATGTCGAGCGTCTCGCGGACGTTGTGGTCGGTAATCAGCACGCCGATTCCGCGATTCCGAAGCTCGCAGATCAGATCGCGGATGTCGGCGATGGAAATCGGATCGATGCCCGCGAAAGGCTCGTCGAGCAGCATGATCGTCGGGTCTGCCGCCAGCGCGCGGGCGATTTCGGCGCGCCGCCGCTCGCCGCCCGACAGCGCCATCGCCGGCGAGGTGCGCAGCCGGGTGAGGCCGAATTCGTCGAGCAGCGTTTCCAGCCGTGCCTGGCGCGCGTCGCGATCGGGCTCGCTCAGTTCAAGCACCGCGAGGATGTTTTTTTCGACCGAAAGCCCGCGAAAGATCGAGGTTTCCTGCGGCAGATAGCCAAGCCCCAGGATCGCGCGGCGATACATGGGCAGGCGCGTGATATCCTCGCCATCCAGCATGATGCGGCCCGAATCGGGCTTCACCAGCCCCATCACCGAATAGAAGCAGGTGGTCTTGCCCGCGCCGTTGGGGCCGAGCAGCCCGATCACTTCGCCGCGCCCGACCGATACAGACACGTCGGTCAGCACCACGCGCTTTTCATAGGATTTGGCGATCGAGATGACCGAAAGTCCCTTGTCGGGCAACGGCACCGGATCGGCGACGGGGGTTTCAAGCGAGGCGACGTCGGTCATGGCAGCGTCCCTGATGGACTCGATTAGGATAGGGCCCGGAGTACAGGCGCGCTTTGGCAGGATTCCTGCATGAAGTTTGCGGCGGTGGGAAGGGGGTATGCGCCGGCCCGACCGGTCCGGACGTTTATTGCCCGTTGCGTTTCGGTACGGAGAAGCGGCCCGTCACGCGCCCGCCCTGGCTCTGCACGCCCGACGAAGACCCGCCCACGCCCGAACCGTCGATCGTCGCTCGACCGGTGTCGAGGTCGATCGACAGGCGCGCGCCCGAGACGTTGTTCGTCCCCTGGCGCAGCGTCACGCCGCCGACCATGGTGATGACGCGGCGATTGAGGTCGTACACTGCATATTGCGAATTCGCGGTCTGGTCCGGCCGCTTCACCGTGACGCCGCCGGCGGCGTCGAGGCGCGAGACCTGGGGCGAACCCTCGGTGATCTGGCCCGTGTACATCACGGTCATCCGCGCGGCCGTGAGGAGCATCTCGGCCTGGGTGATTCGCACATTGCCGGTCAGCAGCACGCGATTCGCGCGATCCTGCAGCTCGATATGATCGGACGCGAAGTCGATCGGCGCCGACGAATCGTGGCGCGTCTGTGCAAAAGCGGGTGCAGACGCGGCAAACGTCAGCGACAGCGCAAGGGCGAACGGGGCAAGACCGCGGATCATCATCGCCTATTTGCGCGCTTGGGGATTATCCGCAAGCGCGCATTGCCATCCAGGCGGATAGTTCGTTGTTCCAGGTCGGCAGTCAGCTTGTTCGCGCTGAACACGCCGGTGGGGGTATCGCCGGTCACGGCGCCGCCGCTGGCGAGCTTGCGCGTCTTCAGATCGACCGTCGCGTCGGTGGTGTTGAGCGTATAGCCGTCGCTGGTCTGGAAGTGCAGCGGCCCCTGAACCGAGACCTGTTCGGTATCCATGTCGTAATGGCCGCGATCCGCCTTTAGCGAGGCGGGCCCCTCGGGCAGCTTGATCTCGGCGGTCAGTTCGTTGAGCTGGACGACGGGCTCGGCGGAGCTGCGCTGAACCGCGGACCCGGCGTGCAGGTGGAACTGCTGGCCCTTCGAATCCTCGCCGCGATACTCGGCGGCTTCGATTCGCAGCCGGTCCTTCGAAATTTCGACCTGGTTCTTGTCGAGCAGGAAGCTGACGTCGCCGCTCATCATCATCGGCGCGACGACCAGGAATGCGCCGAGCACGCCGATGCCCAGCGGCAACGCGATCAGCGCAAGCCGGACCATCCGGTCGTGCCCGCTGCCGGGGTGCGCCCAGCGGCGGCGCTGCGATCGGGCCTGTGCCGCAACCTCAGACACGGGCGATCCCGTCGCGCGGGGCCGAAGGGATCGGCGTGTCCATGGCGTCAGATATGCGCAAAGATATCGACTTCGGGCCAGCCCGACAGATCGAGCTCGGCGCGCCAGGGGAGGAAATCGAAACAGGACTGGGCCAGTGGCATCCGTCCTTCACGCTCGAGACGCTTGTCGAGTTCCACTTTCATCGCATGAAGATAGCGGACGTCGGACGCGGCATAATCCTTTTGCGCGTCGGACAGATCGGGGCCGCCCCAGTCGGACGATTGCTGCTGCTTGGAAATCTCGGCACCGACCAGCTCGCGCGCCAGATCCTTGAGCCCGTGGCGATCGGTATAGGTGCGCACCAGCCGCGACGCGATCTTGGTGCAATAGACCGGCGCCGCCGTGACGCCGAGGTAGAAGCGAATCGCCGCCAGATCGAATCGGGCGAAGTGATACAGCTTCAGCCGCTCGGGGTCGCTCAGCACCGCGCGCAGATTGGGCGCGTCATAGCTGGAACGCGGGCCGAATCGCACCAGATGCTCGTCGCCCGAGCCGTCGGAGAGCTGGACCACGCACAGCCGGTCGCGCGGCGTGACGAGGCCCATCGTCTCGGTATCGACGGCGATCGATGCGCCCGGCGCGAACACGCCCTCGGGCAGGTCTTCTTCGTGGAAGTAAACAGTCATGCGGACCGCCTAGCCGCGATCCGCCGCCACCTCAATGCCTTCGGGGCGTTACTCAATGCGTGGTCGGCGTCGGCGACGGCGCGGACGCCTCTGCCTTGGCCTGCGCCGCCGCCTTGCGCTCTTTCGCCCGGCGCGACCAGATGTTGAGGCACTCGACGCCCGCGGAGAAGGCCATCGCGGTGTAGATATACCCCTTGGGGATGTGCGCGCCAAAGCCCTCGGCGATCAGCACCATGCCGATCATCAGCAGGAAGCCGAGCGCCAGCATCACCACCGTCGGGTTGCCGTTGATGAAATTGGCGAGCGGAGTCGCCGCCAGCAGCATCACGATGACGGCGAAGATCACCGCTACGTACATGATCTCGACATGCTCGGTCATTCCGACTGCCGTCAGGATCGAATCGATCGAGAATACCACGTCGAGCATCAGAATCTGGACGATCGCCGAAGTGAAGGTGATCGAGGCGACGTGCTTCTTGTCGAGCAGCGCGTCGCTGTCGTGCGTGTCGACCGAATGGTGGATTTCCTTGGTCGCCTTCCACACCAGGAACAGGCCGCCGGCGATCAGGATCAGGTCGCGCCACGAAAAGGCGGTCTCGAACGCGGGTTCGCCATGCGCGCCGACCGGGCCGACCCAGCCCAGGTCGATCACGGGATGCACCAGTCCGACTATCCACGCGATCATCGTCAGCAGCCCGAGTCGCATCACCAGCGCCAGGCTGATGCCGATCGTACGCGCCTTTTTCCGCTGCGCCTCGGGCAGCTTGTTCGACAGGATCGAGATGAAGATGAGGTTGTCGATGCCCAGCACCACCTCCATCACGATGAGGGTGATGAGCGCGGCCCAGGCGGCGGGGCTGGCGAGAAGGGCGAGAATTGCGTCCATATCCTACCTCTGCCGCGCGGCGGGCTATGGCGCAAGGACCACAGTTGAATGCAATTGCCGCAATCAAGGCGAATTTCGTTCGCGCGTTGTCTTTTTTTGGGTTATGGCTGATTCCCGTGGCACTTTTTTTGTGCCCGAACACCTGCGTTTTTCGTCCGGCGCTTGGGTTTTGATTGGTGACAAGGGGCGAAACGGAAGACGAACAGGGCATGAGTTTTGATCGAGGGCGCCGCGGGGATCGCGGTGGGCGCGGCAGAGACAAGCGCGACGGTTTTGGTGATGAAGGCGGCGGCGGCTTCGGCGGCGGCTTTGAAGATCGTGGCGGCTTCGGCGGCGGCGGTGGCTTCCGCAGCGGTGGCGGCTTTGGCGGTGGTGGCGGCTTCGGCGGCGGCCCCGGCGGCGGCGGTGGTTTCCGCAGCGGCGGTGGCGGCGGCTTTGGTGGCGGCGCAGGCGGCGGTGGTCGCGGCATGCCTCCCCAGGTGGTTGGCGAAGCGACCGGCGTGGTCAAGTTCTTCAACGCGCAGAAGGGCTTCGGCTTTGTCGTGCGTGATGACGGCGGCGAGGATGTGTTCGTGCACATCTCCGCAGTCGAGCAGGCCGGCCTGACCGGTCTGGCCGAAGGTCAGCCGATGGGTTTCACGCTCGTCGATCGCGGCGGTCGTATTTCGGCCACCGAGCTGAAGATCGACGGCGAGCCGATGGCAGTCGAAGACCGCGGTCCGCCGCGCGATCGCGATGCAGGTCCGGGTGCGCCGCGCGGTGCAGCCGGTGGCGCGGGTGGTCCGCAGCGTCAGCTGACGGGCGAGAAGGCGACCGGTACGGTCAAGTTCTTCAACGCGATGAAGGGCTTCGGCTTCATCCAGCGCGATGACGGGCAGCCTGACGCATTCGTGCACATCTCGGCCGTCGAGCGTGCAGGCATGCCGACGCTGAACGAAGGCGACCGCCTCGAGTTCGAACTCGAAGTCGATCGTCGCGGGAAATATGCTGCCGTCAACCTGACGCCGCAGCAGTAAGGCTCGCAACAGCGAATCAGAAGGGGCCGGGCGGCGACGTCCGGCCCTTTTCTGTTGCGCGGGCCGGGCAGGCGCGGAGGGTCAGGTGACCAGCCGCCTGAGCCCCAGGATCGTGTCAGCCTCGCTTGCCGGCTTGTCCACGCGGATACGGCTGATTCGGGGGAATCGCATCCCCAGCCCTGATTTGTGCCGCTTCGATTCGTGGATCGAATCGAACGCGACTTCCAGCACGAGCGTCTTTTCGACTTCGCGCACCGGCCCGAATCGCGCGACCGTGTGATTGCGGACGAACCGGTCGAGCCATTTCAGTTCGTCGTCGGTGAAGCCGAAATAGGCCTTGCCCACCGGCAATAACTCGCCCGTCTCGGTCCAGGCGCCGAAGGTGAAGTCGGAATAGAAGGAGCTGCGCTTCCCGCTGCCACGCTGGGCATACATCAGCACGCAATCGGCGTTCAGCGGATCGCGTTTCCATTTGTACCAAAGGCCCGCGCGGCGCCCGGCGACATAGGGGGAGTCGCGGCGCTTGAGCATCACGCCCTCGATCGCGGCATCGCGCGCGCCGGCGCGGATTTCCTCGAGCGCGGCGAAATCGGGGGCGTCGATGATCGCGGAGACGTCGAATCGTTCGGGGTCGAGTGCCGCCGCCACCCGCTCTAGCGCCGGGCGCCGTTCTGCCCAGGGGAGCCCGCGCAGGTCGTCGTCGCCGTCGAACAGGATGTCGTACAGCCGCACGAACACCGGAAACTCGGCGCGCATCCGGGCCGACACGGTCTTGCGGCCCAGCCGCTGTTGCAGCGCATTGAAGCTGCCCGCCCCACCTTCGCCGCCCTGCGCGGTGCCGCGCACCAGCAACTCGCCATCGAGCACGGCGCGCGTGGCGAAGGCAGAGGCGACTTCGGGAAAGCTGTGGGTGATGTCGTCGCCCGCGCGGCTGTACAGCCGGGTGTCGCCGGCGACATGGACAAGCTGGACGCGGATGCCGTCCCATTTCCACTCGGCGGCATAGTCGTCCAGGCTCACCTCCGCTGTCTCCAGCGGATGGGCGAGCATGAAGGGGCGGAACACCGGCACGTCGCGCGCGGTCGGCTGGGCGCCGCGCCCCTCGGCCCAGTCGAACAGCGGGGCATAGGGTGGGGTCAGCCCGTGCCACACCTCTTCCACGGCATCGACGTCGAGCGCAAAGGCCTGGGCCAGCGCAGTCTTGGCCAGCCGCGCCGATACGCCGACGCGCAGGCCGCCGGTCGCCAGCTTGAGCAGTGCGAATCGCTCGTCCGCATCGAGCCGGTCGAGCATCGCCGCAAGCACGGCAGGGGCATCGGAGCGCGACAGTGCCCCGAGCGTCGCGACGACTTCGGACAGCGTCAGCGCGTTTGCCTCCGCTGGCGGAGTTGCGGGGGCGGGCCAGAGTAGCGCGATCGTCTCCGCCGAATCGCCCACAAAGTCGCGGCTCAGCGCGTAGAGCACGGGATCGACGCGCGCCTCCACCATTGCGCGGATCAGCGCGGGCTTGATCGCGGGCAGGTCCAGCCCGCCGGTGAGGGCTGCCATCGCCCATCCGCGATCGGGATCGGGGGTGCGGATCAGGTAATCGGCGATCAGTCGCAACTTCGCGTTGCGCGAGCGCGTGTAGATCAGGCTGTCGAGCAGGGCAGAAAAGGCATGCATTGCGACAGTAAAGATGCGCCGTGGCGATGGGTTCCGCCAGCCCGCAGGCGGGATGGGGCCGGACCATAGGGGCCGGCCCCGATTCCGGGTTATTTGATCTCGAACCGAACCCCCAGGCGGAAGGTGCGGCCGAGCACGTCGTAATAATTGGCGTTGGTCGACAGGCCGGTCGTCGGCTGCAACACCGGATCGCGATCGAACAGGTTGGTCGCCGTGAAGAAGATCTGGCCCTGCTTCGAACCCACCCGGATCGTCTGGGTCAGGTTTAGGTCGAAATAGATCGCGCCCGGCATGTGGTTTTCGTTGATCGTCGGATTGGCGACGGTGGCCGCCGGGCAGCCGGTGGTGCACACGATATAGCTGTTGGCGATCGTCCCCGAGCTGACGCCGCGCCCGGTGCCGGTCATCGCGAAATCGCCGGCGTTGAGCGTGGCGGAGGCGCGATAGATCCAACTCGGCACGCCGCCGCCATTGGCGCCGGCTGCCTCGACCGGCGCGTCGATGCCGTTGTTGGTATAGTTGGTGTCGTAATAGGTCGCCATGCCGCGCAGCGTGACGGCTGCGTCGTCGGTTACGGGCACGCGGTAGCTGGCGTCGAAATCGAGCCCGCGCGTGTGGATGTTCGAGAAGTTGAACGGGCTGACCGACACGCTGAGTTCGGGCGTGCCGCCCGGATTGCGCGTGAAGGCGGCGCAATATTCCTGGAGACCCTGATAGCAGCGATTGAGGATTTCCTCGGCGCGGACCTGACCGATTGCGTCCTTCACCTTGATGTCGAACCCGTCGACCGAGAAGGAGAAGCCCGGCAGGAAGCGCGGCTGGAGCACGATGCCGAGGTTCAGCGAATCGGCGACTTCGGCCTTCAGGTTCGGATTGCCGGTGGTCGTCTCCAGATACTGGGTGGACGCCCGGTTGTTGAACGGATCGAGCAGCGTGTTGGTACGCGAGGTGCCTGCTGCATAGAGTTCGTTGAGGTTGGGCGCGCGGATATCGCGCGAGCGCGTGAAGCGCAGGCGGATGTCGTCGATCGGCTGCCAGGTCAGGCCGCCCTTCCACGTCGTGACATAGCCCGAGGTGCTATAGTCGGTCCCGCGCACCGCGCCGTTGAACTCCAGGCCCAGCCCCAGCGGCACCACGGTTTCGAGATAGGCCTCCTTGACATGGTAGCTGCCGAAGGTGGGCAGGAAATTGCCCACGGCCCAGCCGGTGCGGTACTGCGTCTCGACCGACCCCGACACCTCTTCGCGGCGGTATTCGCCGCCGACCGCCAGCGAGACCGGGCCGGCCCAGGTCGCGAACGGATTGAGCCGGAAATTGAGGCCCGCGACGGTCTGCTTGAACGTCTGGTAGCGCTGGGGGTCGCCCAGCACATAATCGACCGCCGCCGGATTGGCGACGCCGGTGCCCAGCCGGTTGAGCGGGATGCAGCCATTGGTCGGGTTGGTCAGGCTGGAACGGCACACGATCGTGCCCGCCGCCACGCCCAGCGCATTGCCGGCGGGCGCGAACACGGCGTCGGTGGCCAGCGCCATCCGCGACGTATTCATGATGTCTGCCGCGACTTCATGCGTCTTGGTCACGCCATACTGGACATAGCCATCCCACTGGATGTCGCTGCCCAGCGCCGAGAATTTGCCTTCGCCGCCAAAGACATAACGCTGCACGTCGCGCGTATTGTCGTTCTTGCGATAGCGCAGGTCGCCGCCCGAGGTGCCGATGGTGACGGTGTTGATGTTGAGGTTGGTCAGCGTCGCCTGGCCCAAAGTCTGGATCAGATAGGCATTGTCCGACGCGAGCGTCGCGGTGCCCAGCGACGGGCCGGCGTTGAACAGCGAATGGTGCCACGCATAGCTCGCCTCGCCGAACACTTCGATCCAGTCGGCCAGCTCGAAGCTCAGCCGCCCGAACAGGCTGCGGCGATCGTCGCTCGAATCCAGCCCTATGCGGCGCTGGCCATCGGCGATCTGCCAGTCGCCGCCCACGGTGGTGGTGGTGTTGGTGATCGACCCGAAATTGTAGGTGTTGATGCTGCCGCCGGGGCCGAAATAGGTGCCGTTGAGCGCAGTGACGGCGCCGCCGCCGCGGCGCGTGGCGGCGGTAATGATGCCGCCGGGCAGCTGGTTGTACGTACCCGCCCGCGTCACGACCAGGTTCTGCGGCTGGCCGTTGGTGGCGGTGTAGGCGGGGTTGGTGATCGTGCGATAACCGGTCTGGTTCCAGTCCCGGTCCATCTGGAAGATGCCGTCGCGGTGGGCGTATTCCCCGCTGAGCAGCAAATGCCCGCGCCCGCCGGCAAAGCTGGTGCCCCCGGCCAGGCTGAAGGCATAGTTGAAGCCGTCGCCTTCATCGGTGATGCCACTTTCGGCGCTCGCCTTGAGGCCGGTGTACTTCCTGTCGAGGACGAAGTTGACCACGCCCGACACCGCGTCCGAGCCATAGGCCGCCGATGCGCCGCCGGTGACAACTTCGACGCTGCGGACCAGCGATTGCGGGAAATCGTTGATGTCGACTGCGCCGGTGATGCTGGACCCGACCGAGCGCCGCCCGTCGAGCAGCACCAGCGTGCGTTCGGTGCCAAGGTTGCGCAGGCTGATCGCGTTGATGCCCGCCAGGCCGGAGCTGATTGCCAGCCGCGAGTTGGCGGGGCGGATGCTGCCCGCCACGGCCGGGATCTGGTTGACGAAATCGGCGAGGTTGTTCGACGGCGATTGCGCGCGGATCGCCTCTTCGGTCAGCACGATCAGCGGCGTCGGCGATTGAAAGCCGTCACGGGCGATGCGCGATCCGGTGACCACCAGTTCGCTGTCGTCGGTCGATGGTGCCGCTTCCTCGGCGGCGGGCGCCGGCGTGGTCTGGGCATGTGCCTGCGCGGCGAGCCCGGCAATTGCGAGCGCGGCAAGGCTGACGCGCGAACCGCACGTGCGCCAAAAACGATGTGTCATAGGTCGCTCCCCGATCTTTTCCATGTCTGTCCGTCCTGCGGCACCGACCGGGTGTCATGCGGGTGCAACGATCGTCCCGCATTGCGCGGGTGCCGACGAAGTGCCCATGCACGTCCCGTTTTTATTGGACCGCAGCGTCCGGTGTTCAGCCGCGCCCGGGAGGGGGCGAGCGTCGGCGCTGCTGGCCGATATGTTGTCGTGCAGCAAGGTGCAGGTTTCGCCTGCCGATCGTCAAGCGGGCGGCATGTTCTTTGGCTTGGCCCGCATATAGCCGCGCGGCATGAGCGCGCGCGGCCCTAAATCCGGGCGCGGAGCCGTTTCGGCAGGCGGTGGAAGCGGTTAGGCGCCAGCGCGCGGGGCGTGAACCATGCCGCGCGGATCGCGCCCTTGAAATGATAGACCCGGTTGATCCGCACCCCGATCGAGGATTTGCCCGCCGGCTGCGGCGTGAACGCCAGCGGCCCTTCGTCCTGCAACACGCCGTCGACATAGCTGCGATAGGTCGTCCCGTCGAAGGTCTGGGCGACATGATACCAGCGGCCCAGCGGATGCAGCTTGGTGGGGGCGACCAGCGTGCGCGCATAGCCCGGCCCATTGGCAAAGGCGTCGAGATACCATTGGTCGCCCACCACGCGCAGCTCGAACAGGATGCGCGTCTCGATCGAGGGGGTGCCGGGCGGGCCGCTCGATTCGAGATGGAACCAGCGCTGGGCAAATTCGCCGCCATCGGGGCGAATCCACGCCTCGAAGGTAAAGGTCTTGGCGCCCGCCAGCGGATGCGTGTCGACGAACAGTCCGTCGTCCACGCCATCGAACTGCGTCGCCTTGCCCAGCGGCGTGGCGACGATCCGGGGATCGCCTTCGACTTGCACGGGCAGGCCGGCGATGCGGTCGAGGCGGTCGAACACCCAGTGCGCGGCGCGGGGCTGGGCGCTGGCGGGGAGCGCGGGCAGGACCGCCAGCAGCACTGCCATCGCCGCAAGGAACCGGCGCGTCATGGCAGGGGCACCCGGTTGTTCGCCTGCGTCACTTCCGCCGCGCCGCCGGGCAGCGTGACGCGCACGCTGACACCCTCGCGCGCCGTGCCGGCGGGCAGAGTCAGCCGGACGCGCGCAGTCTTGGGCAACAGGTCGGTCGGCGCGGCGAGCGCCGGAAGCGCCGTGCGGGCCAGCACCGTGTCGCCGCGCACCAGCTGCGCCTCGCCACCGCCGGTCGCCACGGCGCCCAGGCTGTGCACGGTCACCTCCACTTGTCGCCCGCGCACGGTAACGTCGTCGGCGCCGATGCCCAGGTCGGGGCGCTCCGCGACCGGCGTTGTGGGCCGGACCAGCGCCAGTTCGATCACCGTCGTGGTACGCGGTGCGAAGCGGATGGGCAGGCCGGCGCTGCGCTCCAGCATCGCGGTACCGGTCGTGCCCGGCTGCACGGTCTTGCCCTCGTCGGTGCTGGTGCCGGTAGTCACGCGCCATTCGCCCGCCGTCACATTCCAGGTGGAGAGTGTCGCCGGCTGTTCATGGTCGCTGCGGTTATAGGCGATCACGCGGATGCGCTCCTGTGTCGCGCCGGGGACGAGGATCGCGACCTGTTCGGCGCCATCGGGCTCGGCGAAGCGCCAGCTGACGGCGTTGCCCGGCCAGTGCAGGTTGCGGGCTAGCGCGATTCCGCCCAGCCGCTCGCGCTGGAGGATCTGCGCGGGCTGCTCGACACGGTCGGACCACCAATGGCCTTCGGTGTACATCCATTCGTGCTGCATCTTGTCGGCAATGGCATCGGCGTGGAGCCGGACGAGCGCCGCCGTGTCGCCGGTCGTCTGCCACTTCGCATAGAGCGCGAAGGGATCGTCGCCCTTTCCGCCGGCCAGCGTGTCGCGCCATGTGCGCCCCTGCGGCAGCAGGTCGAACACATTGTCGGTGATTTCGTTCAGCGCGCCCGGCCCGGCCTTTGCGACGCGACCCTCGATCGGGCGCAGATATTTGGCGTCGCCGGTGAAATGCCACGCCGCCCAGATGCTCTGCAGCGGCACCGATGCGCCGCCGCCGTCGCCCGCACGCTCGGCATCGGTGAACCAGTTGATTTCGTTGGGATAGCTCCACACGCCCTTGGCGTCCTGCTTGCCATGCGCCAGCACGCCGTCGGCCGCGCCGGTCACCAGCGCGCGCGCTGCCGGGCTGCCATTATAGACGCCGAGCAGTGTCGGCCCGTGCAGCACGGTAAAGGCATAGGGCTTTTGCCAGCTCCACGGCTCGTCGCGGTATATCTTGCGCCCGCCATACCAGCTGGAGGCGAAGTGCAGGTGCCCCGCCTTGTTCGTCAGCAGCACGCGCTGGAGCCCGCGCGTATTGTCCATCAGCCGCTCGATCGCCTTGGGCTCGCCCCAGTTGAGGTAGAGCCGGGCGGCGTTGGTGTTGAGCCCCTCTTCATAGGCGTGCAGCTCGTCGGTGGTGATGTACCCCAGGCCGTTCACGATCATGCCGTTCTTGTACACCGCGTCGGACAGCGCGCGCAGCGATGCGTTCACCTTGTCCGGGATCACGCCCATCAGCGCGAGGCCGGGCCATTGCTGGGCCAGATCGACATCGTCGGAGATGCCGCCGCCGAAATCGCCATAAGGGACCTGGCGATGGTCGATCCACCATTCGACGAAACGGCGCACCAGCTTCAGGTCGTCCAGCTGGCGCGCGGCCCAGGCGGGTTCGCCGGCGGGGACCGGGGGAAGGTCGACCGGGGGCATGTTTTCGGGCCGGTAATTGATGTCCGCCCAATAGGCGCGGGCCCGCGCATGGTCGGGATCGACGCGCAGCAAATCGGTGATGTCGGCGAACAGCCGCTGGTACAGCGTGGCGCGCTTCGACGCGGTATGCTCCTCGACCAGGAACCCCCAATTGTCGCGGACCTGGTTGAATCGGTCGGCGACATGCTCGGCCTTGGCTGCGTCGCGCGGCTTGAACACCAGCCGGATGCGCGCGCCGTCGAGCGCCCTGGCGTCGAAGCCCGGCGCGGCGGAGGCGAGCGTCAGGTACAGGCTGTCGTGCGAGAGGATACGGTCGCGCAGGTCGAGCCACAGCGTCCGCTTGGTGCCGCGCGGAACCGAGAAGGACAGGTCGATCATGTCGCGGCCCGGCCAGATCGGGTCCTTGATCCTGAGGTTTAGCGCGATCCGCCCCTGCGCGTCGCCGGGCAGGTCGAGTGCCGGCAGATCGATGGCGATGCCGTCCAGCCCGTCATGGATATTCTGCCAGCCATAATCCCATGCGCGGGCGATCGGCTGGTCCGCGGGTGCGTCGCCGAAGCTGGCGGGGATCAGGATATGGACCAACGGTTCGCTGCCTGCCGGGCGCTCGACCGTCGCCGCGCCCCCGGCGGCGCCCGCGCCGACTGCCGCCTTCACGCCCGATGTCGGCATGGCGATCACGGTGCTGCGCGCGTTGGGCGCATAGCGGCCGGCGATGAAGCCGTTGAGCGAATCGAGTGCCGCCAGCGTCGGCGCAACGTTGCTGCGGATCGTATAGTCGAGCTTGAAGCTGCCGGTGGGCTCCGTGCCGGCACCCACGTCATAGGCCCAGAGTTCCTGGATCGGCTGTTCCTGCATCACGTTGGTGAAGCTTAGCGTGCCGCCGGTGCGCGGGGCGAAGCGATCGATGCTGCGCACCACGCCCTTCGCGCGCTTCGCCAGCGTGACCGGCGCGCCGCCATCGGTCCAGTCGAGGCTGCCATAGGCGGCACCCCGGATTTCGACCTGGTTGATCCGCTCGCCCGCCGGCACGGTCAGGTCATAGCGCTTGCCGCCTTCGACATAGACGTTCCAGTCGGGCAGCTCGAAATAATCGTCGCGGCCGGGCAGGCGCGACCGGTTGTACACGCCGGGCCAGGTCGTCTCGGCGATGCCGTCCACGCCCTTCCACATCCATTGCTTCAGGTCCTTGGCGTCGGCGAACTCGACCTTGCGGACACGCGTGATGGGGGCGTCGAGCACCGGCGGCGCGCCGGTGTCCCAGCCATAGCGGTGGAGCCACGCCGCACGGCGGGCGGCGTCGGGGCCAAGCGGGCTGGGCGCGGGTTCGCGCTTGTCGGCCAGCGCGGCGATGGCAGGCGCGTCGAGCATCCGGTCATAGACGCGGATTTCGTCCAGGTCCGATCCGCGCATGAAGTTATATCGGCTCTGCACCTGGTGCGGGGAGAGCACGCGCCCGGCCATGCCGAACTGGTCGAGCCCCGAATCGAGATCGGCCTTTTGCTCCAGCTTCGCGACCTGGCGCCCGTCGACGAACAGCTGCACGCCCTGCGTCTCGTCCCAGCCGAACGCGATATGGTGCCATGCGTCGGGCGCCGGCGGCGTTTCCATTCGCCACGACACGCGCACGCGCGAAAGGTTCGCGTCGGTGACGAAGGCGTCGAAGCCATGGCCGTTCCAGTCGATCCGCAGGAACGCCATGTCCCAGCTGGTGTGATCGGCGAAGCTGGCGCGGAAGATGTTGAACGGCGCCTCGCCCACGGCGGTCCGCGCGCGCCAGAAAAAGGCGAGCGTGCCGCGCTGGGCGCGCATATTGCCCGGCGCCTTCCACGCGACATAGCCATCGTCTTCCCAGCGCGCGGCGCCGCCGATCGCGCCATCGGGGACCACAGAGACGCGGCTGCGGAAATTGGGCACCGGGTCGCCGGTGGCGACGTCCGCGTTCAGGCTCTTGTCGGCGGAGACGCGGAACAGCAGGCCGGTGGAATCCTGTGCGGCGGCGGGCTGGGCCATCAGGGCAAGGGCAAGTGCCGCCAGCGACGTGCGCGCCAGGGACAAAGCCGGCTTCCCGTTCGGAACACGGGCCATGGGCGTCTCTCCTGAAATCAATTGTTTGGCCGCAGACTATGGGAAACCGGTGTCATCCGCAATCCCGTGGTGGCGGATGGCGGTATGCAACTCGCGCAGGCGATCGGCGTTACGGGGCAGGGCGGGTGCGCCGCCCGGGAGTTTTTTCGATGTTCCTTGCCCTGGCCCTTATGGCTGCCGCGCCGGCGGCCCTGCCCGCCGCCGATGTCGCGCCCCAGCGGCACGCCCGCCGCTATCGCCCGATTCGCGCGAAGCTGTCGCGCAAGACCGCGCTCTCGCGCCTCAGCATGACGCCGCGTTGCACGGGGGCCGCCTGCGATCCCGCAAATCGCTATCGATTAGCAATAGCGCCCGAAATGCAACTCACTCGCAAGGAGCGCGCTGCGCAGACGGACTGGAAGGCATGCGGGGTCACCGGCATGCCCGTCTGTCCCTCGCGGGGCCGTACACTGGTCAAGACCCCGCTCGGCGAGGATTAACCCGCGACCAGCGGCATCCACATCGGCTCACCCGCCAGGCTGGACGATCCGCGCAGCTTTTCCAGCGCGTGCGAAACCGAACGCTCGGGCACGTCATGGGTGACGATGGCCACCAGCACGCTGCCATCGGGATTGGCGCCGCGCTGCATCAGGCTTTCGATCGACACGCCGGCATCGCGCATCGCCGCCGCGATCTCGGCCAGCACGCCCACCTTGTCGACCACGGTGAAGCGCAGATAGTGTCGCCCGCGCCGCTCGCCGGTGTCGGCGGGGGGCTGGTTCGCCAGCAGATCGGCGGGCATCGCATAGGGCGGGCCGAATTCGCCGCGCGCGATGTCGATCAGGTCCGCGACCACGGCGCTGGCAGTGGGACCGTCGCCCGCGCCCGCGCCCTGGAACAGCAGCCGTCCGACGAAATTGCCCTCCGCCACGACGGCGTTGGTCGATCCCACGACATGCGCCAGCGGGTGGCTGAGCGGGACAAGGTGCGGGTGGACGCGCTGGAACAGCCCGTGCGGCCCCGAATCGGCAACGCCCAGCAGGCGCACGCGATAGCCGAGCGCTGCTGCCTCGGCGATGTCGGCGGCGATGACATGCCGGACGCCCGTGATCGCCACGTCGCCGAACGCCGGCTGCGCGCCAAAGGCGATGCTGGCGAGGATCGACAGCTTGTGCGCCGCATCGACGCCGTCGATGTCGAAGCTGGGATCGGCCTCGGCATAGCCCAGCTGCTGCGCCTCGGCCAGAATCTCGGCGAAGTCGCGGCCCTCGGCCTCCATCTTCGACAGGATGAAATTGCAGGTGCCGTTGAGGATGCCGAACACGCTGCCGATGACGTTCGCCGCCGCGCCTTCGCGCAGCCCCTTGATGACCGGCACGCCGCCGGCCACCGCCGCCTCGAACTTGAGCGCGACGCCCTTGGCCTCGGCGGCGCGGGCCAGTTCAAGCCCGTGATGCGCGATCATCGCCTTGTTCGCGGTGACCAGGCTCTTGCCCGCGCCCAGCGTCGCGCGGGCGAGGGCCAGCGCGGGGCCATCCGACCCGCCGACCAGCTCGACCACGACATCGGCATCGCCCTGCCGCACCAGCTCGGCCGGATCATCGACCCAGGCGAAGCGCGACAGATCGAAGCCGCGATCCTTGCTGCGGTCGCGCGCGGAGACCGCGACGACTTCGATCGGGCGCCCGGCGCGGCGGGCGATCAGCTCGCCGTTCGTGTCCAGCAGGCGCACGACGCCCCCGCCCACGGTCCCCAGTCCTGCCAGCGCAACGCGCAATGCCTGTGTCATGCAATCTCCTCCGCGCCAGCCGCTAGAGGAAACCGGCACGCCCCCGCAACCATGGAAACCGTCGTTACTTCTTGATGAGCCCGATCTCGACCAGCCGCTCGTGCAGATAATCGTGCGCGGTGATCGGCGTGGGATAGCGATTCGGGCGCTCGGCAGTGATGCAGCCGGGCAGCGTCTCGATCAGGAAATCGGGCGCCGGGTGCAGGAAGAACGGCATCGAATAGCGCGAATGCCCGCGCCGCTCGACCGGCGGATTGACGACGCGGTGCGTGGTCGAGGGCAGGACATGGTTGGTCAGCCGCTGGAGCATGTCGCCGACATTGACCACCATCGCGCCTTCGGGCGGCTTGACCGGCAGCCATTTGCCGTCGCTGTCGAGCAGTTCCAGCCCGGCCTCTTCGGCGCCGAGCAGCAGGGTGATGAGGTTGATGTCCTCATGCGCGCCCGCGCGGACTTCGGGGGCGTCGCCTTCGATCGGCGGGTAGTGGAGCAGGCGCAGCACCGAATTGCCGTCCTTCACCGCCGGATCGAACCACTCGGGCTCCAGCCCCAGATAGCGGGCGATGGCGGAGAGCAGCTTGTCGCCCGCGTCGTCGAACGCCTGGAACAGCGTCAGGAACGTGTCGCGGAACCCCTCCGGCTGGTCGGGCCAGATATTGGCGGCCATGCGCGTGGCATAGGGATGGCCCGCCGCAAGCTCGCGCCCGATATGCCAGAACTCTTTCAGGTCGACATATTTCGCGCCCTTGGCGATCTCTGTTTTGAAAGGCGTATAGCCGCGCGCACCGCCGCCGCCCTCGACATACATGGCGCGCTTTTCCGCCTCGGGCAGCGCGAAGAACGCCTTGGTCATTGCCCAGGCGCGCTCGATCAGCTCCTGCGGGATGCCGTGGTCGCGCACGACCGCGAAGCCGAAGCGCTGAAACGATTCGCCGAAGCGCCGGGCAAAGCCTTCCGGGTCCGACGCCTGATCGGCGAGCGACAGCGCCGGAATGTCGGAAAGAGTATCGAGCATGTGAGTCTCCGAAATGTTGCCCCCTCGTTAGACCCGCTGCGGGCAGGCTAACAAGGCGGGCATTCCCTGATTCCCCTCAGCTCTTCAGCCGGTATCCGGTGCGGAAGATCGTGACGATCAGCCCCAGGCACAGCGCGAGGAAGGCGGCGGTGAAGCCCAGGCTCCATTCGATGCCGACATCGCCATGGCCGAAGAAGCTCCAGCGGAAGCCGCTGATGAGGTACACGACCGGGTTGAACAGGCTCACTGTCTTCCACGGCTGGGGCAGCATGTCGATCGAGTAGAAGGCGCCGCCCAGGAAGGTCAGCGGCGTCACCAGCAGCGCGGGCACGATGTTCAGCTGCTCGAACCCCTTGGCCCAGATGCCGATAATGAATCCGAACATGCTGAACGTGATCGCAGTGAGCAGCAGGAACGCCATCATCGCCAGCGGATGATCCACGCGCAGCGGCACGAACAGCGCCGAGGTGGCGAGGATGATGAGCCCGATCACTACCGATTTGGTCGCCGCCGCGCCGACGAAGCCCACCACCAGCTCGACCGCCGAGATGGGGGCCGACAGCAGCTCGAACACCGTGCCGGTGAATTTGGGGAAGTAGATGCCGATCGAGGCATTGGCGATGCTCTGGGTCAGCAGCGACAGCATGATGAGGCCGGGGACCAGGAAGCTGCCGTAATTCACGCTGCCGATCGAATCGATCCGGCTGCCGATCGCGCCGCCGAAGACGATGAAGTACAGCGACGTGGTGATGACGGGCGTGACGATGCTCTGCCACAGCGTACGCAGCGTGCGGGCCATCTCGAACTTGTAGATCGCCCAGATGCCATGGAAATTGATGCCGTTCATGCGGCTGCTCCCTGTGCAGCGGCGGGGGTGTCGCGGTGCTCGACCAGGTCGACGAAAATATCCTCCAGGCTCGACTTGGAGGTATCGAGATCCTTGAAGGCAATGCCCAGCTCCGCCAGCGCGCGCAGCAGCGAGGGGATGCCCGTGCGCTCGGCCTGCGCGTCGAAGGTGTAGCGCAGGCGATGCCCTTCGTCGGCCAGCGTCAGGTGCCATTCCTCCAGCCCCGCCGGGATCGCCGCCAGCGGCTCGACCAGGCTCAGGTCCAGCTCGCGCTTGCCCAGCTTCTGCATCAGCGCGGCCTTTTCCTCGACCAGCAGCAACTGCCCCTTGTTGATGACGCCGACGCGGTCGGCCATTTCCTCGGCCTCTTCGATGTAATGCGTCGTCAGGATGATCGTGACGCCGCGCTCGCGCAGGCGGCCGATCATCTTCCACATGTCGCGGCGCAGCGACACGTCGACCCCCGCAGTGGGCTCGTCGAGGAACAGGATGTCGGGCTCGTGGGCCAGCGCCTTGGCGATCATCACGCGGCGCTTCATGCCACCCGACAGCTCCAGGATCTTGGCGTTGCGCTTGTCCCACAATGACAGGTCGCGCAGCACCTGTTCGCAATGCGCATTGTCCGGCGCACGCCCGAACAGCCCGCGCGAGAAGCGCACCGTCGACAGCACGGTGGAGAACATGTCGACCGCGATTTCCTGCGGCACCAGCCCGATGCGATAGCGCGCCTCCCGCGGGGAGCGGATCGCGTCATGGCCGTCGACCAGGATCAAGCCCGAACTGGGCGTGACGATGCCGCAGACGATGCTGATCAGCGTCGTCTTGCCCGCGCCATTGGGCCCGAGCAGCGCGAAGATTTCGCCGCGACGAATTTCGAGATCGACGTGCGACAGCGCCTGATGGCCCGAGCCATAGGTCTTGCTCACGCCGGAAAGCGACAGGATGGATTGCATGGCCGGAAACCCGATAGGGAGGGAGCCGTAACCTAGGAACGCTACGGCACGCGAACAACCCGCCCTGGCGCGCTTATTTCCCCGCGCGTGCCGCCGCCACGGCGTCGGCCAGTCCCTGATAGTCGCGGGCGCCGTACAGCAGTTTGCCGCCGATCACCCAGCTTGGCGTGCCGGTCATCGCCAGCTTCTCGCCCAGCTTGTGGTTCGAGACGATTTCCGCCTCGACCGCGCGCGATTTGATCGCGGCGGCGGCAGCGGTCTTGTCGAGCCCGGCCTTGTCGGCGGCCTGCGCGATCGTCTCGGCGCTGGGGCCACCGGCGGCGTACAGTGCGTCGTGGAAGGCGCGGAACTTGCCCTGTTCGGCCGCCGCCAGCGCCCAGCGCGCGGCGACGACGCTTTCGGCGCCGAGCACGGGATATTCGCGATAGACCACGCGGACCTTGGGGTCCTTTTGCAACAGCTCCGCAATGCCCGGCAGGCTGGCGCGGCAATAGCCGCAGGCATAGTCCATGAAGGCGACGACGGTGACATCGCCGTTCGGGTTGCCCGCCCATGCGCCCGCATAGGGCCGCTCGACCGATGCGATATGCTGGGTCACGCCGGTCTGCGCGTCGGCCTGTGCCTTTTCCGCGCGGGCGTTTTCGCGCGCCTGGAGCCGCTCCATCGCCTCGGGCAGGACTTCGGGATGCTCGAGCAGATAGGCGCGGATGGTGTCGCCGGTCAGCGTCTGGCGCGTCGCCAGCAGCTGGAACGCGGCGAACAGCCCCGCGCCCAGCAGGGCTGCGAGCAATAGGGCGCCCGCAAGCGCGAGGCGGTTTCCTGTCAGTTTGTCGATCATTTCAGCCTACGCCGACCCTTCTTGTCTTCTTCCACGGCGTTTTGCGACACCATCTGAATATCCTGCGCCCGAATCCAGTCGACCGACCCCGGCGGAAGCCCGGCCATCGCCGTGCGCGCACTGAACAGCGCGGTGCGGGCGTCGCCCATCAAATGCGCGCGCTCCGCCGTGGCGAGCGCGGTGTGCGGCGTATCGCCCTTGCGCTCATAGACCGTGCCGAGCTGATACCAGGCGAACGGATTCTCGCGATCGCGCGCCACGGCCTGGCGCAGTACCTTTTCCGCTTCGGGAAGCTGCGCCGGATCTTCGGTGGCGAGCAGCGCGTGACCAAAGGTGGCGGCGATCAGCGGCTGGTAGCTGGTTTCCTCGGTCGCCTTGCGCAGAGGCACCAATGCATCGACCGGGCGGCCCGATTCGAGCATTATCTGCCCCTCCAGCTCAAGGAAATAGGGGTCGTTGGGGGCCAGCTTCACCAGCGCCTCGGTCTCGGCGCTCGCCTGCTCGGGATAGCCCGATTTGTGATAGGCATAGGCACGCGCATAATGGGCGGGGGCCGACTGATCAGACGGCGGGTACAGCCGCAGCGTGGTCTTCGGATCGTTGACATAGCCGCGCAGCTTGGCCTGCACGCGCTTGAAGCGGCGCTCCAGATCGGGGTTGAGCGGCTTGCCCCAGCTCGGCGCGGATTGCAGATCGCCCTTCAGCGTCTCGACGCGGTCGGCGGACATCGGGTGCGTCTGGGCAAATGGGTCCATTTCGGGATTGGTGCTGTAGAAGCCGGCCCGGTGCTGGAGCGCGGTGAGCTTGTCGAAGAACGACAGCATGCCCTTGCCAGTGATCCCCGCCGTGTTGAGGAACCGGACCCCCGCCGCGTCGGCGGAGCTCTCCTGCACGCGGCTGAACGCCAGATATTTGCCGATCGCGGCGCGCTGCCCCGCCATCAGGATGCCGGTCCCCGCCTCGGGCGAGCCTGCGGCCATCGCCGCGGCGCCCAGCAACAGGCTGAGGATCGATATGTTGGTATAGCCGCCATCGCCCTGCATCACGGCGTGGCCGCCGACGATATGGCCGATTTCGTGCGCGATCACGCCCTGAACTTCGTTGGCGGTGTCTGCCGCGTCGATCAGCCCGGAATGGATATAGACGATCTGCCCGCCCGCAACGAAGGCGTTGATCGAGCTGTCCTGGATCAGCACCACCTTTGCGCTGGCGGGAGCGAGGCCGGCGGCCTGGAACAGCGGCCTGGCCATGTCGGTCAGCAATGCCTCGGTCTCGGCATCGCGCAGCACCGATTGGGCGGCGGCGGGCCCGGCGGCGAGGCTGGTCAGGCATAGCAGCGCCAGCAGGGCGGCAGCCTTTCTGAGCGTCGCGGCGGGAGGTTTCGGGCGCTTCATGCGCGGCATCATTGTCGCAAACTCCCTTGCCCGCAACGCTTTATGCCGGGCGCACCGGCATGAACCGGCGGGTTCCGCCCTGGGTTCAACGCGGCGGGGAGCCCATTCGCGCAGCCGCGCTGAACATGGGGTGAAGCGCGGCATGAGGAAGGGGCGACGCGCTCGCGCCGCCCCTCCCCCCCTTTGCGATCAGGCCCCGAAGGTCCGCTGCCACCAGCCGCGACGCGGCGTGGACGTACCTTCGTCGCTTGCGGCGGCGGGCGTCGTGTCGTCGCTATCGGCCGGTGCGCTGTCCTGCGCTGCCGGCTCGGCCTTGCTGGGGGTGTCGGCGGAAGCGGCGGCCGTTGCTCCCGCCACCGCTTCGGCCGGCGTTTCCGCAGCGGCGTCTGCCTTCTTCTTGCGCGTCCGCTTGGGCTTGGCAGCCACTTCGGGCGCGGCTTCCGCTTCCACGACCGCAGGGGCTGCCTCGGCTTCGACATCCGCCTTCTTCTTGCGGGTGCGCTTGGGCTTCGGCGCCACCTCGGCCTCGACCGGGGCTTCGGCGACCGGTGCCTCGACTTCGGCAACAGCGGCGTCGGCCTTTTTGCGGCGGGTCCGCTTGGGCTTGGGCGCTACTTCCTCGGCGGCTTCCTCGACCACGGGCGCTTCGGGCTCCGCTGCTACCGGTGCCTCGACCGCCTCGTCGGCTGCCGTTTCGGCATCGGACTGCTGTGCGGCGTCCTCGCCCTGACCGGCACCGCGACGACCGCCGCGACGACCGCGACGACGACGCTTGCGCCCGCCTTCGCCTTCGCTGCGCTCGGTGGCGTCCGCCTCGCCGGCGTCCGCTGCCTCAGCCGTCTCGGCTGCGTTTGCGGTGTCGACCACGTCTTCGCCTTCGGAGTCGGCATCGCCTTCGCCGCCTTCGCTGCCCTCTTCGCCTTCCTCACGACGGCGACCGCGACCCCGGCGGCGACGACGGCGCTTGCCGCGCCCTTCGCCTTCGGCGTCGTCGCGACGCTCGCGCGGCTCGCGGGCGCGGGGTGCTTCGGCCTCGGCCTCGGCTTCCTCGTCCTCTGCCTCTTCTTCCTCGTCGATCTCCTCGACATAGTCGTCCTCAGGCTCCTCGACGAGGCGCTCGAACTTGGGCGCGTGCGCCGGCGGCGGGCCCGATGCCTCGACCGACATGCGCGCGCCTTCGACTTCGCCGTCCGAGATGACTTCGATCAGGACGCCGTAGCGATCCTCGATCTCGGCCAGTTCGGCGCGCTTGCGGTTGAGCAGGTAGAAGGCGGCTTCCTGGCTCGCGCGCAGCGTGATCTGCGACCCGCGACCGCGTGCGGCCTCGTCCTCGATCAGGCGCAGTGCGGAAAGGCCCGCCGACGATGCGGTGCGGACCAGCCCGGTGCCCTCGCAATGCGGGCACTGGCGCGTCGATGCTTCGAGCACGCCGGTGCGCAGGCGCTGGCGGCTCATTTCCATCAGGCCGAATGCGGAGATGCGGCCCACCTGGATGCGGGCGCGATCGTTCTTCAGCGCCTCCTTCATCGCCTTTTCGACCTTACGGACGTTGGACCCATGATCCATGTCGATGAAGTCGATGACGACCAGGCCGGCCATGTCGCGCAGGCGCAGCTGGCGCGCGATTTCCTGCGCGGCTTCCAGATTGGTCGCCGTCGCGGTCTGCTCGATCGAATGCTCGCGCGTCGAACGGCCCGAGTTGATGTCGATCGACACCAGCGCCTCGGTCGGGTTGATGACCAGATAGCCGCCGGACTTCAGCTGCACCACCGGGTGGTACATCGCCGACAGCTGTTCTTCGACCCCGGCGCGCTGGAACAGCGGCACCGCGTCGGCATATTGCTTCACCTTCTTGGCGTGGCTGGGCATCAGGAGCCGCATGAACTCCTTGGCCTGGCGATAGCCGTCCTCGCCCTCGACGATCACTTCGTCGATATCGCGGTTATAGATGTCGCGGATCGCGCGCTTCATCAGGTCGCTGTCGCCATAGACGAGCGCCGGCGCCGACGATTGCAGCGTCGTCTCGCGGATGCCGTCCCACAGCCGGGCGAGGTAATCGAAGTCGCGCTTGATCTCGACCTTGGTCCGCTGGAGCCCGGCGGTGCGGACAATGCAGCCCATCGTCGGCGGCAGCTTGAGGTCCGACATGATGCCCTTGAGCCGCTTGCGATCGGCGGCCGAGCTGATCTTGCGCGAAATGCCGCCGCCATGCGCGGTGTTGGGCATCAGCACGCAGTAACGGCCGGCGAGGCTGAGATAGGTCGTCAGCGCCGCGCCCTTGTTGCCGCGTTCTTCCTTGACGACCTGGACCAGCAGCACCTGGCGGCGGCGGATCACGTCCTGGATCTTGTACCGGCGACGCAGGTTCATGCGGCGCTGGCGCAGTGCCTCCGCCTCGTCGCCATTGCCGCCGCGCTTGCCGCGACGACGATTGTTGCCGCCCTCGGACGATTCCTCACCCTCGGCGCGGTCTTCGTCGTGCTCGCCGTCCTCGTCCTCGGGACGCTCGAGAACTTCTACGCCGTCCTCGCCCTCATGGTCGTGGTCGTCATCGTCGTCATCGTCGCGCAGCGCGGCTTCCTGGGCAGCATGCTCGGCCTCTTCGGCGAGCAGCGCTTCGCGGTCTTCCTTGGGAATCTGGTAGTAATCGGGGTGGATTTCGGAAAAAGCCAGGAACCCGTGGCGGTTGCCGCCGTAATCGACGAACGCCGCCTGGAGCGACGGCTCGACGCGCGTCACCTTGGCCAGATAGATATTCCCCTTGAGCTGCTTGCGCTCGGCGGACTCGAAATCAAACTCCTCGATTCGGTTCCCTTTGACGACAGCCACACGGGTTTCTTCCCGGTGGCGTGCGTCGATAAGCATACGCATGGTCATTTAGTTTTCTCCGGGCGCGCCGGCCTGTTCCTGTCAGGAGCTGGGGCGCAAGCGCGCGAGTTACGATGCGGCCAGGGCCGGCGACGCCGGCTGCGGTCCCGCAGGTTTCAAAATATGCTGTTGCCGCATGCGCACGCCCGGACCTGCGGTCCGGAAGCTCCGCAGCCGTCGCATGGCCGGCCAGCATGGCCTGGGCGCGCGGACGGTGGGGAAAATGCCTCATGCAAACGTCAACCTGAAAAGTCGCGATAGATAAATCGCGGGTACGGCCCCCCTATAATGAAGGGAGCGGAGACTGCGTAGCACCCCCCGCGCGGCGCGGCAACTGCGCCGCTTTTTCCTGCGATTATTGCCCCGAGCGGCAAGGCCTTGCCGGATTGCCGGCAAAAACATGCCTGCCGCCGCATTAACCGCACTGCTTCATCGCCGCTTGAGGGGCGCCGCCTAGCACTGGTCCGGTCAGGGTCACCTTTGTTGTTGAGTACGGTGCATGGATTTGGGCTGGACCCCCCGCCGACAGACACGGCATATCGCGCGGGTGCTATTCTTGCTTGCCCTTCTTGCCGGTTGGTTGACCGGCGCTCCGAGCTGGGCAGGCGCAGTCGAACAGGTGCGCGTGCGCGGGGACCGCGTCGTCATCACCTTCGATGCGCCGGTCGCGCGGGCCAGCGCCTTCATGCTCGCCGGGCCGCAACGCATCGCGCTGGACGTGCAGGGCGCCACGCCGGGCCGCAGCGCGCTGGCCGGGGGCGTCGTCGCGTCGATCCGCCAGGGCGCACAGGGGGCCGACGGTGCGCGCATCGTCCTCGATCTGGCGCGACCAGCGATCGTGACCGAGGGCGGTTTCGGCAGTGACGGCCGCACGCTGACGCTCCAGCTGCGCACCGTGGACGACGCCCGCTTCGCGCGTGCCGCCGCCGAACGGCGGCTGAGCTTCCTGCCGCCCTTCACCTATCTCCAGCCCGCCACCCGGCACGCCTATAGCGTGTCGATGCCGGTGCCGCGCCGTGCGGCGCCCGCGCTGCTGCCTGCGGTCTATGGCGATGCCGGGCGTCCGCTGGTCGTCATCGATCCCGGGCATGGCGGGCATGATCCCGGCGCGATCGCGCCCAGCGGGCTGCGCGAGAAGGACCTGACGCTCAAGGTCGCGCTGGCGATCCGGGATGCGTTGCTCGCCTCGGGCCGGGTGCGCGTGGCGCTCACCCGCGACGACGATCGGTTCCTGGTGCTCCAGGAACGCTATGGCCTTGCGCGGCGGCTCAAGGCCGATCTGTTCATTTCGGTCCACTGCGACAGTGCCGGCAACAGCGATGCGTCGGGCGCGACGGTCTATACGCTGTCCGAAGTCGCATCGGACAAGGAAGCCGCGCGGCTGGCGGCGCGCGAGAACAAGGCGGACATCCTGGCGGGAATAGACCTGGGCGAGGCCAGTCCCGACATATCGTCGATCCTGATCGACCTTACCCAGCGCGAAACGATGAACCTGTCGGCCGGCTTTGCCCGCCTGCTGGGCCGCGAGGCGCAGCCGCTGATCCCGATCAAGGAGAATTACCACCGGATGGCGTCGCTGATGGTGCTCAAGGCGCCCGACATGCCATCGGTGCTGTTCGAGACCGGCTATCTCTCCAACGGGCGCGACGCGGAGTTCCTGGCGTCCGAGGACGGGCGCCGGCGGGTGGCGCAAAGCGTGCGCAAGGCAGTGGAAATCCACTTCGCCACGCGCATGGCTTCCCGATAGCCGAGTTGTTCCGATCATCCCCACACGACAATTATAGACGAAGAATCGCCAAGCTGGTTTCGCAGGCGTTTTGATCGGCTGGCATCCGGCGGGAAAGTTGCTACACCGCGCCTCCGATGGCCGAAGACAGTGTTTCCAGCGAAAAGCTAAGGATCAAGCGGGAGATCGGCGGTCTTCGCGGATTCCTTGGGCGCATTCGCACCCGGTGGTGGTTCCGCATCCTGGCGGCGCTTGCGCTGGTGACGGGCCTGTTCATCTTCCTGGTCTGGCTGTTCATCGCGCGCAACCTGCCGTCGATCGACACACTGCGTACGTACGAGCCACCGCTGCCCACCAATGTCCGTTCGGCCGAGGGGCTGCCGATCCACAGCTATGCGCGCGAGCGCCGGGTCGAGCTGAGCTTCGGCGAATATCCGCCGCTGTTGGTCAACGCGTTCCTGTCGGCGGAGGACAAGACGTTCTTCAGCCATCACGGCGTCGATTTCCCCGGTCTGGTGCGCGCAGCGGTGCAAGGTGTGATCAGCGGATCGACTCCGCGCGGGACCTCGACGATCACGCAACAGGTGGCAAAGAACCTCGTCGTCGGCAACGAGGCCAGCTATTTGCGCAAGGCGCGCGAGGCCGTGCTGGCGTGGCGGATCGAAAACGCGCTGACCAAGCCGCAGATCCTGGAGCTGTACCTCAACTCCATCGAGCTGGGCCGCAACGCCGGCGGCGTCGAGGCGGCGAGCCAGGCCTATTTCGGCAAGGAACTGGACCAGCTCTCGCTCGAGCAGACCGCCTATCTGGCGATCCTGCCCAAGGGGCCGGCCAATTACGATCCCGAGCGCCATACCGCGCGCGCGCTGGAACGGCGCAACTGGGTGTTGGGGCAGATGCTGGCCAATGGCTTCATCACTCAGCCCCAGCACGACGCCGCCATCGCCGCGCCGCTGGGCACGATCCCGCGCCAGACCCCGAAATACGAGCGCGTCGGCGGCTATTTCATCGAGGAAGTCCGCCGCCAGCTGATCGACCGGTTCGGCGAAAAGGAAGATGCCGGCCCCAACAGCGTCTATGCGGGCGGGCTGTGGGTGCGCACGTCGCTCGACCCGAAACTCCAGCAATATGCGCAGAAAGCGCTGCGCGACGGGCTGCTCCGCTATGATCGCGGGCGCGGGTGGAACGGGCCGCTGAACGCCAAGAACCGGCTGGACGTGTCGGACGGCTGGCTCCAGCCGTTCCTCAACACCAATATCGGCGTCGATTACGAGGACTGGCGCGCCGCCGTCGTGATCGCGCGCGAAGGCGATGCGTGGCAGATCGGCTTCGACGACGGTTCCACCGGCACGCTGCCCAAATGGGCGGCGACGATGCCGGTGCGCAACCAGGGCGGTCAGGCATTCGACACCATCAAGCCGGGCGACATCATCGCCGTTGCGCCCGAGGGCAGCGGTGGCACCTATGCGCTGCGCAGCGTGCCCAAGATTTCGGGCGGCATGGTGGTGGAAGACCCGCGCACCGGCCGCGTGCTGGCGATGCAGGGCGGGTTCGATTCGCGCCTGCAGAGCTTCAACCGCGCGACGCAGGCGATGCGCCAGCCGGGATCGACCATCAAGCCGCTGGTCTATGCCGCCGCGATGGAGCAGGGGATGAACCCCGCATCGATCATCGTCGATGGCCCGTTCTGCGTGTGGCAGGGCGCGGGGCTGGGCGACAAGTGCTTCCGCAACTTCGGCAATTCGCGCGGCGCCGGGCCGCATACGCTGCGCTGGGGCATCGAACAGTCGCGCAACCTGATGACGGTGCAGGCCGCGAATCAGGTGGGGATGGACCATGTCGTCGACCTGATCCAGCGCGTCGGCGTGTCTCGGGACAAGTTTCCGCCCTATCTCAGCTATGCGCTGGGCGCGGGCGAGACGACCGTGATGCGGATGGTCAACGCCTATTCGATCCTGGTGAACCATGGCCGCGCGCTAAATCCGACGCTGATCGATTTCGTCCAGAACCGGCGCGGCCAGGTGATCTGGCCGGAAAACTGGCGGCCGTGCGATCGCTGCAACGCGCGCGACTGGGACGGCGGGGCAATGCCGCGCCCGATCACCCGCGCGCGCCAGGTGGTCGATGCGCAGAGCGCGTACCAGATCGTCCACATCACCGAAGGCGTGATCCAGCGCGGCACCGCGACGGTGCTGCGCGACCTGGATCGTCCGCTGATGGGCAAGACTGGCACCACCAACGGCCCGACCGACGTGTGGTTCGTGGGCGGTGCGCCGCAGATGATCGGCGGGCTGTATCTGGGCTTTGACAGCCCCTCCAATCTGGGCGGCTATGCCCAGGGCGGATCGATTGCCGCGCCGATCTTCAAGCAATTCGCGATCCCGGCGTTCGAGGGGATGGAAAAGCTGCCCTTCACGGCGCCCGCCGGCATTCGCATGGTGCGGATCGACCGCGCGAGCGGCAAGCCGGTCTCTGGCGCGTGGCCGTCCAACGATCCGCTGTCGCCGGTGATCTGGGAAGCGTTCAAACCCGAAAGCGAACCGCGCCGCGGCCGCCGCAGCCCCGAAGAAGAGGCTGCCGCCAAGGCGGTCGAGAAGAAGGCGGCACCCAAGGCGGATCGCCAGAGCGACAGCGATTTCTTGCAACGCGAGGGCGGAATCTACTAGCGCGCGCGCTTCGTTCCTATTTGTCCGGTATGGCCGCGCCGTTCGCGACCGCTGTTTTTTGTATTTTTGGAGAAATCCCATGCGCGCTGAAGCGCAGGCTCATGTCGACAAGATCAACGATGCACTGGCGCTGCTGCGCCGGTTCCTCGATTGGGATCGCGCGCTCCGCCGCCTCGACGAACTCAATGCGCGGGTCGAGGACCCGACGCTCTGGAACGACGCCAAGGCCGCGCAGGACGTGATGCGCGAACGCCGCCGGCTGGACGAGGCGATCACCGCGACGCGAGCGATCGAGACCGAGCTGAGCGACACCGCCGAGCTGATCGAGATGGCCGAGGCCGAGGGCGATGAGGAAATGGCGAGCGAAGGCACCGCGGCGCTTGCCGCGCTTTCCGCGCGTGCCGAGGTCGACAAGGTCAAGGCGCTGCTGTCGGGCGAGGCTGATCCCAACGACACCTATGTCGAGATCAACTCGGGCGCCGGCGGCACCGAGAGCCAGGATTGGGCCGGGATGCTCCAGCGGATGTACACCCGCTGGGCGGAGCGGCGCGGTATGAAGGTCGAGCTGATCGACTATCACGCCGGCGAACAGGCGGGGATCAAGTCCGCCACGCTGCTCATCAAGGGCGAGAACGCCTATGGCTATGCCAAGACGGAGAGCGGCGTGCACCGGCTGGTGCGCATCTCGCCCTATGACAGCGCGGCGCGGCGCCACACGAGCTTTTCCAGCGTGTGGGTTTATCCGGTGATCGACGACAATATCGACATCGAGATCAACGAAAGCGAACTGCGCATCGACACCTATCGCGCATCGGGCGCGGGCGGTCAGCACATCAACACCACCGATTCGGCAGTGCGCATCACGCACTTGCCCACCGGCATCGTCGTGCAGTGCCAGAACCAGCGCAGCCAGCACAAGAACAAGGCCGAGGCCTATAACCAGCTCCGCGCCCGGCTGTACGAGCGCGAACTGGCCGAGCGCGAGGCGATCGCCAGCGCCCAGAACGCGACCAAGACCGATATCGGCTGGGGGCACCAGATCCGTTCGTACGTGCTCCAGCCGTACCAGCTGGTGAAGGACCTGCGCACCGGAGTGACTTCCACTGCGCCCGGTGATGTGCTGGATGGTGCACTCGATCCGTTCATGGCGGCGGCGCTTTCGCAGCGCGTGACCGGCGAGACGGTCGAAGTGGAGGATGTCGATTGAAGCTGGCGCTCGCTCTGGCCCCCGTGCTCCTGCTCGCCGCGTGCGACGGGGGCGCGCGCGTGCCGGGCGGGAAACAGGCGGAGGCGCATACCGGCTTTCCGGCGGCGGACCGGCCGGTCGCGACGATCGTCTCCGCGCGCTGGTCGAACGAGGAATCGCGCGATCGGCTGAACGAAGCGGCGCAGGTGATGAACCTGGCGGGGATCAAGCCTGGGATGACCGTCGCCGATATCGGCGCGGGCGAAGGCTATTACACGATCCGCATGGCGCAGCGCGTGGGCGACAAGGGCCGCGTGGTGGCCGAGGATATCGTCCCCGACATCATCGATGCGCTGGCCAAGCGCGTGGTGCGCGAACGGCTGAACAACGTCAGCGTGCGGCTGGGCCTGCCCGCAGACCCCCGGCTGCCCGAGGCGAGTTTCGATCGCGTGCTGATGGTGCATATGTATCACGAGATCGAGAGCCCGTACGAATTCCTGTGGCGGCTGCGCCCTTCGCTCACTGCCGAGGGCCTGGTGATCGTGGTCGATGCGAACCGCCCGACCGAACAGCACGGCACGCCGCCGTCGCTGTTGAAATGCGAATTCGCGGCGGTCGGCTATGCGCTGGCGTCGATGCGCCCGATGCCTTCGGCGGGCGGCTATATGGCGATGTTCAAGGTTAGCGGCACGCGCCCCGAGCCCGAGACGATCAAGGCATGCCGGACCGGCGCCACCGCTACGCCGACCGCGCTGGGCAAGGGCACCAAGGGCGAGGAATAGAGGCCTGTTTTCAGCTGCGCTGAATCGGTGCCGGCCCGCCCCCACCCGGCCACCCATAGGATGCTGTCGCTGGGTGGCCGGGCGGGGGAGCGGGCCGGCACCGTCCTGTTTCCGTTTCACGGGAACAGGCGCTAAAGCAGCCCCAATTCCCGGAAGCTGATGCTGCCCGATCGGGCGAGGATCAGATGATCGATCAGCCGCACGTCGAGCGCGTCGAGCCCGCGTGCGAGCAGCCGCGTCGCCTCGCGATCGGCGCTGCTCGGGCTGGGGTCGCCGCTGGGGTGGTTGTGCGCCATCACCACGCCGCAGGCGTCGAACGCGATCGCATCGGCGGCGACTGCGCGAATCGGGATCTGCATCGCGTCCGCGCAGTTAGAGCGGGCGTGGCGCATCCCCAATAGGTTTTGCATGGCATCGACATAGGCAAAGGCGAGCGTCTCGCACGTCTCCATCACCAGCGGCGCGAACAGCAGCGCTGCCGACTCGGCGTTTGCGACCCGAGTCGAGAACAGCGCGGGCGCGGGCAACAGCATTGCCGCAGGCTGGCAGGTCGCGCGCCGCGCCCGAAGTCGATTCGGCTCCGCT
The DNA here is from genome assembly GCF_053502645.1 of Sphingomonas degradans. Lineage (NCBI taxonomy): Bacteria > Pseudomonadati > Pseudomonadota > Alphaproteobacteria > Sphingomonadales > Sphingomonadaceae > Sphingomonas > Sphingomonas degradans. Next base: position 4,562,687 of record NZ_CP177172.1, read on the forward strand.
TCGGACGTCCGTTTCGGACCATCGCGCACGCGCCTTGGCGCGGCGCCGCTGCGCGGCTAGGCTCTGGCGATGCGTCAATATCTAGACCTGATGGCCCGCGCGCTCGACCACGGCGCCGAAACGATGGACCGCACCGGCACCGGCACGCGATCGGTGTTCGGGCACCAGATGCGATTCGATCTGGCGGAGGGCTTTCCGCTGCTCACCACCAAGAAGCTGCATTTGCGCTCGATCCTGATCGAACTGCTGTGGTTCCTTCGCGGCGACACCAATGTCCGCTGGCTCCAGGAACAGCGCGTCAGCATCTGGGACGAATGGGCCGACGAGGCCGGCGACCTGGGCCCCGTCTATGGCAAGCAATGGCGCGACTGGGAGGCGCCCGATGGGCGCCATATCGACCAGATCGCCGAACTGATCGAGACGCTGAAGACCAACCCCGCCTCGCGCCGGATGGTCGTATCCGCGTGGAACCCCGGCGAGCTGCACGCGATGGCGCTGGCCCCGTGCCATTGCCTGTTCCAGTGCCATGTCGCGAACGGCCGGCTGAGCCTGCAGCTCTACCAGCGTTCCGCCGACATTTTCCTGGGCGTGCCGTTCAACATCGCCAGCTATGCGCTGCTCACCCATCTGCTCGCGCAGCAGGCGGGGCTGGAGGTCGGCGAGTTCATCTGGACCGGCGGCGACTGCCATTTGTACCTGAACCATCTCGACCAGGCGCGCGAGCAGCTGTCCCGCACGCCGGGCCCGCTGCCCCGGCTGGAAATCCTGCGCCACGCGCCGTCGATCGACGCCTATGCCTATGAGGATTTCGTGATCCACGACTATGTGGCCCAGCCACATATCAAGGCGCCGGTGGCGGTTTGATTACCTTCCACCTCGCCCGCGCCGACAATGGCGTGATCGGGCGCGATGGCGCGCTGCCATGGCGGCTGCCGGCGGACCTCAAGCGGTTCAAGGCGCAGACCATGGGCAAGCCGATGGTGATGGGCCGCAAGACGTTCGAGAGCTTTCCCAGCCCCTTGCCGGGCCGCCGCCATATCGTGCTGACGCGCGATGCGGGCTGGCAGGCGGAGGGCGCGGAAGTGGCGCACAGCCCCGATGCGGCGCTGGCGCTGGCGCTGGCCGGGGCGGGGGACGTCGCGATCATCGGCGGGGCGGAGGTGTTCGCGCTGTTCCTGGATCGCGCCGACGCCATCGAGCTGACCGAAGTGCATATCGACGCCGAGGGTGACGTGACCATGCCCCCCTTCGGCCCCGAATGGCACGAAACCGCGCGCGAGGACCATCCGGTAGAGGGCGAGCGCCCGGCCTATAGCTTCGTCACGCTGGTGCGCAGGGCCTGAACCGGCATAGGATCGCCGCCAGACACAGGCTCGGTTAACGAGCGGCTGGGGGAGAGTGGGCGGATGCGCAAGTTGCTGTGGGGCGTGGCGGCACTGGTGGTGCTGGTCGCGATCGGCTTTTTCGGAATCGCCCCCGCGCTGGTCGAGCGGGGGATGAACGTGGTGGTGCCCACCACGCAGCCCGCCGTCACCGCCCAGACGCGCGCACTCCACGCCCGGCTCGCCATCGCCGACATGCATGCCGACACGCTGATGTGGCGCCGCAGCCTGTTGACGCGCGCGACGCGGGGGCAAGTGGACCTGCCCCGGCTGATCGAGGGCAATGTGGCGCTCCAGGTCTTTTCCTCGGTCACCAAGACGCCCAAGCACCAGAATTACGACGCCAATGGCGCCGATACCGACAACATCACGCTGCTGACGATCGCCCAGCTCCAGCCGCCGCGCACCTGGACATCGTTGCTCCAGCGATCGCTGTGGCACGCGCAGAAGTTGGAGCGCGCTGCCGCCGACTCGGGCGGGCAGCTGCGCGTGATCCGCACCCCTGCCGATCTCGACCGGCTGCTCGCCGATCGCGCGCGCGGTGCGAAGGTGGTCGGGGGCATGTTGTCGATCGAGGGGCTACAGGATCTGGAGGGGCGGCTCTCCAATCTCGAGACGCTCTACGCCGCCGGTTTTCGCATGGCGGGGCTGGCGCATTTCTTCGACAATGACGTCGCCGGGTCGATGCATGGCCTGCACAAGGGCGGGCTGACGCGGATGGGCGCGCAGGCGGTGCGGCGGATGGAGGCGCTGGGGATGGTGGTCGACATCGCGCATTCGAGCCACCAGTCGGTTGCCGACATCCTCCGCATGGCGAGGCGCCCGGTCGTCTCCAGCCATGGCGGGGTGCAGGCGACGTGCAAGGTCAATCGCAACCTGACCGACGACGAAGTGCGCGGCGTGGCGCGCACCGGCGGGGTGGTGGGCATCGGTTACTGGGACGGGGCGGTGTGCTCGACCGATCCCGCCGCAGTCGCTCGCGCCATCGCGCATGTCCGCGATCTGGTGGGGATCGACCATGTCGGGCTGGGCTCCGACTTCGATGGCGCCGTGACCACCGGGTTCGACAGCGCGGGACTGGTCGCCGTGACGCAGGCGCTGGTCGATCGCGGCTTCACCCCCGAACAGATCGCCAAGGTGATGGGCGGCAACGTGCTGCGCGTCCTGCACGCCGGGATCGCGCCGCGCCCGTAAAAACAAGGGCCACAAAGGGGTTTCGGCCCGCCGATGTGCGCCCTATAGCCGGTTCGGTATGGAGCGGCTGGACAGCGGCTCGGCGGTTCCGGCGCGGCTTCGCGGCGCGATCGTCGCGCTGGGCAATTTCGATGGGTTTCACCTGGGGCACCAGGCCGTGGCGGGCCGCGCGATCGAGCGCGCCCGGGCCGAGGGGCGCCCGGCGATCATCGCCACGTTCGATCCGCACCCTCGCCGCTATTTCCAGCCCGATGCCGAACCGTTCCGCCTGACCACGCTGGACCAGCGCGAGCGGTTGTTCGCCGAGGCCGGGGCCGATGCGATGCTGGTGTTCCATTTCGACGCGGCGATGGCGGCGCTGGGCGCACGCGGCTTTGCCGAGGAGCATCTGGTCGAGCGGATCGGCGCGGGCGGGGTGGTGAGCGGCACCGACTTCACCTTTGGCAAGGGGCGCGAGGGCGATGTGGCGACGCTGGCCGCGCTGGGCCAGACGCTGGGCTTTTCCGCCGATGTCGTCGCGCCGGTGACGCTGGACGGACAGATCGTGTCATCCAGCCGCATCCGCGAGCATCTGCGCGCCGCCCGCCCGCGTGAGGCTGCCACGTTGCTGACGCGCCCGTTCGCGATCCAGGGCGTGGTGACCGGCGGGGCCAAGCTGGGGCGGCAGCTGGGCTATCCCACCGCCAACATGGTGCTGAACAACTATCTGCGCGCGGCATACGGCGTCTATGTCGTGCGCGGGCGGATGGCGGACGGCCGGGTGATCGACGGCGTCGCCAATCTGGGCATCCGCCCGGTGATCGAAGTGCCCGAGGAACTGCTGGAGACGCATTTCTTCGACTTTTCGGGCGACCTTTATGGCCAGACGATCGAGATTGCGCTGCTCGACTATCTGCGTCCCGAGGCGAAGTTCGACAGCCTCGACGCGCTGATCGTCCAGATGGATGCGGACGCCGCACGGGCGCGGAGCCTGCTCGCTCAGCGGTAATAGACCGCCGCGACATAGCCGAGCCAGCACGCCAGCGGCACCAGCGCCCAGGCCGCACGCGCCGAACGCGCGCCGATCGCCAGCATCGCCGCCACCGTCACCACCAACGTCGCCAGCGTCCCGATCGCGCCCGCTGCGGGGTCTGACAGCCCGCTGGTGTAGAGCGGAAAGGCGAGGCAGAGCAGGGCGATCGCCACGGGCAGCCAGCGGCGGCGATCGCGTGGGGCATCCGCGACCAGCCAGGCCCGCGACAGCCCCATCAATGCGAATTGCACCAGCCACACCGCCCCCACGACGGGGCCAGGCGGCAACAATCCCTCGGCGCCCGGCGGGGGCGGGCTATTGCCCGATCCGGTGGCGAAGATCAGCCCGTTGCCGATCAGCGCGGCCCCGACGAACAGCGCGATGTTCAGCGCAATGGCACGTGGCGGCGCTTCTGCGGTGGCGTGGTCCATCGACGGTCCTCTCCGATTTCGGCCTCGTGCCGTGCGAATCGCAGCGGGGGCTTTGAATATAGCCCTGTCTACTCTAATTGCGGCCCACTCATGAGCGATCAAACCGACAGCACGCGCGACTGGCGCGACACCGTCTTCCTGCCGAAGACCGATTTCCCCATGAAAGCAGGGCTCGCCGCCAAGGAGCCGGCGATCCTCGAGCGCTGGGCGAAGATCGGGCTGTACGACAAACTGCGGGCGCAGCGTGCGGGCCGCGAACGCTTCATCCTGCACGATGGCCCCCCCTATGCGAATGGCGACATTCACATGGGCCATGCGATGAACAAGGTGCTGAAGGACATCATCGTCCGCAGCCAGACCCTGATGGGCAAGGACGCGCCCTATGTCCCCGGCTGGGACTGCCACGGCCTGCCGATCGAATGGAAGGTCGAGGAAGCGTACCGCGCCAAGAAGCTCAACAAGGACGAAGTCGACCCCGTCGCCTTCCGCGCCGAATGCCGCGCCTATGCGGAAAAATGGGTGGCGGTGCAGCGGGGCCAGTTCGAGCGGCTGGGCGTGATAGGCGATTGGGAAGACCCGTACCTCACCATGAAGTTCGACGCCGAGGCGCGGATCGCGGGCGAGCTGCTCAAGTTCGCCGAGAGCGGCCAGCTCTATCGCGGCGCCAAGCCGGTGATGTGGTCGCCGGTCGAAAAGACCGCGCTGGCCGAGGCCGAGGTCGAATATGAGGACATCGTGTCGACCCAGATCGACGTGGCGTTCGAGATCCTGGATGCACCGAACGCGCCGGAGCTGAAGGGCGCCTATGCGGTGATCTGGACGACCACGCCGTGGACGATCCCGGTGAACCAGGCTTTGGCCTATGGGCCGGAGGTGATTTACACCGTCGTCACCATCGGTGATCGCGATTTTGTCGTAGCAAAGGATCTTGTTGAGGCGTTCCGCGCGCGGGTTCAGCGCGTCGGTGTCGATGAGATCGATTTCGATAGGCTGTCGGGCAGCTACTTCTCCGGTTCCCAGCTCGCCGGTGCCACTGCCCGTCACCCGATCTACAACTTCCTCCGTCACCCCGGCGAAGGCCGGGGTGACGGAGGGGTGAGCGAGGCCGCGCTTGCGTTCTTCGCCAAGCCGCGGCCGTTCCTGCCGGGCGACTTCGTCACCACCGATGCGGGTACCGGCCTTGTCCACATGGCGCCGGATCATGGCGAGGACGACTTCCTGCTGTGCAAACAGTACGGCATCGACCCCGTGTTCGCGGTCGATGGCGCCGGCATGTACCGCGCCGACTGGGCGTGGCTGGGCGGCCAGGGCAGCGTCATCAACAAGAAGTTCACCAGCGCCGAAGGCCCGATCTGTTCGGACTTGCGCGCCGCCGGCGCGCTGCTCGCCGCCTCGGACGACTTCCACCACAGCTATCCGCACAGCTGGCGGTCCAAGGCGAAGATCATCTTTCGCGCGACGCCGCAATGGTTCATCCCGATGGATAAGCCTTCCTCTAGCCCCTCCTCCTCGGAGGAGGGGTTGGGGTGGAGGGATTCCAGACCAGAGGTTGGTCTCGGTGAGACACTGCCCCACCCCAACCCCTCCCCTGAAGGGGAGGGGCTTGCCCATTCGAATGGCGCAACGCTCCGCCAACTCGCGGTCGACGCGATCGAGCATACCCGCTGGGTGCCCGAGCGTTCGATCAACCGCATCCGTTCGATGGTGGAGGGCCGCCCGGACTGGGTCATCAGCCGCCAGCGCGCCTGGGGCGTGCCGATCGCGCTGTATGTGAACCGCGCCACCGGCGAGTATCTGGCGGACCCCGCGGTCAACGCGCGCATTCTCGACGCTTTCCGCGCCGGGGGCGCCGATGCATGGTTCCAGGCGGACCATCAGGCGCTGCTCGGCCCCGACTACAAGCTCGCCGATTATGAGGTCATCACCGACATTCTCGACGTGTGGTTCGACAGCGGCTCGACGCACAGCTTCGTGATCGAGGCGCGCTATGGTGAGGGCGTCCGCGCGAACCTGTACCTCGAAGGGTCGGACCAGCATCGCGGCTGGTTCCAGTCGTCGCTGCTCGAATCGGTCGGCACGCGCGGCCGGGCGCCCTATGACGCGGTGCTGACGCATGGCTTCGCGCTCGACGGCCAGGGCAAGAAAATGTCCAAGTCGCTCGGCAACGTCGTCGATCCGCTCAAGATCATCGGCGAGAGCGGCGCGGACATCCTGCGCCTGTGGGTCGCGCAGACCGACTATTTCGACGACGTCCGCATCGGCAAGGAAGTGCTGGCGGGCACCGGCGACACGTACCGCAAGCTGCGCAACACCTTCCGCTACCTGCTCGGCGCGCTCGACGGGTTTGCGGAGAGCGAGCGGCTGCCCGTGGCGGAGATGCCCGAGCTGGAGCGCTATATCCTCCATAAGCTGGCGGCGCTCGATGCCGAGCTGCGCGATGCGGCGGAGGCGTTCGAGTTCAACCGCTACAGCCGCGCGCTGACCGATTTCGCTAACGAGGACCTGTCGGCCTTCTTCTTCGATATCCGCAAGGACTGCCTGTACTGCGACGCCGCGACCGATCCCAAGCGGCGCGCCTATCGCACCGTGCTGGACGTGCTGTTCCACGCGCTGGTCCGCTATGCCGCGCCGATCCTGGCCTTCACTGCAGAGGAAGTGTGGCAGGCGCGCTTCCCGAGCGAGGACGAGTCGGTCCACATGCTGGAATGGCCGGTGCTGCCCGAGGGCGCTACGGTTGCGAGCGACTGGGCCGAGGTCCGCGCGCTGCGCCAGACCGTGACCGAGGCGATCGAACCCTATCGCCGCGAAAAGACGGTGCGCTCCAGCCTGGAGGCCGAAATCACGGTGCCCACGCTGCCGATGGCCGCCGCGGAGCTGACCGAATTGTTCATCGTATCGAAGGTGACGCAGGGCGAATCGGTCACGGTCGTGCCCACCCAGCGCCATAAATGCGGCCGGTGCTGGCGCCATCTTCCCGAAGTTGCACAGGACGGCGCGCTATGCGACCGCTGCACGAAGGTGGTGGGCGCATGAACATGACGACGCGGATGACGGGCCTGCTGGTGGCCCTGCTGGTGTTCCTGCTGGATCAGGGCACCAAATATTACGTCACCGGCCCGCTGGGGCTGAACGTGCAGGATGCGTCGATGACGATCCTGCCGATCTTCGACCTGCGCTTCGTCAAGAATGTCGGCGTCTCGCTGGGGCTGTTGCAGGCCAATAGCGATGCCACCCGCTGGCTGCTGGTGCTGCTGACCGCCGGCATCGCCGTGGGCGTGCTGTGGTGGATGCTGAAGGAGCGCAAGCTCCCCGACGTGCTGGCGCTGGGCCTCGTGCTCGGCGGGGCGATCGGCAACATCCTGGACCGCACCCGGCTGGGCTATGTCGTCGATTTCGCCGACCTGCATTTCGGGACGTGGCGCCCGTTCCTGGTCTTCAACGTCGCCGATGCGGCGATTACCTTCGGCGTGCTGATCCTGTTGATCCGCGCCCTGTTCGTGCGCGATAAGACGCCGGCGAAGTCCGACGCCAAGCCGGCCCCTCTGGAGAATGAAGTCAATGCGTAAGCTGATCACCCTCGCTGCGGGCATCGCGCTCGTCGGCTCGCTCTCCGCCTGCGGCAAGCGCGGCTATGACCGGGCGCGCCCGGACGAATTCGCCGTTGCCCGCGCCGCGCCGCTGGTGATCCCGCCCGATTTCGCGCTGGTCCCGCCGCAGCCGGGCGCGCCGCGTCCGCAGGACACGTCGGCCGCGAATCAGGGCCTGGACGCGCTGTTCGGCGGATCGGCCGCGCGTAGCCCGTCGGAGAACGCCGCGCTCGACGCTGCCGGTCGCACCGCTGCCGATCCCGCCGCGCGCACCACGGCGGGCAGCCCGGGCACCAACGTCGTCGACAAGGGATCGACCACGCGCGACATCGTCGCCGCCCCGGAAGGCGACGGCAAGGACGCGCGCGCGAGCACGCCCAAATAAGCCCAAGGGCCGGGGCGTCCGCGCCTCCGGCCCCCTTGGAGACAAAAGAAAAACCCCGGCCCGCATTGCGCAGGCCGGGGTTTTTCTTTGCCGTGCCGGCGGGGGCGACCCGCCGGCGACAGGGATCAGAAGGCGTAGGTCAGATAGCCCAGCACGGTGCTGTCCGCGCCCTTGGTGTTGCTGAAGCGATCGCCGGCGATGCGCTGGTTGGTGATGTCGGTGTCGACATAGGACACGCCCAGCGTGAAGCCCTTGAACGAGGTCTCCGCGCCCAGCGACCAGTCGAGATAATTCTCGTCCGCCGCATTCAGGTTGAACTTGCCGAGCGCGCCGGCCGAGCGGCCGACATGGCCGAGCAGCTTGAGCGGGATCGGCGACTTGGGCACGGTCACGGCGACGTTGCTGTACAGGTACAGGCTGTCGTCGTCGGCCAGGCCCTTCTGCTTCCACGCATAATTGCCGCCGACCTTCACGTTGACCGGGCCCACGGTGTAGTTGACCGAGGCATAGGGCTCGAAGAAGTCGGTGGTGTTCTTCGATCCGTCGGCGCGATGCTGCGGTGCGAAGGCGTAATAGTAATAGAGCATGCCGACGTCGAAGCCGAGGCCGTTCGGCAGCGTCTTGGTGAAGCCGGCGTACAAGTCGACTTCGGCATCGCCATAGCCGGGCAGCGAGTAATCGTCGTCGATCGTCGACGCCCAGGTGCCGACATAGGCGCCCGAGCTGTGATTGACGTTGATCGTGCCCTGGCCGGCGAAATGCTCGTGCGACTGGCTGAGGCCACGGAAGCGATAGTCGCTGGTCACGCCGAAATTGCCGGTGACGGTGACTTCAGGCGTGGGGGCGGGTGCCTCCGCCGCTTCCTGCGCCATTGCCGGCGCGGTGGAGGCGAGCATGAGCGCGCCGAGGCTGATCATCGAAAAGCGCATGGAAATCCCTTTCAATTCAAAACAGGGTCCCCACCTGCAGCCGTCGGTGCCGCGTCTATTCAGACCTGAAAGGTCCGCACAGCTTGTCCGTTCGGTAACATAACATTGCCGGAACTGCCCGCAGCGCACAAGATTTTTGGCATACCGCCCTATATTCGTGGAAATGTGTTGCGGCATCGCAACATAGTATTGCTGAGCCAGAGCGGCGAAACGACAACGGGCGGCGCGGGATCGCTCCCGCACCGCCCGCTGGCTGGTCAGTATTTCGAAGGGCTGTGGCGCGTCAGGCGGGCCGGATGGCGAGCACGAGATCGGCCTCGACCACTGCGCCCAGCGGCAGGACGGGCACGCCCACGGCGCTGCGCGCATGGCGCCCGGCGTCGCCGAACAGCGCCTGGAACAGCTCCGACGCGCCGTTCGCGACCTTCGCCTGGTCGGTGAAGTCGGCGGCGGAATTGACGAACACGCCCAGCTTCACGATCCGCTCGACGCGGCTCAGGTCTCCGCCCAGTGCCTTCTTGATCTGCGCCACCAGCATCAGTGCGCAGCGCTGCGCCGCGTCCTGGCCATAGGCGATGTCGCGATCCTGCCCCAGCCGGCCGGTCATCAGCGCGCCGTCCTTGAACGGCAGCTGGCCCGAGACATAGAGCAGTCCGTTGGTTTCCACCGTCGGGACATAGGCGGCGACGGGCGCCGCGGCTTCGGGGAGGGAAAGGCCGAGTTCGGCCAGCTTCGCGTCGATGATGTCGGTCATGCGGCGGATCAACCACCGCCGCGCGCGGGGGTCAAGCCCCGGTGGCGGCGGCGGTTCCGGCGGCAAAGCGCGCCGCGATCCACGCCTGTGCCTCGCGCCAGTCGTCGATCCGGGCATGGGCCGCCGGCGCCGGGGGAATGTCCGGGGCCAGGCTGGGTTCGGCGACCATGTGGAGCCGGTGCACGCCCGGCGCGTGTTCGGCGACCGACTGGTGATGCACCGCCAGGTCGTCGACGAACACCGTCACCGGCCCGCCCATCGATTCGACGAGTCGCGCCACCGGCGGCCCTTTCGGCCCCTGGTTGCACTCGACGCGGTGGACGATGCCGTGCGTCGCCAGCTGATCGATGCGGTGCGCGCGGCAATGGTCGCCCAGATTGGTCAGCACGACGATGTCGGCCTGTTCCGCGAGCGCCTCCAGCGCCTCGCGCGCGTGCGGCACCAGCGTCTGGCGGCCCATCTGGTCGGGGAAGAAGCCGTCGAGCAGCGCCCACATCGTCTCGCGCTCGATCAGGCTCTGGTCGGCGCGGCGGCGCATCGATGTGGCGAAATCGCCGCCATTGGGGGTGAAATCGATGTCGTGCGCCTCGCCCAGCCAGGTGCCGAAATGCCGCACCATGTGCAGCAGCACTTCGTCGCAATCGGTGATGAGCAGGGGTTTCATCGAATCTCCAGCGCCGCGCGGGCGGCAACGAGTTGGGCAGGCGTCGCACCGATCGCGTCGGCGCAGGCGATCAGATCGGGCTCATAGCTTTCGAGGAAGCCCAGCGTCGCTGCCAGCAATGTCGGGTCGCCGGCGCGTTCGCGCAAGGCATCGGGGCTGAGCCCGGTCAGGTCGAGCAGGCGCGTCGCGCGGGTAGGTTCGCCCAGTGTCCACACCAGCGCCTGGAGCGCCAGCGTCTCCGCGCCGATCGCGCGATTTGTTTCCGGCGTCGCCATCGCTTAAGTAGTCCCGAACATCATCAAGGTAACCGGGCGTGGCAAAAAGGGTGCTCGTTGTCGAGGACAACGAACTCAATCTGAAACTGTTCTGCGATTTGTTGCGGGCGCACGACTTTGCGCCGGAACCGGTGCGCGACGGGCGCGAGGCGGTGGCAAGGGCGCGGGCATTCGATCCCGACCTGGTCGTGATGGACATCCAGATGCCGCATGTCAGCGGGCTGGACCTGATTCGCGAGATGAAGCTGGATTCGCGGCTGCGCGCGATTCCGATCATGGCGGTCACGGCCTATGCCGGACGCGACGACGAAGAGCGCATCCGCACGGCAGGTGCGAACGCCTATGTCTCGAAGCCGATTTCGCTGGCGCGCTTCATGGATGAAGTCCGCGCGCTGATACCCGCCGCGCTCGCCCCGCAGGGCTGAGCGCCGGCAGACGGTCCCCGCAATGCGGGGACGCGCGATTACTTGATCTTCGCTTCCTTGAACTCGACGTGCTTGCGCACGACGGGATCGTACTTGCGGAACGAGAACTTCTCGGTCTGGGTGCGCGGATTCTTCTTCGTGACGTAGAAGAAACCCGTGTCCGCCGTGCTGACGAGCTTGATCTTGACAGTGGTCGGCTTGGCCATGACCCGAAACCCTTGAATCTTGAAAAGAAAGAGCGGCACGCGCTAGCGCACCGCTGACAGGCCGGGGGAAGTGCGCGAGTTCGGCGCAAAAGTCAAGGCGCACGGACGATTCGCCCCGGTTCACGCCCTTTTAACGCGCGCGTGCGAAAGCGGAAGCCGGGCAGGGGAGGATTATGGAAGCGATCGTCCCGGCCTTTCTCCTCGCGGTGCTGACCCAGATCGGGGACCGGCCGGCGATGCTTACGGCGATTCTGGCGGACCGCTATCGCCGGCCGCTGCTGGTCGCGCTGCTCGCCGCAATCGCGCATGGCACCGGCAACGCGCTGGCGGCGGTGGGCGGCTCGGTCGCGGCACCGATGCTTACCCCCAATGCCCGATCGCTGCTGCTCGCGCTCGCGCTGGGCTTTGCCGGCGGGGCCGGGCTGTGGCCGATGAAGGCACCGGCCCGAGTCGCGCGCTGGAAGCTGGGCGCGGTGGCTGGGCCCTTGATCGGCGTGTTCGCGCTGGGGCTGGGCGAGCGGACGCAGTTCCTGACCTTCGCCATCGCCGCCGGGGGGCTGCCGTGGTTCGCCGCCATCGGGGCGACGCTCGGGTCGCTTGGCGTCGCATTCGTCGCGGCGGTGCTCGGCGAATCGGGGTGGCAGGCGCTGCCACAGGGTGCTGTTCGCACTGGAATAGCCCTGCTGTTGCTCGCGGCGGCAGCCTATATCGGGCTGGGCGCGGTCGGGCTGGTGTGAGTGCCAGCCAGTCGATCACGGATAGGGATATTTCCGCTTAGCGAGGGATGGACCCGACACTATATCCGTTCGTTGTGCGCACGTACCAATTTTCCGGAGGAATAGCATGGCTGACACCAAAGCGGCGCTGAAGACGCCCACCGACCTCAACAGCAACGCCACCAAGAGCGTGGCGGACGCGCTGAACAGTGCGCTGGCGGACTGCTACACGCTGTATTTCAAGACCAAGAATTTCCACTGGCACGTCTCGGGCCCGCATTTCCGCGATTATCACCTGATGCTCGACGATCAGGCGACGCAGATCCTGGGCATCACGGACGCGATCGCAGAGCGCGTGCGCAAGACCGGCAACACCACGCTGCGCTCGATCGGCGACATCGCGCGCCGCCAGACGATCAGCGACAATGACAAGGATTTCGTGACGCCCGAGGCGATGCTCGCCGAACTGCGCGACGACAATCTCAAGCTGGTCGAGAGCTTCCGCGTCGTGAAGGAAGCGTCCGAAGAGGCGGGCGACAATGCCACCAGCGGCATCGTCGACGAATGGACCGACCAGGCCGAGGAACGCGCCTGGTTCCTGTTCGAGGCCAGCCGCAAGGGCTGAGCCTGACGTCGATTGACGGTACGACGGGGCCGGCCGCCTGTGCGTCCGGCCCCGTTTCGCGTGGTTACTTGATCGCGGCGAGGTCGGTTTCGACCTTCTTGAGCACTTCGTCGCTCAGCTTGCCGCCGGACATCGGCTGCAACTCGCGCAGGCTCATCGACTTGAACATGTCGTACGATTCGTGGGTCGTCAGGCCCGGCAGGTCGGCGTCGAGCACGGCCTTTGCCTTGGCATCCGCGACCAGCGCCTCGACCGGCGTGTCGAGATTGAACTTCGCCGCCGCAACCGGGGCGGTCGGCGCCGGTGCCGGCGCGGTCTGGGCAAAGGCAGCGGCCGGCGTGCAGGCGAGCGCTGCGGCGGTCAGGAAAACGAGCTTCATGCAGGTATGATCCTTTTGTGCGAGCGGGCCGCGCGCTGCGTACCGCCGTACCCGACTATAACGCCGGCACGCCCGCACCGCGAGCCCGATGCGCGCGCGGGAGTCGCAAAAAAGGGCCCGGCGCGCGATGCGGCGCGCCGGGCCCTTTTTGTTGCGGATCGCGCGATCAGACGTCGAGATTGGCGACGTTCAGCGCATTGTCCTGGATGAACTCGCGGCGCGGCTCCACCACGTCGCCCATCAGCTGGGTGAAGATCGCGTCGGCGACATCGGCCTGGCCGACTTCGACCTGGAGCATCGAGCGGTTCTGCGGATCGAGCGTGGTTTCCCACAGCTGTTCCGCGTTCATTTCGCCCAGCCCCTTGTAGCGCTGGATCGCCAGCCCCTTGCGGCCCGCCGCCAGGATCGCGTCGAGCAGCTGGCTGGGGCGCGATACGAGTGCCTCGCCCTTGCCTACGGTCACCGGCTCGTCCGATTCCTCGGCATCGGCGGCGAGCGCCGCCTCGACGTCGCTGAGCGCCGCTGCCTTGGACGGCACCAGCTTGGACGGCGTCATGTAGCTGGCGGCCTGCTCTTGCGCGAGGCTGTGGAGCCGGCGCGCTTCTGCGGAGACCAGGAACGCCGCCTCGACGATGTGATGATCGGTCACGCCGCGCCACAGCCGCTCGAAATGATAGCCGCCATCTTCGGTGACGCGCGCCGACCAGCGTGCTTCGCTGTCGGCGGCGTCGAGGCGCGTGACTACCGAGGTCAGGCTGGCCATCCGTGCTTCGCGCGTGGCCGCCGGATCGAGCCCGGCACCGAGCGCCAGCGCCTCGATGATCATCGGATCATAGCGGCGCGGGACATAGCGCATCAGCGTGCGCATGCGGCGGGCATGCTCGACCAGGTCGCGGAGGTCCTGCCCGCTGCGCGAGCCGCTCGTCGTCTCCAGGATGTTGCCGCCCACGCCCGCATCGACCAGATACTGGTCGAGCGCGGCGTCGTCCTTCAGATACACTTCGGAGCGGCCCTTGGTCGCCTTATAGAGCGGCGGCTGGGCGATATAGAGGTGCCCGTTGGTGATGATCTCGGGCATCTGGCGGTAGAAGAAGGTCAGCAGCAGTGTGCGGATATGCGCGCCGTCGACGTCGGCGTCGGTCATGATGACGATCTTGTGGTAGCGCAGCTTCTCGATGTTGAAATCGTCGCGGATGCCGGTGCCGAGCGCAGTGATGATCGTGCCGATTTCGCGGCTGGCGAGCATCCGGTCGAACCGCGCGCGCTCGACGTTGAGGATCTTGCCGCGCAGGGGAAGGATCGCCTGGAAGTGGCGATCGCGGCCCTGCTTGGCCGAGCCGCCGGCCGAGTCACCCTCGACGAAGAAAAGTTCGGACTTGGCCGGATCGCGTTCCTGGCAATCCGCCAGCTTGCCGGGCAGGCTGGCGATGTCGAGCACGCCCTTGCGCCGGGTCAGCTCGCGCGCCTTTTTCGCGGCTTCGCGGGCGGCGGCGGCGTCGATCACCTTCTGGATGATCTGACGCGCGACGGCGGGGTTTTCCTCGAGCCATTCGGCGAGCTTGTCGGCCATCAGGCTTTCGAGCGGCTGGCGCACTTCGGACGAGACCAGCTTGTCCTTGGTCTGGCTGCTGAACTTGGGGTCGGGCAGCTTGACGCTGACGATCGCGGTCAGCCCCTCGCGCATGTCGTCGCCGGTGAGGCTGACCTTTTCCTTCTTCAGCGCGCCCGATTTGTCGGCATAGTTGTTGAGCGTCCGCGTCAGCGCCGCGCGGAACGCGGCCAGATGCGTGCCGCCGTCGCGCTGCGGGATGTTGTTGGTGAAGCAGAGGACGTTTTCGTAATAGCTGTCGTTCCACTCGAGCGCGACGTCGATCGTCACGTCGTCGCGCGTGCCCGAGATCGCGACCGGATCGGGCATCAACGGCACCTTGTTGCGATCCAGCCACTTCACGAACGCGGCGATGCCGCCTTCGTAGAACAGCTCGATTTCCTTGACCTCTTCGTGCCGCGCGTCGCGCAGGAACAGGCGCACGCCCGAATTGAGGAAGGCCAGCTCGCGATAGCGATGCTCGAGCTTCTCGAAATCATATTCGGTGATCTTGAACGTCGCCGGGCTCGCGAGGAAGGTCACGCGGGTGCCCTTCTTGCCGTTTGCCGGGCCGACCACTTTGAGCGGGGCGACGGCATCGCCGTGCGCGAAGCGCATGTAATGTTCTTCATTGTCGCGCCAGATCGTCAGGTCGAGCCATTCGGACAGCGCGTTGACCACCGACACGCCCACGCCGTGGAGCCCGCCGGACACCTTGTAGGCGTTGTCGTCGGACGTGTTCTCGAACTTACCGCCGGCGTGGAGCTGGGTCATGATGACCTCGGCTGCCGACACGCCTTCCTCGCTGTGGATGCCCGTGGGAATGCCGCGGCCGTTATCCTCGACCGACACCGATCCATCGGCGTTCAGCTGGATGATGATCCGGTCGCAATGCCCGGCCAGCGCTTCGTCGATCGCATTGTCGCTGACTTCGAACACCATGTGGTGGAGGCCCGAGCCATCATCGGTATCGCCGATATACATGCCGGGACGTTTGCGGACTGCGTCGAGCCCCTTGAGCACCTTGATCGAGTCGGCGCCATAGGCGTTCATATTGTTCGGAGGAGTTTCTGCCATGCCAAGCATATAGGGATTCGCGCGCGCGAACGAAAGCGAAATGGCAGGGGCTGGCCGGGTGGGGAGAGGGGCATTCAGCCGATCGCGCCGCCGCCGAGCGCATAGCGTGTCGCATCCCCCGGCACCGCATCGAACAGCGCCGCCTCGGTCCCCGTCATCCACACCTGGCCGCGCCCGGAAAGCCGCGCGAACAGCGCCGCGCGGCGGCTGGGGTCGAGGTGCGCGGCCACTTCGTCGAGCAGCAGGATCGGCGCGCGACCGATCCGCTCCGCGACCAGCTCGGCATGGGCGAGCACCAGGCCGAGCAGCAGTGCCTTTTGCTCGCCGGTGGAGCAGAGGTGCGCGGGCTGTGCCTTGCCCAGATGCGTCACGATCAGGTCGGCGCGGTGCGGCCCTTCCAGCGTGCGCCCGGCGGCGGCGTCGCGGCGGCGGCCTTCGCGCAGGCTGTGCGCCAGCGATTCGGCATCGCCGTCCCAGCCGGACAGGGCCAGCCCCGCGCGGGCAAACGCGCCCTCGGGCTGCGCCGCCAGTCGGTCGGCGAGCAGCGTCACTGCCTCGACCCGTGCCGCATGGATTGCGCCGCCATGCTCGGCCATCTGTGCCTCCAGCGCTGCCAGCCAGTCGGGATCGGCGGGCGCATCGTCGGCGAGCAGCCGGTTGCGCTGGCGCATCGCCGCTTCGTAGCGGGTGGCGTGATGGGCATGGGTCTGGGTCAGCGCGAGCGTCAGCCTGTCGAGAAAGCGGCGGCGCTCGCCCGCGCCCTCGACGAACAGCCGGTCCATCGCCGGGGTCAGCCACAGCACCGTCGTCCATTCCGCCAGTGCAGTGGCCGCGACGCCCGCGCCGTTGATTCGCACCACGCGGCGCTCGGGCGCGTCGGGCTGGGTGCCGGTGCCGATCTCGACATCGCCCAGCGTCGCGGCGACGCCGAAGCCGCCGGGCCCGCCCTGGCGCGCCATTTCGGACAGCGCGGCCCGGCGCAGCCCGCGCCCCGGCGCCAGCAGCGAGACGGCCTCCAGAATATTGGTCTTGCCCGCGCCGTTTTCGCCGCTCAGCACGACGAATCCGCTGCCCGGCGCCAGCACGGCATCCGCGTGGTTGCGGAAGTTGGTCAGGACCAGGCGCGATACCGTCATCCATCTGCCCTAGCGCAGCACCTTGCCGCCGAACACTGCTTCGCCGATGAAGGATGCAAAGGAGACCCCATGTTTCGACTCTGCCTGACCGCCGCAGCGGCGCTGCTGCTCGCGGGATGTTCGAAAGCGCCCGAAGACTTGACTGCACGCTACACGCTGGCCGGGGGCGGGGGCACCATCGCGGTGAAGGCGGCGGCGAATGGCGATGCGCGCGTGGACAGCCGCGAACAGACGCTGATCCGCAAGGGCGGCGTCGAGTATATCGTGCTCAATGACCCGCGCGGCGCCTATGCCGCCAAGGTGCCCGAATTCGTGGCGGTGATCGGCGAACTCGCGCGGGAGGCGGGGATGAAGCCGACCGGGCTGGGGCCGCAGACCGACTATGCGATCGTGAAGGAAGGCACCGAGACCGTCGCCGAACAGAAGGGCGATGTGTGGAAAGTGCGCCCGGCCAAGGGCGCGGCCAAGACCACGGTGGAGGCTGTTATCAGCAGCGACCCGGCACTCGCCAATGCCGGCAGCGCATTGGCGATGCAGACCCGGTTCGGCGCGGCGGGCATGGCGCAGGTGCAGGGCGGGCTCGACAATCTGGAAAAGCGCGTGGCCGAGATGCTCGACAAGGGGCTGGTGCTACGGTTCGGCGACGCGCTGAAGCTGACCGAGATCGAGCGGACGCCCCTGCCCGAGACGCTGTTCGCGTTGCCGACGGTGCTGGACAAGGCGGCGCTCAAGGCCCGGATCGCGCAGGAACGGGCGCGGGCACAGGCGGCGCGGGCGGCCGGAGCGATGCAACCGGGTGCACCAGCGCGTCCGCTGGCGCCTACCGCGCGCTGACCTTCAGATCCCGCTTAGTCCCGCAGCTTCCAGGCTCACCTGCGCCACGCGATAGGCACGCGGTTCGGCGATGCGCAGGCGGCGGCGGGCGGCGTCGAGCGGCTCGGCCAACAGCGTTTCATAATCCTCGCCGTGGAGCCAAGCGGCGCGGCGGCCATGGCGATAGCCCTCGACGACGGCCTTGAGGAAATCGAGCCGGCGCGTGACGCGGATGCTCTTGAGTGCCGCGCCCAGCGCGATGAAGCCCCAGCCGAGCCCGCCGGTCTGGGCATAGGAAAAGGCGACCAGACACGCCTCGCCCAGATGCTCGTCGGCCTTGTAGCCGGTAAGGACGTGCCACAGATCGTGGATGTCGCGCTCGCGCCGGCCCATCCAGGCATAGGGATGCTCGACCTGCTGGCCCAGAAACGCGCCTTCGGCGAGGCTGATCTCGGCCAGGCCCTGCGCGGAATAGCCGGTGGAATCGAGGAAGTGGCGATAGGTGGCGCCGACGGTCCCTTCGGCGAAACCATCGATCCAGCTGCGATCCGACAAGCGCTCGGCCAGTTCCAGGCGGCGATAGGCCAACGTGCCGCCGCCGGGGACGGTAAGCAACCGGCGATAATTGCGCTGCGTCACGTCGCCGTTCAGCGCGCGCATGATGTAGAAAACCTGCGTCGTATCGTCGCCATTGGCGAGCAACTTGCGCAGCGCGGACAGGGCGGTGCCCCATTCGCGCTTCATCGGAAGCCCTGGCTGCGGGACGGGTTGTGCCTGAGTCGCCATCGGTTGGGTCCTGCTAATTGACATCAATGTAAATAGCGCAGGTGGCGGCCGCTTTCAAGCGGGGCGATTCAGGGAGTCGCAGTGGCGGGGCGCCTGGCCGCAGAGTGCGAAAAGCAAGCCGGGCGGCGGAAAAGGGAGCTACGCCGCCCGGCCGCAACCTGCGCAGCAGGCTGCACAAGTCTGCATAGATATGCAGGCGCGTTGCCGAATTGCAATCCGGGAGGGCAAGAAAATTGCGCCGACGCGACACTATCGCGCCGGCGCAGCGCGAATCAGACTCGCATCGGCATGAGAACGTACAGCGCCGGCGACGCGTCATTCTCGCGAATCAGCGTCGGTGCGGCGGCGTCGGCCAGATGCACTTCGACCAGATCGCCTTCGATCTGCCCCAGAATGTCCATCAGATAGCGGCTGTTGAAGCCGATTTCGAACGGCAGCGAGGCATAGTCGCCGGGGACTTCTTCTGCTGCAGCGCCGTTTTCCGGGCTGGTGACCGACAGGATCACCTTGTCGCGATCCAGCGCCATCTTGACCGCGCGGGTCTTTTCGGTGGCGATGGTGGAGACGCGGTCGACGCCCTCCATGAAGCTCTTGGGGTCGATCTTGAGGATCTTGTCATTCGCGGTCGGGATGACGCGCGAATAATCCGGGAAGGTGCCGTCGATCAGCTTCGAGGTCAGGATCGCCTGGCCGAGATCGAAGCGGATCTTGGAATTGGACAGCGATACCCCGACCGAGCCATCGACTTCGTCGAGCAGCTTGCGCAGCTCGGCCACGCATTTGCGCGGGATGATGACGTCGGGCATCGACTGCGCGCCGTCGGGCAGCGCGACCGTGACGCGCGCCAGGCGGTGTCCGTCGGTGGCGGCGGCGCGCATCAGCGGCGTCGCCTCGTCGGTGACGTGCAGGAAGATGCCGTTGAGATAGTAGCGCGTCTCTTCGGTCGAGATCGCGAATCGCGTCTTGTCGATGATCTGCTTCAGCGTTTCGGCCGGCAGCTCGAACGTGACGGGCAGTTCACCCTCGGCGATCATCGGGAAATCGTCGCGCGGCAGCGTTGCCAGCGTGAACTTCGCACGACCGGCGTTGACGGTGATTCGCCCCTCCGCCGCCGACAATTCGACCTGCGATCCCTCGGGCAGTTTCCGCACGATGTCGAACAGCGTGTGCGCCGACACGGTGATCGCGCCCGGCTGGTCCACCGCCGCAGGAATCGTCTCGTCGATCTGGAGGTCCAGATCCGTCGCCATCAACCGCATCGTGCCGCCGGCTTGCGCCTCGATCAGCACGTTGGAGAGGATGGGGATCGTGTTGCGCCGCTCGACCACGGACTGGACGTGGCTCAAGCCCCTCAACAGAGTTGCGCGTTCGATCGTCGCCTTCATGTCTTTCAAACCCCCGGGCCGCCGCCCTTATTCCACCAATAGCCGTGCGGCCGGTGGCAGTTCGCCGTTCTATACCCTTAACGGCAAAAAGGGCCGGGGCAAGCGCCCCGACCCTTTTCTGCACACCAAAAATTTGGCGTGACGCTGAATTAGAAGCGGACGCCGACGCCGCCCAGCACCTGATGGCGGTGCGCATCGATGCCGGCCTTGTCGTCGTTATACTTCGAATAGCGATATTCGGCCTTCACATAGACCTTGTCGTTGAGCTTGTACTCGGTGCCCGCGCCGACGCGCCAGCCATCGACATTGTCATGGTCCGAGATGCGGCCGGTCGCGGCCGAATCATAGGTCGTGTCGAAGCGGGCATTGGTGTAGCCGCCCTTCACATAGATCATCGCCTGCGGGCTGGCGAGGAAGCCGGCGCGGGCGCCGACATAGAGGTCGCGGCCCGCCTTGGCGCGCAGCCGGTCGCCGGCGACGAGCACGTTGTTGGCCGTATCGCGCGTGGTCGATCCGGTCACTTCGCCCTCGACACCCAGGATGGCGCTGCCCGCCTGGACGTCATAGCCGATCTGGCCGCCATAAGTGAGGCCGTCGCGCGAACCGCCGGCGGTCGAATCGTCGCCGACATGGTCCCAGCCCAGCACGGCTTCGGCGCGCGGGCCGGTGAAGCCCGAATCGGCGCTCTGCGCGAAGGCCGGCGCGGCGATGGCCGACGAGGCGATCAGGGCGGCGGCAAGAATCTTTGTACGCATAAATATACTCCTTGGTACGCGCTCGCTGCGTTGCAAAAACGAGCAGGGGCATAACTGGACGAAATCGCCAGACGTTGCATGAACCCCAGATAAACACGGAAAAGCGTGGTTTTTTGGCAACATCTGCATCCTGTGGATGCAGGGCCAGCGGCGCCTATCGCGCCGGTGGGTGCGTTTCTTTTCGCATCGGCACTCCCTGAAAATCGATACACAGCCCCTGTCCCGAGGCTGGGTGTATTAGTACGGTGGCGCACCTGTCCGTTTCCTGAACGAAACGAACCTCCACGGGGTGATTGCGTTTGGCGGGGCGAAGAGAGAGGAAGGCAGCATGACCAGCAAGCGCAAGGGCCGCGATTATATCGCCCGGCATGGCGAGACCGTGTTCAACATCGCCCGGCGGATGCAGGGCGATCATCCGCACACCCCGTTGACGCGCGCGGGCTTTGCCCAGGCGGACGCGATGGGCGCGGCGCTGCGGCAGATATTGGGGCCGAAGCCGGCGATCACCTTGTGGTCGTCCAGCGCCGGCCGCGCGCTCCAGACGCTGGCAGTGATCGCCGAGCATCTGGAACTGGACTGGCACCAGGCGCGCACCGACGACCGGCTGGTCGAGATCGGCATGGGCGAATGGAGCGGGCGCTATTACGCCGATTTGCAGGACGAGGCGCCGGGGTTCCTCGACATCGAGCATGGCCTGTATTCGCGGCCCCCGCCCGGCGGCGAATGGTATGATGCGATTGCGGCGCGCGTGTCGTCGTGGCTGGCGGATACCGATGACGATCCGGGCGACCGGCTGGTCATCATGCACGGCATGTCGAGCCGCATCCTGCGCGGCGTGATGACCGGGCGCGACGTGCTGCCGCAGTTCGACGCGCCGGTCGCGCCCGACCTGCCGCAAGGGTCGATCGTGCGGATCGAGGATGGGATCGAAACGGTGGTGCACACCGGCACCGGGCGCGGCGCCGCGCCGGCATGATCGTGCCCGCGCTTGCGCTTGCGCTTGCGCTGCTGGCGGCGGGGCCGCGCGATACGCTGGGCGTGTTCGATCGCTGGGGCGCGTTTCGCGATTCGGGCCCGGTGCGCTGCTACGCCATTGCCGAGCCGGTCGAGCGGCACGCGCAGGCCCGGCCCTTTGCCAGCATCGCCACCTGGCCGGGCGACGGGGTGCGCAACCAGCTCCACATCCGCCTCAGTCGCCCGCGCGCCGCAAACGCGCGCGTGACACTCGCGATCGGCGAGCGGCGGTTCGAGCTGCGCGCGGGCGATCTCGACGCCTGGGCGCCCGATTCGCGCACCGACGCCGCCGTGGTCGCGGCGATGCGATCGGGGCGCAGCATGAGCGTGGAAAGCGTCAGCCCGGCGGGCGGCGCCTTTGCCGACACCTATGCGCTGAAGGGCGCGGCGACGGCGATCGATGCGGCCGCGATCGGCTGCGCGGGGCGCTGAACGCCGCGCGTCAGTCCAGCCAGCCGGCGTCGCGCAGCGCGGCGACGTTGGCGCGTGCCACCGGCACTTCGCGGTCATCGACCAGCCTGAGGCGGACATTGCGGTCCTGCCGGATCACGCCCGCCACGGCGGTACGGGCGACCCACCATCCGCGATGGACGCGGGCGCCCGCCACCTCCTCCAGCTGCGCCACCGCATCGCGCATCCGAATCAGCACCAGCGCGCTGCCGGCGGCGGTGTGGACGCGGACATAATGGTCCTCATTCTCCAGGCAGCGAATGTCGGTGCCGAGCGCGGGCGGCAGCAGGTCGAAGAAGGCCGGGCGCGCGGGCGACGGATCGGGCGGCGCGATTGCCGAATCGGTCGGGGGAGCGGGCTCGGGCGCCAGCGCCTCCGGCAGGGGCGCCGCTGCACCGTCGCTTCCCTCGCGCGCACGCCGCGCCAGCATCTGCACCGCCGTGATCGCGCCGCCGATCAACAGCACCAGCGGATAGAGCGCGGCGAGATCGCCGACCGTCACGGCCCGCCAGCGAAAGCCGCCAAAGGCGAGCGCGACAAGGATCGTCGTCGGTATTGCGCCGAACAGGCACGCGACCAGGATCGCCGCGCCGCGCGGCAGCCCCGATTGCGCCGCTAGCGCACTGCCTCCGGCGATCACCGGGCGAAAGAACGCATAGCCGGCAAACAGCATCAGCGACCATTGCGCGATCCGCGTGCCCAGCGGCCAGGCGAACGAACCGAACGGCCCCAGCGCCCCCAGTACGAGCGCGGCGATTCCCAGCACCGCCAGTTCGCGGATCAGGCGCGACGGGGAGGTCATGCCGGCTGCCCGTTCATGCTTCGCGAATGGGCCGCGCCGACGCGGCACGCCCCGTTCGCGCAAACGCCGTCGCCGTTCGTGCATCCGGGCTGGCGCGCAAACGGGCAGGGGGCAGGAAGCGCGGCAAGGAGAACCATATGCCCATTGCCATAGCCGCCCGCCCCGCCCCTTCGCAACGCGACCGGATCATCGTCGCCATCGGCGCCGTTGCCGGCGTGGCAGTCCTCGCCGCGCTGGTGCGCGGTGTCGCCACCGGGATGGCGCACCGCGCCGCGCCGACCGATCCGTGGCTGGTGCTGCATCTCGCCTCCGTGCTGCCGGCGCTGCCGCTGGGCGCCTATGTGCTGTGGCGGCGCAAGGGCGATGCGCTGCACCGTGCGCTGGGGCGGCTATGGGCCGGGCTGATGCTGCTGGGCGCGCTTTCCAGCTTCGGGCTGGTGGGCATGACTGGGCGGCTGAGCGTGATCCATATCCTGTCGGTCGTCGTCGTGGTGATGATCCCGCGCGGCATCCTGCAGGCGGTGCGCCACGACATTGCCGGCCATCGGCGTACCATGTCGCTGACCTATCTGGGACTGGCCGTGGCCGCGCTCTTCACTCTGCTTCCGGGGCGGCTGCTGGGGACGCTGCTGTTCGGGTGAGCGGCCTTCCCGCGATATAGGCCTGGAGCCCCGCGACCAGCGCGTCGAACACCGCGCGGACGCGGGCGACGTCGCGCAGGTCTTCGTGGCAGACGACCCAGGTGTCGAGGTCGAACGAAAAGCTGTCCGCCGCCAGCCGCACCAGCCCATCGCGCGCGGCCAGCGGCGCCTGGCAGACGCCGATGCCGATACCCGCGCGGATCGCGGCGAGCTGGGCAAGGTCATGGTCGGTGCGAAAGCCGAAATCGTCGCGCGACACGGGAATCCCGCGCGCCTGCATCGCGCGCAGCACGGCGTTTTCGCTTTCCACGCCGATCAGCCGGTGCGCCCGCGCCTCGGCCAGGCTGGCCGGGGTGCCGTGCATGGCGAGATAGCCCGGGTGCGCGTGCAGCCCCAGCGGGATCGCGCCGACGCGCCGGGCGATCAGCGCCTCCTGTTTCGGTGCGACCATGCGGATCGCGAGGTCGGCCTCGCGCCGCAGCATGTCCTCTGCGCGGTTGGTGGGGCTGAGCGCGAGCGTGAGCGCCGGATGCTCGGAGGTCAGGGCTGCGAGGATCTCGGGCAGGACCTCCACTGCGATGACCTCGCTCGCCGAAATGCGCACGGTGCCGGCGATCTCATGCGCGTCGGCCGAGGCCGAGCGGATAAAGGCATCCGCCGCCAGCGCCATCGCGCGGGCATGGCCGGCGAGCAGATGCGCACGCTCGGTCGGCAACAGGCCGCTGGGCGAGCGCGTGAACAGCGGGCCGCCGGTTTCCGCCTCCAGATCCTCGATGCGCCGGCGCACCGTCGGCTGGGCCACGCCGATCAGGCGCGCGGCGGCCGAGAGGCTGCCCGCTTCCATCACCGCAAGGAACGCCCGCTGCCGCTCCCAGTCCACGCCTTGATCGAGCCAGCTCATATATTTTGTATAGGCGAGGTGGAAAAGTACGACAATTTCAAATGAACCCCGGCGCGCGCATCTCTGTCGAATCGAGTGATGGAGGTCGTGATGCACAAGACGGTTCTGGTATTGGGTGCCGCAGGCGGGGTGGGTGGCGAGACGGCGCGGGCTTTGGTCCGCCATGGCTGGGACGTGCGCGGGCTGGTGCGCTCGCCGCGTCCCGGGCTGGACCCGGCGGTCCACTGGATCGAGGGCGATGCGATGGACCGACGGGCAGTCCTGGACGCGGCGCGTGGCGTGGCGGCGATCGTTCATGCCGTGAACCCGCCCGGCTATCGCGACTGGGACAAGCTGGTGCTGCCGATGATCGACGACAGCATCGCCGCCGCTGCCGTCAACGACGCCCGGCTCGTGCTGCCCGGCACGATCTACAACTACGACCCCGCGACGACGCCGGTGGCGCAGCCGGACATGGCGCAGACGGCACAGACGCGAAAGGGCCGCATTCGCGTGGCGATGGAGCAGCGCATCGCCGATTCGGGCGTGCGGGCGCTGATCCTGCGCGCGGGCGACTATTATGGGCCGCGCGCCGCCAACAACTGGCTGTCACAGGGGCTGGTCACACCGGGGAAACCGGTGCGCACGATCCAGTATCCGGGCGCGCGCGGGGTGGGGCATAGCTGGGCGTATCTGCCTGACGTCGCCGAGACCTTTGCGCGGCTGCTGGATCGGGATGCCGAGATGCCGAGGCTCGCGCGCTATCATTTTGCCGGGTTCTGGGATGCCGACGGGACGGCGTTCGTCGACGCGATCCGTGCGGTGGTAGGCGTTGCGACGAAGGTGCGACCGATGCCATGGGCGCTGCTGCCGTTCCTGGCGCCGTTCAACCGGACGCTGCACGAACTGATCGAGATGCGCCCCTTCTGGCAGAATCCGGTGCGGCTCGACGATAGCACGCTTCGCGCGTTTCTGGGCGAAGTGCCGCAGACGCCAGTGCGCCAATCGGTACGCGCGTCGCTCGACGGGATCGGTTGCCTGATGCCGTTGGCGGCGTGACGGCCGGGGCGGCGCGCGCCGCCCCGGGATCGCATGCCGCGTCAGTTGGCGGGCTGGGTAAGCGCCGCTGCGGCCTTCTGGATGCGCTGGTTGAGCGCGGGGTCGTCGCGCATCGCCTGCGAGATTTCGTTGAAACGGACCGGGTCGATCCCGGCGGCGGTGATCGCCTCGACCGACTTGGCGTTCTTGTCCGCGGCGGGCACCGCGGCATCGGCCTGTACCTTGGTCACTGCCAGCGCCGCGCTTGCGAACTGGGTGACTTCGGCATCGCTCACCGGGGCCGGCGTGGTCGGCGCGGGCGCTGCCGGCGCGGCTTCCATCGTGGGGGAAGCGGGCGTCGCGGGCGTCGTCGGGGTGGTCTGGGCAAAGGCGGCAGGCGCCGAAATCAGCGCCGCGCCAATCGCCATGGATTTGAAAAGCATCGTTATTTCCTCCAAATAATCGCGCCTGTCGCAATCCTTGTTCGCCCTTGCGGTTCCCGGTCGCGCAATTTCCCGCGACGGTACGTTGCTTACGCAAGACGGACGTGTAGGGTGAGAGGTCGGGAGAGCAGCATCCGGTCTCCCGTCCGTTTCTTGACTTTTTGGGCCCAGTCGATATATATCGGCCATCCCGTCCCCGGCTTGCCGTCTTGAGGCGCTCGAAAGAGCAGGTATCCGCTCAAGGCCGCTCCCGGGGACAAATTTTTGAGCATCGCAATGGCTACGGCAATCTTGGTCGATGGGGCGTTCTTTCTACGTCGCTTCAAACATTCGTTCCCCGACCATGATCGCAATGACCCCGAAAGCGTCGCCCACGGTTTGGGAGTGCTGGCCTATTGGCATCTGAGCCAAAGGATCGGAGCATCCCGACTGCTGGAGCAGATTTCCAAACACAATTTTCAGCTTGCGGAATCGACCGACTTTTACCGGATTTTCTTCTACGACTGCTCGCCGCTCACGAAGCGGATGCACCGGCCCTTGTCGCATAAGTCGGTCGACTGGGGTAAAACTCCCGAGGCGGTGTTCCGGCTGGAACTGCACGATGCGGTGCGAAAGTTACGCAAGGTGGCGGTACGTCTGGGGCGCCTCAACGACACCTCGCGATGGCGTTTGAGCGAGGCCGCGACAGCGCGCTTGATCCAGTCGCCCAGCGGGTTCGTTCCGACCGACGAAGACTTTGAAGTCGATACCAAGCAGAAGGGCGTGGACATGCGCCTTGGTCTCGACGTCGCCTCGCTCGCATTCAAACGCCAGGTCGATCAAATCGTTATCGTCGCGGCGGACGCTGATTTCGTGCCTGCGGCGAAGCTGGCGCGGCGTGAAGGAATAGATGTGATACTGGACCGCATGGGCGATCAACGCGCCGCCCGAGACCTGATAGAACATGTCGATGGCATTCGCGATTGCTTCTTGCCACGCCAGAGCAGCAAGGAACAATGATGCAGATACCCGGCCACATCGATCCCGTGCCCGTTCCCCGCCCGCTGGCGCCGCGCGCCGATGGGCGCATCGACTTGCTGGGCCTGTCCAAGCTCGACCTGCGCATGGCGCTGGAGACGTCGCAGCTCGAGCCGAAGCAGGCGAAGTTGCGCGCGAAGCAGCTGTGGCACTGGATCTACAATCGCGGCGTCACCGATTTCTCGCTGATGACCGACATTTCCAAGACGATGCAGCCATGGCTCGCCCAGCGTTTCGTCATCAGCCGCCCGCAAGTGGTGGAGGCACAGGTCTCGACCGACGGGACGCGCAAATGGCTGCTGCGCTCGGACGACGGGCAGGACTACGAGATGGTGTTCATCCCCGACGCGGATCGGGGGACGCTGTGCGTGTCGAGCCAGGTCGGCTGCACGCTCAATTGCCGTTTCTGCCACACCGGCACGATGCGGCTGGTGCGCAACCTGCTGCCCGCCGAGATCGTGGGGCAGGTGATGCTGGCGCGCGACGCGCTGGGCGAATGGCCTAGCCAGCCCGAGGGGCGGATGCTCACCAACATCGTGATGATGGGCATGGGCGAGCCGCTGTACAATTTCGACAATGTCCGCGACGCGCTCCGCCTCGTGATGGACGGCGACGGGCTTGCGCTGTCCAAGCGGCGGATCACGCTGTCGACGTCGGGCGTGGTCCCGATGATGGCGCGCGCGGGCGAGGAGATCGGCGTCAACCTGGCCGTGTCGCTGCACGCGGTGACCAAGGACGTGCGCGACGAGCTGGTCCCGCTCAACAAGAAGTACGGGATCGAGGAGCTGCTCCAGGCGTGCGCCGACTATCCCGGCGCGAACAATGCCCGGCGAATCACGTTCGAATATGTGATGCTGCGCGACAAGAACGACAGCGACGCCGATGCGCGCGAGCTGGTTCGCCTCATCAAGAAGTACAAGCTGCCCGCCAAGGTGAACCTGATCCCGTTCAATCCCTGGCCCGGCGCGGATTACCAGTGCTCGAC
Organism: Sphingomonas degradans; assembly: GCF_053502645.1. NCBI lineage: Bacteria > Pseudomonadati > Pseudomonadota > Alphaproteobacteria > Sphingomonadales > Sphingomonadaceae > Sphingomonas > Sphingomonas degradans. Next base: position 4,590,461 of record NZ_CP177172.1, read on the forward strand.
GCCCGAGCGGATCAAGGCGTTTTCGGACATTGTGTTCGAGGCCGGCATCTCGGCGCCGACGCGCACCCCGCGCGGGCGCGACATCGATGCGGCGTGCGGCCAGCTGAAGACCGCGTCGGAGAAGAAGAGCCGCGCCGAGCTGGACCGCGAGGCCGAAGCCAAGTTCGCCGCGCTTGGTTGACGCCGGCGGGCTGGTGCTGGCCGCCGGCGCGGGCATGCTGGGCGGCGTGATGAACGCGCTGGCGGGCGGGGGCACCTTTGCCACGCTGCCTGCGCTGATCGCGTTCGGATTGCCCGCCAATGCCGCGAACGCATCGTCCAACGTCGCGCTGCTGCCGGGGGCGGCGGCAAGCGCATGGACGTTTCGCGACGAGCTGGCTCCGGTCGCCGGGATGGGGGTGCGCACGCTGGCGGGCGTGACCTTTGCCGGCGGGCTGGCGGGCAGCGCGCTGCTGGTGCTGACGCCTACGCGCACCTTCGATTTCGTGATCCCCTGGCTGTTGCTCCTCGCGTTCGCGGCCATCGCCTTTGGCCCGCGCGCATCGGCATGGCTGCGCGCGCGCGTGGCGATCGGGCCGCGCACGCTGGTGGTCGTCCAGTCGCTGCTCGGTGTCTATGGCGGCTATTTCGGCGGGGGCGTGGGGATGATGACCACGGCGGCCTATGGGCTGCTGGCGGGTGCCGATCCGCGATCGCTGTTCTCGATCCGCACGCTGATGCTGGCAGTCGCCAATCTCGCGGCGGCGTTCGTGTTCATCGCGGCGGGGCTGGTCCAGTGGGCGCTGTGCCTGCCGATGCTGGCGGGCGGCGTGCTCGGCGGATGGCTGGGCGCGCGATTCGGCAAGCGACTGTCGCCGGGGATGGTCCGGGCCTGGACGCTGCTGGTCACCGCCGCGACCACGGCGGTGTTCTTCCACCGCGCTTATTTCTAGAGCATTTTCAAGTTGACCGTTTACGGTCAACGGCTCGGAAAATGCGGCAATCAAAAGCCTAGAGCGCGCCGGGCCGGCGCATCCGGAACAGTGCGTCCTCGGTAATCTCGAAATAATCGGCCGGGCCGCCGCCGCGCAGGATCGGGCGCGCGCGGGCGGTCTGGTAGATGCCGTCCTCCAGCATCGCGCGGTCGATATGGATGCCCACTGCCTCGCCGAGCACGAGCCACTGGTCGAGCGCGTTGCCCTCCTTGGTCTCCAGCCGGACGATCTGGGTCAGGCGGCATTCGAACTGCGCGGGGCTGCCCGCGACGCGCGGCGGCGCGACCAGCGTGGAGGGCAGCACGTCCAGTTCGGCCAGCGCAAATTCGTCCACCTCGGGCGCGACGATCGCCGCGCTGGTATTCATCGGTTCGGCCTGCGCGCGGGTGGCGAGGTTCCACACGAACTCGCCGGTCGCGGCGATATTGGCGACGCTGTCCTTCCAGCCCATCGACGAAAAGCCGATGATCGGCGGGCGATAGTTGAACAGCGTGAAGAAGCTGTACGGCGCCAGATTGCGCACGCCGTCCGCCGACAGGGTGCTGATCCAGCCGATCGGACGCGGCGCGACGATCGCGTTCAGGGGATCGTGCGGCAGGCCATGGCCGTCGGCGGGTTCATAGAAATGGAAATCGGGCATCGGGTCTCCTTGGCGCGTGCCGGCGCCTGCGCGCAACGGCCTTTCCCCCGCGCACCGTGGATGGCATAGATAGGTGACGCAACCCGAGGTGGAAGATGGCAAGCGAACCAGGGGCGGCGGCGCCCATCCGCGTCTATCGCCACCGGCTGGTGACACGGCTGTGGCACTGGCTCAACGCGCTGGCGCTGTTCGTGATGATCGGCAGCGGGCTGATGATCTTCAACGCGCACCCCCGGCTCTATTGGGGCAATTACGGCGCGAATTACGATCCGGCCTGGCTGACATTGCCGCGCTTTCCGGGATGGGCGACGATCCCCAGCTATTACAGCCTGTCGGGGGCGCGGCACTGGCATCTATTCTTCGCGCTGGTGCTGGCGTTCGCGCTGCTTTTTTATCTGCTGTGGAGCCTGATCAACCGGCATATTCAGCGTGACCTGCGCATCCGGCGCGGCGAACTGGCGCCCCGGCATCTGTGGGCGGACCTGCGTGCGCACCTGTCGCTGCGGTTCCACGATCCCGAAAATCCGCGCGCCTACAATATCTTCCAGAAGCTGTCCTATGTCGGGGTGCTGTTCGTGCTGCTGCCGGTGCTGATCCTGAGCGGGCTGGCGCTGGCGCCCGGCATGTGGCCGTGGATCGCCGACCTGTTCGGCGGGCGGCAATCGGCGCGGTCGGTGCATTTCATTGCGATGGTGCTGATCACGCTGTTCACGCTGGTGCACCTGACACTGGTCATCCTGGCGGGGCCGATCAACGAAGTGCGTTCGATGGTCACCGGCTGGTGGCGGGTGCCGGATGCGGGAGAGGCCGAATGATCACGCGGCGCAACCTGCTCGTCACCGGCGGCGCGACCCTGCTTGCCGGATGCGATGCCTGGACCGACAGCCCGGTGCTGATGCGCGCGGACGAGGCGCATGACTTTCTCCAGCGGTCTATCGTGGGCCGGGCGGCGCTGGCGCGCGAATATCGCGCCGACCAGATGAGCCCGCGCTTCCGCGTCAACGGCACGTCGAGCCCCGATACCCCGGCCTATACCGCAATGGCGGCGAAGAATTTCGCCGATTGGCGGCTGCGCGTCGACGGGCTGGTGGCGCGCCCGCTTAGCCTAAGCCTCGCCGATTTGCGATCGCTGCCCCAGCGGGCGCAGATAACGCGGCACGATTGCGTCGAGGGATGGAGCGCGATCGGCAAATGGCAGGGCCCCCGGCTGGAGACGGTACTCAACCTGGCGGGCATCCGCCCCGACGCGCGCTTCATCGTCCTGCACTGTGCCGATCGGATCGCGGGCCAGCCCTATTACGAATCGATCGACATGATCGACGCGCTCCACCCCCAGACGCTGCTGGCCTGGGCGATGAACGACGCGCCGCTCAGCGTTGGCCATGGCGCCCCCGTCCGGCTGCGGGTCGAGCGGCAGCTGGGGTACAAGCACGCGAAATATGTGATGCGCGTCAAAGCGGTCGCCAGTCTGGCCGGAATCGGCAAGGGCCATGGGGGCTTCTGGGAGGATTTCAACGGATACGAATGGTACGCCGGTATCTAGGTTCGTCTCATTGTTACCGCATTGCGAAATCACTACTACCCTCTACGCTGCGGGAGGGGTGGAGTTGATTTTGGAGAACGGCCACCGATGTTGATAGACCGGTTTTTCGCACATGCGGTGAAGCAGGGGATGCTCACCGTCCACCATGCCGATGGCAGCATGCGCACCTTCGGCGCCCCCGCAGACGGGTTGAACGACGTCGCCATCCGGCTGGAAAAGGGCGCTGCAGGCGCGATCCTGCGCGATCCAGGCCTTGGCGCCGCCGAAGCGTTCATGGATGGCAGGCTGACCATCGAGCAGGGCGACATACTCGACCTGCTCAACCTCATCACCACCAACAATCGCTGGGAAACCGGCACCGCGACCTTGCACCCCAGCGCGCTGCGCCGCGTGGTGGGTGCCGCCGCGTTCCGCATCGGCCGGTACAACATGGCCAAGCGATCGAAGCGCAACGTCGCGCATCATTACGACCTGTCGGATCGGCTGTACGATCTCTTCCTCGACGCGGATCGCCAGTATAGCTGCGCCTATTTCACCGATCCCGCTGTCGGGCTGGAGCAGGCCCAGCTCGATAAAAAGGCGCATATCGCCGCCAAGCTGGCGATTCAGCCGGGGATGCGCGTACTCGACATCGGCTGCGGCTGGGGCGGGATGGCGCTGTACCTCCATGCCAAGACCGGCGCCGAAGTGTTGGGCGTGACGCTGTCCGAAGAACAGCTGAAGGTCGCCCGCCGCCGCGCGATCGAGGCGGGGGTGGACCGCATGGTGCGCTTCGAGCTGATCGACTATCGCCATTTGACGGGTACGTTCGATCGGATCGTGTCGGTCGGTATGTTCGAGCATGTCGGCACGCCGCACTACCGCACGTTTTTCCGCAAATGCCGCGAATTGCTGACGCCCGAGGGCGTGATGCTGCTCCACACGATCGGCCGCATGGGAGGGCCGGGCGTGACCGACAAGTTCACGCTGAAATACATCTTCCCGGGCGGCTATATCCCGGCGCTGTCCGAAATCGCGCAGGGCTATGAAGGGCTGCGTTTCTTCATGACCGATGTGGAGGTGCTGCGGCACCATTATGGCCACACGCTCAAGCTCTGGTACGACCGCACCGTCGCGGCGCGCGACGAGATCGTGACGCTGTACGACGAGCGCTTCTACCGGATGTGGACCTTCTACCTTGCCGGTTGCTACGTCAGCTTCATGAACGGCGGGCTGGTCAATTATCAGCTCCAGTTCTCGCGCGCGCGCGACACGTTGCCCATCACGCGCGACTATATGTTCGAGGCCGAAGCGGCGCTGCGCAAGGGCGGCGCGATGGGCGCGGGCAGCCCGTCGCTGCGCGTCGATGGCGAGGTCTGCGGCTAGCGGCTTGCGGAACCGGCGCACCGACCCTAGAGCGCGCCGGTTCCCTTCAACCCCTGGAGTCGCCAGAACCATGTCCGACAAGATCAATCGCGTTGTCCTCGCTTATTCGGGCGGGCTCGACACCAGCGTGATCCTGAAATGGCTCCAGCAGACCTATCAGTGCGAAGTGGTGACCTTCACCGCCGATCTGGGGCAGGGCGAGGAACTCGAGCCCGCGCGCAAGAAGGCCGAGATGGCCGGCGTGAAGCCCGAGCACATCTTTATCGACGACCTGAAGGAAGAATTCGTCCGGGACTTCGTGTTCCCGATGATGCGCTCCAACGCCCTGTACGAAGGGCTGTACCTGCTCGGCACGTCGATCGCGCGCCCGTTGATCGCCAAGCGCCAGATCGAGATCGCGCGCCAGGTCAATGCCGATGCGGTGAGCCATGGCGCCACCGGCAAGGGCAATGACCAGGTCCGATTCGAGCTGGGCTATTACGCGCTGGCGCCCGACATCAAGGTGATCGCGCCGTGGCGCGAATGGGACCTGACCAGCCGCACCCGGCTGATCGAATTCGCCGAGCAGCACCAGATCCCGGTGAGCAAGGACAAGCGCGGCGAATCGCCGTTCTCGACCGACGCGAACCTTCTCCACACCTCGTCCGAGGGCAAGGTGCTGGAGGACCCGTGGGAGGAAGTGCCCGATTACGTCTATTCGCGCACGGTGAACCCCGAGGACGCGCCGAACGAGCCGGAGACGATCACGATCGATTTCGAGCGCGGCGACGGCGTGGCGCTGAACGGCGTGGGCATGAGCCCGGCGACGTTGCTCGCGGCGCTGAACGAGCTGGGCCGCAAGCACGGCATCGGCCGGCTCGACCTGGTCGAGAACCGCTTCGTCGGCATGAAGAGCCGCGGCATGTACGAGACGCCGGGTGGCACCATCTATCACCTCGCGCATCGCGGGATCGAACAGATCACGCTGGACCGCGGCGCCGCGCACCTGAAGGACGAGCTGGCCCCGCGCTATGCCGAGCTGCTGTACAACGGCTTCTGGTTCAGCCCCGAGCGCGAGATGCTGCAGGCAGCGATCGACCACAGCCAGGAAAAGGTGACGGGCACCGTGCGGCTCAAGCTGTACAAGGGCAGCGTGATCGTGACGGGCCGCAAGTCGCCCTACACGCTGTACAGCGAGAAGGTCGTGACGTTCGAGGACGATCAGGGCGCGTACGACCAGCGCGACGCGGCTGGCTTCATCAAGCTCCAGGCGCTGCGCCTGCGCCTGCTGGGCCGTCGCGACGGAAGGTGATCCGTCGCGGGGCTTAGCGCCTGTTTGGAAATGCGCTGCGGCGCATTTCGCGGTGCCGGCCTGATCAACCGGGTTGAAGCCCTACAGATCAGACCGGGTTGATCCTCCACAGTTTTGGCCGGGTGCTTTTGGTGGTTCGCGCAGCCTGTATCGGGGCGGTGCGAAGCGCCGGAAGCGGCCCGAGCGGTCGATTACACCCAGGTCGGTGTCGCAGAACCGCACGAGGTGCGAACCGTCCTCCTGCGCGGTGATACCGACCACCTCGCCTGCCAGCGATTCGCTCACGAACACGCGCCCCTGGCGCCACTTGATGTCCCCCGACCCCTGCACCGTGCGCGCTTCGTGATCGGCGTCGTACCATGGCTCCGGCACGCGTTCCGGCATCGTCCTTCGCGATGCCTGCCACAGGCTCGCGGGCGCGACCTGGCCAAGCGCCTCGTGCGGCCGCTCTTCGTTATAGTGCGCACGGAACGCATCGAACCGTGCCTGCTGCGCGCCCAGCGTCGCCGCCGCGGGCCGCGAGGTCTGCCCCTTGAGCTCGCGGTGCATCCGCTCGTGACGGCCGTTATCCTGCGGCGAGGCAGGGCGGATGAAGTGGGGCCGAACCCCCAGCTTGAGCCACCATGCCGACAGCCGCGTAAGCCCGCCCGCGCCATCCGATCCGAACGGCGGCCCGTTGTCGCAACGGATCGCCTGCGGCAGGCCATGCGCCTGGAACAGCTGCTCGAATACCGGTCGCACACCCGCAATCGACGGATCGGTGATGCGCACTTCCAGCAGATAGCGGCTGTACGCATCCGTCACTGTCAACGGGTCGCAACGCCTGCCATCCCGCGTGCGGAACCAGCCCTTGAAGTCGCACGCCCATTCCACATTGGGCGCATCCGGCCAAAGCGGCTGCGGATCAACCGCGACCCCACGCCTGCGTATGCGCCGCGGCGCAACCAACCCGCTTCGCTTCACGATGTCCCCGATCGTGGAGGCCGCTGGCCAGTCCCTCCCCGGCGCCTCCCGCTCCAGCCACGCCAGAATCTTCTTCGGACCGAAATGCGGATAGCGTGTCCGCACCGCAATCACCGCCGCCTCCACCTCCGCCACCGTCCGGTGCGGACAACTGCGCGGCGCGTGCGAGCGATCCGCAAACCAACGCGCATCGCCACCCGCGCGCCGCGAATGCCACAGGTAAAAGGTCGACCGATCAATCCCGTAGCGCGCACACAGCGCCGTCACGCTGAATGCCCCGGTATCGTAATCCGACAGCAGACCTATCCGCCGCTCCATCCGGCTGCTCTCCACAAATGGCATCGAAGAAACCCTCCTGCGACACAACGCTGCCGTGGAGGATCAACCCGGTCCAATCTGTGGAACATCTACCCGGTTCGTACCGCCCGCTCCCCCACCCG
>NZ_CP177173.1:0-29508 GCF_053502645.1 Sphingomonas degradans
ACAGTCCTGCCATGATCCCCCAGGCGACGAACCAGGTCTATATCCTCCATGTACATAAAATACCGCTCGTCGAAGCCGCCGATCCGAGCCATCGTCGCGGATCGCACCGCAAGAAAGCATCCCGACAGGTTGGGAATATCGATCAGACCCTCCGCGGGCAGCGGCGCCAGCACATAGGTTGCATCGATTGCGTTCCGGATCGCGCGAAAGGGTACAAATCGGCGGACGATCAGGTGCACCGGCGTCGGCAGCGCCTTGCACAAAGGCTGCGGAATGCCTTGCTCGTCCTGTATGGCAGGCATGGCCGCAGTCACTGCGGGTTCGCAACGAAACACGTCCGCCAGAGTCGCGATAACGCCGCGGTCGAAGGCCACGTCCGGATTGACGATAAAGTGCACATCCGACGTTTCGGCGACCGCTGCGAAAGCCAGGTTATGCCCGGCGCCAAAGCCGATATTTGCTCCTGCATGTCGATACCGCACGCGCGGGTGGCTGAACCACGCACTGGCAAGGGGGGCAGGAGAATTGTCGATGACCGACAAAAGCGTATCGGCATCCGATTCCACGACGGAGCGGATTGCCTGTTCAAAGACGTCCGGCGCGTTGCAGTAGAGAACTAGGGAGGCGGTAATCTTCATGGACGGTGCGTGTCTTCTGTCTTTAGCCAAGCGATACAATCGCTGAATTCGCGCTCCAACCGCGCCGGCATCGCAAAGGCCGGACGATCGATATGCGCACCGGGCGCCAGAGCGGCGAGTGCGGCACCCAGCGCGTCCACATCTGCGTGGAAAGTCGCGTCGCGACCATAGAACTCGCGAAAAACCGGCGCATCGACAATCCAGCACGGAATACCAAGCGCCAGCGCCAGCGCCATGGGCCGACTGAAGCCTTCGCGCGTCGCCGCACATGCCACGACATCGATCGCTCGCAAAAAGGGCTCCAATCCGATTTCCCGACTATCGGTCACAGAAATGTCGAGGTCAGGGAAAGCGGACATGATCCCGGCGATATACAGGTTCGGCTGACCATATAGGCGAAACGCCAGGCGACTGAACGCTGCGCGCTTCGACACCGCAGCAAAGAAGATATCGTAGTTCTTTTTGGGCGAGTCCGTGCCGAATAATCCCACGACAGTCCGCTCCTGGATTTCAAGTGGGCCGGAAAACGGTTGACCCTGGGGAGGCGACATATGGTTCGGTGTGGACCGCAACCGCGCGGGGCGCAGCTTTCCCCGGTCGAGAAAAGCGCGTGCATCACAAAGGTTGATATATCCGGCACTGGCGCGCGAGGTGCGCAGCGCCAGAAAAAACAGCGCAGCCTTTATAACACCCCGCGCCCCATCAAAGGGGTAGCTGTCATGAACAACGACCAACTGGCGATCGGCACCAGGGATAGGGTGCGAACTGGGGGTAAACACCATTTCCCCGCGACGAGACGCCGCAAGAACTGCCCGCGCAGCGCCCAGCGGGCCCATCACTCTGGTAGCCGCATTCGGGAAACGACCGCGGAGCGCGTCTGCGATCGCCGCCGTGCGTACCAATATGGTGGGCTTGGTGTCCTCGAGCGCCGCGATGTAATCCAGCGCGAAATAGAACAGCCCGTTGGTGGCTTTTATGAAAGCAAGATTGATCAGCACGGGGCTACCGTAGCTGCATTGCCACCATTTTCGGACATCGCGCTTTGATACAGAGCCGCAACCTGCGACCAACTGCGCGGCAACGTCGTCCCGAGATAGGCCTGGCCCGCCGCCTGCAGCTTGGCCGCATCGCTGTCGGACCAGTGCAGGACCTGGATCAGGCCATCGCAATCTTCGGGAGCACCCGAAAAGGGAAGTATAGCGGGCAGGAGCGAAGCCGGCGTCGCATCACCGATCCGCGTGGCTATCAACGCGCCATTGCCAAGCCCCGCAAGCACACTGCCGCGCCGCGCTGAAACCCCGTCACGAAAGGGCAGGTACAGGATCCGGGTCGTCGCCAGACATTGGCCTGCCTCCTGATCGTCCAGCCCCAAGATCATTTCGGCACCGATCGCCTGGCATTGCGCTCCCACCTTGTCGGCGAAAGCCTCATAGCCCGCAGGGATTTCGCCGATCACGGCGATGCGTACCGTCTTGTCCGCTTGGCGAACCGCAGCCATCACGTCGAGAAAATCCTCAAGCCCCTTGTTGGGCCGGATGTGCCCGAAATAGGCGAAATCGATCGTGCGCTCGCTGAAGGCTGGCGGCGCATCAGACCATGGGATATTGCTGAGAATTCCAATCACCGAAACGGGGACACGCGACGAAAACCACCGCTCCGCGCGGGCACGATCGCGTTCAACTTCGGTGGTGAACACGATGTGCGAGGCGAAATGCGACGCCAGAGCAAGCGCAAGGCGAGCCTTGCGGGATAGCGACGAGAATTCGTGCAATGCCAGCATGCCGCGATAGCGCCCGGTCAGCCGCCCGACAGCCACGATCAAGTGCGGCACCAAGCTCCAGCCATAGCCCTGTGTCGGATACTGAAGGATAACGTCGGTAGGGCGCCTGGCGAAAAGCCTGCGCAGGATCTGCGGCGCTGCACCGAGCGACCATCTCCGCTCTACGAACAACTCCCACGAAGCTGGGGCGGCCTCCATCAGTCGCCCGGTATAGTCACCCACCCCACACACATCGGGAGGATAGGCCCCTGTCACGACAAGAACGCGTTGCGGGGTGTCCGACATGTCAGCGCGCCCCATGCCCGCTTATGATGATCCGAACCGTCTGCACCGCGATCAGCACATCGAGCCAAAAGGAGAAGTTCTTGACGTAGTAAAAGTCGAGATGCAGCTTTTCCTGTACATCCGACACATCCGTCACATGGCCCTGGTTGATCTGGGCCCAACCCGTCAAACCTGGCTTGATGAGGTGCCGATAGTGATAGAAAGGAATTTCAGTCTCATACCAGCGGCTCAGCGCAACCGCCTCGGGCCGCGGACCGATCAGGCTCATGTCGCCCTTCATTATGTTGAACAACTGAGGCAACTCATCCAACCGGCTGCGGCGCAGGAAACTGCCCAGGCGAGTAATGCGCGGATCGCGCTCTTTGGTCATGGCGGCGTGACGCAATTGATGCTCGGAGGCCGGTTCCGAAACGACAACCGTCCGCATCGTGCGGATCTTGTACACAGTGAAGGGCTTGCCCCGATATCCGGTTCGCTCTTGCCGGAACAAGGCTGGGCCGGGGGAATCCAGACGCACCAATATGCCCACCGTCAGGATCACCGGCGCAAAAACGACCAGCAGGATCCCTGCCATCAGCGTGTCGGCGACGGCCTTCACCTTCAGATAAACGTCGTTGGGGTTCAATGAACCGAGCGTATTTTCCGACAGGTGATGAATCTCGACGCGACCAGACATCTGCTCGATCGCCTGTTTGAAATGATAGACCGGGATTCCGTTCAGGACGAAACGCGTGATCTGCGCATCCCAGGCATCTTCGTGATCGGTGTGCAGGTCGACGACGATCGCGTCCACATCGAGTGACGCGTCGGCCTGCGAGAGGTGCAACGGAACCCAGTCCACATGATCGAAGTCCGGCAGAGTGTCGGTGGCGGGGCTGGGAACGACACCAAGCCGCAGGCGACGATGTACCGAAATCTTCTGATGGATATACAGATAGACCGCGAGCGAGAGAAGATAGCTGCTGAGGAACTGCAAACGGCTATAATCTATCCGCATCATGATGAATGCGACGGCCAGCGCGCCGAACGTCGCCGTCAACGACATGAAGACATAACTCCCGGCAGCAATACCGGGAAATACGTGCAGTCGCCGATACCCGAAAATGCCAAGCAACAGCGCGATTATACCGCCAAGCGCCGTATTATATTGGGTTGGCTGTGTGATCGGAATGCCGGTCACCAGCTGACGGATCACCATCGGCAGCACGATCGCGACCACAATGCCCAGAAGAACCATGTGGCGGAGCCGTAGCAACTGGTGCTGTGGGGTTCGCGCCGCCCCCTGATTTGAATGGGCCAGCATCTTGGCTTGCGCGGAATGCCGATTTGGCGTCCGAAAGGAATTGCCCATGAGTACTCGCCGATTTGAAAATATGCCGGGTTCCGAAGCGCCCGGCGGCGCTGATGTGCAGCTATCAGCGCAGAAGGCATTTGCAAAGGCGCGAGCGGCGAACCGGCCAATCCGATGGGTTTCACTAGGCTACAGGATCGCCTAGGGGGCGTTCACCATGCGCACGCATCTTCCCTTCCTAAAATCGTTCCGGCCCAGCTTGTACCAGATCCTTCTGGTGCTGCTGCTGGTCACGTTGGGGATCGCCGGTGGCGCATCCCGCGCAGACGCCTTTGGACAGGTGGTGGTCCGCGGCGTTGCCTGGTCGCTTGCGGTCATCGCCATTTTCCTGGGGCAACGTCCACATCTCGGCACCGCAAAGCCTGTGCTGCTGTTCCTCGTGGCAGCCCTGGGGCTCACGCTGGTCCAGCTGATCCCGCTGCCGCCCGCAATATGGCAGGCACTGCCTGGGCGCGCCTTGTTCGCCGAAGCCGCCACCGCGATCGGACAACCCCAACCGTGGCGGCCTTGGTCGCTTGTTCCGGACGCGACGAAGAATGCCGCCTCTTCGCTTGTGGTGCCGCTAGTGGTGCTGCTGCTGGTCGCGGGGCTCAAGGATTCGGAACGGAGATGGTTGCCCGCCACCTTGCTGAGCCTGATCTTTGCGCTAGCTCTTACCGGTTTAGTGCAATTCTCAGGCGGTGGATTTACCAATCCCCTGGTGAACGACACCGCCGGAACGGTCAGCGGCACATTCGCAAACCGTAACCATTTTGCGCTGTTGCTGGCGATCGGATGCCTGGTCGCGCCGGTCTGGGCGTTTCTTGGAGATCGCCGACCGCAATGGCGCGGTCCAGTTGCGCTTGGCATGGTGCTGCTGTTTGCGCTCACCATCCTGGCCACGGGGTCCCGTACCGGGCTTGTGCTCGGCGTCCTGGGAACTGGCCTCGGCCTGGTGCTGGCGCAGGACGGCATTCGCCGCTCGCTGCGTCACAAACCGCGATGGGTATTTCCTGCGCTGGTTGTCGGTGTCATCGGCGTTATCGTCCTTTTCGCACTCGTCAGCGTGGCGATGGATCGCGCAGTCTCGATCACACGCCTTCTCGCGCTGGATCCTGGGCAGGATATGCGCAGCCGGGGCCTGCCCACGGTTCTCGAAATGGTGCGCCAGTATTTCCCCTTCGGAGCCGGGCTGGGCAGCTTCGATCCGGTGTTCCGCATCCACGAGCCGTTTGCCCTGCTGAAGCCGACATATTTCAATCATGCGCATAACGACTGGCTGGAAATCGTGCAAGATGCCGGCCTTGCGGGGCTTTTGCTGCTGCTGGTCGGGCTGGGATGGTGGGCATGGGCCACGCTACGCGCTTGGCGCGCAGGGCGCGGAATGCGCCACGCATTGCCGAAGCTTGGCTCAGCCATATTGCTGCTCATATACATCGCAAGCGCCTTTGATTATCCGGCACGCACACCCACGATGATGGCGGTAATCGCCATCGCGGCGATTTGGCTGAGCGCCGCGATGGCGCCGCATTCGACGCCTGCTTTACCGGAGCGAGGGCTGGTTCTATGATTGCCCCGCTCACATCCTGCCTGGAAGCGCTCCACACACATGCTCAAGCTTTTTAATGCCTTGCTGCTCGCTGCCGCTTTGTCGGCATGCGCAGGCAGGCAGCCGCCCGTATCCAGCCCTAGCCTGACGGTCCTTCAAAACAGCTCGGCCCTGCCGGCGCCGGATCGCAACGATCTGACCGCAGACGACCGACCGTCGCTGATCGGCCCGCTGGATACGATTGCGGTCGATGTACTCAACATTCCTGACCTCAGCCGGGAAATCCAGGTGGATGCCAGCGGTCGAATTTCGATGCCGCTCGTCGGAACCGTCGATGCGCGCGGCAAGACCGCTGCCGAGCTTGCCACCGCGATAGAGAGTGCCCTGCGCGGACGCTATGTTCGAAATCCCGAGGTCACTATCAATATTCGCAATTCCGTGAGCCAAGTCGTCACTCTGGACGGACAAGTGGTGGAACCGGGCTTGTATCCGGTGACAAACCAGATGACGCTGATGCGTGCGATCGCCTCGGCCAAGGGGCTTACGGAATTCGCCCGTCAGAATGAGGTCGTGATCCTGCGCAAGGTAAACGGCCACAAGATGGCCGGCCTCTACGACGTGGATGCTATCCGACGCGGCGTGTATGACGATCCGGCCATATACGCCAACGATGTGATCGTGGTGGGCGACTCCCCACAACGACGACTGTTCCGGGACTTCGTGTCTCTGTCGCCGCTTATCGCCGGCCCCATCATCGCGCTTCTTCAGTAAGGCCTGCCTAGACATGAACTTGGTCACCCAACAGCTGCGCGGCGGAACTTCTGCCGCAAGCGCAGACCTTGCCGAAAATCGCGAGATCGACTCGACATCTATTCCGATCGTCCGGCAATATTTCCGGATCGCGATACGCTGGCGCTATGTCATCCTTGGCGCAGCCGCCGTCTGCGTGTTGCTGGGCCTCATCGCCACCTTGCTGATGACGCCGAAATATACGGCCGAAACCACAATCGAGATCCTGCGCGAATCGAACAAGGTAACCGATTTTCAGGGGGTCGAGCGCGAGGCAAGCGTCGCGGACCAGGAATTCTATCAGACCCAATATGGCTTGCTGCGGTCGCGTGCGCTTTCCGAACGCGTGGCCAGCCAGCTCCGACTCGTTGACGATCCGAAATTCTTCGCGCTGTTCAAGGTCTCCAGCACCGACCCGGCTTTCCAGCTCGTGGATGGACGGTATCCCGCGTCAGGCCGGGCCGCGCGGCAGCGCGCGGCCGGCGGCATCCTTGCGAAAAATCTGGAAATCTCGCCGACGCGCCTCTCGCGGCTCGTCGATATCCGTTTCACCAGCCCCAACGCGGACTTCTCCGCTCGCGTCACTAACGCCTGGGCGGAAAACTTCATTCAGACCAATCTGGAGCGCAAGATCCAGGCGACATCCTATGGTCGCAATGTGCTCCAGGGGCAGTTGGCCCAGTTGAAGGAGCGGCTCGATCGATCTCAACGCCAGCTCGTCGCCTATGCCTCCGAACAGCGCATCATAAACCTGCCTTCGCAATCGGGCGAAAAATCCGGTGGTGAGCGTTCGATCGTCGCCGATGATCTGGCAGCGCTGAACACGGCGCTTTCCCAGGCTGTCGCGGACCGTATCCAGGCACAGGCCCGTTTCGAGCAAGCCGGCAAGGCCGGGGCATCGACCGAAGCCTTGCGAAACCAGGCGATCAACGCCCTGCGTCAAAAGCGCGCCGAATTGGCTGCGGAATACCAGCGCCTGATGACGCAGTTCGAACCGGGCTATCCGGCAGCGAAGGCAGTCCAATCGCAGATCGACCAGCTCGACAGCTCGATCAAACGCGAGGAGGCTCGCGTATCGGGATCGGTGCTCGCCGACTATCGTGAGGCTCGCGAGCGGGAACGCGCGCTTCAGGAAAAGGTAGACCAGCTCAAGGACAGCTATCTCGACCTGCGCCGACGCAGTATCCAGTACAATATCTACCAACAGGAAGTAGACAGCAATCGAGTCCTGTATGACGGAGTTCTTCAGCGATTCAAGGAAATCGGCGTTGCCGGCGGGGTTGGCGTCAACAATATTTCTGTGGTCGATATCGCCGAGGTTCCGTCGCGCCCCTCAAGCCCGCGACTGATGCTTAATCTTGCCGCCGCCCTCGTTATCGGTCTTGCCTTGGGCGCGCTCGCTGCCTTTGCGCTTGAGCAGATTGACGAAGCTATCGCGGACCCCGGCGAAATAGAGCGTCGCCTGGGTCTCCCCCTGCTGGGGTCGGTTCCCAAGATCGACGAAGGAACGCCCTTGGACGCGCTGCTCGATCGCAAATCGGACCTTATCGACGCCTATATCGCGGTGCAGACCAACCTGGCCTTCGCAACCGAGCATGGCGTGCCTCGATCGTTTGCCGTAACGTCCACGCGCCCGGCCGAAGGCAAGTCCACCACTGCCCTAGCCCTTGCGACCACATTGTCCCGAGCAAAGCGTCGCGTGATCCTGGTCGATGGCGATATGCGATCCCCATCTGTGCACCAGTTAGGCGGCGTCGGTCATGACCGAGGGCTGAGCAATTTCTTGGCTGGCGACGACAACATCGAGGAACTGACTTTCCCGATGCACGATTTCGGTTTCACCGCAATGTCAGCAGGGCCGCTCCCGCCCAATGCTGCGGAACTCTTGACCGGCAATCGTCTAAAAGTGCTCATCGACCGGTTGCTCGAGACATATGACCATGTCGTGATCGACTCTCCGCCGGTCATGGGCCTGGCCGATGCACCGCTGATTGCGGGACGTGTCGAAGGCGTCATCTATGCAGTGGAATCGCATGGTATCCGGTCCAGCGTCGTAAAGACCGCACTTGCGCGCCTCTTAAGCGCAAATGCCAGGATATTCGGCGCAGTGTTGACCAAGTTCGAAGCGCGCAAAGCGCATTATGGCTATGGCTATGAATATGGCTATGGCTACGGACGCGGCTCGGGCGGACAAAAAGCGGAGCAGGCTTGATGCGAGGTCAGGCAAGCCTGTCCCGCCGGTCCAGGATGGAATGGCTCTGCCGGACTGGGCTTGCCGCGCTGGCGCTTTTATCGGGCTATGCCTGCGTTACCCATGCTTTTGCCTACGCCACCCGCAACACCAATGCAGAGCGCGCACATGCTCTGGCACCGGACGATGCACGCATTGCTGGCGTGCTGGCGCAACGGCTGATCGGGGCAGGCGCCACGAAAACCGATATCGCGCGCGCGCGCCAGATCGCAACGGATGCACTACTCCAAGATCCTACCGCAGTGGCAGCAGTATCGACGCTCGGTATTGTAACCGGGTTGGAGGGTCGCCCCGCCCGCGCCAGGCGTCTTTTTGACTATGCCGACCGTCTCTCTCGGCGAGACCTGCGGACCCAGCTATGGGCAATCGAGGACGCAGTAGGCCATGACGACGTCGCAGGGGCCCTGCGCCATTATGACATCGCGCTGCGGACTTCACCACAGGCATCGGCCATATTGTTTCCAATATTAGCCTCCGCAATCGACGATCCGGTCATTCGTACTGCAGTGACCCAGACGTTTGTCGGAAAGCCCGGTTGGGCACCGCTGTTTGTGGAATATATTTCTGCAAAAGGCCCTGCACCCCAATCGACGTCATTGCTTTTTCAGCAATTGCGCAGGGCTGGCATCCCGATCTCAGACCTGCCTCAGGCTCTGCTGATCGATACTCTGGCATCGCGGGGCTTTTTCGAGGATGCGTGGAACTATTACACCTCCGTTCGTCCCTCTGCCGATCGCAGGCGATCACGCGATGCCAATTTCACCGCAGCCCTTGGCAACCCCACATTGTTCGACTGGCAGATCCCGGGCACACAGGGGCTGAACGTTTCGATAGAAAGGTTGGACACGGGCGCTGTGCTCGATTTTTCAGCCCCTGCAAGTGTCGGCGGGGACATAGCCCAGCAAGTGCAACTGCTACCGCCAGGCACCTATCGTATCGCTGGCAATAGCGAAGGCATCGACCAAACCGAAGGCGCGCAGCCCTATTGGGTATTGCGCTGTCGCGAGGGACGCGAACTAGGGCGTGTCGGTGTCCCGAATTCTGCTCTGACGAACGGGGAATTTTTCGGCAACTTCACGGTACCGGTCGATTGTCCGGTACAGACTTTGGCGTTTGTTGCGCTGCCCTCGGATGCAATCGGAGGATCGTCTGGTCGGATCCACCGCGTGCAATTGGCGCCACTGCAATGAACCGCAGAGTACAGGAACGGTTGAAGCACCTGCACGTGGGACGTCAGGTCGCCGGAATGATGGCTTGTGCAACGGCAACCGCGTTCAGCTGCCATATCCAGCCTGCGGCTGCACATTCCAATTTTACGGCAATGCAAGCGCAGACAGCACCGGGTCAGGCGACAACGGGCCAGACAACACAGGGCCAGACGTTGGAAACTCCGAACGGGCGCGTCGGGCAGCGCCAAGAAAGCGCGCAGGCGGCACCTAACATCAAACCTACGGGTCGAATCAACAGTCGTATCCAGAACCGAATTCAGGGCCGGATCGATAACCGCATTGCCCCTGAATGAAGCTGGCCCGCGCGTCGCTCTGATTACAGGAGCGACGCTCGCAAGGCGGTATCCGAGGCCGTTTCTCGGGATTACGCATCAGGCAAAGTGCGATAGCAGGCTATTGTTGCTTCATGATATTGCGGTTGTCGCTGCCATCGCCCAGGCTCTGATTGCCGCGGGACCAAGACGTCTCTATTCGCCCGTGGTCATGACTCACAACCCCGTCCAGCTCCTCCGCCCCAAGCGCTTCGGCGATGCCCGTGGGTGGTTCACCGAAGTCTATTCGGTCCCCGTGTTCGAAGCCCTCGGCATCACCTGCACCTTCGTCCAGGACAATCATTCGCTCTCCGTCCCGGCCTTCACGTTGCGCGGGCTGCATTTCCAGGTGCCGCCGCGCGGGCAGGACAAGCTGGTGCGGTGCATTCGTGGGGCGATCTTCGACGTGGCGGTCGATGTGCGCAAAGGCTCGCCCACCTATGGCCGCTGGGTCGGCGCCGAGCTGAGCGCGGAGAACGGGCACCAGCTGTTCATTCCGATCGGCTTCGCGCACGGCTTCGTCACGCTCGAGCCGAATTGCGAAGTCACCTATAAATGCTCGGACACCTATGCGCCCCAGCAGGATGGCGGCATCCGCTGGGACGATCCGGCGCTGGCCGCGCTCGATGGCACCAGCGGCGGCATCGCCTGGCCCCTGCCCGCCGACACTATGCCCGAGCTGAGCCCCAAGGACGCGGTGCAGCCGCTGCTCGCCGATTTCGACAGCCCCTTTCCCTATGACGGGCGCCCGCTGGCGCCGCTCGCCTGAAGGACTTTCCCATGCGCATTTTCGTCACCGGCGGGGCCGGGTTCATCGGTTCGGCGCTGGTCCGGCACCTGATCGCGAATACCGAGCATGAAGTGCTCAATTTCGACAAGCTGACCTATGCCGGCACGCTGACCACGGTGGACGGGGTCGCGCAGTCGAACCGCTATCGCTTCGTCCAGGGCGACATTTGCGACGCGGCGACGGTGCGCGCGGCGATCGCCGAGTTCCGACCGCAGGTCATCACCCATCTGGCGGCCGAGAGCCATGTCGATCGCTCGATCGACGGGCCGGGCGCATTCATCCAGACCAACATGGTCGGCACCTATACGATGCTGGCCGAGGCACGTGCCTATTGGCTGGGGCTGGATGCGGCGGACAAGGCGGCGTTCCGCTTCCACCATATCTCGACCGATGAAGTCTATGGCTCGCTCGGCGACACCGGGCTGTTCACCGAGGACACGCCCTATGATCCGCGCTCGCCCTATTCGGCGAGCAAGGCGGGGTCGGACCATCTCGTCAGCGCATGGGGGCACACCTATGGCCTGCCGGTGCTCATCACCAATTGCTCGAACAATTACGGGCCCTATCACTTCCCCGAAAAGCTGATCCCGCTGATGATCGCCAAGGCGCTGGATGGCGAGCCGTTGCCCATTTACGGCAAGGGCGACCAGGTGCGCGACTGGCTGTATGTCGAGGACCATGTCCGCGCGCTGCAGACGGTGTTCGAGCGTGGGCAGCCGGGGCGGACCTATAATATCGGCGGGCATAACGAGCGGCAGAATATCGAAGTGGTGCAAACCCTGTGCGCGATCCTCGACGAGCTGCGCCCGCGCGCCGATGGCCGCCCCTATGCCGAACAGATGGCCGAAGTTGCCGACCGGCCCGGCCATGACAAGCGCTATGCGATCGACGCGAGCCGGATCGGCGCCGAGCTGGGCTGGCACCCGGCCGAGACGTTCGAGAGCGGCATCCGCAAGACGGTGTTATGGTATCTGGCGAACGAGGCCTGGTGGCGCCCGCTGGTCGCGGCCAAGGCCGCCGAGCGCCGGGGCGTCGCGGCGTGATGTCGGACAGTCGACCTGTCGGCATGTCTACATCTAGACAAGTGCTCGTCACCGGCGCCAGCGGCCAGCTCGGCACCGAACTGGCCCGCATCGCCTGGCCAGCGGGCTGGGAAGTCGTGGCGCTGGGCCGCGACGCGCTCGACCTGACCGATCCCGCCGCGCTGGCGGCCAAGGTGGCGGAACGCCCCTGGGCCGCCGTCATCAACGCCGCTGCCTATACGGCGGTCGACAAGGCCGAAAGCGACCAGGTGACGGCATGGACCGTCAACGCGCTGGCCCCCGCCGCGCTCGCCGCCGCCTGTGCCGCCGCCGGCGTGCCGATCGTCCAGGTCTCGACCGACTATGTCTTTGCCGGCGACCGCGACGGTGCATGGGAAGTGACCGATCCCGTCGCCCCGCTCGGCGTCTATGGCGCGTCCAAGCTGGGCGGCGAGCTGGCGGTGCGCACCTCGGGCGCGCGCCATGCGATCGTCCGCACCGCCTGGGTGGTGAGCGCGCATGGCAACAACTTCGTCAAGACGATGCTGCGCGTCGGCGCGACCAACCCGGCACTGCGCGTGGTCGACGATCAGACCGGCAGCCCGACCAGCGCCGCCGATCTGGCGCAGGCGCTGGCAGTGATTGCGATGCGCCTGGCCGAGGATGCCGACGCGCCGACCGGGACCTTCCATTTCAGCAATGCCGGCGCCGTAACCTGGGCCGGCTTTGCGCGGGCGATCTTCGCGGGTTCGGCCGCGCGCGGCGGCCCGGTGGCCGAGGTTACGCCGATCGCCACCGCCGACTATCCCACCCCGGCGCGGCGCCCGGCCAATTCGCTGTTGAGCACCGCCACGCTGACCGCCGCATACGGCATCGCGCCCCGCCCCTGGGATGCGGCGCTGGGCGACATCCTCGACGAACTGATCGGAACACGCGCATGAAGGGCATCATCCTCGCCGGCGGATCGGGCACCCGGCTCCACCCGGCGACGCTGGCAGTGAACAAGCAGCTGCTGCCGATCTATGACAAGCCGATGATCTATTATCCGCTGTCGGTGCTGATGCTGGCGGGGATTCGCGAGATCCTGATCATCTCGAGCCCCGAATATCTGGGCAATTACCGCAACCTGTTCGGCGACGGCAGCGCGCTGGGCCTTGCCATTTCCTATGCCGAACAGCCCCGGCCCGAGGGGCTGGCGCAGGCGTTCACGATCGGCGCGGACTTTATCGGCACCGATAACGTGGCGCTGGTGCTGGGCGACAACATCTTCTTCGGCGCGCACCTGACCGACCTGCTGGCCAGCGCGGTTGCGCGCACCCATGGCGCCACGGTGTTCAGCTACCGCGTCGAGGACCCCGAACGCTATGGCGTGGTCGAGCTGGGTGCAGGCGGCAAGGCGCTGAGCATCGAGGAAAAGCCGGCGGCGCCCAAGTCGAACCATGCGGTGACGGGGCTCTATTTCTACGACAACCGCGTGGTGGAGATGGCGCGCACGCTCAAGCCCTCCCCGCGTGGCGAGCTGGAAATCACCGACATCAACCGGCTGTACATGGAAGCGGGCGACCTGTTCGTCGAACAGATGGGCCGGGGCTATGCCTGGCTCGACACCGGCACCCATGACAGCCTGTTGGAGGCCGGCGAATTCGTCCGCACGCTCCAGCACCGCCAGGGCATCCAGATCGCCTGCCTCGAGGAAATCGCCTTCGAAATGGGCTTCATCGACGCGGAGCAAGCGCGAGCAGCCGGCGAACGCTTCGCCAAGACGGCATACGGGCGCGCGATATTGCGGGCGGTGGAGGGCCGCTGAGCCCCCTCCCCTAATCCCCGATCGGGCTTTCGCCGTGCTTGCGCAGCAGGTCGTTGAAGGCTTCGGCCATCACGTCCTGGAGGCTGCGGCCCTGGCGCCTTGCGAGCATGTGCATCGCGAAGGACATTTCTGGGCTGAAGAAGCCGGCAATCTGCTTGCGGCCCTCGCGGCTTTGCGCGCGGGGGGCGGGTTGGGGTGCGCCCTCCCCTGCCCCGGCTGCCGGCGCGATCTTGGCGGGTGCGGCGGGCGTCGGGGCCGGCGTTGCGGCGGGGGCGTGGCTGCGCAGATTGGCGAAGCTGGGCTTGCGGCTCATGCGGCGACCTTTCGGCGGCGGGGTGCCGACATGTCGAGTTGTCTACACGTCCACGCGTAGAGCTGTCGGATTTCCTCCGCAGCCTTGCCCTCGGGCTCGGTTTCCATGACCGTCCGCCCCTCGGCGCTGGCGTGGCGATAGGCGGCGCGATCGGGGATCTGCAACGGGCAGGGTGGCGTGCCGAAGCTCTCCACCAGCTCGCCGGCCTCCTGATAGACGCGCGGCGCATTGGGGCTGCCGGCAGTGAACACCACGAACGCCGGTTTCTTGAGCAGCTGGACCAGCTTGGCGGTGGTCTGGATCGCCGACAGGTCGAACGCGCTCGGCCGGCACGGCACCAGCACCAGGTCGGCGACTTCAACGGCGGCGCGGGCGGCGCTGTCGGCATGCGGCGGCGTGTCGATCACGATGACCTCCGCGCCCTGTTCGCGCGCCTGGGCGACCTTGGCGGCCAGGCGGGGCGGGGGGCTGTCGATCACTTCGGGGGGGGCATCGTGGCGCCAGGCGGCCCATTGGCTGGCGGTCGCCTGAGGATCGGTGTCGATGATGAGCGCGACGCGGCCCGTTTCCTGCGCGGCGGCGGCAAGATGCAGCGCGAGCGTGGTTTTACCCGCGCCGCCCTTCTGGCTGATGATGGCGATGACCGGCATGGCGAGTCTCCTTTGCGTGTCTACATGCCGACATGTCGATGCGCACGCAAGCCGACATGTCGACAGGTTCGGTTGTCGGACTGTCTACAAACCACGCCATCGGGCCCGCTGCTGCGAAGGCGCGATCCGGAAACCGCGTGCTCCTCTCGGGAGCATTGCCGGCGCAGCCGGCATCCTGTGGTTGCGGCAGGCAATTTGAGTGCGGGGGCAGGTTGGTGGCGATGTCATTCCCAGCCCGTCAGGGCACCGGGTCGGCCGACTAGGCCGACTCCGCTTAAGCGGGTCTTATGAGAATCTAGGAGCGGTTCAGGATGGTTTTGAGACTCACGCGACTGGCGCTGCTCGCGCGCGTCGATCCGGGCGCCGATCCGCGCCAGCACCTTGCCCAGCTCGCCGCCGGCCACGGCCTGCGCGAAATCGCGGCAGCTCAGCCCCGCGACCATGTGCGCGACCGCGCCGGCCTGTTCGGCGGCGTGCCATTCGGCATCGGCGGGGAGGGGGGCAGGGCGCATCCAGCGCGGCAGATAGGCCAGCACGCAATCGGGCAGCATCGCGCGATAGGCGTTCGACGTCTGGGCATAGCGCGGCCCCGGCCCGTCGCCGGCAACGCGCTGGAACCGGCGCTGGCGCACGAGGAAGCCGATCTGCTCCAGCACCTGCAGCGCGCGCGCGATCGTCGCGCGGCCCAGGCTCGTCGCCTCCGCGAGATAATCGTAACTGGGATAGACGCGCCCGCGATTGAGCCGCGCCAGCGTCAGGATTTCCTCATAGACGCGCACCGCCGCCGCCGTCAGCGACGCGACCAGGCGCTCCGAGGCGGTGAGGCTGCGCGCCTGCGCCCGCGCCTCGCGCCGCAGCTGGCGCCCGGCATCGAGCGCGCGGCGCGCGACGCGCAGCAGCTTGTCGGTCTCGCCCTTGGCCGGGACCGCGAAGAACGCTTCTTCGAAACTGCCCGCCTCGACGCTGTCGCGGCGCACCGGCGCACCCGTGCGGTGCGGCGCGCCCGATCGCGCGGGCGCGCGTACGCCCATCCCGCCTGCCCCCATGCCGCCTGCAACGCCGCCGAGCGCCCGCGCGCTGGCCTGCGCGAAGCTAAAGACCGTCATCTTCCATCCCCTGTTCGGGGCTGGGACCGGGCAAAGAAAATACGTGGCGCGAAACGCGCATCCTTGAACCAAAGTCCAACAGGGTGTAGGGAGAAAAGAGGTTGTTAGTTCTCTTCGGTCGACGTTTGGCGACGTCGCTCCAAAACCCTGGGATGCCCGGCCTCGTGCCGGGCTTTCCTTTATGTGGTCACAGCCGCTTTCCCATCCCAATGCCGGCACGCAGCGCCGACGCATCCCGTTTCCCGGCGCGGATCGCGCGGGCGGAAGCAATTTTGCAGTTAAAATCCTACAAGGGAAGCCGCTTTGGTTCGTGCTTTCGAGTATGAAATACCAAAATAGTTCGTGCTTTCGAGTATAAATGCGCCGGCGGACTCGTGCTTTCGAGTATCAATTGGCGTGCGCATTCGTGCTTTCGAGTAGGAATTGCGGCCGCACGCCGCGCGCTATTGTGCCGGGGCGCTACCCGATTCGGGATCGGCCAGTTCGGGCGCACGGCGCGTGATGACGACGCGCAACGGGCTGGACTTGCGACCCCGGCGCACCGGTGCTGCGTCCGCCGCTTCGTCCTCCGCCACTTCGACCAGCGCGAGGTGATAGTCCGGGATCGCGTCCGCCGCCGCTATGTGATTGAGCGCAGAGCGGAAATTGGGCAGCGGGTTCTGATACCCCACTTGCAGCCGGAACATCGCCAGATCGATCTCGAGGCTGTCCCCCTCGCAGGTCGAACGCGCGACTTCATAGATGCGCCGTTCGATCGGGCCGAGCTGGAAATAGGCATGGGCATAGTTGAGCACCTGGCGATCGCGCAGGATCGCGCGGTACAGCCAGTCGCACAGCCGGACCTTGACGGCCTTGAGCCGCCGTTCGCCGCTGCGCGTCTTGGTATAATGGAGCCGCGCCTCGGACAGCCACGAGAAGAAGCCTTCCTCGCCTTCGCCGCCGGCCTCGATATTGGTCTTGATCTGCGTGCCCTGCAGCCGCTCCAGCGCCTCGGACAGCCGCGCATAGGAACGCGCCGAATGGTTGCTGCCAGTGACCGAGAACAGATCATGGGCGGTGAACACGAAATCCTGGCCAACCGCTTCTCCCGCCTCGATTTTCGTCGCCATCAGGCTGGCGATATAGAGCACGATTTCCTTGTCGTAGATCGTCGCGACCCCGGTGGCGGAGGGGCGGACCTCGATCGAGACCTTGTCGCTCTGATAGGCCAGCGGCTTCATCCACGCATTTTTGGCCAGCGCGAAGAAGGGAAAGGCCATCAGCGAGCGCTCGCCCCGGATCTCGCCCTGGAGCGGGCTGTCGAGCAGGAACAGCTCGCCCTGGGGGATGGCGGGGGGCTTGGCGCCGGACGACTTGGCCGAAGACTTGGACGATTTGGCACGCGGGGCAGGGGGCGACTGGGTCATCGGCAATTCCTACTCGAAAGCACGAAGCGATGCACCTCGCACGGGGTTTCCGCAGGGGAAACCGGGGTTTGGGCTGTTGGATTCGTGCTTTCGAGTATAAATTCGCCGCAGCCCCGCCACGGACTGTCGAGCGGGTGTCGGCGTGTCGAGGTGTCGACAGTCATACACGCGCACGGTGTGCGCGCAGCACCCGCTGGACGGTCGAGCGCGAGACGCGGAACAGGCTGGCGAGCTGCGACGGCGATCCGTCGCCCGCCTCGGCCCGCGCGATGATCTCGGCGCGCTGCTGCGCGGTCAGGCTGGGGCGGCGGCCCAGATGCCGCCCGGCCTGGCGGGCATGCGCGAGCCCGTTCAGCGTCCGCTCGCGGATCATCGCGCGCTCGAACTCGGCGAACGCGCCCAGCGTCTGGAGCATCAGCCGCCCCGCCGGCGTCGTCGTGTCGATCGCCTCGGTCAGCGAGCGAAAGGCGGCGCCGGCGCCCGCCACGGCCTCGAGCGTGAACAACAAGTCGCGCAGCGAGCGCGACAGCCGGTCGAGCTTCCACACCACCAGCACATCGCCCGGTTGCAAGGCGGCAAGCGCGCGAGCCAGTTCGGGGCGATCGGCCTTGCCCCCCGACGCCTCTTCGCGAAACACCTGCCCGCACCCCGCCGCATCCAGCGCCGCCAGCTGCGCCCCCAGGTCCTGATGATCCCCACGCGAGACGCGCGCATAGCCGATATGCATGCCGCATTATGCACCAGGGTTTTGACACCCGCAAACCCCTGGAAAACCGTGGGCGGCCACGCGGTGTCAAAACCGAACGGTTTTGACCTGGGACGAAGTGCCTTACCCTCGCGGCAGCGATCGTCTGCCTCGCAGAGCCGTCGAGCCATGGGCGAGTAAGGTCCGTGGTGCAGCGGTGCGTACCGGTACAACACCTATCTTGCCGTCCCGCACGGCGCAACTTTATGCAATTCTATGCAACGCCGACCGGACGGCATCGGCAGTTGCATAGAATTGCGCAAAATTGCGTAGAATTGTGCAAAGTTGCGCAAAGTTGCGAAGAATTGCATTCCCGCCCACGCAGACCGTGTAAGCCCCCGTTCAGCCCGCGAGCAGCCGCCGCTCGAGCAATGCCTGGAAATCGCGGCGGCCATCGGCGATCAGCAGCACGAACACATGGTCGACGATCACCCGGTACAGCAGCCGATAGGGCGGGGCGACGATCTGGCGGAATTCGCGGATGCCCAGCGCGTCGAGCTCGGCGGGCACGCTGCCGCGATCGGGAAAGGCTTCCAGGCTGTCGATCCGCGCGAGCATCGTGTCGAGAAAGGCGTCGGCCTGGTCGGGCGCGCGGTGCGCCGCGATCCAGTCATGGATGTCGGCAAGATCGGCCTCGGCGCCCGCGGTGAGATACACCGTGTAGCGCTGGGTCATGCGGCGGGCTGGTCCCCGTCGCCCTGCGCCGCCCGCTCGGCCCGCAGCCGCGCGATCGCCGCGCGCGCCGGCGTCACGCGCCCGCCCTCGACATCGCGCGTGCCCAGCGCCAGCAGCTTGAGCAGCGCCATCGTCTCCTGCGTCGCCTCATAGCTGGCAATGTCCTGCAACACCGCACGCGCCTCGCCATTCTGGGTAATCACCAGCGGCGCGCCCCGATCCGCCAGCCCGCGCAGCAGCGTGGCGGCATGGGCCTTGAGATAGCTGACCGGCTTCACTTGCTCGGAATAACGCATGGGGGAAGCTCCGGACCGAATTCGGTCCGAATATAGGCCGCGTTCGCGCCCAGCGCAAATCCCGCCCGGGACCAGCGGCGCTTCCCCCGACTACCGATTTTTCATGGCCTCGATCAGCTTCTTGACCTCCTGGCTGCGGCCGCGCGGCAGGACCAGCACATCGTTGCCGCTCGCCACCACGATCAGGTCGTCGACCCCGACCAGCGCGACGCGCACGCCGTCCGCGCGCACCAGGCAGTTACTGGTCTCGATCGCGATCACTTCGCCGCCCGCGCCGTTCCAGTGCGCGTTGCCGGTCGCATCGACATCGCTGATCGCGTGCAGCGCATCCCAGCTGCCGACATCGTTCCAGCCCATGCTGACGGGCACGACCGCAACCCGTTCGGCCTTTTCCATCACCGCATAGTCGATCGAATTGTCGGGCGAGGCGGCGAACGCCTCCGCATCGGGGAAGATGCGCACGCCCTCGCGCTTCGCCTTGGCCATCGACAGCTGGCAGGCGGCAAGCATCGTCGGCGCATGGTGCGCAAGGGCGGCGAGATAGGCATCGGCGCGGAACAGAAAGATGCCGCCGTTCCAGGCATGGTCGCCCGCCGCGAGCATCGCCTGCGCCTTGTCGAGCGGCGGCTTTTCGACGAAGTTCGCGACGCGGTGGACGCCGCCGGCGATTTCCTCGCCGACCTTGATCCAGCCATAGCCGGTTTCTGGCGCGTCGGGCGCGATGCCGAAGGTGACGAGCCAGCCCTCCGCGACCAGCGGCAGCGCCGCTTGAATAGCGGCATGGAATGCGGCGACATCGGCAATGACATGATCGGACGGCATCACCAGCAGCGGGCTCGCCCCCTCGGCGGCGAGTGCCGCCAGTGCGATCGCAGGCGCGGTGTTGCGCGCGACCGGCTCCAGGATCACCGCGTGCGGATGGGCACCGACATGGTCGAGCTGCGCGTCGACCATGTCGGCATGCTGTACGCTGGCGACGACGATCGGCCGGCTGAACTGCTCGCCCCGGGTGCGAAGCGCGGTCAGCTGGAGCATGGTGTCGTCGGCGGTGAGCGCAAGCATCTGCTTGGGCCGTTCGGGCCGCGACATCGGCCAGAGCCGCGTTCCCGATCCGCCGGACAAAATGACAGGCGTAATCGGTGTCGAAAGCGGCATCAGTACATCTCCAGTTGAATCGGAAGGCTTGGGCAGGCCTAGCCGAGAGATCGGTCGGGCGTAAGCATCCGGTGCGGCGAATGCGTACAACCGCCCTCGCAGCTATGCTGACAGGAGTGCCGGGTATCCGTCGCTGCCTTTCGCGGCAGCGCGTGCGTGCCTCGCAGAGCCGTCGAGCCATGGGCGAGTAAGGTCTGTGGTGCAGCGGTGCGTACCGGTACAACACCTATCTTGCCGTCCCGCACGGCGCAACTTTATGCAATTCTACGCAACGCGGACCGGACGCCATCGGCAGTTGCATAGAATTGCGCTGTGTTGCGTAGAATTGCATTCCTGCCCCAACCGACAGGGCAGGGGCCCCGTTCAGCCCGTGAGCAGCCGCCGCTCGAGCAAGGCCTGGAAATCGCGCCGGCCATCGGCGATCAGCAGCACGAACACGCTGTCGACGATCGCCCGGTACAACAGCCGATAGGGCGGGGCGACGATCTGGCGGAATTCGCGGATGCCCAGCGCGTCGAGCTCGGCCGGCACGCCGCCGCGATCGGGGAACGCCTCCAGGCTGTCGATCCGCGCGAGCATCGTGTCGAAAAAGGCGTCGGCCTGGTCGGGCGCGCGGTGCGCCGCGATCCAGTCATATATGTCGACGAGATCGGCCTCGGCGCCTGCGGTGAGATACACCGTATAGCGCTGGCTCATGCGCCGGGCTGGTCCCCGTCCGCCTGTGCGCCCGCCCGCTCGGCCCGCAGCCGCGCGATCGCCGCGCGCGCCGGCGTCACGCGACCGGCCTCGACATCGCGTGTCCCCAGCGCCAGCAGCTTGAGCAGCGCCATCGTCTCCTGCGTCGCTTCATAGCTGGCAATGTCCTGCAACACCGCGCGCGCCTCGCCATTCTGGGTAATCACCAGCGGCGCCCCCCGCTCCGCCAGCCCGCGCAACAGGGTTGCGGCATGGGCCTTCAGATAGCTGACCGGCTTCACTTGCTCGGAATAACGCATGGGGGGAAGCTCCGGACCGAATATGGTCCGAATATAGGTCAGGCGGGGGGAGGGGGCAAGAAGCCCAGGCAACACAACCTCCGCGCTGAACACCCTGGCTCATGTCTTGTGACATCCACCCAATGGCAGCGACCCCGGTCTTGCAATGCCCTGCCCGACGTTGGAAAGACACCATATCCCCGAAACGGGGCCATGGCACTGAGACTTCCGCGTCCAGTGGCGGTTGCAGCGCCATCGGAATGCATATGGCCCGCTTGTGGGGCGAACCGCTGGACGGGACGACGAATGAACAGACGCCAGCTTTTATCAGGAGCGTCGGCAGTAACTGCGAGCGTCACCACAGGCGCACTGAAAGTCGAAGCCGCTTCTTTTGGCGCCATGGGCAATGGCGTCGCAGACGACGCGAGAGCGATTCAGGACGCACTCGAACATGTCGGAAAAAATGGTGGAGGCGTAGTCACCCTCCGGCAGCCCGAAGTACATTACCGGATATGCCGGGGATTGAAGCTACCTTCCAATGTCGCGTTGGAGGGGCCTGCGTCGGTGCAATATCCCTTCAATGCGGGCAACAATGGCGCCTGCGCGCTAGTTGCAGATTTCACCGATATTAACCAGTGGGTTATCGAACCGATGACGACACTGAATGGACGAGTCTTTGCATGCGATCGCCTGGTCGCCGGGGCTCTCCCCGATGGGGTAACCTATAATTGCGGTGTCCGGAATCTTCTTGTCACGTCCAAAGGCAGGATACCCTTTGGCGGCATTCGCATGCACGGATGCCCAGGGGGTATGGTCGAAGGCGTATCGATAGACCGCGTCGGCTGCGGGCTTCTGGTGAACTACAGTTTCGGCGGCACATACAGGGTACAGGTACATTCTCTCTATTATGGCGTAGCGGCATGGGACGATGCCAATGCAAACACTTTCCAAATCTATTGCTCGCAAAGCGAGCCGTGGCCGAAGACCGTACCGGTAGAATACCGTTTACCTTTCATGGCCCAGATTTCGGGGCACTTCGCAGATACGCTTAAGCTCTCTGCCGATACCCACGGCAATCGCCCCTATGGTGTGCTGTGCGGATCTATACGCTCGACGTCGATCAGCAATGTGTTCGACGCAGTAGTCGAACGATTTCCAGGCGGAATATTTCTGTTCAACGCCTATGCAACTGATTTCCGGCGCTGTTATCTCGAAGCCGATCCTGATGTTATGGCATGCGCAATTGCTGCCTCGCGCTCCCGATTCAGCATACATGCGCTACATGCCTATCTTTCCGGCACCGGCGCGATTTTCGATTTTGGCATCGATGTCTTTGCCCGCATATTCGCCAGCGGCATTCTGCATGGCGCAGGGTTTGGCAAGGCGCCAGTCGACGACGGCACATCCCTGCTTCTTCTCGAAGGCTTCGATCCGAGAATGCCGGACGCGCCGATCCAGCGGAACATTCGCTACATTGGGCGGTCGGCGCCCTGGGAGCCGCTCCGATTGTTGTCTGGATGGCGCCCGGCTGCCGATGGCTATGAAGCGCCCGCAGTCCGCCTTGACCCAGAGACGCATCGCGTGGAGTTGAAAGGCGCGATGGTGGGCGGCAGGGAAGGGGCGTGCTTTCATTTGCCGCCGCGCTGTTGCCCGCCCGCACGGCAGCGTCACAGAATTGCCGGCGGCCAGCTCGACATAGCGCCCGACGGCGCCGCGCAGATCATGCCCGACACCCCCCTCATCAGCCTCGATGGTGCCAGTTTCGCGCGGTGGTAGCGAGCCGCTGCCCGCCCGTGTACTGCGTACCGATCGGATCGAGGCCCATACTGCAATGATGATATACGCGCCGACAGCCCAAGGGTTGGCGAGAGCTTGTTTGAAAACAGCGTATCGACGCTGCCTGCGACCGGTGCCCCTATTGGCAGGGAAGCGCTATTCCGCCCGGCAAGGACGTGGTTTGTGAAAGACGATGACCTTGTCGCCGGGCTGAATCCGACGGGTGAGCAGGTGGGACCTGCCCTGTCCGATGGCGAAACCCGCCCGCCGCATCGCGTCGTCGCCCTTCTGGCACGTTTCCGCAGCCAGATCGCAAACCTGACAGCCTTCACCGTCCTTCAGGCCGCATCCTATGTGATACCGGTCGTCACCATTCCCTATTTTGCGCGCGTTCTGGGGATTGCGGGCATGGGGCAATTGGCTATCGCCGGCGCCGTCGCGCTCGCGGCAGGCGTCCTGATGGACTATGCAATTCAATTGTCCGGCACCCGCTTTGCGGCAAGCCATGCCGACGACCATGCTGCCATCAACGTCTATCTCAACACGACCAGTTTCCTGAAGCTGGCGATCCTGCTGCCAATGCTGGCAGCGCTCCTGGCATCGGCGCTCGTCCTGCCTTCCGTTTACGCACACTTCTGGGTGTTCTTCTGGTCGATGCTGTCGACGGCAACATTGTGCCTATTCCCGCAATGGCTGTTCCAGGGATTGCTGGCGATGCCGCTTGCCGCACGCATCGTCGTGACATGTCGCGTCGGCGCAGCGGTTGCGGCCATGTTGCTCGTACAGTCTCCACAGGATGCCTTTGTCGTGCCAATGACGCAGACAATCGCAAGCATCGTTGCGTTGGGAGTTGCTGCATTCGTGCTGGATCGCCGCTTCGGCATCCGGTTCGGTCGGGCAACCCGCGACGGCGCAGGAGCGTTGCTGCGCGACAATTGGAGCCTTTTCTCGGCAACCGCCTGGGGCGCTGCCTACAGCCATGGCGCGATCATCATCATGAGCACGATGCTGCCAACCACCAGCATCGGGTTCTACAGTATCGCGCAGAAGATATCGCAGGCGTTCGTGTCGATGTTCAACGTGGCGGCACAGACGGGATTTCCGTCGTTCGTCCGATCGCATATTCGGGCGGCGGAGTCGCTGGCGCGGCAGGTGCGCCTGTACATGGCGGCCGTGATCGTGGCGGCGGCGCTGGCGCTGACGATCATGTATCTGGCACGCGGGCCGCTCTATGTTTTTTTCGCAGGCCAATACAGCGATATGGGAGTCACCATTTTCTCGATCTGGCTGGCCGCCTCGTTGTTCACGATCATCAGCGTGTCGCTCAATCCGGTCATGGTGGTATTGCGTCTCGACGGACAGATGGCGCGCGTCTATCGGCTGACCGGAATAACCTTTCTCATCGCCGCTCCCATTGCCTGCGCGCATTTCGGCGTTCTGGGAATGGCCGCAGCGACGCTGCTCACCGAAGGATCCATGGCCTTGTTCTGTGCTGTCAGCGTCATCGGTGCCCTGCGCCGGCCTGCCCGCAGGACCGCGCACGGATGACCTCTCTCCTCGACCGGGTTCGGCGACGAATACGCTCACTGGCCGCGCACGTGCGTTGCTGGATGTTTCTGCGGCAACGCGTGACAGGACGACTAAAGCTGCGCGGCAACGCCGGGCGGATCACGATCGATCCTAGCTTCCGCTGCGATGGGGATTTGTGGCTGGGCGTCTACTCCGACGTCGGTTCCATCCGAATCGACGCGGGCGTTTCCGCCTCCGGCCCCCTCGTCATCACGGCGATCCGCCCCTTGCGGATAGGCACAGGCACACTGTTCGGCCCGAACGTTCTGATCACCGACCATTATCACGGCGATCCGCACGACCCGGCGCATCGGGCGATGCTCCCATCCGATCGGCCGCTACATTCGCCCGGCGAGATCATAATAGAAAACGGCGTACAGCTTGGCGCCAACTCGGTCGTGCTTAGCCCCGCCACGATCGGGCACGGCGCAATCGTGGCTGCAAACGCAGTCGTTAAAGGCAATGTCGCCGCCCTGTCGATCTGTACGGGGCTTTCCCCGCGCAGTAACCGGCGCGGCCAGGCGACCGACGGAATTTAAGGAGTAGTCGAGTGTCGGATGGATATTACGATCATTCGCGGTCGGAGGCACTGGACCTGCTTCCCGCCTGCCCCCGCCAAATCCTTGACATCGGGTGCGGCCGGGGCGGCGTCACCCGCGAACTGAAGCAGCGTTGCCCGGATGCCCGAAGCTTCGGCCTGGACCTGTTTCTGGACCCCGCCTATGATTATGCGGCGATCTTCGATGGCTTCGCACAGGTTGACCTCGAGCGCGATGTCCTGCCCGTGGATATCGCCGACTTCGATCTCGTCCTGTTGCTGGACGTCATGGAACATTTGCGCGATCCGGAAGCGCTGCTGGACAAGCTCGTCGCTGCAGCAAATCCCGGATGCCACTTTCTAGTGTCGCTCCCCAACTTCCATTATTATTCCAATCTCATGACGATCGTGCGCAGCGGGCGCTTCCCCTATGCCGATGCGGGCATCCTGGATCGCACGCATGTGCGCTTCTTTGGATTCGAGGACGCGCAGGATCTTCTGGCGACGCGCCTCAACATCGTCCGTACCCTGGCATTTAATCCCTTCGAGAATGCCAAATCGCGCCTTATCGGTCGCGTGCTGGGGGATCGATATCGCGCCTACCAGAACATCTTTTTGTGCCAAAAGGTGAATCGTGGCGGATAAAATCGTCCTCTATTATAACGATCTGGTTTTTTCACCTTCCGACTCCTTTCTTTCGAGAGACTTCGGGCAAGTGCCCTATGTCCTGTCGGAAAAGCATGGCCTCGGGCTGGAGTACTGGATTTCCGCAGTCCACCCGAACCCGGCTTTCCCAACGTTTCGCGATAAGATGGTTCGTCAGTTCTCGAAGGCGCTGCGCTGGCTGCCCCAGCGCTTCGATTTTCTGAAGAACCTGCGCCTGTATCTTGCGATTTCAAAAGACGATACGCTCAGCCATCTTGTACTCTTCCCCTTCACGCCCTTGACGGATCTCATTGTCGCGCGACTGGCAAAGCGACGGCGCAAGCATACTCGAGTTATCCTCAAACTGGACGCGAATGCCCAGTTTCTTGGAGCGATCGAGGCTGACTGGACGAAACACTCGGGCCGCTGGTATCGTCGGCTGCGCCAATCCTATTATTATCGCGAACTGCTCAGAATCGCCGACCTGGTGATCTGCGAGACGACGATATGCGAGAAGATGCTGCGGGCCGGCTTTCTCGGACTCGATTTGGACAACAAACTGGCCAAGACGTTCAGTGGCGTCAGCGAACAATGGCTGACGTCCCTGGGAGTCCGTGAAGCCAACGACGCCGAACGCAAGCCCGCGATCATCGTATCCGGGCGGCTTTCCATCTGGGTCAAGTATACGAGCCTTATCTTCGAGGCCGGACCACCGCCTCCAGGCTGGACAATCGAATTTGTCGGAGACATCGACGAAGCGCTCCAGCGCACGATCGACAGGCACCGGGAAAGCAATCCGCTTTTTGACGAACAGTATCGCTTTCACGGCGTCATCACCGACAAGAAAGCCTATTACGATATCCTGATGCGGAGCCGAGCCCTGCTGATGAATTCCAGAGGCCCCGAAGGCTTCCCCAACGTCTATGCCGACGCGCAGTTCTGCCGCCTGTTCCTTCTGAGCAGCGATATCGCAAGCGCAGCAGATGCGACCGCTGATGGCCGTTGGGGCATCGTATACGCCCGCGAAGACGCGACGGCGCTGCGGGCGGCGCTCGACCTATTGCCGGAGCGCGTTGCAACGATCGAAAGAGACCCCGCATACGAGACGTATCGCCGGTCCTTCATCTGGGAGCACTCGCTCGATCAGCCCGTGATCAACCGCCTCTTCGACGGCTCCCCCAGCTAACGGCCCGGAAAGCAAGCCGCACCATGAACACCCTCGTCTTCACGATCTGTGCCCGCAATTATATCGGGCTCTCAAAAGTATTGGAGCAATCGATAGCCCGTCATGGTGCGGGCGTCGATTTTCGCATTTATGTCGCCGAGGGCCTGGAGGGCATGGACACGGCCGACGATGGCACGATCCTGTCCGCGCCCATCGCGCTCGCGCCCTATATCGATGCCAGCGAATACGCGAACATGGCGTTCATGTATAACGTCACTGAATTCTGCACGTCGCTAAAAGCTGCCTGCTTCATGCACGGCTTCGCCGATGGCTATGAAAAATGCATATACATGGACCCCGATATCTTCGTGGTCGACGACCTCGCGCTTATCACGCGGGAACTTGACGACAGCGCCATTCTGATGACGCCGCACCTATGCCTGCCTGCCCTTGGCGAAGGGCCGCGACGGGACCGCGGCATCCTTGCGACCGGAACCTATAATCTCGGCTTTCTCGGCCTGCGCAGCGACCATGAAACCGACCGCTTCCTGCAATGGTGGCACGAACGTCTGCGGGAACAGGCGTTCAACGACCATTATAATGCGCTCTATACGGATCAGCGCTGGATGGATTTCGTGCCGTCGCTGTTTTCCGGGCGAGCGGTGCGCATATGGCGCCATCTCGGGTGCAACGTGGCGCCGTGGAACTACCACGAGCGCCGTATCGTGCCGGCGGGAGACACCTTCATCGTGCATCCGCGCAACGCGCAGGGTAACGAAAACATGGTCTCCCCGCTCGTGTTTCTACATTTTTCGGGATTCGATTTCCGTCGCATCCTCGACGGTCGTTTTGACCAGTTGAATCTGGCCGATGCCGAAACCCACGCCGACCTGCTACCGCTCTACGCGCGCTATGGCGACGCGATCCAAAGCGTGGCACGCCAGATGGAGCATTATCTGGCATTGCCGTACGGCTTCGATCGCTTTGCGGACGGCACGCCGATATTGCCCAGCCACCGGCGCCTGTTCCGTGTATGGCGCGAACGCCACGGTAATGCCGCGGATCCGTTCGCGACAGGCTCGGGCAGCTTTCATGCGGCGCTTGGCGCGCGAGGTCTACTCGGACGGGAGAATGGCTCAGACGTGGCAGCAGACAAGGCGACACTGCGCAGCGTCGCCGATGCCGGAAAGTTGTTGGCACGCGCCCACACGGTATTTCGCTTGATATTCCGTGTTCTAGGCCGCTCACGCTTCTTCTTTCTGGTTCGATCGCTCAATCGGCTTGCCAATGTCGAACAGCACTACGACACCTTCAGCCTCGACAAGGCCAACATTAAAACAACGATGAATGCCAGGGATGTCGCATAATGGCATCTGTATTCAGCCACATCCTGAACCAAGGACAGATATACGTATTGATATACGCATATCTTTTCGTCGCAATGGCGGCAGAAACGATCTTTGAGAACGAACGCTTCAGCCGAAACGTGGCGAGATTCAGTGCAATTATACTTACCGGATTCGTTGGCCTAAGGTGGGAGACCGGAACCGACTGGTTGCCGTATTTCAATATTTTTTACACGTCGGAATCAAGTTCAGACTATGATGTAGCCGTATTTGGCATCGATCAGGGATATTTGATCCTAAACAAATTAGTTTCATTTATATCTCATGATTATTCCACATTTCTCGTTTTAGATGCAGCTATATCAATAGCGCTCGTGTACTTTTTCATAGAAAAGAGCATAAAATTCCCGAATATGGGGATTTATCTTTTTTACACGTCCTATGTAATCACCCATTTCATGGGCAGTAACCGGCGGATGCTCGCGATCGGATTCGTCTGTGTCGGATTTCTAGTGCTGATTAAACAGGTTTCCTTGCGAAAGAGCTGGTGGCGCTGGGTGGGAAGCTTTGGGTTCGCCTCCATCTTCCACCGCACCGCTATCATGGCACTGCCCGGATTGCTGGTTAGCCGCAAGGCGTGGCCGGCGCCTCATGTCTTGATCGGGCTGGCCGCCTGTGTCGCCCTGGGATTGTCTGGCGCCCCCTTTGTTGCGCTGCAAGTTCTGGGCTCCTTCCTGTCGGACTTCGCTCACATCACGGTTGTCGACAAGTTGCTGTTCTATACTGCCGGAGAGCAGAACCAGGCATCTGCAGAATTCAACGTCATGGGCCAGGCCGCGCTTGGGCTTTTGAAGCGAAGCACAACCCTCGCCATTTTTATCGTTTTCATGATGAAAGGTCGGCCAAGCGAGTATGCACAACGCCTGTACAACATCTACGTACTTGGGTGCGGAATATACTTCCTGATGATCGGTTCTCCGGTTTTTCAGGTCGTCAGCACCTACTACAGCATCGTTGAAATCGCGTTACTGCCTATAATATTTCACAGCATGCGGCCATACAAGATTCTATACTTGATGTACCTGGCAGTAATACCATTTCTACTCATGGTGAGCGCCCTAAGTCCGTACCTCCAACTTTATATCCCGTATCGCTCGATATATCACTCTTACTGAAATGACTTTACGCCATTAATTTTCAGCGATCCGCCGTCGCGCGGCATCATTGCGGCTCGCGCGAACCGGATCGCGAATCCACCCCCATTTCCCAAAGTAGCGCAAGGCAGAACGGACGTGGACGAGCATCAACTTGCCAAATTGGTAGGAAGTGCGGGCATGTCCGTGGACGACCGTCGCCCCGGGGACGAAG